>NZ_KB906519.1:0-513796 GCF_000381425.1 Thioalkalivibrio sp. ALRh
CGGAACGGTGCGTTTCGCTGCGCTCAACCGCACCCTACGAAGGCTAGATTGACTGCAGGCATGGGGATACCTTCTGTTTTGACCTTCGTCCCCCGTATGAAGCCCCTTGCGGAAGGGTTCTCGGGACGGAAGATTCAAAATAAAAACGGGGGCGCTGACTGTCTGAGCGGAGCGAGTTTCAGCGCCGCCGGCCCGAGGGCCCTGGAGCAAGGTTCCCGGGCGGAATCCGGGTGCGCCTCGACGGGTACTTTCTTGGGCAAGCAAGAAAGTACCTCGCGGCGCGCTCGCGAGTGAGCGCACGGCAGTATGCGGACCGAAGGCACGTATACACCGGGTGCCGAACCGGGCCGGCCACAATATGGTAGGCGGTCGGACGAAGCCACGGTAAACGCCAGAGGACGAAACAGGCTCAGCCTAAACGGCGCGGAAGGTGGTCGGGGTGCGCGCCTACCGGGGCGTTAGCCCGGCAGGGCGCGAAGGGGAGGGCTTAGTCGTTCGCTTGGGCGGCGCGTTCTTTTTCGGCCTGGTGCAGGCGCTGCAGCATGGCCTTGAGCACCTTCGGGTTGCCGGCGACGACATCGCCGCGGCGAAGCACGTCCGGGTTGCCGGCCCAGTCGCTGACAACGCCACCCGCCTCCTGCACCAGCAGCAGGCCTGCCGCGATGTCCCAGGCCTGCAGGCCCATCTCCCAGAAGCCATCGAAGCGTCCGCAAGCGACCCAGGCCAGATCCAGCGCGGCGGAGCCCGGGCGGCGTACACCGGCGGTGCCGGGCACCAGGTGGCGCAGGCTGCTCAGGTAGCGCTCCAGATCCTGGCCTTCGCGGAAGGGGATGCCGGTGCCCAGCAGGGCGCCGTTGAGGTCCTTGCGGTCGGACACGCGGATCCGGCGGCTGTTGAGAAACGCCCCGGCACCCCGCGTCGCGGTGAACAGCTCTTCCTTCAGCGGGTCGTAGACCACCGCCTGCTCCAGCCGCCCCTTGTGCTTGAGTGCGATGGAGATGCCGTACTGGGGGATCTGGCGCAGGTAGTTGGTGGTGCCGTCCAGCGGGTCGATGATCCAGACGTATTCGCCGTCGGCTCCGTCCTGCTGCCCGCCTTCTTCCGCCATGATGGTGTGGTCGGGATAGGCGCGGCGCAACGTCTGCACAATGGCCTGCTCGGCGGAGAGGTCGACATCCGACACCCAGTCGTTGCGGGCCTTCTCGCGCGTGTTCATGCGATCCGGTCGTCCCCAGGCGCGGGTGGTGATGCGTCCGGCTTCGCGAGCCGCCGATACCGCCGTGTTCAGCATGGGGTGCATGGGGTGTCTCCTGGTGTTCTGAGGGGTGTCCAGCGGGCGCGCGCACGCGCCGCGGAAAGGCCGCGAACAATACACAAGCGGCTCTTTTTTGGGAAGTCGCAGGCACCGGTGTGTACAATCCGACGCCTTGAACGAAGGGGGTTCCGCATATGGAGCAACGCCTGGGCCGGGTGCGGGTCGTGCTGGTCGGTACGACGCATCCGGGCAACATCGGCTCCGCCGCGCGTGCAATGAAGGCCATGGGGGTTACCGATCTGGTGCTGGTGGCGCCGGAGCGGTTCCCGCATGCCGATGCCACGGCGCTGGCCTCCGGGGCCGATGACCTGCTGGCGCGGGCACGGGTGGTGGACGACTTGGCGGCTGCGGTCGCGGACTGTGTGTGGGTGATCGGGACCAGCGCCCGGCTGCGCACGCACTCTGTGCCCGTGCTGGGCCCGGATATTGCGGCCGAACAGGTGCTGACGCATGCGTCCGAGGGGCCGGTCGCGCTGGTGTTCGGGCGCGAGCACAGCGGGCTGACCAATACCGAGCTGGATCACTGCAACGCCTTTGTCCAGATCCCGACCGTCCCGGATTTCAGCTCCCTGAATCTTGCTGGCAGCGTGCAGGTGATGACCTATGCGCTGCGCATGGCCGCCCTGGCCGGGGAGTCGGTTGGGGCCGCGGCTGCGGCCGAGCCCGAGGATGCGCGCGACCCGCTGGCGACCCAGGCGGAGATGGAGGGCCTGTTCAGTCATTTCGAGCAGGCGCTGACGACCATCGAGGTGCTGGATCCCGAGAACCCGCGCCATTTGATGCGGCGCCTGCGCCACCTCTACATGCGCGCGGGGCTCAGTGCCAGCGAGGTGCGCATGCTGCGCGGCATATTGACGCACACGGAGCGTGGCCGCTGAGACGGGTCGCGCGCGGAAGTGATACCTTAGTAAATGACTCAGGAATGAGGCCCGGCCATGTTTGACAGGATGCGCGAGGACATTCGCTGCGTGTTCGCACGCGACCCCGCCGCCCGCAACGCCTTCGAGGTGGTGACGGCGTATCCCGGTCTGCATGCGCTCTGGTATCACCGGCTGGCGCACTGGCTGTGGAACCATCGCATGCGCTGGCTGGGGCGGGTGATTGCCAACTTCAGTCGCTGGGTGACCGGGATCGAGATCCACCCGGGCGCGAAGATCGGGCGGCGCTTCTTTATCGACCACGGTATGGGCGTGGTGATCGGCGAAACCGCCGAGGTCGGCGATGACTGCACGATCTACCACCAGGTGACCCTCGGCGGTACCAGTTGGGAGGGCGGCAAACGCCACCCGACGCTGGGCGACGAGGTGGTCATCGGTGCGGGGGCCAAACTGCTGGGCCCGATCCACGTGGGTGACCGCGCGCGCATCGGTTCGAATGCAGTGGTGCTGAAGGATGTCCCGGCGGATGCGACGGCGGTCGGGATCCCGGCGCGGGTCATCGGTCCGCGGCCGGAGCCGGACCCGCGGTTTCAGCAGATGGCCGACCGCCTGGGTTTCGATGCCTACGGTGTTGCGCGCGATATGCCCGACCCGGTGGCCAACGCGATTCATCGGATCGTGCACCGAGTGCATGAGCTGGACGAGCGCATGGACAAGGCCTGCCAGGCCCTGAAGCGTGCGGGGATCGACCCCGGCGAGGTGGTGGGCGATGCGGATTCGAGGCCGATCGAGCCCTGCGATCTGGAGGGGCTGGAGCCGGACGAATGCGAAGTGCCTCGGCCTGCGGAAAGCCAACAAGAACGTAAACAGCAGGGGAATACTTGATCGTTTTGGTCGGTTATTCTAAGCTGCACGTCAAATGAGCAGGAAGCAGACACAGCCATGAAACTGACGACCAAAGGGCGCTACGCCGTCACTGCCATGCTGGACGTGGCGATGCACACCGAGAACGGCCCGGTATCACTGGCCGAGGTGGCGCGACGCCAGAAACTGTCATTGTCCTATCTGGAGCAGCTTTTTTCCAGGCTGCGCCGGCAGGGGCTGGTGAACAGCAGTCGCGGCCCGGGCGGTGGTTATGCGCTGAGTCGGGAGCCCGAGGGTATCTCGGTGGCCGATATCATCGTCGCGGTCGACGAGCCCGTGGATGTCACGCGCTGTGGCGGCAAGGCCAACTGCAATTCCGAATCGCGCTGTCTGACGCACGATCTGTGGACGGATCTCAGCCAGCAGCTCTACGACTTTCTTAGCAACCGGACGCTGGCGGATGTGCTGGAACGGCATCGGGCACAGAAGGAGCAGGATGGCGTGAAGGAAGTGGTCGTGCATGGCAACGCCCTGAAGGGCGATGCAACCAAATCGAGCAATGCGACCGCCTGAGGCGGCTGCGTAAGGAGTGAACGCGTAATGAGTGACCTGAAACTGCCCATCTACCTGGACTACTCCGCGACCACGCCGGTCGACGAGCGTGTGGCCGAGAAGATGACCGGCTGCCTGACCAAGGACGGCCTGTTCGGCAACCCGGCATCGCGCAGCCACAGCTTCGGCTGGGGTGCGGAAAAAGCCGTGGAGAATGCCCGTGAGCAGGTTGCTGCGCTGGTTGGCGCCGACCCGAAGGAGATCATCTGGACCTCCGGCGCCACCGAGTCCGACAACCTGGCGATCAAGGGTGCCGCGAATTTCTACCAGCGCAAGGGCAAGCACATCATCACGGTCAAGACCGAGCACAAGGCCGTGCTGGACACTGCGCGCCAGCTGGAGCGCGAGGGCTTCGAGGTCACCTATCTGGGCGTGAAGGAGAACGGCCTGGTGGACCTGCAGGAACTCAAGGATGCGATCCGGGACGACACGATCGTCGTCTCCGTGATGCACGTGAACAACGAGATCGGCGTGATCCAGGACATCGAGGCGATTGGCAATCTGTGCCGCGAGCACGGGATCGTCTTCCACGTGGACGCGGCCCAGTCCGCCGGCAAGGTCGCGGTCGATCTGTCCAAACTCCCGGTAGACCTGATGAGCTTCTCCGCGCACAAGGCCTACGGGCCGAAGGGCATCGGTGCCCTGTATGTGCGCCGCAAGCCGCGGGTGCGCATCGAGGCGCAGATGCACGGTGGTGGGCACGAACGCGGTATGCGCTCTGGCACGCTGGCGACTCACCAGATCGTCGGCATGGGCGAGGCCTTCCGAATTGCCGGCGCGGAAATGGGTACCGAACTCGAGCGCATCCGCATGCTGCGCGACCGCCTGTGGGCGGGCCTCGACGGCATGGAAGAGGTCTACCTGAACGGCGACGCCGAACAGCGGGTCGCGCACAACCTGAATGTCTCTTTCAACTTCGTCGAGGGCGAGAGCCTGATCATGGCGCTGCGCGACATCGCCGTGTCCTCCGGATCGGCGTGTACCTCGGCGAGCCTGGAGCCGTCCTACGTGCTGCGAGCACTGGGTCGCGACGACGAGCTGGCGCACAGCTCGATCCGCTTCTCCATCGGTCGCTACACGACCGTCGAGGAGGTCGACCATACGGTCGAGATCGTGCGCGCCGCAGTCGCCAAGCTGCGCGAGCTCTCCCCACTGTGGGAGATGTATCAGGACGGCATCGATCTGAGCACCGTCGAGTGGGCGGCCCACTAGGCCACCGGCTCGGCACCACGAACGCAACGCGTACTACGCAATAGGAGAACGGTCATGGCTTACAGTGACAAGGTTCTGGACCACTACGAAAATCCGCGCAACGTCGGCAGCTTCGACAAGAACGATGACTCCGTCGGTACCGGCATGGTCGGCGCCCCGGCCTGCGGCGATGTGATGAAGCTGCAGATCAAGGTCAACGACGAAGGCGTGATCGAAGACGCCAAGTTCAAGACCTACGGCTGTGGCTCCGCCATCGCCTCCAGTTCGCTGCTCACCGAGTGGGTGCGCGGCAAGACCCTGGACGAGGCCAGCCAGATCAAGAATACGCAGATTGCGGAAGAACTGGCCCTGCCGCCGGTGAAGATCCACTGCTCCGTGCTGGCCGAGGACGCGATCAAGGCAGCCATCTCCAACTATCAGGAGCGGCACGGTCAGGACGAGCAGGCCGAGCAGAAGACCGCCTGAGGTGTCTATGGCGATTACACTGACCGAACCGGCAGCCGAGCGCATCCAGAGCTTTCTTGCCCAGCGTGGCAAGGGTGTGGGCGTGCGCCTCGGGGTCAGGACGACCGGCTGCTCGGGCATGGCCTACGTGGTCGAGTTCGCCGACGATATCGAGGACACCGACACGGTGTTCGAGGATCGTGGCATCAAGTTGGTGGTCAACCCGAAGTCGCTCGTCTATCTGGATGGCACCGAGCTGGATTTCGGCAAGGAAGGCCTGAACGAGGGTTTCAGGTTCAATAACCCGAACGAGAAGGCCCGGTGCGGCTGCGGTGAAAGCTTCAGCATCTGACTGATGCACGCATCCGGGGTGGTGCATGGTGGTTGCCTGGCAGCCACTGTCCCACCCCGTTTTGCGTTGGGCGCCCGTGCCCGATGCCAGCCTCTTGTTGCGAGGACCACAGGACGTCATGACCGACCCCTTCGAGCAGTTCGACTTGCCGGTCGCTTTCGAGATCGACCGTCAGCAGCTGGCCGAGCGCTTCAAGCGCCTGCAGGCCGAGCTGCACCCCGACCGCTTCGTGCGTCAGGGCGACCAGGCGCGGCGCATGGCTGCGGCGATGGCGGCCGATGTCAACGAGGCCTATGCCATTCTCGACGACGACTACCGCCGTGCGGTGGCCTTGCTGGAGCGCGGTGGGATTGCGTTCGATGCAGAACGCGATACCAGCCAGAACATCGAGTTCATCGAGGCCCAGATCGAGTGGCGTGAACGCCTGGAAGAGGCCGAATCCGCCGGCGACCGCGAGGAACTGGACGCGGTGGGGATGGAGCTGGAAAAGGCCCGCGACGAAACGCGCTCGAAGGTCGCCGAGGCCCTGGCCGATCCGACATCGCCCGCGGCGCAGGCCAAAGATCGCGTACTCGAGCTGCGCTTTTTCGACCGCTTGCTGGCGGAGCTGAAACGAACCCGACAGAACCTGGCGCGCGGCTGAGCCGCCGCCGTGTGAAGGAGCCGAATTTCGATGGCGTTACTGCAGATCACCGAACCCGGAGCCGACTCCGCCCCGCACCGGCGGCACCTGGCGGCCGGGATCGACCTCGGCACCACGCATTCGCTGGTCGCCACCGTGCGCAGTGGCGTGGCCGACACCCTGCCGGACGAGCAGGGCCGGCATATCCTGCCTTCTGTGGTGCACTACGCGCCGGATGCGGTAAGCGTCGGGCACGCGGCGGCCGAGCATGCGGCGGATGATCCGCACAACACCATTGCCTCGGTCAAGCGCCTGATCGGTCGAGGCGTGGCGGATGTGGCCACGCTGTCGGGCGAATTGCCGTTTCGGCTGAAAACGGGGGACTCCAGCGTTCCGCGGATCGAGACGGCGGCCGGCGACAAGACGGCGGTGGAGGTCTCGGCCGACATCCTCAATACTCTGCGCGAACGCGCCGAAGCCACGCTTGGCGACGAGCTGGAAGGCGTGGTTATTACCGTGCCGGCGTACTTCGACGATCCGCAACGCCAGGCGACGCGCGACGCGGCGCAACTGGCGGGCCTGAACGTCCTGCGGCTGATTAGCGAGCCGACCGCCGCGGCTGTGGCCTACGGCCTGGACCAGGGCGAAGAGAGCACCATTGCGGTCTATGACCTGGGTGGCGGGACCTTCGATATCTCCATCCTGCAGCTGCGCCGGGGTGTGTTCGAGGTGCTGGCCACCGGGGGCGATTCCGCCCTGGGCGGCGATGACATCGACCGCGCGATCGCGGACTGGCTGCTGAATCAGGCCGGAATGACCGGCGAAACCGACCCGCAGCGTCTGCGCCGCGTGCTGCTGGCCGCGCGCGAGGCCAAGGAGGCCCTGACCGACGCCGACAGCACTCGCGTCGAGGTCGTGCGCGCCGATGGCTCGACTTATACGGCGGAGCTCGACCGCGCGACGCTGGTGGAGCTGGCCCGGCCGCTGCTGGACCGGACGATGGCCGCCTGCCGCCAGGTGCTGGAAGATGCCGACCTGGCGCCGGACGCGATCGACGAGGTCGTGCTGGTCGGTGGTTCCACGCGCATGCCGGCGGTCCGCGAGGCGGTGGAAGCGTTCTTTGGCCGCGCGCCGCACGCCGGGATCGATCCCGATCGTGTGGTGGCCATCGGGGCGGCCCAGCAGGCGGACATCCTGGCCGGCAACAAGCCCGATACCGAGCTCCTGCTGCTGGACGTGATCCCGCTGTCGCTGGGGCTGGAGACGATGGGAGGACTGGTCGAGTTCATCATCCCCCGCAACACCACGATCCCGGCCACCCGCGCGCAGGACTTCACCACCTTCAAGGACGGCCAGACCGCGATGTCGCTGCATGTGGTGCAGGGCGAGCGCGATGTGGTCGATGCCAACCGCTCGCTGGCGCGTTTCACCCTGTCCGGTATCCCGCCGATGGTGGCCGGGGCCGCGCGCATCCGCGTGACCTTCCAGGTCGATGCCGACGGGCTGCTGAACGTGACCGCGCGCGAGCAGACCCAGGGCGTGGAGGCGCATATCGAGGTCAAGCCCAGCTACGGCCTGACCGACAGCGAGATCGAGCAGATGCTGCGCGATTCCGCCTCCTCCGCGCGCGAGGACATGGAGGCGCGGCGCCTGCGCGAGGAGCAGGTCGAGGCCGACCGCGTGCTCGAGGCCCTGGATGCCGCGCTGGAGACGGACGGCGATCGCTACCTCGAGGCCGAGGAGCGCCAGACCATCGAGCAGGCGCGCGACGCGCTGCGCGCCGAACGCGAGAAGGGCGCCGATCCCGACGCCATCGAGGCGGCGCGCAAGCGCGTGGAGCAGGCCTCCGAGGCCTTCGTCGCGCGGCGCATGAATGACAGCATCCGGCGCGCGCTCGCCGGACACAACGTTAGCGAATACGACGCAGGGAACTGACAACATGCCCCAGGTAATCTTTCTGCCCCACGAGGAAATCTGCCCGGAGGGGGCCTCTATCGAGGCCGAGCCGGGGATCAGCATCTGCGATCTCGCCCTGAAAAACGGGATCGAGATCGAGCATGCCTGCGAGAAGTCCTGCGCCTGCACGACCTGCCACGTGTATGTGCGCGAGGGCTTCGACAGCCTCGAGGAGCCCACCGAGGACGAGGAAGACATGCTGGACAAGGCCTGGGGGCTGGAACCGGACTCCCGGCTCTCCTGTCAGGCGCTCGTGGCCGACACCGATCTGGTGGTCGAGCTGCCGAAATACACCATCAACCAGGTCTCCGAGAACCACTGAGGGCACGGCTATGAAGTGGACCGATACCCAGGAAATCGCGATCCAGCTGGCGGACGAACACCCGGACGTGGACCCGCGCAACATCAACTTCATGGACCTGCGCCAGTGGGTCATGGAGCTGCCGGAGTTCGACGACGACCCGAACCGTTCCGGCGAGCGCATCCTCGAGGCGATCCAGGCCGCCTGGATGGAAGAGGCCGACGTCGACGACTGAGCTATTCGCCAGGCGTCGCCGGATGGGGCTGTTCGGCCTCTTCCTGCTGGTGGCGCCATAGCCGCGCGTAGGCACCTTTGAGGGCCAGCAACTCGCGGTGTGTGCCGCGTTCGACCACGTGGCCGTGCTCCATGACCGCGATCTGTTCGGCGTCGATCACCGTCGACAGCCGATGCGCGATCACGAGCGTGGTGCGCCGTGCCGAGACCTCGTTCAGCGCGCGCAGGATCGCCTTCTCCGAGCCCGAATCCAGCGACGAGGTCGCCTCGTCGAAGACCAGGATCGGTGGGTCCTTCAGCAGCATGCGGGCGATCGCGATCCGCTGTTTCTCCCCGCCCGAGACCTTCAGCCCCCGTTCCCCGACAACCGTATCCAGCCCGTCCGGCAGTTGTGCGATGAAGTCGTCCAGGTGTGCGAGGCGCACCGCGCGACGAATCGCCTCCTCGTCCGCGCCTGGCTGGCCGTAGGCGACGTTGTAGCGGATGGTGTCGTTGAACAGCACGGTGTCCTGCGGCACCACGCCGATGGCCCGGCGCAGACTAGCCTGCGTCACCTCGCGGATGTCCTGCCCGTCGATGGAGATGCGCCCGCCGTCCACGTCGTAGAAGCGGAACAGCAGGCGCGCCAGGGTGGATTTGCCGGCGCCACTGGGGCCCACTACAGCAAGCTTGTGCCCGGCCGGGATCTCCAGCGAGACGTCCTCGAGGATGCGCCGGTTTGCGTGGTAGCCGAAATCCACATGCTCGAAGCGCACCGTGCCCGCCCGGACTTCTAGATCGGGGGCATCCGGGCGATCCTCCACCTGAACGGGCTTTTCCAGCAGGCCGAACAGGCGCTCGATGTTGGCCAGGGACTGGCGAATCTCGCGATAGACGAAGCCGAGGAAGTTCAGCGGCATGAACAGCTGGATCATGTAGGCGTTGACCATCACCAGATCGCCCAGCGACATCTCGCCGGCGGCTACCTGGCGCGTGGCCAGGAGCATGATCACGGTAATCGCGGCGGCGATGATCAGGGCCTGTCCGGAGTTCAGCAGCACCAGCGACAGGACGTTCTTGGTGCGCGCCTGTTCCCAGGCGGCCAGCCCGCGGTCGTAGCGCTCGGCCTCGAAGGCCTCGTTGCCGAAGTACTTGACCGTCTCGTAGTTGAGCAGGCTGTCGATCGCGCGGGTGTTGGACTCGTTGTCGCGCAGATTGGCCTCGCGCACGAAGCGCGTGCGCCATTCGGTGATCCAGATCGAGAACGCGATGTAGACCGCGACCGCCACCAGCACCGTGACCATGAATACCGGCCCCACGGCGATCAGCAGGATCACCGCGACCAGCGCGATCTCGATCAGGGTCGGCAGGATGTTGAATACGGTAAAGCGCAGCAGGAAGCTCATGCCGCTGGTGCCGCGCTCGATGTCGCGCGCCAGACCACCCGTCTCGCGCGCGAGGTGAAAACCCAGCTCCAGCCGGTGCAGGTGCTGGAACACGCGCAGCGAGGCGCGGCGCATCGCGCGCTCCGCCACGCGCACGAATACCGCGTCGCGCAGCTCGCCGAACAGCGTGCTGCCAAAGCGCAACAGACCGTAGCCGATCACCAGGGCCACCGGTACGGCGACCAGTGCCTCGGTACCGGCGTCCTCGAAGTGCTCGACGATGTACTTCA
Source organism: Thioalkalivibrio sp. ALRh (assembly GCF_000381425.1). Taxonomy (NCBI): domain Bacteria; kingdom Pseudomonadati; phylum Pseudomonadota; class Gammaproteobacteria; order Chromatiales; family Ectothiorhodospiraceae; genus Thioalkalivibrio; species Thioalkalivibrio sp. ALRh. Next base: position 10,445 of record NZ_KB906519.1, read on the forward strand.
GCGCCAGCGGGATCGCGACCGTGGCCAGCTTGGCCAGGCCCATCAGCACAAGTGCCAGGATCAGCCGTCCGCGAAACTCCGCCAGATAGGGGAGCAGGCTCTTGAGGATGCGCCAGTTCACCGCCCCGGGGGGCGGTGCATCCGGATGCGCCGTGTGCCCACGCATTCAGGCGGTTTCGACGCGGTTGCGGTTGGCGCGCTTGGCCGCGTACAGCGCCTCGTCCGCGCGCGCGATCAGGTTCTCGGCCGACTCCCCCGGCTGGTGGCCGGTAACCCCGAAGCTCGCGGTCAGCGGTGGGGCGGTCCCGAAGTCATGTGCCTCGATCGCATGGCGCAGGGCCTCGGCGAGATTCGCGGCCTGTTCGGCTGTGGTGTTCGGGCAGAGGATCAGGAACTCCTCGCCACCCCAGCGTGCGGCAGTATCGGAGCTGCGAATGCGGTCGCGCAGCAGGTGTCCGGTCTCGCGCAGGACATGGTCGCCGCGAGCGTGCCCCTGCTGGTCATTGATGGTCTTGAAGTGATCCAGGTCCATCAGGATCGCGGTCAGAGGGCTCGCGTCCCGGCGGGCCTGCAGGATCGCTTCCTCGAGGGCATGGTTACCCTTCAGGCGGTTGTGCAGCCCCGTCAGGGGGTCGGTGGTGGCCAGGCGCTCCAGGTGCTCCTGAGCGGCCTCGAGATCCCGCGTGCGTTCGCTGACCATGCGATCAAGGACCTGGGCGCGGTCCTCCAGTTCCTTGATCGGGTAGGGCTCGTCGGCCCCGTGGACAGTGGTGGGGAACGAGCCGTGCAGGTGCGCCAGACGCCAGCCGTCGTCGGTGCGTCGAAAAACCAGGCTGCCCCTCAACTCGTTGAGCCTGATCTGTTGTCCGTGGATCCGGGTGTGCATCGCGAACGTGATCATCGCGATCGCGACCTCCGGATGCGGAAAAGGTCACGTGCTCGTGCTGGATCATGTAGTCGAAGGGCTCCGGGGCCTGCTCGATATCGCGCCGAATGATCGAAGCGGCCTCGTCGGGCGAGAACGCCGCCTCGTCCATGCCGGTTCCGAAACCACAGACGGTTTCGGCGTTAAGTGCCATCACCTCGTTTGCATCCCGGTGCCGCAACCAGGCATCCAGGTACTCGCGGACCGCGCTGCGGACTTCCTCGTCAACCGAATTGCGCATGCTTTCGGACCATCACGTCTGGTGGTGGATACGGGTCGGGCGGGGTGATGCCCAATGTACACGGTGGCAGTTGATTCGTACCAGTCGCGACGGAAGAGAGCGCCCCGGCGGGTCGGGCAGTTTCGAGGCTTGCAGCTTCCGCTGGCATTCGGCAGGCTTCGGAGTTTGCCAGTCCCTGGAGTTTCTTTTGGAACCGACACGTCTCGCCGCCGGGCACGCGCAGGGAAGCGCCCCGGCCATTGCGCCGCTGGACATCCTGCGCGAGACCTTCGGCTATTCCGATTTTCGTGGCCAGCAACAGGCGGTCATCGAGCATGTGATCGCCGGTGGCGATGCCGTGGTGCTGATGCCCACTGGTGGTGGCAAGTCGCTTTGCTACCAGGTGCCGGCGCTGGCCCGCCCGGGCTGTGCGGTCGTGATTTCGCCGCTGATTGCGCTGATGCAGGATCAGGTGGCGGCCTTGCGCCAGAACGGGGTGGCCGCGGCCAGCCTGGATTCCGGTCAGGACGCCGAGACCGCGCGCGGTGTGCTGGCCGCACTCCATGCGGGCGAACTGGATCTCCTGTACCTGTCCCCGGAACGGCTGTTTGCCTCGGGCATGCTGGAGCGTTTGCAGGGGATCGAGCTGGCCCTGTTCGCGATCGACGAGGCGCACTGCGTTTCCCAGTGGGGTCACGACTTCCGCCCGGAATACGGCCAGCTCGCGGTGCTGGCCGAACACTTCCCGGATGTCCCGCGCATGGCGCTGACCGCCACGGCCGACGGGCCGACTCGCCAGGAGATCCGCGAACGGCTAAGGCTGGAACAGGCCCGCGCGTTCATCAGTTCCTTCGACCGCCCCAACATCCGCTATCGTGTGGCTCAGGCCGATGGCGGGCGCGGGGGCACGCCGCGCGACCGCCTGCTGCGCTTTATCCGTGAGGAGCACGCCGGCGAGGCGGGCATCGTCTATTGCCTGTCGCGCAAGAAGGTCGACGCCCTGGCCGAGTGGCTGGCGGAGCAGGGGATTCCCGCGCTGCCCTACCATGCGGGCCTCTCGGCGCGGACCCGCGCGGAAAACCAGACCCGCTTCCTGCGCGAAGAGGGCGTGATCATGGTGGCCACGATCGCGTTCGGCATGGGGATCGACAAACCCAACGTGCGGTTCGTCGCGCACATGAACCTGCCCAAGAGCCTGGAGGGGTACTACCAGGAGACCGGGCGCGCGGGGCGCGACGGGCTGCCGGCCAATGCCTGGATGGTCTACGGCCTGCAGGACGTGGTCACCCTGCGCCAGATGCTGGAGGGCTCGCAGGCCGGCCCGGAGCGCCAGCGCATCGAGCAGCAGAAACTGGACGCGATGCTGGGGTTCTGCGAGATCACCAGCTGCCGCCGCCAGGCTCTGCTGGCGTACTTCGACGAACACATGCCGGAACCCTGCGGGACCTGCGACAACTGCACGGATCCGCCCGCGACCTGGGATGCCACTGTGCCGGTTCAGAAGCTTTTGTCCTGCATCTACCGCACCGGCGAGCGCTTCGGGGCCGGGCATGTGATCGACGTGCTGCGGGGGTCTTCGAGCGAGCGCCTGCAGCGGCTCGGGCACGACCGGCTGAGTACCTACGGGATCGGCACCGAACTGGACAAGATGCAGTGGCGCGGGGTAGTGCGCCAGCTATTGGCCCGAGGTCTGCTGCGGCTGGATGACGAGGGCCACGGCGGCTTGCGCCTGGATCCGGCCTGCCGGGGCGTGCTGCGCGGGGAGGAGTCCATCCACCTGCGCGAGGAGCAGGCCCGTCCGGCGCGGCAGGCCCGGCCCGCACGCCGCGACACAGCGCGCAGCGTATCCGCGATGGACCCGGAAGACCGGGGTCTGTGGGAGCGCCTGCGGGCGCTGCGCACGGACCTGGCGCGCGAGCAGGGGGTGCCGCCGTATGTGATCTTCTCCGACGCCACACTGCTGGAGATGGTGGCCAGCGCGCCGCGTACGCCCGAGGAGATGGCCGGGATTACCGGGGTGGGGCAGCACAAGCTCGAGCGCTACGGCGACGCGTTCATCCGGGCCATCGAGGGGCATTTCGGGCTATAGTGGTGCAAACGCCGGGACAGGCCCGATAACAAGACAACAACAGCCGGGGAGACCGCGTGAGCCATACCCCTTTTCTGAAAGATTTCTACGAACTCCGGGATGGCCAGGTGGTGGTGACTCCCGAGCAGGGTAGCGACTTCGCCAAGACGCTGGCGGGCGACTTCAACCCGATCCATGACGCCGACAACCGGCGTTTCTGTGTGCCCGGCGATCTGCTGTTTGCCCTGGTGCTGGATACCTTCGGCGCGAGCGCGAACATGCATTTTCGCTTCACCAGTATGGTGGGCGGACATGTGCCGCTGATCTTCCCGGACACCCCGGGCGATGCCTTCGCCATTACGGCAGACGGCGGCAAGAGCGTGATCGAGGTCGAGCGCTCCGGGCGTGTGATCGATGATCCGGATGTGATCGAATCGCTGATCCGCAGCTACGTCAGCTTCTCCGGGCAGAATTTCCCGCATGTGCTCGTGCCGCTGATGGAGGAGCACGGGGTGATGGTGAACCCCAAGCGCCCGCTGGTGATGTACGAGCGCATGGGCTTCAGCCTGCCGGAGCCGCTGGCCGCAACGGCCGGTGTCCCGGAACCGCGGCTCAAGGATGCGGTGATGACCGTCAACGGCAAGCGCGGCGAGATCCGCCTCGACTACGAGCTGGTGATCGACCAGGCCGTCGTGGCCGAAGGCAGCAAGCATCTGGTGCTGAGCGGCCTGCGCCCGTACGACGCCGCGGACGTCGAACAACTGGTGGCCGACTACGAGAGCTGGAAGGCCGCCTACAGCGGCGAGAGCCGTGCACGGCGGGTGGCCGGCTAGCTCCGCCGACTCCGCATCCTTCGGAGTCGCTATCTACTCGGCCGTATCGCGCGCGTGTTCGGCCAGGATATCGCGCGGGATGATCGCCAGCGTCTCCTCGTGCGTGGCGCGCAGGAATACCCCGGGCGCACAGCCGGCCTTGTAGGCCTCCAGCCAGCGCCCCGCACAAAGACACCAGCGATCCCCGGCCTTCAGACCCGGAAATCCAAATGCCGGGTTGGGGGTGCTCAGGTCGTTCCCTCTGGCGCGCGAGTACTCCAGAAAATCCTCGGTCATCTCGGCACAGACGGTGTGAATGCCCTGGTCGTCATGGCCGGTCGCGCAGTCACCGTCGCGATAAAAGCCGGTGACGGGATCGGTGCCGCAGGGTTCCAGCGGGCGACCAAAGACGTTGCGGGACTCGAAGCGCTGCATCAGTCAGCATCTCCTGGTGAATGATCTACCCTGGCAGGATATCGAAGTCGTCAGCGTACCGAGTGGTTCCTGCACAGGGGATGAGAGTTCATCCTGGAACGACGGCGTAAGGTCTCGTGAAGCGACTGCATAGTGTGAAGGGATTGGCAGTTTTTCGGGTGTGCCGGAACGCCCGGGCCTTTCGCGCGGACTCACGGGCAGGAATCCACACAAGGAGTAGGTGACATGATGTCGACGAAACGTTGGGTATTGGCGGCGGCGCTGGGCGCCTTGTTCACGGTCGGCACCGCTCAGGCGCAACCGGGCCCCGGTGGCCCGCCGGGGGGCTCGCCCGGGGCCAGTGGTGGTACCCCGGCCGGAGGCAATCCGCCCCCGGGCCATGGCGGAACACCCCCGGGACAGCAGCGCGGTGGCAGCAGCCCGGACCTGCCCAAGCCGCCGCGTTCGTCCAGCCCGCCCTCGCCGGGGGATGGCCCGTTGCCGGATCCGTCCGACCTGCCGGAGCCGCCGACCCCGCCGACGCCTGATCTCTGATCAACCTTCCCGGATGGTTTAGCGATTCTCTGCCCGTCGCGCCCGCAGCGCGGCGGGCAGGGCCGGGTTCATCAGAACCGCATAGGCCGCGGTGGCGGCCACCACACCAACTAGTGGCGGCACGACGGGCGAGTAGTACGCGGCCGCCGAGCCGGCGGCGTAGGCCAGCAGCCCCGGCCAGTGAAAGCTCGGGAGCCGGGTGTTGGCCAGTTGTGGATACTGCCCCCGGTGGCGCAGCCAGTAATCGGCCATGATTACACCCCCCAGCGGCGGGATGAAGGTCCCCAGCAGGATCAGGAACGGCACCAGGTAGTCATACATCCCGGCCACCGCCAGTGCCGTGCCGATAGCGGCCCCGAGTACCGTCACCAGGCGCCTGCGTTGGGTGCGCAGCAGATTGCAACCGGCCACGCCGAAGTTGTAGATGGTGTTGTCCTGAGTACTCCAGATGTTCAGCAGCAGCATCAGCAGCGTGAAGGTCACGAACCCCTGCGCCAGCATCACGTGGACGATGTCCGCCTCGTGATAGATCAGCGCGCCCAGTGCGCCGGTCAGTACCATCAACCCATTTCCCAAGACGAAGGCCGCCAGGGTGGCGATCACCGCAATGCGGGGTGTGCGCGCGAAGCGGGTCCAGTTGGTCGCCAGTGTTGCGCCGCCGACAAACGTCCCGATCACGATGGTGAGCGCGGAGCCGAAGCCCATCTCTGTTTCCGGATCCTGCCCCAGCAGACCGCCGGGGCCGCCGACCTCGCCCACGCCAATGAACAGCGTGAACAGGATAAACAGCAGCATTACCGGCACGGCGACGCGGGAGAGCCAGTCGAGACCACGGTAGCCGATCATCGCGGTGATGCAGAAGGCGAAGCCGAACAGCACCATCAGTCCGACCTCCATGGGTTCGGGGAGGGCGGTGGTCTCGACCAGTATGATCGCAACCGTTGCGGTACCCCAGGCGTACCAGCCGATCTGGGTGAACGCGAGGATCACGTCGGAGAGCTTGCTGCCCCACTCGCCGAAGCAGAAGCGCCCCATCAGCACTGTGTGCAGCCCGCTCTTGCAGCCGATGTAGGCGAGTGTGGCCGCATAGGCTCCGAGCAGGAGATTCCCAAGCGCAATCACCACCATCAGTTCGCCGAAGCTGAAGGCGGTGCCGAGCGAGCCGCCGGCCCAGAGGGTCGAGGTGAAAAAAGTGAACCCGAACAGGACCACGGTCATGGACCAGAACCCCTTGCGGGCGTGGTCCGGTACTTCGCTCAGGGGGTGATCGTTGTGGTTCACACGCGTCCGTTGGCTGGGGGTCCGGGGGAGTGTACCGATGGTCGTGCTACTTCGCCTGACCTCCCAGCTCCCTCATTTTTTCCAGCCAGCGTTCGCGGCTAGCGGCATTGCCCCCGGACTGCCCGATCAGGGTGTGGCGCACGGGGCTGAAGCCGCAGAAAAGGAAGACGTTGCGCTCCAGGCTCCTCAGGCTGTGCGCGCGATAGAACCAGCGGTAGATCGGTGCCGGCATGCCCATGGTGACGACGATACGCACCGAGCGGCCCCTCAGCCGGGTATGGCGCAACTGGTTCATGTCGCCGTCACCCACAAAGGATGGCCGAAAGACCTGCTCCAGGAAGCCCTTGACCAGCGCCGGCATATCGCCCATCCACAGGGGGTAGACGAGCACCAGGTGGTTGGCGACCTCGATCAACTCCTGTGCCTCGAGGATCGCCGGGGGCACGGCCTCCTCCAGGAACTCGGCCTGGCTGCGCAGCAGCGGGAAGTCACGCTGGGCGATCGGGAACGCATCCACTGCGAGACCTGCACGCTCGGCACCCTCGCGGTAGGCGTCCGCCAGCGCATGGTCGAAGTGGCCTTCGGCCGGGTCCGGGTGGCCCTGCAGGATCAGGATGCGTGTCATCGGCCAGCCTCCGGCAGCTCGGGAACAAACCACTCATTACGAGCGTAGCCCATCACTGAAGCCGTCTGGCTTTACTGCCAGTAGCAGCGGCGGATCGATGCACATTGATTCGAGTTTGCCCTACGATATTCCGGGTGCTGCAGCGCAGTAACGGAGACGGGTGGAAATGGCTTTTGATCCGGTAGTTTTGTTCTTCCTGCTCGGGGCAATTGCCGGGCTGGCCAAGTCGGATCTCAAGATCCCGATGGCGATCTACGAGGCGCTGTCGATCTATCTGTTGCTGGCCATCGGGTTGCATGGCGGCGTGAAACTGGCCGAGAGCGAGTTGGTGCCGCTGATTCTGCCCGGCCTTGCGGTGCTGACGGTCGGGGCCCTGATCCCGCTGCTGGCGTTCCCAGTGCTGCGCTGGCTGGGGCATATGCCGCGCGCGGATTCGGCCTCCATCGCCGCACACTACGGCTCGGTCAGCGTGGTGACGTTCTCGGTAGCGGTCGCCTTTCTCGCAGCCCGCGGGATCGACTACGAGGGTCACATGGTGGTCTTCCTCGTGCTGCTGGAGATGCCGGCGCTGGTGATCGGCATCCTGCTGGCACGCATGGGCACGAAGGGACCGGTGCAATGGGGCAAGACCATGCACGAGGTCTTTTTCGGCAAGAGCATCTTCCTGCTCGCCGGTGGGCTGGTGATCGGCTTCGTGGCCGGTCCCGAATTGATGGACCCACTGGAGCCGATGTTCTTCGATCTGTTCAAGGGCGTACTGGCCCTGTTTCTGCTGGAGATGGGGCTGGTCGCCTCCAGCCGGATCGCCGAGGTGCGCCAGTACGGGCTGTTCCTGGTGGTGTTCGCGATCGTGATGCCGGTGGTCTCGGCGATCCTCGGGATCCTGCTGGGCTGGGGCCTGGGCATGAGCCTGGGTGGTACGCTGCTGCTGGCTACCCTGTACGCGAGTGCGTCCTACATCGCCGCACCCGCGGCCATGCGCATCGCGGTACCCAAGGCCAACCCCGCGCTGTCGATCGGGGCCTCGCTGGGGGTCACCTTCCCGTTCAATATCTTCCTGGGCGTCCCGCTGTACTTCTGGATGACCCAGTGGCTCTACTCGCTGGGAGGCTAGGACAATGCAATCGGAGGAGATGCTGCTGTTGACGGTGGTGGCCGAGGCCATCCTCGAGGATATTCTGATCGAGGAGGTGCGCCGCCAGGGCGCGGCTGGCTACACCGTGTCCGACACCCGGGGCTGGGGCAAACATGGCAAGCGCCGGGGCAACTGGCGCCAGGGCGGCAACATCAAGCTTGAAGTGGTCGGTTCCCCGGACCTGTGCGACCGCATTGCCAAACAGTTCAAGGAGCAGTACGAGGCGGACTATGGCCTGTTGATGTTCACATCCCCGGTCACGCTCAAGAACTGAGCCGGACCCGCGCGAGGACCTTGTAGGGGCCGGGGTTGCCACCCTGGCCGGATTCGATCAGCACGACCTCCGTCGCGTTCCAGTGGATCGCGTGCTCGGGCGTCTCGCGTTCGGGCGGACGCGCGAAGCGGCGCAGGGTCACGTGCGGCCGGAACGAGTGATCCTCTGGCGTGGCGCCGCAGGCTCGGGTGAGGTCGCGCGCCCGGGCCGCGAGCGTGTCGAGCGCGGCCGGTGTCGCGGAGGGCCCGATCCAGCTGACGTGCGCCCGCTCGAAATGGCCGAGCCGGTCCAGTGTGAGCGGAAAGGCCTCCTGCCCCAGCGTACCCATCTCCCGGGCGATACAGTCGGCCTGGGTGGCCGGGATGGTGCCGGCAAAGGCCAGCGTCAGGTGCAGGTGGCCCCGGGGGACGGGCCGTCCCGGGCCAATCAGGCGTTGCGCTTCGTCATCCAGCATCCCGCGCGTGGTGTCGTCGGGCCACAGCGCGAGGAACACGCGGCGTGCGTCGCTCAAGGCGTCTCTCCTCGACCCGGTCAGGCCGCCCGGCCAGGCCGCTTAAGGGCGGGGCAGGCCCTCGCGCTGGCGGCGTTCCCACAGGGTCTTGCGGCTGATACCCAGGGCGCGCGCGAGTTCGGTCTCGGTCATCTGGGCCTGGTTCTGTTGTACGAAGCGGCGGAAATAGTCATTGAGGCTCGAGCCTCCGGGAGTCGTGTCGCCATTGCCCGTAGCCGGGGCCAGTCCCAGGTGGTCCGGTTCGATCCGGCTGTCCGGGCTCAGCACCCAGCCGCGCTCGAGGGCATTCGCCAGTTCGCGCACGTTGCCCGGCCAGTCGTGGGACTCGAGTGTTTTCTGCGCGGCCTGGGTGAGTTCGGCGGGTGGTCCGCCATTCCCTGCCAGATCGGAGAGGAAATGCCGGGCCAGTGCCGGGATATCCTCGCGGCGCTCGCGCAGCGGCGGGATGGACAGCTCCAGTACGCGCAGGCGGTAGTACAGGTCGGCACGAAAGGCCTGTTCGCCGATCATCGCCTCCAGGTCGCGATGCGTGGCCGCCAGCAGGCGGACATCGACCTTCAGGTTTTCGTTCGCGCCGACCGGGCGGATCTCGCCGTCCTGCAGCACGCGCAGCAGGCGCGCCTGCGCGGCCGGGGCCAGTTCGCCAATCTCGTCCAGGAACAGCGTGCCGCCGTGGGCCGCCTGGATCAGGCCGGTGCGCGCCTTGACGGCGCCGGTATAGGCGCCCTGGGCATGGCCGAACAGCTCGGCTTCGACCAGTCCCTCGGGGATGGTCGCGCAGTTGACCGCAATAAACGGCCCGGTTGCGCGCGAGCTGAGCCGATGCAGGGCCCGTGCAGCCAGCTCCTTGCCGGTGCCCGACTCGCCGCGCAGCAGTACGGTGGACTGAGTGGTCGCGACCCGGCGGATCTGGTCACGCAGGCGCTGGATGGCCACGCTGTCGCCCACCAGGCCCAGACTGTCGTCGTCGGCATCGCGGTCGCTGCCCGCCGTCGTTGCGGCGGGGACCCCCCGCAGCGCCGCGCGCAGGGTGAGCAACAGGGCGTCGTGATCGAATGGCTTGGCGATGTAGTCGGCCGCGCCTTCCTTCATCGCGGTGACGGCCGAGGGGACCGAGGCGTAGCTCGTCATGATCACGGTGGGGGTATGGCCGGCCTCGGCCAGTAGCTCGATGCCCTCGCCGTCGGGCAGGCGCAGGTCTACCAGCATCAGGTCCGGCAGTTCCTCCCGCAGGGCGGTGCGGGCGCTGGCGAGGTCTTCGGCCAGCCGCACCTGGAACCCGTGATGCTCCAGGAACCGGCGCACGGCACGGCGGATCGGGGCTTCGTCGTCAACCAGAAGGATGCGCGTCATGCGTGGTCGCCATCGGGGTTGTGTCGCGGCAGGATCAGGATAAAGCGCGCACCGCCGTCCGGGCGGTTCGCGGCCATCAGGGTACCACCGTGGTCGCGCACAATGCTGTAGGCCACCGGCAGGCCGAGCCCGGTGCCGTGGCCGGCGGGCTTGGTGGTAAAGAATGGCTCGAACAGCCGCTCCAGGCTGGATTCCTCGATGCCCGGTCCGCGGTCGTCGATGATCAGGTGGATGTTGCGACCGCGAGCGCTGGCGCTGATCGCTACCGTCGCATTCTCGGGTGAGGCCTGTTCGGCATTGGTCAGCAGGTTGATGAACACCTGCAGCAGGGTCGCGTGCGAGCCGCGCAGATAGAGGCCTTCGAGGCCGTCCAGCTCGAAGCGCAGGTCCTTGCGCCCGGCGAGGCGAGTGAGGCGGATCGCCTCGTTGACGATGGCATCCAGCGCGATGGTCTCGAAATGCCCGGCGGAGGGGCCCTCGTCGGCATGGGCGAAGGTGACCAGCGACTGCACGATCGCATTGATGCGCCGCGTCTGCGCGAGGATGTCCTCGGCGGTGCCCCGGACCTCTTCGGGGTCCTCCTCCAGCGGGAGGTTCTGCGCCAGCGAGGCGATGCCCGTCAGCGGGTTGCCGATCTCGTGCGCGACCCCGGCGGCAAAGCGCCCGATGGAGGCCAGGCGATCACCGTGGGCTATTTCGGACTCCAGCTGGGCGCGCTCGGTGATGTCCTCGATCAGGACGATGCGACCCTCCAGCCGGCCATGCTCGTCCTGGAGTGCGGACTTGTGGAGGTTCAGCCGCCGGTTGCCATCGGGCAGATCGACGTTGAGCTTGTACCACTGGCGATCCGGGCTCTCGATAAAGGCGGTCAGCAGCCCCGCCCAGGGACTCTCGAGCTGCTGCAGATTGCATCCGATGGCCTGGTCAGTGTTGATCGCGGTCAGTTTGGCCAGGGCCTGGTTCCAGCCGGTGATCTCGCCGGTGGTGCCAAGGCTTGCTACCCCCAGCGGCAGTTCGTGAAGGATCTGGCGGTGGAAGCGGCGCAGGGCGTCCAGCTCGGCCGCCAGACCCGACAGGGGCAGGGCGCGCGTCTCGAGTTGCTCTTCCACCCGGCGCAGGCTCTCGCTCAGAGTGTGGCGCCCGGCGGCGTCGAGACGCAGGTGCTGGTCGACGATCATGCGGGCGAGCACCGGGCCCAGCAGGCCCGAAAGGTTGCGCTCGATGCGCTCGCGCAGCGTGCGCAGGTCGCCGCGCGAACGGGTGTGGCGCGGCAGGCCGAGATCGTCGAGGGCCCGCTGGACCTCGTGACGGGCAGCGCTGGCACCGAGCGTGGCGGCCAGTGCGGTCTCCATCTCGGCGACATCGCCGGCCAGCGGCAGGCCGCCGCCGGTCCCGGCCGATTCGTTGGGGCAGCAGGCGCGCCCGGCCTCGGTCTCCTCGCGGTTGGGGCGGGTCAGCAGCGAGCCGAGCACAAACAGCACGGCATTGATGCCGAGGCTGCACATCAGGGCGAAGGTCCACGGGTCCAGGGCCTCGGCCCGAAGCATTCCCTGTGGGTCCGGGTAGCCAGCAACGATCCCCGCCTTGGCCATCAGCGGCAGCACCAGCGTCAACAGCCAGCCTGCGATGCCCGCACAGAGTCCCAGCAGGAAGCCGACGCGGTTGGCCTGTTTCCACAGCATCAGCCCGATCAGCCCCGGTAGCAGTTGGGCCACGGCGGCAAACGAGATCAGGCCCAGCTGGGCCAGGCCTTCGACCACCTGCAGCAGGCCGTAGAACGCGTAGCCCAGACCGATGATGAACACGATCCACAGGCGTCGACCCCAGAGGAGCCGGGAATAGAGGTTGGCGGCGGCGCTGTCCTCGTCGTGCAGGCGCGTCAGTGGCGACAGGTAGTTGGTCCCCATGTGGGCCAGGGCCAGCGTGGTCACGATCATCATTGCGCTGGCGGCCGAGAGACCACCAATGAACACCAGCAAGGCCAGCGAGGGCGAGTCGACCATGCCGGCGATGCCGATTGCGTAGTAGTTGGTGTCGATGCCGAGCTCGGCCGCCTCTCCGGCCCAGTAGAGCACCGGCATCGGCAGGTTCAGCAGGAGCAGGAAGGCGGGAAAGGCCCAGGCAGCCCGGTTGAGCGCCGCCGGGTTGATGTTCTCGGTAAAGAGCATGTGGAACTGGCGCGGCAGCAGGAAGGCGGCGGCAAACGCCAGGATCATCATCGCGAACCAGCCGCCCTCGCGTACCGGCGCGTACAGCGCATCCACGGCCTCGGGATTCTCGGTCAGCCAGGTGTCCAGGCCGGAAAACCCGCCGAAGACCGCGTACAGCGCGACTGCGGTGATGCCGAGGATCGCCACCAGCTTCACGATGGACTCGAACGCGATGGCCAGCACCAGGCCGGCGTGTTTCTCGCGCGGTGCGATATGGCGGGCGCCGAACAGGATCGCGAACAACGCGATGGTGGCGCTGAAGGTCAGGGCCAGCAGGTGCGGTGGCGTCTCGGCCGTCAGGACGCCGGCGGATTCCGCGACCGCCTTGATCTGCAGCGCGATGTACGGGAGTACCCCGGCCAGCATGAACAGCGCGACGATGGGGCCGGTCCAGCGGCTGCGATAGCGAAATGCGAACAGATCCGCCAGGGATGTGAGCTGCTGCTCGCGGGTCAGGCGCAGGATCGGGCGCAGCAGCCACGGGGTAGCGGCGAAGGCCAGCGTCACGCCCAGGTAGATCGTCAGGTACAGGTAGCCATGGTCCGCGAGGAAGCCGAGGTTGCCGTAGAAGGTCCAGGACGTGGCATAGACGCCGAGCGACAGGCTGAATACCCAGCCGTTGGCCGCGATGCGCCCGACGCGCGGAACGCGATCGGCCAGGAAGGCGATCCCGAACAACAGCGCCAGATAGGCCACGCCGACGGCGTAGATCAGGCCCAGGCTAAGGGTCACGGCGACCCCCGGCAAAGACAACGGCAACCAGGACGATGAATGCCGCCCAGCCAGCGAATGGCCACCACCAGGCCGGCGTCAGGTGCGCGACCCAGATGACCAGTGGGCTGAGGAACAGCAAGGCGCCCAGCAGGGCGACGAGGATTGCGCGTGAAGACTGCAAGGTCAGCGCCCCGGAGTGTGCCGATCCGGCCTGTGACGGGCCGCAGGCCGTGGCGCGAATGTGGGGGTGGACAGGCGCAGCATGGCCGCAGTCTACCCCCTAGGGAAACACTGATGAATGTACACGTTCGCGCTCGAGTCACTTTTTTCGTGTGAACAAGGCGCGGTGACTGCCGTGCAGTCATTCTGCACAAGGGAGCCGCAACGCAGTTCCCACGCCCGTTTTTGATAACAACCGGCGGCCGAGCCCTTTTGGGGTTGGCACCCCAGGTTCCCCGATCCTGCGTTGCGCCCCGAATTGATCAAAAACGGGCGGGTAGAACCACTACCCGCTGCACGACGCGCCTTGTCTCGGAAAACCTGGGGTGCCAACGCGAGCGTGTACATTCATCAGTGTTTCCCTGGCTCGCGGACGGGCACGCCGGTAGTGAGTGGCAGGCGAGTGGCCAGGGGACGGTCGGTCAGGCGCTCCAGTGCCTCGGCCAGCTGGGCAGCGGGCCGGTCGGGGCAGTCGGGGTCGCTGGGTGCCAGCCCGATGCAGGTCAGCACTGAGGCGAGCTGGGCGCGTGTGGTGTCCTCGCGCAGACCCTCGGCGCCTGCCGCCTTGGACAGCTTCTGGCCACCCGCGCCGATCAGCACGGGGTGGTGCGCGTAACGCGGCCAGGGCGTGGTCAACGATTGATACAGCTGCATCTGACGGGGGGTGGAGCCCAGCAGATCGACTCCGCGCACCACGTCGGTCACGCCCAACCCGAGATCATCCACGACGGTGGCCAGCTGGTAGGCGAACAGGCCATCCGCGCGGCGGATGACGAAGTCGCTGCCGAGGGCCTCGAGGTCGAAGGCGACGGGGCCCAGGAAACGGTCTTCCACGTCCCAGTGTGACTGCGCCGCACGGGCACGGAAGGCCCGCGGCGGGTGTCCGGCCGGCGGACCCTGACGACAAGTTCCGGGGTAGATCGGGCCTTCCCAGCCCGGTTTGCCGTTGTGAGCAAGGTCGCGCCGGGTGCAGGCGCAGCCAAAGGCGAGGTCCCGGGCTAGCAAGTGCTCAAGCGCGGCCTGGTATGTCGGGGTGCGGTTGCTCTGGCGGGTGGGCGGGCCGTCCCAATCCAGGGCGAAGGCCTCGAGTGCCGAAAGGATCGCGGACTCCGCGCCCGTCTGGACGCGCGGGGTGTCGATGTCGTCGATACGCAGGTGCCAACGGCCGTGGTGACTGCGGGCGTCCAGCCACGAGATAACGGCGGCGAACAGGGAACCCGCATGCAGCGGGCCGGAGGGGGTAGGGGCAAAGCGCCCCACATAGGGGGCGCCTTGATTCGAGCTGGCGGTAGTCATGGCACAGCCATCCTGCCGCCGGATGACCTGCTAGGGAGACGCTGATTTAATCGCACGTCCGCGTTGGTGCCCCCTGTTTTCCGAGACAAGGCGCGTCGTGCAGCGGGTAGTGGTTCTACCCGCCCGTTTTTGATGAATGCGGGGCGCAACGCAGGATCGGGGAACAGGGGGCACCAACCCCACAAGCCATTGAAAGCAGGGGCTCGGCCGCTTTTGCGTGGGAACGGCGTTGCGGTTCCCTTGTGCAGAATGACTGCACGGCAGTCACCGCGCCTTGTTCCCACGCAAAAGCGACTCGAGCGCGGACGTGCGATTAAATCAGCGTCTCCCTAGGCCATCTGCTTTTCCTTGATCTCCGCCAGCTGCTTGCAGTCGATGCACATCGTGGCGGTCGGGCGTGCCTCGAGGCGGCGGATGCCGATCTCGACGCCGCAGGTCTCGCAGTAGCCGTAGTCCCCGGTGTCGATCTTGCGCAGGGCCTCGTCGATCTTCTTCGACAGCTTGCGCTCGCGATCGCGGGCACGCAGCTCCAGGCCAAACTCCTCTTCCTGGGTCGCGCGGTCGGCCGGGTCCGCGAAGTTCGCGGCGTCCTGACGCATGTGGCCCACGGTACGGTCGACCTCTTCGGCCAGCTCCTGGCGCCATGCCCGCAGCAGGCTGCGGAAATGATCGAGCTGATCCGGATTCATGTACTCTTCGCCGGACTTCGGCTCGTAGGGCGCGATGCCTCCGGCAACCATGTGCTTGGTGGAGGGGTGGTCCTGATTCTTGTCA
Source organism: Thioalkalivibrio sp. ALRh (assembly GCF_000381425.1). Lineage (NCBI taxonomy): Bacteria > Pseudomonadati > Pseudomonadota > Gammaproteobacteria > Chromatiales > Ectothiorhodospiraceae > Thioalkalivibrio > Thioalkalivibrio sp. ALRh. The sequence continues at coordinate 25,831 of NZ_KB906519.1, forward strand.
GCAGCCATGCGGGCATTCTCTCCGGCTGGAAAAATAAGGCGCACTTAGTATCAGAGACAGCCCGGCTGGGCAAGTCCCGTGCCAGTATTTTTTGTGTGGGGCCCGGAGCGAATCCCACTTTATCAGCCACATATCCAGAGGAACCCGGATGCAGGAACTGAAGGCCTTGATCTTCGATGTCGACGGCACACTGGCCGATACCGAGCGCGACGGGCATCGCGTCGCATTCAACCAGGCGTTTGCCGAGGCCGGGCTGGACTGGGAGTGGAGCGTCGAGCGCTACGGACAGTTGTTGCGCGTGACGGGTGGCAAGGAACGCATCCGCCAGTACCTCTCGGAGGATCATCCCGACATCCTGGACGAGCCCGAAATCGATCAGCGTATCCGGGACCTGCATGCGGCCAAGACAAGGCACTACGTGGCGCTGCTGGAGACCGGCGCGATCCCGCTGCGGCCGGGGGTCGAACGTCTGCTCGACGAGGCGTCGGCGGCAGGACTGCGCCTGGCGATTGCTACCACCACGACGCCCGAGAACGTCACCGCGTTGCTGGAGGCGACGCTGGGCGAAGAGGGTCCGGACCGCTTCGAGGTGATCTCTGCCGGTGACGTCGTCCCGGAGAAAAAGCCCGCCCCGGATATCTTCCAGCACGCCCTGGAGGCGATGGATCTGCCGCCACAGGCCTGCTTGGCCCTCGAGGACTCGGACAACGGCGTGCGCGCAGCCCGGGGGGCGGGGCTGAATGTGGTGGTCACGACGAACGACTACACGCGCGAGCAGGACTTCACCGGCGCCCTGGTTGTCCTGGATGGATTTGGCGAGCCGCAGTGTCCGGCAACGGTGTTCCGGGGGCCGGATTTGCCGGGCCCCTGTGTCGATGTTGCCGCGCTCCGCGAGTGGGCCGCGGCAGCGCAAGGCGGGCGTTGAGCCCGGTCCGTGTTTCCCTAAGCAGTAGTAACCGAATCAGAACCCGTCCGGGGCAGCGCGGGGCGCGGTAGCAGCAGACGTGTCCAGTCCGGCGGCAGCGCGTCCGGGGCATGGGTCACGAGGATGCATTGGCGCCGAGCCAGCCAGGGCCGGAGGCGCTGCAGGATCCGCTGGATGGTGGCGGCATCGAGACCGGAAAAGGGTTCGTCCAGCAGCACGATCGGACGGTTCTGCAGGAGTATGGCGGCGAGCGCCAGGCGCTGACGCTGGCCACCGGACAGGTGCTGCCCGCCCTCGCCGATGCGGGCGTCCAGTCCATCCGCATCGGCGCCAACCCGGTCGGCCAGGTCGACCTGCCGAAGCGCATCCCACAGGGCCTCGTCCTGGTGGTCGTCATGCGGACCGGGCGCGAGGATGTTGCGGATGCGGGTGTCCGGCAGGTGCGGGGTCTGCGGCAGATAGCTGATCCGGGCATAGCGGGCATCGACCGACAGGGCCTCGATGGGTGTCGACCCGATCCGGACCGACCCGGCCAGGGGCGCCTGTTCGCCGGCGAGGGTGTCCAGCAGGGTGCTCTTGCCGTGTCCGCTCGGGGCGGTCACGACCAGCGGCGTCCCGGGTTCGGGTGCCAGGTCCAGCGGTGCCGACAGCGGGCGGCCGGCCTCGAATCCCGTCACCAGGCCCTGCGCGGACAGGCGCGGGTGTCCCTGCCGTTCACCCCCTTCGGGCAAATCGGCCGGGAGGGGCTTCCGCGCGACCACATGCCGTATGCGGCGCGCGGCGGCCAGGCTCTCGCCGGCCCGCCACCAGGCGCCCGGCAGGCTGCCCAGGACCTCGCCCAGGCCCAGGGTCATCAGGGGCAGCAGGACTGCCACAGGTGCTGAAATCAGCCCCTGCGTGTACCAGTGCAGGGCCAGCAGGAGCATCAGCAGTGCCGAGACGGCGACCACCGCCTGCACCACGGGCTCGGTCAGTGTGCCCACCGACTCCTGTCGGGTCAGTCGCCGGGCATGGTCGCGGTTCTGCCGCGCCAGCGCCTGTTCGGTATCGCCCGCCCGCTGGAAGGCGATCAGTTCGGCCAGGCCCCCGATGTAGTCGGCCAGGGCGATACGCTCATGAGCCCGGGCGCGTACCAACTGGCGGCTGTCACGTTGCCCGACCCATGCGAGCAGCAGCGAGACCAGCATGGTCAGGGTGCCGGCCACCAGCAGGAGCGCCGCCGCCGGCCATGGCGCCAGCCAGAATGCAATGACCAGTGTGACCAGCAGGCTCAGCAGAGCGGCGATGATCGGGCCCGCGACCCGCAGCGGCATCGCGTCCAGGGTGTCGATGTCCCCGGTCAGCCGGGTCTGCAGGTCGCCGCTGCGATAGGCGCGGACCCAGCCGGCGGGACGGGCCGCCAGGCCCCGGAAGGTCCGGCCCCGCAGGTCGGCGAGGCTGCGCAGCACCGCCTCGTGGCTGACCAGCCGCTCGGAATACCGCGCCAGCGTGCGCGCGATGGCCGCGGTACGGATGCCGCCCGAGGGGATGTAGACGTCGAGGGTGGCCAGTAGGCCGACCCCGGCCAGGGCCGTGGCCGTAATAAACCAGCCGGACAGCGCCAGCAACGCGATCCCGGCGACCCAGGTCAGGGCCAGCAGGGCCCAGGCGCCCCAGTACCACAGCCGCCGTTGCCGGAAGACCGCGTGCAGGAAGCGCAGATCCCGGAAGCCGTCCCTACGCATCCCGATCCCCCACGAGATTCAGGGTCCGCTGGCAACGGGCCTGCACCGTCGTGTGGTGCGTGGCCACGACCAGCGTGAGCCCATGTTCCCGGGCCAGCCCGAACAGGGTGTCCAGCAATGCGCGCTCGGTCGCCGCGTCGAGTGCGCTGGTGGGCTCGTCCAGCAGCCATAGCCGGTAGCCGGAGAGCAGGCCGCGGGCAAGGGCGACACGCTGGGCCTGGCCGCCGGAGAGGCCGCGGCGCTGCTCGCCAATCGCCGTATCCAGCCCGTCCGGCAGCTCCGCCGCCTGCAGCGGCAGGCCGGCCTGCGCCAGCGCCGAGCCCATCTCCTCATCGGAGAGGGGCTCGCGGCGGGCCAGCTGCAGGTTCTCGCGCAGGGTCCCGTGGAACAGGTGGGCCTGTTGTCCGATCCACACGAACGATTGCGCATCACCATGGCGCCGTACGCGTCCCTCGTCCGGTTGCAGGAACCCCGCACACAGGGCGAGCAGGGTGGATTTTCCCGCGCCACTGGGCCCGGTGATCGCGATGGATTCGCCGGGCTGGACGGTCAGCGTGGTCCGGGGCAGGGCGAGTGCGTCCTGGCCGGGATAGCGCAGGCTGACGGCCTCCAGTGCGAGCATCGCGCCGGTCGGGTCGGTCTCGGGCGGCTCGATGGCCGGAGCGGCGCTGGCGGCGGGGTGTTCGGCGGGCGCGGTCAGCGGGGCCAGAGCCTCGGCTGCCGCGAGCGCACCGGCGCGGTCGTGATAGCTCTGTGCGAACTGCCGCAGCGGCAGGAAGTATTCCGGCGCCAGCAGCAGCACGAACAGACCGGTGAACAGCGTCAGCTCCGCGGCCGGGCCGTAGTCCAGCGCCCCGAACAGGGCAAAGCCGACATAGATCGCGACCATGCCGATGGCCACGGCGCTGAAGAACTCCATGACGGCCGAGGACAGGAAGGCCACCCGCAGCGTACGCATGGTAAGTCGGCGCTGATGGTGGCTGCGCTCCACCACCTCGGACTGGGTGGCCTCGATTGCGCGTGCCCGGCGCAGCCAGTCGAGGGCGCGGATGCGGTCCAGGAAGTGCCCGGCGAGACGGTCCTGCTCGGCCTGCTGCTGGCGATGGATCTGTTCGGCCCCCATGCCGACGATAGCCATGAAGGCCGGAATCAGCGGGGCGGCGAACAGCAGCAGCAGGCCGGCCAGCCAGTCCAGCCAGAACACCGTGATCAGGATCGCCAGCGGGATCAGGATGACCGCCTGCAGCGCGGGCAGGTAACGCGCGTAGTAGCCGGTCAGGTCCTCGCCGCGGGCCTGGAAGCGTTCGATCCATTCGCCGGTGGTGGCCTGTGCCGCGAGCCGCGCCGGACCGGCCTCGCGGGCGCGATGCAGCAGCTCGCCGCGCAGGCGGCCCTTGACCGCGTGGGCCAGCCGCTGGCCGGCCAGGTCACGCAGTCCCTGTGCGCTGTAGCGCAGCACGATCAGTACGAGCCCGGCCGCCAGCACCGCTGCCCAGTCCAGGCGCTCGGGCGCGAACAGGGCCTGGTACACGGCCTGGGCGATGATGCCGGCCACGCCGATCGTCGCGCCGGCCGCGATCAGGGAGCCGGCCGCGGACATCCACAGCCAGCGGCGATGGGGGCGGGCACGCTGGCGCAGCCACTCCCTGGCGGTAGCATTCATCGCGTGCGGACGACGGGCATCCGGGCTCGACGCAGCGCGAGCGGACCGATTGGGCGTGCGGACATCAGTCAGGCTCCCCCTAGCGCAGGTAGCGCCCACGCAGCATGTTGAAGTACAGCGGCTTGATCATGTGCACCTTCAGACGCCACCACATCCAGCTGGGTTCGCCCTGATCGATGAAGCCGAAGGTCGGGACCTCCTGCAGGCTGTAGTCGAACTCCACCAGGGCGGCCTTGCCGACCTCGGTGATCAGCGGGCAGGAGGTGTAGCCGTCGAACTCGCGCGATGGCTCGCGATCCTGCAGTACATCCACCAGGTTGTCCGGCATCACCGCGCCGTGGGAGCGCACGGTGGAGGCGGTCTTGCCGATCGCGGTGGCGACCACATCGCCGGCGCCGAAGATGTTCGGATAGCGGGTGTGCTGGAGGGTGCGATCATCCACCGCCAGCCAGCCGCCATCGGCCAGCGCGCCATCCTCCACGGCAAGCCCGGCCTCGCGCACGAACCCGTGGGCCCGCATCGGCGGCGTCACATGGAGGTAGTCGTAGTCGACCGTCTCCTCGTTGCCGTTCGTCCCGCGGAAGGTGGCCTGCCGGGCGTCGATATCGACCGCGGCGAGAAACCCATCCTCGTTCACGGCGATGTCACGCTCGGCATACAGGTCGCGCACCATCGTGTCGAAGCGCGCGACGCTGAACAGGCGGTCTGCCCCGGTGTGGTAGTGGAACTCCGCATCTCCGCGCTGGCCGGCGCTCTGCAGCAGGCTCTCGGCGATGAAGGTGGCCTTGATCGGGGCGCCGGCACACTTGATCGGCGTCCCCGGGATGGTGAAGCGGGCCACGCCGCCGCGCTCGCCAAAGGTGCGTACCTGTTCGTAGGCATCGCGCGCGGCCTCGGCGCTGGCGTAGATGCTGGTCAGGCCCGGGCGGCCGATGTCCTCGCGGCGCAGGCCGTCGATGGCCTCGAAGTCCAGGTGCAGGCCGGTTGCGACCACCAGGAAGTCGTAGTCCAGGTGGTCGCCATCGACCGTCTCCACCCGCTGCGACTCCGGGTCGATCGCGGCGACGGCGGAACGCACCCAGTCCACCCCGCGCGGGATATAGCGCTCGTTGCGCCGCTGGACCTCGCCGACCGAATAGACGCCCGCCGCTACCAGGGTCCAGCCGGGCTGGTAGTCGTGGATCTCGCTCGGTTCCACCACGGTAATACGGGCGCCATCGAGCAGGGCGCGCAGGCGCGCGGCCATGGTCAGGCCGGCCGCGCCTCCACCCAGCACGACGATACGTGCCCGTGTCGAGACCGCGGCCTGAGCCGGGGCGGCCTGTACGCCGGTCGCCGAGGCCAGGCCGGCCGCACCGGCGATCTTCAGGAAGTCGCGGCGGGACAGGCCGCTGCGGTCCATGGCGGCAGCCAGGGCCTCGGTCGACTGCTGCTGGCGGCTGCGATTTTCGCGCTGTTCGGGCTGGGACATGCTGGATCTCCGTCGTCCGGCACCGCGGTTCCTGCGGTGCACTCTTGTTATGAAAGGCGGGCGTCTGACGCGCCCTGCTTGCCGTTTTCTTACAAGTTGCGTGCCAGATCGCAGAGCCCGCTCGCGCCTGCCGCTGGCGGCGGGTTGTGCCACGACAGGACTGCCACAAATGGCAGTTGTGGGGTTTTTGCTGCCATGAATGGCAGTCACAGCGGCGCTGTGGCGAGCGGGTGCGGGCGGTTGTCTTCGAGGCCGGTTGCCGCCTGCCGGGCCCGCGAGCGGGAGGCGGGCTTGCTGGCACGGTACTTGTAAGGACGCGGTAGCTGCGTCCGGACGGCGCACCCTGACAATGGAGGAACGCCATGGAGCTCGACCCCATACTGCTATCACGAATCCAGTTTGCATTCGTGGTCTCGTTTCACGCCATCTTCCCGGTCTTTACCATCGGGCTGGCGTCGTTCATCGCCTTCCTGGAGTTTCGCGCCTGGAAGACCGGCGATGCGATCTACACCCAGATCTCGAAGTTCTGGATCAAGATCTTCGCGGTCGTGTTCGGGATGGGGGTGGTCTCCGGGCTGGTGATGTCGTTCCAGTTCGGGACCAACTGGAGTGCGTTCTCCTATGCGACCGCCAACTTCCTCGGGCCGGTGCTCTCCTACGAGGTGCTGACGGCCTTCTTCCTCGAGGCGGCCTTCCTGGGCGTGCTGCTGTTCGGCCGTGACCGGGTACCGCAGGGCGTGCACCTGTTCGCGGCGCTGATGGTGGCGCTGGGTACCTTCATTTCCTCGTTCTGGATCCTGGTCGCCAACAGCTGGATGCAGACCCCGGTGGGCTTCGAGTTGCAGGACGGTGTCTTCCACGTGACCTCCTGGATCACCGCGATCTTCAACCCGAGCTTCTGGCCGCGCTTCTTCCATATGGGCCTGGCCTCGCTGCTGACCGCGGGTTTCGTGGTCGCCGGCGTCTCGGCCTGGTACCTGCTGCGCCAGCGCGATGTGCTGGTCAACCGCAAGGCGCTGGGCACCACGATGTGGGTGTTGCTGCTGGCGGCCCCGGCCCAGCTGGTGGTGGGCGACATCCATGGCCTGAATACCTTTGAACATCAGCCGACCAAGGTCGCGGCGATGGAGGGCGTCTGGGAGACCGAACGCGGGGCACCGCTGCTGCTGTTCGCGATCCCGGATTCGGCCAACGAGACCAACCACTTCGAGATCGGTATCCCGAAGATGGCCAGTTTCATCCTGACCCACGAGCTGGATGGCGAGGTCCCTGGCCTGCTGGAGGTACCCGCCGAGGAACGCCCGCCGGTGGGAATCACCTTCTGGTCGTTCCGCATCATGGTCGCGATCGGGATGGTGATGATCCTGTTCGTGCTGGCCGGTGCCTGGCTGCGCTTCCGGCGCCGCATGTTCGCCTCGCCGCGTTTCCTGCGGGGTCTGACCTGGATGATCCCGGCCCCGTTCATCGCGGTGGTCGCCGGCTGGTTCGTGACCGAGACCGGGCGCGCACCCTGGCTGGTCTACGGCGTGATGACCCATGCCGAGGGCATCACCCCGGCGCTGACGGGAGGCATGGCCCTGTTCACGCTGATCGGCTACGTGCTGGTCTACGCCGCCGTGTTCACGGCTGGCGTCTACTACCTGGTGCGTATCGTGCAGAAGGGACCGGAGACCACCGAGGTCCGGCAGGCCCCGGCCCACGCGAAACGGCCCTGGTCCGCGGCCGATACCTCGATCGACGACGCCGCTACCGGCGCTGCAAGGAGCTGATCCATGGAAACCACGCTTGATATCACGCTGATCTGGGTGGTCATCATTGCCGTCGGCATCATCGCCTACGTGCTGATGGACGGGTTTGATCTGGGGGTCGGGATCCTGTTCCCGTTCGCCCCGGGCGAGACCTCGCGCGATGTGATGATGAACTCGGTCGCCCCGGTCTGGGACGGCAACGAGACCTGGCTAATCCTCGGCGGGGCGGGGCTGCTGGCGGCCTTCCCGCTGGTGTACTCGGTGTTCCTGCCGGCCCTGTATATCGGCGTCTTCCTGATGCTGGCGGGGCTGATCTTCCGCGGGGTGGCGTTCGAGTTCCGGTTCAAGGCCAATACCTCCAAGGGGTTGTGGAACGTGGCCTTTGCCGCGGGGTCGGCGGTGGCGGCGTTTGCCCAGGGGGCCGTGGTGGGCGCCTACATCCAGGGCTTCGAGATGGAGGGTCTGAGCTTTGCCGGCGGGCCGCTGGACTGGCTGACGCCGTTCACCGTGCTGACCGGTATCGGTCTGCTGGCGGGCTATGCGCTGCTGGGCGCGACCTGGCTGATCGTCAAGACCGATGGCGAGACCCAGGCCTTTGCCTATCGCGTGGTGCCTGGCCTGCTGGCCCTGGTCCTGGTGGTGTTCGCGGCGGTGAGCCTGATCACGCCGTTTATTGACCCGAAGGTGATGGAACGCTGGATGGGCACCTGGCAGTACCTGTGGGTCCTGCCGGCGCTGGCCCTGTTGTCCGCCTGGATACTGATCCGGGCGGTGCGGCGGCGTGACGAGGGGATCCCGTTCGTAGCGACGATCGCCCTGTTCATTACGACCTATCTGGGGCTTCTGGTCAGCAAGTGGCCGTATGTGGTGCCGCCGGACCACACCTTCTGGGATGCGGCGTCGTCCCCGGATGCACAGTTGTTTATCCTGGTCGGGGCGCTGTTCGTGATCCCCATCATCCTGGGGTACACGGCCTGGACGTACTGGGTCTTCCGCGGCAAGGTGACGCCCGAGACCGGGTACCACTAAGCGGGATCCGTAGAGACCGGCCGTGATGCCACTGAACGTACCTCGGTTGAGCGTGTCTATTGGGCAGAGTCATCGGAGGACCACCGCCGCGGCGCCTCCCCTGGATACCTGGCCCATGCGAGAAGACGTGACGATTAGCCGACTGGCGATTCCGTGTGGCAACGAGACGGACCTCTCGGCGATGCGACAGATGATGGAGGCCTTTCGCGAGCCCTCCATCCTGTTGTCGCCCGATTACCGGATCCTGGCCGCGAATACGGCCTACCAGAGGGTCTACGGCACGGATGCCGATGGCTCTTCCCGGGCCTGCTATGAGGCCTCGCACGGCTATCAGCGTCCGTGCGACGAGGCCGGGGAAGCCTGTCCGCTCCAGGCTGCGCTCGCCAGCCGCCGCCGGGAACGTGTCCTGCATGTGCATCACACGGCGCAGGGCCGCGAGCACGTGGACGTCGAGCTGACTCCGATCCTGGGGGCGGAGGGGGAGGTTCGCTATTTCGTCGAGCGCCTCCATCATCTGCCCGTATCCAGCCCGCAGAACGGGGCCACCGGGCTGGTCGGGCGTTCGCGGGCGTTCAATACCATGCTGGGCTTGATCAGTCGCGTGGCACCCAGCAATGCCTCGGCGCTGCTGCTGGGTGAGTCCGGTACCGGCAAGGAGTTGATCGCCCGGGCGATCCACGAAGAGAGCCCGCGCCGCGACAAGCCGTTTGTCGCGGTTGAGTGCTCCGGACTGACCGAGACCTTGTTCGAGAGCGAGTTGTTCGGCCACGAGAAGGGGGCCTTCACGGGTGCGGCCTCGGCCAAGGTCGGGCTGGTCGAGGCCGCGTCCGGCGGCACGCTGTTCCTGGACGAGGTGGGCGATATCCCATTGGGCCAGCAGGTGAAGCTGCTGCGCCTGCTGGAGACGCACGCCTACCGCCGGGTCGGCGGAATCGAGTCTCGGAGTGCGGATTTTCGACTGGTTTGTGCCACCCACCGGGATCTGGAGGCGATGGTGCGGGCCGGCGAGTTTCGCGAAGACCTGTTCTACCGGATCAATACCTTCCCCATCGAGGTGCCGCCGCTGCGCCAGCGCAGCGGCGATATCCCGCTGCTCGTCGAGGCCATGCTGGATCGCTCCGAGCTGGTGCCGCGTCCGACGATGGAGGACGACGCGATCCGGGTTTTGGAGGGATATGCCTTCCCCGGCAACGTGCGTGAACTGCGCAACATCCTGGAACGCGCGGCCCTGCTGGCGGATGGCGGTCCGATTCGGCCGGAGCACCTGCCAGGCCCGGTGCGCCAGCAGGCCACGCGCGCCGAATCGGGTGCGGCCGGAGAAGGTTACGCGGAGTTGGTCCATCCGCGGGAACTGCGTCCGCTGGATCAGATCGAGCGCGAGTATCTGCGTCACGCCCTGGCGGTACACCAGGGTGATCGGCGGAGCCTCGCGCGCCGGCTGGGCCTGAGCGAGCGCAGCCTGTACCGGCGCTTGCGGGAACTGGATCGAGACGGCTGATCCGGCGGCCCCAGGTACGGGTTCTGACGGGCCGCCTGCGGCGAGTGTTCCCGTCTGCGCAGTATGCCGCGGTCGGAGAAACCTGAATCGCGCGTGGTGCTGCAGGGTCCCAGGAGCTGCATAGCCACAACTCCCGAACACCAGAAGGGCCGCGCCCGGCCGGCCGATGGTGATGTGATGCCCCAGGCATCAGAAATACCGAATATTCCCAACCACCAACACGAGGTGAACTGATGAAAAAGACGACCATTGCACTGTCTCTCTCGGCTGCGCTGCTGGCCGCACCGCTCACGGCGGCAGCCGAGTCGCTTTCGTTTGGCGAGGAGCAGACCGTTCGTGCCATGGCGGGCGGCAATGTCGGACAGGCCATTGCGAGCATGATGGAGGCCGAGTCGCTGGCCGTGGTCAACAACCGTTCCGCGATCTGTGGCGCGCTGACCGGCGGTCTCGGGGCCGGGATGCTGGCCGCCAACCCGGAGGCCGGGTTCAGCATCGCGGGCATGGAAGGGCCCGAGGATGCCGCCGACGCAGTAGCGGCGATCGGTGACGCCGAGGTGACCTATCTCGCCTTTGGCGCCGGTGCCAGCCGTGACGACAACGTGGCCCTGGCCCACGCCCTGCTCGGCGAGCTCGCGAAGGCCGAGTGGGACGGCACGTTGATGCTGCATATCTCCACCTGGATGCAGCAGCAGGTACAGGCCGCGGCGGAGATGGACGAGGCGGTTGCCGAATACCTGACCGGGCGCCCGATGGTTGCGCTGATGCCCGATGTGGAGGCCGGCGAGGCCGTGATGCTGCGCGTGTCCTTCGACGGCTCGGAATTTACCACCGAGGAGATGGGGCGCCAGCCGATGCGTGACGACCTGGCCGAGCTCTTTCGCCGCATGTAGTGACGGGTGGGCCGCTCGGGGCGGGGTGCCCTTGTTGCGGCTCGTCTTAGGTGCCGGCTATCGAGGCCTTAGAGAATTAGTAATAGCTAATGCAGTGGGGTCGCGATACCTTGGTTTCCACGGGGAGCCGAGACGGCCCCGAAACTTGCAAACCATTGATTATCAAGAAAGGAGTACATCATGGCACTTCGACTGGGTGATACCGCCCCGAACTTCCAGATTGACACCACCAAGGGCAAGATCGATTTCCACGAGTGGATCGGCGATTCCTGGTGCTTCTTCTTCAGCCATCCGGCCGACTTCACGCCGGTGTGCACCACCGAGATGGGCCGCACTGCCCAGCTCGCGCAGCAGTTCGCGGATCGCAACGTGAAGCCGCTGGGCCTGTCCACGGATACCGTCGACGAGCACAACAAGTGGATCGAGGACGTCAACGACACCCAGAACACCACGCTGGAGTTCCCGATCGTTGCCGACGCCGACAAGAAGATCTCCGAGCTCTACGAGATGATCCACCCGGGCGAGAGCGAGACTGCCGCGGTGCGTTCGGTCTACATTATCGACCCGAACAAGAAGATCCGGCTGATGATGACCTACCCGATGTCGGTGGGCCGCAACTTCGACGAGATCCTGCGCGTGATCGATGCGCTGCAGACCGGAGACCAGCACGGCATCGCTACGCCGGCCGACTGGACCCCGGGCGATCGCGTGATCATCCCGCCGACGGTCAGCAACGAGGATGCGCAGAAGAAGTTCCCGCAGGGCTTCGAGGAGATCCGCTCCTACCTGCGCTACACCCAGGTCTGACTCCGACCTGAAGCCTTGGCGTCCGCCCGGCATTGCCGGTCGGACGTCATTGACCAAGCTGTCAGAGGCCCCATTACGGGGCCTTTCTTGGTTGGGGAGAGTGATACGCGTTCGGTCGACTGTCCCTGCTCCTCGGACCGTTCAGAAAGCTGTCCCGCCAATACCGACAAGACGCAAGGGATCGGCTTCTCGAATTCGGGCCCCGGCCCCTTGATTCCTGTGCGCAGCGGAACCCTGTCCCGGACCACCGAGTCCACGGACATGTATGGATGCAACAGGAGTTCGCGGGATGAGCAAGACGATACTGATGGTGGTGACCAGTCACGGCGAGATCGGCGACGGCCACGCGACCGGCGTGTGGTTTGACGAGTTCTCGGTGCCCTATGACCGCTTCCGCAAGGCCGGTTTCGAGATCAAGGTGGCCAGTCCCAAGGGCGGGCCCGTCCCTCTGGATCCCAAGAGCCTGGAGTCGAATCATCCCGGACCGGCGGCCGTCGCCGCGCAGGAGGCCCTGGACGACACGATCCATCTCGATGAAGGCATGCACCACGATGCCTACGCGGCAATCTTCTTCCCCGGTGGGCACGGCACGATGTTCGATCTGCCGGAGAATCCGCATGTGCAGCGTCTGGTCGGCGAGTTTCTGGAGAACGACAAGGTCGTGGGCGCGGTGTGTCACGGGCCGGCCTGTCTGGTCGGCGCGATGCTGAAAGACGGCAGTCCGGCAGTGAAGGGGCGCAAGGTGGCCGCGTTCACCAACAGCGAAGAGAAGGCGGTACAGCTCGATCAGGCCGTGCCGTTTCTGCTGCAGGACCGCCTGGCCGAACTGGGTGGGGAGGTCGAGACCGCCGAGGACTGGGCCGACCATGTCGTGGTGGATGGCAAACTGGTGACGGGGCAGAACCCGCAGTCCAGCAAGAGCGTGGCCGACGCGATCGTGCGCCTACTGCGTGAAGCCGGCTGATTGGGCGCCGATGACAAGCGGACCGGGGCCTTCTGGGCCCCGTTTTTTTGCTTGTTGAGTGAACGAGGTTCAAATCTTGGTTCCGATTCGGTAGTCTGCGCCGATGGGCACCGAGAATCGAAAGCAGCGCGAGCGCGAGGCGCGCGAGACCCTCTTTGTCGAAAAGGCCCACGAGCTGATCCGCTCGGAGGGCCTTTTGGCGTTGCAGATGTCGCGTCTGGCGGCCGCCTGCGACTACGCGACCGGCACGCTGTACCAGCATTTCAACTCGAAGGAAGATCTGCTGGCGGCCGTCGCGACCCGGGCAACGCGTCAGCGTGCGGAGCTGTTTCGGTGCATTCCTCGGCTGCCGCTGGGAACCCGTTCACGAATGCTGGCGATGGTGCTGGCCGATATCGATTTCGCGCAGGCGAATCCGGACTACTATCGATTGACCCAATTCGTGACGACAGAGGTGGTCTGGGCGAGCACGTCGGAGGCGCGGCGGCAGGAGTTGCTTGATGCGGCTCAACCGATCAGCCAGGCGATCAACGCCATCGTGGCCGAGGCGCGGGCGAACAAGGACCTGCCACCGGCCCAGGAGATGGGCGAGGAAGAGATGGGGCTGGGGCCGTGGGCGCTGAATACCGGGATGCAGGCGCTCGCGAATGCCCAGGGGCTGCTGGATGCCTACGATATCCACCGCCCGTATGAACACTTGATCCGCCATACCCATGCGCTGCTGACCGGCTGGCGCTGGGAGCCGCGAATCGATCCAGACGAACCCTCGGTCGTGCGCGCCGAGACGGAGCGGGTGCGCGCGATCGTGCGCGAGCACATTCCTGAGGCAAATTCATGAGCAAGCGATTCTTCCTGATGCTGCTGGGCGTAGCCCTGGTCCTGGGTGGCATCTTTGGTTTCAAGGCCTTCGTGGATCAGCAGATCGCGGAGTTCTTTGACGAGATGCCGGAGCCGACTGCGACCATCAACGCGGCGACCGTGGAGACCGATCGCTGGGCCCCGCAGCTGCGTGCGGTGGGGGACCTGGAGGCGGTGCAGGGGGCCACGCTGAGTTTCGAGGCACAGGGCATTGTTGACCGCATCCATTTTGCCAATGGGGCCTTCGCCGAGGCGGGCGAGACGCTGGTCGAACTCGACACCGAGCTGGACGAGGCGGAGCTGGAAAGCCTGCGCGCCGAGGCGCAGCTCGCGGCGCGCGAGCTGGAACGGGCGCGGGGCCTGGTGCAGCGCAACGATATTTCCGACTCGGAGTTCCAGCGCCGCGCGACCGAGGCGCAACAGGCCGAGGCGGCGGTCAAGGCACAGGATGCCCGTATTCGCCAGAAGCGTCTGCGGGCGCCCTTTGACGGGCAGCTGGGTATCCGTCAGGTGAACGAGGGCCAGTTTGTCGGCCCGGGCGACCCGATTGTGGTGCTGGAGTCCCTGGACCCGCTGTATGTGAACTTCACGTTGCCCGAACGCCGGCTGGCGAATGTCGAGCTGGGGCAGTCGGTCGAGGTCACCGTCGATGCCTATGGCGAGACCTTCGAGGGGCAGATTACCGCGATCGAGCCGCGTGTCCGTGCTGCCTCGCGGATGTTCCGCGTGCAGGCGATGATCACCAACGAGGACCATCGGCTGCGCCCCGGTCAGTTCGCCCGCGTCACGCTGCAGCGTGGCGAGCCGGAGGAGGGGCTGGTGGTCCCGCAGACGGCCATCCGTTTCGCACCCTGGGGCAACTCGGTGTTCGTGATCTTGGAAGACGATGACGGCGACAAGCGTGTGGAGCAGCGCCTGGTGGAGATCGGTGAGCGACGCGGTGACCTGGTGCGCATCGTGGATGGCCTGGAAGAGGGCGACGAGATTGCGGTCAGCGGTCTGCTGAAGCTCCAGAACGATACCCCCGTGAAGATCACGGAGGATGCCCAGCCCGATGCCGAACGCGATCCGCGGCCGGCGAATCGCTGAGCGGGCCCGCGACGATGCGCTTTACCGATATCTTTATTCAGAAGCCCGTGCTGGCCACTGTGGTCAGCCTGTTCATCCTGCTGTTCGGGGTGCGGGCGGTGTTCGACCTGAACGTGCGCCAGTTCCCCGAGGTGCAGAACGCGGTGGTCACGGTCAGCACCGCCTATATCGGCGCGGATGCGGACCTGGTACAGGGATTCATCACCACACCGATGGAGCGCGAGATCGCCGAGGCGGAGGGGATCGACTACATCGTGTCCAACAGCCTGCCGGGGATAAGCACGGTGCAGGCGTTCCTGGAGCTGGACTACGATCCGAACCAGGCGCTGACGCAGATCTCCGCCCAGGTGGACAAGATTCGCAGCGATCTGCCATCGGAGGCCGAGGACCCGGTGGTGGATCTATCCGTGGGTCAGGATGTGGCGGCGATGTACCTGTCGTTCTATTCCGAGCGCCTCTCCAACAATCAGACCACCGACTACCTGATTCGCGAGGTGCAACCGGAGCTGGCCACCGTCAACGGCGTTCAGCGGGCCGAGATCCTCGGCGATCAGAGCTTTGCGATGCGCGCCTGGCTGGACGCCAATCGCATGGCGGCCTATGGCGTAACCGGGCGCGACGTTCGGTCGGCGCTGGAGGGCAACAATGTCCTCTCCGCGGTGGGGCAGACCAAGGGCTCGATGGTGAGCCTGGACCTGACCGCGGATACCGACCTGCAGACCCCGGAGGCGTTCGAGCAGCTGATCCTGTTCGAGCAGGAGGGCGACCTGGTGCGTCTTGGCGATATCGCCGAGGTGGAGCTGGGGTCGGAGAACTACGACACCTCGGTGCGCTTCAACGGTCAGGCGGCGACGTTCATCGGCATCGAGCTGGCGCCGGATGCCAATGCCCTGGAGGTGATCGCGGATGTACGCGAGATCTTCGAGGAGCGCATCGAGCCGCGCCTGCCCTCCGGGCTGGAGGGCGAGATCGTTTATGACTCCACCGAATACATCGAGAGCGCGATCGACGAGGTGTTGACGACCATCGTGCTGGCGCTGCTGATCGTGCTGGTCGTGATTTATCTGTTTCTTGGCTCGTGGCGCAGTGTGCTGATCCCGGCGGTGGCGGTACCGCTGTCCCTGATCGGGACCTTCATGCTGATGCTCCTGATGGGGTTCTCGCTGAACCTGCTGACGCTGCTGGCGATGGTGCTGGCCATCGGCATCGTGGTCGATGACGCGATCATCATGCTGGAGAACATCTCGCGGCATATCGAGGAGGGCATGTCGCGCATGGACGCGGCGATCCAGGGGGCGCGCGAGCTCGCGTGGCCGATTGTCGCGATGTCGACCACGCTGGTGGCGGTCTTCCTGCCGCTGGGGTTCATCGGCGGCCTGACCGGCACGCTCTTCATCGAGTTTGCGTTTACCCTGGCGGCGACGGTCGTGATCTCGGGGATTGTCGCGATCACGCTGTCGCCAATGATGTGTTCGAAAATCCTGCGCGATGGTTCGGTCGAGCGGCGCGGGCGCATCGAGTCGTGGCTGGACGCGCGCTTTGACAGCCTGCGCGAGCGCTATCGCCGACGGCTGCACGGGGCACTGAATGACCGCTTCACCGTCGCCGCCTTCGGCGCCATCGTGCTGGTGTCCTGCTACTTCCTGTTCGTGACTTCGCAGACCGAGCTGGAGCCGCAGGAGGACCAGGGTTTCGCCTTCTCGATCATGGAAGGCGATGCCTACATGGGGATCGATTACCTGGAGCGCAACACCGCGCTGACCGACGGCTTTTTCGACCGCATCCCCGAGCTCGACAACATCTTTATCGTGAACGGCTTTGGCGGCGGGCCCGGTATGGCCGGGGCGACCAACCAGGCCCTGGGCGGTTTCGTTATGGCGCCCTGGGATCAGCGTGACCGAACGACCGCCAAGATCCTGGAAGAGGACCTGCAGCCGGCGCTGGAAGGGCTGCCAGGGCTCGAGGTGTTCGCGATCCAGCCGCCGCAGCTGCCGACCCCGGGGCAGGGCGCGCCGGTCAGCGTTGTGTTCGGCTCCACCAGCTCGTTCGAGGAGTTGAACGAGCTGAGTCAGGAGATCAAGGACCGGGCGATGGAGACGGGTCGGTTCATCTTCCTCGATACCGATCTCAACTTCGACCAGCCACGGGTGGATCTGAAGATTGACCGCGAGCGTGCCTCGCAGCTTGGCATCGACATGGCGACGCTGAATGCCGATCTGGCGACGTATCTCTCCGGCGGGTTCGCCGGGCGGTTTGCGATGGAGAACCGCAGTTATCGCGTGATCCCGCAGGTCCAGCGTTCCGACCGCCTGACGCCGGAGCAGCTTGAGGAGCTGTACACGCGCACCGCGGACGGCGAGCCGATACCGTTGTCCAGCATCGTGACGCTGGAAGAGACGGTCACGCCGCGCCAGCTCAACCGCTTCCAGCAGCTGAACGCGGTGACCCTGCAGGGGGTGCCACGGCCCGGCGTCACCCTCGGGGAGGCGCTGGACATCATCGACCGGATTGCCGCCGAGGTGCTGCCGCCCGATGTGAACGTGGACTATGCCGGCGAGTCGCGGCAGCTGAAGGCCGAGGGTGGGGATCTGGTCGTCACGTTCTTCTTCGCGCTGGTCGTGATCTTCCTGGTGCTGGCCGCGCAGTTCGAGTCGTTCCGTGATCCCTTGATCATTCTGACCACGGTGCCGATGTCGATCGCCGGCGCCCTGATCTTCATCAGCCTGGGTGTGACCTCGCTGAACATCTATACACAGGTGGGTCTGCTGACCCTGATCGGGCTGATCGCCAAGCACGGCATCCTGATCGTGGAGTTCGCCAACCAGTTGCAGCGTCAGGGGCGCCCCTTGCGCGATGCGATCGAGGAGGCGGCCAGCCTGCGTCTGCGGCCCATCCTGATGACGACCACGGCGACCGTGGTGGCGATGGTGCCGCTGCTGATGGCGACCGGTGCTGGTGCCGGCTCGCGCTTCGCAATGGGCCTGGTGATTGCGGCGGGCATGGCGATCGGCACGTTGTTCACGCTCTTCGTGGTCCCGGCCATCTATACCTATGTGGCGCGCGATCACTACGCCGACACGCTGGAGGCGCAGGAGGCCGATGCGGGTCCTGCCTGATCGTCGGTGCGCGCGCCCCGGCAGAGGGGCGCGGGCTCCGATCACGCTGTGGTCTAAAGAGCATGCATTGACTGCGGTCATGGACTACAATCAGCGACCGCATTCCCCGCTGAGGCTGCCGAGCAGGCGCCGGGCGCTGATGCGAACAGAACCCCCATGCCGCTCCGCGGAACTCTGCGGACCGGTCTTTCTATAAACGAAAGTCTATTGGTCGTATCTAGATTATTTATTTGTTATTAGCAGTGCACCTTCCTAATCTAGGCGACCGTCACGATTAACCAACGCGTAGGAGAAAGCCACATGGCCGCCAAGAAGTACTCCGCGGGCGTCAAGGATTACCGCGAAACCTACTGGATGCCGGAATACATGCCGCTGGATACCGATCTGCTGGCATGTTTCAAGATCACCCCGCAGCCGGGCATCGACCGCGAAGAAGCCGCGGCCGCCGTGGCCGCCGAGTCCTCCACCGGTACCTGGACCACGGTGTGGACCGACCTCCTGACGGATATGGACTACTACAAGGGCCGTGCCTACTCCATTGAGGACGTGCCGGGTGACGACGAGTCCTTCTACGCGTTCATCGCCTACCCGATCGACCTGTTCGAAGAAGGTTCGATGGTGAACGTGTTCACCTCCCTGGTCGGTAACGTGTTCGGCTTCAAGGCCATCCGTGCCCTGCGTCTGGAAGACGTGCGCTTCCCGATGGCCTACGTGAAGACCTGCGGTGGTCCGCCCTCCGGTATCCAGGTTGAGCGTGACAAGCTGAACAAGTACGGCCGTCCGATGCTGGGCTGCACCATCAAGCCGAAGCTGGGTCTGTCCGCGAAGAACTACGGCCGCGCCGTGTACGAGTGCCTGCGTGGCGGCCTCGACTTCACCAAGGACGACGAGAACATCAACTCGCAGCCGTTCATGCGCTGGCGTGACCGCTTCGAGTTCGTGCAGGAAGCGACCGAAAAGGCCGAGGCCGAAACCGGCGAGCGCAAGGGTCACTACCTGAACGTCACCGCGCCGACCCCGGAAGAGATGTACAAGCGTGCCGAGTTCGCCAAGGAAATTGGCGCGCCGATCATCATGCACGACTACATCACCGGCGGCTTCTGCGCCAACACGGGTCTGGCCAACTGGTGCCGCGACAACGGCGTGCTGCTGCACATCCACCGTGCGATGCATGCGGTGCTCGACCGTCATCCGAAGCACGGTATCCACTTCCGTGTGCTGGCGAAGATCCTGCGTCTGTCCGGTGGTGACCACCTGCACACCGGCACCGTGGTCGGCAAGCTGGAAGGCGACCGTGCCGCGACCCTGGGCTGGATCGACCTGCTGCGTGAATCCTTCATCCCGGAAGACCGCTCGCGCGGCATCTTCTTTGATCAGGATTGGGGCTCCATGCCGGGCGTGTTCGCCGTGGCCTCTGGTGGTATCCACGTCTGGCACATGCCGGCCCTGGTCTCCATCTTCGGCGACGACTCCGTGCTCCAGTTCGGCGGCGGTACGCTGGGCCATCCGTGGGGTAACGCCCCGGGTGCGGCGGCCAACCGTGTGGCGCTGGAAGCCTGTGTCCAGGCGCGTAACGAAGGTCGGGACATCGAGAAGGAAGGCAAGGACATCCTGACTCAGGCGGCGCAGCACAGCCCCGAACTGAAGATCGCCATGGAAACGTGGAAAGAGATCAAGTTCGAGTTCGACACCGTCGACAAGCTGGATACCCAGCACAAGTGATCGTCCGAGCGCGGGCGGCGCTAGTGCGCCGTCCGTGCCCAGAAAGAACCAGAGCACAGGATTACCGACATGTCTGATATCCAGAACTTCAAGCAGTCGCAGAAGTACGAGACCTTCTCCTATCTGCCGGAGATGAATGCCGACCAGGTGCGCAAGCAGATCGAATACTGCCTCGCGCAGGGCTGGAACCCGGCGATCGAGTACAGCGAAAAAGAAAACGCCATGGCCCACTACTGGTACATGTGGAAGCTGCCCTTCTTTGGCGAGCAGTCCGTGGAAGCGGTGCTGTCCGAGATTGAAGAATGCCGCCGTGCCAACCCGGGCATGATGGTGCGCTTCATTGCGTACGATAACTACGCCCAGAGTCAGGGCATGGCCTTCGTGGTCGACCGCGGTCGCTAAGACCCCGGTTCGGTGGAGGCCGGGTGCCTGTGGCACCCGGCCCGTCCATCAAGCGTTATTACCGTTGCTGCCGCCAACTGTAAGGAAGTGCCATGAGTAATCCGACATCCGCGTCTGAAGGTCTCTCGGGTCGCGAACTCGCCCGGGAACGGCGCAAGGCCATGTCTCATAATGGCAAGGCTGCCGTGAAGCCGACCGGCCAAACCAGGGGAACGTCGCGTTCTGCCGCGGCCGCGCAAAAGGCGCGCCAGGCTCAGCGTGTTTCCGAACCGGCCCCCCAGGCGCGGGAGCCGGAGTCGCACTCCAGCGAATCTCAGCCGTCGACCTCGTTCGAGGTCGGCAGCAGCGCACCTGCGCGCCGTCCGGAACCGGGCGCGCACGCCGGTGCGTCGAACGGCCGCCAGGCCGCTCTTGAGCGCCGCCAGAAGATGGCGCGCCAGGGCAAGAAGGCGGTCGGTCGCTCCAATACCCGGGCGCGGGCCCTCGGCGGTTTGGCCCGTGGCGGTTCCGACCGGTCGCGTCAGCTTGAAGCGCTGTCGCAGAACCAGGGTATGGAAATCGACTGTTCCAACATGAGCGGGCGCGAAATCTGCCGCCTGCGCCGTCAGGCCCTGGCGACCGATGGCAAAAAGGCCATGGCGGCCGAGCCGCGCCGTGAAGACCTGTTGAAAGGCCAGGGTTCCTTCGCGCCGTCTGCACAGGAAGAGAAAAAGGGCTGTGGCTGTGGCTGCAAGGACGAGAAGTCCGAGCACAACGACACCTATAGCGCGGTGACCCCCGAAAGCGACACCGTCGTGGAAAGTGGCCTTGACCAGTTGTGCGACAAGGTGGAGTCCGGTGGCGAGTCCGCGGGTCCGCATCCGGTGATCTCCGAGGTCCGCGCGATCTGCATGGCGCGCCGCGAGGCGATGGCACAGAACGGCAAGCGTGCGACCAAGCGCCGTTTCAACGGCTCCAAGGGCCGCGGTGCCATGCCGCAGGAAGGCGCGTGGAAGGCTGCGAAACGCAAGGGTATGTCCACTCGCGAGGTAGCACGCCAGCGTCGTGAAGAGCTGTGCACGATTGGTCGCGGTTCTTCGGATCCGGGTCGTCCCTGTGGTCGTCCCCGTGGTCAGACGAGCGAAGCACCGCCGAAGGTGGAAGAGGGCACGACCCTCGCCGGTGGTCACATTAGCGGCACGCAAGTCGAGTCGACGCGCAGCGTCACCGGCGCCGAAGCGGGCAGCTGCTCCAACATTACCGGGACCGAGTACCTGGGCCTCGAGCACTACGAGCGCTACTGCGATGTGCGCCCGAGTGCCAACCCGGCCAAGGTGGGGCACTCCCACACCAGCCGCGGCCAGGAAGTCAGTGGTACCGAGGTCGGGCGCTCTGCCCGTGTAACGGGGGACGAGTCCGGCTCTTGCGAAGCGATCACCGGCACCGAGTACCTGAGCAGCGAGCAGTACGAAGGCTTCTGCGGCACCCGTGCGCCGAACAGCGCGCCGCGCACCAGCGTGATGGTGACCCGTCATGGCGAGGGTGTGTCGGGTACGAGCGTCGGCCGTAGCCCGCGTGTCACCGGTGACGAGTCGGGCTCCTGCCGCGACATCACCGGTACCGAGTACCTGAATACGCAGGCGAGCGAGGTTCCGTGTAACACGGGAAAGTCCAACGGAGCGCCGATGAAGGTCGGCGTCATGCATACGCTTCGCGGTCGTGAATTGACCGGGACCGAAGTCGGGCGCTCCTCGCGTGTCACCGGTGACGAGTACGGCAGCTGCAAGCCGGTCACCGGGACCGAATACATCGGTACGGAACAGTTCAAGGGCATGTGCGGTACCCGCCCGGAGCCGACGCCGGCCAAGGTGCAGGAGCTGCACACGATGGAAGACCAGAGCGTGACGGGTACGGCCGTGGGTCGCAGCTCGAAGGTGACGGGTGACGAGTCCGGATCCTGCCGCCCCCTGACGGGTACCCCGTACTACAACCAGGCGGATTTCGGTGACCTGTGTGACCGTCCGGCCGCCGGTGGTGTGCCGAAGGTGGGCGTGATGCACACGCTGCGGGGTCGGGAAGTCTCCGGCACGCAGGTGGATAGCTCGCTGCGCGTGACCGGTGACGAATACGGGGGCTGCAAGCCGATCACCGGTACCGAGTATGTCGGGTCCGAGCATTACGACGCCTTCTGTGGCTCCCGTCCGCAGGCCGGCCCGGAAAAAGTCTCCGTGAGCCGCACCTGGAACCAGCAGAACGTCTCGGGTACGTCCGTGGGCCGCTCGGCACGGGTCACCGGTGACGAGTACGGTGCGTGCAAACCGGTTTCTGGCACGCCCTACATCGGCGCTGACCAGTACGAGGCTTATTGCGAGCCGCGTGATATGCAGACGGCGCACACCCGCGTGGCCGAACGCCATGCGACGCCGGGGCATCCGGTTTCCGGGAGCCAGCCGGGTTATGACGAGCGCGTGACGGGCACCGAACGCGGTGCATGTCAGGACGTGTCCGGTGCGCCGTATGTCGGGGCGAACGAATTTGCCGCGACCTGTCCGACGGCCGCTGGCAGCTTGCACCCGCGTCTGCGTCCGGAAGGCCAGGCCGCAGTAGCCGCACCGGTGGCCGACGTGCCGGCGCAGGCGATGCCGAATGACGGCTTCAGTGTTCAAAGCCCGGCCCGCGAAGCCTTGGCGCGCCGCGAGCGTCGTGTGACCGGTACTGCATACGGTGCCTCGGGTGGCATTACCGGGCCGATCAACAAGGCGACGGGCCTGGTGTCCGGGACCGAGGAGTTCCGCTATCAGCCGGATCGTCACCAGCCGGTACCGGCTCAGGCTGAAGATGTGGCCAAGATTGGTGCCGAACGTGTGACCGTTAACGGGAGCAGCAACGGTGTGACCATCACGGGCGATGACTGGGCCCGTGGAAGCAGCGTCACCGGCACCGAAGGGTTCGCCACGCGTCGTAACGCGACGCAAAAGGGCAACCCGCGTGGTGAAGGCCGTAGTGCCTATGCCAATCGTGAGCTCGAGCGCAAGGAAGTGCCGATGAGCAAGATCACCGGTTCCTCCGGGAATAGTGGCAGCGGTTCGCTGGTGACCCTGTCCGGCGGTGCCCGCGGCTAAGCGGCGAGTAAGGAGGCAATACGACCACGATGGTGCGCCGAGGCCGCCGCAAGACATCCGCCTTTGGCACGCGTTACGCGACGCCACGGGGAAGTGCCGTCCGGTCGCCGGTGGCACAAGGGGCGAATTCGGCTGCTGCGCAACCTCTGGTTAGCGCAGTGCCGCCGAAGGCGCCGGCGCCGATGGACGTGCCTTCTGTGCTGAAGCCCGGGCATCCGCTGGCGGATGTCGCCGACAACGAACGGCTGTACGCGTTCGAGAGTGGGTTTCGCGATCGCTTCGCGAATCTGGTGCCAGTACTGAAAGAGGTCCATGCGCTGCAACACGAGCGGGACTTCGAGGAAAAGGCGCAACGGATTGTCGAGGATAACCTCGGGTATCGGTTGCCGGAACGCGTCCTGGAGGATGCGTGGATCAACGATCTGGACACGCGCGAACTGTACCTGCACGGCACGTTCGAGCTGTTTGATCAGCTGGTCAATGAATACTGGGCGGGTCGGGATGACCTGGTGGACGAGGCGGAACGCGCGATTGCGTACTTCCTCGACTGCGATTTCCACGAAGTGGACATCTCGCCCTGTTCCGACGGGCGGCTGTTGAGCCTGCGGCGTTTTATTCTGCGCCTGCCGGATCTGGCTGTTCGGGTTAAGAGTTATGCCGGTGCGCAGTTCGACATCGAAGAGGATGTCCGCCACTGGACGAAACGCGAGCTGTTGCGGTTCCGCGAAGGACGGCCGACCACGGCGGATGTGCCGAGTCGATACCTGAAGATCGCGGCGTACCACTACAGCAGTGCGGACCCGCACCATCAGGGGTGCGCGGCGCACGGCAACAGTGAGCGGGACGCGGCGGATGCCGCTCTCCGGCAGCTGCGGGCGTTTCGTCAGGCGATCGAGAACACCTACTGCTGTGGGGCCTCGGTCGATACGCTGCTGATTGGCGTGGATACGGATACGGATGCCGTGAAGATCCATATCCCGGACGCCGACACGCGGATGAGTCTGTACCGCTTCGTGGATAGCGCGAAGGTGTACCGGGAGACGCAGGACCTGGATGGCCGTGACGCGGAACTGCGCGTATATCAGGCGATCCAGGACGCGATCCACCAGCAAGGCTGGGGTCACGGCAACGGTGGGCCGCACGAGGGGATGCTTCGGCTGATCTCGCGGCTGTTGCTGAACAATATTTCGCAGCTCGATTACGTGGCGCGCTACCACAACGGGCATTACGCCGATGTGGGGCACCGCGAGCGGGTGATCATCGTCGGCCAGGAAGTCGAGGAGATGCAGGTACGCAACTTTGCCTACTTCGCGCACCTGGAAACGATGGAAGAAGGCGCCCACGGGATGGATGTGGGGGTGAACAAGATCTTTCGGCAGCTGAATGTCGAGCGGGGCCTGCCGGTACCGGTGGTGATCCATTACCGCTACGACCGCAAGGTGCCGGGATCGCGCGAGCGGGTCGAGGCCCGCTGCCGGCGGATCCGCGACCAGATCATGGCGCGCTATCGCGAACTGGCCGAAAAGGGCCTAATCGGGTGCCACATGGTGATTCGCGACAAGCGCAGCGGCAGCCAGTTGGAACCGCTCGCCGGTTGAGCTAACGGGACACGGAATGAAGATCTGCAAGGTAGAGAAGACGCTGGTTTCGACCAACCGGATCCGGGATCTGGGTCACCGTCCCTTGCTGGTGGTCCAGGAGAAGGCCGGGGGTCCGCGCACGGTCGCGGTGGACGCGGTCGGTTGTGTGCCCGGGGACTGGGTGATCGTGGTCGGATCGTCCGCGGCGCGCGAGGCGGCCGGCAGCAAGGAATACCCCAGTGACGCGACGATCGTCGGGATCATCGATTACTGGGAGGAGCAGTAGCTCCATGGAAATTATGCAGGTGCAGGACGAACTGGTGGTCACGCGTCGTGTGGACGGCCTTCAGACCATGTCGCTGCGCGTGCTGGTGGATCAAAAGGGTGCGCTCAGCGTCGCCGTGGATCCAGTGGGTGCGCACCCGGGCAATTGGGTGTTCACGATCTCTGGATCGGCCGCGCGCTACGCGCTCGATGACCCCAAGGTGACAACCGATCTGACGATCGGCGGCATCATCGACCAGTGGGACGATGGTGGCAGGAAAGCGGAAGGGTCGACGAACAAGGCTGGACAAGACCAGACCGATGCACAGCGCTCTGCTGGTACCCACAAGGCGGCTTGAGCGTCATTTTAATTGGAAAAACTGTAACTCCAGGAGAAAGAGAAATGGCAACTGAACGTTTTGGTGTGGCGCTGGGCATGATCGAGACCCGTGGTCTGGTGCCGGCGATTGAAGCCGCTGATGCAATGACCAAGGCCTCTGAAGTGCGCCTGATTGGTCGCCAGTTTGTCGGTGGTGGCTACGTGACCGTGCTGGTCCGTGGCGAGACCGGTGCCGTGAACGCCGCCGTGCGTGCCGGTGCGGATTCCTGCGAGCGTGTGGGTGACGGCCTGGTGGCTGCGCACATCATTGCCCGCGTGCATTCCGAAGTGGAAAGCATCCTGCCCGAGCAGGTTGAAAAGTAATTCATCAGTAACGCTTGATAGGAGTTAAGTAATGGCTAGCGAAAACTTTGGTGTGGCCCTCGGCATGATCGAGACCCGTGGTCTGGTCCCGGCGATTGAAGCTGCCGATGCGATGACCAAGGCCTCGGAAGTGCGCCTGATCGGTCGTCAGTTCGTCGGTGGCGGTTACGTGACCGTTCTGGTGCGTGGCGAGACCGGCGCTGTGAACGCTGCGGTGCGTGCCGGCGCGGATTCCTGCGAGCGTGTGGGTGACGGCCTGGTGGCTGCGCACATCATTGCCCGTGTGCATTCCGAGGTGGAAAACATCCTCCCGGAAAAGCCGTAATTCCCTGCGGCGGATAAACGCCGCCGTGGCTGATCGGCCCGGCGGCCCGTTTGTAAAAGAGGTTAGCAATGGCGAGCGAAATTTCTGGTGTGGCCCTGGGCATGATCGAGACCCGTGGTCTGGTGCCGGCAATTGAAGCGGCGGATGCGATGACCAAGGCCTCGGAAGTGCGCCTGATCGGTCGTCAGTTCGTCGGTGGTGGCTACGTGACGGTTCTGGTGCGTGGCGAGACCGGTGCCGTGAATGCGGCGGTGCGTGCCGGTGCGGATTCCTGCGAGCGTGTGGGCGACGGCCTGGTGGCTGCGCACATCATTGCCCGTGTCCACTCCGAAGTGGAAAGCATCCTGCCGAAGGCCCCGACGGCCGACGGCTCGGCCAGCTGAGGCAACCTCGATGGCGGATCCGCGGATCGTGGGTTACCTGAACCGCGCGGTGGCGCATGAGCTGTCCGCGGTTCAGCAGTATCTGGCCCAGGCGCGATTGACCGCGATGTGGGGCATGAGCGATGTCAGCGAATGCCTGCGTCGGGACGCCCAGGAGGAACTGGACCATGCGGATCGATTCATGACCCGCATGTTTCACCATGGGGTTGCCCCCAACGGGAGCCAGCTGG
The DNA here is from genome assembly GCF_000381425.1 of Thioalkalivibrio sp. ALRh. NCBI lineage: Bacteria > Pseudomonadati > Pseudomonadota > Gammaproteobacteria > Chromatiales > Ectothiorhodospiraceae > Thioalkalivibrio > Thioalkalivibrio sp. ALRh. The sequence continues at coordinate 52,323 of NZ_KB906519.1, forward strand.
CACCCGTGCGGCTGGGGCGCTCGATGGCCGAATTGCTGGAGCGCAACCGCGAACTGGAGATGGAAGCCGTGCGCCTGTATGACGAGGCGGCGGTCTACTGTCGGCGCGTGGGTGCGGTGGCCGATGCCGAGTTGTTCGAGAGGATCCTCGAGGAAGAACTCGAACATGTGCGCGAGATCGACGCACAGGAAGTCGCGGCCCGCTAGGGGTACGCCTGTCCAACGTTCTGGAGTAGTACATGGCGGATAGCGATCTCGTGGTGCCGGCCGGCTGGGAGCCGGGCAAGGGCTCCTCGGCGACCATCAGCAAGCAGTTCACCTTCGACCGTTACGGCATCACGCGCGAGTTTCTCGATCGGGTAGCCGAGTTGTCGGAGGAGGATGGCTATCATCCCAATATCAGTTTCGGTACGACGTATGTGAACATCACCATTGATGCGCGCGACGGCGACCGGATTGGCGAGGCGGATCAGCGTTTCGCGCAAGAGGTGGATCGGCTGGCCAGCGAAACGACTGGCTGACCGACCATCACGTCAGAGTCCACGAACTGGACCCGTCCGGTTCCTGGCCCTAGGAGGCTGATACGTGGGTTCCCGGGTATTCGCGGTAGTCAATCAGAAGGGGGGTACCGGCAAGACCACCCTCTCCATGAACCTCGCCGCCGGTCTGGCGCGCCGAGGACGCACCCTGGTGGTCGATGCGGATCCGCAGGGATCGGCCGGCCAGTGGGCGCGCATGTCCTCGGACGACCGTCCCTTTCCGGCCTCCGTGTTCGCCGTCGCGGGTCCGCTGGATCGCGAACTCAAGGCGCTGCGCAAGGATTACGATCACATCGTGGTGGACTGCCCGCCGACCCTGGAGGGTGGTGCGGTGACTGCCGCGCTCGCGGGCTCGGATGTCGTGTTGATCCCTGTTCTGCCATCCCCCGTTGATCTTTGGGGCAGTGTGCGGATGGGGCGCGGTCTGGAGGAGGCGCAGATGAAGAACCGGTCGCTGCGCCCCTATGTCGTGATCAACCAGCTCGAGGTCCGCAGTGCGCTGTCGCGTGCGATGAAGCATGCACTGATGGAGATCGACATCCCCGCCCTGGAGCAGTCGCTCCGCCGGCGGGCCATCTACCGGCGTTCCGCGCTGGAAGGCTGTTCCGTGTACGACCTGGGCAAACCGGGCGAACCGGCGGCCGAGGAGATCGAAGCCATCATCGAGGAGGTGTCGCAATGAGCAATCTGCAAGACAAGCTGGCGGCCGGTGTGCGCAGCGCCCGGGAAGACCAGAACAAGGACAGCAATGCTGCGTCGGATAACGCGCTGAAGAAAGACACCAGCACGACCCCTGCGAGCGCGCAAACGCATCAGGCGGCCAGCACCAAGGCAGCCGCAACGAAAAAGGCCGCGACGCCCAAAAGCACGGCGCGCAAGACGGCGACCCGCAAGGCCTCTACGACCAAGCGCAAGGCCCCGGCCAAAAAGCCGGCCGCACAGGCCACACGCAAGACGTCCGCCACGAAGCCGGCGGCCAAGAAGTCCAGCGGCTCTGGCGCCAGCCGCGGAGGTCGCACCACCGCCGAGCTCAATCCGGGCAAGGCGAAGGCGACGGCCGACGAGCCGTGGAAGAACCTGCACCCGAATCGTATCTGGCCGGACTGAGTCAGGGCGTTTCGGGGCCGGGGCTGGGCGGGGTGCTGGGCATCCCGTCCCCCGGCCTTTTTTGATTGAGGAGTCTGGGCAATGCAAGACGATCTGCGCGATCACCTGATCACGGAAGAGCCGTATTACCAGCCGGTCGCGGACGAGATCGAGCTGTACGAGGCGGCGTATTCGGTGCGCATGCCGATGATGCTGAAGGGGCCGACGGGCTGCGGGAAGACCCGCTTCGTCGAGCACATGGCCTGGAAGCTCGGCAAGCCGCTGATTACGGTCGCCTGTAACGAGGACATGACGGCTTCCGATCTGGTCGGGCGTTATCTGCTCGATGCCGATGGCACGCGCTGGCAGGACGGTCCGTTGACCCTGGCCGCGCGCCACGGGGCGATCTGCTACCTCGACGAGATTGTCGAGGCCCGGCAGGACACCACGGTAGTGATCCACCCGTTGACCGACAATCGCCGCGTGCTGCCGCTGGAAAAGAAGGGCGAGATGGTCCAGGCGCACGCGGATTTCCAGGTCGTCATTTCCTACAACCCGGGTTATCAGAGCCTGATGAAGGATCTGAAGCAGTCGACCAAGCAGCGCTTCGGCGCGCTGGATTTCGACTACCCGGATCACGAGACCGAGGCGAAGATCGTCGCTCACGAGGGCAAGATCAACGAGGAGATGGCCGGCAAGCTGGTCAGCGTGGCCGAGCGCGCGCGCAACCTGAAGGGCCATGGCCTGGACGAGGGCATCTCCACCCGCATGCTGGTCTACGCCGGCTCGCTGATCGCCAAGGGCGTGGAGCCGCTAGGCGCCTGCCGCATGGCACTCGTGCGGCCGATCACCGACGATCCGGACATGCGCGACGCGCTGGATTCGGCCGTCACCACGTTCTTCTAGCGCACCGCGCGGCGTACCCGTACCGATGAGCGTTCATCTGGAGGACTACCAGGACCTCCTCGACGATCTGGGAAACCACGCCACCGAGGTGCTGGAAAGTTCCTGGCAGGAGGCCAGCCGTGCCTTCAGCGCCAGTGGGCTTAAGCGTTACTACCTTGAAGGGGCCCGCAGTCTCCAGGCCCTGGGGCGCGGTTCCGAGATGGTCGTGGCCTTCGTGCAGGAGGCGCCTGCACTGGCCCAGGAACTGGGCGAGGATGCCGTTGCGGAACTGCTCGGTTCCGCGATCAAGATGTACTCCAAGACCTCCGCGGCGGTCATCACCCTGGTGATCGAGACTAGCCCGGTCGCGGCCCAGCGGCTTGGCGACTATTCGCTGTTCGAGGGGTATCTGCGCCTGCTGGATAACCTGCTGGGGCAGGCGCCGCGTGGTGTGCGGCCGATGCTGGAACACCTGGATGAGCTGCTGACCCACCTGACGCTGGGCGGTCTTCGGCGCTGGGCGACGTGGGGCGCGCAGGCGCACCGCACGGACCTGGAGGGCCAGATTGCCTACTTCGGTCTGGAGTCGCCGGAGTCACGCTCGGTGTTCCAGAAGGAGCGCCGCGGCACCCTGTTCGTGGACGTGCAGCGGCGTATCAACCTCTACTTGCGCTCGCTGTGGGCACGCGATTTCTTCATGCGCCCGACCAGTGGCGACTTCGAGTCGCGCGAGGGGTATCGCCCCTACATCGAGGGCTTCACGATCTTCCTGCCGGACGCCTACGACGATGTCGAGGGCCTCACCGGGCTGGATCTGTATCGCGCGGCGGCCGCGCACGCGGCATCCCATGTGGTGCATACCCGCGAGATGCAGCCGGACGAGGGGCCTCGGGGCGTGGTCGGCATCCTGACCGAGCTGTTCGAGGACGCGCGTATTGAGGCCCTGGCGATCGCGGCGTTCCCGGGCCTGCGCCAGATCTGGGTCCCGCTGCATACCGCCACGGCGGAGGATGGGGACACGGCGCAGGCAGTGCTGGCGCGCACCGCGCGCGCCTTGCTCGATCCGCAATACCACGACCCGCATGCATTCGTGCAGAAGGCGGTGAGCGCGTTTGCGGAACGCGTGGACGACCTTGAGGCCGCAGGGCTGGCCCGCGAGCTGGCCGAGGTGCTGGCACCCGAGTTTCCCGAGCAGGGCTACATGAACCCGGCCAAGGTCGCGCCGGATGTCCTCTATCGCGACGACAACCGCTATCTCTGGAACTTCGGGCGCGAAGAGGAAGAGGCGGAGGTCCTGGCCGCGCATGGCTCCGGGCAGGAGCGTTTCTACGTCACCCCGATGCAGATGATCAATACGTTGGACGTGCCGAACGCCGGCGACGACGCCCAGCAGATCCTGGTGCTGGCGACCGAGTGGTTCCGCGACGGCGAAAACGAAAGCATCAACCAGCAGGAGGGCAAGGAGCCGATCTCGCTGCCGTTCCACTATCACGAGTGGGACTACCAGATGCAGCTGGAGCGGCCGCACTGGGTCACACTGCTGGAGCGGCGCCCGAAGAAGGGCGACATCGAGGAAATCGAGGCCATCTACGACAAGCACAAGCCGCTGGTCTCGCGCCTGAAATTCCTGATCGAGGCGATGCAGCCCCAGGGCGTTCAGCGCATGCGCAAGCAGCCGGAGGGCGACGAGCTGGACGTGAACGCGCTGGTCGAGGCCCAGATTGACGTCCGCATGCGGCGCCAGCCCGACGAGCGCATCTATGTGCGCAATCTGCGTCATGTGCGCGATCTCTCCGTGCTGGTGCTGCTGGATCTGTCGGAGTCGACCAACGAGACGATCGGCGACGGCGAGACAACCGTGGTGCAACTGGCGCGCGAAGCGGCCACGCTGCTGTCCGGCGCGATCTCGCGCATTGGCGACCCGTTCGCGATCCATGGCTTCGCCTCCGACGGGCGCCACGACGTCGAGTACTACCGCTTCAAGGATTTCGACGCCCCGTTCGACGATACCGCGAAGGCCCGCCTCGCCGGGATGCAGGGCCAGCTCTCCACCCGCATGGGGGCGGCCATTCGCCACGCCGGCCAGCAGCTGCACAACCAGGGCACGGCGAAGAAGCTGTTGCTGATCATCACCGACGGCGAGCCGGCGGATACCGATGTGCGCGACCCGCAGTACCTGCGTCAGGATGCGAAGCGGGCGGTGGAGGAGGTTGGGCGCAAGGGGGTGTACACCTTCTGCATGAGCCTGGATCCGAACGCCGACGAGTACGTCGAGCGCATCTTCGGGGCCCAGCACTTCATGGTGCTGGACCAGATCGACCGGCTGCCGGAGAAGCTGCCGATGCTGTACGCGGGTCTCACGCGGTAAACGATACGTCGCGTATGACTCAGTCCCCTACGCCAAAGGAGTCCGGTCTCCCGCAGGTGATGCTCAAGTCGGAGCTGCCGGCGCACCTGATCCGGCATGCCACGCTGCGTCAGCTGCAGGTGTTCGAGGCGATCGTGCGCCTGGGGAGCTTTACCCGCGCGGCGGAAGAGCTGCATCTGACCCAGCCGACCGTCTCGATCCAGATCAAGAAGCTCTCCACGGCACTGGGGCTCCCGCTGTTTGAATACGTGGGGCGCAAGGCCTTCCCGACCGAGGTCGGGCTGCTGCTGTACGACACCTGCCGCGAGATGCTCGGCGCGCTGACCAACCTCGAGATGAAGCTGGCCGAGATGCACGGCCTCAAGCGCGGGCGTCTGCGTCTCGCGGTGATCACCACGGCGCAGTACTTCGCGCCCAGCATCCTCGGTCAGTTCGCCCGGCGGTATCCCGATATCGAGCTGTCGCTGGAGGTCAGCAACTTTGACCGGGTGCTGGAGCGGCTGTCGAACAACGACGACGACCTCTACATCATTGGGCATGTCCCCGAGCGGCTGACTGATGTCGCGGTGCACCCGTTCGCGCCCAATCCGCTGGTGGTGATGGCCAGCCGCGACCACCCGCTGGTCGGCCGGCGCAATATCCCGCTCAAGGAGCTGGAGCAGGAGACGTTCCTGATGCGCGAACCCGGCTCGGGTATCCGCGAGGCGACGCTCAAGCTGTTCCAGGAGCACGGGATCAGCCCGCCCGTGCGCATGGAACTGGGCAGTAACGAGGCGATCAAGCAGGCGGTGATCGGTGGTCTGGGGATTGCCGTGCTGTCGCTGCACACCCTGAGTGCCGAGGGGGCCGAGGGCCCGGTGGCGCTGCTGGATGTCGAGCACTTCCCGATCCATCGCCAGTGGCACATCGTCTACCCGAAGAAGAAGGTCCTGTCCGTCGTCGCCCAGACCTTTCTCGACTTCGCCATCCAGGACGAGGCCCGGGTGCGCGGGCAGGTCGAGGACCTGCTGGCCGCGTTCAAGGCCCAGGCCGGCTGAGTGGCGGCCATGACAGGCCCTGAGGGGTCCCTTGGGAAACGCTGATTGATCGGCGTTTCCCTGCGGCACAGGGACGTGCCGCCGGAATCGACCGCCGTAGGCGGTTGATTCCGGAGCAAGCTGCAAACCCCTTTGCCCGTGCAAAGAGATGCAAGACGATGCAGCGCCGCGTGCGCTGAGAAAGCCGGGATGGCTTTATTCAGCGCTTTCTTTAAAATTCACGTTTTACCCGGCCGCCATCGGCCCGAGTGGGAGAACGCGCAGTGAGCACCGTGACCCGTCCGCGTATCAGCGGTACCCAGTTCATCAACGCCGACGAGGCCCCGCGTTCGCGGCTGAGCCTGAGCGCCTCGCACCGCGACCAGCATCACCCGGTGACCGGGACGGGCAGCGATATGCTCGCCGCCGCGATCGATACCCCGCCGAACGAGAGCTGCGTGGTCTGCGCACCCGCCACGCGCCGTCTGGCCGAGGAGTTGTTCGACGCCTGGAATGAAGCCCTGCAGACGGGCGATGCCCGTCGTGTGACCGAGCTGTACGCCAATGACGCGGTGCTGCTGCCGACCGTGTCGAACGTCCCGCGTACCAATCACGCCGAGATCCAGGACTACTTCGAGCATTTCCTCGAGAAGAAGCCCTTCGGCACCATCAACACGCGCAACGTGAAGCTCGGCTGCAACAAGCTGACCGACGCCGGCACCTATACCTTCCGCGTGACCGACGGCAACGAGACGCAGGAAGTCCCCGCGCGCTACACCTTCGTCTACGAGAACCGCGACGGCAAGTGGCTGATCGTGCACCATCACTCGTCGATGATGCCGACCGCCTGAACAGGGTGCGGAGCCGCCCGGACCGCGTTCGGGCTGGATCCCCTGATTCCCGGGTTTAGCGGTCTTGTTGCAGGGCCCGAGCGAGCTTGATGCCGCTCGAGATCAGCCCTACATGACTGAATGCCTGCGGGAAATTGCCGAGGAAGGCGCCGGTGGCCGGGTCAATCTGTTCGGGGAGCAGGCCGAGGGGATTGGTGCGGGCGCACAGCGAGTCGTACAGGGCCTGGGCCTCTTCCAGGCGGCCCTGTCCCAGCAGGTTGTCGACCAGCCAGAAGCTGCACAGGACAAATGCACCCTCGTGCCCGGGCAGACCGTCCGGGGACTCTTCCGGAAGATAGCGGTACAGCAGGCCGTTGCCCGCGCCCAGGCGCCGGATAACGGCCTCTGTGGTGGCGATCATCTTCGGGTGATCGGCCGGGATTACACCGCGTCCCGGCAGGGCCAGCAGGCTCGCGTCGATGCCACCGCCGCCCAGGTGCTCGGTGAGACTGCGAAGCTCGGGGTCCCAGGCCTGGTCCAGGATTGCCTTGCGGATTTGTCCTGCCTCGGAACGCCACAGGTCGCTGTTGCCTGCCATGCCATTGTTATCGGCCAGGGCCGCTCCACGCTCCAGGGCGACCGCACACAGGGCGGCGGAGTAGGTAAAGGGACGGCCGGCGGTGCGGACTTCCCAGATGCCATGATCGGGGTTCTTCCACTCCTTCTCGGCGGCTTCGACCAGTCGCCGCAGGCGGCTCCACAGGTGCTCATCCAGCGTCCCGCCCCAGCGCTCCCACCGATAGGCGCAATCGAGGATCTCTCCGAATACGTCGTGCTGGCGCTGCTCCACCGCACCGTTGCCCCAGCGTACAGGCGCTGAGCCTCGGTAGCCCTCCAGTTCGGGATCGATTCGCTCCGGCTGCGGCAGGTGCCCGTCTACGTCATACAGCACCCGTGGCCAGCCCGCGCGATCCACCGCGTCCAGGGCCCAGCCGATAAAGCCCGCGGCCTCGTGGGTCATGCCGATATCGCTCATGGCATACACGGAAAATGCCGCATCGCGTATCCATGCGTAGCGGTAATCCCAGTTGCGCGGGCCGCCTATTGCTTCCGGCAGGGACGAGGTCGGCGCGGCGATCATCGCTCCGGTCGCGGTGTAGTCCATCAACTTGAGCGTGACGGCCGAGCGCCGGACGAGGTCCTCGCAGGGGCCTTCATAGTGGAAATGGGTCATCCAGCGCCGCCAGACCTCCAGCGTGGCCTCGAGCAGTTCCTCGGGTGTGCGGGCCTGGAAACGGTGCGTGTGCGGGCCCCAGCCCAGGATCAGGTAGTGCTGGTCTCCGGCCTCGAGTTCGTGTTCGCTGTCGGTGTCCTCCAAGGGCAGCGACGAGCTCAGCGACAGCTCCAGTTCCGGCTGGCGGTACAGCGACAGGCCCAGGCCGGCACCGTGTGGATACGCCTTCGCACCTCCCCTGGGTGCGATCCTGACCCGCAGCCGCACGCGGCCTTCCAGCACCTCGATCCGCCGGAGCAGTTCGTTGCGCCCTGCCGGCGCATCCTCGGACAAGTCGGCCCCGGCGCGCAGGGGCAGACAATCAGTGACCCGGATGCGTCCTTCGGGGCCGGTCATCTCCGTGATCAGGACCGCAGTGTCGGGCATATAGCGCTGGTGCGAGGCGACCAGGGGCTCCGGGGCCACGGTGAAGTCACCGCCTCGCTGGTGATCGAGCAGAGCGCAGAACAGGGGCTCGGAATCGAAGCGAGGCGCGCACATCCAGGGGATGGACCCGTCGCGCCCCACCAGGGCGGCAGTCGTGCAATTGCCTATCAGGCCGTGTTCTTCGATGGGCAGGTAGCCCTCGACACGGGATATGGGGCGGTCGGATACCGTCACGGGCTCACTCCCTCGACATGGGATGTTGGCAAGACATACCGGGCGGATCGCCCGGTTCCATAATCACGACGGAGGCGCCGGGCAGGTCCAGGTTCTCCTGCCCGATCACGATCTCCGCTTCGGATCGCAGCAGCAGGCGTGATCGTGCGGTCCCGGGGCATGCCAGGCGTTGCGCATCGGGGTGCAGGTTGCACGCGACCAGCAGTCCCGGCCGGTGCATCACGAACCATCGGGCTGTCTCGTCGAAGTATGCGTCGATGGCATCCAGGCGATCATCGCTGAAGGCCGGGTGGGTGCGGCGCAGGGCGATCAGCGCCTGGTACCAGCGCAGGATCGCGGCATGTCGCGGCTGTTCGCGTTCGTCCCAGTCCAGTCTCGATCGTTCGAAGGTCTCGCGGGCCTGCGGGTCCGGGATGTCGCCCGGATCCCCGACGAAGGCGGCGAACTCGCGCCGCCGACCCTCGGTGACTGCCTGGCCCAGTTCCGGGTCGGTGTGATCCGTGAAGTACAGAAAGTGGCTCGAGGCGCCCCATTCTTCGCCCTGGAACAGCATTGGTACGAAGGGGCTGGTCATGACCAGGGCCGCTCCGACCTTGAGCAGGCCGGGGGAGACCAGTTCGCTGATGCGTTCTCCGTTGGCGCGGTTGCCGATCTGGTCGTGGTTCTGCAGGCAACCGACGAAGCGCCGTCCCGGCTGGTCCGCCGCGGGGCGGCCGTGCCGCCGGCGGCGGAAGGGCGAATAGCGGCCGTCGTTGGCGAGGCCGCGGGTCAGCACCCGGGCCAGGTCGGCCAGCCCGCGAAAGTCCATGTAGTAGCCGTCGGACTCGCCGGTCAGTGCGGTGTGCAGCGCGTGATGGAAATCCTCGTTCCACTGGGCGTCCAGCCCGTAGCCGCCGGCCTCGACCGGCCACGCCACGCGCGGGTCGTTGCGGTCGTTCTCGGCGATCACCACCAGGTGCCGGCCGAGCTGCCGCCCGAGGCGCTGCACCTCGCCGGCGAGCTGCTCGAGGAAATGGGTGGCCGAGGTGTCGACGATCGCGTGCACCGCGTCGATGCGCAGGCCGTCGATGTGATAGTCGCGCAGCCACATCAGGGCATTGTCGATGAAGAACCGGCGCACGCTGTCGCTGTCCGCGCCGTCGAGGTTGACCGCGTCGCCCCACGGGGTGTGGTAGCGGTCGGTGAAGTAGGGGCTGAACTGCGCCAGGTAGTTGCCGTCCGGCCCGAGGTGGTTATAGACCACGTCCAGCAGCACCGCGATGCCGCGGCGGTGGCAGGCGTCGACCAGGCGTTTCAGGCCGTCGGGACCCCCGTAGGCATGGTGCGGGGCATACAGGTCGACCCCGTCGTAGCCCCAGCCGCGGGCGCCGGGAAACGCGGCCACCGGCATCAGCTCCAGGTGGGTGATGCCGAGTTCGGCCAGATGGCCGAGGCGGTCGATCACGCCGTCGAAGCTGCCCTCCGGGGTGAAGGTGCCGACGTGGATCTCCTGGATCACCGCCGCGGCCAGCGGCGGCGCCTGCCAGCCGGCATCGTTCCAGACGAAGCGGGAATGGTCCAGCCAGCGCGACGGGCCGTGCACCCCCTGCGGCTGCCAGGCGGAACGCGGGTCGGGGAACGGCCCGTTGCCGTCGACGCGAAAGGCGTAGTCGCTGCCATGCACCAGCCGCGAGGTCTGCAGCGACCACCAGCCCTCGCCCTGGCGGTCCATCGGCATGCGGCTGCCGCCGCACTCGAGCTCGACCTGGTTCGCCTGCGGGGCCCAGACGCGCACGCGGGTCATGCGGTCTCTTCCTCGCGTTCGAGCAGTGCCACCGGAAACGCATCGAGGAGCTCGGCCACCAACCGGTCGCCGCCCTCGAAGGTCTCGCCCGAGAGGCGGTTGTGCCAGACGCCGGGCGGCAGCCCGAGCCGGGTGTCGCGCCAGTCGCCCCCCAGCCCGAGCACCAGGCGCGGCACCAGCACCAGCGCGCCTTCCCCGCGCAGGTAGGCCACTGCATGCCCGGCGCGCTCGCCGGTGACCCGCAGCGGGGTGTAGGCCGCATCCGGCCGGAACCATTCCGGATGGCGGTGGCGCAGGGTCAGCGCCTGGTGCACCACCCACTGCTTGGGCAGGCCCTCGTCGGCACGGGCACTGATCTGCGCCGGGGTCAGGTGACCGAGTTCCTCCAGCAGTCGGGCCCGGGTCACGAAGTCCACCGGGCGGCGGTTGTCCGGATCGACCAGGCTCAGGTCCCACAGCTCACTGCCCTGGTAGAGGTCCGGAACCCCTGGCGCGGTGAGCTTGATCAGGGTCTGCGCCAGGCTGTTGGTGCGACCGGGGCCGATCAGCGGTTGCAGGAACGACTCCAGCGCGTTGCGAAATCCTGCATCCTCCAGCGTCCCGCTCACGAAGTCGCGCAATGCCTGCTCGTAGTCCTCTTGGGGGTGGGTCCAGCTGCTGTACTGCTTGGCCTCGCGCGCGGCCTTTTCCATGTAGGCGGTCATGCGCTGGGCATCAATCGGCCAGGCGCCGACCAGCGTCTGGTAGTACAGGTATTCGGTGGCCGGTTCCGGCCAATCGCCGCTGCGGTAGCGGGCGTTGTGTCGCATCCAGCTGCGCGTGGCTTTTGCCCACGCATCCGGGATCTCGGAGAGCAGCACCAGGCGCGCGCGCACGTCTTCACTGCGTTTGGTGTCGTGGGTGGAGGTGGTAAGCATGGTCTCCGGGTGACGCGCGTGTACCAGGGCGCAGGCCTCGTGGAATGCATCGACCGATATGCCGAAACGTTCCGGGTCGCCACCGACCTCGTTGAGCGCCGTCAGGCGGTGGAAGCGGTACAGCGCGGTGTCCTCGACCCCCTTGGCCATCGCCGGCCCGGTCAACTGCTGGAAGCGCAGGGCGAGTTCGTTCTCGCGCTCGCCGGGGATGCGCAGCAGGAGCAGGTCGCGCAGGAACTGCAGCAGCTCGCTGTCCAGCTCCGGACGGCGTTCGCCCGCCTGGTGGATCGCGGCGTCTACATAGTCGACGTCGGTCGCCGCCACTGAGCCTTCACGCGGGCTCACGTAGGTGCGGTAGACGGGGAAGCAGGAGGCTGTCTCCAGCAGGGCCAGGTGCAGCTCGTGGCGCGTATAGTCGCGGTGTCGGCGGTGCAGTTCGCAGATGTCCACGAACAGCGAACTCAGCCGGTTCAGCTCGCTGCCGAGCAGGTCCTTCAGTACCTGCCGCTTGGACTCGTAGACCAGCCCGGCGTAGTCGGCGTGCTCGCCGGTGAGTTCCTCGAACAGCCGCGTCAGCGGGGCCTCGCCCGCCGGGTCCACGAACAGCCCCTGTACGCGGTTGAGAAAGTCGTAGCCGGTGGTGCCGGCGATCGGCCAGTCTCCGGGCAGCTGTTCGCCGGGCTCGAGGATCTTTTCGGCGACGATCCAGGCGCCCGGGCAGGCCCGGCTCAGCTGACTGAAGTACTGCCCCGGGTCGCGCATGCCGTCGGGGTGGTCGATCCGCAGGCCATGCACCGAGCCTTCCTCTACCCAGCGGAGCGGTAGTGCATGTACTGCCTCGAAGACCTCTTCCTGCTCCTGGCGCAGGCCGGCCAGGTCGTTGATGTCGAAGAACCGCCGATAACCGAGATCGCGTCCGGCGGTACGCCACCAGGCCAGGCGGTAGTTCTGTTTCTCGATCAGTGCATCCAGGGCATCGGGCCGCGTATTGATCTGGTCCACCTCGGCCTCGATGGCCGCAGCGGCCGCCGGATCCTGCCGGGTGGTGTTGTCGAGGAGTTGACGGATGACGTCCTGATCCCGATGGCGCCGAGACGCCGCGTCGCGGGCGGTCAGCCATGGCTGCGGCAGGCGCGCGCAAGACTCCGCGAGAAAGCCCAGCAATTCGATACCCGTGGCGCGGTACGCGCGGTGGAGCAGGTCGTTCAGCGAGGACGGGTCCAGCGGGAAGCGGTGTTCGTGACAGGCGAGCTCGAACAGGCCGTCGCCATACTGGAGACGGATCTCGCCAGCCTCCAGGATGCGCCCGTAATGATCGCCCAGCACCGGCAGGAGCACCTTGTTCGGCCAGCGCTCCTCCGATGATTCCCAGTCCACATCGAAATACATCGCAAACGGGCTGGAGGGGCCATTCTCCAGTACATTCCACCACCACGGGTTCTGGGCTCCGGCCACCGCCATGTGGTTCGGTACGATGTCCAGCACCAGGCCCATACCGGCCTGCTCCAGTGCCGCGCACAGGCGCTGGCGCGCCGGCTCGCCGCCGAGCTCGTCGTTCACCCGCGAGGGGTCGACCACGTCATAGCCATGGGTGCTGCCGTGCACCGCCTGCAGGATCGGAGAAAGGTAGAGATGCGATACGCCCAGCCGGGCGAGGTAGGGGGTCACGCGCGCGGCATCATCCAGTGTGAAGCCGGCGTGCAACTGCAAGCGGCAGGTGGCGGTCCGTTCAGGCTGCACGGGCTGTTCTCCGGGACCGGTTCCGGCAAGGAGAAGCGCCGGGCCGGATTCCGGAACCACCCCTTATAGCGCTACCGAAGGATCTTCGCATCGCCCTCCGCCTCGAGGATCAACCAGCCTCCACTCTGAATATGGACCACATCGCGGTCGAAAGGAACGTATGTCCTGTGTGTTGCGCCCCCCGTTCCACTGGTACGGCCGCTGGCATGAGGACGAGGCGGGCAGAATTCGCTCCGGCATGCAGGTGCAAACGCATCAGCGCCAACCCCGGCTTGCCCGTTGGTACAACCCGGGATACTGTCGGGTTCGGATCAAGAGCAGGGGACACACATGAACCCGAATCGCATCAGGAGCCTGACGGCTGCCACCATTGTGTTCGCCGTGGCCGGCAGCGCCCACGCCGCGGGCACCGCGCAGCTCGAGCTGGATGGGCAGTCCCATGATCTCGACGTTCAGGTCTGTGATTTCTCAGGCGAGTCCGACGAAGGTGACCTGCAGACACTCGTTGGCGATGCCGAGACTGAAGATGGCCCGATGCGGGTGTTTGTCTCGCGCAATGAGGTCAGCGGCATGCTGATGCATACGGTCAGCGTGCAGATCGGGGATGTAATGTCGCCGGAGGGCGAGGTGCTGGAGGCCAACCGCAGCCGTTCCGGCGATCAGTGGTTCTCCGCTGCGGACGGTCCCTCCGAACCCCTGATCCGGATCGACGGCGCGGAACTGGTCGCCGAGGGGCTGTTTTCCGATACCGGGATGACGCGGGATCCAGTCGAGGGGCGCCTGACCGCGACCTGCAACGACCCGGGTGTCTGAGCCAGGCCGCGACGGATCGCAGGCGGCGGTCGCCGCTGCAGTATGCGCAGCCACGGGCGCCCGCCGCGCGATCCCCATCGAGCATGTCCAGACGCTCTGGAGCGGCTACGGCGAGATCGTCCGCTATCGTCTGGAGGGGGCGTCCGTTCCCACCGTTATCGCCAAGCACATTGTGTTTCCGGCCAATCGCCGCCACCCGCGCGGCTGGTCAGGGGCGCGGGGGCATGAGCGCAAGCGGCACTCCTATCAGGTCGAGATGCACTGGTATCGCGACTGGGCGGGGCGCTGCCGCGACGCCTGTCGTGTCCCGCGATGCCACCTCGCGCAGGACCTGGGCGATTCCCACCTGATTGTGCTGGAGGACCTGGATGCCGCCGGTTTTCCGCTTCGGCACGATGACCTGTCGGTGGAGCAGGCCGGCGTTTGCCTGGGATGGCTTGCGGCCTTTCACGCGACCTTTCTCGGTGCCAGGCCCTTGGGACTCTGGACTACGGGTACCTACTGGCACCTCGCGACCCGGCCGGACGAATGGGCGGCCATCGCTGATCCCCAACTGCGCGAAGCAGCCCCGAAGCTCGATCAGCGACTCAGTTCGGCGCGCTTTCAGACGCTGGTGCATGGCGATGCCAAGGTCGCGAACTTCTGTTTCAGCGAACGTGGCGATCGGGTGGCCGCGGTGGATTTCCAGTATGTCGGGGGTGGCTGCGGGATGAAGGACGTTGCGTACTTCATCGGCAGCTGTCTGGACGAGGCTGATCAGGAACGCTTCGAGAAGGAACTGCTGGAGGGGTATTTCGCTGCACTGCGCTCGGAGGTTGTCGCCACGCACGGAGGGGGTGTGGACCTGGACGCACTGGAGCAGGAATGGCGCGAGCTGTTCCTGCTGGCCCAGGCGGATTTCCAGCGTTTTCTGGCCGGCTGGAGTCCGGAGCACTGGAAACGCAACGACTACGCCGAGCGCGTGACGCGCAGTGTGTTGGAACGGCTGTAAGGCCAACCGTCCGGACGCGGAGAGCGCCCGGACGGGTTCGCGTCAGGAAGCGAGTCGCTTGTACTTGACCCGATGGGGCTGGTCGGCCTCAGCGCCCAGGCGCTTGTGGCGGTCTTCCTCGTATTCCTGGTAGTTGCCGTCGAAGAACACCACGTTGCCATCCTCCTCGAACGCGAGGATGTGCGTGGCGATGCGGTCGAGGAACCAGCGGTCATGCGAGATCACGATCGCGGAGCCGGGGAAGTCCAGCAGGGCCTCTTCCAGCGCGCGCAGGGTCTCGACGTCCAGATCGTTCGTCGGTTCGTCGAGCAGCAGGAAGTTGCCACCGCTCTGGAGCAGCTTGGCCAGGTGTACGCGGTTGCGTTCCCCGCCGGACAGCTCCTTCATGCGTTTCTGCTGGTCGGTGCCCTTGAAGTTGAAGCGGCCGACGTAGGCGCGTGACGGCATCTGGAAATTGCCGACCTGGATGATGTCCTGGCCGTTGGAGATCTCCTCCCAGACGGTTTTCTCGTCCTGCAGCGCGTCGCGGCTCTGGTCCACATAGGCCAGCTGCACGGTCTCGCCCAGTTCGATCGTGCCTTCGTCCGGCTGTTCCTGTTCGGCGATCATGCGGAACAGGGTGGTCTTGCCGACGCCGTTCGGGCCGATCACGCCGATCAGCGCGCCGCGTGGCACGGAGAACGACAGACCCTGGTAGAGCACGCGGTCGCCGAAGTTCTTGGACAGGCCGTCCACCTCCAGCACCTTGTCGCCCAGGCGCGGGCCTGGCGGGATGTAGATTTCCTTGGTCTCGGAGCGCTTCTGGTAGTCGGTGGAGGCGATCTCCTCGAAGCGCTTCAGGCGCGCCTTGCTCTTGGCGCCGCGGCCCTTCGGGTTGGAACGCACCCACTCGAGCTCCGACTCCATCGCCTTCACGCGGGCGGCCTCGGCCTTTTCTTCCTGCTTCAGGCGCTTTTCCTTCTGCTCCAGCCACTGCGAGTAGTTGCCCTGGAACGGAATGCCCTGGCCGCGGTCGAGCTCGAGAATCCAGCCGGCCACGTTGTCGAGGAAGTAACGGTCATGGGTGACCGCGACCACGGTGCCCTGGAACTCCTGCAGGAAGCGTTCCAGCCAGGCCACGGATTCGGCGTCCAGGTGGTTGGTCGGCTCGTCGAGGATCAGCATGTCCGGGCTGGACAGCAGCAGGCGGCACAGGGCCACGCGGCGGCGTTCCCCCCCGGACAGGGTCTTCACGTCCGCATCCCACGGCGGCAGGCGCAGGGCGTCTGCGGCGACCTCCAGCTTGCGCTCGAGGTTGTGGCCGTCGGCCGCTTCGATCTTCGCCTCCAGCTCGCCCTGCTTGGCGGCCAGGGCATCGAAGTCGGCATCGGCCTCGGCATAGGCGGCATACACCTGATCCAGCTCGGCCAGCGCCTCCTTGATCGGGGCCACGGCCTCCTCGACATTGCCGCGCACGTCCTTGCTCTCGTCGAGCTGCGGCTCCTGCGGCAGGTAGCCGATATTGATGCCCGGCTGCGGCCGCGCCTCGCCGACGATCTCGGTGTCCACGCCCGCCATGATGCGCAGCAGTGTGGATTTCCCCGCACCGTTGTAACCCAGCACGCCGATCTTGGCGCCCGGGAAGAAGTTCAGGTTGATGTCCTTGAGGATGTACTTCTTCGGCGGGACGATCTTGCCCACACCGTTCATCGTGAAGATGTACTGCGCCATGATGCTCCTGCGACCAATGCGGTTTGAATGAGGGACAGGCCCTTTACGGCCCTTTCTGGGCCCGCACTTTACCATCCCGGCAATCCGGAGGCGCATGTCCCCGGTGATCCCGGAGCTTGTGAACGCCTCCAGGGCGTCAGGTCGTGATGAAAACGGCAAAGGGCGGGCGCCGCGATGGCCGCCCGCCCCGATAGCTCATGGCTCAGGCGTTACGTGCGAAGTAGCTGGTCATCAGGTTGCGGTAGTTGGGGATGTGCTCGGAGAGCAGCGATCCCAGGCCTTCGACATCATTGCGCCAGTCGCGGTGCAGTTCGCAGGCCATCGCAAACCAGCCCATCAGCTGGACGCCGGCGGCCTCCATGCGGGACCAGGCGGAATCGCGGGTGGTCTTGTTGAAGGTGCCCGAGGCGTCGGTCACCACGAACACGTCGTAGCCCTCCTCGATGGCGGACAGCGCAGGGAAGGCCACGCACACCTCCGTGACGACACCGGCGATGATTAGCTGCTTCTTGCCGGTGGCCTTCACGGCAGCCAGGAATTCCTCGTTGTCCCAGGCGTTGATGTTGCCCGGACGCGCGATATAGGGGGCGTCGGGGAACATCTCCTTCAGTTCCGGCACCAGTGGTCCATTGGGGCCGGCCTCGAAGCTGGTGGTCAGGATGGTGGGCAACCCGAAGTACCGGCCGCAGGCCGCCGTGGCCAGCACGTTGTTCTTGAATTCGCTGGGTTCGAAGTCCTGGACCAGCGAGATCAGACCGGACTGGTGATCGACCAGCAGCAGCGCGGCATCGTCCTTGTCGAGGCGGCGGTAGGTGTAGTCGTGATTCATGTCGTTCTCCTTGTGAAGGCCTGCCGGGCAGGCATGAAAGTCCGCGACGCGGGTGCGCCGCGGGGTGGGGTCAAGTGGATGGGGCGGAGTGCTGCAGGCGGCCCTCGCGATAGTCGCGGATGGCCTGGCGGATCTCCTCCGGCGTATTCATGACGAAGGGCCCCTGGCCGACGACGGGCTCGTCGATGGGTTCGCCGGACAGGACCAGTACGGTGGCCTCGTTGTTGGATTCGACGATCACCCCCTCGTGCTCCGCGCTCAGCATCACCAGCTGGCCGCCGCGCGCGATCTCGCTGCCGTTCACCTGAACGGTGCCGTGCAGTACCACCAGCATGGAGTTCCAGCCGTGCGGCAGGTCCAGGCGGACCTCGCCGTCGCGCTCCAGGCGCAGGTCCCATACCTGCATCGGGCTGAAGGTGCGGGCCGGCCCTCGCTGCCCGGCATACTCGCCGGCAATGACTCGCAGCCGCCCCGCGGCGTCCGGCAGTGCGATCTCCGGGATGTCGGTGACGCCCAGGTGCTGATAGCCCGGTGCCGTCATCTTGTATCGGGACGGCAGGTTGACCCAGAGCTGCACCATCTCCAGCCGCCCGCCGGTGCGGGTGAAGCGCCGGGAATGGAACTCCTCGTGCAGGATGCCGGCACCGGCGGTCATCCACTGCACGTCGCCCGGTCCGATAATGCCGCCGGCCCCGGTGGAGTCGGCATGCTCTACCTCGCCATCCAGCACGATGGTGACGGTCTCGAACCCCCGGTGCGGATGTTCTCCGACGCCGCGCGGCCGGGCCGCGGGTTCGAAATCCATGGGGCCGGCATGGTCGAGCAACAGGAACGGGCTCACGTGGCGGCCGTGAGTCTGGTAGGAAAACAGCGAACGCACGGGAAAGCCGTTGCCGACCCAGTGGCGGGGTGGGGCGCTGTATGTACCCAGGATGGTCTTCATGTCGTCCTCCTCGAAAGGCCGTGGTTGGTGGCCTGACGAGAATCCTGGCAGCAGGACGGTGGCGCGGGTAGTGCCGGAAAATTACACTCACCGTTCCATAATCGGAACGATGAAGATGCAGGACCTCAACGATCTCTACTATTTCGCCCGCGTGGTCGAGCACGGCGGGTTTGCCCCCGCTGCACGGGCACTGGGCGAGCCCAAGTCCAAGCTCAGTCGCCGGATCGCGGCGCTGGAAGAACGCCTGGGGGTGCGCCTGTTGCATCGCTCCACCCGGCAGGTCGGCGTCACCGAGATCGGGCGCGTCTACCATGGCTTCTGCAAGGCCATGCTGGTGCAGGCGGAGGCCGCGCAGGACGCCATCGACGGCCTGCGCGACGAGCCCTGTGGCACGGTCAAGCTGAGCTGTCCGGTCGCGCTGCTGGATGCCCGGGTGGCGACCATGCTGGCGGAATACCAGCGCCGTTACCCGCGGGTGCAGCTGCACCTGGACGCGACCAACCGCCGCGTGGACGTCATCGAGGAAGGTTTCGATATCGCCATCCGCGTGGAGCCGCCGCCGCTGGAGGACAGCGAGCTTGTCCTGCGCGTCCTGGCCGACCGGGCCCAGCGGCTGGTGGCGAGCCCGGACCTGCTCCAGCGCGAGGGCTCGCCGCAGGTGCCCGCGGATCTCGCAGACCTCCCCAGCCTCGCACTGAGCCGGCCGCAGGCACGCTATCAGTGGCATCTTGTCGGGCCCGACGGTGGCGAGGCCTGGATTGCCCACCAGCCGCGGCTGGTCACGCGCAGCATGACGGCCCTGCGGATTGCCGCCTGCCACGGGGTCGGTATCGTGCAGTTGCCGACCATGATGATGACCACGGAGCTGGAGGATGGCCGTCTGCTGCCGGTGCTGGACGGCTGGGCCCCGCCGCGCGAGATCGTGCATGCGGTGTTCCCGTCGCGGCGCGGTCAGCTGCCGGCCGTGCGTGGCCTGATCGATCATCTGGCCGAAGGCTTTGCCGCTCTCGACGAGGATTGAGGTCCACAGACCGGTCAAGCCATCGTGCGAGCGGCTGTATCGTTCGCTTGTCGCGAGTTATCAGTGCATGGGGTTACCGCCTGGCTGGCAGGCGCGATGCGGCTGAAACGGCCCGGTAGTATCCCTGTTGGTGGGGGTTGAAGCCGCGCCGGCGCAGCTCTGTTTTCTCGAGCCCGACTAGTGTTTCGGGGATCGCAGCGATGATCATGATCAGTATTCGGCCGTTGTCGATAAGGCTCCGGATCCTGGGCACGCTGTCGATGGCTCCGCGTGCGTGTGCGAACGCGGCTCGGTGAGGGTCAGCGGGCAATTGGGTCGGAGTGGGGCAAGCCGTTGCAAAGTACGGTCTGCGCGGGCAAGCCAATCGCGGCCCGTGCTGGGCGTCCCGTTGGGGCCAACCGCTGAGCGAGACATGCTGAAGACTGCCAGCTTTGCGATGGAATACTGGTGGCGACAGCCCGACGGGAATTCGGTAGAGGGACGAGGTCTGGACCGCTGGTCAGTGTTTCAGGTTCATCCCGGTGGTGGCGTCAGGGGCCGTTCTTGTGGGGGGCGACCTTGCCGCCTGTTCGGCAATGACTGACAGCTTCATCCAGCGCCCGATGCTGCGTTCCAGCTCCAGTCTTCCGAGAACCCGAATATCCCTGCGTTCGATGGCCGGCGCGAGGGGGCGCTGGCCGATCCAGACCGGGCCCAGCACCCGCACGGTTGTGGCGATGTACAGGTCGACCTCGAATCCGGGGTCGGACTGGCAGAGGTCGACATCATCGTCTTCGATCAGTAGCCACCAGCGTCGAAGTTCGGGCGGCGCGTCGCTGTAGTCGAACTGGACGACGGTCCGCCCCGAGGGAAGAGCCGCGGTATCGATGCGCCGGCGCATGTCCCACATGAGTACGCCTGCGTCCCAGTCGGGGCCGTCGGCTGCGCTTTCCACCCAGCGCCGCCCCCACAGGCCCATCGAGATGATCACCGGGCCCAGGGCCTCGCCGGCCTCCGTCAGGCGATAGTCCGCGTGTTCTCGGACTACGACGCCGCTCGCAATCAGGTCCCGCAGACGGCGGGCCAGCAGCGCACGCGACATCAGCGGCACGCCGCGATG
Organism: Thioalkalivibrio sp. ALRh; assembly: GCF_000381425.1. Lineage (NCBI taxonomy): Bacteria > Pseudomonadati > Pseudomonadota > Gammaproteobacteria > Chromatiales > Ectothiorhodospiraceae > Thioalkalivibrio > Thioalkalivibrio sp. ALRh. The sequence goes on from NZ_KB906519.1 coordinate 72,786, forward strand.
GATCTCGTTGAAACCTGAGGACCCACTGATCAACTCACGCAGAACCAGCGGGGTCCAGCGCGTTGTCAGGATCTCCGCCGCCTTTGCCACAGGGCAGAACTGACTGTATCCCGTTCGGTCGGTCATGGCGCTTCTCCGCAGCCATTTTCCCAATTATGGCTCCGCCACCGGGTGTTTTCCGGTTCATTTTCTGAACTAGCGGGGTGGGCCTCTGCTTCGCAATGCTGATGTCACGGCCTGCCTTGTCTTGCCGTAACCCATCGCAGCCCAAACCAAGGGGAGCCGATGATGACACTCACATGCGAATCGATCGCCAGTCGAGTCCTTCCACATCAAGCCGCACGGAGTGCGTGTGCGACATACGGCGCCGAGGGTGCCGCTGTCGGGGAGTGCTCGCCCCAAACAGACCCAAAGGAGAATGTCATGAACAATCCCGGATTCCTTGCCAGGACCAGAGCCGCCATATCCCTCACGGCGTTTACGCTGCTGGTGCTCCTGGCCACGCCACTGGCACACGCGGACCCCGATCCGATCACGGCCAAGCCATTGACCGAACGTCACGCCTTTAGCGGCGAAGTCTCGATGCAGATCACGCAGGAGCTCGACGGTTTGCCCAGGAAGACCTTCGACATTGAAGACGCATCGAATGTCAGCGTATTCGAGTTCACCATCCAGCCGGGGGCCGTGTTTCCCTGGCATACCCATCCGGGGACGGTACTCATCATGGTCACGGAAGGTGAATTCGTATTCATGTTCGCGGAGGACTGTGTAAGGCGCGAGCTTGAACCCGGCATGGCCCTGGTCGATCCCGGGGACAGTGTGCACACGGCCTATAATCCCAGCCGGGATGAACCCACGGTGGTCATTGCCACGCTGCTTGGGGTCCCGGGAGAGGGTCCGCTGACGATGCCCGTCGACGCGGACGACAACTCTGCACTGGACGAGAAGTGCGGCATTGAGCGCACGGGCGAAAACCGGCTCCATGGGCACTGAGGAGGTGATGTTCGGCTACCACGGTCGTGAGGGGGCGTCCGTGGTGGTCGCCGACCCGTGTGCTCAAGGCAAGGCGCTCGATCTCAGCCCTTGAACTTCACCAGGCGGCTGACCTGGATGTCGGAGATGAAGACGACACCACTGTGCTGGTTGAAGAAGGGCGTGAACCCTTCGAGGATCGGCTCGACCAGTTCTTCGGGGATCGCCGCGATGATCATGATCAGGACTTCGTCCTCGTTGAACATCAGGTGCCCCGAGTGGAAGCCCTGGCTACCCTTGCCGGAGAGATTGCCGATGATGGTGTAGCCCTTGACGCCCGCCCGATCCAGCAGATCGGTGGCAAACGCCTGGTGTTCGCCTTCGAGAATGATCTCGATCTTCTTCAGTGATTTGAGATTCAGGTCGTTCATGCGCGGTTTTCCTCCACGGCAGGTCGGTCGGCCGCATCTTGTGTGGAACGGGGCGGGGGTTCCTCGCGCCAGTCGCCGTCGACGAATCGGTACAGCCGGTCGGTTTCCGGGTCGAGGATGACGCACAGTACCCAGCCATTCGCAATCAGGCTCCGGACCTTGGGCACGTTTTCAATGGCCCGGCGCGCATGGGAGAGCGGGGCCTCGATCAGGGCCAGCAACCGGATCGGGTCGTGGTAGGGCAGCCCGTCGTAGAGTACGGTCTGGGCGGGCAGGCCGGTGCGCAGGTCCGAGAGGTTGCCGGTCATGACCCCGACGCGACAGGCGACGTTATGGTAGGCCTTGCTGCCGGAGCCGTAGCGTTCGTTGTCGACCGCCGAGAAATAGTGCTCCATGTTGATCCACTGGGCGACGATCAGCGGGCCGGTCAGAATGCTTTCCAGCAGTCGGCCTTTGGGGTCGACGCGATAGTCGTAGGAATGCAGGAACGTGCGGCCCTGCAGGTCGCTCGCCGCGGTCAGGTGTCGCCGGCCGATGATGAAGCCCGCATTGCGTGCCAGACCCCATTCGGGGCGCACCTGGGCCCAGTCGACCGTGTTGCGTCGTGCCCGCCGAGCGGCCGTTATGGTATCGGGGGCGTCCTCGAGATCCGGTTCCAGGGTCTGCAGCCGCTCGCGTGCCGTTCGGCGCGTGGCGGCGCGCAGGCCGTTGCGCAGGCGCTCGAGATAGACCAGGTGGCTGGCCGGCAGCAGGTCGAGGTCATGCAGCCGGATCTCGTCGGATGTGGTGTTGTGCATGGCGGGCAGAAACCAGGCGTCATCGGGGATGTCGATGCCCTGGGTTCGCAGCCGCCGTCGAACCTCGGGCTTGTTGCCCATGTGTGCGAGCACTCGCGCGCTGACGATACCGTGGCTGCCGCCGCAGGCGCCGCAGTCCAGGGCCGATTCGTAGGGGTTGTTGTCCGACTGGCTGCCGTGCCCCGTGAGGATGATGAAACGCGAGAACTGTTCGGTCAGGCCGATGGAGCGGAGCGCCTGAGCGACAAAGTAGGCCTGCTCTTCGAGGGAAAAGCCGATTCGTCCCAGTCGCTCGAGCTGCATATGGGCATAGGAACGGTTGATCCGATAGTCGTTCCGCAAGGTCGCGATGAACTCCGACTCCGCACTCTCGCTCAGGCCGAATTCGCGGGCGAAGACGGTCTGTTCGCTGCTGTTTCCCATTGCCGTCTCGCGCAACTCGCGGATCATGGAGTCGGTGATCGCTTCGCGCTCGATGTCGAACTGCTGATGAATCGCCTGGACGATGATGACCCGCTGCTGGGCGCGAACCACCGAATCCGCCTGTTCACGGGTAAGTTTGTCGACCATCAGGCGGGTCGAGGGCTGGTCCGACTCGATCTTGTTGCGCCATCGGTGGTAGGCCGCCGGCGCGACGGTTTTGCCAATCATGTCGAATCCGAAGAGCAGACCAATGGCCTCGACGGTGAAATACGGCGACAGCACGGAGTGCTTCAGGTCGTGCAGCAGGTATTCCGCCGAGGAGTACAGGTCCAGGTCCAGCTGCTCGGCGCCCGTGGTCACCTCCAGCACGAGGTTTTTCGGCGTGACCACGACCGGGCAGAGGTGATCCTCGCTGCCCTTGCCGAGCGCGATGAAGCTCACTGGTACCCCGAAGAAGCCGGCAATGCCGTAGGTCTGGTAGTCGCCGATGGTCTCGAGTTGACGCCGGACACGTTCGGAACGCACGTCGATGCAAAACAGCAGCTGCGCGAACGGGCGTTTTTCGCGCGGTGCGGGCGGGTCGAGTCGCAGGCCGGACAGAACGCTGCGGCGGTAGGTCGCCTCCATGGCCTCCAGCCAGACCATACCCTCGTGCCGCTCGAACTCGCCCAGCTGTTCCAGCACGGCGGCAAGCGGTCCGCGCTCGAGCCCGTCAAACAGCGCGGGATTCCCGGCGAGCGACGCCAGGGCGTGAAGCGCGCGGGCCTGGTCGCGGCTTTCCGCGCGGCGTTTGGCCGGCAGGTAATGGTCCAGTTGCCGGGCGATCTCGGCCGGCCTGCCACGCGCGATGACGTCTTCGACAAGCTCGGCCTGAGTCGGCAGTACGGCTCCGGTGAACAGTTCGTGGCGCAGGTAGGCCTCGCCGGGCCGCTCGGTCAGGAAGGCCTCGAGCGCCTTGCGGTCACCGGGCAACTTGTGCCGACGGCCATGTTCGCGGATCAGCGACAGCGCGAGCACCAGGCGGATGGCCAGGAAATCAATCAGGTCGGCCGGATGTTCGCGTGCCCAGTGATAGTGGCTTGCCGTCGAGCGCCAGCGGATGAAGCCGGCCCAGCCGTGCAGGCGAGTCAGTTCGTGCACGATCAGATCGGGCCAGGCCTCTTCGGGGATCCCGATCGCGTCCAGGACATGGGCGATGATCGCCTCGGGACTGTCACACTCCGCCAGGATTTTGTGAGTGTGCTTACCGCGCAGGAACAGGCGCGGATGGTGATGGACGACACTCTTCCACGCGGCGAACAGGCCTTGTTCGCGGCCGGGCATCTGCCATGCCGACTGACCTTCGTCGAAGTAGTCCAGGCAGATCCTGATCAGTTGTTCGTCCAGCGTGGCCCCGACACGTGTGCCGAACAGCGAATCGAGCGCCTCGTAGAGCGGCCGCATAGCCGGAAACGCGGCGTGCAGCCGTTTGGCGAGTATCCCGGTATCCGTCGCAGAGGGTGTGTGTTCGCGACCGTTCAGGGCGGCCGCCACGTCGTCGGCATCGGCGAGCGTGCGCGGCGTGATGACCGGATCATGGCATTCGGTCAGCAGCGTGCAGAGCAGGTCGAGCCCGCCGATCGCCCTAAGGGCCGGGTGGCTCTCAAGAGCGGCATCGACGCGCGCCTCGAGGGTGTCGCGGTCCACGCGGCCCTCGCGGAACAATCGCTGGTAGTCGGCTCGGGGCAGGAATCCCCGCCCGTGAAACAGCTCTTCACCGCGCCGGATCGCGTCCGGGAACGGCAAGTCCTCCAGCCCGTGAAGCGGGTTGTGATGGATGAAGGTGCGCATGGGCCAGAAGTTTGGAATCGGCTCGGCCGCCATGTGCACCATCGAGCGGATCTTGAGCTTGCGTCCGAGGGTCAGCTTCACGGGACACCTCCAGTCCACAGCAGTCCGGATACCACCAGCAATGCCACCAGTCCGGCGAAGGCCCATACCGATGTGGCCGGCAGGTCCTTGGCGATGTCACCACTGCGCGGGCCGAACACCGTTCCTTGCAGCAGTCGCGCCCCTGCCCAGCTCCACAGCAGCCAGGTCAGCAGGACCCCGAGGGCAACCCCGGGCGTGGCACCACCCAGCAGCGTCAGCAGAGCGAAGAAGCCGGGGAACAGTGGCAGGGCCATTGCGGAGAGCGTGGCTACCACGATCATGCCCGACAGGCGGGGGAGATCCCGCGCCAGTCCGCCATGCAGTCCGGTATAGGCGGTCTCCAGCCGTCGAACAAGCGCATCGCGTACCAGGAGCATCAGCAACGGGGCGGCTGTCATCGCGAGGGCGAAGCCGATTACGTCCGTTTCAGCCGGCAGCTGCAAGGCGAACAGCCACACCAGGGGCCAAGTGGAGCTGGCCAGCAAGGCCGCCCAGCGCCCGACGTCGCGGATGGTCAACAGGCGAAATGCGTACAAAATCGCACTCAGGGTCGCCCAGACGACAAGCACTCCAGCGAATGGTGCGATATCACCCCACAGGATCAGTGCCACGCCGAACTGCGGCCAGGCCACGAAAAGCGCCACCTGCACGTAGGTGTTGGTGATGCGCGCAGCCAGCGCATTGAACGCCAGGCTCATCGGGAACAGTGGCAGGAAGAATGCCGCGACGAGGATCAGCAGAGCGGACATCTCAACCCCACCTCAGCCAGAGATTCAGGCGCCGGGACAGCGCCAGCAGCGAGACCGTCATGCGAGTGTAGAGCTCGGCGACGTAGAACTCGCGGGAGAACAGCGAGTACAGCGTCAGCCAGGTGCGTCCATGTTCCCTGTCGACCCGCTGGCGGCGCACGTGGGTCAGATAGGCGCCCAGCCACCCGGCCACCATGACCAGCGCCAGCAGCGCGATCAGTACACCGAAGGTGATCTGATCGATGCCTGCCGCGGTATAAAGCGCTTCGCGGAACTCGGCATCCGGATACAGGAAGCCCTCGAAGCTGTGCCCGACAAAGCTGTAGCCGACCACGATCACCGCGAATGACAGGACGATCAGGGCCATCATGCGCAAGGGATTGCCGGTATCCAGCCGGTGCGTGGCGAACAGCACCTGGACGCCCGTGATCCAGCCAAAGAACAGGAGCACGATCGCGCCCTGTTTCTGGAAGAAGTCCGGGGCCACCCAGTAGTGTGCGAGCACCAGGATCACCAGCGGCACGATCAGCATCGCAGCCCCGATCAACAGCCATGGCAGTCGGGCCGGGGCCGACTTGCGTTCGACCAGAAAGTCGTAGAGCGGGTCGTTCGGCACGCCGTCGTGCTTGCGCGCGGCGCCAATTACCTTGCCGGCACCCAGGAACAGCGTGCCCTTGAACAGCCCGTGGGCAATCAGGTGGAAGATCGCCAGCGCGAACGCACCCGCACCGGTCTCCATGATCATGAAGCCCATCTGGCCCACGGTGGAATAGCCCAGCGACTTCTTGATGTCGTTCTGCGCGAGCATCAGCATCGAACCGAGTACCGCCGTGAACAGGCCCACGATGAACAGCAGATGCAGGACCTCGCTGCTGTGGACGAATACCGGCGCGAAGCGATTGATGATGATGCCGCCGGCGTTGACGATACCCGCGTGCATCAATGCCGAAACCGGTGTCGGTCCCTCCATGGAATAGGGCAGCCAGGTGTGCAGCGGGAACTGGGCGGATTTGGCAAAGGCCGCCAGCGCCACCAGGAAGGCCACGGTTCCGGCCACCGGCAGGTCCAGGAACGTACGGGCGTCCGGCGCCGCTTCGATCCGGGCGAACAGGGTGGGGAAGTCCAGCGCCCCGTAGGCCTGGAAGAGCACCATCGCGGCCAGTACCAGCGGCAGGTCACCCAGGCGATAGGTAATGAACGTCCAGAACGCGTAGCGCTGCGCGTTAACGGGTTCGGTGTTGTGCGCCAGCAGGAAATAGAGAAAGACGCCGATCAGATGCCAGGCCACCAGCAGGGTGATCAGATCGCCGGCCATGACCATCAGCAGGATCGAGCCGGTCATCAGATCCAGCAACATGAAAAAGCGCGCGTACCCCGGCTCCTCGATCATGTAGCGGATCGAATAGATGTGGACCACCAGGCTGATGCCGGCGACGACCAGCGCCATGATCGCGCTCAGCGGGTCGATCTGCAGACTGCCCCAGCCGCCGGCCATGACCGTCCATTGCGGACCTGTGTCTCTGGCGATGTAGGCGATCAGCTGGAAAGCGGCCACCAGCACGACGAGCAGGTTGATGCCCACGCTCAGCCGTGCGACCCGTTTGCCGAGTCGGGCACCGAACAGATGGACGAGTAATGCCGAGAGGAAGGGGAGGAGAGGGATCAGCCACTGCGTCTCGATCATTGTCTCGACCTTGGTTGGCGCTGTTGGCTGCCCGTCGGGGTGTTGACTTCGATGTACCGGATAATAGGTAAAGAAATATCCAAAAACACGCCGTCCGGATACAAAACAGGTGGGCCGATTGCAAACTCTGGCCCTTCATCACGGGAGGCGTACGCGGGCCCCGGCGGGCTGTCCGGCGTGAGCCAGTCGCGGACGGGGGCGGCCGCGACCGGTTGCCGGCTCGGGGCTCCTTTACTGGTGCGGGTTGAAGCCCCTGCGGCGCAACAGGGCCTTCTCGAGCTCCACCAGGGTAAAGAGGATCAGGCCGAACGCGAGGATGCGCAGCCACTCTTGCGGTCCGATGGCGGTGGTGCCGAACAGGAGTTGCAGTGGCGGGGCATAGGTAAAGAGGCTCTGGAGCACGACCAGGATCCCGATTGCGATCAGGGCCGGTCGGCTGGCGACGAGGCTTGCATGGCTGAGAGCGGGCGCCAGAAGAGAGCGGCTGGTAAGCATGAAGAACAGCTGCCCCATGACCAGGGTGTTGATGGCCACCGTACGGGCGAACTCGTGTTCGGCCCCCTGCTGCTCCAGCCACAGGAAGTGGCCAAAGGCACCGGCGACCAGCAGGGTGGACACGAAACTGACGCGCCAGAGCAGGAAGCCGGACAAGATAGGCGTATTGGGCGGGCGAGGAGGGCGTTGCATCACGCCCGGCTCGGTCGGTTCGAAGGCCAGCGCCAGGCCGAGGGTAACCGCACTGACCATGTTGACCCACAGGACCTGCACCGGGGTTAGCGGCAAGGTCAGACCCAGCAAAATGGCAGCGACGATCGTAAAGGCCAGTCCCCCGTTGCTGGGCAGCAGGAACATGATCGCCTTTTTCAGGTTGTCATAGACCGTGCGGCCTTCCTCGACCGCATTGGCGATAGAGACGAAGTTGTCGTCGGCCAGCACCATTGCGGAGGCCTCGCGTGCGGCCTCGGTACCCTTCAGCCCCATGGCCACGCCAACATCGGCGCGTTTGAGTGCAGGGGTGTCGTTTACGCCGTCACCGGTCATTGCCACCACGTCGCCGTGGCTCTGAATCGCGCGAACGAGCCGCAGCTTGTGCTCCGGTGTGGTGCGGGCAAATACGTCGACCCGCTGGACCATCGCCTGGAGGTCATCGTCCGAGGTGTCGTCCAGTTCGTGGCCGACCACGACACCGCCTTCGGTGCTGATGCCCAGTTCGTCGGCGATCGCCCGTGCGGTGACGCCGTGATCGCCGGTGATCATCTTCACGCGGATCCCGGCTCTCTGACAGTGAGCCACCGCTTCAATTGCCTCTTCTCGCGGAGGGTCGATGATTCCGCAGACAGCAACCAGGGTGAGGCCTCCGTTCTCGATGTCGCCGAACTCGAGTTCTCGGCAGTGCCTTTCCATGCGTTTGGTAGCGAGAGCGAGCAGGCGCTGACCGCGGGAGGCGACATCATCCATCCACTGCTGCCAGTGTTCGGTGTCCAGCGGCTCATCCTCATCGTCGGTGCGCTGGTGGCTGCACAGCGCCAGTACGCGTTCCGGCGCGCCCTTGAGGAAGAGGAAGGCGTGCCCCTCATGATCGTGGTGCAGGGTGGCCATGAACTTGTAGGATGATTCGAACGGGATCACGTCGTCGCGCACAAATTCCTTGTTCACGAGCTTCGGCTCCAGCCCGCCCTTCATCGCCGCGGTGATCAGGGCGCCTTCGGTCGGGTCGCCTTCCATGGTCCACTGGTCGCCCTTGAGATAGACCTCGGCGTCGTTGCACAGCAGGATGCCGCGCAAGGTCTCGGCCAGCAGGGGATCGGTCTCCGGATCGGCCTCCTGGCCGTCGCGGGTGACCCCGCCGTGCGGCTCGTAGCCCACCCCGCCCAGTTCGTACTCTGCCTGGGTGGTGATGATGCTCTTTACCGTCATCTCGTTACGGGTGAGGGTGCCGGTCTTGTCCGAGCAGATGGTGGTAACCGAGCCCAGGGTCTCGACCGCCGGCAGGCGGCGGATGATCGCGTGACGGGCAGCCATCCGCTGAACCCCGATCGCCAGGGTGATGGTCATGATCGCTGGCAGTCCCTCGGGAATCGCCGCAACGGCAAGGCTGGCTGCAGCGAGAAAGGTCTCTACCAGGTCGTAGTCGCGCACCCAGAAGCCGAATGCAAAGGTGAGTGCCGCCAGCACGCCAATCGCGACTGACAACCAGCGGCCAAACTGGGCGATCTGCTGAAGCAGCGGAGTGGTGACGCTCTCCACTTCGCCAAGCAGGGTGGAGATGCGGCCGATCTCGGTATTGGCGCCCGTGGCCACCACTACGCCGCGCCCCTGGCCGAAGGCGACCAGGGTCCCGGAGTAGGCCATGGACTGACGGTCGCCAAGATCGGCGTCGCTGTCCACGGGGTCGGTCTGTTTGTCGCTGGCGATCGACTCGCCGGTCAGCGTGGCCTCGTCGACCCGCATATTGTGCGCCCCGATCAAGCGCAGATCAGCCGGGACTCGGTCTCCGGCCTGCAGATAGACGATATCGCCGGGGACGAGCTTCTCGGCGGGGATGCTGCGGCGTTGCCCCTCCCGCAGGACTTGCGCCTGGGGCGAGAGCATCCCGCGGATGGCTTCGAGGGCCTTTTCGGCCTTGCCCTCCTGGATGTGGCCGATGGTGGCATTGATCAGCACCACCCCGAGGATTACGCCAGTATCCAGCCAGTGACCAAGGAGCGCTGTGCCAACGGCTGCGGCGATCAGTACGTAGATCAGTATGTTGTGAAACTGCCCCAGAAAGCGCATCAGCGGTCCACGGCGTGGCGGCTGGGGCAGCCGGTTGTACCCGTGTTTTTCCAGCCGCTGGTGGGCGGTTTCGCTATCCAGGCCGTCAGCGTTGGTGCCAAGGGCATCCAGGGTCTGGTCGACGCCCCGGCTGTGCCAGTCGCGGTCTGGTTCGCGATCGCTCATGTGTATCCCTGACGGATGGCGGCTGTGCATTGCTTCCGGTTGTCCTAATCATGCGCCGGGAAAGGCGATGTGTCAGGGCTTGTCGATGAACAGGCGCACTAGCGTGTGCCGAAGCATGGCCAAGTTGTATTTGAACAGATCCGCGGAGGGCGCTGAATCGGTGCGCCGAATGCAAATGCTCGACAGGCCGACTGCGGGCACAGACAATGCCGTCATGATCGACTGGTGGGAGGGCCTTGTGCTGGTGGGGGCAGGGGGCGCGCTGGGAGGGCTGGCGCGCTTCTGGCTGTCGCAGTGGATTGATAACCGCACCGGAGGCCGTTTCCCGTGGGGGACGCTGGTCGTGAACGCCTCGGGCGCGCTGCTGATCGGCGTGACGATCGGGCTGGTGGCGGACCCCTTCGGAGCGCGCTGGCTCTGGTTGTTGCTGGTGGTGGGGGTGCTCGGCAGTTTCACCACGGTCTCCTCGTTCAGCCTTCAGACGGTGGGTATCGCGGAACGCGACGGCTGGCGCCCGGCGATCGCCTACGTCCTGCTCACACTGGGTGGTGGGCTGGCGCTGGTGTATATCGGCCATGCGCTGGGCCGCGTCGCGGGTGGTGCGGCATGACGGGCTACTCGCTGCGCCTGTCCGCGTTCGTCGCCCTGGGGGCCGCGCTGGGCAGCATGGCGCGCTATGGCCTGTCGTGGACCGGGCTGCACCTGATGGGAACCGGGTTTCCCTGGGACACGCTGGCGGTGAATGTGGCCGGCTCCTGGCTGATTGGGCTTTACGCCGTGATCAGTGCCCCGGAGGGTTGCCGGCCCGCCGATCCGGTGAGCCGCCAGTTTGTCCTGGCCGGCTTCTGCGGGGGCTTTACGACGTTTTCGGTGTTCAGCCTGGAGAGCCTGTGGTTGCTGGAGACGGGCGATCCCGGACGTGCGGCGCTGTATGTGTCCGTATCCCTGGTGCTGTGGCTGGCGGGCGTATGGCTGGGTAGCGTGCAGGGGCGTCGCTGGAATGCCGCTGCGTCACGCGGCTGAGGCCGGACGGGCCTGACGGCCCGGCCATGGACGGGGCGCGGCCGCGACCGTAGACTTCCCGGTCGTTTGTGAACGGATTACCGACATGCTGGATATTCGCAGTCTGCGCCAGGACCTGGACGCGACCGTGGCGGCCCTGGCCAGCCGCGGCTTCGAGCTCGACCGCGAGCGCTTCGAGACGCTGGAAGCGCGGCGCAAGGACCTTCAGGTTCGTACCCAGGAACTCCAGAACGAGCGTAATACCCGCTCCAAGGGGATCGGGCAGGCCAAGGCGCGGGGCGAGGATATCGAGCCCCTGAAGGCCGAGGTCGGTCGTCTGGGTGATGAACTCAAGCAGTGCGAGGCCGACCTGCATGGCGTGCAGCAGGAGCTGGACGCGCTGCTGATGCGCATCCCGAACCTGCCGCAGAAGGACGTGCCCGTCGGCAAGGACGAGGAGGCGAACGTCGAGGTGCGCCGCGAGGGCACCCCGCGCGAGTTCGATTTCACCCCCCGCGACCACGTGGACCTGGGCCTGCCCGGCGGCTGGCTGGATTTCGAGGCGGCGGTACGCGTGGCCGGCTCCCGCTTCGTGGTGATGCGCGGCGAGATGGCGCGTCTGCACCGCGCGTTGACCCAGTTCATGCTCGACCTGCACACCCAGCAGCATGGCTACCAGGAAACCTATGTCCCGTACCTGGCGAATCCGGAGTCCCTGGAGGGGACGGGCCAGCTGCCCAAGTTCGATGAGGACCTGTTCTCGGTGGACTGCGACCAGCGTTTCCGGCTGATCCCGACCGCCGAGGTCACGCTGACCAACCTGGTGCGCGAGCAGATCCTCGAGGCCGGCGCGCTCCCGCTGAAGATGACCGCCCACACCCCGTGCTTCCGCTCGGAGGCGGGCAGCTACGGGCGTGACGTGCGCGGCCTGATCCGCCAGCACCAGTTCGAGAAGGTGGAGCTGGTGCAGGTGGTGCATCCGGAACAGTCCGGCGCGGCCCTGGAAGAGCTGCTCGGGCACGCGGAGACGGTGCTGCAGGCACTGGAGCTGCCCTATCGCGTAATGCTGCTGAGTACCGGCGACATGGGCTTTGCGGCCGCGCGCACCTATGACCTGGAGGTCTGGTTGCCGGGCCAGCAGGCCTACCGCGAGATCTCCTCGTGCTCCAATTTCGAGGCCTTCCAAGCGCGGCGTATGCAGGCCCGCTTCCGTCCGGAAGCAGGCAGCAAGCCCGAGCTGGTGCATACCATCAACGGGTCCGGTGTCGCGGTGGGTCGTGCCCTGGTCGCCCTGCTCGAGAATCACCAGCAGGCCGACGGCTCGATCACGGTCCCGGAGCGGCTGCGTCCCTATCTCGGTGGAACCTCGGTCCTGAAACCGCCGTCTGAACAGTAAGTTGATTCAGGCGGGGTGGATGTGAGCCAAATCGGAAAGCCAACTGCGTTCGTCAGTCTGCTGGTGCTGCTGCTTTGCTGGCCGCTGTGGGCGCAGGCCGAGATCGAGGAGGGCTTCGATTTCGACGATTCACCGCGGATCATCGGCCTGCACGCACCGGACTGGTTCGAGCTGAGCTTTCTCGATCTGCCGGAGGACCTGGAACGTGCCGTGGAGCGCGGCAAGCAGGGGCTGGCCGTGTACTACGGGATGGACGACTGCCCGTACTGCGAACAGCTGTTCGAGGTGAATTTCGAGAAAGAGGACATTCGCGCGCAGCTGTCGGACAACTTCGATGTGGTGGCGATCGACGTGCTCGGCGACCGCGAGGTGACCGGGCTGGACGGGGAGGTCAAATTCGAACGCGAATATGCCTCGGAACAGCGGCTTAACTTCACCCCTTCAATTGCTTTCTATGATGCTGACGGCGAACGCATCCACCAGATGCGGGGATACTACCCGCCGTATCGATTCCGCGCGCTGCTCGACTTCGTGACGGAGCGTCACGACCGCGAAATGAGTTTTCGTGATTATCTCGACCGCGCCGACCCTCCGCCCAAGTTCGACACGGACGACATCAACGAGCGCGACTTCTTTGTCAACGAGCCCTATGCGCTGGATCGCAGCAAGATCCCCGCGCAACGGCCCCTGGTGGTGTTCTTCGAGCGCGAGGCCTGCCATGCCTGCGATATCCTGCATACCGAGCCGTTGCAGGAAGACGAGGTGCTGGACCGCATCGCCCTGATGGATGCCGTCCAGCTGGACGCCGAGGACAGTGACACGCCGGTACTGACCCCGGACGGTCAACGAACCAACCCGCGCGACTGGGCGGCGGAACTGGACGTGCACTGGGCGCCGACTCTGATCTTCTTCGACGAGACGGGCGAGGAGATCATCCGCATTGATTCGGTCGTGCACCTGAACCGGCTGCGCAACGTGATGGACTATGTGCTCACGCGCGGCTATGAGGACTATCCGACCTTCGAACGCTGGCGCGCCCAGCAACCATAGCCGTTAGGGAAACGCTGATTCATGTACACACTCGCGTTGGCACCCCCGGTTTTCCGAGAGAAGGCGCGGTGCGCAGCCGGTAGCGGTTCTACCGGCAAGGGCCGCAACGCAGGATCGGGGAACCGGGGGTGCCAACCCCAAGGGGCTCGGCCGCCCGTTTTTGATGACAACGGGCGCGCGCCCGGCGTTGCGGTTCCCTTGTGCAGAATGACTGCACGGCGGTCACCGCGCCTTGTTCGCACGCAAAAGCGACTCGAGCGCGAGCGTGTACATGAATCAGCGTTTCCCTAGGCGGCCGAGGACCGAACTGCATGCATTTCGAACGTGACTTCGTCGTGCGCAATCGCGATGTGCTGGAGGCCATTGTGGCCCGCGCTCATCGTGTCGCGCTGGGGATCTTTGTGCTGACCTTCAGCGGCTACGGGATCGCCGTCTGGCTTTGGTTTCAGGAGCAGATGTGGGCGGCGCTGATCACCGCGACCGTCAGCTACCTGGTGTTTCGCCAGTTCCGCATGCTGGCGCTGGGGATCGCGCGCATGCCGCTGCGAGGGGACCCCCAGGCGCTGGAAGCGACCCGGGCACTGGACAACGCGCTGGAAGAGGACCGGCCGCATCCGGTGCTGGCGGAGCTGGAGGCCCACCTGCGGGCGCTGGATGAGGAGGGATCTCCGGAGGCGTCGTCGCAGGAGGGTGAAGACGGCCGGTCGGGCCGAGACTAGGGAGACGCTGGTTTAATCGCACGTCCGCGTTGGTGCCCCCTGTTTTCCGAGACAAGGCGCGTCGTGTAGCGGGTAGTGGTTCTACCCGCCCGTTTTTGATGAATGCGGGGCGCAACGCAGGATCGGGGAACAGGGGGCACCAACCCCACAAGCTATTGAAAGCAGGGGCTCGGCCGCCCGTTGTTGATCAAAAACGGGCGCGGGAACGGCGTTGCGGCTCCTTTGTGCAGAATGACTGCACGGCAGTCACCGCGCCTTGTTCGCACGCAAAAGCGACTCGAGCGCGGACGTGCGATTCAATCAGCGTCTCCCTAGAGCTCGACGCGTACGCCCAGCTTCTGCCCGATCACGCGGGCCACGGTCTCGTGCAGGTCGTCCCCGTTACGGTCATCCAGCCAGGCATCTTCGTCCTCGTTGTAGCCGAAGTGAGCCGGGCCCTCGGGCGAGGACAGCCAGATCTGCTGCGCAGCCTCCTGGCGGTTCAGGATCATCTGCGCCCCGTCCTCGAATTCGAGGGTCAGGACACCGTCGATCAGGTCGATGTCCAGGTCGTCGAGACCGTCCTGGTCGCTCAGGCGGTTGTAGATCTCGTCGAGGGTCTGTTCGGCGAATACGGCGAAGGAGGGCTGGCTCATGGGTCTCTCGGTTCAGTCAATGCTTGTGGCGCAGGCAGTATAAATGTTGGATGCGCTGAGAAAAGCCAAGTCTGGCTTTGTCCGGGTTTGCAAATGTCTTGCTACGCCCGCCAGGCGGCGAGCGCCAGGCTCAGCCAGCCGAGGATGAAGGCGGTGCCGCCCAGAGGTGCGATGGCTCCCAGTACGCGCGGGGCGCCCAGTGCCAGGGCATACAGGCTGCCGGCAAAGAGCAGGATGCCAAGCACGAAGGCGACGGCGCTGGCGGTGGCCCAGCCGCTGGCCAGGTGCGACCACAGCGCTGCCAGTAGCAACAGGGCGAGGGCATGGATGAAGTGATACTGGACGCCGGTGTCCCAGGTGGCCAGCGCGCGCTCGGACAATCGTTCTTGCAGGGCATGTGCGCCGAAGGCACCGAGCACCACCGCGATGGCGGCGAGCAGGGCCCCGATCACGACTAGGGCGCGGATCATCGGCTCGGTCTCCGTACCTGGCATCAGTGTTTCCCTAGGGCTAGGCGTCGTCGCCCATCTCGCTGTCGTAGTCCTTCCCGGGGATCCAGCCGTGCTCGCGGGCACGCTCGATCGCTGCATCGTGGATGCGCGTGTGGCGCTCGCGAAGCTCGGGCGGGAGGTTGGCGATGCGCAGGTCGTACTTGTCCCACTCGGCGTTGACCTGGTCGTGGAGCTGCTGGATGCGCCCGAGGTCCCACCCCTCGCAGGTCTCGGTCTCCGGCAGGAAGCCGAAGACCCAGGCATCGCGGATAATATTGCCGACCGGCGTCATGCCGCCGTACAAGTCATTGTGGATGCCGATGTAGTGGCGGCGTCCGGAGCGTCTGGCTGTAGTCATGCGCGTAGTGTAGAGGCACGCCGGCCAGGCGCAAAGCACATTCTTTACAGACCGGGGTACTCACGATGCAGCCCGCGGGCGAAAGCCTGAATCGAATACGGATCCGCGTCCTGATGAAGCTGATGGTGCTGGGCGGGGTGGTGATGTTCGCCGGTGTCCTTGCGAGCTACGCCCTGTCCATGCTGGGGGGCGGGGAGACCGAGCGCCGCGTCGTGGAGCTGGATACGATCGCTCCCGGCCAGCTCAAGCGGCTGGACTGGGAGGGGCGGCGCATCCTGGTGCTGCACCGTGACCCGGCCCTCCAACAGGCGCTGGGTGAAGATGACGAGCTGGTCGATCCGCGCGCCCGCCGGGGCCAGCAGCCAGACGGGCTGGAACTGCCGCTGCGCAGTCTGCGGCCGGAGTGGCTGGTCGTGATCGGCGAGAGCACCGATCTCGGCTGCGAGCTGGATCTGGTGCGCCCGGACGCGGCGGACGACTGGTCCGGCGGGTTCGTCGATCGCTGCCGTGGGGGCCGCTATGACGCCGCCGGACGGGTGTATGACGGGCAGGACGCCCGGCGCAATCTGCCGATCCCCGAGTACCGTTTCTCCGGAGACGACAGGCTGATTCTGGGTGGTTCGTGACCGGTGAGGCGGGCGTGGGTCCCGCGGGTCGGATTCAGGATTGCGCAGCGGGTGCGTAGACGTCGAAGCGTACGCTCTTGCCCCGGACGCTGCCCTGGGGCGTGTCGGGACCCAGGGCAGGGGCATGCAGGGGCCGCTTGACGACGACCCGCCGCGTGGCCGCCTCGCGCAGACGCTGCAGCGTGGTTTCCGGGTCGGGGTCCGGGGCGCCCTCCATCAGGGCCTGGGTCAGCTGCATGTCCTTCTTGACCGCGGCGCGCTTGGCCCGCTCCGGAAACATGGGATCGAACACGGCGGCGACGGGCGGTGTGCCCAGGGTCGCTGGCGTGGCCAGGCCCGCGTGCAGCGTGATGCGCTCGACAATCGGGGCCAGCGCCTCGTCATGGGCGGCGCGCTGCAGGGCATCCGCCAGCAGCAGGTAGACGACCGGGTGGCGTTCCCAGGCATCCACGCGGAAGCCGTGCGCGGCCAGCAGCAGCGTATCGCGCCCCAGGCCGGCGGTGGCGTCCACCACATGGCTGTCTCGCGGGATGTTGCCCAAGGCCCGGATCAGGCCCTCTCGCTGATGCCCGCTATGGGCCAGACGATACCCCTGACGGCCGGTGGCAAAGTCCAGATGCAGACGCAGTTCGCGTCGACCCTCCTCGCGGATCAGCGACAGCCCGTCCGCGCCGACCTCCAGTACCAGGGGCGCCTCGCCCAGGTGACGATAGCCGTGGCCTTGCAGGTAGTGGTCGATCTCCCGGCCTCGGGCCTCCTGCCCGGGTTCTGCGCGGACTTGAAGGGTCACGGTCAGTAGTGCGGAGGAGGCGGCTCGTTGCCGTCTCCGGGGCCGCCACCCTGGTCCTCGAGTTCCCGCAACCGGTCGCGGAGCCACTGGAGCTGGCGGCGCAGTTCCTGGTTGTCCTGCTGGAGCTCGTGCTGGACGCGGGCCTGCTCTTCCTGGGTGTATTCCTGATGCGCCAGGCGAACTTCCAGCGCCTCGATCCGCGCGATCAGTTCGTGGTCGGTGCGGGATGGGTCAGCTGACGGCATGGCGGGGCTGTCCCTGGGCGAAAGAGCGGATGTTGGCTGCTACCTCCTCGATCACGTGCTGACGGGCACTGCGGGCCGCCCAGGCCGTATGTGGCGTCAGCACAAGGTTCGGGATGTCCGCTGCCAGCAGGGGGTGGTCCGCGGGTGGGGGCTCGGGCTCCAGGACGTCGATGCCGGCACCGCCCAGGTGGCCTGCTCGCAAATGCCGCGCGAGGGCCTCGGGATCGACCAGGCCGCCACGGGCGGTGTTGAGCAGGATCGCCCCCGGAGGCATCTGCCGCAGCGCGTTGTCGTCGATCAGGTGGCGGGTTTCGGGGGACAACGGGCAATGCAGGCTGACCACGTCGCTGGTCGCCAGGAGCTCGGGCAGCGGGATTCGATCCGGGTCATCCGCAGGCGAGGGTACCGCCTTGCGCAGGCTTGCGGCCACCTGAACCTGCATGCCGAAGGCCCGTGCGACGCGTGCCGTGGCCTGGCCCAGTACGCCATGGCCAATGATGCCCAGGCGCATGCCCGCCAGGGTCTGGATCGGGTGATCCAGCAGGCAGAACTGATCGGAGGCGCTCCAGTGGCCGGCGCGAATATCGGCGCGGTAGTCGTCCAGCCGCGTGACCAGCGTCAGCAGCAGGGCAAAGACATGCTGTACCACGGAGTCTGTCGCATAGTCGCGGGCATTGCTGACGGTGATGCCCGCCCGGTTCGCGGCGGCGACATCGATATTGTTGGTGCCGGTGGCCGCGGCACAGACCAGCCGCAGGTTTGCGGCCGTGGCCAGCAGCGACTCGTCGAGCACCACCTTGTTGGTGACCACAACCTCGGCACTGGCGACGCGGGCGGCGATCTCGTCGGGGTCCGTGCGCGGGTGCAGGTCCCACTCGGGAAGGGCCTCGCGCAGGGGGGTGAGGTCCAGGTCGTCGCGATCCACCGTGGACAGGTCGAGAAATACCCCGTGTCGCAGTTCAGTCATGGCGTTTACCAGGTGAAACGGTGTTGCGACGCTTGCGGATAGGACCACTACCGACTGCACGATGCGGCTTGCCGCGGAAAACCTGGGGTACCAACGCGAGCGTGTACATTGATCAGTGTTTCCCAACAAAAGGGCCCCGCATCGCGGGGCCCGAATCGCTTGCCTGTCGGCCTGCGACTGTTAGTTGTCGCCCATGAAGGCGTGGAACAGGTTCAGCAGGTGGAGGAACATCACATAGAGGTTCGCGTACAGCGAGACCGTCATCATGATGTAGTTGGCCTCCGGGTCGTGGATCATGCGGCTGGTGTCGAACAGGATCGCCGCCGACAGCAGCAGCACCACGGCCGCCGAGATGGTCAGCGACAGCGCCGGGATCGCCAGGAAGATGTTCGCGACGATCGCCAGCAGGGCGACGATCAGGCCGACCACCAGGAAGCCACCCAGGAAGCTGAAGTCCTTCTTGGTGGCCAGGGCATAGCCGGACAGCGCGACAAAGGCGACCGCCGTGGCAGTAAAGGCATTGCCGACGATCTGCGGCCCGTTGGGCAGGCCCAGGTACATGCTCAGGATCGGGCCGAGGAAGAAGCCCAGCACGCCGGTGAAGGCGAAGGTCAGCACCAGTCCGAGCGCGGAATTGCGAGCGGCATGGATGGCGAACGGGCCGCCAATCAGGACCGCCAGCAGGACCAGCCAGTGCACCGCCGGGGCGCCCACAGCCATCGCCACGAAGGCCATCACGGCGCTGAATGCCAGCGTCACCGACAGCAGCATGTAGGTCTGGCGGATGACCTTGTTGGTCGAGATGGTCTCGCTGATGGAACCGGTGCTGGACGGATTGCGACTCGAGCGAACGATCTGGTCTCGGGACACGGGTCAACTCCTCTTGGGTTCGTAACCTGCTCAGTGTAGCGATTGACGCCGGTGGGTGCAGCCCTTTTCGCCGTCCGTGGCGTGGGCTTTCGCGATCACTTGATTGGCTCACCCACGCGTTCGGAGATCTCCTTAACCGCGTGGTCGGTGGACTTGAAGATGTTGTCCTTGCCGATAATGTCCTCGAGCCCGGTGCGCTGTATCACCTCCAGGACCTGTGCCTTCACGCCGGCGAAGACCAGGGTGATGCCGCGCGCCTTCAGGCGGTGCACCAGCTGGTGGATCACTTCCTCGCCGGAGGCGTCGATCTCGTTGATGCCCTTGCCCACCACGATCAGATACTTGGCCTGTGGGTGGCGCGCGACCAGGTCCAGTACCGCGTCCTCGAAGTAGGGGACGTTGGCGAAGTACAGCGAGCCGTCGAAGCGCATCAGGCCGACCTTCTCGTTGGTCTCCAGCCCGTAGCGCTGGGCCTCGCGAAGCGTCCCGTCGTCGTAGCGGGCCAGTTCGCATACGCGCGGTTGCATGGTGCGGTACAGGTACAGCACGATGGCCAGACCGGCACCCATCAAGATGCCGTAGTCGAGATTCGGGGCCATCGCCAGGGTGGCGATGAAGGTGACCACCGCGGCCGCCCCGTCATGCTTGTTGGCCACCCAGGCGTGCTTGATTGCCTTGAAGTTAATCAGCCCGACCACGGCCATCATGATGATCGCCGCCAGTACCGATTGCGGCAGGTGGTAGATCAGGGGCGTCAGGAAGAGCAATGCGATCCCGATAAGCACGGCTGTAAATACCGAGGCCAGGCCGGTGCGAGCACCCGAATTGAGGTTGACCGCCGAGCGCGAGAACGAACCGCTGACGGGGTAGCCCTGTGTAAAGCCGCCGGCGATGTTGGCCAGGCCCTGTCCCATCAGCTCCTTGTTCGGGTCCAGACGCTGGCCGGTGCGCGCGGCCATGGCTTTGGCGATCGCAATGGCCTCGGTAAAGCCGACCAGCGCGATCACGAAGGCCGTGGTCAGGAGCGTGGTGATCGTTCCGAAGGTGATCTCTGGTGCGGAGATTGACGGCAGACCCTGGGGTACGTTGCCCACGACAGCGCCGCCACCATTGAGCGAGACCTCATCGCCGTCCACTTGCTCGATCCGCCACGAGGTGCGCTCGGCGCGTTCGCGTTCGGCATCCGTCATGTGGTCATCGGCGATGAAGCGCTCGGGTTCGTCGTCCGTCGCCGGGAGTCGGCGCAACGTTGTGTTGCGCAACTCGTCGCGCAGTGGGGCGAGCTCGGCGCGCAGTTCATCGCGCTGCAGTGCGGCCTGCTCCTGCTCGAAGCGCAGGGCCGGTGCATCGCCACGGGCCGCCTCCTGAATCTCGAGTTCCAGTTCGCGCACGCGGTCATCCAGATTGGCCGCCTGTCCCTGCTTCTCCTCGATCTGCTGGGCGAGTTCGACCAGCTCGCCAGGCGCAATTTGTGCGAGCGTCGTGTCGGCCTTGCGCTCGTACCCGATCAGCCAGGAGACCAGGATGGTGACAACCACCGCGACCAGCACGCCCGGAATCTTCGGGGCGACGCGTTTCATGCCGACCATCAGCGCGATCGCGCCCAGGCCGAAGGCGAGGGTGGGCCAATGGGTGTGCCCCAGCTCCAGCACGACACCCCAAAGACCCAGAAGGAAGTGGCCGGAGGTGTCGATCGGTACCCCCAGCAGCTTGTTGATCTGGGACAGCCCGATGATGATCGCGGCGGCGTTGGTAAAGCCGACGATCACCGGGTGCGAGATGAAGCTGACCAGCGCGCCCAGCTTGAACAGGCCCATGACCAGCTGGATTACGCCCACGATCAGGGCGAGCGCAATCGCCAGCATGATGAATTCGGATGAGCCCTCGGCCGCCAGCGGCACCAGGGCCGATGCCGTGAGCAGGGATACCACTGCCACCGGGCCGGTGGCGAGCTGATTCGAGGAACCCCACAGCGCGGCCACCATCACCGGCAGCAGCGAGGCATAGAGCCCGTACACCGGAGGCAGACCGGCCAGTTGCGCATAGGCCATGGATTGCGGGATCAGGACCAGGGCCACCGAGATCCCCGCAATCAGATCCGCGTTGAGCGTTTCCTTGGTGGGACGCCAGCTCAGGAACGGAAAGATGCGCAGCAGGATCGAATTCATGGCGGTACTCGCTTGGCCTGTTCGTGACGAAGACGACGGCTAGTCGAGCGATCCCGCGTGCCTGGCGCACCCGGGCTGTATGGCTGCCAGGGCCGTCGTCACGTGATTGGCAGCCATCTCTGGCCCGGGGTTGGGCCGGGCGCAGTCAGGGGAGGGAAGATTATAGAAGGTCGGCTTATTTTCTTCTATCAAAGGCATTCAATACGATATATAGCCTTTAGGGTATATATCGCACTCGCTGGAGCGCCCAACCCTGCACAAAAAAGCCCCGGTCACCAGCGGCGACCGGGGCCTTCCAGCGTATGCTTCAGCGTGGCTTACTGCGGGGGTGCCATGCCCGGGCTTCCGCCCTGTTGCATTTCCTGCTGCAGGGTTTCCAGACGCGCGATGATGTCATCGATGTCCGGATTCTCTTCGCGCATCGCGGCCATCAGGTCCTCGCGCAGCGATTCCTGAGCGGAGATGACCTCCTCGTCCTGCGCGACGGCCTGCTGGGCCTCCTGCAGGTTCATCTGCGCCTGCTGGACCTCTTCGGACTGGATTACCTGCTGGCGCTCTTCGGCACTCAGGTCCGGGTCGCGCAGGCGTTCTTCGGCGCCTTCGAGGGTTTCAAGATCCTGGCGGGGCTGGTAACCGGCCTCTTCCATCTTGTCGAGCACCAGGTTCTCAAGCTCTTCGCCCTTGCGCTCCAGATCAGGGTTGTTCTCGATCGCCTGCTGCTGGGTCTCGGCCAGGGTCTGCTGCAGCTGCTGCATTTCCATTTGCGGGTTGGCCCCGCCTTCCTGCTGCCCCTGCTGGCCCATGCCTTCCTGACCCATGCCCTGGGCCATCACCAGCGGACTGGCGAGCGCAAGCGCGGCGGCGGCAATCAAACCGGCGAGAGGCCGGGAACGGTTCGTCATAACAACTCTCCTCGTGAAAGTACGGTGGGAAGCTTAGTGCGTGGCGACTTAACAACAGCTTAACAGGCGCGAGCCGAGGTTTCCGGGGCACCCTGGATTTCGTTGCAGGCTTCTCGTTTTTCGTTTCCCTGGGGCTCCGGGATGCGAAAAAGCGCAATGTCCGGTGCCGGCAGGTGGATCGCCCAGCCAAGATGCGCGGCGATCCAGCGCAGGGTGTCGGGCCCGTAGAAGGCCACGTGGGTAGGGTCGCGGCGATAGTGCCAGCGATGAAAGGCCGCCGCGGGGGGCGGCCAGCCGGTCATGATCGCAATCGTGCCGCCGGGGCGCAGAAGGGTGGCCATCTCGCCAAGGATGGCGATCGGGTCATGCAGGTGCTCGAGAACCTCGGTACAGGTGACGAGATCGAAGCATGCACGGGCTTCGGGACGGTCAGGTGCGAATACGGGGTCATGGGTCTGCATGGAGTAGCCGCGCGCACACAGCATGTCCGCCAGTACCGGATGGGGGCCGCAGCCCCAGTCCACGCCCTGCGCCGGTGGCGGGCAGTGCGCCTCCAGCGGTGCAAGCAGGCGGCCCAGAAACCGCCGATACCCGGGGTCGTCCGGCCGGTTTTCGTGTGTCTGGTAGTACTCGCGCTCGAATGCGAGGGTGGGCCAGTAACGGTGCTTCAGGACAATCAGCGAGCAGCCCCTGCAGCGCTGGTAGTCCCCGGGCGAAGGGTCGCGCACCCCGCGGCTGAAGAACGGGCGCAGAGGTGCGGTACACAGCGGGCAGCGGTCCATGCGCTACCGCCGCAGGAAGCGGAACCAGGACGCGATGTTCAACAGGCTCATCAGGGACTGGGCGACGTAGGTGTAGGCCGCGGCCTTCAGGATGCGCTGGGCATGGGGATAGTCCGGCGGGTGCAGGTAATTGCCCCGGCGCAGCATCGGCAGGGCGCGGCGAAAGCTCGCGTCGAACTCGGTGGGCAGGGTGACGAAGTGCACCAGCGCGGCGATCCCCATCGACAGAATCCCGGCCAGGAAGAACAGGATGCCCGGTGCCGGATGCCGGGCGATCAGCGTGATGATGGGGATCGCGACCATTAGCCAGGCCCCGATCTGCTGTCCGTAGCGAGACAGGCAGACCAGGTTGCTGCGCATGCGCAGGGGCGGGTAGTCCTGAGCGTGCTGCACCGCGTGCCCGACCTCGTGCGCAGCCACCGTGATCGCGGTGAGCGAGCGACCGTCGTGGTTGTCCTCCGACAGCCGCACCGCGCGATCGAAGGGATCGTAGTGGTCGCCATCGCGGGTGGATTCGACGCGCACGTGATGCAGGCCATGGCGATCCAGAAGGTCACGCGCAAGCTCGGCGCCGGTCCCGTCGTAGCGGTCCTCCGGCTGGCTGTACTTCCTCATCGTCTGGCGTACCCACCAGCTCGGTGCCCAGGCCAGAAGCAGCACGAGCGGTGCGAGCAGAATCAGCAGTCGCATGCCTTCATCATGGCGCGACTTCCCCTTCGGGGGAAGTCGTCCGCGTGAATCCGTACACCGGCCCTGTCTCGCTCAGTCCTCGGCCTCGTCGTAATCGCCCTTGTGCTTCGGATTGGGGCGGGCCCGCTGGTCTTTCGAGTAGTCGCGACCGTCGTCGGTGTCTTCACCCTGCTCCTGGCTGAGACGCAGGTGCGCGGGCGGAGCGCTGCCGTCCTTTTCCTGACCGAAGTAGATGGTCTGATGCGGGAACGGGATCTCGATACCGGCGGCGTCGAAGTGCTTCTTCACCAGGCGGTTGAACGCGCGGCCCAGGCCAAACTGCGTACCGGGCAGCGCCTTGATGCGGATGCGCACGTTGACCGAGCTGTCGGCCAGCGCAGTCACGCCGTGTACCTCCATCTCGTCGAGGATGTTCGGACCCTGGTCCGGATCTTCCTTGAGTTCCTCGAAGGCCTCGCGCAGGCGCACGATCACTTCGTCGATGTCCTCGCGATAGGCCACGCCGTACTCGCCCACGTGATAGCCATACTCGCGCATGTAGTTGGAGACGGCATCCACCGACGAGAACGGGATCAGGTGATAGGTGCCGGACAGGTCACGCAGGCCCATGGAACGGATCGTGAGCTTCTCGACCACGCCGGTCATGCCGGCCACCGTGACCACGTCCCCGGTGTTGATGGCTTTCTCCAGCTGGATGAACACCCCGGTGATGATGTCCTGCACCAGCTTTTGTGCGCCGAAGCCAACCGCCAGGCCGAGCACGCCGGCGCCGGCCAGCAGCGGGCCGATATTCACGCCAATCTCGGCCAGCACGATCATGGCGGTCATCACGGCCAGCACGACGGCGACCGCATTGCGGAACAGGGTCAGCAGGGTCTTCTCGCGCGCCCCGGGCTCGCCCTCGCCGGTATTCGGGCTCAGGCGGTGTTCGATCCAGCTGGCGAACACGAGCCAGATGGCCAGGGCACCGATCAGGATCAGGGCGACCGAGATCGCAGTGCCGAGCACGTACATGCCCGTATCGGAGGCAATCCAGGCGCCGAGATTGAACGCGCCCCAGGCATCTGCGATCACTGCCAGCACGATGAGCAGGATCACCAGGCGCATCGTCTTCAGCGCCTTGGGGATGTACGAGTTCAGGCGTGCCTCGAGCATCGGGAACTTCATGCGAGTCTCGTCCGGAACCCGGATCTCGCGGCCGATGATCTGGCTGAGCACGTTGGCGACAAAGACCCCGATGAATGCGGCCAGTACCGTCTGTCCGGTGGCCTTGGCCATGAAGGGCAGGGCATCTTCCGGGCGGGTGATGCTGACGATTGCCAGGGTCAGGAAGTAGATCAGCGCGATCCAGTGCCAGGCGTTCGCCAGGAAGGTCAGCGTCATGCGCGTGAAGGCGAATCCGGCACGATTGGCGACCAGGATCAGGCGGTCATGCACGCGCTGGCGGTTCTGCAGGATGATGACCGCCGCGTAGAGGAAAGCGGTCAGCATGACCAGCAGCCCCAGCGAGCGCCCGGCCTCGCTGGAGAGATGATTGTTGGCCAGCGGCACCAGCAGCAGCAGGCCGTAGCCGATGTACGTGACCAGGCGTGCCAGCCAGGCATTCCAGTAGGCGGCCTCGTCGCCGGCCATGGGCAGCAGCCGCAGGCCCCGGTAGCGCGTGGCGAAGATCAGGCGCAGGGCCGCCTTGGTGACCTCGATCAGCAGGAAGGCGTTGAGGAACAGCGAGTGCCGCGTCAGCATCTCTCCGGACTCGCCGAGCACAAAGAGCGCGAGGCCATAACCCCCGACCCAGGCCAGGATCACGATCAGGAAATCGATCAGTGCGGCCAGGAGTACGGCGGGGAGTGCGCGCAGCAGGTGGTACTGCTCCGGCGAGTTGATCACCCAGCGATCCAGCGCCGCAAACATCGGGCTGCCAAGACGCCGCAGGATCAGGAAGGCGGCGATCGTCAGGACAATCAGGATCGCCAGGTCCAGCACCCCCGCGCCGAATACCACCGGGTCGATCGAGCTCAGCTTGTCGCCAATATCCACGGCGATCTCGTTCAGGGCCCGAATCTCCTGCACTGTGCCTTCGGCCAGCGATTGGGTGAACTGGGCGATCTGGCGCGGGATCGACGTGAGTTCGTCGGTGTCGACCGCCGCCTCATCGTCTGCCGTACTCTCGTCGTCCCCGGTACGTTCGGCCCGCAGTGTCTCGAGCAGGCGTTCGCGTGCCTCTTCGTTCTCCAGTGCCTCG
The DNA here is from genome assembly GCF_000381425.1 of Thioalkalivibrio sp. ALRh. NCBI lineage: Bacteria > Pseudomonadati > Pseudomonadota > Gammaproteobacteria > Chromatiales > Ectothiorhodospiraceae > Thioalkalivibrio > Thioalkalivibrio sp. ALRh. The sequence goes on from NZ_KB906519.1 coordinate 98,626, forward strand.
ATCAGCGCGTCATGCAGATCACCTCCATCGCCACCCCCCTGGGCCTGAACGGTCCCCAGGGGCATGAGCAGCAACAGCGAGAAGAGGGTGAGGAGGAGGAAGAAGGGGCGACGCAAAAAGCGGCTGGGGGACACGGGCGGACCTCGGGTTTGGACGGGGTTCGCGGGTCGCCAGGAGGACGCCAGTGCGAGCATCCGTGCGACAGCGGAGGAACGTAGTCTAGGGAAACACCAGGGCATTTTCACGCCCGTGGAGCGAGCGCAGGGGCTATTCCAGCAGCATGGGGTCCAGCCAGGCGATGCCCAGCTGGTTCATCTGGCGCTCGATCCAGGCGATCCGCTGGCTGAGGCGCGGGCCGGGGTTGACCGGGTTGTAGCTGCCCGGGCTGGGGAGGATCGCGGCCAGGCGTGCGGACTGGTGGCGGTCCAGTTCGCGCGCGGATACGCCAAAGTAGTGCTGGGCGGCGTGCTCGATCCCGTAGATGCCCGGACCCCACTCGGCCAGGTTCAGGTAGACCTCGAAGATGCGGCGCTTGGGCCAGATGGTTTCCATACCGGCCGTGAATCCGGCCTCCAGCGTTTTGCGGACCCAGGAGCGCTTGTGCCACAGGAACAGGTTTTTGGCCGTTTGCTGGCTGATGGTGCTGGCCCCGCGCAGGCGTTGGCCGTGCAGCATGTGGTCGTCTACCGCCTGGCGCATGGAGCCCCAGTCAAAGCCGCGATGTACCGGAAAGTGCTGGTCTTCCGCTGCGATCACGGCCAGCATCAGGTGACGCGGAAGGTCGTCCAGGCGCTGCCATTCCGGCCGTAGGCGGGATGCGGTCTGCCAGTCCGTGGCGACGACCATGGCCATGCCATAGGGCGGGTTGACCTTGGCGAACAGCACGATCAGGCCGAGCGCGAATGTGACCGCGAGTGTGAGCGTCCCGGCCAGCAGCCAGGTCAGTGCGCGTAGCAGACGGGTAATCGGTCCGCGTCGTCGACGGGCCATCAGTGCCACCCTGCGTGTAAGTGCAGTCCCATATTCATCGAGGTCAAGAATACCGCGACTCGCGGTTCGATCGAGTATCCCGTCAGTGTGGTCTGATACGGTAAAGCCCAGTAACGATGCAGACCCCATCTTGACCGACGGGGAAACTCGTTCCTGGTTGAACTGTTTCCGTCATGCGTGGCCCAACCACGTAAGCCTAAGCCGCCGTTCGGCCTGGCGATACCATCCGATCCACACGAACAAGAAGGAGAGACCCATGGACGTGATGCCCTATCGGTATACCACCCCCAGTGGAGAGGCCGTTTCCTTCGAGTTTCGTTTGCATCCCGAGACCGGGTCCGCCGTGCGTGTCCAGCAGTTGCTGGACCGGCTGGTCGAGACCCTGGATCACGAGATTGCACTGCTGGGCGACACCTGCAATGGAGATGTGCTGCAGGCGCTGGCAATGGCGCTCGCCGTGCGCACCGACATGATCCCGGCACATCCGGAGATGACCCGCGATCTGGCGCGCGACGTGGTAGAACGTGCGTTGGGCTCGCTGCCGGAGGCCGAATATCAATACCTGGGCCCGGTCGGCCATGCCTGACCATTCGTTATCCGGGCGGCGCCCCATCGTCTTTTTCGATGGCGGCTGCCCACTTTGTCGGCGCGAGATCGGCCACTACCGGCGGCTGGACAAGGCCGGTCGCGTGGACTGGCAGGATATCCACGCCGACGCGGCACCCTTGAAGGCGTGGCGCATCGACTGGGATGCGGCGATGCGGCGTATGCATGTGGTCGACGCCCAGGGACAGATCCACAGTGGGGCCTGGGCGTTTGTCGTCGTCTGGCGGCATTTGCCGTACTACCGCTTGCTGGGGCGGGTGCTGTCGCGCGTGCCGCACGTGGTGCGCCTGATGGATCGGGTCTATAACGGGTTTGCGCGTCGACGCTGGCGGTCGCGCTGTGGTGACGGGCTCTGCCGCCCCGATTAGTCCGGCGGCGGTGATGGCTCTGCATGGTGGAGTCGCGCGGTGGTGTAGCGGAGGAAATCGGAACTGTGAAACGGCTGCTGCTTGGGTTGGCCCTGGTAGTGGGGTGTCTGTTTGGCACACCGGTTTGGGCGGACGAACTGGCTGCGGAGCACGTCATTGTTGCTCAGTTGCAGGAGCCCCACCGGATCCTGTTAATGCGGCATGCCGCGGCGCCAGGTATCGGGGACCCTCCGGGTTTCGATCTCGAGGACTGCACAACCCAGCGCAACCTCTCCGAGTTGGGCCGTGACCAGGCGCGCGAGCTTGGTGAACGTCTGCGCGCCGCCGGACTGGCCGAGATCCGCGTATTTGCCGGCCCGTGGTGCCGCAATGCGGATACGGCGCGCCTGCTGGGCTTCGGCGAGCCGGAGATCCTCGATGCGCTGGGCTCGATCTTCCGCACCAATGAACCCGACCAGGAGCGCCGCATGCGTGCCTGGCACCAGCATCTTGCGGAGGCATTTGCGCGCGATGCGGGGCCGGCGGTGTATGTCACGCATCGTGCGAACATCATGGAACTGTCCGGTCGCAGCATCGGCGCGGGCGACATGCTGGTAGTGGAGATCGATGCCGAGGGTGGCGCCCGGCCCGTCGCCAACTGAAAAGGCCGGCTCCGGCTCGGGGCCGCTACATGTACGGCCCGATGATGCGCGCGATCCAGCCGTAGATGCGGTATTTCCAGGGCCGGTTTTCCCAGGCCTCGATCGTCATCCGCTCGGCCTCGGCCTTGTCTTCCTCGATCAGTTCCCGGATCGAGCGGGCGAAGTCTTCGTCATAGATGTTCAGATTGGTTTCGTCGTTCAGGCGGAATGAGCGGTTGTGCAGATTGGCCGAGCCGATGCTGGCCCAGCGGTCGTCCACGCTCATCAGCTTGGAGTGATACATCCGCGGGTGGTATTCGTGCAGCTCGACCCCGGCCTCCAGCATGGGCCTCCAGCGATTCACGGAGGCATGTCGTACGAAACCGTGGTTGATGCTGTCGCCCGGCATGAGCACGCGGATTCGAACGCCGCGGTCGGCCGCGTCGGTCAGCGCATCGAGAAAGTCCGGGTCGGGATAGAAGTACGCCGTCGCAATGGTCACCTGGTCCTCGGCTGCTGCCAGGGCATGCAGGGACATCTTGCGAATGCGATGACGGCCCTCGCGCGGGGCGCTGTTGACGACCTGCGCATCCAGCTCACCTTCGTCCTCGAGTTCCGGGTAATACGCATCGCCCAGCTTCAGTTCGCCTTTGGCATCCAGCCAGGTCTCCATGAATGCCGCCTGCAAGTTGCCCACAACGGGCCCGGTGACACGGAAGTGGTTGTCGCGGTAGGGCTCGTGGTCCTCGGCGGGCACCCAGGTGTCCGCGATGTTCGCGCCGCCGATGAATCCGGTTCTGCCGTCCACCACCAGAATTTTTCGATGCGTACGGTGGTTGAAACGTGACATCTGATACCAGGAGGGCTCGCGCCAGCGCACGACTTCCGCGCCGGCTTCGGTCATGCGGTCGAACTTTTCCTGATCCGCGAGCACGGAGCCCACGTAGTCGATCACCACATGAACCTTGACCCCGCGCTCCGCCGCGCGTGCGAAGGCCTCGGCGAAGCGGGCGGCCTGCTCGCCCCAGAACTCGTATACCTCGAAGGTAACCGTCTGTTCAGCGCCTTCGATGGCCTCGATCTTGGCGTCGTAGATGGCCTCGCCGTCGCGCAGCAGCTCCAGCGCGTTGCCGGAGACAATCGGCTGCTGCAGCGTGAGCCCCATTCCGCGGCGAAATGCACTGTCCGAGGTGCCGTAGTCGATGGCCACCGGGGCCTTCACTCGGTCGGGTTTCGGGAGGAGGTTGAACAGGGCAACGTTTGCCAGCACGAAGGCGAGCGCGACGCCCAGGAGGATACCGACAGGGATGCCGATGATGCGGCGGCGCATGGAAAGTCTCTCGTATCGAGCCCGTCAAGGGGAGGGTGGTTGGCGCCGAATTCGCACCTCAGTCCATGAGTCTACACAATCAGTTCTCGAACAAACCCGGACGAATGTCATGAATCCTTTTCTGGAAGCAGCCCTGGACGAGGCACGAACCGGCTGGGATGAAGGGGGTATCCCGATCGGTTCGGTCATCGAGCACGGCGGGCGCATCGTCGGCCGCGGACACAATCGGCGGGTGCAAAACGGCAGCGCCATCCTGCATGCCGAGATGGATGCCCTGGAGAACGCCGGACGCCAGGCGGCGAGCATCTACCGCGAGTGCACGCTCTACACGACGCTCTCGCCCTGTGCGATGTGCAGCGGGGCGATCGTGCTGTACGGCATCCCGCGTGTGGTGGTCGGGGAAAACGCCACCTTCATGGGAGAGGAGGACTGGCTGCGTTCGCACGGCGTGCAGGTCGATGTGTTGCAGGACGCCGCCTGCCAGGAGCTGATGGCCGCGTTTATCGAACGACACCCGGACCTCTGGCACGAGGATATCGGTTGCGAATAGGGCCGGTTTGACCGGAACACCCTTGCTGGCGGGCGGATCGTGCTTGCCGCACCGGACAAGGCAGCGACATGGGGCGGGCGCCCGGGGAGCGCCTCATGGCGCCCTTCACGGAAAACACCAGTGTTCTGGCATGGTCGCTGCTTGGGTGCCGGGTGCAACGAAAACCGGGAGCACCTCATGATCGACGGCATCGGAATGAATCAGGCGGCGCTGGCGCGGCCGGTCCATTCGGCGCAAAGCCCGAACAACGCCGGGCAGGCTGGCCACCGACCGGCGCAGGCCGGGCAGGCTGGGCAGGCGGCGCACGCACAGCCGGCACAGCAGGCCCAGGCCGCCACGCAAGCGCAGGCGAACGGTCAGGTCAATGGACAGGGCGCGGCCGTCTCGACTTCCCCACATGTGGCCCAGCCGGCGTCCACCACACAGGCCCCGTCGGCACACGAGGCGGCATTCGCGCCCCAGGGCCTTAATGCGACGCCGCCGACGCAGGCCACCGCGATGCCGCTGGCCGGCGGCCAGGTCAACGGGGCCCCGCAGGCCGACGATGCCCCCCAGATGGACGCCGATCCGGACGACGAAGCGGACATGGGCCAGACCTTCATGCCCGACGGCTCGGTGCAGTCCAACTCCAACGAGCACCTCGGATCGCACTTTGACCTGCAGGCGTGATGCCTGGGCGCAGATCTGCGGTCTTGTGGGTCGGCTTCAATGACCGGAAGCGACATTTACTGACCGATGCCCTGCGCCCTCAGGCCGGGAAAACCGGAAGGTCACGTGCTCGCGATGGATCAGGAATTGTCCAGTCGCGTGCATCCACAGTTGTTCGCGCACCGTGGCATCCATCCACTCGAATAGCTCCTGTAGTGCCAGGGCGGTCGTGCCGCGGTCCGGATAACGCAGGCCAAGCCCCTCCCAGTAGTGCCGGGCATCTTCCGCTCGTTTCCAGCCTTCGCGGACGAACCCGGCGGTCAGCAGGGCGCGCAGGGCCCCGTCACCCAGCTTGTCGCGAAGCTCGTTCAGGAGGAGGCCGGGGTCCCCGACGCTCTCGGGGGAGACGTTGAGCGAGGCCGGCAGGAGCTCGACCCAGTCATCGTGCTGGCTAAGCCCCGGGATCAGATCTTCGTCGACCATCTGCTGATAGTCCGGGACGGGGTCAGAGTGGGTTCGCAGGGAGAGCTGGATCAGGGCCGCGGCCTCGTCGACGTAACCGGACAGACTGAAACCGCACAGGAGATGGTCGACGATGTCATGGACAAACACCGAGGTCGGAATGCGATCCCCGCAATAGGGAGTTGCGGCAATCACGTCGGCGCCCAGCCCGGCGACGTCCAGCTTCCAGCCGCGGGCGCCGAAGCCGTCCTGCCAGCTGTCCTCGTAGCGAACCGGAATCGTGACCGCCTGCGCGTTGATAACCGGGATGGACATGGTGGCCTCGCTAGATATCCGATGCTTTCCAATTTACCGACCGGTCAACTATTCTTCAATGTATGGCCGATGCATTCACCCCAACCCGGACACGCGACGCCCTGATCGCCGCCGCACGGTCGCTGATCCTTGGCCGCAGCTACGGCGCCGTCGGCGTGGCCGAGATCTGTGCGCACGCTGGCGTGAAGAAGGGCAGCCTTTATCACTTTTTTCCCGGCAAGGACGCCCTGGTACTGGAGATGCTCGAGACGCTTTATCGCGAGCTCGAACGCGAGGTACTGCGGCCGTCGCTGGAATGCGACCTGCCTCTGCGCGACCGCCTCGGGCGGTTTGTTGATCGCCTGTATCAGTTCGAGATCCGCGCCCAGGGGGAGGTCGGGGAGCTCCCCGGCTGCCCGTTCGGGAACCTGGCGCTGGAGCTGGCGAACTGGAATTCGGCGGTTCGAGAGGCCGTGGCCGCGCACCTGGAGGCTCTGCGCGGCCATTTCCAGCGAGCGATCGAGACCGCCGCGCAGCGCGGTGAACTCCCGCAGGCGTCGGATAGTGCCCGTCTGTCGGAACAGTGGCTGGCGCAGGTCGAGGGTGTGCTGCTGCTGGCCAAGGCGCGGCAGGACGCGGATACGGTCCTGCATCTGTTGCCGGCACTGGAAACCCTGCTGCCGGCCAGGCCCGCCGACGACGAAGAGCGAGGGAACCATTGATCCGTGGTTCCCTGGAGGTATATGACGATGGAATTTCCACTGAGAACACCCGGCAGCGCGCCGGAGGCCTTCGAGCGATCCGGGAAGGTGCTGGGGCTGGTGCCGAATTTGATTCGCGTGATGGCCAGCAGCCCGGCGGCGGCCTCGGCCTACCTGGACCTGACCGAGCGGTTGAGCCAGAGCAGCCTGTCCCCCGAGGAACAGAGCGTTGCGCTACTCACGATCAGTCGGTTCCACGAATGTCATTACTGCATGGCCGCGCACTCCATGACGGGACGGATGGCGGGTCTGCCCGATGCAGTCGTCGACGCGCTGCGGGAGGACCAACCTGTGCCCGACCAGCGGCTCGAGGCCCTGCGCCGGTTCGTGGTGGCGGTACTCGAGCATCGCGGCGCGGTCCCCGATGCCGAACTCGAGGCGTTTCGCCGGGCGGGGTTCGACGAGGCGGCGATCCTGGATGTGATCCTCGCGGTCGCGCTGAAGACCCTCTCGAACTACACCAACCACCTGGCCGCCACGCCACTGGATGACGTGATGCAGGACGAGCACTGGGAGGCGCCTGCGGGTCGCTGAAAGCCCGGTACCGCGGTGTTTCAGTGCGCGCGAGTCAGGCGCGAGAACAGGCGCCGGATACGCCCGGGGCCGTACCCGTGGACGCGCTTGAAGGCCTTGCGAAAGGCCGGCTCCGAGCCATAGCCGACCTGTTCCATCACGCTGGCCACCGATGCCCTCGGATCGCGCAGCAGCCGTTCGGCCAGGACCATGCGCCACTGGGTCAGGTAGTCGATGGGGGCCTGCCCGACCAGCTCGCTGAAACGCGCGGCGAAACTCGTTCGCGACATCGCGGCCTCCTGCGCCAAGCCCTCGACCGTCCAGTTCTCCTCGGGCCGTGCGTGCAGCGCATCGAGGGCACGGCGGATACGGTCGTCCGCGAGGGCCGCGATCAGACACTGTTCTGGATGCTCCTGGTAATGGCAGACGTAGTGGCGCACCGTCATTACGAACAGGGTATCCGCCAGACGATCGAGTACCGGCCGATAGCCGGCGGACTGCTCTGACAGTTCCAGGCGCATCAGATCGGCCAGCCGCGCCAGCCGCTCGCCGCTCTCGGCGTGGCGCACGATCACGCGGTCGGGCAGGGCCGCCAGGATCGGATTCCGGCGCCCGGAATCGAATTCGAAGTGACCGCATAACAGCTGTGTCGAGCCGGGTTCGGGGTCGGACGGGTCCAGCAGATTCAGGTGATTGTCCCGGTCCTCGAATGAAGGCTCGCTCGCCAGCAGGTGCCAGTCGTCGTGGGGCAGGAGCAGCATGTCGCCCGCATCCAGCCACAGTGGCTCGCAGTCCTCCATGTGCAGGTAACAGCCCCCTTCGCTGATCAGGTGAAAGCTCGCATGCCCGGAACCGGTGGTGCTGAGCTGCCACTGGCCGCACAGACGGGGGTTGGTGTCGATCCGTGCGCGCAGGTTGTAGGCCGAGAGGACGGACGACAGCGTGTCCTCGCGCGGCATGATCCGGCTCATGTCCATGAGGGGTTCGCTCCTGTCGAGGAAACGCTGATCAATGTACGGCATCGCAGGCGTCTTGGCTCCGCCCCGGACGATCGGACATAAATGCCGGCGCGACGGTTCTCACGATTGTCCGAAGGGCTGGCTAGGCTTTAAGTCAGTTCAACGGAAGAATCGAGGACGAGGCGATGAACGCTATGGCGTTGCGGGCGGGCATCCGATTCCAGCGGTGGCTGGACATGACGCGCGGAGCGGATTTTCTGGCGCCGCTGCTGATTCGCCTGTATCTCGCGCCGGTGTTCTGGATGGCCGGCACCAACAAGCTCGACGGCTTCCTGCCGAAGGAAAGCGTGGTGATGTGGTTTGGCAACCCGGACTGGGGGCTGGGGATGCCGTTTCCGTACCTGATGGTGCTGCTGGCCGCCTATGCCGAGGTCCTGGGTGCGATCGCCCTGCTGCTGGGTATTGCCGCGCGCTGGTTCTCCATTCCCCTGATGATCACGATGATCGTCGCGGCGGTCACGGCCCATCTGGAGAACGGATGGCAGCGCATCTCCGACCCGATGATGTGCCTGTTCAACTGCTCGGGAGTGGAAGCGGCCCAGGAACGGTTGAGCCGCGCGCGTTCCATCCTGCGGGAGCACGGCAACTGGGACTGGCTGACCGAGTACGGGAGCTTCGCGATCGTGAACAGCGGAATCGAGATGGCCGCGACGTACTTCATCATGCTGCTGATGATCTTCTTCTGGGGCGCCGGCCGCTACCTGAGCATCGATTTCTACATCCGCAGGAGGATGATGGACAGGGGATAGCCAGGAGGATGGAGGACAGGGGATCGCCAATGGAGCTGTGCAAAACAGCAACCATTGGCAAGGCGGGCATTTTGCCCCTAACGTTAAGCGACGAAGGAGTTGCATCATGAAACAAGAACTGTTCTCGAAAAAGACCCTGGCCGGCGTGGTGGGTACCGCCGCGATCGGCCTGGCCATGGGTTCCAGCCCGGCCTTCGCCGCGGTGGATCTGAACCACGGGTATCAGCAGGGATCTTCAGCCCCTCACATGCTGGCCCAGGGTTCCTGTGGTGAAGGCACCTGCGGTGGCGCCGATAGCGAGCCCAAGGACTCCGAAGGTTCCTGTGGCGAGGGTAGCTGTGGCGCCAACGGGGAAGAAAAGGACTCGGAAGGTTCCTGTGGCGAGGGGACCTGTGGCGGCTGAAGCCATCCAGCCCGTACGCCCGGCCCGCGTACGCGGTGCCGGGCTCGGCCTGCGGCGGGCACTACTGGAGCCGCTGGCCGCGGCACCCGAGTCGCTGGAGCGGCTCGGGTTTTTCGAGGCTGCGCCGGAGAACTGGATGCACCTTGGCGGGCGCCTGGGCCGTACTTTCCGCGAATATACCGAGGCCCACCCGTTCGTCTGTCACGGGCTTTCCCTGGACATCGGCGGGCCACGACCCCTGGACATGGACTTTCTGGCCGATCTGCGCCGGTTCCTCGATACGCATGACATCGAGGACTACACCGAACACCTCTCGGCCTGCGGGGACGAAAAGGGTCACCTCTACGACCTGATGCCGATCCCGTTTACCGAAGAAGCCGTGCGGCATGTGGCCCGTCGCGTGCTCCAGGTACAGGAGACGATCGGCCGGCGCATGGCACTGGAGAATGTTTCCTACTACACCCCGGTCGGGGCCCGGATGAGCGAGCTGGAGTTCCTCCGGGCGGTGCTGGACGAAGCCGACTGCGAGCTGTTGCTGGATGTGAACAACATCTACGTGAACAGCATCAACCACGGCTATGACCCGGTCGAGTTCCTCGATGGTCTGCCGCTGGAGCGCGTGCGCTACATCCACATCGCCGGCCACGAGGAAGAAGCGCCGGATCTGCGCGTGGACACACATGGCCAGCCGGTCTGCGGGGACGTATGGGATCTGCTGGGGGCGACCTACGAACGGATCGGCCCGGTGCCGACCTTGCTGGAGCGGGACTTCAACTTCCCGGCGCTGGAGGTCTTGCTGGAGGAAACGGACCGCATCCGCGCACTTCAGGTCACCGCGGCCGGGAAGCGCGCATCCCTGCAGGCCCATGGCTGAACCCGATTTTCAGGAGTTGCAGCAGGTCCTCGCCCGGCACCTGCGCGACCCGGAGCGCCACCCGCCTCCGGAGGGTATCGAGGACCGCCGACTGGCGATCTACCGGCGCCTGTTCATTAATAACGTCCGCAATCTGCTCGGGCGCGGGTTCCCGGTGATCCGGCGCATCCTCGGGGAGGAGGCATGGGCAGCGCTGGTGCGCGATTTCTATCGCGACCATGGCTGTCATACGCCCTATTTCCCGCAGCTCGCGGGGGAGTTCGTGCAGTACCTGGCCGAGGAGCGTGTGCCGCAACCCGACGACTGGCCGTTTCTGGCCGAGCTGGCGCACTACGAACGGGTCGAAACGGAGCTCGTCTACAGCGATGCGCAGCCCTCGGGCGACGTGGATCCGCAGGGCGATCTGCTGACGGGGGTCCCGGTGTTTTCGTCCGCCGCGCGACTGCTGGCTTACGAGTTCCCGGTGCATCGGATAGGGCCGGACCACTGCCCCCAGCAGCCGGGTGATGTGCCCACCTACCTGTTGGCCTATCGTGGCGAGGACGAGCGCGTACGCTTTGCCGAGCTGAACCCGCTGGGAGCACGGCTGTTGTGGCGGGTCTGCGAGGAGCCGGCAGCGGGTGACCAGCAGCTTCGCCGGGTAGCGGAGGATTTTGGCCTCGAGCCCGGTCCCGAGTTATTGGAGAGCGGGCGGCAACTGCTGGAACACTATCGGGGCCTGGGGGCGATCGCAGGTGCGCGACCGCTTGATTAGTGTTTGCTGAGAGAAACATTGATTAATGTACACGCTTGCTGCTTCGTCCCTTTTGCGTGCGAACAAGGCGCAGTGACTGCCATGCAGTCATTCTGCACAAGGGAGCCGCAGCGCCGTGTGCGCGCCCGTTTTGGATAACGGCGGGCGGCCGAGCCCCTGCATTGAATGGCTTGTGGGTTGGCGCCCCAGTTTCCCTGATCCTGCGTTGCACCGCTTGCGGGTAAAACCATTGCCCGTTACACGACGCGCGTTGTCTCGGATAACAGTGGGCACCAACGCGGACGTGCGATCAAATCAGCGTCTCCTTAAAGAGACCAGTAGTCCCTGGCCGCGACCCCCGGGCTGTCCAGTTCCAGTGCGGGCTCGTCCAGGGCGGCGGCTTGTTCGCGAAGGGTCAGGATGTGTTCCTCCCAGTAGCGCGGGGTGTAGAACACCGGGAATCCGTCGACGAACGCGGGATCATCCGCCCGGCGGGCCAGCCAGGCGGCGTGGCGCATGATGCGCAGCGTGCGCAGGGTGCTGATCAGGCCCAGCTCGCGGCGGTCGAAGCGCATGAACGTCTCGTAACCCTCCAGCAGGTCGCGCAGCTGTGATGCCATCTCCGGTGGCTCCCCGGAGAGGAACATCCAAAGATCCTGCATCGCGGGCCCATTGCAGGCGTCGTCGAGGTCGACGAAGTGGGGACCGTCGTCGGTCCACAGGATGTTGCCCGGGTGGGTGTCGCCATGCAGCCGCAGCTGCGGGACGGGGCCCACCGCCTCGGTGTTTCGCTGCATGCGGCTGATCAGGTCCGCGCTGAGGTCGCGATAGACTGACTGCAACTCGGGGGGCAGGTAGCCGGAGGCGAGCACGTCCTGCCGCGCCTGTTCGCCCAGTGCCACCGGCTCCAGCGTGATGCGTTCGTGGAATGAGGCGCTGAGGCCCACTTCGTGGATTCGCGCAATGAACCGCCCGATGCGCTGCAGCGTGTCCGACTGCTCCAGGTCCGGCGTACGCCCGCCGCAGCGCGGATAAACCGCGAAGCGAAAGCCCTGATGATGGTGCAGGGTTGCCCCGTCGTCTGCGACCAGCGGCGCGACGACGGGGACCTCCCGCGCGGCCAGCTCCTGGCTGAATGCATGCTCCTCGAGGATCGCGCGGTCGGTCCAGCGGCCGGGCCGGTAGAACTTGGCAATGACCGGCGTCGCATCCTCGATGCCAATCTGATACACCCGGTTCTCGTAGCTGTTCAGGGCAAGCAGGCGGCCATCGCAGCGCAGGCCGGTGGTTTCCACCGCGTCGAGAATCACGGTGGGTTTGAGGGCATCGTATGGGTGGGGCTGTGTATTCATGCGGCCAATGTACGCACGCGGGCAGCGTCCGGGTCCAGCGTTTTGACGAATGCGTATCGGGAGAGGGCAGGTGAATCGAGCGTACTGGGTGGTGGCGATCCTTGCGGTGGCCGCATTGATCGCGTTCTTCGCGCTCGACTTGGGCCGTTTCCTGGAGTTCGAGCGCCTGCAGGCAGCCCAGGGGGATCTGGAGGACCAGCGTGCGGCCCGGCCGCTGTTGGCGGCGGTGGTGTTCTTCTTCGTTTATGTGGTGGTCGCGGCGCTGTCGTTGCCCGGTATCGTGATCATGACGCTGGCGGGCGGGGCCATCTTCGGGGTGTTCTGGGGTAGTGTGCTGTCGTCCTTTGCCTCCACACTGGGCGCGACGCTGACGTTTCTGGTGGCGCGCACCATCGCTCGCGAGCCCCTGCAGCGCCGATTCGCAGACCGGCTGGAACCCATCAACCGTGGCTTCGAGCGCGAGGGGGCCTACTACCTGTTCGCGCTGCGCCTGACGCCGGCCTTCCCCTTCTTTGTGATCAATGCAGGCATGGGCCTGATGCGCATCAGGACGGGGACGTACTACTGGGTGTCGCAGCTGGGCATGCTCCCGGCGACGATCGTCTTTGCCAATGCCGGTACGCAGATCAGTCGTCTGGACGGGCCCGAGGGGATCTTTTCGCCCGGTCTGATTGCCTCTCTGGTCGCGGTGGGCTTGTTTCCGCTGGTGGCGCGGTGGGTCGTGCGTGCCCTGCATGGTTCGACAGGGGACTCGCAGCCGCGGCGCTGATGTGAACCCTGTCTAAATATGCGCGAAAGCGGATATAATCGCCGAAAACCAATAACGGCCCGAACGGGCGTTCGAAGGCCGGGGTACACGCGACGCGTTCGCAGGCTCTCCAACCGGGGGGCGAAACCCGCTTATTGAGGATGTTTGGATGGATAGGCAATTGAAAGGGCGCTGGACCGTATGGCCAGTGCTGGCCGTTGTGCTGATGGGCCTGGCCCTGATTGCGCAGGCCGGAGAAGAGAAAGAAGAGCCGCGCGACCGACCCATCGAGAAGGTACTGGAGCCGATTCAGCTGACGGACCGCGTCTGGTACTTCTACGGTTCGCTGGAGAACCGCACGCCGGAAAATCTCGGCTTCACCAATAACACGGGCTTCGTCGTCACTGACGACGGCGTCGTGCTGATCGATTCGGGGCCGAGCTACAAGGTCGCCGAACGCATGGCCAGGGCGATCGCCGAGGTCACGGATCAGCCGATCACGCATGTGATCTCGGTGGGTTCGCAGGATCACCGCTGGCTGGGCAATGGCTACTTCCACGAGCAGGGTGCGGAACTGGTCGCGCTGCAGCGCACTGCATCCACGCAGACCGAGCGCGGCGAGGGGCAGATCGAGTCCCTGGCGAATACCGTGGGAGAAGAGGCCATGGAAGGGACCGAGCCAGTCCCGGCCCCGAATCCGATTGACGCGGACGAACACACCCTGACGGTCGGCGGGGTGGACTTCGAACTGATCTATGCCGGGGACGCCCACTTCCCGGGCGATATCATGGTCCACCTGCCAGGCGAGGATGTCGTGTTCACCGGCGACATCGTCTACACCGAACGCATGTTGGGCATCCATCCCTGGAGTAACCCGGTGGAGAAGCTGGAGGCCTTCCGGCACCTGGAGTCCATCGATCCCGAGATCGTCGTACCGGGTCATGGCCGCGCGACGGACATGGCCGAGGCGCGCCAGGACACGGGTGACTACCTGGAACTGCTGGTGCGCGAGGTCGAAGCGGGTATCGAGGACTGGGAGTCCCTGGACGAGGTGGTGGAACGCCTGTCCGATCTCGAAGAGTTCAAGCACCTGCGCCACTACGACGACTGGCATCGACCCAACGTGAACCGGACCTATCTGTTCATCGAAGAGAACATGTAAGGGGCGATCCGGGAATCCCGGCTGCAGGCCGGGAAACCTGCCGCGGCGCGGGGCGTGTGATACGCTTCGCGCCGTTGTCGTTTCCGGCAAGTCCAATTTTTGACACGCGACGTTCGACCCCGCGTATGGGTCGGCGAAGGAGCCTCGCAATGCCCGCAGTAACCCTCCCCGACGGCAGCCGCCGCGAGTTCGATCATCCAGTCACCGTGCTGGATGTGGCCAAGGACATCGGTCCGGGCCTCGCCAAGGCGACCCTGGCCGGCAAGGTGAACGGCCAGCTGGTCGATGCCCGCCACGAGATCGACGCCGACGCCGAACTCGCGATCGTGACCGACCGCGACCCGGAGGGGGTGGAGATCATCCGGCATTCGACCGCGCACCTGATGGCGCAGGCGGTCAAGCAGCTCTTTCCCGAGGCCCAGGTCACCATCGGCCCGACCATCGAGAACGGCTTCTACTACGACTTCGCCTATGACCGCGGCTTCACGCCGGAGGATCTGGAGAAGATCGAGAAGCGCATGAAGGAGCTGGCCAAGCAGGACCTGCCGGTGGAGCGCTCGCTGATGGATCGCGACGAGGCGGTGAAGTACTTCCGCGACATGGGAGAAGAGTACAAGGCCGAAATCATCGCCTCCATCCCGCAGGGCGAGAACATTTCGCTGTACAAGCAGGGCGACTTTGTCGATCTCTGTCGCGGCCCGCATATCCCGTCAACCGGCAAGCTGAAGGCCTTCAAGCTGACCAAGGTGGCCGGTGCCTACTGGCGCGGCGACTCCGACAACGAGATGCTGCAGCGTATCTACGGGACCGCCTGGGCGAACAAGGACCAGCTGAAGGAATACCTGGAACGCCTGAAGGAGGCCGAGCGCCGCGATCACCGCAAGATCGGTCAGGAGCTGGACCTGTTCTCGATCCAGGACGAGGCCGGCGGCGGCCTGGTGTTCTGGCACCCGAAGGGCGCGCGCATCCGCCGCGAGATCGAGAAGTACTGGTACGACATGCACGAGAAGGCGGGTTACGACTTCGTCGTGTCGCCGCACATCGCGAACCTGGAGCTGTGGAAGACCTCCGGCCATGCGGACTTCTACGCCGAGTCCATGTACGAGCCGATGGAGGACGAGCACCAGGCCTTCCAGCTCAAGCCGATGAACTGCCCGTTCCACGTGCTGATGTACAAGGACCGGCTGCATTCCTACCGCGATCTGCCGCTGCGCTGGGCGGAGATGGGCACGGTCTACCGTCGCGAGATGTCCGGCGCGCTGCACGGGCTGATGCGTGTGCGCGGCTTCACCCAGGACGACGCCCATATCTTCTGCCGCGAGGACCAGATCGAGGCCGAGGTGATGGCGGTGATCGACCTGACGCTGGAGGTCCTGCAGACCTTCGGGTTCGAGAAGTTCGATGTGAACCTCTCGACCAAACCGGAAGATGCGGTCGGCTCCGACGAGATCTGGGAGCACGCGACCGCGTCGTTGCGCTCGGCGATCGAGAAGAAGGGGCTGGAATACTCGGTGGACGAGGGCGGTGGCGCCTTCTACGGGCCGAAAATCGACATCAAGATCCACGACGCGATCGGCCGCGAATGGCAGTGCTCCACGGTGCAGCTGGACTTCAACCTGCCCGAGCGCTTCGACATGGAATACGTGGCCGAAGACAACGAGCGTCGGCGCCCGATCATGATCCACCGCGCGCTGCTGGGCTCGGTGGAACGCTTCTTCGGCGTGCTGATCGAGCACTACGCCGGGCACTTCCCGACCTGGCTGGCCCCGGTGCAGGCCGAGGTGCTGACCATCACCGAACGCCAGGACGACTATGCCCGCGAGGTCACCAAGACGCTACGGGACAAGGGATTCCGGGTCGAGTCCGACTTGAGAAACGAGAAGATCGGCTTTAAGATTCGCGAGCACACGCTCAAGCGCGTGCCGTACCTGCTGGTCCTTGGAGACAAGGAAATGGAAAACGGGCAGGTCGCGGTGCGTACACGAAGCGGAGAAGACCTGGGCGTAATGAGCGTCGAGGCCTTCGGCGAGCGCCTCCGGGAGGAGGTCGCCAGTCGCCAACACTGAACCTTGAATTGGAGAGAAGGCTATTAGCGCAGCGAAAACGGTCCGCCTGAACGATCAGATCACGTGCCCGCAAATCCGACTGATCGACGCCGAGGGCGAGAATCGCGGCGTCTGCAGTACTGCAGAGGCCCTGGAAATGGCCCAGGAGAGCGGTCTGGACCTGGTCGAGATCTCACCGAATGCAGAACCGCCCGTAGCCCGGATCATGGACTACGGCAAGTTCAAGTTCGAGCAGGCGAAGAAGGCGCAGGAAGCCAAGAAGAAGCAGAAACAGATCCAGATCAAGGAAGTGAAGTTCCGTCCGGGCACGGACGAGGGCGACTACAACGTCAAGATTCGCAACCTGCGCCGCTTCATCGAGGGCGGCGACAAGGGCAAGGTGACCATCCGCTTCCGCGGTCGCGAAATGCGCCACCAGGAGCTGGGTGGCGAGCTGCTGGACAAGATCGAGCAGGACATGTCCGATATCGCGGTCGTCGAGCAGCGGCCGAAGATGGAAGGACGCCAGATGATCATGGTGCTGACCGGCAAGAAGAAGTAGGCCGGTCAGACAACAAGGATCGCGCAGGTCTCCGCATACCTGCCGGTCCTCCCATAAACGGCCGGCCCGAATCGGGTACGGCCCAAAATGCCGGAGAGAGCAATGCCAAAGATCAAGACCAATCGGGGTGCGGCCAAGCGCTTCGCCCGTACCGGGTCTGGGAAGTTCAAGCGGTTCCAGTCGCACCGCAGCCACATCCTGACCAAGAAATCCACCAAGCGTAAGCGTCAACTGCGCAGTCCGGCCATGGTGCACGAGGCGGATGTCGCCGCCGTGCGCAAAATGCTGCCGTACCGTTGATCTGACCGAGGAAGAAAGACATGCCACGAGTCAAGCGCGGTGTAACCGCTCACGCCCGTCACAAGAAGGTCCTCAAGCAGGCCAAGGGCTACTACGGCGCCCGGAAGAACGTTTTCCGCGTTGCCAACCAGGCCGTCATCAAGGCCGGCCAGTACGCCTACCGTGACCGTCGCCAGAAAAAGCGCCAGTTCCGGTCGCTGTGGATCGTCCGCATCAATGCGGCGGCCCGTCAGTTCGATCTCTCCTACAGCCGCCTGATGGCGGGTCTGAAGAAGGCCGAGATCGAGATCGACCGCAAGAGCCTGGCCGATCTGGCCGTGCACGACCTGACCGCCTTCGGCAAGATCGCCGAACAGGCCAAGGCTGCACTGCCGGCCTGACGAGGTCCTGCAGGATTACCCGCCGGGCGCTGCCTGGCGGGTCCCGGAAAGGGGAGGGTCGACGCCCTCCCTTTTTTGTTTCGGGAACAGGGAACACCGGGACGGCGGGCAACCGCCGCCCCGTCACTTTCGGGGAATGCACGTGGAGCAACTGCAACAGCTCGTCGCCGAGGCCCGCGACCGCATCGAGGCGGCCACTGACCTGAAGGCGCTGGATGATGTCCGGGTGCAGTACCTGGGCAAGAAGGGCTCGATTACCGCTCAGCTGAAGGAGCTCGGCAAGCTGCCGGCGGAGGAGCGTCCGGCCGCCGGCCAGAAGGTCAACGAGGCCAAGACCGAGGTCGCCGGCCTGATCGAGGCCCGCAAGCAGGCCCTGGCGGACAGCGCCCTGGCCGAGCAGCTGGCCAGCGAGCAGGTGGATGTGACCCTGCCAGGGCGCCGCCTGCCCGAGGGCTCGCTGCACCCGATCACCCACACCCTGGAGCGCATCGAGGCATTCTTCGCCGGGCTGGGGTTCCGCGTGGCCCAAGGGCCCGAGGTCGAGGACGACTTCCACAACTTCGAGGCGCTGAACATCCCCGAACATCACCCCGCGCGGGCGATGCACGACACGTTCTACTTCGACGCCCACCGCGTCCTGCGCACCCATACCTCTCCGGTTCAGATCCGGACCATGGAACAGCAGAAGCCGCCGCTGCGCGTCATTGCGCCGGGGCGGGTCTATCGCTGCGACTCCGATCTGACGCACAGCCCGATGTTTCACCAGGTGGAGGGGCTCTGCGTGGACGAGGACATTACCTTCGCGGATCTGCGTGGGGTCTTGAGCGCGTTCCTGCAGAGCTTCTTCGACCGCGACGACCTGGCCACGCGCTTTCGTCCGTCGTATTTCCCGTTCACCGAGCCCTCGGCCGAGGTCGATATCCAGTGCGTGCACTGCGGTGGCGATGGCTGCCGGGTTTGCAGTCATACCGGCTGGCTGGAGGTGATGGGCTGCGGCATGGTGCATCCGAACGTGCTGGGCCATGTGGGCATCGACCCGGAACAGTACACCGGCTTTGCCTTCGGCCTCGGGGTCGAGCGGATGGCGATGCTGCGCCACGGCGTGAATGACCTGCGCCTGTTCTTCGACAACGACATCCGATTCATTCGCCAATTCGGACGGACCGGCTAATGCGCATCAGTATTCAGTGGCTGCGGGACTGGCTGCAGATCGACGAGACCCCCGAGGAGCTGGGCCACCGCCTGACCATGGCGGGGCTGGAGCTGGACGCGATCGAGGCGGCCGCGCCTGCGTTCAGCGGTGTACGTGTGGGGCGGGTGGCGAAGGTGGAGCCGCATCCGGATGCCGATCGCCTGCGCGTCTGTCAGGTCGAGGTGGGCGAGGCCGAACCGCTGACCATCGTCTGCGGCGCGCCCAATGTGCACGAAGGCATGGTGGCACCGGTCGCGGTGGTCGGCGCAGTGCTGCCCGACAACTTCAAGATCAAGAAGTCCAAGCTGCGCGGCGTCGCCTCCGCGGGCATGCTGTGTTCGGCACGCGAACTGGGCCTTGCGGAGGACGCCGAGGGCCTGCTCGCACTGCCCGCGGACCTCAAGATCGGCGCGGATCTGCGCGCGGCACTGGGCCTGGATGATCACATCCTGGAGGTGGACCTGACCCCGAACCGCGCCGACTGTCTCGGGATGCGGGGGATTGCCCGTGAATGCTCGGCGCTGCTCGATCGGCCGCTGAACGAGAACGTGGCCGAGCCGGCCGGGGCGGAACTGGACGCACGTGTTGCGATCCAGGTCGAGGATACCGAGGCCTGCCCGCTGTACGCGGCGCGCGTGCTCGACGGTCTGGATGCGCGTGCGTCCACGCCTTTGTGGATGACCGAGCGCCTGCGGCGGGCCGGGGTGCGTCCGCTCAGCGCAATCGTGGATGTCACGAACTACGTGATGCTGGAACTCGGGCAGCCCCTGCATGCGTTCGACGCGGGCCGTCTGGGTGACACCATCGAGGTGCGCTGGGCGCGCTCCGGCGAGGCGCTGACCCTGCTGGGCGGGGACCAGAAAGTCGAGCTCGCCGAGCAGGACCTGGTAATCGCCTCGGCCACCACTGCGGTGGCGCTGGCGGGGATCATGGGCGGCGCCGACAGCGCCGTGGATGACGACACGACGCGGGTGGTGCTCGAGTGTGCCCACTTTGCCCCGCTGGCACTGGCCGGGCGCGCGCGGGCCCATGGCCTGCACACCGATGCCTCGCATCGCTTTGAACGTGGTGTGGATCCGACCCTGGTCGAGCGGGCCATGGAGCGTGCTACGCGTCTGTTGCTGGAGATCTGTGGCGGGCAGTGCGGGCCGGTGGAGCGTGTCGGCGAGCTGCCGTCGTCTCATTTCGCCCAAGCGATTCGACTGCGCCGGCCCCGCATCGAACGGCTGCTGGGGACGACGTTCGCGGATGAAGAGGTCGAGCGCATCCTGGGCGCCCTGGGTTGCCAGGTCGCTTCCTCGGATGACGGCTGGCAAGTCCGGGCCCCGCGTGCCCGCTTCGACATGGAGCGCGAGGAGGACCTGATCGAAGAGCTGGCGCGGGTGCATGGCTACGACCGGTTGCCGCAGCGCCTGCCGTCCCCGGTGGCGCCGGCCGAGCGGCCACCGGCCTTGCGTGGTCTGCGCGATCAGCTGGCGAGTCAGGGGTTTCACGAGGTCATCAGTTTCAGCTTCATCGATGCCGAGGCCTCGCGGTCTTTCTATCCGACGGTGGAGCCGCTGGGCCTGGCCAACCCGATCTCCAGTGACTTGGCGGTAATGCGCCCCGGCCTGTGGCCCGGTCTGGTCGCCACGGCGGCCTATAACCAGGCGCGCCAGCAGCCGGACCTGCGCCTGTTCGAGCATGGCCTGCGATTTGTGCCGGATGCCTCCGGCCTGCGCCAGGAGCCGCGTCTCGCGGGCCTGCTGGGCGGGCGGGCGCAGCCGGAGCACTGGGAGGCCGCGTCGCGCCGCGTCGACTTCTTTGATGCCAAGGGTGTCGTCGAGGCACTTTGTGCCTCCGTGGAGGCGCCGCTGGGCTTTCGCTCGGAGAAACATCCTGCGCTCCACGACGGGCAGTCCGCGCGGATTATGGCGGGTGATCGCCCCATCGGTTGGGTCGGGCGTCTGCACCCGGCGCTTTGCAGGCAGTTCGATGTCGAGCCGGTGTATCTGTTCGATCTCGATGCGCGGGCGATCCTGCGCGCACCGGTCGCCCAGTTCGCGCCGCTGTCGCCATATCCGTCGATCCGGCGTGATCTTGCCCTGGTGGTGCAGGCGACCGTTCCGGCCGGTGATGTGCTGAACGCGATCGAAGAACTGGGGCTGGAGCTGGTGCAGGATGTCCGGCTGTTTGATGTCTACCAGGGCAAGGGCTTGAATCCGGACGAGAAGAGCCTCGCTTTGGGCTTGATTTTGCGGGCTTTTGATCGCACCCTAGGCGAACAGGACGTGGCAAGCGTCACCGACAAGGTCGTCGAGCATCTGCACGCTCGCTTCCAGGCAACCCTGAGGCAGTGATTCCATGGCAGCAGTGACGAAGGCGGATCTTGCCGCCACGCTGAACGAAGAACTGGGCCTGAACAAGCGCGAGGCCAAGGAATTCGTCGAGATGTTCTTCGAGGAGATGCGCCAGTCGCTGGAAGAGGGCGAGGGCGTGAAGCTCTCCGGCTTCGGCAACTTCATCCTTCGCGACAAGAACCAGCGGCCCGGGCGCAATCCGAAGACCGGCGAGGAAATCCCGGTCTCGGCGCGGCGCGTCGTCACCTTCCGCCCGGGGCAGAAGCTGCGCGAGAGGGTCGAAAGCTATGCTGGAAGCGAGTAACCACCAGGAACTGCCCGCGATCCCGGGCAAGCGCTACTTCACCATTGGCGAGGTCGCCGAGCTGTGTCAGGTGAAACCTCACGTGCTGCGCTACTGGGAACAGGAGTTCCCGATGCTCGAGCCGGTCAAGCGGCGGGGCAATCGGCGCTACTACCAGCGCCAGGACGTGATCCTGATCCGCCAGATTCGGGCCCTGCTGTACGAAGAGGGCTATACGATCAATGGCGCGCGACAGAAGCTGTCTGGCGACGAGGCCAAGGGTGATCGCCAGCAGGCACGCCAGATCATCCAGGATACGATCTCGGAGCTGGAATCGGTGTTGCGTGTATTGCGCGCCTGAGAGGTCTTCTGGTCCGGGTCCTTTCGTGGGGGCAGGGAATCGGATATGATTCGCGGCTTCGGGGCGTAGCGCAGTCTGGTAGCGCATCTGCATGGGGTGCAGAGGGTCGCAGGTTCAAATCCTGCCGTCCCGACCAAGTTCAACGACTTGAAGGATATTCTTCAGGTGAAAAAAGAGGCCGCATCGAGCGGCCTTTTTTGTGTCTGGAGTGAGGGAAGAGACTGGCCTCGTCTGTTACTCCATCGAACGCCGGCGCGCCTCGCGCTGATAGTGCAGCAGGGCGATGTTGAACTGCCGCTCCAGCCACTGGTTCATGCCGGTGACCTGGAAGCCGGCATACACGTATCCGTCGCGCGGGCTGCGACGGCGATTGGCCAGACGCAGGTCGCCGCCCAGGCGTTCGCCAACTTCGGGCAGTAGCAGGTTCTCGAAACGCATCGGGGTCCCGATCTCGATTGTTTCGACCCAGTCTTGTGGTACCTCCACGCACATCCCCTGGGCCGAAAGATCGGCCAGGTCCCCGATACCGGGCTCTTCCCATTCGCGGTACTGCAATTCGACGCGCGGGCGCTCGCTGATCGGGATATGGACGCGAAAGGTCTCGCGTCGCTGGAGATATTCCAGGGTCTCGGGATAGGGGCAGACGTAAAGGGCCCCGGCGTCCTCGCGTTCGATGCGCGAGACGGCGGTGGAGAAGCGTACGGCCACCCCGCGCAGGCTGGCGAATACCCGCATGCCAGTGCCTTCCTGGGCGTGGCGATTCGCTTCGATGGGCGTGAGTTCGTCGAGGAAGAGCTCGCGTGCACCGGAATCAAGGCGAACCAGCGCGGAGTTGTACAGCGGGCCATCGTCGTCGAGGCGGACGTTGACGAGGGTGAGCTTGTGATCCAGATCCTTGAGGATGCCGGCAATCCGCTCCGGCTTGTCGACGGTGTAGTCGGTCTCTTCCATGCGTGGCGTTGTTGTAATTATTGGGCCAAGCCGCACGGTACTGCCGAGCGGTCCGGAATGCCAGCCCCGGGTGTGAGGCGGAGAAGGGCGGAGAGGTGTCGCGCAGAGCGCGCGCGGGTCATGCGCGGGTGATGCGCCGACCGGTACGGCTGCCGGACTGGGTGCGGCCGTAGGGGTCGTAGGTGGGAGCCGGGCCGGGTTCCTCGCCGCGCAGGATCTGGATGGACATCTCCACGCGACGACGGTCGCGATCGATCAGTCGGGCATTCCCCTGGTTGAGGGTATTGCAGCGCTCCACCGAGCGGCGTAGCGCCTGCCAGTGGTCGTCCAGCTCGGCGCCTCCCTCGAGCCGACCGAACAGCCGTGCAAGTCCCTCGGGCGTATACGTTTCGCCGGCGGCCTCGATCGTCTCGCGCTGTCGCCGGCTTTCGGTTTCGAGTTCCTGCAGTAGCGTCTGCTTCTGGGCCACGACTTCGCGCAGGGTCTCGGCGGCCCGTGATTCCACCGCCCGGGTCTCCTGCAGCAGGATGTCCTCCATCTGGTGGCTCAGCCGAATCGAGGCCTCCAGCGAGCGGAGGAAGGCGTGGCGTTGTTCGGGCGACATCGTCGGGTCTCTGTTAGCGCAACAGGCTTTCCAGCTCGATCATGCGATCGGCTAGCTGTTCGTTGTCTACCGGGTACTGACCGTTGGAGATGGCCTCGCGCAGCTCGGCGACTCGCGCCTCGTCGAACGGGGCGTTGCTGGCGGCCCCGGAGGCGGCGTTCATTGCCTGCGCCGCGCCGGTCAGGGTGACAGAGTCATCCTGACGTACGGGTGAGGATGCATTGCCCTGGGCGCCTGCGTCGGGGCGAGAGGTCTCATCGCGGCCCTTCACGCTCGAGCTGTTGCCATCCGGGCGCAGGCCGGGGGAGTTCGGGCCTTTGATATCCATTATTCGGTTTCCTGTTTTTGCAATTCTACTGCAGGGGTTAGCGGCAGCACCGGCTGAAACTGTAGCCCCTTGAGCTGTGAATTTTCGATTCGCTTCACAGTTTGTGGATGGTGACGAGACACACCGCCATTCTACAGGGCAACGCGTACATGTCCGGACTCGAGCACCTCGCCTTCCACGACGCGTCCGGACGAGGTGTTCTTCACGCGGATGCGATCGCCCAGGATGCCATTCTCCAGCGCCTCGCCCTGCATGCGGATCACCACCGAGCCGTTCTCGGCCAGGATGGTGACGCGCTGGCCGCGGCTGACCACCTCGCGCTGGGTGACGTGCTGCTGGCCCAGGATCTGACCGGGCCGGATGTTGCGCCGGGTCTGCAGCCCCACCAGTTCGCCCTTGTTCTCGAAATAGCTCCCCGCATGGCGAGAGGTCTGAATTCGCTTGGTGCGCAGATCGCCGGGGAGGATCGTGTGCTGGCGTCGCAGGCTGCGGCTGGCGACCAGCACCTCGGCGTAGCGCTCGACCGTGACTGGCACATAGATCGACCAGCTGACGGGGGTCTCGCACTGAACCTGTACCGCCGTATTGCCATCGCGTCGCCCGCCGGGCGGGAACCGGGTCTCCAGTGCCTCGCTGCATCGGGCCAGGCGCAGGCGGTTGTCCAGCCGGCCGATCTGAATCTCTACCGCTTCGTCGCCTGGTGTGAGGTTCAACTCCTCCTGGATGAAGCGCTCCGCCGCCAGGCGGATGTTTTCCACTGCCTCGATCTCGGCCTGTGCCGCAATGGAGACCAGGGCCAGAACGACGCCCATGGCGGCCGAAAGCCACCAGGAGCGAATGGAAGGTTTGCGTGCTGACTGGTTCATTGGTCTGGATGCGCGTCGGCTTGTCAGGACTCGAGAGGTTTGCAGAGACGTGCAAGCAGAAAACATGCCAGGCAATCAGGAGCGTACCCTCAAGAGTCACAGCGGCCGGCCGTTATCGGGTCTAGAACGCGTGCAATCGGCATGCGACGGCGGGTTGTGGCATGACAGCGTCGGTCTGCGGGGTGCACACTGGGGCCGGCGAGTCGAGGTGGCTGGCCGCTGGGCGAGGGGGAGAGCAGGACAATGAGTCAATTCATTGACGATGTGAATCAGCGCACCCAGCTGGTGGGGCAGAACCGTATGGAGCTGCTCCTGTTTCATTTGGGGAGCTCGCAGACTTTCGGTATCAACGTATTCAAGGTGCGCGAGGTGATCCCGTCGCCGCCGCTGCGGCAGATTCCCGGATCGCTGAGTGTGGTGCGTGGTGTGGCTACCCTGCGTGGCGGAACCGTCCCCATCATCGATCTGGCGCGCGCGATGGGGCTGCGTACCGCCGTGGGCGAAACGGGCGACCACAAGGTGGTGGTGACCGAGTTCAACCGGTCGGTACAGGGGTTCTGGGTGTCCGCGGTCGACCGGATCGTCAACGTTAACTGGGAAGACGTGAAGTCCCCGCCTCGTGGGACCGGGCGCGAGTCGTTTCTGGTGGCGGTCACCGAGATCGACAACAAGCTGGTCGAGATCATTGACGTCGAACGGGTACTGTCGATCGTCAACCCGTTGCCATCCACGGTATCCGACGCGGTGCGCGCGGAGGCCGAGGAAGAACGCGCCAAGCATGGACAGCGCAAGATTGTGATCGTTGATGACTCCGTGGTCGCGCGCAAGCAGATCGAGGGTGCGATCAAGGGCCTGGGCTGGGAGTACGTGGTCTTCAAGGATGGTCGCGAGGCGCTGGATTTCCTGGAGGAGCAGGCCGAGGCCGGCACCGTGGACGAGGTGGTGGAGCTGGTGATTTCGGATATCGAGATGCCGCGCATGGACGGCTATACCCTCACCGCTCGAATTCGTGCGAACGATCGCCTGAAAGGCCTCCGGGTTCTGCTGCACTCGTCACTGAGTGGGGAGTTCAATACGGATATGGTCAAGCGTGCCGGGGCCGACGCCTTCCTGTCCAAGTTCAACCCCGACGAGCTGGCCGAGGCTGTGCTTGACCAGACCCGCAAGGACTGATGCCGGTGCCTGCGCCGTTTGCGTTAGTCGACCGAGTCGACCCTGGCGGCATGGAAGCGGTAACGGATTGCCGGCCGCATGAACATCAGCGGCCATGGCGCGCCGCATCGATCACCCGTTGGGATGCTGTCGGCGTCCGCGCGGTTGCACGTATACTGCATCCGTCCGGCATGGGGGATCGCGTGTTCCCCAGTCGGGTTTTCCGACACGCTGTCAAGGATTCGTCATCAACGTGCCCGTCCGCCCGTACCGTCGACTTTCAAGGATGACTTCGTGATCGACTCGCGTGACTACGAGGAGTTCTCGCGTTTTCTTTCCGAGTGCTGTGGCCTGGTGCTGGGCGACAGTCGTCAGTATCTCGTGTCGAGCCGACTGTCGCGGCTGCTGGACGAGTTCGGCTACAAGAGTGTGCCGGAGCTGCTGCACGCAATGCGCCAGGCACCCAACCCGCGCCTGCGCACGCGTGTGATCGACGCGATGACCACGAACGAAACCTCCTGGTTTCGCGATGGCTTCCCGTTCGAGATCCTGCGCCATGTACTGCTCCCGGAACGGGCGGAGAAAGGCGCAGGGATCAAGGTCTGGTCGTCCGGCTGCTCCAGCGGACAGGAGGCCTACAGCATCTCGATGGTGGCGTCCGAGTGGGAGGAATCGCGGCCCAAGCGTGTGGTGCCGGTATCGATCCTGGGTACGGATCTCTCGGAGAAGATTCTGGACGATGCCCGGCGCGCGGTGTACGACGGGCTGAGCATCGTCCGTGGCCTGAGCGAGGCGAGGCGCGCCCGCTTCTTCGAGACCGTGGCGGAGGGCCATCGCGTACGCCCGGAGATCCAGCGCCGCTGCCGTTTCCAGAAGCTCAACCTGATCGACAGCTATGCGGCGCTGGGCAAGTTCGACATCGTGTTCTGTCGCAACGTGCTGATCTATTTCTCCGCCGAGACCAAGCGACAGGTTCTTGACGGAATTGCCCGCCAGATGAATCCCGGTGGCTATCTGTTTCTTGGCGCTTCCGAGACAGCGGGTCCTTACACCCAGGCCTTCGAAACCGTTCGCACCGAGTACGGCTCCGTCCTTCGCCTGAAGGGCTGATCGGCCCTTTCCGCCTTTCCATACGGTCGCTCCCGCGATCCGGGCGCCACCCTCGGCGCTGCTCTCCCAACCTCTTTCGGCCCATAGTGGCACACCAATTGCTTTGTCCCTGTCGTACGGGGCGAAGCGGTTTCGTCCCGAGGAACCTGAAGTTCGCCAGTGGCGGACGGGGTACGACGGATGAGTCTCTCTCTCGACAAGGCGATGGGCATTCTCCCGGAGGCGGTGAACGTCCGTGCGAAGCGGATGGAGCTGCTGGCCTCGAATGTCGCGAATGCCGATACGCCGAATTACAAAGCGCGCGATATCGACTTTCGCTCGGTGCTGCAGGCGGCGGCCGGCGAGGGCGGCAACATGCCGATGGCGAGCACACATCAGGGCCATATCGGCGCCGGCGGGGCGGGTGGTGCCAACGGGTCGATGGAGACGCTTTATCGCGTGCCATCGCAGCCGTCTCTGGATGGCAACACGGTGGACCCGCAGCTGGAGCGGGCGGCCTTTGCCGAGAATTCCCTGCAGTACCAGAGCAGCCTCGAGTTCCTGAACCGCCGGGTTTCCGGCATCCGTGATGCTCTGCGGGGCGAGCGCTAATGCGAGCGCCAACGCTGGGAACAGGAGAGTGATGTCGTGAGTGATCTGTTTAATCTGTTCAACACCTCGGCCTCCGCGCTGACCGCGCAGTCGGTGCGGCTGAATACGGTCGCGTCGAATCTGGCCAACGCCAACACCGTGGCGACCAACCCCGACGAGGCCTACCGGGCGAAGCAGGTGCTGTTTCAGACCGTGATGAACCAGGCCGATCCGAACGGCGCCTCCAATGGCGTGCGGGTGGCGGGAATTGATGAGTCGCGCGCGCCGCCACAGGCGCACTACGAACCAAACCATCCGCAGGCCAACGAAGACGGCTACATCTTCCGTCCCGCGATCAGCGTGGTGGAGGAGATGGCCAACATGATGTCGGCCTCGCGCAACTACGAAGCGAACGTCGAGGTGATGGAGACCTCGCGCCAGCTGTTGCAGCGAACGCTGCAGATCGGCCAGGGCTAAACCGGAGCCTCCCATGACTCAGATATCACCCGAAATGCTGGACCGCTTGGGCCTGTCACGTCCCAAGCCGGACGACAAGGAGACGGATCGCCTGGGTCAGGACGATTTCCTGAAGCTGATGACTACCCAGCTGCAGAATCAGGACCCGTTTGAACCGATGGAAAACGGGGAGTTTATCGGTCAGATGGCTCAGTTCTCGACCGTCACGGGGATCGAAGAGCTTTCGAAGTCCTTCGAGAAACTCGCTCAGTCCATGGGCCAGAGCCAGACCCTGCAAGCGGCCTCCCTGGTGGGTAAGGACGTCCTTGTCCCAACCGACTTCAGCGAGTTGGGTGCGGATGGCACGG
This sequence comes from Thioalkalivibrio sp. ALRh, assembly GCF_000381425.1. Taxonomy (NCBI): domain Bacteria; kingdom Pseudomonadati; phylum Pseudomonadota; class Gammaproteobacteria; order Chromatiales; family Ectothiorhodospiraceae; genus Thioalkalivibrio; species Thioalkalivibrio sp. ALRh. Next base: position 126,675 of record NZ_KB906519.1, read on the forward strand.
TGCGCGGCGCCGTGGATCTGGATCAGTCGACCGGGCAGTTGCAGGTCGAGGTGTACAGCCCCACGGGTGAACGCATCCGAAGCATGAATCTGGGTTCGGCCAGTGAGGGGCTGCAGGAATTCACCTGGGACGGTCTGCGCGATGACGGGACGCCTGCGGCCCCGGGCGTATATGAATTCCGGGCGTCGGCCCAGAGCGGTTCCAGTAGTGAATCAGTAGATGTCTTCCTCGACGCCCGCGTCGAGAGCGTTTCGGTAGGCGACGATTCCAGCCTGGGCCTGATGGTCCGTGGCCTGGGCGAGATCAATTTCTCGGATGTCCGGCGCATCAGCAGCTGACGGACTCTAACGGAGGTAGACCAGTATGCCCTTCAATATCGGATTGAGCGGACTGAACTCGGCGCAGGCCGATCTGCAGACCACCGGCAACAACGTCTCGAATGCCGGCACGACCGGTTTCAAGCGCTCGCGCGCCGAGTTCGGTGATGTCTTTGCGCAGAGTTTTGGTGGCGTCAGCCAGACCGCGACTGGGGGTGGTTCGCGTCTCATGGCGGTGACACAGCAGTTCTCGCAGGGACGCACGGAGTTCACCGAGAACGGTCTCGACCTCGCGATTGATGGCGAGGGCTTTTTCGTGATGAACGATGGTGGCAATCGTGTCTATACGCGCGCTGGCGAGTTTCAGGTAAACCGCGACGGCAACCTGGTGAACAACCAGGGTCAGCAGCTGCAGGGCTATCCGCCAATCAACCCGGGCAGCACGGATACTGATTTCAATACCGGACAGCTTGGGGATTTGCGTCTGCAGACAGGGGCCTCCGCGCCGCAGGCTACCAGTGACATTGAGGCTCTGGTCAATCTCCAGTCGGATGCTCCAATCCTGGATCCGGGCGAGTTCGAGTTCGATGATCCGGACAGCTATAACTACTCGACGTCCCTGACGGTGTATGACTCGCTGGGGACGTCCCGCGATGCGCGCATCTACTTCGTGAAGAGCGACGAACGAGAGTGGACGGCCTTCATGAGCGTTGACGGCGAGCCGATCAACGAGGAAGAAGGCTTCGAACTCTCTTTTGACGCCAGTGGCCAGCTGGATGGCAACACGGAATTCCCGTTCTCCACGGAAGATTTTACCAACGGGGCTGAAGGTCTGGACGGGACGATCGACTTTGCCGGGACCACTCAGTTTGGTGGCGACTTTGCGGTGAACGATCTTGGCCAGGACGGGTTCGCTTCGGGCCGGCTGACGGGGGTCGACATCGATTCCAGCGGGGTGGTGTTCGCGCGCTTCACCAACGGCCAATCTTCCGTTCTGGGGCAGGTCGCTCTGGCCAACTTCACCAACCCACAGGGCCTGGAGCAGCTGGGCAACAACAACTGGGCCGAGACCTTTGCGGCCGGTGATCCAGTGTTTGCCTCTCCGGGCACCGGCAACCTGGGCGAGATCCAGGCCGGCGCTCTGGAGGCCTCGAACGTCGATATTGCCCAGGAGCTGGTGAATCTGATCACCGCGCAACGCAACTTCCAGGCGAACGCGCAGACGATCTCCACGGCCGACCAGGTCACCCAGACCATCATCAACATCCGCTAGGTCAGGGACAGGGACACGAGGGCACAGGCATGGATCGATTCCTCTACATCGCGATGTCCGGCGCGAAGGAGACCATGCACGCGCAGTCGGTCAACAACCACAACCTGGCGAATGCCAATACCGACGGCTTTCGCCAGGCACTGGCCAACGCGAACACCGTCCCCGTGCGGGGTCCGGTATTCGATTCGCGCGACTACGCACAGCTGGGCACCGACGGCACGGACTTCTCCAAGGGCCAGATGCAAAGCACCGGTCGCGATCTGGACATCGCGATCGAGGACCAGGGTTTTATCGCGGTGCAGGGCCCGGACGGCGAGGAAGGCTACACCCGGGCGGGTTCCCTGCATGTGGATGCGTTCGGGCTCTTGCGCACCGCACAGGGGCACCAGGTCCTGGGGGATGGCGGCCCGATCGCGATCCCGCCGTCGGAGAAGATCGAGATCGGCACGGACGGCACGATCAGCGTGCGCCCGCAGGGAGTGGGGCCGGAGGCCCTGGCCGCGATCGAGCGTATCCGCCTGGTGAACCCGGACGTGAATGAACTGGAGCGCGGCGATGACGGCCTGTTCCGCATGGCCGACGGCGGCGAGGCGCCGCCGGATGCTGAGGTGCGGGTGGTCTCGGGCATGCTCGAGGGCAGCAACGTGAATACCGTCGAGGCGCTGACCCGGATGATCGAGCTGTCTCGCCACTTCGAGATGCAGGTAAAGATGATGGACAGCGCCAACACGCTGGAACAAAGCAGCAACCGGCTGCTGGGCCTCGGCTGACGCGGCCCCCATTGCAGGACTGACAGGAGAGCACCATGAACCAGGCACTGTGGATTGCCAAGACCGGCCTCGACGCGCAGCACACGCGCATGTCGACGGTCTCGAACAACCTGGCCAACGTGAATACCACCGGCTTCAAGAAGGACCGTGCGGTGTTCGAGGATCTGATCTACCAGACCGTACGCCAGCCGGGCGCCCAGGCCACCCAGGATCAGCAACTGCCCTCGGGGCTGCAGATCGGTACCGGTGTGCGCGCCGTGTCCACCGAGAAGATGTTTACCCAGGGTAACCTGCAGCAGACCGACAACTCGCTGGATGTCGCGATCGAAGGGCGGGGTTTCTTCCAGGTCCTGATGCCCAATGGGGACATTGGTTACACACGGGACGGCAGCTTCCAGCTCAATGCCGATGGCGAGGTGGTGATGTCGAACGGCTATCCGCTGCAGCCGGGCCTGTTCGTGCCGCCAGATACCCAGTCGCTGGCGATCGGCAAGGATGGGACCGTGACCGCGCAGATCCCGGGGCAGGCCGAACCGGTGGAGCTGGGGAACATCCAGCTGGCGGACTTCGTGAATCCGGCGGGTCTGCAGGCGATGGGCGAGAACCTGTTCCAGGAGACTGCGGCCTCCGGCGTCGCCCAGCAGGCCCAGCCCGGGCTGAACGGTACCGGCACCCTGGTACAGGGCTCGCTGGAGACCTCGAACGTGAACATCGCCGAGGAGCTGGTGAACATGATCGAGACCCAGCGCGCCTACGAGGTCAACTCCAAGGCGATCTCCGCGGCCGACCAGTCGCTGCAGTTCGTCAACCAGACGATCGGGTAGCGCGATGAACCGGCTTGAGACAATGATGCGACCGATCCTGGGCCTGGCGGCCGTGGTGGTGCTGTCCGCGTGCGCCGCGACCCAGCCGACGATGCCCGGGGACAACCCGGACTACAACCCCGTGATGCCGCCGCAACCGGTGCCGCAAGCCCAGAACAATGGCGGCATCTACCAGGTCGCGCAGTCTCAGGGCCTGTTCGAGGACTACAAGGCACGCCAGGTGGGCGACATCCTGACCGTGATCCTGGCCGAGAGCACCCAGGCGCAGAAGTCCGCCTCGACCTCTACGCAAAAGGATTCGAACCTGGATCTCGGCAATCTGCAGGCGTTCGGCGGCGAGGCGACCCACCGTGGCCGTCCGTTGTTCGGTGCCAGCAATACCAGCAGCCGTGACTTCGATGGCTCCGGCGACTCGTCGCAGAGTAACCAGCTGGATGGCGAGATCACCGTGACCGTCGCCGAGGTACTGCCGAACGGCAATCTCGTGGTACAGGGCGAGAAGTGGCTGGGCATCAACCAGGGCGAGGAATACGTGCGCTTTCGCGGCATCGTGCGCCCGGTGGACGTGACGACCAACAACACCGTCCTGTCGACGCAGGTGGCCAATGCGCGGGTCTACTACGGCGGCACGGGTGTGCTGGCCGACAGCAACACGCCCGGGTGGATCACCCGCTTCTTCAATAGCCCCTGGTGGCCGTTCTGAGCGGGAGATCCGAGATGCAACGAACAGGGTACAAGTCGCATCGGCGCAGCATGCGCCGCATCGCAGGGCGCGTGCTGCCCGGTCTGATGGTCGCCATGGGGCTACTGCTGGGCGGAATCGCCGGCGCGCAGGCCCAGACAGCGATCCAGCAGCAGGCGGCGATGCAGGAGCGCACCTACACCGAACGGGTCAAGGACGTGGCCAGTGTCTTCGGCGTGCGCGAGAACCAGCTGGTGGGCTATGGCCTGGTCGTGGGGCTGGACGGTACGGGCGACCAGACCACGCAGACCCCGTTCACCATCCAGAGCCTGAACAACATGCTCGGCCAGCTGGGGCTGACCCCCGAGGCCGGCAACCCACAGTTGCGCAATGTCGCGGCCGTCATGGTTACAGCCGACCTGCCCCCGTTCGCCAAGCCCGGTCAGCGCATCGACGTGACCGTCTCCTCGATGGGGAACGCGACCAGCCTGAGGGGCGGGACCCTGCTGATGACGCCGCTGAAGGGCGCGGACGGGCAGACCTATAGCATCGCCCAGGGCAACCTGGTTGTGGGCGGTTTCGGTGCCGAGGGGCAGGACGGGTCACGGATCACCGTGAACGTCCCAAGTGTCGGGCGTATCCCGAATGGCGCGACGGTCGAGCGCGAGGTGCCGACGGCCTTTGCCCAGGGCGATCACGTGACCCTGAACCTGAACCGTCCGGACTTCACAACGGCCAACCGGCTGGTGGAGACCGTCAACGACACGTTTGGGCCTGGCGTGGCACATGCACTGGACGGATCCTCGGTGCGTGTGCGCGCGCCCCAGAACCCGGACCAGCGCGTGGGTTTTGTCGCCGAGCTGGAGAACCTGCCCATCGAGCGAGGTGCGCCCCCGGCACGGGTGATCGTGAACTCGCGCACCGGGACCGTGGTGATCGGCTCCAGCGTGCAGGTGACCCCGGCGGCGGTCTCTCATGGCAGCCTGACCGTCACCATCAGCGAGGCCCCGCAGGTGGTGCAGCCGCTGCCCTTTGCCGAGGGCGAGACCGCGGTGCAGCCGCAGACGGACATTGCCATCCAGCAGGACGACAGCACCATGTTCCTGTTTGACCCCGGCACCTCGCTGGACGAGATCGTGCGCGCGGTGAACAACGTGGGCGCGGCTCCGGGTGATCTGGTGGCCATCCTCGAGGCCCTGCGCGAGGCGGGCGCCCTGCGCGCGGAGCTGGTGGTCATCTGATGATCTCCTCCGGCCACGATCTCTCCATGCAGGCACGCTCGGCGCTGGCCAGCGACCCGAGCGGCCTGCGTGACCTCGGGCGCGCCGCCCAGGGAGGCGGGGACGAGGCGCTGGAGGCGGTCGCACGCGAGTTCGAGGCGATGCTGATCGGCCAGATGCTCAAGCAGATGCGCGAGGCCTCGCTGGGCGACGGACTGTTCGACAACGAGCAGAGCAAGATGTACCTCGAGATGCAGGACCAGGAATTCGCCAAGGCCATGAGTCAGGGGGACGGGATTGGACTGCGCGAGGTACTGATGCAGCAGCTGTCGCAGCAGAGCCAGCCGCAGGACGGGCAGGGTCTGCGGGATCCCGAGCGGCTGGCGTCCCTGGATCTCCCGCAACGCCGGGGTGACCTGAATTTCCGGCGCCTGTCCGACGAACAACGCGAACTCGAGCCCGTCGCGCCCGTGCGTCCTGCACAAAGCGACACGGGGGCTGGAGCCGGTGAGCTCCAACGGCTGGGCGGTGCGCCGAGCCCGCTGGCGATCGACTGGCCGCCACGCGACCCGTCCGAGTTTGTTGCGACACTGGAACCCCTGGCACGGGAAGCGGCTGCCGACCTGGGCGTGGAGCCCGGCATCCTGCTGGCGCAAAGCGCCCTGGAGACCGGCTGGGGACGGCACGTGCCCTCGCGCGAGAACGGCCAGCCAAGCTTCAACCTGTTCGGCATCAAGGCCGACTCCCGCTGGGAGGGGGATCAGGTCGCCGTGGGTACTCTGGAGTACCGTGATGGCGTGGCCCAGCGCGAGCAGGCACGTTTCCGCGCGTACGCCGATCCGGCGGATTCCTTCGCCGACTACGTCGACTTTATCCGCAACAATCCGCGCTATCACCGCGCCCTTCAGGCTGGCGACGATGTCCAGTACATCCGTGAGCTGCAGGCCGCCGGCTACGCGACCGACCCCGCCTATGCGGACAAGGTGCTGCGGGTACGCGATCAGCTGTCGGGCTTTGTGATTCCCGAACCGACTCAAGCATTGGCCGAGCCGGCCGTTACCCGAAACGAGGGGTAGACCATGTCGCAGACACGTAAATCCAGCTGGGCGAGCCTGACCGGGAGGGGCGGGGTATGAGTGTCTCCGGTATTGGGACCTCCGCGCTGCTGGCGTTTCAGCGCGCGATCGGCACGACCAGCAACAACATCGCCAACTCCGCGACCGAGGGCTACAGCCGTCAGCGCACGGAGCTGGGCAACCTGAACCCGCAGTTCCTGGGTGGCTCGTATCAGGGGCAGGGGGTCGGCGTGGATGCCATCCGGCGCATCTCGGATGACTTCGTCAACACCCAGCTGCGCACCAGCATCTCCGAGCAGTCCAACGCCCAGGCGAAGGCGGATCTCGCCGGACGGATCGACAACCTGCTGGCGGACGAGGCCAGTGGCCTGGCGCCGGTCTTGCAGGGGTTCTTTGATGCCGCCTCCGACGTGGCCAATGATCCGACCTCCAATGCTGCACGCACGGTGTTCCTGACCGAGGCCGAGTCGCTGGCCGAGCGCTTCAAAGCCATCGACGGGCGCCTGGAGGAGCAGCGGCGCATCCTGAATGGGCAGATCGAGACCAACGTCAAGGAGATCAACCAGCTCGCCGAATCGCTGGCGGGCCTCAACCGCGAGATCGTTGCCAAGAGCACCCAGGGCACACCGAACGACCTGCTGGACCAGCGCGACCGTGTGCTGAACCAGCTGGCGGAGAAGATCGACGTCACCACGGTCGAGCAGGACGACGGTGCGCTGAATGTGTTCATCGGCAACGGGCAGGCGCTGGTGCTGGGCGGGACCAACCAGTCGCTGGTGGCCGAATCCTTCTCCGGGGACCCGGGCAAGTTAGAGGTCGGTATTCAGTCGGGCAGCGGGGTAGCGAATGTGACTCGCTTCCTGCAGGGCGGTGAGCTCGGGGGGCTGCTGGAGATTCGCGACTCGGTCATCGACCCCGCGCAGAACACCCTGGGTCAGATCGCCACTCAGTTGGGACAGGCCTTCAACGAGCAGAACGCCCAGGGTCTCGATGCCGATGGCCAGATCGGGGGCGACATCTTCGGGATCGGCGAACCCGCAGTATGGGGACGTTCCAGTAACGCCGAGAGTGGTGTCCCGGGCGTTGAGATCGCTGACCCCGACCGGCTGACCACATCCGACTACCGTCTGCGCGTAAACAGCGACGAGGAGTTCGAACTACTGCGGCTGCCGGGCAATCAGGTGGTGGAGATGGAAGACCTCGGCGACGGTCGCTTCCGAGCCGACGGCATGATCATCGACGTAAACGAGCTCGATAATCCCGATGACCCCACGGAGGGCGACAACTGGCTGATCCAGCCGACCCGCAATGGCGCGCGCGACCTCGAAGTCGTCTTGGATGACCCGGCCGGGATCGCCGCAGCTGCAGCTCTCCCAGAGGCGACTGTTGCCGACGGGGATGACTGGAGCGGTACGGTAGATGCCCTCGAAGTTGCCGACGGGTTTGATCCATCCTTGCTGGACAGCGCGGCCACTATCGTTATCGATAGCGATACTGACGAATACGTGGTCGAGGACGCCGATGGCAACGAGATTGGCCGGGGGGCAGTGAATGGTGGGGATGCGGTCACAATTGAGACTGAGCATGGCTGGTCGATCACGCTCAGCGGTGAGCCCGGTCAGGATGACCAATTGACCATCGGGCTCGACCGCGACCGGCCGGGGGATAACCGCAACATGCTCGAGATGGCTGATCTGTCCGAGGCTCGCACAGTCCAGACAGAAGACGGCGAACGTCGTGTACCCGGCTTTGGTGATTCCTACAACAGCCTGATCGCGAATGTCGGCACGCGCACGCGACAGGCCAATGTGGCGCTGGACTCCGCGAATGCCCAGCTGGAGCAGGCCAAGGCCCAGCGCGAGTCGATCTCGGGCGTGAATCTGGATGAAGAGGCCGCCGACCTGATCCGCTACCAGCAGGCCTATCAGGCCGCCGCCCAGGTGATCCAGGTCAGCAATTCGCTGTTCGACAGCCTGCTGGGCGCGTTCCGCCGTTAAACAGCTGGCAATTCGAGGGAAACCCGATGCGTATCTCCACAACCCAGATCTTCCAGAGCGGGATCAACCAGATCCAGGCGGGCCAGGGCGAACTCAACCGCACCTCGCTGCAGCTGGGCTCCGGCAAGCGCATCCTGTCGCCATCGGACGACCCGAGCGGCGCGACCCAGATCAACCAGTTCGAGCGCATCATCAAGGCGACCAAGCAGTTCCAGCGCAACATGGAGAACACCCAGCCGCGCATGCAGCAACAGGAATCACTGCTGCAGCAGGGCACCGATGCCCTGCAACGTGCGCGCGAGCTGGTCGTCACCGGCAACAACGACAGCCAGACGCGTGAGACCCGCGGGTACCTGGCCGACGAGCTGCGCCAGATCCGCGACGGCCTGCTGGATGTTGCCAACACCAAGGATCCCAATGGCGAATACATTTTCGCTGGCACCAAGTCCCAGAATCAGCCCTTCCGGCAGGATGGCGACGGCGAGATCCGTTACGAAGGGGCTTCGGGTGCGGGGAGTGTGCGCGAGGTGGCCGTTTCGGCCGATCGCAAGATCGCGGTGGGCCATGATGGCGCGGCCGTGTTCATGGATATCCCGGAGAACGATGGCCGTGTCGGTGCCGAGGTCGTCGAGAACAATGGGTCGCTGGTGCTGGAGAAAACTGGCGTCACGAGTGTTTCCGACCTGGATGATCGCGAATACAGCATCTCCTTCGACGAGAACGGCGATGGGGGGCTTGTCTACAGCATTACCTATGTCGACGAGGACGGCGATACTGTTTCGCTGGAAGAGGATGTCCCCTATGTATCGGGCGAGTCCATCGAATTCGCCGGCCGCAGCGTGACCATCAGCGGTACGCCCGAGCCGGGTGACGAGGTGCTATCGCGTCCGGCCGAGAATTTCAGTGTGTTCCAGACGCTGGATCGCATTATCGATGCCCTGGAGCGCAGCGGCGACTCCGCCAGTGCGCGGGCGGATCTGGCCAGCGCCAGCAACACCGCACTGGCGGATCTGGATGCCGTGCTTGGTAACTTCAGCGACAAACGTGCCGAGCTTGGGAGCAAGCTGAAGGCCTTCGACCAGCAAAAGGACCTCAACGAGGACCGGCTGCTGGATCTGGAAAGCGCGGTGTCGCAGATCCGTGATCTGGACTATGCCGAGGCGATCAGCCGCTTCAACCAGCAGCAGGTGGCGCTTCAGGCGGCCCAGCAGACCTATACCCAGGTCAACCGGCTCTCCCTGTTCGACTTCATCTAGGCAGAAGCGCCTGCGCACACGCGTGGGTGTCTGTGCGACCATATTGCGATCCCCATGAAGCGTCCCCCAGGGACGGAACCGCGCAATGGCCAAATACAAAGAACCCTCCGCACCGATCCAGTACCGCTCCACGGGGCGGCCCCCGCGCTATCTGATCGTCCTGCTGGTGCTGGCGGTCATCTGGGCGGCGTTCTGGGGCGTGGTGATGCTGCAGTCCGGCGAGCCGAAGCCCGTGACCCTGAGCGAGCAGGAGCAGGTGGAGCTCGAGGCCAAGCTGCAGGCGATCTCTGCACCCGATGCACCGCGCCCCGATCAGGCCCCCAGTGAGCCGATCATCGACCTCGAGGCGGAAGCGGAGCCGCTGATCCCCGAACTCTACGAAGAGACCGACGAGGCGCGGATCGTCCAGTTCAGCGAACGCGAGCTGAATGCCCTGATCGCGCGCGATCCGGACCTGGCCGGCCGGGTGGCGGTCCGCCTGACGCCGGGGCAGGTGAGCACGCGCGTGCGCATCGACGTGCCGGCGGATGTGCCGCTGATGGGCGGGCGTGTGCTGAACGTGCGCTCCGGTGTGCGCTTCGAGACCGAAGGCGAGGAACTGCGAGCTCGGCTCGTCGGTGTGTCCGTCGCCGGCATCCCCCTGCCGGATGCGTGGCTGGGCGGCCTGAAAGACGAGGACCTGCTGGCGCTGGAGCCCTTCCAGCACCTGCGCGCGGGGATCGAGAGCATCGATGTGCGCGAAGGGGAGCTGGCCCTGCATCTCGCACGCTAGCCAGCTCCTGTAGATTGACTACGGGTCGACGCGCAGCGTCTCGCCCCCCAGCGCTTCGACTTTGGCGCGCACGGTGACGGAAACCGTGGACGTCCCGGCCTCCAGTGCAGGCTGGCTGGCGGCTTCGTCCATCGCGCGCATCGCCATCATCGGCTGCGGGCGGTCATAGCCGCTGTCGACGAGCTCGACTTCCACGGGGCGCAGATGGGTAGCCCCCAGGGAACGTGCCATCGCGCGGGCCTGTTCCTTCCAGTCGTGCATGGCGGCCTCCAGCAAGGCCTTGCGGTGCTCCTGCTGTGTCTCGCGGCTGAGCGAGAAGCGGATCTGGCCCACGGTGAGTTCGTCTCCCTGGAGGGCCCCGACCAGCTCGGTCAGGGTCTCGAAGTCGCTACTGACGAGTTCCAGGGTCTGCTGGACCTGCCAGGCTGTGATCTGGCCAGGTTTGTCGCGGTCGTGGATGGCCTGTGTCGTGTAGCTGCGGGTCGACGCCTCGACCGCGTCGTAGTCTTCCGCGCGAGCCAGGGCCTGTTCCATGCGGCGGTTGACCGTGTCTGCGGCGTCCCGTGCGTCCGGGGCACGGGCCTGGGCCTGCACCTGGACCGTCATGCGGTCATTCTCCACCTGCTGCTCGGCATGGCCGGAGAGCATCAGTGTGGTGTTTCCATCGGCGCTGGCCAGGGCCGGGATCAGCAGCAGGGCGCTAAGCCAGAGGCATGCAACAAGGGGACGCAGGGATAGGGTGCGGCTCATGGGATGTTATCCGGTGGGGTCAGGGTTCCATCGTACGTGCGAGGCGCACGCCGGCAAAGACATGGCGTTTCTCCGGGGTGAAGAAATTGCGCATGCTCGGGCGTTTCAGCAGCGGATCGCTCCAGTCGCTGCCGCCGCGCAGGACGTAATGCTGGCCGTCAAACCACGGGGCCGAGTATTCGTTGTAGGGGAACGGGCGGAATCCGGGATACGGTGCGAACGGATTTCCGCACCACTCCCATACTCGGCCGGTGCCTCGCAGCGATCCCTCGCGCTGAGCATGTTCCCATTCGTGTTCGTGGGGCAGCCGGGCGCCGGCCCAGCGGGCGAAGGCCTCGGCCTCGAAGCGGGATACGCCCACCACCGGGGCATCGGCGTTGCGCTGTACCGTTCCCTCCGGCAGAACCTGCAGGCCAATGTCGGTCCCGGACGCGCGCCACCCGAGTGGGGCCCGGATGTCGTGGGCGTTGCGCCAGTCCCACCCCTCGCGGCTCCATAGTTCGGGGCGGTGATAGCCGGCCTCCTGCATGAAGGCCTGCCATTCCCCGTTGGTGACAGGGTCGCGCCGGATGGCAAAGGGCGCGAGTTCCTTCCCGTGAACGCCCTTTTCATTGTCGAAGACCTGTACGTCGTCGCTGCCTACGGTGGTGTGCACGGCATCCCATTCGAGCCAGGATTGCGAGGTGATCTCGGGCGCCTGCAGGCGGGGTTCCGAGTGGCCGGGCTCAGGCCCCTGAAGGCGGGCAAACCAGCGCACCTGAGCCAGGGTCTCCAGGTGCATCGCGTGGTGCTGGGCAAGGAACCCCGTCAGGTACTCGTCAGCCATCAGCGGGTGGTCGAGGATCTCGGCGTTACGCGCAAGCCAATCGCGATGCCGGAACTGGAGCTCGCGTCCCCATCGAGTGAGTCGATCGAGCGCGGGGAGGCGTCCACCCCGGCGCCATTTGGGGCTGAGTTCCGGGAAATAGAGGTCATGCCAGTCCCGCGTGCGGGGTGGTGGGTGCCCGAGAATACGTTCGCGCAGCCAGACGGCCTCGATGAAGTGGCAGTGGGCGTAGTGCCAGCCGATCGGGCTAAGGTCCGGGTGATACTGGTTACGCCAGATTTCGGCGGGTGTGCTTTCCAGTGCACTGTTCAAGCGCTCGTGCTGACGGGCGAGGTCGTCCAGCAAGGACGAAGAAGAGACGAGGCTTGCTGGAGGGTCGAATGCTGGGGTGCTCATATCCGAGTGGAAAGGCTAGAGCGCAAGGAGTTCCGGTGGCTCGTCAGGATCCAGGATCAGGATGTGCCCTGAAGGGACGGGGCGCCAGCGCTCGCGGTCCGTCAGCGGCTCGGAGGCGACGATCACCGAGTCCTCGGGGAAGTCGTCATCGTCGGACGTGTAGTACAGGCTGGGGCAGGGGCTGTTGATCGCATGGCGGCTGGCGACCAGACGGCGCCCGTCGGACAGGAGGACGTTGAGCAGGGCCATTTCGTCGCCGAGCCAGGTTTCCAGTGTTGAAAAGGCCTCGCCCAGGGCGCCTTCCAGTGTGGCGTTCTCGTCATCCGCCAGGAACTGGCGGACCAGGGCAAACAGGTATTCAGAATCCGTGGTGCCCTGGATGCCCGCCTCGATCTCGGGCGTCAGCAGGTTCTCGATCTGGCGGCGGATCTGCGGCCGGAAGCCGCCAATGAGCCCATTGTGGCTGTAGAGCAGCCCGTCGATGGCGAACGGCTGGGCATTGACGGTGTCGCCCCCGAACCCGGGGGTCGCGCTGCGGATGGCGGAGATCCACAGCGGTTCTTCCAGTGTTTCGGCGAGTGCTTGCAGGTTCGGGTCCTGCCACAGGGGGTCGGCACGCCGATAGCAGCGCGCGGTGCCGTCCTCGCTGAACCAGCCAAAGCCGAACCCATCCGCATTGACGCGGGCGTAAACCAGCTCCTGCGGGGCAATCGCCTGCTCGATCAGATTGTGCGGTGGGTCCAGCAGTATCCGCCTGAGTGCCAGTGGCGGGCCGAGATAGGCAAGATGGCGACACATTGGCGCGGACTCGCGGTTGGGAGGTCGGGAGTTTCATGGTAGCGTGCCGGGAACCCCGAAGCACGGATGTGCCCATGAATCCCGAGAGTCCTGCCATGTCGCTCCCGGAGCGCTATACCCGTCATGTGGTGCAGGTGCGCGATCCCCATGCGGAGTTGGTAGCGGACTTTTGCAAGGGCATGCTGGAGGCGCCGCGCTGGCTGCCGCCAAAGTACTTCTACGATGCCCGTGGCTCGCAGCTTTTCGATGCCATTTGCGACACGCCCGAGTATTACCCCACTCGACTTGAATCGGCCCTGCTGGAGTCCCGAGCGACCGAGATCGTCGAGACCTCGGGTGCCCATACGTTGATCGAGCTCGGCAGTGGGACCTCGCGCAAGACCGAGTACCTGATCGCTGCGTTGAACGAGCGCGTCGACGATCCGTATTACGTCGCCAATGATGTCTGTGGCGAGATCCTCGACGAGGCGGCCGAGCGACTGCTGGGACGATTCCCGACGCTCGTGATCGAGGCCCTGTGTGGTGACTATCTCGCCGCGCTTTCGGCTCTGCCGACGCTGACACCTGTCCCAATAGCCCCGCGCCTGTTCACCTTTCTCGGCGGCAGCCTGGGTAATTTCGAGGACGCGGAGGCGATCGCACTGCTGTCGCAGATTCGCGCCGCCATGGGCGCGGAGGATCGGCTCCTGCTCGGGCTGGATCGGGTCAAGGCTATTCCCGTGCTGGAGGCGGCCTACAACGACGCGGCCGGTGTGACGGCGGCGTTCAATCTGAACCTGCTGTCCGTCCTCAATCGCGAGTTGGGAGCCGATTTTGATCCCGATGGTTTCCGCCATCGCGCCCCGTTCGTCGAGGCGCATTCACGTATCGAGATGCACCTGGTCGCCCAGGGTGATCAGACCGTCCAGGTCTCCGAACCCGCGACCACCCTGCAGTTCGCCGATGGCGAGGCCATTCGCACCGAGATCTCGCGCAAGTTTACGCGCCCGATGGTGCAGCAACTGCTGTCCGGCGCCGGACTGGCACAGGTGGCGGAGTGGTCGGCGCCGGATGAGGCCTACAGCCTGTTCCTGCTGGCCCCGGGAGGCGCACAGGCATGAGCCGGAGCCCGCGTCTCGTGCTGGTCCGCCACGCCCAGGCGGGCAACGCAGGGGAGTGGGAAGGTGCCGATCGGGATCGGCCGTTGAGCGAGGCCGGCCAGGTGAGCGCTCGGCGCATGGCCGCCTCGCTGACCGGTTTGCTTTCCGGGCATGTGGAACTGCTAACCAGCCCTTACCTGCGTGCGCGTCAAACGGCGTCACCCATCGCCGAAGGACTGGGCGTCCCGGTGCGCCAGAAGAAATGGCTGGCACCCGGACAGGTGGCCGGCGTGGAACTGGAGGCCCTGGCGGCGCGCCTGCCGGCCGACGGCAGTCTGGTGGTGGTCGGCCATGAGCCGGACCTCTCTTCGCTGGCCGGGCGCCTGATGGGCTGCCCGGCGGGGGCTTCCGGGGTACATATGGGCAAGGGTTCGGTCTGCGCCCTGGGAGGCGGCCTGCCCGGTCCCATGCAATTGCTCTGGCTGTTGCCCCGACGGGTGCTGGAGGGTCTCTCGGGAGAATACGGGTAGATGGCGATGGACGGACAGGGCGAGACTGTCGCGGCGGTCGATCTGGGTTCCAACAGCTTTCACATGATCGTGGCCCGGCGTCATGACGGTGAGGTCCTGAAGATGGACCGGCTGAAGGAAACGGTGCGACTGGCCAGTGGTCTGGATGCCCGCGGTCGCTTGGATGCAACCGTCGAACGCCGCGCACTGGACTGCCTCGAGCGATTCGGCCAGCGACTGCGCCAGCTACGCCAGGGCAGTGTGCGCGTCGTGGGCACCAATACCCTGCGCCAGATGGCCGACAGTCACCGTTTTCTGGCCGCTGCGGAGCGGGCCCTCGGGCATCCAGTGGAGATTATTGCCGGGCGCGAGGAGGCCCGGCTGATCTATCTGGGCGTGGCCCACACGCTCGCGGATGACGAGGGGCGGCGGCTGGTGATGGACATCGGCGGTGGCAGCACCGAATTCATCATTGGCGAGCGCTTCCGGCCCATCCTCGCCGAGAGCCTGGAGATGGGCTGTGTGACCTTCACCCAGAGGCACTTCTCCGATGGCCGCCTGACACCCCGGGCGTTTGCCGCCGCCGAGCTGCATGCCGGCCAGGAGCTGCAGCCGATCGCCTCCATCTATCGCGAGGCCGGGTGGGACCAGGCGCTGGGGGCCTCCGGCACGATCCTGGCACTGGACCGTATTGTGCGCGAGACCGGCATCGACGAGGCACCGGGCATGACACTTGACGCGTTGCGCACCCTGCGCCAACGCATGATCGAGGTTGGGCGTCTGGACAAGCTGGAGCTGCCAGGGCTGGCCGAGGACCGGGTGCCGGTGATTGCGGGCGGGCTGGCGGTGCTGATCGGGGCGTTCGAGGCGCTGGGGATCGAGCGGCTGCATCCTTCCGATGGCGCGTTGCGCGAGGGAGTTATCCACGATCTGCTGGGACGCTTTCGGCACGAGGATGTCCGTGGCCTGACGATTGAAAACCTGCGCCGCCGTTTTGCCGTCGACGAGGCCCAGGCCGCGCGGGTACAGGCCATGGCCGCGCGACTGCTGGGGGCCGTCCGGGCCCGCTGGGGGCTGGACGAGAACGACGGCGAGCGCCTGGACTGGGCGGCTGAGCTGCACGAGGTGGGACTGGCGCTCGCGCACAGCAAGTACCACAAGCACGGCGAATACATCCTCAACTGGGCCGATCTGCCGGGGTTCTCGCAGCCCGAGCAGCACGAGCTGGCGCTGCTGGTGCGCCTGCACCGCCGCGCGTTCAAGCCGAAGCTGCTCAATGACGTACGTCAGGCCCGGGTCGAGCCCCTGCTGCGTCTGGCCAGTCTGCTGCGACTGGCGGTGCTGCTGCATCGCGCGCGTGCGCCGGAGCCCCCGCCGTTGGAGCGGGTCGAGGCGCGCGAGCGCGGGCTGGTGCTGGGCTTTGCCGCTGGCTGGCTGGATGCGCATCCGCTCACGCGGGCCGATCTGGAGGAGGAGGCCGGGCAGTGGGCGCGCCACGACCTGGAGCTGGTCGTTAGCTAGCGAGCGTCTTGAGCAACTGTTGCTGTGCCGAATGGGGCGGCTCGTCGGCAACCGGTTGGACCCGCTGATAACTCCCGTCGACCTGCAGGGCCCATGCGCTGGCGGTATCCCGCAGGTAGTTGAACAGACACTCCTCCGCGACACGGTCGCGCATGGCGGTATCGCGGATCGGAAAGGCGACCTCCACCCGTCGGAAGAAATTGCGGGGCATCCAGTCGGCGCTGGACAGATACAGCTCGGGCTCGCCCCCGTTC
Organism: Thioalkalivibrio sp. ALRh; assembly: GCF_000381425.1. Classification (NCBI taxonomy): domain Bacteria; kingdom Pseudomonadati; phylum Pseudomonadota; class Gammaproteobacteria; order Chromatiales; family Ectothiorhodospiraceae; genus Thioalkalivibrio; species Thioalkalivibrio sp. ALRh. The sequence goes on from NZ_KB906519.1 coordinate 142,995, forward strand.
TCGAAATAGAACACCCGAGAGTGCTCGAGAAACCGGCCGAGCACCGAGCGCACTTCGATGTTCTCGGAGATGCCCGGCACGCCCGGGCGCAGGCTGCAGATGCCGCGCACGATCAGCTGAATCTTCACGCCCGCCTGCGATGCGCGATACAGCGCCTGGATGATGCCGGTCTCGTTCAGCGAGTTCATGCGTGCGACGATCCGCGCAGGCCGGCCTTCGCGGGCGTTCTCGGCCTCGCGTTCGATCTTCTCGCACATCGCATCGTGCAGACGGAAAGGCGCCTGGATCAGCTCGCGCAGGCGTTCCACCTTGCCAAGGCCCGTGAGCTGCTGAAACACGCGATGCACGTCCTCGGTGAGGACTGGATCGGCCGTCAGCAGGCCGTAATCGGTATAGGCCTTGGCGGTGCCCGAGTGGTAGTTGCCCGTGCCCAGGTGGGCGTAGCGCACCAGTTTGTCGCCGTTACGACGCACCACCAGGGCGAGCTTCGCGTGGGTCTTGTAGCCGACCACGCCATAGGTCACATGCACGCCCGCATCCTGCATGCGGTTGGCCAGCTCGATATTGTCCGCCTCGTCAAAGCGGGCGCGCAGCTCGATCACGACGGTCACTTCCTTGCCCGATTGCGCGGCCTCGATCAGCGTTTCCACCAGTGGCGACTGGGTGCCCGTGCGATAAAGCGTCTGCTTGATCGCCAGCACGCGCGGGTCGCTGGCGGCCTGGCGCAGGAAATCCACCACTGGCATGAACGACTGGTAGGGGTGGTGCAGTAGCAGGTCCTGCTGGCGGATGGCCGCGAAGATGCTTTCACCGCTGGCATCCGTGCGCGGCAGGGCGGGGATGAACGGGGGAAACTTGAGGTCGGGCCGGTCGACCAGGTCGTACACGGCCATCATCCGGTTCAGGTTGACCAGACCGGTGACCTGGTAGAGGTCGTCCGCCTCCAGATGAAATTCCTGCAGCAGGAACTGCGCGACTTCTCCCGGGCAGTTGTCCGCGACCTCCAGGCGAACGCCCGCGCCGTAGTTGCGCTGGGGTAGTTCGCCTTCCAGCGCGTTCAGCAGGTCGTCGATCTCCTCTTCCTGAACGAACAAATCAGAGTTGCGGGTCAGCCGGAACTGGTAGCAGCCGGTGACCTTCATGCCCTTGAACAGCTCGTCGACGTGGGCGTGCAGGATGGACGACAACAGCACGAAATCGGAATCGCCGCTGGCCACCTCGCGGGGGAGCTTCACCAGGCGCGGGAGCGACCGTGGTGCCTGGACCACCGCGCGCCCGGATTCGCGCCCGAATGCGTCCTTGCCCTTGAGCGTGACGATGAAGTTCAGGCTCTTGTTCAGGATGCGCGGAAACGGGTGCGCGGGGTCGAGCCCGATCGGGCTGAGGACGGGCTGCAGCTGCTCGTGAAAAAACTGGCGTACCCAGGCCTTCTGCTGCTCGCTCCAGTGCGAGCGCCGCACGAAATGAATGCCTTCCTCGGCCAGCGCCGGGATCAGTTCGTCGTTGAGCGCGCGATACTGATTGTCGACCAGGGCGTGGGCCCGGGGCGCGATCTGGCGCAGCTGTTCCGCCGCGGACAGGCCATCCGGCCCCGGCGCCTGGACGTTCAGGTCGATCTGCTGGCGCAGCGAGCCCACTCGGACCTCGAAGAACTCGTCGAGGTTAGTGGACGAGATGCTCAGGTAGCGCAGCCGCTCCAGCAGGGGAAAGCCCGGGTCGCGTGCCAGTTCCAGCACGCGCCGGTTGAATTCCAGCAGTGACAGCTCGCGGTTGAGGAAGAGCTCGGTATCGGTCACGTCGGCATCCGGCATGCACGACTCGGGGCAAGGGTGGGGCCTCGAGTGTAGGTGTGCATTATGTCAGTTTCGTGACTGGGCCTGTTCGGGGTCAACTGCCGCGGGTCAGCAGGAATTCCATCAGGGCCTTCTGCGCGTGCAGCCGGTTTTCCGCCTCGTCCCAGACCACGCTTTGCGGGCCTTCGAGGACCTCGGTGGAGACCTCTTCCTCGCGGTGCGCGGGCAGGCAGTGCATGAACAGGGCGTCGTCGTTGGCCAGACGCATCAGGTCGGCGTCCACGAAGAACCCGGCAAAGGCCCGGCGGCGGGCACTCTTTTCCTGCTCCTGTCCCATGCTGGCCCAGACGTCGGTGACGACGAGGTCGGCACCCTCGGCCGCCGCGCGCGCATCACGGGTCAGTTCGAAATGGTCGCGTGTGGCATCCACGACGTCCTCTTCCGGGTCGTAGCCCTCGGGGCAGGCCGCCACCAGCTGGAAGTCCAGCAGGTGCGCGGCATACATGTAGCTGTGGCACATGTTGTTGCCATCGCCAATCCAGGCCACGCGCTTGCCCCGGATATCGCCCCGGTGTTCGAGATAGGTCTGCAGGTCGGCCAGCAGCTGGGCGGGGTGCTCCCGGTCGGTCAGGCCATTGATCACGGGGACCGAGGAGTGCTGGGCGAACAGTTCGATCTTCTCGTGTTCGTAGGTGCGGATCATCACGCAGTCCACCATGCGCGAGAGCACACGGGCCGTGTCCTCGATCGGCTCGCCGCGGCCCAGCTGGGTGTCGCGCGGGGACAGGAACAGGGCGTTGCCGCCCAGTTGCTGCATGCCGACCTCGAACGAGACACGCGTGCGGGTCGAGGACTTCTCGAAGATCATCCCCAGCGTCTTGCCGCGCAGGATGTCGTCGTGGTGCTCGCCCGCGTGAGTCTGGCGCTTCAGTTCGACGGCACGTTCGAGCAGGGCGCGTGTCTCGTCTGCGGACAGGTCGTGGAACGACAGGTAATGGCGGGGCTTCATGCCTGGGCCTCCCGGGAATCTTCGGATACGAGCAGGGTGTCGACCAGATCGGCCACGGTGCTGGCGATCTGGTCGACCTGGGCGTCGTCCACGATCAGTGGTGGCAGTAGCCGGATCACCCGCTGCGCGGTCACGTTGAGGATCAGCCCTGCGTCGAGGGCGGCCTGAACCAGTGTTCCGGCCGGGCGATCCAGCTCGATGCCGATCATCAGCCCGCGTCCGCGCACGGCGACCACCCCCGGTTTGTCCTCGAGCCGGTCAGCCAGGCGGCGGCGGAGGATCTCGCCTTGTCGCCCCGCTTCCTCGCACAGGCCCTCGTCCTGCATCACGTCCAGCACGGCCAGGGCCGCCCGGCAGACCAGGGGATTGCCACCGAAGGTGGTGCCGTGGGTGCCGGGGGTGAACAGGCCGGATGCGCGTCCGGCTACCAGGTTTGCCCCGATCGGGATGCCGTTGCCCAGGCCTTTTGCGAGTGATATCACATCGGGCGTGATGCCTTCATGCTGGAAGGCGAACCAGTGTCCGGTGCGGCCGATCCCGGCCTGGATCTCGTCCAGCATCAGCAGCCAGTCGTGCTGGTCAGCCAGTTCGCGCAGGCGCCGCAGGTATCCGGGCGGGGGTACGTGGATGCCGCCTTCACCGGTGATGGGTTCGACCAGGATGGCGACCACGTCCGGATCGTTGCTCAGGGCCGCGACGGCCTCGGCATCGCCATGGGGGACGTGCACGAAGCCCTCGACAAGGGGTTCGAATCCGGCATGGATCTTTTCGTTGCCGGTGGCCGACAGCGTCGCGAGCGTGCGCCCGTGGAAGCTGCCGTGCATCACGATGACCTTCGGCTTCGCGATGCCGCGGCGGCGGGCATGCAGACGGGCCAGCTTGATGGCCGCTTCGTTGGCCTCGGCGCCAGAGTTGCAGAAAAAGGCCTGCTCCATCTGTGCCAGCGCGCACAGGCGTCGCGCGAGCTGTTCCTGCAAGGGGATGCGGAACAGGTTCGATGTATGTACCAGCGTCTGAGCCTGATCGCAGATCGCATGCGCCACTTTCGGGTGGGCGTGTCCAAGGCCGCAGACCGCGATGCCGGACAGGGCATCGAGGTAGCGTTTGCCCTCGGTATCCCAGAGCCAGGCGCCTTCCCCCCGTTCGAAGGCAACCGGCAGCCGGCTGTAGGTATTCTGCAGGACATCACTCATTAGCAAAGCTCTCCCAAATGAAGAAGCCGGCGAGCGAGCCGCCGGCTTCTGCCCAGGGTGCCGCACTGGGGCGGCCCCCAATCGCGTTATCGCGACTTATTTCATCTGCTGGGCGACAAAATCCCAGTTCACCACGCTCCAGAAGTTCTCCAGATACTTCGGACGCGCATTGCGGTAGTCGATGTAGTAGGCATGTTCCCAGACATCGCAGGTCAGCAGCGGGGTCTTGCCATCACGCATCGGATTGGCCGCGTTGGAGGTGTTGACGATCTCCACCGAGCCGTCGCTATTCTGCACCAGCCAGGTCCAGCCGGAGCCGAAATTGCCGACCGCGGCCTCGTTGAACTTCTCCTTGAAGCCATCAAACGAGCCAAAGGCGCTGTTGATCGCGTCGGCCACCTTGCCGGACGGCTCGCCGCCGGCGTCCGGGCCCATGCAGTTGAAGTAGAAGGTGTGGTTCCAGACCTGGGCGCCGTTGTTGAAGATGCCGCCGGCCGGGGCCTTCTTGATGATGTCCTCCAGCGAGGCATTCTCGAACTCGGAGCCGGGCAGCAGGCCGTTCAGCTTGGTCACGTAGGTCGCGTGGTGCTTGTCGTGATGGTATTCCAGCGTCTCGGCGGAGATGTGCGGCTCCAGCGCGTTCTTGGCATAGGGCAGATCGGGCAGTTCGTAGGCCATGAAAGACTCCTTGTAAGAAAACATGCGAGACTGCGGCTGGCCGACCATTGGTGGCCGCGCCAGTAAACCCGTCAACGATAGTCACGTTGCTCGGGTGATGCAATTTCCGATGATGCGGCTTGGTTATCGTTCAGCCAACGTTTGCGGAAGTGTGAAGGAGCCACGGCATGTCCGCGCACGATGCCGATCGACAATCGGACGGCGCCCCCTCGTCGGTGGGTGCGAACCCCTCGCGCAGTGCCTACGCCTGGCGCGGGCGCATCGGGCTTTTCCTGGGCCCGCTCCTGATGCTTGCGTTCCTGGTTTTTCCAGCGCCAGAAGGTGTTGCACGCGAGGCATGGTGGGTGCTCGGGTTGACCCTTTTTATGGCGACCTGGTGGATTACCGAGGCCTTGCCACTACCCGTAACGGCGTTGCTGCCGATTGCCCTTTTGCCGCTGCTCGGCGTGATGCCGATGGACGCGGCCACCGCGCCCTACGCCAATCCCATCATCTTTCTGTTCATGGGCGGTTTTGCGATCGCGCTGGCGGTACAGCGCTGGGGACTCCACCAGCGGATTGCGCTCGCGATCGTCAGCCGGGCGGGGAATTGCCTGCATCGCCTGGTCGGGGCCTTCATGCTGGCCACGGCGGGGCTGTCGATGTGGGTCAGCAACACAGCCACTGCTGCGCTGATGTTGCCGATCGCCCTGTCCGTTCTGGCGCTGATGGATCGTGATACGCACATCGCGGGTAACGGCCTCGGCGCCGATTCGCGCCGCCCCGCACTGGCGCTCCTGCTGGGGATCGCCTTTGCCGCCAATATCGGGGGCATGGCGACGATCATCGGCTCTCCGCCGAACGCGCTGACCGCCGCCTATCTGGGCGACCGGCATGGCATCGAGATCGGTTTTGTGCAGTGGATGATGCTGGGCCTGCCCCTGGCCACCGCGTTGCTGCTGCTGGCCTGGTGGTTGCTGACGCGCTGGGTCTTCCCGGTTCATCGAGTACGCCTGCAGGGGTTGCAGGCGATGATGGACCAGCAGCGCGCCGAGGTCGGGGTCTGGTCGCGGGCCGAATACCGGGTCGCCGGCGTCTTCCTGCTGGTAGCGCTGGCGTGGCTGTCGCGCCCCTTTCTGGAAGGTCTCCTGCCGATTCACCTGACGGATGCCGGGATTGCCATCCTGGGGGCCGGGCTGCTGTTCCTGCTGCCCTCGGGCGCAGCAGACCAGCGCCGGCTGCTGGCCTGGGACAATACGCGCGAGCTCCCCTGGGGGGTGCTGCTGCTGGTCGGCGGTGGTCTCAGCCTGGGTTCGGCCATCGAGGCGAGCGGCCTGGCGGAGCTGGCCGCCGAGGGCCTGGGCGCCGCCCAGGCATGGCCGCTGCTGCTGATCATTGCCGGGGCCGTGGTGGTGACCATGTTGCTGTCGCATGTGACCAGCAACACGGCCACCGCTGCCACGCTGCTGCCGCTGGTGGCTGCGCTGGCGATGCGCATGGATATTCCCGTCGTGCTCCTCGCGATCCCCGTGGCCTTTGCCGCCTCCGTGGCCTTCATGTTGCCGGTCGCGACCCCGCCCAACGCGATCGTGTTCGCCAGCAACCGGCTGCGGGTGATCGACATGATCCGTGGCGGGGCGCTGCTCTCCCTGGTGGCAATTGCCATGATTACGCTTGCGGTCTACGCCCTGGCGGAGGCCATCCTGATGCAGGGCTAGGCCTGTCTCCCAGCCTTTCCGGCTTCCTGTGATCTCCCTCAAGTTTTATGCTTCGCCGCCGCTATCGACGGTGAACTGCCGCAGCAAGGATGCCGCTGGCCCGCAAAGCCTTATTGGGGAGAGTCTTCAACATGTTCGATAACATCCGAATCGGGGTCCGGCTGATGGTCGGGATTATCACGGTGGTGCTGCTGGCCGTGATCCTGACACTCGTAGTCGTGATGAACAGCCTGGGCACCATGGCCGATCGTGCCGAACAGCGCGAGCTGACCGATCTGGCCGCGCAGCTTGTCGGTCGTCTGGACCAGGAAGCCGCGCGCGCGACCGCGATGGCAGAGACCGTGGCGAAAATCCCCGACGTGCAAGAGGCGATGGCGACGGGCGATCGCGAGCGTCTGGCCGAGATGACCGTTCCCAGCTTTGAATCGCTGAACGAGCACTACGGGGTGGACCAGTATCAGTTCCATACCCCCCCGGCCACTTCATTCCTGCGCGTCCACTCCCCCGACAACCACGGCGATGACCTGTCCGACTTCCGGCAGACCGTGGTCGACACGAACGACAAGCGCAACGCGATCTCGGGGCTGGAAGAAGGCGTGGCGGGTCTCGGGATCCGCGGGGTGGTACCCATCGAGCACAACGGCGACCACGTCGGCTCCGTGGAATTCGGCCTGTCGTTTGGTGACAGCTTCTTTGAAGAGTTCACCCAAGAAACGGATTCGCCGGTTGCCCTCTACCTGCGTGATGGTCGGTCGTTCAACCGCTTTGGCGGTACGATCAGTGGCGAGTCCACCTTCAGCGATGCCGAGATGCGCGAGGTCATGGAGGGCGAGGAGCTGGTGCGAAACGTGACCTATGAAGGCACCCCGATGGCCGTGGTCGCGCGTCCCGTTACGGATTTCTCCGGTGACGTGGTCGGCGTGCTGGAGGTCATGGTGGACCGCAGCGCGTATGTCGCGATGGCGCGCAACGCGACCGGCACGGTGGTGGCGGTTGGCGTGGTTGCCGTGGCGCTTGGTGCCCTCCTGGCCTGGCTCCTGACCCGAAGCATCGTTCGTCCCCTGAATCGCACGGTGGCCCGGCTGAACGATATCGCGGGAGGCGAGGGCGATCTGACCCGTTCGCTGGAGGTCTCTGGCAAGAACGAACTCGGAGAGCTGGCGGAGGCGTTCAACAACTTCGTCAAGAAGATCCGCGGCCTCGTATCCACGGTCGCGGCCGGGGGCGATCAGGTTGCCGCAGCAGCGAACGAGCTGTCCGCGACCAGCGAAGAGACCAACGAGCAGGTGCGGCGACAGAAGTCGGAGATCGATCAGGTCGCCACGGCCATGAACGAGATGACGGCAACGGTGCAGGAGGTGGCCCGCAATGCAGCGGATGCCGCCGCCGCGGCACAGAACACCGACCAGGACGCCAACGAGGGTCAGCAGGTGGTGCAGCGTACCGTGGCTGCGATCAACGCGCTGTCGCAGCAGGTGGATGGCGCCGCCGAGGTGGTCAGCCGCCTGTCGCAGGACGCAGAGGAGATCAACAAGGTCCTGGAAGTCATCGGCGATATCGCCGACCAGACCAACCTACTGGCGCTGAATGCGGCGATCGAGGCGGCGCGTGCGGGCGAACAGGGCCGCGGTTTCGCGGTGGTTGCCGACGAGGTCCGTACCCTGGCCAGCCGCACGCAGGACTCGACCCACGAGATCCAGCAGATGATCGAGCGGGTGCAAAGCGGTACCCGCGAGGCGGTGCAGGCGATGGAAGATGGCCGTTCCAAGGCGCACCAGAGCGTGGAGCAGGTCAATCTCGCGGGCGAATCGCTGACCGCGATCACGCAGTCGGTCACGCGCATCAGCGACATGAACACGCAGATCGCCAGTGCCGCCGAGGAGCAGTCGACGGTGGCCGAGGAGATCAACCGCAACGTGGCCAATGTCACTGAGGTGCTGGATCAGACCGCGGCCGGATCGGAACAGATCCGCAATGCTTCCGAGGAGCTGTCCAAGCTGGCCTCCGAGCAGCAGCAGCGGGTGGGTCAGTTCAAGGTATAAGCCCCGAGCCAGTTGATGCCAAGCCCGGGACCGGAGACGGTCCCGGGCTTTTTTGTGGCCGGCTTACTGGCTCTCGGTGGGCGGAAACAGGCGCTCGCCGTTCTCCCGGGCGATCATGCGCTGGACGTTCGCGGGTAGCTGCTCGAGCCAGGCCCGGGTGCTGTCCTTCAGCACCGTGAAGTGCTCCCAGCGGGCCAGGCTGAAGGTGTCGTTGCCGATCAGGAAACGATCCGGATAGTCGAGGAACAGTTCGAACCAGTCGGCGTCGATGATGCCGCCGGGATTGATGCGCGGGTTGCGCATGGAGACATCCATGACCATGTTCGGATGCCGCTCCAGGTAGTCACGAACCAGTGGCGGGTAGGCATAGGAACCGGCGTGCGCCCAGAGGATGCGTACCTCGGGCTGGACGGCGTAGGCATGGTCGATCACGGCAGGGTCGCCATGGATCACGATCCACAGATCCCGCTCGACTGCCAGTGCCAGCAGGTCCTCGAAGCCGCGGGCAAATCGGTCATCGGCCTGTATGTGCAGCTCCCCGATCCCGCGCCACTGGACCTGGCTTCGGTCGAGTATGGTCTCGACCTGTTCCCGCAGGCCGTCCTCGTGCATCCAGTCCATCTTGCGCCCCAGGCGCTGGGAGATCTCGAGAAACGGGACGATGCGCGCATCCACCTCCGGTTCCAGCGCTTCGATCAGTTTCGAGCGCGGGGACATGATGATCGCGGACTGGATTGAATTTTCTTGCAGCGTGCGCGCGACGGCCTCCGGCGGGAAGTGTTCCATCTGCCGGTCGCGGTAGTGCAGGTGGGCATCGAACAGGGGTTCAAGTGCCTGGGCAGAGGCTCCGCCAAGCAGTGAGCCGAGCAGCAGGGTCGCAGCCGGAAGAATGAACAGACGGGGCAGTCTTCGAGGGCGGTTCAGGGCAGCCATCCAGCGGGTTCCTCGGGTACGGGAACCCCAATCTTATACCGTGCTGTGCCGACAGTCCCCGAGTCGGTGGCCTGTGGCGGTTAGGCGCGGGAGTCCCCGGACACCGCGGCATCTCCGGAGCTACCGTCCGGGCGGTTCGGGTCAAAGCGCTCGCGCAGGTATTCGCCGATCGCATCCGACTCGTACAGCCAGCGTACCTGGCCGTCCGGTTCCTCGATGCGCAGGCAGGGCACCTGCAGCTTGCCGCCCTCGGTCTGCAGCTCCTCGCGGTGAGGGCCGGCCGCCTGGGCATTGCGCAACTCGATGTCGAGCGACAGCCGCTGCATGGTACGGCGGGCCCGGATGCAGAACGGGCAGGCCGGGAAATGGTAAAGCGCGAGGTGGCGCGTCTGTTCGTCAACGCGGGCCTGGTCGGCGGGGTCGCGTTCGATGCCGCGCGGGCGCGACAGGCGCTCGCCAATCAGCATGAACGGCGTGAGGATCAGGCGTACGCCGCGGAAAAACCATCGGATCAGAAATCGCATGCGCGAAAGGATGCCACAAGCCCCCTGGCGGGTGACAGAGCCCGCATCGGGCGTGGCACGTCACGGCTGGCCGAAGTCGAACTCCCAGGGGTCTTCCGCCGGGGCGTCCAGCAGGGACGGACGCAGGCGGATCACGGTGTAGCCTGCGGCCTCCAGGTCATCCAGCCGGTCCGGTGCGGCCGTGGCCACCTCGACATGCTCGGGGAAGGCATCGGGCTCGAGATCGCGCCAGCCGGCGAAGGTCCCGCAGACCACGACGTTGACGCCGTCATCCATCACCAGTGACTCGATCTCGGCGTGGAGCGAGCCCTGTGCCGCTGCCTCGGCGCGGGTGAGGGTGAACTGCTCGGCGCCGTGTGTGACAACCGCGATCGGGAGGTCCGGAGCGCGCTGGCGCAGCACCCGGATATTGGCGTGGATCTCGGGCAGCAGGGCACTCAGGGCCGCGCGGTCGTTTTCGACAATCTCGAATGCGACGCCATCGGGGAGTTCGGTCTTCTCGAGCAGTGCCTCGACCTTGGAAGAGGGGACGGCCTCTTCCGGCTCATCCGCAGCGGCCAGACTGCCAACGGCCGTGGGCAGTGTCAGGCTGCAAAGGACAAACAACGTCGAGATGAAACGCGGCATCGGGTACCAGGGGTCAGGGCATGGGTGTGCTGAACCCTATTTTGGGCCTGATTGCCGGGTCGGTGTCTACTCGGCCCGGGTTTGTCGCTTTCCTAGTGGCGATCCCCCGTGGCCTCGGCCGCCATCTGGTCGTAGCTGGTGTGGCGGACGTTCTTGCCCTTCACGAAGTACACCACGTACTCGCAGATGTTCCGCGCTCGGTCGCCGATCCGCTCCAGCGATCGGGTCGCCCACACGATGTCCATCAGACGCGGCACGGCATCGGGGGAGGCGGTCATCTGTTTCATCAGCTTGTGCGTGATGGCCTCGTAGAGGCTGTCGATCTGGATGTCCTGCTGTGCGACCCGCACCGCCTGCTCGGTGTCCATGCGCGCGAACGCATCGAGCACGCCGCGCGTCATCTCGCGCACGAGCTGGCCCATCTTCGCGATCTCGTCCATCGGTGCCTCGCGGCGATCGGAGTCCAGCAGTTGCAAGCCCATGCGGCCCACACGCTCGGCCTCGTCGCCCATTCGCTCCAGGTCGGTGATGGTCTTGATCACCGCGATCACCAGACGCAGGTCGGAGGCCGTGGGCTGGCGACGGGCGAGGATGTGGGTGCATTCCTCGTCGATCTCGACCTCGAGCGCGTTGACCTTGTAGTCGGAGGTCATCACGGTCTCCGCCAGCGCGGTGTCGCCCTCGACCATCGCGGTCACCGCATCGCCGAGCTGCTGCTCGACCAGGCCGCCCATGGTCATCACCTTCTTGATGATGTCCTCCAGCTCGGCATTGAACTGCTGGGAGATGTGCTGCTTGAAAAAGCTCTTGTCCATGATCCGGACTCCTGATCCGAAATGGCCTAACCGAAGCGGCCGGTGATGTAGTCCTCGGTCTGCTTCTTGGCAGGCGAGGTGAACAGGGTGTCGGTGTCGGCGTATTCGATCAGCTCGCCCATGTACATGAAGGCGGTGTAGTCGGACACGCGTGCGGCCTGCTGCATGTTGTGGGTGACGATGACCAGCGTGTAATCCTTCTTCAGCTCGATCATCAACTCCTCGATCTTCAGCGTGGCCAGCGGGTCCAGCGCGGAGCAGGGCTCGTCCAGCAGCAGGACCTCGGGGTCGATCGCGATCGCGCGGGCGATCACCAGACGCTGCTGCTGACCGCCGGACAGGCCAAAGGCGTTCTCGTGCAGGCGATCCTTGACCTCGTCCCACAGCGCGGCACGCTTGAGCGACTTTTCCACCACCTCGTCCAGGCGTCGGCGATTCTTGACACCCTGCAGCCGCAGGCCGTAGGCCACGTTCTCGTAGATGGACTTCGGGAACGGGTTGGGCTTCTGGAACACCATGCCGACGCGACGGCGCAGCTCCGGCACGTCCACGGCCTTTTCGTAGATGTCGTCGCCGTCGAGCCGGATCGTGCCTTCGATGCGGGCGGCATCGATCAGGTCGTTCATGCGGTTGAAACAGCGCAGGAACGTGGACTTGCCGCAGCCGGACGGGCCGATGAATGCCGTGATCCGGTTCTTCGGGATCTGGATGTCAATGCCCTTCAGGGCCTGATCCTCACCATAGAACAGCTTCAGGTCCTCGGCGGTCAGGCAGATCTCCTCACTGGAGAGCCGCAGGCCGCGGTCGGGTCGGTCGCCTTGCGTCACGTTGACGGCGTGGGTAGCGGTGTCACTCATCTCGGGTACTCCATGGGAAACAGGGTTCGACGCATCCCGTCCTCGCGACGGTTCGGAAAAGCACCGTCATCGCGAGCGCCGCAGGCGCGTGGCGATCTCCGTGGGTCGGCCCCGACGCGACCCCGGGCAGGCGTCGGGGTGGCGGCGGGAGGTTGCCGCGGCCCCTTCGGGGCCTCGCAATGACGGTGTTTGCGGGAGGCGTTGTGCATCGGGCAACTCAATCGCTGTCGGCGCGGTATTTCTCGCGCAGGTAGTTGCGGATCGAGATCGCGATCAGGTTGAGCACGATGATCAGCATTACCAGCACCAGGGCGGTGGCGTAGACCAGCGGGCGGCCGGCCTCGACGTTCGGGCTCTGGAAGCCGACGTCGAAGATATGGAAGCCCAGGTGCATGAACGCGCGGTCCAGGTGCAGATAGGGGAAGTTGCCATCCAGCGGCAGGGTCGGCGCCAGCTTGACCACGCCGACCAGCATCAGCGGCGCCACCTCGCCCGCGGCACGCGCCACGGCCAGGATCAGCCCGGTCATCATCGCCGGGGCCGACAGCGGCACGATCAGGCGCCACAGGGTCTCGGCCTTGGTCGCGCCCAGTGCCAGCGAGCCGTGGCGGATGCTGGCGCCGATCCGGGTCAGGCCTTCCTCGGTGGAGACGATCACCACCGGCAGCGTCAGTAGCGCGAGTGTGAGCGAGGCCCAGATGATCGCGGGCGAGCCGAAGGTCGGCGAGGGGAGGGCATCGCGGAAGAAGATCTGGTCGATGTTGCCGCCAATCAGGTACACGAAGAAGCCGAGCCCGAACACCCCGAACACGATCGACGGGACCCCGGCGAGGTTGTTCACCGAGATACGGATGGTGCGCACCAGTGGGCCCTGCTTCGCGTACTCGCGCAGGTAGATCGCAGCGAGCACGCCGAACGGGGTCACCACGATGGACATCAGGATGACCATCAGCACGGTGCCGAAGATCGCCGGCAGGATGCCGCCCTCGGTGTTCGCCTCGCGCGGGTAGCCGGTCATGAAGTCCCAGAAGGCGACGACATAGTGGCGTAGCTTGGCCGGCACGCTCATGTCGTTCGGCCACCAGGCGTTCACGATGCGCGAAAGCGGGATCGTCGCGTGCTGCCCGTCGGCGGTCTCCAGCACGATCGCAAAGCGGCCCAGTTCGTCACGCAGGGCGTTGCGCTCGGCCTCCAGTTCGGCGTAGCGGGCGTCCAGCTCCGCGCGCTCGGCGTCCAGCTCCTCCTGGCGCTGGCCGCGCTCCTCCAGCGACAGCTCTTCGGCACGCTCCACGCCGCGCTGGGCGATGCGCAGGCGCTCGAGCTCGAAGTTCACCCGGCCGATCTCGATACGCTCGATGCGCTCGATCTGTTGAACCAGCTCGCGGGTCTGCGGCATGCGTTCCTCGAACGCGGTTCGCGCCTCGCCACCCTCGGCGACCGTTTCGCCGTCTTCCTGGTATTCGCGGATGTAGCCGTAGAAATCGCCCCACTGCAGACGCTCCAGCACCACCACGTCGCGCGGGCGTTCCCATTCGGACATGAAGTCGTCCAGGTACCACTGGAAGTCGCGGCTGTCGAGGTCACGGTTGCCACGCTTGATCAGGTGGCGGACCACGATGTCCTGGCCTTCCGGCACGGTGAATCCAGCGTCGCGCATGGCCTGGGCGGTCATGGTCTCCGAGCGTTGCAGCTCACCCATGACGCGCCGGGGTTCGGAGTCCTGCTCTGTCTGGTATTCGAACTCGATGACCTCCGAGGGCCAGAAGAAGGACAGGCCGTTCACGGCGATCATCAGGATCAGGCCGAAGACCATCACCAGCGAGGCAGCGACCGCTCCGGCATTCAGCCAGATCCACGGGGTGCCGGATTTGAACCAACGATTCATCGGGTATGCCTCAAAGGGAGCTGTATTTCTGGCGCAGGCGCTGGCGCACGATCTCGGCGACCGTGTTTACCGCAAAGGTCAGCGCGAACAGGACCAGGGCGGCCAGGAACAGGATGCGGAAGTGGGTGCTGCCGACGGCGGCCTCCGGCATCTCCACCGCGATGTTCGCGGAGAGCGTGCGCATGCCCTCGAAAATGTTGAAGTTGACCACCGGGGAGTTGCCGGTCGCCATCAGCACGATCATGGTCTCGCCCACCGCGCGGCCGAAGCCGATCATCACCGCGGAGAAGATCCCGGGGCTGGCGGTCAGCAGCACCACGCGCACCACGGTCTGCCACGGGGTCGCGCCCAGGGCCAGCGAGCCCTGGGTCAGGTGCCTGGGCACGTTGAACACCGCATCCTCGGAGATCGAGTAGATGGTCGGGATCACGGCGAAGCCCATCGCGATGCCGATCACGAGCGCGTTGCGCTGGTCGTAGGTGATGCCCTGATCGGTCAGCCACTGGCGGGCATCGCCACCGAACATCCAGACCTCGATCAGCGGGCTCATGGAGACCGAGAACCAGCCGATGACCAGGATCACCGGGATCAGGATCGCGGCCTCCCAGCCGGCGGGCACGAGATTGCGCAGATTCTCCGGCAGCACACGGGTCCACAGGAACGCGGCGACCAGCATGCCCAGCGGTATCAGGATCAGGATGCTGACGACAGCCGGCAGATTGGCCTCGATGAACGGGGCCAGCCACAGCCCGGCGAGGAAGCCGAGGATGACCGTCGGCAGCGCCTCCATCAGCTCGATCGAGGGTTTGGTGATGCTGCGCATGCGCCGCGACATGAAGTAGGCGCTATAGATCGCCCCCATGATCGCCAGCGGGGTGGCGAACAGCATCGCGTAGAACGCGGCCTTGATGGTACCGATGGTCAGGGGCACCAGCGAGAATTTCGGCTCGAACTCGTCGGTTGCCGAGGACGACTGCCAGACGTAGTCACCCCCGGAGCGGCCCTCGTACCAGACCTTTTGCCACAGTACGTGGAAAGAGACCTCCGGGTGCGGGTTGGACAGGTCCTGCAGGTGCCAGGTCTCGTCGTCGTCGATGCCGATCAGCAGGCGGTTGCGCGGGTCGACATACACCCGGTGCAGCGGCTGGTCGGTGATCTGGCGTTCGATCAGGGTCCGTTGAGAGGTGGAGTAGTGGATCTTGACCTCGCCCTGATCGTCGGCGGTCAGGAAGCCCTTGCGGATGTACTCCGGCTGGGTGTTGCGAATCAGGCCGGCATGCGACGGGAAATCGCGTACGCGGGTGATGCGATTCACGTTGTCGTCGTCGCGCACCAGCATGTACTGGGCGACCGTGCCGTCGGAGCCCCCGACGATGATGGAGACCGTGCCGAGCAGATACTCCAGCGAGGTCACCTCGGCATCATCGCCGCGGATCACGCGCTTGCTGTCGACCAGGCTGGCGCGCGAGGGGTTGTTGATGTCGAAGAAGTGCAGCTGCCCCTGATCGTCGCCGACCAGCATGTGGCGGCCGGTGATATCCAGCAGGATGCGGGTCGGTGTGGCGCCATCCGGGAGCGAGGGCAGGTCGTAGGCGGAGCGTCGGACCTCGGTCTCGCCGGTCATCATCGAGGTGCGTTTCTCGAAGCGCACCAGCTTGAGATCGCCATTCTCCGTCGCAGCGGCGACGCGGATGCCGCTGGAGCCGCGCTGTATGCCGACCACCGAGATCGCGCGGCCGTCGTCGTCCACGTCCAGCAGTGCGGAGTCTTCGTCCCCCAGGGGGTACACCAGGCTCGGGTCGTACAGACGGCCTTCGGGACTGAAACGCTCGTTGTATTCGTACTCGATGGCCAGTACCTGCCCGTTGTCCAGGCCCGCGGCCACCAGGCGCGTGCGCGGCTCGGCGGCGCTGAAGCTGGTGACCTGCACATCCTCCGGGATCGGTAGCGACTCTTCTTTCACGATGTCGCCGCTGTAGGGGCGGAAGAAGAGGGCGCGTCGGTCTTCGGTCAGGCGAACCGCCATCTCGCGATGACGGTTCACTGCCAGATGGATGGTCTGCGTGTCGGCGCCGCCTGGAGCCGCGTATTCCGTGCGCGGCTCCAGGGTCGCGCCCTGGAACATGGGCAGTGTCTCGCTGGCGAGATACACGAACATCAGGGTCAGTGCACCAACCACGGCCACACCGAAAAAGCCGATGGTGTAACGGGCGGTGCGGTCCTTGGTGCGGCGCCAGCGCTGGAAGCGGCCGAGCGTCGAGGTGGCGGAGAGGCTGGACATTCAGGGTCCCCTGATGCGGCGGGTGTAGGGTGCAACTGGCCGGCATGCTACGGCCGCTTCATGACAGAAACGTGACAGCCATGTGACGGACCGTTGAACGCTGTATTGCGGGTCGAGCGGGCGGGCACAAAAAAGCCGGGCCCCGCGAGGGACCCGGTTCGGGCCATCCGGAGATGGCCGGCGCGAGGCCTGGGTTATTCCAGACCGAGGTTCTTGCGCTCGCGTTCGGCCACCGCGGCCGGCAGCGGGATGAACCCGTCACGCACCACGACTTCCTGGCCTTCCTTCGACAGCACCATCTTCAGGAACTCGGCCGCGCGCGGGGTCAGGCCGTCTTCCGGGTGCTTGTTGACCATCACGTAGAGGAAGCGGGCCAGCGGGTAGTCGCCGGAGGAGGCGTTGTCCGCGTTCGGCTCGTAGTACTCGCCCTCGTTCTCGCCCAGCGGGACGGCGCGAACACCGGAGGTCATGTAGCCGATGCCGGAGTAGCCAATGCCGTTCAGCGACTCGGAGACACCCTGGACCACCGAGGCGGAACCGGGCTGTTCATTGACCGAATCCTTGAAGTCACCGTCGCACAGGGCGTGCTGGCGGAAGAAGCCATAGGTGCCGGAGACCGCGTTACGGCTGTAGAGCGTGATGTCGCGGTTTTCCCAGGAACCGTCGAGGCCGACCTGGCCCCAGCGCGTAATATCCTCGGCCCCACCGCAGCGGCGGGTGGAGGAGAAGATCGCATCGGTCTGTTCGAGGGTCAGGCCCTCGATCGGGTTGTCGCGGTTCACGTACACGGCGATGGTGTCGATCGCGACCGGGACGGCGGTCATTTCGTAGCCGTGGCGCTCTTCGAACTCGGCATGCTCGCTGTCACGCGGCATGCGCGACATCGGGCCGAAGTCGGCGGTGCCCTCGGTCAGGGCCGGCGGCGCGGTGGAGGTGCCGGCACCCTGGATCTGGACGTTGACGTTCGGGTAGAAGTTCTGGAACTCCTCGGCCCACAGCGTCATCAGGTTGTTCAGGGTGTCGGAGCCGATGCTCGACAGGTTGCCGGAAATCCCGGAGACCGCCTCGTAGGCCGGGATGTCGGCATCGACTTCGGCGGAGGCGGTAAACGGCGTAACGGCCATTGCGGTGGCGGTGGCCAGGGCCAGAATGCTGCGCTTCAACAACATGGGAATCTCCCCTTGAATGGAATTCTTGCAAGGTCACTTCAAGCGACCTTGGAGGGGGATTATGCGGAGCCGCGTTGACGCTCCTGTGACGGGGACATGACAGCCGTGTGACATCGCAGGGCGTTAGTTTTTGGCGGGCTCGGTGGGCTTGGTGCGGGTGATCGAGAGGGGGAACAGGCAGGTGAAGCGCGTGCCGCGACCGAGCTGGCTGTCGATCTCCAGGTGGCCGCCGTGTCGCGCGAGCACATGTTTGACGATGGCCAGTCCGAGCCCGGTTCCGCCGCGGCGCTGGTCGCGGCCGGCGTCCACGCGGTAGAAGCGTTCGGTCAGGCGGTGAAGGTGGTGGCGGGCGATCCCCGGTCCCTCGTCGATTACGCTGAGGCGCGCGCCGTCCGGGTCGGATTTCCAGCGGACCTCGATGCGGGTCCCGGCCGGGGTGTACTTGATCGCATTGAAGATGAGATTGGCGAAGGCCGAGCGCAATTCGTTCTCGGCCCCCTGTAACTGGAGCCAGTGCTGTGCGTGGATCTCGATGCGGTGGCGCTGGTCGCCGGAGAGCAGTTCCGCCTCGCCTTTCAGCGTGTCCAGCATGGCCCCGACGTCGACCCATTGTGGCGGGCCCTGCGGGCTGCCGGTCTCCAGGCGGGAGAGGGTCAGCAGGTCGTCGACCAGCAGCTTCATGCGTTCGGACTGCTCGCGCAGCAGCTGGACCGAGCGCGCCTTGTCCGGCTGGTCCGCCAGTTCGTCTTCCAGCGTTTCCACAACTCCGTACAGTACGGTCAACGGCGTGCGCAGCTCGTGCGAGACATTCGCAATGAAGTCGCGCCGCATCACTTCCAACCGGTGCAGGTGCGTGGTGTCCCGCGCCAGGAGCAGGAATTGCGCATCGCCATAGGGCACCAGGCGGAATTCCAGCTGCTGGTCGTCGTAGATCGGGGAGGGCGTGGTCACGCTGCCCGGCGTGGTGCGCGCGCTCTCCATGAACGTGATGAATGCCGGATAGCGCAGCAGGTGGGTAATGCGCTGGCCCTCATCCTCCGGCCAGTTCAGTCCCAGCAGCTGCGTGGCCATTTCGTTCAGCCACTCGATGCGCAGATCGTCATTCAGGACCACGACTGCATCCGGCATCGCCCGTGCCGAGTCGCGGTAGCGCTCGAGGTACTGGCGCAGCCGATGGACGCGATGTTCGTGGCGCCGGCGTCGGCGGTAGAGATGGTCGAAGGCCAGCCCCCAAAGCCCGCGCACATCCGGTGGTTCGCTGCGGCCGCCCTGACGCAGCCAGCGTTCCAGCAACAACAGGTGAGAGAGGTTCCAGAACAGCGCCGCCCCCAGCAGGAACGCGATCGTGGCCCAGAACTGCCCCATGCTCCAGCCGAGCAGCGCGATCGGGACACCGACCAGCAGGGTTCCCGCGATGACACCGGGCCAGGGGTTGCGTGATTGCATCGGACGACCGAGTGGGGTGATTGGAGCTCGCGGCGCCGGCCGCGGTCAGGGAGTCTGGGAGAAACGGTACCCCGATCCGCGTACGGTTTGCACGAGGTGGTCATGCCCGGTCAGCGCCAGCGCCTTGCGCAGGCGCCGGATATGCACGTCCACGGTGCGTTCCTCGACGTACACATTGGTGCCCCAGACCTGGTCCAGCAACTGGCCGCGGGTGAACACGCGGTCCTGGTGGGTCATGAAGAAGTGCAGGAGGTTGTATTCGGTCGGGCCCATCGACAGGGCCTCGCCGTTGCCGCTCACGCGGTGCGAGACCGGGTCCAGACGCAGACCCTCGACTTCCACCGGCTCTTCGCTGGTGATCGGCGCGGTACGCCGTAGCACGGCCTTTATACGGGCAACCAGTTCGCGTGGCGAGAACGGTTTGGTCACGTAGTCGTCGGCACCCACATCCAGCCCGCGCACGCGGTCTTCTTCTTCGCCGCGGGCCGTCAGCATGATGATCGGGATGTCCTTGGTGAGCGGGCTGGCCTTTAGCGTGCGCGCCCAATCGAGGCCGCTCGTGTCCGGCAGCATCCAGTCGAGCAGGATCAGATCGGGGGGATCTTCCAGCAGCAGGGCCTTGGCAGTGCGCACATCGCCCGCCTCGCGCACCGCGTATCCGGCCTTGTGCAACGGCAGCTGGAGCATTTCGCGGATTGCGGTGTCATCCTCGACCAGCAGTATCTTTACAGCCATGACCCATTCCCGAGTTCAGGATGCCCTGCATTAGATAACAGAGATGTTACAGCCGTGTGACGGTGAGGGAACGGGAATGGCCGGATGCAGGCCGGGCGTTGCGGCTGAGAGCCTATCCGACCTTGAGGGCCCGGTTCTGGGCATGCAGTTCGAACCGCTCGCTGCCTTCCAGTAGCACCATCCGGCTCGCATGCCGCGACTGCTGGAGCTGCCGGCGGATGGCGGATTCATGTCCGGGCTTCAGGTGTGTGATGGCGATCCGTGGCTGGTGATGGAGCGCCTCCAGGTCGTCCGCAAGACGATGCGGGGTGTAATGCTTGGCCAGCTCGGCCATGCCGTCCATTTCGTCCGGCAGCCCGGACTCGATCATCAACAAGTCCAGATAGGGCAGGGTATTCAAGGCATCCCACAGGGCCCCGGAAGACGAGGTGTCTCCGGTGAACGCGAAGCCCATGCCGTCGTTGTGCATCACGCCGTACCCCACGGCGGGCACCGTATGCAGCGCAGGCAGGATATGAATCTCGCGCGATCCGATCATTACCTGCTGCCCCGGCTGAATCGCCTGAAACTGCAGCAGGGGCCGCTCGGGAGAGGGGAGACAGGTGAAGTCTGGCCAGATCACCCAGTTGAACACATGCTTGCGCAGGGCCCGCAGGGTGGCCGGTAGCGCATGGATCTGGATGGGGGGCGCGTCCGGTGAATACACCATGTCCGCGAGCATCGGCAGAAATCCGATGTGGTCGAGGTGCGAATGGGTCAGAAATACGTGACGGACCTTTTGTAATTCGCCCAGAGTCAGGTCACCGACCCCACTGCCGGCGTCGATCAGGATATCTTCGTCGATCAGAATCGAAGTCGTGCGACGGTTGGGGCCGATGCCGCCACTAGCGCCCAATATGCGGACAGAGAGACTCATTCCGGATCGGACTGCAACTGAAAGTTGTGAATGTCTCGGCAGACCATGCGGCAGAGACGCCTCCTTGAAGAGACGGTAGCTACGACGGATTTCCGACGTACTTCTAACATACATTAAGACTAGATCAGGTCTAAGCGTGTCTGACGTGACCTGCACCACGAAAATGGCACGTGTGGTCGGACAACGGCTGAAAAAGGTGCTAGGCATCGCGTTTTCCACCCGGTTCCGGGCCCGTGCTGGCACCCGGGATGGGCGAGGAACGCCGCTTGGTCAGCCTGGGCAAGGGCGACGGGCAGGGATTACGCGACTGTCTCTTCCCGCGCTCGTCGGGAGTTGCTAGAATGCGCGCCTTGATTGGGGCGGTAGCTCAGCTGGGAGAGCGTCGCGTTCGCAATGCGAAGGTCGGGAGTTCGATCCTCCTCCGCTCCACCAATACATCAGAGAAA
This sequence comes from Thioalkalivibrio sp. ALRh, assembly GCF_000381425.1. Taxonomy (NCBI): domain Bacteria; kingdom Pseudomonadati; phylum Pseudomonadota; class Gammaproteobacteria; order Chromatiales; family Ectothiorhodospiraceae; genus Thioalkalivibrio; species Thioalkalivibrio sp. ALRh. The sequence goes on from NZ_KB906519.1 coordinate 164,041, forward strand.
AGGCCTGCAGACGCAGGCCTTTTTTCGTTTCAGCTTCCGGTTTGGCGGGCGCTCGAAGGGTGGCTGGACTGCACCAGCTCGATCACTCGCTTGGGGGGCACGGGGGGCGTGGTCAGGTAGCCCTGCCAGGCATCGCAGCCCTGCGAGGCGAGAAAGCTCCGCTGGGCCTCGGTCTCCACGCCTTCCGCCAGCACGTCCAGCCCCAGGTTGTGGGCCATGCTGATGATCGCCATGGTCAGCTCCACGTCGTTGCGGTCCTCCGGCAGGTCGCGCACGAACGTCTGGTCGATCTTCAGGATGTCGATCGCGAACTCCTTCAGGTAGGCAAGCGACGAATATCCAGTGCCGAAGTCGTCGATCGCCAGCAATACGCCAAGGGATTTCAGTTGTTCCAGTGTGCCGCGGGTGGCCTCGGCCTGGTGCATCAGGGTGCTCTCGGTAATCTCGAGGGTCAGACGGCGCGGTTCCAGGCCCGTGTCGCGCAGTACCTGACGAATCCGGCGCGGCAGGCCGGGCGCGGCGATCTGGTGTCCGGACAGGTTGACCGAGACCTCGAGCGGAGGGTGTCCGGAGCGGTCCCACTCGATCACCTGGCGGCAGGCCTGCTCCAGCACGAAGTCGCCGACCGCCCCGATCAGGCCGGTCTCTTCCGCGACCGGGATGAACACGTTCGGAGAGATCAGGCCTTCTTCCGGGTCGCGCCAGCGCACCAGGGCCTCGACCCCGGTGATGGCGCCGGTGGCCATCCGTACCTGTGGCTGATAGAAGACCTCGAGCTCGTCCTGCGCCAGGGCCCGGCGGAGGCGGTTCTCGATCTCCAGGCGGCGGCTCGCCGCCTCGGTCATCGAATGGCTGTAGAAGCGGAACGTATTGCGGCCGGCATCCTTCGCCTCGTACATCGCCGCATCCGCCTGAGTGATCAGCTCTCCGGCATCCCTGGCATGGTCGGGGAAAAGCGAGATGCCGATGCTCGCGCCCACCTGCAGGTCGCGCCAGCCCCCGACCGCGAAGGACTCCGCGATCAGCTCCAGCAGTTCGCGGGCGCGTGCCTCGACATCGGGCCGGTCGCGGATGTCATCGAGCACCACGATGAATTCGTCCCCGCCGATGCGTGCCACGGTCTGGGCCCGGAAGCGCTCTTTCAGGCGCTCTCCGAGGATTTGCAACAGCTCGTCCCCGACCGCGTGGCCCAGGCTGTCGTTGATGGTCTTGAAGCGGTCAAGATCCATGAACAGCACTGCTATTCGGTCCTTCTGGTGCCGGGCCTCGGCCATGGCGCTCTCCAGCCGCTGGTGCAGCAATACGCGGTTGGGCAGCCCGGTCAGCGGGTCGTGGCCGGCCTGATAGGCCAGGCGCGCCTCGTGCGCGCGCAGGCGCGATTCCGCCTCGCGCCGTTGGTCAACTTCCAGGGCCAGCTGGGCGTTCAGCCGGCGGTAATGCACCACGGCCAGCGTCGAAAGCAGCAGCAGGGCCAGCAGAAACCCCAGCGGGATCTCCGGGCGGGCCTCCAGGAGCGCGCGGAGATCCAGCACTAGCGTCGGTTCGTAGGGCGGCAGGCCCAGCGTCTCGAACAACTGGTGCACCGGGGTGTAGGACAGGGGGGCCGACCAGCCGTGGTAGCCGCCTGCGCTGGCCGCGAGGTGATCGGCCGGCAGGCGCAGCAGGGCGATGGTGACCGCCTCCGCGATTGCATCGGGGGTGTGGTCCAGACGCGAGAAGGGCCATTCCGGGTACAGCCGGGTCGTGTGGGCCAGCGGGAATTCGGCGGTTTCGCGCGGCTGCAGTACTCGAAGGGCATCCGAGGGGATCTCGCCCGCTTTTATCAGCGATTCCAGCAGCCCGGTACGGACCATCCCGGCGTCGGCCTCTCCGGCAAGCAGGGCGTCGATCACCAGGCGGTGCGGCATCCCGGTGAAGGTGAGCGATTCGAGATCCTCGAACGGGTCGATCCCGGCGCGATGCAGTTCGAAATGGCCGGCCTGCCACCCCCCCAGCGAGTCCTGGTCTACGGCGAGCAGGCGCTGGCCACGCAGGTCGGGCAGGGTCTGCAGGTCTTCGCGCCCGGCGGGTACCAGGACCACGCCGCCGAACTGGCGGACCGGTTGGCCCTGCTCGCTCCCGATGAGGGTGGCCAGCCGGGTAATGCCCTGCTGCGCCTCCAGCCGCACGTAGTGTCCGGTGTTGGTCAGTACGAAGTCCAGCTCCCCCGATTCGACGGCGCGATTGAGGTCAGCGTAGTCGAGCGCACGGATCCGGAACGCGGCGTCGGAGATGCTTTCGCTCAGATAGTCGGCCGTGGGTTGCCAGCGCGCCTCGGTGGCCTCGAGGTCTTCGAAGGCGAGGACCCCGATCGTATGCACGTCGGGCGTATCGGTGATGGCCAGGGCGGGCGCAACAGCGGTTAGCAGCGCCAGCAGCGAGGAGAGCAGGGGTCGTGGCCAGAACATGGCAAGAGCCTACTCGATCTGGGGGAATGCCGCATGGGGGCGGGCGAGTGCGGTGCAAGGGGAGGGACCCCGCCGCCACGGGTCGGCGGCAGGGCGCACGGGCGGACTACCAGCTCTTGTAGGGCAGGAATTTTCCGTTCCAGGTGATCTTGACGCGGTCGCCCTTCGGGTCTTCGACCTTGTCGATATCCATGGTGAAGTCGATCGCGCTCATGATGCCATCGCCGAACTTCTCGTGGATCAGCGCCTTCATGGTGTCGCCGTAGACATTGATCGCCTCATAGAAACGGTAGATCACCGGGTCCGTCGGGATCGTCTTGTCCCAGTGCTTGTGCGGGAAGGCCTGCAGTGCCTGGGCGACCTCCGGCCCGAGGCCGAGGAAGCTCGAGAGCTTTTCGGCCTGGTCCGCCTCGAGGTGATTCATGCCGTAGCAGGCAGAGGTCACGTAGACCTCGTGCAGCCCGGTGGCTTCGGCGATCGCGGCCCAGGTGGTGTCGCGGTTCTCCTTGGCCTCGAGGATGGTGGTGGTCATGGCGGTCTTGCTGAGACTCATCGGGTAAGTCCTCTTGGTCGTGTTAGTGGATAAGGGTGTTCAAACGGCCCGGATCGCGGCCCGTTCCTGTGGCGTGGCGGACTCCGAGGGCTTCGCCGGATTGACATGGCGCGGCTTGTGGCGCGGATCGAGCCCCTGGGCGGCTTCCTGCTGGGCCTCCAGGGACATGTCCTTCGCGCGGTGTACGAGGAAGTCCACCAGGTGATTGCGGATCTTGTAGTAGTGCTCGTGCTGGTGGAGCGTGGCGCGCTCGCGGGGACGCGGGATGTCGATCTTCACCGACTCCGCGACCTTGGCGTGCGGGCCGTTGGTCATCAGCAGCACGCGGTCGGCCAGCAGGATGGCCTCGTCGACGTCATGCGTGATCATGAATACCGTCTGGTGGGTCTCCTGCCAGATCTTCAGCAGCTCCTCCTGGATCACGCCGCGGGTCAGGGCATCGAGTGCCCCGAACGGCTCGTCCATCAGCAGCAGCTTCGGCTCGATCGCAAAGGCGCGGGCGATGCCGACGCGCTGGCGCATGCCGCCGGAGAGCTGCGACGGCTTGCGGTCCATCGCGTGATCCAGCCCGACCATCTTCAGATAACGCTCGGCATGTTCCAGACGCTTCTGCTTGCTCCAGTTGGGCCAGCGGGCGCGCACCGCGAACATTACGTTGTCGCGCGCCGACAGCCAGGGCAGAAGGCTGTGGTTCTGGAAGATCACGCCCTGATCGAGGCTCGGCCCCTTGATCTCCTTGTTGTCCATGATCACGTTGCCGTCGGTGGGCGAGGCCAGGCCGGCGAGCACGTTCAGGATGGTGGATTTGCCGCACCCGGAGTGGCCGATCAGACAGACGAACTCGCCTTTCTGGATCCCCAGATCTACCCCCTCGAAGACCGTCATCAGGTCGTCCGAGTCGGGCTGCGGGAAGCGTTGGCTCAGATTCTCGATTTCGAGGAAGCCCTTGCTCATGGTTGTACTCCTGGTTGGGCTGCGCCGACGCTAGTCGGCGTAGCGCACGAGTTTGGTGGCCTGGGCGAGGCTGAGATCCAGCAGGAAGCCGATGATGCCGATCATCACGATCGCGAAGATCACGCTGGCCAGGTCGAGGTTGTTCCACTGGTTCCAGATGTAGTAGCCAATGCCGGTGCCGCCCACGAGCATCTCGGCGGCCACAATCACGAGCCAGGCGATGCCGATGGAGATGCGCATCCCGGTCAGGATGGTCGGGGCCGCGGCGGGCAGGATTACGGTGAACGCCGTGCGCACCTTGGACAGCTCGTGGGTCTTGGCCACGTTCAGCCAGTCATTGCGCACCGATGCGACGCCGTAGGCCGTGTTCACCAGCATGGGCCAGATCGAACAGATGAAGATCACGAAGATCGCCGAGATGTTCGAGTCACGGATCACGAACAGGGCCAGCGGCATCCAGGCCAGGGGCGATATGGGCTTGAGCACCTGGATGAACGGGTCAAAGGCCTTGTTCAACAGCGGCGACATGCCGATCACGAAGCCGAACGGAACGGCGATCAGTGCGGCCAGGAAGAAGCCCAGCAGGACGCGGTAGATCGAGTACCCCAGCTGGATGCCGATGCCCTTGTCGTTCGGGCCGGCATCGTAGAAGGGGTTGCTCAGCTCGGAAACGGCGTGGCTGATCACCTCGGACGGTGCGGGGATGCCGCTGGAGCCGCGTTGCCCGCCGCCCCCGGTCAGCATTTCGTACTCGCTGAGTTCTTCCTCCTGGATCATCAGGACCTCCGGGGCGGTGGCCAACTGCCACACGCCCAGGAAGAACAGCAGGATCACAACCGAAAGTACTCCGGCTCGAAAGTTGAGATTGCTCAACATGGCTTAGCTCCTGCGCATTTCGAAGCTTTCGAGATAGCCTTCCGGGTCGGTGTAGTCGAACACCTTCCCCATGATCTCGAAGTTCTTGTAAGTGTCGCTCGGCGGTTCGTAGCCCAGCTCTTTCATCACCTCGGCACACTCGCTGGCGAGGAAGACATCCTCGGCGAGCCGGTTGTAGTCGAAGTCGCGACTCACATAGCCCCAGCGCTTCATCTGCGTGAGGATCCAGGTGGCCATCGAATGCCAGGGGAACGGGTCGAAGTCGATCCGGTGCGGGTCGTCCTGCACGTTGCCCAGGCCGTCGGCGTAGCGGCCGGTCAGGACCTGGCGCACCACCGGCTCCGGCTGGTTCAGATAGGCACGGGGCGAAATGACCTTGGCGATCTCGGCCCGGTTCTCGATGTCGGACGAGTACTGGGTGGCATCGATCAGCGAGCGGAACAGTGCCCCGAAGGTGTTCGGGTGTTCCTCGGCCCAGGCCGCGGAGCAGGCGAAGGCGCAGCAGGGATGACCGTCCCAAATCTCTTTGGTCAGCATGTGAATGAAGCCGATCTCGTCCCAGACCGCGCGCTGGTTGAACGGGTCGGGGGCCAGGTAGCCATCGATGTTCTCGGCGCGCAGGTTGGCGACCATCTCCGGCGGCGGGATCACGCGAATGCTGATGTCCTGATCCGGGTCCAGGCCGTGTTCCGCGACCAGGTAGCGCAGCAGGAAGTTGTGCATCGAATACTCGAACGGTACCGCGAAGCGGAAGCCCTTCCAGTCCTTGGGATCGCGCTTGTCTTTGTGCTTGTTGTGCAGCGTGATTGCCTGGCCGTTGATGTTCTCGATCGCCGGCATGATGAAATGCTCGCGACTGGAGGAACTGGTGCCCATCGTCAGCGAGAGCGGCATCGGCGAGAGCATGTGCGAGGCGTCGTATTCACCCGAGAGGGACATGTCGCGCGCGACCGCCCAGCCCGCCGTGTTGATCACGTCGACATCCAGGCCATAGCGCTCGTAGAAGCCCATCGGGTGGGCCATGATGATCGGCGTGGCGCAGGTGATCGGCACGAAGCCGATGCGCAGCTTGGTCTTCTCCAGCGGCCCGCCGTCCTTGATCGCGGCCTTCACCTTGTCCAGCGGCATGACCGAACCCAGCGCCGCGGCCAGGGTGCCGCCACCCAGCATCTGCAGGAAACGCCGACGATTGATCTCGTTGTGGCCGAACATGCCGCGCACTACCGCGCTCTCGACCGCGCGGTCGATCAGGGCCTCTTCGTCCAGCGTGTCCTGGGCCTTGTGCTCAGCATGGTGCGGCTCGGTCGTGGCGAATTCGCCGTTGTCCATTCGGCGTTCGAGGTTGGGGTCGGCCGTGTCGAAGCAGCTGCACTGACCTGGGCCGTGGTGGCCGTGGCGGCAGGCGCTGTCGTGGCGCAGGTCCGAATTGGCGTCAAACGGGTCGCTTAGGCTCTTGGTCGGCATGGCGATGTTCTCCTGGGTGGACGGATTCAAAACGGGGCGGTTGCGCCGCCCATGCCCAAGGGGTTGCAGAAGCCATGCCAAGAAGGGAAATGACGATTTGTGGGGAGGCGGCGGGGAGGTGTCTGGCGACACTTGGTCGACACTCTGGACAGAGTGGACAAAGTGTCCCTATTAAACGGCTTGATCGCTTCTAAGTGACTTCTATGCCGAGTTTTTTCAGGCGGTAGCGTAGCTGGCGCGGGGTCAGCCCCAGGCCGAGTGCGGCCCGCGTCTTGTTGCCGCTGGATTCCTCGATGGCGCGCAGCAGACGCTCGGCCTCGGATGCATGGACACGCTGGTAGGGACGCACCACGCTGGTGCGCTGTGCGTCATCGTTGGGCGCCAGGGGTGCGGGATTGACCGCTGGCGGGGCAGCCGCCTCGGCGGGGGTTCGAGTGGGCTCGTGGGGGCTGATGCGCGATTCCTCGTGCAGGATCTCGTCGATCAGTGCCGTCGTGATGCGGCCGTCGCTGGAGAGCAGAACGGCGCGTTCCAGCACGTTCTCCAGTTGACGGATGTTGCCCGGCCAGTCGAAGGCCTCAAGCCGTTCCAGCACGCGTTCGTCCAGCACCACGTTCCAGCCGTGCAGGTGGGTGAAACGGTCAAGGAAGTGTCGTGTCAGCAGGCGGATGTCGCTGGCCCGGTCGCGCAGGGCGGGCATGTGCAGCGGGATCACGTTCAGACGGTAGAACAGGTCGAGCCGGAACTCGCCCGCGTTGACGGCCGCCTGCAAGTTTTTGTGGGTGGCGGCCACGATGCGCACGTCCACCGGGATGTCACGATTGCCCCCGATAGGCTGGACCACGCGCTCCTGCAGCACGCGCAGGATCTTCGACTGCAACGCCTCCGGCATGTCGCCGATTTCGTCGAGGAACAGCGTGCCGCCGTCGGCCAGCGCGATCTTCCCGGTCTTGGCGCTGCTGGCACCGGTGAATGCCCCCTTTTCGTGGCCGAACAGCTCCGACTCCAGCAGGTCGGCCGGGATGGCCGCGCAGTTAAGCGATATGAAAGGGCGGGCGTTGCGCTGGCTGATCCGGTGGATCATGCGCGCGACCTTCTCCTTCCCGGTCCCCGAGTCCCCTGTGATCAGGACCGTGGCCTGGGTATCCGCGATGCGGTGCACCTGCTTGAGCACATGCTTGAGGGCGGGGCTCTCGCCGAGGATGCCGTACTGCCCGCCCTGGGTATCCAGCGCACTTTTCAGGTAACGGTTTTCCGATACCAGTTCGGCGGTGCGCTCGGCGATCAGCTGGTTAATGCGCAGGACCTGGCCGATCATGCTGGCGATCACGCGCAGCACATTCAGGTCGTCCTGGAACTGGCGCGAGCGTCGGCGCAGGCGGTGCACGCCAAGTACACCGATCGCGTGTTCGTCCTGCACGATGGGTACGGCGATATAGGCGACCGTCTCCTGCGGCAGGGTGGCGCGGTCGATCGCGCGGGCCAGGTACTCCGGCTCGTTGTCGATATCCTGGATCAGCGCGATCTGGCTGGTCTTCATCACGCGCCCGGTCACACCCTCGCCGAGGCTGTAGCGGCCCCGTTCGCGCTCGGCATCGGTCAGCCCGTAGGCATGGCGGATACGGAGCTTGCCGGTGTCCGGGTCCGGCAGCAGTACGCGCCCCCGGTTCAGCCCCAGCAATTGCGACATCATCCCAAGGATGCGGTAGATCGCGGCGTCGGGATCGCCCGAACGGCCCATCAGCTTGGCCACCTCCAGCAACAGGGTGATCTCCTGTTCGCGGGTGGCCAGGTCGGGTGCAGCCGGTTCGGAAAGCGAGTGCAGTGCCATGGGTGGGTATATGCAGAAAGCCTGCCAGCCCGTATTTCCTGTCGTAAGGCGGGCTGGCAGGCGGTTTTGTGGTCTGTTGTGGTGCTGTCTGCCTCGCCGCGGGGCGTGTATTGCACCGCGGCGAGGCTTGCGACTTGCTAAATCTAGCTCTCGGCGTGGTAGCTGCTGCGCTTGATCAGGCGCACGCAGATCGCGTCGAGCATGTAGCCGATGATGCCGATCACCAGCACGAAGGCCGCCAGCTTGTCGTACTCCAGCGTGTCGCGGGCATCGTTGATCGCATAGCCCAGCCCGGAGGTCACGCCGAGGTACTCGGCGGGAACCAGCACGATCCAGGCCACACCTACCGCCAGGCGGATGCCGGCAAACACATCCTGGGCGATCGCGGGCATCACGATGTAGCGCAGGGTGTGGATCGGGTTGGCCCCGAGGTTGGAGCCGACCTTCAGCCACATCGGGTCGATGCGCTGGACGCCATGGGCCGTGGCATAGGTGATCGGCCAAATCGCGGCGATCGCGATCAGGAAGATGATCGCCCCGTCCCAGGTGGCGAAGGCCAGCACCGCAATCGGCATCCAGGCCAGCGGCGAGATCATGCGCAGGAACTGGAACGGCACATGGGTGATCTGCTTTAGCGTCAGGAAGTAGCCGATCATCACGCCCATCGGCACGCCGATCGCGATGGCATAGAACAGGCCCCAGCCCACGCGGTACAGGCTGGACTCGATCGGTTTCCAGACGTTGCCGGAGCTGACCAGGTCCCAGAACGCCGTGAGAGTCGGGCCGGGGGCAAAGCTGGCGAACGCCATCGTGTCCTCGTTATTGGCGATCAGCCAGCCGCCCCACCACCACAGGGCGAAAAGCCCGGCGATGCCCACCGCCGGGTATTGCACCCGGCGCCGGACCTGATCCGCCAGCCGCAGGAACGGGATCATCCGTTCCAGGGCCGGGTTCAGCTCGTTCATCGTGGCTTCGCGGTTCATAGCGCGATCACCTCCTCGCGCTCGAACGGCGAATCGAGGTTTACGCCGGGCGCGCCGTGCCAGGCGGTGTGCTTCTCCATTGCCTTCTTGACGAACTCGTAGTTCACCAGGTCCTCGGTCACGAAATCGGGATCCAGGTCCTGGAGGAAGGTGGTGTCGCCACCGACCAGCGTCTCGTTCATCGCGCTGACCAGATACTTGGTCGCGGACGGATAGGGCCAGGGCGAGAAGTCGATGCGACCGTTGCCCCAGTCGGCGTTGCGGATCGCGCCGCTGTCGGTGTAGGTGGAGTCGTTGGTGTAGTTGGTCATGGCCCGCTCGACGACACCGGCTGGCATTGGCAGGTAGCCCTTGCCGTCACGCGAGAGCAGGGTGGCGACCGCCTTCTTGTCCTCCTGGATGGTGCCCTGGGCGCGGACCACGGCGTTCATGACCTTCTGCGTCCATTCCGGCTCGCGGTTGGTCAGGCGTTCGTTCATGCAGATCACGCAACAGGGGTGATTCTTCCAGATGTCGCCGGTAAAGCGCAGCAGGTTGCCGTGGGCCAGCATCTCGCCTGCCGCGTTGAAGGGCTCGGCCACGATAAAGGCATCGATAGAGCGCGCGGCCAGGGCCGGCGGCATATCCGGCGGCGGCATCAGCATCAGGTTGACCTCGTGCGACTCCAGCGCCGCCCCCTGGTCGCGGATCACCGGGGTCAGACCGGCGTCGCGCAGGGCCATCTGCATCACCACGTTGTGCATCGAGTACCAGTAGGGCACGGCAACGCTCTTGCCGCCCAGATCCGAGAAGTCATTGACCTCTACGTGGCGCCCGGTGACCACGGCCGATCCGTTGATATGGGCCCAGGACATGATCTTGACCGGGAAATCGTTCTGATAGCGCATCCACAGGGGGATGGGCTTCAAAAGATGCACGAGGTTGAAGCGGTTGGCCGCGAAGGACTCGATCAGCGGCGACCAGCCCCGGATCAGCGTCGGATCGGCGACCTCCAGGCCCTCGTCCTCGAAATAGCCCTCGGAGTGGGCCACCAGCAGCGCGGCGGCATCGGTGATCGGGATGTAGCCGATCCGCACCACGCCGTCGAAGTCACGGGTGATCCCTTCGGGCTCTTCCAGGCCATCCGGCTCGGCGCCGAACAGCGACCCCGGCAGGGCGAGACCGGTGCCGGCCAGGCCGCCGACGGCGGCGGTGCGCAGGAAGTTGCGCCGCGAGAAATTGGTCGACAGCAGTTGGTCGAGCTCGCGGTCGATATCGTGGTGGTGGTCGCAGTTGCACATGACGGTGGTTCCTTTTTTGGCGATGACGGGGACGACGGGTATCGGTTGGTTGCGGGTATTCAGGCCGCGCGGATTCGCGCCTGACGACGGCTGGATTCGCTTTCGGATTCAGCGCGGGGTTGCACCCCGGAGCCGCCCGGGTGGCGAGTGGCGCCGAAGAACTCCATGAGCTCGCTCTTGAGATCCACGAACTGATGGCTGGCGCGATCACGGGGGTAGGGGAGTTCCACCTTCAGCTCGGCGGTGATCGTGCCGGGGTTGGAGCCCATGACCAGCACGCGGTCGGCCATTGCGACGGCCTCGTCGATGTCGTGGGTGACAAACACCACCGAGATGCCGCGTTCACGTGCCAGGCGCGTGACCTCGTCCTGCAGGGCAACACGGGTGAAGGCGTCCAGTGCGGAGAACGGCTCGTCCAGCAGCAGCAGTTCCGGGTCCGTCGCCAGGCTGCGGGCCAGCGCGACGCGCTGTTGCTGCCCCCCTGAGAGCGACTGCACGTTGACCTCGGCCTTGTCCGCCAGGCCCACCGTGTCCAGGAGCTGATCGATGCGCTCCTTCAGACCTTTCCGGCGACCCTGGAAAATCAGCCCCAGAGAGGCGTTCTTGCGCACGGTCATCCAGGGGTACAGCGAAGGCTTCTGAAACATCATGTTCCAGCGCGGGCTGGGCTTGATGACCTGCTGGCCGTTGATGCGCACGCAGCCGTCGCTGGGCAGCAGCAGCCCGGCGAGCATATGCAGCAGGGTGGATTTGCCACAGCCACTCTGGCCGATCAGGGCGACGGTCTCGCCCGGCGCGACGGTGACCTCGATGTCCTTCAGGGTCGGATCTTCCTGACCCGGATAGTGGTGGGTGATGTAGTCGATGGAGATGGCGGCGCCCATGGCATTTCCCTCGTAAGCCTGCGTTCATGTGCCGCCCGGTGGACGGCGCGTTCACAGGTGTCCTTACAAGGGGCGTGCCAAACCTCGCGGTGTGATCGCCCGAGGATTCCCGGGCCCTCTGATAAACGGCGACGTGGAGCCGTTCCGCAGGTCTTGAATCACGGCGGGGGTGGGGCATCTGTGGGTGTCGAACGGCCCGGGGCGTCCGGCGTGTCGCGGACAAAGACGACAAAGTGTCCGGCTTGGGCGACAAAGCGGACAAATCGTCTGGCCCGGATGGTTGGTCAATTTGTCGTGTTCAGGTGGAAATCGCTTCATGAAGCCGTTTTTCGGTGGTTGGCACAGCTTCTGCACTGCGATGGTCGACCCGGCGCGATCCGGGATGGTCACCACAGCCGGTGGCCCTGACCGCCAACCATCGAGAGGAGCTACACCATGTCCACTGCCGAAGCCACCACCACCCTGTCCATGAACGCGCTGGAGCCGATCGACCAGAACGGTCTCAACGATCTGGCTGCCAAGGGCAAGGCCAATCCGGAAAGCATCGTCACTCTGAAGGCCACCACGGTCTGCGAGGGCAAGTTCCGCAACCTGACCTACGTGCGCGATCTGGATGCGCATGTGATCGACGAGCCGCCGCACCTGCTGGGTGACGACACCGCCCCCAACCCCTCCGAGGCGGTACTGGCCAGCCTGGGCGCCTGTCTTTCGGTCGGCATGCACGCCAACGCAATCGACCGCGGCATCACGCTGACCAAGCTGGAACTGACGCTGGAGGGCGACATCAACGTGACCGCCGTGTGGGGTGTGGGCGATACCGACGTCAACAAGCGCCTCGGCTTCACCGATATCCGCGTGAAGGCGCACCTGGAGGGAGATGCCAGCGAGGAGCAACTGAAAGAGCTGGTGGCCCATGCCGACTTCTGGTCGCCCGTGGCCAACACCATGCGCAACCCGGTTGGTGTCAGCGTCGAGCTGGCCTGAACCACCTGCCATCCCGAACGGGAGAGAGAACCCATGTTGCAGACCCGTACTGACGAACAGACGGGGGTGTCGCCGGCCGCAGGGCCGGCGGACGCCGATGCCCCGCTGAAGGCGCTGGTGGAACGCGAACTCGCGCCGCTAACCGCCCGCATCGATCGCGAGGGCGTCTACCCCGAGAATTTCCTGCGCGAGGCGGGTCGCCTCGGCGCATTCAATCGCCACCTGGCCAGCCAGAACGCGACCGGTACGACGGACATTGCCGGCGCGATCCGCGCGACCGAGGTGATTTCGGCCGAGTGTATGACCACAGGCTTTGTGGCCTGGTGCCAGAACGCCTGCGCCTGGTACGCGGAGAACAGTGACTCCGACGTGCTCAAGCGCGAGGCCCTGCCGAAGCTCGCCAATGCCGAGGCGCTGGGCGCGACCGCTCTGTCCAATCCTATGAAGTGGTTCGCCAACATCGAGGAGTTGAAGCTGAATGCCGAGCGCGTCGATGGCGGCTATATCGTCTCCGGCGCGCTGCCCTGGGTGTCCAACCTGGGCGAGGACCATTATTTTGGCGCGATCTTCCGTACCACTGATGCCAACCCGCGTCCGTTGATGGCGCTGATCAACTGTGCCGATCCCGGTTTCAGCCTGACGGCCTGCCCCGAGTTCACCGCGCTGGAGGGCTCGCGCACCTTCGGTTGCCACTTCGACCGGGTGTTCGTGCCGGATGCCCATATCCTTGCGGACCCTCTGCCGGAGTACATCCGCCGCATTCGCCCCGGTTTTGTGCTGCTGCAGATGGGCATGGGGCTGGGCCTGATCGATGGCTGCATCGAGACCATGCGCGAGTCCAACGAGACCCTCGCGCACGTGAATGGCTATCTGGATGACCAGGTCGGCGAGCTGGAGGAGGCCCTGGCGGATGCCCGCAGTGCCTGTTACGCGCTGTCGGAGACACCGTTCGATGACTCCGAGCGCTTCTTTGCCGATGTGCTGCAGATGCGACTGACGGGCTCCGAGCTGTCGCTGCGCGCCTCGCAGTCGGCCCTGCTGCACTGCGGTGCGCGGGGCTACAAGGCGGACGCGGCGGCCCAGCGCAAGCTGCGCGAGTCGTACTTCGTCGCGATTGTGACGCCCGCGATCAAGCACCTGCGCAAGGAGCTTGCACGGATCCACGCCCACTGAACCGGTGCCCCTCGAACCCGCGCAGCCCCGGTGAAGCCGGGACCGCGCCCCGAATGCAAGGAATCCCCATGTTGGAAACCACCACCCGACTGGACCCCGAGACCGCCGTGGAACGGCTGAAGCAGGCGATCGAAGCCCAGGGACTGAAGCTGGTCTCGCACATCAACGGCCAGGCCAATGCGGCAAAGATCGGGGTCGAGGTCCCTACCGACCAGATCCTCGAGGTCTTTCACCCGAGCTACGCGGTGCGCGTGTGGCAGGCCTGCAAGGGCGCCGGAATCGATATCCCGCTGCGCATCCATGTATCGGATGAGGGCGATGCCCTGTGCATACGCACGCGCTCGGCGCGGGAGGTATTCAAGCCCTGGGCGAGCCCTGAGCTCGACACCATCGGTGCGGAGCTGGATCCGAAGCTGCAGGCGATTCTGGACACTCTGGAGGCCGCGTGATGACTACCGAAACCGACGACTACAAGCGCTATATCTGCAAGGTCTGCGGCTATATCTACGACGAGGCGAAGGGTGATCCCGACTCCGGCCTCGCGCCGGGCACCCGCTTCGAGGACATCCCCGAGGACTGGTACTGCCCGGACTGCAACGTGACCAAGGCGGACTTCAGTCCCTTCGAGCCGCGGGCCGAGTCCACCGACGCGGTCTCCGCCGCAAGCGCCTGGAGTGGCCCGCGCGGCGACGATCCCGACGCGGTCGTGATCGTGGGTGCCGGCATGGCCGGCTGGGCCCTGGCCGAGCGCCTGCGGGAGCAGGACCCGCGCCGCACCATCCGCATGATTACCGCGGACAGTGGCGACTATTACACCAAGCCGCGGCTGTCGAACGCGTTTGGCCGCGAGACCGCGCTCGACGAACTGGTCGAGGAGGGCGGGCAGCAGCGCGCGGGGCGTCTGGGTGTGGAGCTGATGCCGTTTCTGCGCGTGCTGGGCATCGATCGCGACCGCCAGCGTGTGATCACGGCCCGGGGAGGTATCCCCTATGGCCAGCTGGTGCTGGCCACCGGTGCCCGGCCGCGCCGCATCGAGTTTCCGGGGGACGCGCCGGCCCCGCTGGCCGTGAACACCCTGGATGACTACTGTCTGCTGCGCGAGGCACTGGAAGCGCCGGGAAAGAGCCCGGCCGAGACGCCGGTGGCCATCATTGGGGCGGGTCTGGTGGGCTGCGAGCTGGCCGATGACCTGGCCAGGGGAGGTTTCCCGGTCACGCTGATCGAATGCGCCACACAACCACTCGCGGGGCTGTTGCCGTTGCCCATGAGCCGGGACCTCGCCGCAGCCCTGGAGAAGAGTGGTGTCGATTTGCGGCTGGATGCCAATATCGTTGGCCTGAACAAGGGAGGGCCGGGGACGACCATCGAGCTGCAGGACGGCGAACCGGTCCAGGCGGCGGTGGTGCTGTCCGCACTGGGGCTTGAGGGTCAGAACGACATCGCCCGGGCGGCTGGTCTGGACTGCGGCCTCGGGGTCCGCGTGAATGCACAACTGGCGACCTCCGATGCGGCGATCTTTGCCCTCGGCGACGGCTGCGAGTTTGCCGGCCGGTTGCGCCCGTACGTGGAGACGCTGCGCGACCAGGCGGCGGTGCTGGCTCGAACCCTCGGTGGCGACGTGACGGAGTATGTGCCCGGACCCGGTACGGTCCAGGTGAAGACCACAAGCCTGCCCCTGAATGTCTGTCCGCCGCGCGACGTCGCTCGAGGCGCTTGGGTCGAGACTGAATCCACTCCCTCCGGTCGCCAGCTGGAGTTCCATGCCGACGGTGTGCTGGCCGGGTTCGCGGTGTCAGGGTCCCTGGCGCGGCGCGCGGCCGACCTGGAGGCCCGGTTGGGACAACCCGTGGGTGCCGAGCGGCCGCGCATGGCCAGCTAACAGGTGAGATGGCCGTTGGCGGCAAGGCCCCGGCCGGCGTGGAAGAACCGAGTGCTGTACGGGGTGTTCGTTATACTGGGGCGCTGATGCATTTACGCGATGGCCGTTCCATCGTCGGCAGGAGAGAACGCCTTGGCCAGTTTTACGATCACCTTGCATGCCCGCGCGGCGGACGAGCCCGAAATTCAGCGCGTGTCCGTGACTGCGGGCGAGGACGAAGAGCTGCCGGAGTACGGCCAGGTCTGGGTATGGGACATCCTCTACGCCCAGCAGCTGTTTGCCCTAGGCGAGACGCAGACGGCTCAGCAGCTGAAGGAGGCCCTGGAGCTGTGGGCCGTGAATATGTCCAGCAAGGTATTCCAGCCGCATGGCCACATCCTGGCGAAGGGCTACCTGGACCTGTCGGAAGACCTGAAGCTGATCAGCGGTGACGAGGAACGCCCGGTCGCGGCTGACGGTGATCGCGAGATCGTCGTGACCGTGACCGGTCAGGCCGGCCAGCTGCCGGATGTCGCGGTCAGCCCGGAGGCGCTCGAGGCCGAGGAGCGCAAGAACCTCGTGCTGGGCCTGGGGCAGTTTTTCAATTTCGACAACCCGATGTTTGCGCGCGAGCTGCCGATCCATGTGCTCGCGATGCGCAAGTATCACGCCGACGTCCATGAGCCGCACACCCGCGAGGCCCTCGACGAGGCCCCGTTCTATGCCATCCAGAAGGCGATGGAATACTTCCAGGCAGCCAACCAGGGCACGGTGCAATAGGACGTACTGACTGCTAGGGTCGGGTCATGCGTACCGTTTACACCGCTGCCGACCCGGTGATGGCCGGGTTCATCGAGAATCTCCTGAAGGAGGCCGGCATCCCCGCTTATGTCGCCCAGGCCGGGCTTTATGGCGCCGCCGGCGAGATCCCGCCGACCGAGTGCTGGGGGCGGGTGATGGTGGTGCACGAGGCCCAGGCCGAGCAGGCCCGCGAGCTGATCGTGGAGTACCTGGAAGGCGAGCCGGAGCACGACGGGAAGGAATGGAAGTGCTCGCGTTGCGGCGAGCGGATCGAGCCGCAGTTCACCCAGTGCTGGAACTGCGGGCGCGAGCGGCGCTGATTCTCCACCACTAGTCCGCTACGCAGGGCGTCTTTCTAGCGAATCCCGTTACCCGAGCCGTACTGGGCCCGTACCCGCTGGATGTAGGTCTGGGTTTCGGGGAAGGGCGGTACGCCGCCATGACGCTCCACCGCCCCGGGGCCCGCGTTGTAAGCGGCCAGGGCCAGGTCCAGATCCCCGTCGAAACGCTGCAGCATCTCGGCCAGGTAGCGCGTGCCGCCATGGATGTTCTGGGCTGGGTCGAAGCGGTCGGTCACGCCCAGGTCGGCGGCGGTGGCCGGCATCAGCTGCATCAGGCCGTGCGCACCCACCCGCGAGACGGCCTCGGGGTCGAAGCAGGACTCGACGTGAATCACGGACTGTACCAGGGCCGGGTCGACACCGTTGTGACCCGCGGCGGCGCGGATCAGCTCGGCGAACTCGCCACCGCCGCTGGCCAGGGCCTGGCGGGCCCGTTCGCCGCAGCGCGCCCGGGCTGTCGGGCGGCCGTAGGTGGCGATCAGGTTCATGTTGGCGTTTTGGCTCCGCTGGTTGGTGACCAGACGCTGGCCGTCCGGGCCCTCGAACACGAAGATCTCGCTGGGCGACCAGCTACCCCCTGAAGCCGTTCCGCTCTGGCTGGCAGAGGTGCCGGGACGCTGGGGCGAAGGCACGGTCTCGTACTCGATGCCCTCGGGGCGCTGGTCCGTAATCACGCGGGCACCCGTGGCGTCGTAGTAGGTGTAAAGGTCGGCCTGGGCGGGCAAGGCGAGGACGCCGGCGGCCAGCAGCAACGCCGGCAGTCCGCCCGCGAAACGCTTACCATATGCACGATTGCGCAACCGAATCCCCCCCTTGTCGCCCACGTCCGAATGAACGCTCCCCAGACGACCGATCCCATTATGGCGCCGGAAACTGCGCAACTGGAAGGGCTGCTGCGCGAGGCCCTGGCGGGAACCGCGCTGGAACCGCCGCTGGTGGAGGTGCTGGAACGGGTGGATTCCACCAATGCACGACTGCTCGACCCCGCGCAGATGCATGCCGGCCCCAGGGTGTGTCTGGCGCGCGAGCAGCTGGCTGGGCGGGGGCGACGAGGCCGGGCCTGGGTGGCGCCCCCGGATGCCGGCCTGGCCCTCTCGCTCTCCTGGCCGATTGCCGCCAACCAGCCGGTGCCTGCGGCCTATCCGGTCGGCGTGGGGATCGGGGTCATCCGCGCGCTGGAGGCGCTCGGTGTGGAAGGCCCGGGTCTCAAGTGGCCGAACGACCTGGTGGTAGGCGCTGCGAAGCTGGGCGGTATCCTGGTCGAGCAGCGGCTTCCCCGGCCGGATCGGCCCGGGCGCCTGGTGGTGGGGGTCGGGCTCAATCGCCGGGGTTCCGGAGCGCTCGGCCTGGATCGCGAGGTGACCGACCTGGAAGCCCTGTCAGACGGGCAGGGGCCCGACTGGCTGGCGCTGGCGGCCGAGGTGACAGGCTGGCAGATGCGCCTGCATTCGCTGCTGATGGCACAGGGGCTGGCGGCGCTGGCGGACGATCTCGACCGCCTCGATGTGCTGGCCGGACGCCCCATCCAGGTACCGGATACGGGCCTGTCGGGCATTGCCCGGGGCATTTGCCTGGATTCGGGGCGTCTGCGCGTCGAGGATGAGGCGGGCGTCCTGCATCATGTCGACGCAGGAGAAGTATCCATCCGGAGGGCTGGGCATGCCTGACTGCGCGCTGATCGACATCGGCAGTACCCGAATCAAGTGGCAGCGCCGCGACGCGGCCGGTCATGTGCTGGACGAGGGCACAAGCCTCGCGATTGATGATTGTGCTCAGGCGCTGAAAGACGCTGGTCTGGCGATCTGGGCCGCCCGTGTCGGCAGCCCGGAGCGCCAGGCGGCGCTGGAAGACGCGGTGGGGGCGGCGGTACCCATCCACTGGGTGGGAACGCACGGGGGCGGGCGCTATGGCGTGCGCAGTGATTATGCCGAAGGCCAGCTGGGTGTGGATCGCTTCTGTGCACTGGTGGCGGCCCGGGCGGAAGGGCCGGGGCCCTGCGTGCTGGTGGATGCGGGAACCGCGATTACGGTCGACCTGCTGGATGCCGAGGGTCGGCATCGGGGCGGGTACTTGCTGCCGGGGCGACAGCTGGGCTGGGATTCGCTGCAGGCCCGGCTGGCCGACCGCGTTGCCCCGCGTGATCCGGGTGACTGGCCCGCGACCCTCGACTCGACACCGGGGCTTGGTAGCGAACAGGGCCTGGAGCGCGGACTGACGCTGGGTCTCTCCGGCGCGGTCGATCGCCTGATCGTCGAGGCCCGCACCCACCTGGGCAATGACACCGTCTGCTGGCTACACGGTGGGGATGCATCCTGGCTTGCCGGGCAGCTCACCGAATTCGTCACTCTGCGCGAGAACCTCGTGCTGGAAGGCCTGTGGCAGATTGCACGCGCGGAGGGGGGCTCGTGATGCGCTGGTTCGTCGTGCTGTTGCTGCTGGCGAATCTTGCCCTGTTTGGCTGGAGCTGGCAGCAGGGGCACTGGAACGGCGACCCTTACGCCGACGTGCCCCCACCGGAGCGGGGTACGCAGATGCTCGACGAGGGAGATGTGCGGATTCACCCGCTCGACGGGGGCGACTAGGTCAGTCGTCCAGTCCCGGGATGCCGGCGCGCAGGGCCTGGAAGCCGATGGCCACGTCGTCGGGATCGGCGCCGGGTTCGATGTGCAGCCGCGCGCGAACCTTCTCCGGATCGATGTGGGATTCTTCTACGATCTCTTCCGGCAGACGGTGCAGCCACCAGGCCAGTGCAGCCTGACTGCGCGTCTCTGACCACGGTTCAAGGTCCGATCCGACACGCTCGGCGTGCGCCTCCAGCTCCTCGTCAAAGAACGGCTTCAGGCGGTCCAGCGCGGCGACCGGATCGGGCAGATCGGGCTTCTCGCCCTCCAGCGCCTCGATCGCGCGGGCCAATTCGAGGCGGGCGATCTCCGGCCAGATCTGTGCGGGCAGGTATCCCTCCATCGCCGGGCGCCCGTCGGCGGTGATGCCGTGCAGGAAGCCGGCCTCTGTGCCCAGGTACCGGTCCAGGGCCTGCATGGCCTCGCGCGCCCAGTCGAGGGTGTCCTCGTCCTCCATGACCCGGGCCATGTTGGCCAGGGCGGCAATCGCCTGGCCGGAGCTGTCCGCATAGGTGTTGCGGTCCACCCGCGGGGGATCGGTCTCCAGCCGTTCTTCCGGGTCGAGCTGGTAGTAGTCGCGATCCGCATACTGGCTGTTGCCGAAGCGCGACTGAGCCTCGTCCCAGAGCTGGTCGCGCAGATAGTCGCGAATACCGCGGGCGAATTCGGCGTGATGTTCCTTGCCGAAGCGCTCGTAGGCCTCGGCATACAGCCAAAGGAACGCGGCGTTCTGGTCCAGTCGTTTGGAGGTTTCGAGGGCCAGGACCGGATCGCGTTGATCCCAGTCGTGGAAAAAGAAGAATCCTCCCTCCACTCCGTCGTACAGGTCGGCGGCGATCTGGTCGAGCATGGCGGGCATGCGGTCTTCCCAGTCCGCCTCGTCGAGCAGGAAGCGATAGGTCCAGGGCTGCGGGCGTTTGCTCAGCGTGCCGAAGGCCGCGCTGCCGCTCAGGCGGTGGCCGGAGCGGTCGTAGACCTCGTCGAGCATCTCGCGGAAGCGGTCGAGGTCATTGATCGCGGCGTCGTCCGGCGTGATCTCGCGGCCGGTGACCGAGAACATGTCCCGCTGGGCCTCCAGGATGCCCTGCAGGTCGCGTGGATTCACATGCCCGGTAAAGCGGGTCAGCATCTCGTCCTCGTGGTTCACGATCACCACAAACGGCAGACCCCGACCACCGTAGCGGCGGAACAGGTCGGCGCGCTCGTCGAGGTCGACCAGGACCGGGATGTAGTGCTGATCGATGGTGTCGACGACGTCGGGGTTCTCCAGCGACTCGTCCTGGAAGTCGCGGCACCAGGTGCACCACTGCCCGTGAAAGTAGAAGAAGATCGGCCGTTCGAGCTCCTTCGACTCCTCGAACAGTTCGCTGTCCCAGGACTGCCAGTCGATCTGGGAGCCTTCCGGGTAGTCATCCACCTCGAAACCGTTGTCGGGCCCGTTATCCGGGGCCTCGGCGGGTCCGGCCGCGCCTTGAGCACCAACAATGCCCGCAAGGCCCAGCAGAACAAGGCCCAGGACGGGACTGGTCCACCCGCCGATGGTGGCGACTGCAAAAAATTTGTGCTCGTCCATGGCGCACCTGGAGATTTGGGCTGCTTACTACGGTAGACCACAATCAAGGGGTTGCCGTTCCTCGGGAGACATCCGCCTCGGTGGTAGCATGGCCGTGGATCAAGCCACGGGGGGATCGAGATGCGCTTTTGCAGGGGAGGGACGGCCGCGACGAGGGGAGACCCGAGATGGCGAGGGTGACGCTTCTGCTGCCCGGATTGTTTCGGCGTGCCGAGGCGGCCTTGCCGAAGGACGGCGAGGATCCCCCGGGAATCCGGCATCTGGCGCGCTGGCTGGGCCGAGCACGCCCGCTGGTAGCTGCGCCGGCGGATGCCCGGGAGGGCTGGGAGGTCCAGCTCGCGCGGCGGCTGGGCTTCGAGCAGCCGGTCTCGGGATCGCGCCTGTGGCTGGCCTGGCCCGTGCGGCTGACGCCCGGGATGAAGGACCTGGTCGCGGATCCGGTCTTCGAGGTCCACCGGGAAGAGCGCGAGGCGCTGTGGGAGGCCGCGCGTCCGGATCTGGAAGCGGCGGGGGCCACGCTGCGGCTGTCGTCGGCTGGGCTGTGGCTCCTGGAAATGGAGGGCGAGGGGGATGGAGCGGGCGAGCCGCCCTCAGCGGGCTGGGGTCGCTCGATGAGCCGGGGTGCGATGGACAGTGACGTCGCGCGCCGTCTGCAGGTCCTAAACAACGCCCTGCAGATGACCTGGTTCCAGCATCCGGTGAACCAGGCGCGCGAGCAATCCGGGCGCGAGCCCGTTCACGGGCTGTGGTTCTGGTCACCGGGGCGTCCAGAGGGCGCCACGGCCGTGCGCGCGGTCTGTGGCGGTGGGCCTGTCGCGCACTTTCTGGCGGACTGGACGGCGCTTGATTGGAATCCGGATCCGGCCGCCGCGGCGGAGGCGGTGCGCGATACCGTCGTGGTACTGGATGCCCTGGCAGGCGCGCGCGATCTCGAACGCCATGCGGAGGTGATGCAGTCCCTGGCCGATGACGTCGTACGGCCTCTGCTGCCTCTGCTTCGGAAGGGACACCTGGAGGCGCTGGAGTTTCACGATCCGCTTGCGCGCTCGGAGCCGCCCAGGGTTCTGGAACGCCGGGACAGCCTGGCCTTCTGGCGGCGCGCGCGAGTCCTCTGACGCACCCCGTCCGGTTGGACCCGAGTGCGCCAGACGCCGGGTCAGGGGTGTTATACTGCGCGGCTTTTCTGCCCACCCGCACACCGGAAATCGACGCATCATGGAACTGAATCCGCTGTATACCCAGATTGATGACCTGAAAGGCCGCCTGGAAGGCCTTAGGGGGTATCTTTGACTACCCGGTCAAGGAAGAACGCCTAGAAGAGGTCCAGCGCGAACTGGAAAACCCGGACATCTGGAACGACCCGGATCGTGCGCAGGCGCTGGGCAAGGAACGCGCCCAGCTCGAGAACATCGTCGTCAACATCCGCGAGATCGGCACGCAGCTGGCCGACAGCCGCGACTTGCTGGAGATGGCCGAGGCCGATGACGATGCCGAGACGGCAGCGGCGGTGGAGGCCGACGTCGCGGCCCTGACCGCGCGGGTCGAGGCACTGGAGTTCCGGCGCATGTTCTCCGGCGAGATGGACGAGGCCAACGCCTATCTCGACATCCAGGCCGGCTCCGGCGGCACCGAGGCCCAGGACTGGGCCAACATCCTGTTGCGCATGTACCTGCGCTGGGCCGAGAACCACGGCTTCAAGACCGAGATCATCGAGCTCTCCGAGGGCGATGTCGCCGGTATCAAGAGTGCGACTGTGCGTATCGAGGGCGAATACGCCTTTGGCTGGCTGCGCACCGAGACCGGCGTGCACCGCCTGGTGCGCAAGTCGCCGTTCGACTCGGGCAATCGCCGGCACACCTCGTTCGCGTCGGTGTTCGCCTCGCCGGAGGTGGACGACAGCTTCGAGATCGAGATCAACCCGGCCGATCTGCGCGTGGATACCTACCGCGCCTCCGGGGCCGGTGGGCAGCACGTCAACCGGACTGAGTCGGCCATCCGCATTACCCACGAGCCCTCCGGCATCGTGGTGGCCTGCCAGAACGACCGCTCGCAGCACAAGAACCGCGACACGGCGATGAAGCAGCTGAAGGCCAAGCTCTACGAGATGGAGATCCAGAAGCGCAACGCCGAGAAGCAGGCGGCCGAGGACGCCAAGTCCGATATCGGCTGGGGCAGCCAGATCCGTTCGTATGTGCTCGACCAGTCGCGGATCAAGGACCTGCGCACCAGCGTGGAGGTCGGCAACACCCAGGCCGTGCTCGACGGCGACCTGGACCAGTTCATCGAAGCCAGCCTTAAGAGTGGGCTGTAACGCTTTCTTTTACCGGGATTCCCGATGACCGAGATTACCGACGAGAACAAGCTGATCGCCCAGCGTCGCGCCAAGCTGAACGAGCTGCGCGAGGCCGGCCCGGCTTTCCCCAATGACTTCCGCAGGGATGCCCTGGCGGCCGATCTGCACGCCGCGCATGACGACACCGAAGGCGAGGCGCTGGAGGGGCAGGGGATCCGCGTGACCGTGGCCGGGCGCATGATCGGCAAGCGCGTGATGGGCAAGGCGAGTTTTGTCCGCCTGCGCGACCAGTCCGGGGATATCCAGCTGTTCGCCCAGCGTGACAGCCTGCCGGAGGGTGCCTACGCGGCCTTCAAGCACTGGGACCTGGGCGATATCGTCGGCGGGCAGGGCACGCTGTTCAAGACCAAGACCGGCGAGCTGACGGTCCAGCTGGACGAGCTGCGCCTGCTGACCAAGAGCCTGCGCCCGCTACCGGAGAAGTTCCACGGCCTGACCGACCAGGAACAGCGCTACCGCCAGCGCTACGTGGACCTGATCACCAGCCCGGACAGCCGCGAGCTGTTCCGCACCCGCACCCGGATCGTGCGCTACATCCGCGAGTACTTCGAGCGCGAGGACTTCATCGAGGTGGAGACCCCGATGATGCAGGTGATCCCGGGCGGCGCGACCGCGCGGCCGTTCGCCACGCACCACAATGCGCTGGACATGCCGCTGTATCTGCGTATCGCGCCGGAGCTGTATCTGAAGCGCCTGGTCGTCGGCGGCTTCGAGAAGGTCTTCGAGATCAACCGCAATTTCCGCAACGAGGGGCTGTCCACCCGGCACAACCCCGAGTTCACCATGCTCGAGTTCTACGAGGCCTTCGTCGACTACCACGCGCTGATGGACCGCACCGAGACGCTGCTGCGCGGGCTGTGCGAGAACGTGCTGGGCACGACCACCATCGAGTACCAGGGCGAGACCTACGATTTCGGTCAGCCGTTCACGCGCATGACGGTGCGCGAGGCGATCCTCGAGCACAACCCGGAGATCACCAGCGAGGACCTGGCGGACATCGACAAGGTACGCGCGCACTGCGAGCGCCTGGAGATCCCGATCAAGGCGAGCTTCGGCCTCGGCAAGCTGTGGACCGAGATCTTCGAGTACACCGCCGAGAACAAACTGCGTCACCCGACCTTCATCACCGCCTATCCGACCGAGGTCTCGCCGCTGGCGCGGCGTAACGACGAAGACCCGTTCGTGACCGACCGCTTCGAGCTGTTTGTCGGCGGGCGCGAGATCGCCAACGGCTTCTCCGAGCTCAACGACCCCGAGGACCAGGCCGAGCGCTTCCAGGCCCAGGTCGCGGAGAAGGACGCCGGCGACGACGAGGCGATGCACTATGACGCCGACTACATCCGCGCCCTGGAATACGGCCTGCCACCCACGGCCGGAGAGGGCATCGGCATCGACCGCCTGGTGATGCTGCTGACCAACAGCGCCTCCATCCGCGATGTGCTGCTGTTCCCGCACCTGCGCCCGGAGGCCTGAAGCCGCCCTTTCTCCGCCGAGACCGTGCCGACGGGCAAGCCGATTGCGGGAACACCGGGAAACCCTGTCGGTCGCATGGTTGTGGTTTCACGGAAAGAACGGGAGGTTGTCATGGCGAATTACGGCCCTGTCTGGCGCAGTCTGGTTGGTACTGCGGCCGCCACGGCGCTGCTGGCCGGTGGTGCCCAGGCCGGCGAGACGGTCGAGTCCGGCATCAGCACCGAATACGAGCAGTTCGATCTGGTGCGGGTTGCGGGCGATCTGGAACACCCGTGGTCGGTGGCATTCCTGCCCGGTGGAGGCTATCTGGTCACCGAGCGTACCGGCGCGCTGAAGCACATCCGCAGGAACGGCGAAGTCCGCGAGGTGGCGGGTGTGCCGGATGTGGTGGCCCGCGACCAGGGCGGGCTGCTGGATGTGTCCCTTCACCCGGACTTCCGTGACAACGGCTGGGTATACCTGACCTATTCCTCTGGTGACGAAGATCAGTCCTACACTGCGATGGGCCGTGGCCTGTTGGAGGATGGCGAGCTGCACGACTTCGAGAAGCTCTTCGAGCAGGATCGCGGGGGCAGCAATCATGGCCACTTCGGTTCTCGCCTCGCCTGGCTCGCCGACGGCACCCTGCTGATGACCATCGGCGACCGCCGCCAGGAGGAGCCGGCCCAGGACCTGTCCAGCCACACCGGCAAGCTGCTGCGCCTGACCGAGGATGGCGAGGCCCCGGCCGACAACCCGTTTGCCGACCGTGACGACGCCCAGCCGCACATCTATTCTTACGGCCTGCGCAACTCGCAGGGGCTGGTGGTCGATCCCGCCGATGACACGATCTGGCTGACCGATCATGGTCCGCGCGGCGGGGACGAGCTCAATCGGATGGAGGCTGGCGGTAACTACGGCTGGCCGGGTGTCACACGTGGACGTGAATATCCGACGGAGCGCCCGTTTGGAGATGCCCGTGAATCGGACGATGTGATTCCCCCGATTTACGAGTTCCTGCCTACGCTGGCGCCCTCCGGGCTGGCGCTGATCACCTCGGATCGCTTCGAGGCCTGGGAGGGTAATCTGCTGGCCGGCGGCCTGCGCGCCGAGCGTATCCTGCGCATCGTGATCGAGGACGACGAAGTTGTGCACATGGAGGAGCTGCTGCATGGCAAGATCGGGCGCATCCGTGATGTGCGCGAGGGCCCGAACGGGCATATCTACGTGCTGACAGACGAGTCCGACGGCGGGCTGTACCGGATGGAGGCCCGCTAGCACCACCGGTCCTGGCGGATACCAAGGTCCGGACAGTAGAAGGCCCTTCCCGAGCGGGAAGGGCCTTGTTCGTTGCGGGCCTAGAACAGGTCGTCGGCAATGGCCTCGATGCCTGCCTCGGCACACTCGTGGTCGACTTCACCACTGGGGGCGCCGGAGACGCCGATGCCGCCGATGATGCTCCCGTTATCGGTGATCTGCACACCGCCGCCCAGGATGGTGACATTGGGGAGGTGCTGAATGCCGTAACCGGCTTCGCCCGGCATCGTCATTTCGCGCAGTTCCAGGGTATCGGTACGGAAGCTGACCGCCGTCCAGGCCTTGGATACGGCGGTATCGACGGTATGAGCCCCGGCGAAGCGGTCGCGTTTGACGGCCTGGGTTACGCCGTGACGATCCACGACGGCCACCGCGACCTGGGTATCGCGATCACGACAGGCCTCCATGGCCGCCTCGACCGCCTTGACGGCGAGTTCGGGGAGGAGCGTCGGAGTGTTAAAGGTGCCCTCGCTGCTTTGCGCCGGGCTTGCGGCGAATACGAGGGCGCCGGCGAGGAACAGGGGGGTGAGCTTGGTCATGCGCATGGGAGCGACTCCTTTGTTTGGATCCCATCTGTTATCTAGTCATTGCTCGGGCGTTTCGCAATCCGGTGGAATACGAACGTGATCGGCGAAACGCTCGTCTGACGGGTGACCTCTCGGCGCGTGTCGGGCACGGTCGGGTGGTGAGAACGAGGAGCCACAAGTGTTTGGGAGATTGGGTGGGCTTGAGTAACGCCACGGAAGCCCGGCGACGGATGGAAGGGGTCGATGCGGCCCGTGCGCTGGCCATGATCGGCATGCTGATGGTGCATGTGGGGCCCACTCGTCTCGATTCGGTTGCAGGCCAGTGGTACGCGCTACCGCATGGGCGGGCCTCGGTGTTGTTCATGCTGGTGGCCGGGGTCGGAATCTCGTTCCTGGCGGCCTCGCGGCGTGTCGCGGCCGAGGGCCTGGCCGGGCAACTCCTCTGGCGTGCCTTGCTGCTGTTTCCATTGGGTCTGGCCCTGCAGGCGATGCAGAGCGAACTGAACGTGATCCTGCAGACCTATGCCCTGTTTTTCGTACTCTCCATCGGGCTGGTGCGGTTACGCACCACGGTGCTCTTCCTGGTGGGCCTGTTCGCCCTGGTGCTGGGGCCACCGCTGTACCTATATGGCCAGATGCTGGACCCCGATACCTTCCAGCGGGTCGGTATCGGGCCGGACAACCCGCCCGGTGTAATGCTGCACGCCCTCCTGTTCTCGGGCCCGTACCCGCTGATCACCTGGATCGTGCCGTTTGTGGTGGGGCTGTGGCTGGGCCGCTGCGATCTGCGCAGCGATGCGCTGCGTTTGCGGATGCTGCTGGTGGGTGCCGCCGTTGCAGGGGTGGCCTGGGCGCTGCATGTCGCCCTCTTTGCGTGGTGGGGCGAGCCAGGCGGAGGTCTGCGCTGGGCCGATCTCGCCGACATGAAGGCCCACAGCCAGCGTCCGCTATGGCTGTTGAATGCGACCGGGGTGGCGGTAGCCGTGCTTGCCGTGTGCCTGGTGGCGGCGGATCGCCTCGGGCGTGCGCTGTGGCCGCTGGTCGCGACCGGCCAGCTGGCGTTGACCTTCTACGTGCTGCACCTGGTTGTGATCGCCCTGTGGCGCGACGACGTGGTCTTCAAGCAGGACGTTGGCCCCGCATTGGTGGTGGTCGCGGTATTCACCGGGCTGTTCATGCTGTTTGCGGTGGGCTGGCGCCGACTGTTCCGCAAGGGGCCCCTGGAAAGCCTGCTGGTCGTGCCGTGGGCATGGAGGCGCCCGACGAAGAGCTGATCAGGCCGATTGGCGAGCTTGCTGCGCGAGGCTGCGTGTGGCCTGGCGGAACACCGGGCGCAACGGCTTGTTGAGGAAGGTTCGCGCCCGGCTCGGGGCAATGCCCTGATGGTGACAGAACAGGGCCAGCGCGTAGACGAGATCGTCGCGCCCGAGCGATGCCTGGCGTTCCGCACTCGGGGCACTGCAGGAGCCACAACCACCGACCCGCACGTGAAAGGCCGTATTGGCGAGCATCACACCGAATCCCATCTGTGTGGCCAGCAGTTCGGCTACATGCCCCTCGTTGCCCTCCTGCGAGGGGGCAGGTTCTTCCGAGGTGGGGAGGAGCCTCAGCGCGATCTCGCGGGCAAAGTGCCCGATCAGGGCCTCGTTCTCGCCGACCAGCCGGGGATCGTAGGGAATCGGTATGGATTCGGGGCGGGGCGTATGGCCCCAGGAGCCCATCGGCACCGGGTTATCCAGGAGGTCATCCGGTTGCGCGAGCCGAAACGGGCCGTCGGCAAAGCCGGCATGGCTGCATACGGCGTCGAACACGATCTGCGCCATCCCGTGGCGGGTATCGGCCTGCCCGGGGAAATGCTCGCGAATCGGCAGAACGAGGTGGGCCTGACCGAGCGGCTGCGCCCAGACGGCCTGGCGCCGTGCCCAGAGCGTAACGGCGCGGACCCACTGGCGGGCCTCGGTGTCGGGTTCGGGGGCGCGCTGGAACAGACGCGGGATCAGCGAGAGCATCGTGGGAGGCTGGTTTGGGTGCCCCTCCATTGTGCGCCAGGGCGGGGCGTTTTGCAGGCCCTTAAGGAAACACTGTTCAGTGTTCCCTTAAAGCAAAAAGGCCCGGACCGAGCGGCCCGGGCCTTGCCATATTGCGGACCTAGTTGAAGGCCTCGCCGGGCTTGACGCCCATGGCCTTCAGGATCATGGCCAGCGGGCAGAAGCCGGTGAATGCCGACTGCAGCAGGTTGAAGCCGACGAACAGGGTCAGCAGCAGCCACCAGGGGCTGAACACCCAGGCCAGGATGGCACTGATGATGACGACGGTGCCGGCAAAGGCGAGGACAATGCGATCGATGCTCATGGGGGATTCTCCCGGGTTATCTATTAGACAACTCTAATATGTGCCCGCAGACACAGAAATACAAGGGCCCACTGGTCGGTGGGTCCGCACACGTGCCGGAACAGGTCGGTTCAGTGGAAGATCTCGCCGGGCTTCATGCCCAGGCTCTTCAGCACCATGGCCAGCGGGCAGAATCCGGTAAAGGCGGACTGGATCAGGTGGACGCCGATAAAGATCGTCAGCAGCAGCCACCATCCACTGGCGGCCCAGGTCAGCAGGGCACTGATCAGTACAACGATCCCGGCAAACACCAGGAAAAAGCGATCAAGCGTCATGGACGGTCCCTCCCTTGCGTCCGTTGTTTACCCAGTGATAGCACTGGCGCAGTCGCACGGCAAGGGAGGGGGAGCGCCAAGGGAAACACTGATCAATGTACACGCTCGCGTTGGTACCCCAGGTTTTCCGAGACAAGGCGCGTCGTGCAACGGGTAGTGGTTCTACCCGCAAGCGGCGCAACGCGGGATCGGGGAACCTGGGGTGCCAACCCCACAATCCATTTAAAGCAGGGGCTCGGCCGCCCGTTGTTGATCAAAAACGGGCGCGCGCACGGCGTTGCGGCTCCCTTGTGCAGAATGACTGCACGGCAGTCACCGCGCCTTGTTCACACGTAAAAGCGACTCGAGCGCGAGCGTGTACATTGATCAGTGTTTCCGAAGAACGTTCCTAGCGTTCCTCGATCGCGATGTACTCGCGTGAGGGGTGCCCGGTGTAGAGCTGGCGCGGACGGCCAATGCGTGATTCCGGATCCTGCATCATCTCGTTCCAGTGCGAGATCCAGCCCACCGTGCGGGCCAGCGCAAAGATCACGGTGAACATGTTCAGCGGGATGCCCATCGCGCGCAGGATGATGCCGGAGTAGAAGTCCACGTTCGGATAGAGCTTGCGCTCGATGAAGTAGTCGTCCTCCATCGCGATGCGCTCGAGCTCCATGGCGACGTCGAACAGCGGTTGATTCTCGGCGCCCATGTCGCCCATCTCGGCCAGCAGTTCGTGGCACATCTTGCGGATGATCTTCGCCCGCGGATCGTAGTTCTTGTACACGCGGTGGCCGAATCCCATCAGGCGGAACGGGTCGTTCTTGTCCTTCGCGCGGGCGACGAAGTCCTGCACGCTCTTGTCGGAGTTCACGATCTCCTCGAGCATGCGCACGACCTTTTCATTCGCGCCCCCGTGCAGCGGACCCCACAGCGAGGCGATGCCGGCCGAGATCGCGGCAAACGGGTTCGCCTCGGAAGAGCCGGACAGGCGCACGGTGGAGGTTGAGGCGTTTTGTTCGTGATCCGCATGCAGGATGAGGATCAGGTCCAGTGCGCGTACGAAGACCGGGTTCGGCTGGTAGGGCTCGCTGGGCACCCCGAACATCATCGACAGGAAGTTGGCCGTGTAGGACAGGTTGTTGTCCGGATACATGAACGGCTGGCCGTGGGCGTACTTGTACGACCAGGCGGCGATCGTTGGCATCTTGGAGATCAGCCGGTGCGCGGCGATGCGGCGGTGTTCCGGGTTATGCACGTCGACGTTGTCGTGATAGAAGGCCGACAAGGCCCCCACCACGCCGACCATAATCGCCATCGGATGCGCATCGTGACGGAAGCCGTCGAAGAAGCGGCGGACCGCCTCGTGCAGCATCGAGTGGTCCTTGATGATGCGCGAGAAGTCGTGCAGGTCGTCGGAGGAGGGCAACTCGCCGTTCAGCAGCAGGTAGCAGACCTCGAGATAGGTGCTCCCTTCCGCCAGCTGTTCGATCGGATAACCACGGTAGAGCAGGGTGCCCTCGTCCCCGTCGATGAAGGTCACATCCGAGCGGCAACTGGCCGTGGACATGAACCCCGGGTCGTAGGTGAAGTAACCGAGTTCCTTGTACAGCGCACGGATGTCGATGCAATTGGGGCCGTGGGCACCCTCCTGGATCGGCAGCTCGATGCTCTTGCCGGTAGTGTTGTCGGTCAGCGTGACGGTCTTGCTCATGAAACGGCCTCGAAGATTCGCTGGGGCGCCCGAACGCGCGGGGTCGAAAAGGGGCATGGTAAACCATCGACACCCGGTGGGCAGCGTCGTTCGGGCCCGTTGTTCCGAATTCTGGACAGGGTCCACCCCGGGCTGTCAGTGGTCGTTGCGCTGGCTGCGCTTGTCGTCGTACATGGCCTTGTCGGCATAGGCCTGGGTTGTTTGCAGGTCGCCACGCATATCGCGCGAGCAAGCGCCAAGTGCGGCGGAGACGCCGGCTTGGTCGAGTGCGTCACGCAGGCGCCGGGCGAGATCCGGGATGTAGTCGATGGGGGTCTCGGGGAACAGGACCGCGAACTCGTCGCCACCGATGCGGGCGACAGTGTCGATGTCGCGTACGGTCTCGCGCAATACACGGCCGGCGGTTGCGATCAGTCGGTCGCCGGCCTCGTGCCCCTCGCTGTCGTTGAGCCGCTTCAGTCCATTCAGGTCGACCATGACGACGCCGGCCGGTAGCCCGTGCCGCGCGCAGCGTTCCTCCTCGGAGGCAAGGGCGAGCGACCAGCCACGGCGGTTGTACACGCCGGTCAGGGTGTCGGTGTGGGCCTCCAGTCTGAGCGCCTCCTGCTCCCGCTCCAGGCTGTCGACCTGGTGACGCATGTGAATCAGGGCCTCCAGCGTACCCACCGCGGCTTGTATCGGCGCGTTGTGTTCCTCCGACGAGATGGCGATGGTTTCCGGATGGATGGCGCAGAGGACGCCATACAGCTGGTGGTCAACGTCGCGGATGGGGTAGCCGATATAACTTCTGATTGGCGTCTCGCTACCGGCGGCGGCGAGCGCTTCCAGGGCCTCGGCATACGAGGGTTCGCGCGCGGCGTCCGCCGCAATGCGCGGGGCGCGGCCCTCGAGCATGCGGATGCAGAAGGAATTGCTCCAGTCGAAGACCGAGCCGGCCTCGATGCCGTAGCCGTGGTCATCCGCGCGCACTACGATCTGCTCGTTGCCCTCCACCCGTGTCAGCATCCAGGTGTCGAGCGGGGCCAGCAAATGGAGTAGCCGAAGCGTGCTGTCGACGCCCTGGTTGAACGAGTCGTAGGTGCCGTCGCACCGGTCCCGGGAACGCTTCATTCGATTGGGTCGGGCACCTCGTCAAGGGCCCGTGATCTTGGATTCTCGCTGCATCTTAGAGGATATGTCTCCAAGACTAAATAGTCCCGGGCCGCATTCGCCAACGCTAAAGGCGCGGCAGGTCGGGGTGCGGGAGTTGGCCGCCATGCACGTGCTGGCGACCGAACTCGGCGCAGCGTGCCAGTGTGGGCACCGCCTTGCCGGGATTCAGCAGGCCGAGCGGATCGAAGGCCTGCCGCAGCCGGTGGAACTGCTCGAGCTCTAGGGGCGCGAACTGCACGCACATGCCGTCGAGCTTCTCGACGCCCACGCCGTGTTCGCCGGTCACGGTCCCGCCAACTTCCACGCACAGCTCCAGGATCTGCTGCCCGAAGGCCTCGGCCGTTTCCAGCTGGCCGGGCTGGTTGGCGTCGTAGAGGATCAGGGGGTGCAGGTTGCCGTCGCCGGCATGGAAGACGTTGCACACGCCCAGGCCATGTTCGCGCGACAGTGCATTGATGCGCTCGAGCACGGTACCGAGCTGGTGACGGGGGATAGTTCCGTCCATGCAGTAGTAGTCCGGCGAGATTCGGCCCGCGGCCGGAAAGGCGGCCTTGCGCCCGGCCCAGAACAGGGCCTGCTCCTGGGCGTCGCGTGCGGTGCGAACCTCGGTGGCGCCAAGCTCGAGCAGCTTGCGGCGCACCACCATGATGTCCTCGGAGACCTCGGCGTTGGTGCCGTCGAGCTCGCATAGCAGGATCGCGGCGGCGTCCACCGGATAGCCTGCGTGCACGAAGTCCTCGGCCGCGCGGATCGCGGCGTTGTCCATCATCTCCAGGCCGGCCGGGATCAACCCGGCCGCGATAATCCCGGCCACCGCGCGCCCGGCGGCCTCTACCTCGTCGAAACTCGCCAGCAGGACCTGGGTGCGTTCCGCCCGGGGCAGCAGGCGCACCGTGACCTCGGTGACGATGCCGAGCATCCCCTCGGAGCCGATCATCAGCGCCAGCAGGTCGGGGCCCGCGGTGTCCAGGGTCTTGCCGCCCAGGCGGATGATCTCGCCATCCAGTGTGACCATCTCCAGCCCCAGCACGTTGTGCACGGTGAGGCCGTATTTCAGACAGTGCACGCCGCCGGCGTTTTCGGCGACATTGCCGCCAATCGAGCAGGCGATCTGGGAGGAGGGGTCCGGGGCGTAGTAGAGGCCCTGGGGGGCAGCCGCCTCGGAAATGGCGAGGTTGCGTACGCCGGGTTGCACGACCGCACAGCGATTGTCGGCGTCGATCTCCAGTATGCGGTTGAAGCGGGCCAGGGACAGTAGCAACCCGGTGGCACTGGGCAGGGCCCCGCCCGAGAGTCCGGTGCCCGCCCCGCGGGGTACGATCGGGACCTGGTGCTCGCGGCATACCCGCAGGCAGGTGAGCAGTTCCTCCCGCGTGTGGGGCAGCGCGACGGCGCCGGGGGTCTGGCGATAGGCGGACAGCCCGTCACATTCGTAGGTGCGGCGCTCGTGGGCCTCCAGGATCAGCCGATCCGCGGGCAGCTCTTGCTGCAGGACCATGATCGCAGCCGCCAGCGCATCCAGCGCAGTGGAATCCGGGGGCAGGGGCTGTGCGGCAGTCATGGTGTGGTCAGGGGCGTCCAGGAGGGCGAAAGGCCCCTCAGGTTACAGGCCGTGGGCGGCGCAGGAAATGTCCGTGTCACTTCGTGGTGTCTCTAGGAAACGCTGATTTGGCAAGACGCAGCAACGGCGGATGCAATAAACAGAGTAAGGGTCGGGAATTTTTATTGTTTCGTGACAGTCTAGTCATTCGCGGGATTACTAGAATGATTCCAACCCCGACCCAAGGAGATTGAGATGCGGCATTCATGGATCACGACGGCCTGTGCGGCCGCTTACCTGGCTTCAGCCCCGGCGTTTGCGGCCGACAAGGTCACGCTGGAGCATGACGACCTGACCCTGATCGGTCATTTCCAGGAAGGGGCCGGTGCCTCGCCTGAAGACGGTGTGGTGCTGATGCTGCATGGCACGCTCGCCCACGGCCGCATGGAGGTCATGCAGGCGGTCCAGGATCAGCTGGCCGACCGAGGCCACAATACGCTGTCGATCAACCTGAGCTACGGGATCGACGAACGTGAGGGGATGTTCGAGTGCGACGCGCCGATTCATCATGGCGTGGACGAGCACATGAAAGAGGTCGCGCTCTGGCAGGAGTGGCTGCAGGGCGAAGGCTATGGCCCGGTCACGCTGTTCGGGCATTCGCGTGGAGGCAACCAGGTGGCCCGCTATCTGACCGAGCACGATCCGGACGACATCCGCGCGATGGTTCTGGTCGCTCCGTCCACCTTTGATGCGGACAAGGTCGCGGCGGATTACGAAGATCAGGCCGGGGAACCACTGGGTGAAGTACTGGCCCGCGCCCAGGAGAAACACGACCGTGGCGACGGCTCCATGCTGGAAGGCGTGCGTTTTCTGCAATGTGGCGAACTGGATGTCGCACCCCATGCGTTCCTGAGCTACTACGATCCGGCCCCGGTCCACAACACGCCAAGCGTGATCGACGGCATCCAGACCCCGACGCTGGTGGTGATCGGGTCCGAGGATGACGTGGTGGCAGATCTGCCGGAGCGGATGGATGCGGTCGAGGACAAGGAGCACATCACGGTGAACACCGTCGATGGTGCGGATCATTTCTTCCGCGACTTCTTCGCCGACGACGTGGTGGACTTCACCGTCGACTTTCTCGATGAGCACTGATCGGCTGATCTGAGCCCATCAGGCCGGCCCTTTCGGGTCGGCCTTTTTTGTGTGTGTCTCAACCGGCCCAGAGGGTCAGGTACAGACCCAGCATCGCGGCGGCGAACAGCAGGCCGATGGTCTCCCAGCGGGTGAGTACACG
Organism: Thioalkalivibrio sp. ALRh; assembly: GCF_000381425.1. NCBI lineage: Bacteria > Pseudomonadati > Pseudomonadota > Gammaproteobacteria > Chromatiales > Ectothiorhodospiraceae > Thioalkalivibrio > Thioalkalivibrio sp. ALRh. The sequence goes on from NZ_KB906519.1 coordinate 198,661, forward strand.
CTCGGCCAGTTCCAGCCGTTCACGAAGCCGGTAGCGTACCCAGCGCAGGCGCGCCGGGTGGCGCCCGACGCCGATCAATGCAGGGCGGCGGTGCCACAGGCGCTGGCTGGTGTGCGCGAGCCACTCCAGGGGCACGACGAGATCGCCCTCCTGGAGCCACGGCCGATCGCGATCCCGAGCCCATCGCCAGGCCAGCAGCCCCAGGACCAGGCCGACACCAATTGGCCAGACAAGGCTCAGACTCGTCAGGACGACCCAGGCGGAAACCTGCTCCGGTGGGGCGACTGCCACCCCCAGCAGGGGGAAGACCAGCGACATCGCCGCCAGGCCGCCCCAGGCCCACCAGCGGCGCGAGTCCGCGCGCGGGGGCGTCTGGGTGTCTTGCTGTGTCTGATACCAGCGCCAGAGAAAGCGCAGCATCAGGAGCGTTGTGCCGGCGGCCGCCAGGGTCAGGGCGAACTCCGTATGAGCCATCCAGCCGGCCAGATCGGCGTCGTACAGCGGTTCCTTCAGGGTGTTCTTGGCCAGCGCGCCGCTGGTCATCGGCATCCCGGCCAGGGCGAGTGCTGGCAGCACCGCGAACAGGAAAAAGGCCAGGCGGCCTGTGCCACCCGCGGGGCGCTGCGCGGTCATCCCGGCGGCCAGGAACAGCGCACCCTTGGCAAAGCCGTGGTGCACGGCGTAGAGCGTAACGGCCATCAGCAGCCAGGCCCGCAGGTCAGGCAGGGCGAGTGCCAGCCCGACCCCGGCCGTCATCAGCCCCATCTGGCTGATGCTGGAGTACGCGAGGATGGTCTTGGGACGCGACTGCAGAACCCCGGCGAGTGCGGCGAGGAAGGCTGCCGACAGACCCAGGAGCACGAGGGTCTCGCCGAGCAGCACATGGCCGGTCTCATCCAGTGGCAATACCCGCAGCCAGCCCAGCAGGCCGGCCTTGATCATCGCCCCCGACAGCACGGCGCTGGCCGCGACTGGTGCGGCCGGGTGGGCCAGCGGCAGCCAGAAATGCAGTGGAAGCATCCCGGCCTTGATGCCAAACCCGAGCACCAGCAACGCAAGGCCCCAGCCTTCGGGGCGCGCCTCGGCGATCGCGGTCAGCCGCGTATCGCCACCCGCCTGGTGAATCGCCATGACGAGGCCGGAAAACAGCAGGATTTCGCCGACGACCGCCAGGATCAGATAGATGCGTCCGGCGCGCCAGGCCTCCGCTGTATTGGAGTGCACCACCAGGCCATAGGCCGCCAGGCTCATCAGGGAGAAGAACAGATAAAAGCTCAGGGCGTCCTGGGCGAGGATCAGGCCCAGGTTCCCGGAGAGCGCCAGCAGCCAGAACGCGTAGAAGCGGTGACGCAGCGGGTCATCCTGGCGATCGCTCAGCGCAAACAGGCCGGCCGCCAGCCACAGCCCAGAGGTCAACGCCAGAAAGGCCTGTCCCAGAGGGTCGAGCCCCAGCAGTGTGTTGAGCATCAGCCAGTCCAGGGCGGCGGGCTCGATATCGCCCCCGAAGGCCGCACCTCCAAGGCCCGGCAATGCCGCCCACGGGACCCAACGGTTGAAGCGGGTCCTGTGCGGCCGCAGGCCGATCAGTACCGCGAGCAGCAGCGGGACCAGGGGGATCGCGAGCCAGATCAGGGCGTTCATGGCGCGAACCCCGGGATCGAATAGTCGCGTTCCACGATCAGGGTCACCCAGTCGAGCGGGCTCAGGCTCATCCCGGCCAGCAGCCCGCCGAGCAGGCTCAGGGCCGCGACGAACATCGTGGGGACGAGCAGCATCCAGTGGGTCTCGAAGCGTGTGGGGCCGCTATGTTCGACCATACGCTCGTGCCAGGACGTGCGTCGCTCGCCCAGCCAGCCGCGGATCACCGGCGGCAGGAAATACGCTGCATTGAGCAGGCTGCTGACGATCAGCACGGCCAGTACCCAGTGGAACTGGGCCTCCAGCGCCCCCAGGCCCAGATGCCACTTGGTGACGAAGCCCGCGAGCGGCGGCAGCCCGATCATGCCCAGGGCGCCCAGGGTAAAGGCCAGCATGGTCAACGGCATGCGCCGGCCCACGCCGTCCAGCTCGCTGATCTTGTGGATGCCGAGTGTCTCGGCAAAGTTGCCGGCACAAAAGAACAGCGTGATCTTGGTGATCCCCTGATGCACCAGATGCACAAGCCCGCCGATGACCCCCAGCGGCCCGGCCAGCGCGACACCCAGCACGATGTACGAGACCTGGCTGACGGTAGAAAAGGCCAGCCGCTGCTTCAGGTCGTCCGTGCGCAGGGCCTGGATCGAGCCGTACAGGATGGTGATCGCGGCGACCACTACCAGCCCTGCGGCGAGCCCGAGTTCCATCGTGACCTCGGCGCCATAGACGTCGTTCACCACCCGCACAATCCCGAAGGCCCCGGCCTTGACCACGGCGACCGCGTGCAGCAGGGCACTAACAGGGGCGGGCGCGACCATCGCGATCGGCAGCCAGGAGTGCAGCGGCACCAAAGCCGCCTTGACCCCGAACCCGATCATCAACATCACGAACAGGACCTTGAGCGTGGTCTCGTGCGTGGTCGCGAGTTCGCCGAGGTAGCCGCCCGGCACGAAGGATTCGGCACCGGCCAGAAGCGTCAGCCAGACGATCGCGGTGAACAGCACCAGCCCGCTGGTCAGGGTGTAGGCCAGATACAGGCGTCCGGCGCGCAGGGCGGCGGGTGTGCCGCGGTGCACCACCAGCGGCCAGGTGGCCAGCGTCAGCAGCTCGTAGAAGATCAGCAGCGTGATCAGGTTGCCCGACAGCGCGATCCCGACCGTGGCGCTGACACAAAGGGAAAAGAAGCCAAAAAAACGGCTCCGACGTGGCGAACCTTCCAGATAGCCGATGGCGTACACGGTGGTGACGAACCACAGCACTGCTGAGAGGGTGGCGAACAGCAGGGACAGGGCGTCCGCCGCGAGTACGAAGTCGATCCCCGGCAGCAGCGGGATGCTGAGCTGATATTCATCGCCGCGCAGGACGCCCAGCAGCAGCCAGCCGACCAGTACCAGCTTGGTCCCGGCCCCGCCGAGATTCAGCAGGGTCCGCAGGCCATAGCGCCGTTCGGGCAGGAAGAAGATCGCCAGGCCCGGGCCCAGCGAACTCATCAGGATGGCGAGGAGCAGCCAGCCGCCGTCGGTCATGGTGCCCCCGGGGTCAGTGTCAGGGTGTGCAGCGTCAGGGTGCCGGCGAATCCGGCGGCGGCCGCAACCACGGCCAGCCCCAGCGGCACCCAGTCCATCCACGGCGAGACGGCCTCACCGGCGTCCCGGGGCCCGCGGTGAAAGGCCGGGGCCACCATGCGCAGTACGTAGCCGGCGGCGAGCAGCCCGCCACCGGCAATCGCGATTACCCACAGCACGCCGATCAGGCTGCCCGCCAGGATCGTGGACAGCCCTGCCTCCAGCAGCAGGTATTTGGCGATGAAGCCGCCGGTGAAGGGCAGGCCCATGAGGCTGACCCCGGCCAGCCCGAGCGCAAACACGGTGCGTCCACGGGCGCGCAGGATCGCGCCCATGTCGGCCAGACGGTCATGTCCGGCCGCGTGTTGCAGCGTACCGGCGGCGAGAAAGACGGAGGCCTTGGCCAGCGCGTGGACGACGGCAAAGAACACCACGACCCTCCATGCCCCGGAGTCCACCAGCATCAGCGGGAAGGCGATCAGCAGATAGCCGAACTGGGCCACCGTGGAATAGGCAACGATGGATTTCAGACGCCCGGACCGCAGGGCCTGGGCCGAGCCCCAGACCAGCGCGGCCACGCCGAGCAGCCCCACCAGGATGCCGAACGCCGGTGTGGCCAGCGGGGCAAAGGGCCCCATCCACAGGCGCAGGATCAGGTAGAACGAGCCGGTGACTACCAGGCCCGAGAGTACGGCACTGACCGGGGCCGGGGCGGAGCCGTGTGCCGGGGCGAGCCAGACATGCAGTGGGAACAGCGCCGCCTTCAGCATCAGCCCGGCGGTCATCAGTACCGCGGCCATGCGCTCGGTGGGGCCGATCTCGGTGCGCGCCTCCAGCAGCACCAGGTCCAGTACTCCGTGCTCCCCGAACAGGAGTACAACCCCCATCAGGAAACTGAGCGAGCCGAGGATGTTGATCAGCATATAGCGCATTGCCCCGGAGACCGCGGCGGCGGTGCCGGTGAACGCCACCAGCGCCACCGCCGACAGCGACACCACCTCCAGCGAGATGTACAGGTTGAAGGCATCGCCGGACAGCAACAGCATGTTCAACCCGGCCCACAGCCATAGCCACAGGGGCCAGAACTGGCGACGTTCGATCGGGTCGTGCACGTAGCCGAGGCTGTACAGGCTGGTTGCCAGCCCCACCACGCCGGTCAGTACCAGCAAGGTCATCGACAGGCCATCCAGGTGCAGCATCACGCCCAGTGGTGCCTCCCAGCCGCCCAGCGCCACGCGCGTGGCCGCGGACTCCGGGTCGGGTCCCGCGGCCAGGAACAGGGCGCTCAGCACCACGACGGCTGCGGTCATCAGCACCGCGCCATAACCCCCAATCCGGTGCGCCTGACGGGGCCAGATCGTGGCCAGGATCGCGAGCGCCAGCGACAGGGCCACCAGGCCGCTGATCGCCAGCGGGAGCATTGCGGCGGGTGTCTCGCTCATTCGCGACGCTCCCGCTCGTACTCCGCGGAGGGGGCATGTTCCTCGCGCGAGATGTCGTCCACCGGCGCGTCATCGTCCGGCGGGCCGGGCAGCATCATCGCCTGGCCCGTGATGCGCGCCAGGCGCACGACCAGCGCGAGCGCGAATGCCGTGGCGCTAACCGCGACTACGATGCCGGTCAGTGTCAGCGCCTGCGCGACCGGGTCCGGTGGGCCCTCGCCACGGGCCGCAATGCCCAGCAGCACCATGAAGACCCCGGAACCCATGATGTTGAGCGCAAGAATCCGCAGGACCAGGTGATGGCGGCGGATCAGCCCGTACAGGCCGAGTGCGAACAGGACCGCGCCAGCCGTCGGATAGATCAGGCCCGGGGCCAGTTGCTGGGCGAGCCATTCCATCAGCGTGCGTCTCCGGCCATCAGTGATCGTCTCCGGCAGGCCGTCCGGCAATGAACAGCGCCACCAGGGTGAGCGCGATCGACAACGTGGCCGCGACCTCGATCACGATGATCAGCGGGTAGGCCCATTCGGGCGGATAGCCGAGCAGGCCCGGGCCGATGAAGAGCCCGACGACCCCGATCGCCAGGAACAGGCCCACCCCCGCGGCCAGGCCCAGACGCAGCGGCGTACTCGGCGCCATCGGCAGGTCGCGGGGCCGCGCCAGCACCAGCAGGATGCCGGCGGCGCCCAGGATGGCCCCGGCCTGGAATGCACCGCCCGGGGCATGGCTGCCCGCCCAGAGGATATACACGCCCGTGACGATCGCGACCGGCACCAGGAGCCGGAGGGTACCGGGGAGGATCGGGCCCGGCGCCGGGCGTGCCGGAAGGTGGTCGTAGCGTCCCAGCGACCAGGCCCCGAGCAGGGCGATCAGTACGATCGCCAGCTCCAGGAAGGTGTCGTAGGCGCGGAAGTTGAGCAGGACGGCGGTGATCGGGTGATCCACGCCCGAGATATCCATATGTTCGTCGACCACCGGTTCCAGACCCACGGCGTCCGGCTGGTGCCACAGGGCGGTGACCATGAGCCCGCCGACCACCAGGGCAAAGGTCAGCGCGGGGACAAAGGTCCGTCGCGGCGGCGGGGGGTCATGCAGGGCGTGCAGCAGGGCATCGGCACCGGCGGGGTCGGGTGGCTGGTCGGGACGCCCGCGCCGGCGTTCGACCGCGATGCTGCGCAACCGCTCCAGCGTGACCAGCAAGAGGGCACCGGTAATACCGGCACCAATCGCGGCCTCGGCCAGGGCGATGTCCGGGGCCTCCAGACGCACCCAGGCCAGCGCGAGTAGCAGCCCGAAGGTGATGAACAGCACCACCGCTCGGAACAGGTCGGTGCTCGCGAGGCAGCGCCAGGCGACCCCGAGGAGTCCGACCAGCAGGACCAGATCGAAGACGACGAGGAGCAGGTCGCTCATCGATCGGACTCGAATTCCCCGTGAGTCCAGGTGCGCTGCGCCACCATGTGCGCGGCCGTGGTGCCGGCCGCCAGGACCAGCACCCAGATCAGGAACAGCTTGAGGATGTCCGCCGGCCCGCCGGCCTGCAGCATCAGGCCGAGGATCACCAGCCCCAGCCCGACGTTGTCCGCCTTGGTCAGGGCGTGCAGGCGGGAGTACACATCCGGGAAGCGCAGCAGCCCGGCCGTCCCGGCCGCGAAGAACACGAGCCCGGAAAGGATCAGGATCACGGTCAGGGTGTTAGCGATCATCGTCCGGCTCCTTTTTCTGGCCGTGGCGCTGACGGATGGGGGTGCCCGACGGTTCCGGTAGGCCGTGCTGGCGGACGAACGCGACCGCGGCCACCACCGCCAGCAACGCGAAGACCAGCGCGACGTCGACCAGTGCCGGGGTCTCCAGCGTCAGTGACAGCAGCAGCAGGATGGTGACCCCGGTAGTTCCGAACAGCTGGGCGGCCAGCATGCGGTCGCCGGAGCCGGGGCCGCGCAACACGCGGATCAGGCCGAGCAGGATCGTCGCGAGCAGAAAGAGTGCGGCACCCAGATAGAAGACAGTCATTGTGTCTCCTCTGATTGCCGGCGGGGGTCTTCGAAGGCATCGTGGATACGCCGTTCGAGCTCGCGCAGCGCGACTTCGGGTTGGCTGTGGCGATCCAGCACATGCACGGTCAGCAGGCGCCCCTCGAGGCGAACGCTGAGGGTCCCCGGGAGCAGGCTGAGCACGGCCATGAAGAGGGTCAGCGGTGGTCCATGCGGGAGGTCGGCCCGGTACTCGATGAAGTCCGGCGCGATGGGCAGCTTGGGGTCCAGTGCGCGTCGGGCGATGTCGATACCGCCGAGGAAGGAAGCTCGCAGGAAATAGCCGATCAGGCCCGGTATGGCCCGGAATCGGACGGCGAGGGGGCGACCGGTGGGCAGTACGAGGCTGGCGGCCCCGGCCAGCAGAACCGCGAGCAGTGCCAGGGGTTCCAGCAGGGCATCCAGCCCGGCCAGGATCCACCACAGTACGGCGGCGGCCAGGACAGTCCAGGCTGCCCGCCGCCAGCGTGCCCGGGCGCGGTTGAGACCGGCCCGGCTCGTTGCGTCCCTGTGCTTCGCCACACGGGTCATTGTACCGGCCCGTGTGGCGCAGCCAAGCGAAGGCCTAGAGCCGCTCGCTGGCGTCGGTGAAGCCCATCAGCGAGACGTCGAAGGCCAGCGGCTGGTCGCCGTGCAGCGGCCAGAAGCCGACCGTCAGCGCACTACCGCCACGCATCGCGTTGAATTGGCTCTCGCTGAGCTCATGGCCCGCGACGCAGCCCTGCTCCACGCAGGCGATGTAGGGGGCCTCGATTTCCTCGCCATCGTCATCCACCTGCATCAGGATGCCGGGGCGCAGGTCCACGCCCAGTGGCAGCAGGATCTCGATGATGTAGCTGTCACCATCGCGGAACAGCGAGGCCTGCAGGTAGGCGCCCTGTGCCTGCTCGTCCTGGATCTGCAGCGTCTGCTGCATGCGGCAGCGCTCGCCGCCCTGGGTCTCGATGCAGGCGACCTCCCAGTCCTGGTAGGTCGTGGTCTCCGGCTCCTGCTGCTGCATCTGCTCTTCCATCTGCGGGTCGGTCTGGGCCTGGGCCAGGGTCAGGCCCGGGATGGCCAGCAGCAGCGCACCAGCGAATGCCAGGTAAGGCTTCATGTAGGGATCTCCGTCATTGCATTGGCAAACGCGTCAGCTTGAACGCGCGTTGCGGCAGGTTCAAGCGTATCGGCATGCCTGTGTGACCGTAATACCGCACCGATGTTCGCGGCGTTACTGGCTGTAGCGATCGGTGAAGTCGCAGCGGCCTTCGGGGAGCCAGGCGGGGATAGCGTAGTAGTCGGCCAGGACCTCGCTCAGGACCTGCTCGTGGTAGGCGTCATAGCGAAATCCGCGGCCCTCGGCGATCTCCCAGTCGATCCCGCGGATCGCCTGGCGGCGGACCACGACCTCGTCGAAGAAGGGTTCCAGGTCGTCGGGGTCGACCTCGCCGCGGGTCGCAACGTAGAGCAGGTTGGCGCCGTCGAGGGCGCGGAAGTCGGTCAGCAGGTCGTCCTGGCGGCCGTAGTGCGAGCCGGAGCCGAACACCCCGACGTCGCGTCCGGCGTAGTAGGCGAGTACTGCGGAGCGTGAATAGCTGCGCGTGAACACGTGCCAGTCCGGCTCGTATTCGTTCACGGCCGCGGCCACGGATTCCGGGGCGAGGTAGTAGACCGCATCGGCGTAACGGTCGTGGTTCTCGAGCCATTCCACGGGCATCAGCGCGATCATCAGGAGCACCACCGCATGTACGCCGGCCAGGAGGGCCGAGAGCCAGGCGCTGACGTTGAGCGCGCGGGTGCTCAGGAACAGGGCGGGCAGCAGCAGGAAGGGCACGAACACCGCCAGCCAGTGCAGGCCGATGCTCTTGAACGGCGCCAGCAGGGCGAACACCGCGAGCGGGATCAGCCCGGCGCTCAGGAAGACCCCGAAGCGATGTTCACGGATGCCGGGCCCCAGTACGCGGAACTCGCGGGCGATGAACCACAGCAGCCAGGGGGTGAACACATAGACCAGCATCGCCGCGTAGGCGAGCAGGTTGGTCAGGTCGATCCCGTCGCCGCCATGCCGGTTCACGATGTTGAACATCACGTTGTACCAGCAGTTGTCCCAGTTCCAGTACAGGTTCAGGGCCACCGCCGGCACCACTCCGAGGATGATCAACAGCAGTCCGCGCCAGTGGCGCGGCGCGAACAGCAGGATGTGCAGCCCCAGCGCGATCCCGAGCAGCACCGCGAAGTACTTCGACAGGAAGGCCAGCCCCAGCGCGATCCCGGCCAGCAGGAACCAGCCCGGACGCCCGGTGCGCAGCGCGTGCCAGGTCAGGCCGGTGGCCAGCAGGCCGAACAGGAGCAGCGGCGTGTCCGTGGCGGTCAGCACCGCGATGAACAGCAGCGGCATGAACAGGGCGATCAGCGAGACCAGACGCGCCCGGACCGGGTCCTGCCGGTGCCACAGTGCAAGGATCAGCAGGGCGGGGGCCATGGATACGGCGATCCCCAGTGACCGGATCGCGAGCGGGTGGTCCGAGATCGCGAGCACCAGGCTCAGCCACCAGCCGACCATCGGGGGGTGGTCGTAGTAGCCGAGATCGGGATTCTGCCCCCAGATCAGGAAGTACGCCTCGTCGCCCGTGATCGGCAGGGTCCAGGCGATCAGGATCTTGGCGGCCAGGGCGGTCAGCAGCGCCGCACCGTAGTGGCGCGCGAGCCAGGGCGCGCCGGGAGGCAGCCGATCTGCACTCATGCCGACGACGTGCCCGTCTGGACCGGCTCGAACCGGCCGCCCCGCAGCCGATAACCCGTGGTCACCATCTGCAGCATGGGCTCGTCCCCCGCGGTGTCGCCATAGGCGGCGTAGAGATCCACAGGGGTATCCGGATCGAAGCGCCCCAGCCAGCTGGCGATCGCGGCGGGCTTGGCCGCGCCCTGGCAGTTGGTTCCGTCCAGATGCCCGCTGACGCGGCCGTGCTCGTCGACCGCCAGGCGCGAGCAGATCACGTCGGCCAGGCCATGGCGCTCGGCCCAGGGCTGCAGCCACAGATCCAGCGAGGCCGAGACCAGCACGCAGGTGTCGCCGGCCGCCTGATGGTGTTGCAGGCGTTCCATGCCGGCCGGTCGCAGCAGGCGGTCCAGCACGCGATCCGCGAAGGCATGGCCCCGGGCCTGCAGATCGTCCAGGGATGCGCCGCCGATCATCCGCTGGAGCACGGCCTCCTTGGCGACCTGGTTGGCGATGCGGCCGCGCGCGAAGCCCGCCAGTGTCGGCAGGCAGCCGGGCAGGGCCGCGAGAAAGCGCGGCGTACCCAGCGCGAAGCGCAGGAACGGGAACAGGCTGTCGCGTCGGGTCAGGGTCCCGTCGAAGTCGAACAGCACGATGCGTTGCGGCGCCGTCATTACAGCTTCAGGCGTTTGAACAGGTACTCGGGGATCAGGCGGATCACGGTCATGATGCCCCACCAGATCCAGGGCAGGTAGGCGACATCGCGGCCGCGGCGCATGGCCTTGACGATCCCGCGCGCGACCGTCTCGGGCTCTGCCCACAGCGCGCCGGCGCGGTTGAAGCCCTCGGTCATCGGGGTGCGCACGAAGCCCGGCTTGATCGTGACCACATCCACGCTGCTGAAGAACAGCCGGTTGCGCAGCCCCTGGAGATAGGTGGCCAGCATGCCCTTGGCGGTGCCGTAGACGTAGTTGCTCTGACGCCCGCGGTCGCCGGCGACCGACCCGATGGCGGCGATCACGCCACGGCCGCGCTGTTCGAAGTCGGGCGCTATATGGGCCAGGAAGGCGATGGCGCTGGTGCCGTTCACATGGATTGCCTCCAGCGTGGTCGCGACCGACGCGTTGCACGCGTCCTGATCCGGCAGCGTGCCCCAGGCCAGCAGCACCGCATCGATGTTGTCGCCCAGCGCCTCCTGGGCCTGTGTCCACACGTCCGCGTGGGCGTCGACGTCCGCCAGGTCGGCCGTTGCGCCGAGGATGCGCGTGCCGGAGGCATCGTCGCCGCGTACGCGCAGATCCTGCAGCAGGGGCTCCAGCCGCTCGCCGTCGCGCGCGACCAGAAACAGTCGGGCGCCGTGCTCGGCGAGTTCGCGCGCGACGGCGGTGGCGATCGCCGAGGTGGCGCCGAGGATCACGACAGACTGCAAACGGTTCATTTGGTCACCCTGCGCCAGAAGCCGGAAGAGAATTCGGGGTCGACAAAGCTAGCGAACTCCTCCCAGCGGGGAAAGCCGCTGCGGAACAGCTCGGGTGACATGCGCGCATCCTTGGCCGGGTACAGCGCGCCGCCGGCCTCCTGCACGATGTGGTCCAGGCGCCGGAACAGGTGCTCGGTCTCGTTGCCGCGTTCGGGGAAGTCCAGCGCCAGGGTCGCCCCAGGACGGGGGAATGACAGCATGCCCGGCCCCGCGCGATCCCCGAAGCGCTTGAGCACGGCGAGGAACGAGCCCTGGCCGCTGGCGGCCACGGCGTCGAGCAACGCCTGCATGCCGTCCTTTTGCGCATGCGGGGGCAGCACGCACTGGTACTGGTAAAAGCCCTTGTACCCGTAGATGCGGTTCCAGTGGCGGATCGCGTCCAGCGGAAAAAGCCAGGGCAGGTGATGGACGGCGCGGGCGGTCGGGTGTACGGATTGGCGGTAATAGAGCTGGTTGAACAGCCGCAGGGTCACCCGGTTCACCAGTGAAACCGGCGGGTCCAGCGGTATGGCACGGCGGGGCTCCCGGTATTGGCTGCGCGCCGGTGCGGTGGTGGCGTGGCGCGCCCCGCTGTAGATGCCGCGCCCGACCTCGCCGCGCGGGCCCGGGTTCAGGCAGTCGATCCAGGCGACGGTGTAGGGCCATTCGCGCTCGGCCCGGGCGTCCAGCTCCCAGAACTCGTCCAGGCTGTCGAAGCGCTGCGACCACGCGCGCATCCAGGGCGTGCGTACGGGCACGAGCTGCAGCGTGACCGTCTCGATCAGGCCCGTCAGCCCGAGCCCGCCGACGGTCGCGGCGAACCAGTCCGGGGTGTCGTCGGGGGTCACCTCGAGGCATTCGCCGTTCGAGCGGCGCAGGGTCATGGCGCGGACGTGCTCGCCGAAGCTGCCGGCATGGTGGTGGTTCTTGCCGTGCACGTCGTTGGCCACCGCGCCCCCGAGCGTTACAAAGCGCGTGCCGGGTACCACCGGCACGAACCAGCCGCGCGGGACCGCGAAGCGCAGCAAGTCGTCCAGGGTCAGGCCGGCCTCGGCGGTAATGCGGCCCGTGTCCGGGTCGAAGGCGATGAAGCGGTCGAGGTCGCGGGTATGCAGCAGGCTCCCGCCGGGATTCAGGCAGACGTCGCCGTAGCTGCGGCCGAGGCCGTAGGCCAGCAGTGGGTGTGAAGCCCCGGGCAGGGGCTGGCCGCGCCGGTTCAGCGTGACCTCGGCGGCGTGCGCGACACGCGGGATGCGGTTCCAGCTCGTGGTCATGCCGTGGCCTCCGGTTGTTCGCGGCCGCGAGCCTCGGGGTTGGTGCCCAGGGCCATCAGGCCCAGGATGACCGCGAACCACAGGGTGGTGAAGCGGATCAGCATGGTGGCGGCGACCGCATCGGCCGCGGGCATGTCGTGCAGCAGCAACAGGCCGACCATCACGGCCTCGGTCCCGCCGAGCCCGCCGGGCAGGAAGCTCAGCGCGCCGGCCAGCATCGCCAGCGCAAACACGAATGCGGCGAAGGCGAAGCTGGCCTCGAAGCCCATCGCGTTGAGGATCCACCAGAAGGCGAGCGCCTCCGCGCTCCAGGCGACCACACTCAGAATGGTCGCCCCGGCCAGCAGGGTGGGGCGGTGGCAGCGCCGGGCCTGCAGCAGGATAGTCGCCAGGTGATGAACGGTCCGCCACAGGCGCTGGCCGGGCCGGTCCGTCCACGTCTGCAGTCGTGCGAGTGGTCGGCGCCACGACAGGATGACCAGCGCGAGCGCCACCGCACTGGCCCCGGCGAGGATCAGCCAGCCACCCTGGGCCACCAGGGTGAAGCCCAGCATCGACAGCAGCACGACCGCGATCAGATCGGACAGACGCTCGCTGACGAAGGCCGCGAAGCTGTCGGGATAGGGAACATGGCGTCGCTTCAGCAATACGCCGCGCAGGGCCTCGCCGGCCTTTCCGGGTGTGGTGGTCAGGGCAAAGCCCGCCAGGTAGATGTGGGCGCTCCTGCGCAGGGGCACGTGGTGACCCAGCCGGCGCAGATAGAGCTGCCAGCGTGTGAAACGCAGCGAGTAGTTCACCAATGAGAGCGACAGGGCCAGCAGCAGGCCCCCGATCCCCACCAGCGCGAGGGCATGCCAGACCTCGGCGGCCCCCGCCCACAGCGCAACCCCGAGATACAGCACAACGGCCGCGATGACGGATAGCATCACGGCCCGCATGCGCCAGCCGGACAGCAGGACCGCACTCATGCGAGTACGGCGATGGTGACGCCCAGCCAGACGGCAACCGTTGCGAGCAGGTGCGGGTCGGTGACCAGGTCGCGCGAGGTGTCGTTGCCGCCACCACGGGCGTGCAGCAGGAACAAGTAGCGGAAGATGCCGTAGATCACGAACGGCAGCGTGTAGATCAGTCCATCCGTGCCGTGCAGGTCGATCGTCTGTGCACTGACCGTGTAGAGCCCGTACGACAGGACTGTGCAGGCCGCGCTGATCGCGATGAACTGGTCCACCAGGCCCACGCTGTAGTCATTGAGTACGCGGCGCGGGCCTTCCCGTTCGGGAGAGCGCTCGATTGCGGTATCCGCCAGTTCCGCGCGGCGCTTGGCGAAGCCGAGAAACAGCGTGAGCATCAGGCCGCACAGCAGCAGCCACTGCGAGGGCTCGATCCCGAGCCCGAGCGTGCCGGCCAGGATGCGCAGCATGAAGCCCGCCGAGATGCTGAACACATCCAGGATGACGACATGCTTCAGCCACCAGGAGTAGGCGACGTTCAGCACGAGGTAGGCAAGCACTAGGGCGGTCACGCCGGTGCTGACCATGGCCGCCAGTACGAGGGCGACCACCACCAGTGTGGCGAAGATCGCCCAGGCCGTCCCGACCGGGATTGCCCCGCTGGCGATGGGCCGGTTGCACTTGACCGGGTGTTGGCGGTCGGCCTCGACATCGACGATGTCGTTCAGCACATACACCGCACTCGCAATCGCACAGAAGGCGATAAAGGCGACCCCCGCGGCCAGCAGCATCGCCGGTTCCCACTCGTGGGCGAATACGACGCCCAGCAGGACAAACCCGTTCTTGATGTACTGGTGCGGCCGCAGCAGTTTGATCAGTGGCTGAAGCATCGAGGGGTTCCGGGGCATTTGCTCTGGGAAACACGGACCAACGCGAGTGGGTACATGGGTCGGCGAGTCCGTGAAGTCTACTGGGGCCAGGGATGCGTTACCATCGGCGGCGTTTGCCGCGAACGACCGACCGTTCACGGCGCGCATTGTTTCACAGCCCTGGAGGAACCCCCATGAACCGACTGTCCGCACTCCTGCTCGCCGCGCTATTGGCGACTTCCACCCTGTTCCTCGCGGCCTGCGACGGCGGTGCCAACGCCTCGGCCGACGAAGTGGCCGAAGGCGAGGCCTTCCCCGAGCGCACGCTGAATGACCAGCACGGCAACCCGCTGCAGATACCGGGTGATGCGCGCGTGATCCTCAAGACGGTGGAGATGGCCCCGGCCGATATCGCCAACGCCGTGCTCGGCGAGATGACCGAGGAAGAGCGCAACGAGATCGGTGTGATCTACATCGCGGATATCCACCAGATGCCGCCGCACGTGATGGAGAACGTCGTGCTGCCGCGCATGCAGGCACGTGAATACCCGACGGTGGTGACCCAGTCCGAACAGGACGCGGGCTTCATGCCGCACACACCGGAAGAGGTCACCGTGATCCTGCTGGACGGTGACGGCACCGTTACCGGTATTCATAGCGCCGCGAACGAGGACCGGCTGAAGGAGTTGCTCGAACAGGCGGGTGAATAAGCCCCTGAAGCGGCGAGCGCCGGTTTCGCGGCGGCGTCGCTGATGGCCTTTTTCCTCGGACTCCTGACGGCGCTCGGGTTTGGCGCTGGGGATTTCTTTGGTGGCCTGGCCTCGCGCCGAATCCCCGCGCTCGTGGTGGCCTGCTATTCGCAGTTCCTGGCCACCGGCGCGCTGCTGCTGATCGCCGTTCCGCTTGCGGGGCTGCCGGGCCCGCAGGCGTTGATCTGGGGGGGTGCCTCCGGGCTGGCGCTGGCGCTGGGCCTTCTCGCCTATTATCGCGGGCTGGCCGAGGGCTCGATGGGCCTGGTGGCGGCGATTACTGGTGTGATCTCCGCTCTGGTGCCGCTGGGGGTGGGCCTGGCCCTCGGTGAGCGGCCGGGCGTGCTGGCGCTGGTCGGCATTGCCGCCATCGTGGTGGCCATCGGCATGATCTCGGGCGGGGCGCGCAAGGCCAGCCCGCGGCGTCTGGATCAACCCGTTCGTGGCCTGATTGCGCTGGCGCGGGGTGAGCATCCGGTCAAGGGGCTGCTGGACGCCGTGATCGCCGGGGTCTGCTTCGGCCTGGTCTTCGTGTTTCTCGATCAGGCCCAGGCCGGATCACCGTTGTGGCCCGTGGTGGCCACCTCGGCGGTCGGGGCCCTGACGCTTGCCCTTGTCATGCTGGTCTTGCGGCCCGAACGCGGGATGAGCCGCTCCACCTTCGTGCTGCTGGCGCTGGCGGGGCTGTTCCAGGCGGCAGCGACCCTGGCCTTTGTCGTGGCCGTACGCATGGGACTGCTGTCGATCATTGCGGTGGCCGGGGCGCTGTCGCCCGCGCCGACCGCGCTGATGGCCCGCCTGTTTCAGGCCGAGCGTATGTCGCGTGTGCAACTGGCAGGCTTCGTGTTCGCCCTGCTCGGGATCGTGCTGATCGTCTGGGCGGGTCCAGCGTAGGGGGGGCTTGCGCCTGTCACTGGGTCAGTAGCAGAAGTGCTAGTCTCGGCGAACAGGCTCGCAATGAGCATGACCATGCCGACAGGAGGTGCAAGGTGAGCGAAGGAACACGACCGGAAGTCGAACCGAGCGATGTGAGCCGCCCCGTGCCGGGTCCGCGCAAGGAGCGCACGATGGTGACTGTGGTGTACGTACTGTATCTGGTCAGCTTTCTGACCGCGCTCACCGCGATCGCCGGTTTGATTATTGCTTACATCAAGCGCAACGACGGGGACGCGGTCAGCGACACGCATTTTACCTACCAGATTCGTACATTCTGGATTGGCTTGCTCGGCGTGATCGTAGGGGCTGTTTTGACCCCGATCGGTATTGGATTCCTGGTCTTGCTGTTCATGATCGTCTGGCTTTTGGTGCGTTGCATCAAGGGTCTGCTGGCGAATAACGAAGACCGGTCGATCGAGCAGCCGGAGACCTGGCTGTGGTGACATTGGTTAGTGATACTCAGGAATTGTCTCGTGTTTGAGACGTAGTGTCCCCGTATCATACGGTCGGGGATTTTAAATGCATCACAAAAAGGGCCGCTCTCGAGCGGCCCTTTTTATTTTCGGGCGAATCTGGATTCGGGAATATTAATGCCCTTCATTAAAATAAATTGTAAGTCTTTTTGGTGGTTAATTTCGCGCTCCTTGTTTAATGTTGAGATCGTTCTTTTCCCCTATATTCCGGCAGAGACAACGCTGAACTTCCAGCGATGGGTCGGTTGCGTCGAACCGGCAAGTAAAGCTGGATCTGAACAATAGGGACGGGCATGGCCGGATCGCGAAGGTTGAATGGTTCCTTTTTGCGGTCGGTGGATGGCGGGACTTTCCTGCCCCGGGGGGATTCCGACGAATCGCGTTATGCACTGCAGCGCGCCTGTGCGACTGCGATGGTGCGCGAGGTGGCATGGGTAGACGGTGGCGGCGGCGCGGGGGAATCGATGCCGAGCTTCTCCGATGCCTGGACGCTATGGCGCGTCCCGGGGCCGGGTGGGGTAACGGAGGGGACACTCAGCAAGGTGCGTGTTGGGCTTGTCGACCTGGGCAGCCCCATCCCGAACTGGGTGACCGAGTTTGTACACACTCATCAGCATGTGAAGTGGATCGCGCTCGTTCACCCGGATCTATTACTGCGCGACGACGTTCGCGAGCTGATTCGCGAGTCCTGTTACGACTTTCATACCCTGCCATTCGACCAGGCGCGCCTTGAAATCACGCTGGGACGGGCATGCGGCATGGCGGCGCTGGAAGCGCGGCCCACTCGTCCCAATCAGGATGCCGAGTCGGACCATATTCCCATCGTTGGGCATAGCCCGGCGATGCAGGGACTGGCCCGCCAGATCGAGCGCGTCGCGGGCTCCGAGGCACCGGTGCTCTTTCAGGGCGAGAGCGGCACCGGCAAGGAACTGGCTGCGCTGGCGGTGCACCGACATTCACGAAGGGCGAACGGGCCTTTTGTGGCAGTGAACTGCGGGGCATTGCCGGCGCAGCTGATCCAGTCGGAACTGTTTGGCCACGAGGCAGGCGCCTTTACCGGGGCGGGTCGACGCAAGATCGGGCAGTTCGAGCTGGCGCATGGCGGCACGCTGCTGCTGGACGAGATTGGCGATCTCAGCCTGGAGCTACAGGTCAATCTGCTGCGTTTCCTGCAAGAGGGAACGCTGGTGCGGCTCGGCGGGTTACAGCCCATCAAGGTGGATGTGCGCGTGCTCGCGGCGACCCATGTCGCGCTGGACGAGGCCGTCGAGCGCGGTCGTTTCCGCGAGGACCTCTACTACCGCCTGAATGTCATCCAGCTGGATGTGCCCCCGTTGCGAGAGCGGGGCACGGATCTGAAAGAACTCGCGCGCTTCTATTTCGAGCAGTTCCGCAGCCAGAACCCTCGGCTGCGCGGCTTTACCCAGGCCGCGTGGCAGGCGATGTATGCCCATGCCTGGCCCGGAAACGTACGCGAGCTGGTGAACCGGGTGCGGCGGGCGGTGACGATGGCGGAGGGACGCCTGATTCGGCCGGAGGATCTGGGACTGGCCGCTTCGGGCAATGCCGAGAAGCCGCAAACGCTGGCCCAGGCGCGCTCGACCGCCGAACGGGAATTGCTGATCAAGGTGCTGGGCCAGTGCGACAACAATGTCTCGCGGGCCGCGCGCCAGTTGGGGGTGGGCCGGATGACGCTCTACCGCCTGCTCGACAAGTACGGGCTGCGTTCCAATGCGCCCTGAATCTTGTGACGGGGAAGAGAGTGGCCCTTGCGTAACAGTTCGGCCCCTGGGGCCATGGAGAACGACGGTGGACAAGCGATGGGTCAGGAGAAGTGGGTTGGGGATCGTACCGTTTTGTATCGGGTTGGCCGGGCCGGCCGTGGGCCAGGAGGCTCGCGAGGCGGTCGGGGACGCCCCGGTGGATTCGGGCCCCGAGGTGACGGTTTTCGAGGAACGTGGTGTGCTCACACCGAAGGGGCAGTGGGTAGTGGAGCCGTCGTTGTCGTACGTGCACAGCAGTTCGCTGGATGTGTCGATCGAGGGGTTCACCATCATCCCGGCCCTGGCGATCGGGCTGATTGATGTCAGCGAGACGGAGCGCGACACGCTGACCGCGGCGGTGAGCTTTCGCTATGGCCTGACCGAGCGGCTGGAGGTCGGGATGAAGATCCCGTATGTCTACCGCGAGCAGCAGGTGCGCCGGCGCGACATCCTCGAGGCGACCGCGCTGGAGCGTGTGACGGGCTCCACCGGGCAGGGATTGGGCGATATCGAGTTCGGCGTGTCTTACCAGTTCAACATGGCGGATCGAGGTCGGCCGTTCTTTATCGGCAACCTCAAGGCGAAGAGCACGACTGGTAAGGGGCCCTTCGATGTCGCCCGCCGCGAGATCCTGGATGACGAGGGCAATCGCCTGGGCGAGATCTTCCTCGAGCAGCCCACCGGTTCCGGGTTCTGGAGTATCCAGCCCAGCGTGACGATGATCTATCCGACCGACCCGGCCGTGATCTTTGCGAACGTCAGCTATCTCTGGAACATCGAGCGCGATGTGGGCGATGGCTATGGCAAGGTCAATCCCGGCGACGCGGTCGGCATGAGCCTGGGGATGGCCATCAGCCTGAACGACCGCACCTCGATGAGCTTTGGCTACGACCACAGCACGGTATTCCGCACGCGGGTGGAGAACGAAAGCGGGCTGGAGCCCGTGTTCGGGCGGCGCCAGGTGGGGACCGTACTGTGGGGTATCTCGCACCGGCTGACGGACCGCACCAGTGTGAATTTCTCGCTCGGTGTCGGGGCGACCGAGGCCGCACCGGATGTGCAGGCCACCCTGCGGGTGCCGATCCGTTTTTGAGGGGCGCGTTGCCGTGGCGGAGGGTTCAGAAGCCTCCGCCACGCTCGAGCATGTGCTGTTCCAGTGCCCGGCCCAGGTCCCCGCGCGGCATCTGCAGATTGCCAAGCTCCAGTTGCAGGATGGTCTGGTGGCGGATGTCCTGTCCGTCGAGTTCGTTCTGGATCGCAGTGACCCAGCCCATGCCCGAGGTCCAGCTTTCCGCCGGCATCGCGCCCCCGGTCTGGATGACGACCGAACGCAGGTCGGTGCCGGGCCAGTGGGAGCCGCTGGTGATATCGCTCAGGGGGCGCAGGGTGGAGTGGTTGATCACCTCGCCATTGAGTGACGTGATCTGTTCCAGCCCGATCGAGATCTCCAGACCATCGCGCCCGAAGAAGCCGCCGCGCTGGGCCTCCAGTACCGAATCCGGTACTACGCGCTCGTCGCCGAGGGGGGGCAGGACATCCAGGGCATGAGCCGTTGTAGCCCATGTCGCGCTGGCCAGGATGACGCCCAGGATGCAGCAGGGCAGGCGTTTCATCATCGCGCTCACCAGTCGCTCGCGCGGGGCAGATGCAGGGTGAAGCTCGCCAGGTCGCTGCGCACGACACCCGACTCGATCGGCGCGCGGGTCACGGCGGCCCAGGTTTCGGAGGCATTGAAGCGATGCCGGGCGAGGTCCACGTCCTCGCGAATGATGAACAGGATGTCGTTGACCCAGATCTGCTGGAACTCGTTACGGGTGTAGCTGTTGACCCCGAGAGCCGGATCTCCCACCAGTACCCGTCCGCCTTCTAGCCCCTTGATTACCACGAAGTGGCGATAGCCCCGAGTCTCGATCATCGCGATCGCCGGCACCCCGAGATTGTCGAGGTCATCCAGCCCGATGCGAAAGCCGTCGGCGGGCATGCCCTGTTCGGCCTCCAGGTAGTGCTTCATGTCGAGCATGGAGAACCCCTGTTCGCGGATCAGGTCCTGGTCGCCGCGTCGGAACATGCTGTCGAAGGTCTCGACCTCTGTGGTGGGGCGGTCGTAGTGGTACGTGAGCAGCGTAGCCAGGGCGGCGGAGCCGCAGCTGAAGTCGTATCGCTGCGGGACGATGGAGCGAAAGCGCAGGTCTTTCAGGCTCTCCACCGGCACGTTCATGCTGCCGATCATGCCCGGGAACTGGGCCCCGCCGGCCCATGCGGACAGGGCAGGCGAAAGCATCAGCGCGGTGGTGATGACTACGCAGAGGAACCAACGGCGGATGGGCATTGGTGATTCCTCAGGGGTTGATCGTGATGTTCACGATCATCGATTCCTGTATGGCGACGTTGTTGCCGCTGTTCTGAATGACCGTGGAGATACCGCGGGCATTGTCGAAGGCCCCGGCCGCCACGAAGTTCTTGCCGGTGGTGGAGTTCACGGCGTGGTTGTTCGCGAGGTCAATGCGCGAGTGGATCTGACCGAGCTGAATATTGGTCACGCCCTGGCGTGCCCGTTGCGCGTCCAGTGTGGCCAGATCGACCACCTCATAGGCGTCGGGAGCCGAGCCGAACAGCAGTGCATCGCCGGCCGACGGGACTTCGGCATGGGCGATGGCTGTCACCAGCAGCATGCCGGCGGACAGAAAGGCAGCAGAACCGATGCCGCCCCGGTGGGCTGACGGATTACACATGACCGGACCCTCTTGCATGGCAGGGAGAATGCGGCGGGGATGATCCCGCCGCATGCCGTTCCGACACGCCGTGTCGGTTAGTTGCCCAGGTTCAGATGCGCCTGCACCGAGACCTGCTGCTGGGTCAGGCTGTTCGCGCCGCTGTTCTGCGACACCTGGGTAATCCCCGCCGGGGCCACGAAGGAATCCGAGCCGATGTAGTTGTGGCTCTCCTGGTTGGCACGACCGGCGATGTCGACGTAGTTCCCGGTCACAGTACCCGACAGTTCGTTCTGGCTGACCACGGCGTTCACCTGCAGCGACGTGTTGAAGCTGTCAGTTGCGGTGTAGTTGCCGGAATCCATGATGGCCGAGCTGTTGTCGGAGTTGTCGCTCTGATCACGGGTCACCGAGGCAGTGGAACCGTTGTTGGCGGCTGCACTGTTGTCGTCCGCGTGGGCCATGCTGTTGTCGGAGTTGTCGTTGCCCGAGTCGGAGATGTTCAGGCTGTTGTCGGAGCTGTCATTCCCGGAGTCGGAGACATTCGTGCTGTTATCGGAGCTGTCATTGCCCGAATCCGAGACATTCAGGCTGTTGTCCGAATTGTCGTTCCCCGAATCCGAGACTGTGGTGTTGCCGGAGTCGGAGATCGCGGTGCTGTTGTCGGAGCTGTCGTTGCCCGAGTCGGAGATGCTCGTGCTGTTGTCGGAGTTGTCATTGCCCGAATCCGAAATGCTCGTGCTGTTGTCGGAGCTGTCATTGCCCGAGTCCGAGATCGCGGTGCTGTTGTCCGAGCTGTTCGACAGGTCGGAGTCATTGATTGCGAACGCCTGGGAATACTCGTTCGCCGAGGCGCCGCCGCCATCGGCCGAGGAGGTGGCGGTGGCGGTCTGATCACCGACTTCGCCTTCGGCGGTATTGGTCGGGTTGGCCAGGGCCAGGCCCGAGCTCAGGCCGAAGGCCAGGGCGATAGCGGAAGCAATCAGGGTCTTTTTGAAGTTCATGGCTTTGTCTCCATTGGCTAGCCAGCAATAGACGGTTGTCGTAGCCCCGGTGCACGTGGCCCGTGCTACGCAACAACCCAACTAGCAGGACTTGGGCCAGCGGACGGTTTGTCCGGGAGAACAATGACTTATAGAGTCAAGGGGTATCGCGATCGGACCCAATCTGTGCCATCCGCGATACAGTGCGTGCGCTCGGGCGCGGCCATTCGAGGTTGAACCTATTGAAATCACGAGGGAATCGGGTTTCGCGTGAGTGACTCAACGAGGAGACACCGGGTACCCCAGCTACGGTTGCCGCGGGCTGACTTGCAGGGACGAGGAGGGTGGGTGGCGGTCGGGAAGAAGGCCGTTGCAGCGCATCGGGAGATGCAGAGGGGGGCGCCTGGCCAGGCGGATGCAGCGAGATTGTGGGGCTGCCTGGCAGCCCCATTGATGCGGACTTAGCGTTCCAGATGCTTCAGCTTGCCCTCGACGCCGTCCCACTCCTCGGCGTCTTCCGGCGGATCCTTGCGCGCGGTGATCACCGGCCAGGTGCGCGAGAGCTCGGCGTTCAGCTCGATAAACTGGAGCTGGTCTTCCGGGACATCATCCTCCGGCACAATCGCCTCGGCCGGGCACTCCGGCTCGCAGAGCGTGCAGTCGATGCACTCGTCAGGGTCGATCGCGAGGAAGTTGGGGCCTTCGTGGAAGCAGTCGACCGGGCAGACCTCGACGCAATCGGTGTACTTGCACTTGATGCAGTTCTCGAGAACGATGAACGCCATTGGTTTCTCCCTGAAATCAGTTAATTGCGGTCCCGCCTTCCGGTGGTCTGGCGAGCGCCGCCGCGCGTGCCCCCGGGGCCTGCGCATGGGCTGCAGCGCGCATTGTAACGTCAGGCGAGGGGCGAGACACGTGAATCCCCGCACCCTGCGGGATTACCCTTTGCGGCTGCCATGGGTCACGACGGACTCGATGCGCTGGGCGCGTTCCAGGTCCATGCCATCGACCTCGGCCAGTTGCTCGGCATCCGTGTTCAGCACGTCGCGCACGCTGCCGAACTGGCGCAGCAGGTCGCGGGCCAGATCGGGTTCCACACCGGGCAGGCCGCTGACAATGAACTCCGCCGCTGCACGGCGCTTTTCGGGCTTGGCGGGGCGTGCGATTGGGTCGGGGTCCACCTGGGCGTTCATGCCTAGCAGGTAGATCAGCATGCCGCTGGTGTCTTCGTCATTGGAGGGCAGCACACTGATCCCGAGCGCGATCGTCAGATGCGTCAGGGCGCGGTGGATGTCCAGCGCCTGCTGGTGGAAGCGTGGTTCGTAGAGGTCCCCCTCGACTACGTAGATCACCTTGTCGTGCGTCGCCTTAAGCTTGGCGGCGTTCTCCCACAGGGTCTGGTCCACGACGCTCAGCACCATGTCGGTGGCGGACTTGCGCTCCACGACGACCCCATTGGGGAGTTCGTAGTCGCCGACATCGAGGTCGACGAACTCCAGCTCCACGCCCTCCAGGCGCTCCAGGCGCTGGATGATCTTGCCCTGCTCGCGGCGATCCACGCGGATCGGGAGATGCAACTGACTCATGCGGTGTACTCCATTGCAGTGAATGCGCCGAGTGTAGGGGGCTCGGGGCCGGCGCCCAAAAGGCCCGATCTTCCCCATGTCTCCGCAAACATCGTTCAGGCGTGCGAAAGCGAGCATGTCCCCTATACTCGGATGGGCATGCCGAACGATGCATGCCGGATATAACGAAAACCAAGGAGGGAGTGATGGCGATTCAGATCGCGATTGTTGGGCTGGGCCGTGTGGGGGGCCGTTTTCTGGAACTGCTGCTGGACAGCGATACGCCGGGAATGGAGATTTGCGCGGTATCGGAGCAGGGCGAAACCGAGGGCTGCAAACTGGCGCAGGCGCGCGGGATTCCGCTGGAATCGGTCGAGGACATCCTGGCCCGTGGCGATCAGGTGGATGTGATCTACGACCTCACGGGGCAGGCCGAGGTTCGCCAGCGCCTGCGCGAGGGGATGCAGCACGGGGGCAATCGCCACACCGTGGTGGCGCCCGAGGTCATGGCGCATCTGACCTGGTCGCTGCTAACGCACGAGGCCCCGCCGGACGTCCACGCGAACATGGGCTACTGACCAGGGGTTAACCGGGCGGTCGGGGTTTGTTCCCGGCCGCACCGGTTTTCCACGGTATTCAGCCGGCGACCGACCCGGAACGTCGCTTTTCCGCTACCGGAACAGGGCATGGTTCCAGGGGCTTCGGCACATGGAGTCCATCAGGCTCTCGTGCGAGACGCGCTCCGCGACCGTCTTGACCCCGATCACGCGGCCAATGTGGTGGATGCTCTCGACCATCGCGCGGCTGACCCGATCCTCCGCCATGTCGCGCACAAAGCTGCCATCGATCTTCAGTGTCTTTTGAAGTAGCCGGTGGAACACGCTTGCGAGGGGCTGGTTGTAGGCGGACGCCTGGTTCCATCCCGTCAGGTGCTCGGCGACCGGGTTGAGGTAATTGAGCCGCCCCTCGAGGTCCGTGGTGATCACGCCATCGCCAATGGCATGCGCAGCCAGCAGGGCGAGCCTCAGGCATCCAGTTGAGAGTGGACGGTGGCACGGAATTCTTCCACCGACAGCGCGGGCGAGTAGAACCATCCCTGGTACAGGTCGCAGCCTTCTCGGCGCAGAAAGGCGAGTTGCTCGGCGGTCTCCACGCCTTCGGCCACCAGCTTCAGGTGCAGGCTGTGGCCGAGGCCCATCACCGAGCGCAGGATCATCTCGGCGTCGCGGTCGTGGCCGATCCCCGCGATGAACGAGCGGTCAATCTTGATCTTGTCGATCGGCAGCGACTTCAGATAGGCGAGCGAGGAATACCCAGTACCGAAATCATCCAGCGATACGCGCACACCGAGCGCCTTGAGCCCGGAGAGGTGCTCGCGCGTCAGGGCGACATCGGCCATGGCCACGGTCTCGGTCACCTCGATCTCGAGGCGTTCGGGCGAAGCACCGGCCTCCTTCAGTGCCGCTTCGAGTCGGGAGACGAGATCCGGCTGGCGGAACTGAAGCGCCGAGACGTTGATGCAAATGGACGTGTCGACACCCTGTTGTGCCCAGTCGGCCAGTTGCTGGCAGGCGCGACGGATCACCCAGTCACCGAGTGGCAGGATCAACCCGTTGGCCTCGGCGCTGGGGATAAAGCGCGATGGTGGTACGGCACCCAGTTCCCGATCGTTCCAGCGAAGCAGGGCCTCGGCGGCGGTCACGGCCCCGGTGCGGGCATCGATCAACGGCTGGAAATGAAGTGCCAGCTGGTCATGTTCCAGCGCGTGTTTCAGGCGCTCCTGGAGCTGCTGTTCCGCCCGTACCTGGGCATCCAGGTGTTCGGAATAGAACGCGTAGGTATTGCGCCCGGAGCGCTTGGCCTCGTACATCGCCATGTCGGCATAGCGCACCAGCGTGTTCGCGTCCCGCGCATCCTGCGGGAACAGCGCGATCCCGAGACTGGCACTGGAGCTGAACTGGCGCGTGGGGCCGGTCTGAAACGGCCGGTCAAACTGCGCCAGAATCTCCTGGGCCAGCTCCCCGATCTGCAGCTCATCCGTAATCTCGGGGACCAGGATCATGAACTCGTCGCCGCCAAAACGCCCGATCGTGGCGTCGTTGCCCGCTGCGTCCTTCAGGCGTTGAGCGACTTCGCGCAGCAGTTCGTCACCCTCGTGGTGGCCGAAGGTGTCGTTGATCATCTTGAAGTGGTCGAGATCAAGCAGCATCACCGCGATGCGATGATCGTGACGGCTGGCGTGGGCAATGCTCTGGGCAAGCCGGTCGTGCAGGAGCCAGCGGTTGGGCAGGCCGGTCAGGCTGTCGTGGGTCGCCTGGTGCTGAATGCGGGCCTCGCGGCGCTGGCGGTCGGAAATGTCCCGGATAAAGGCGGTGATGCGCCGCCCGCCCTGGTCCTCGAAGGCATTCAGGCTGATGTCGACCGGAAACTCGGTGCCGTCGAGCCGGCGTCCCCGCAGGTCGGGGGCCTGGCCCATGGTCCGTTCCGAGATGTCGTCGCTCTGCTGCTCGCGGACCGATTGGTGGTGTTCGCGCAGGCGCTCGGGGATCAGGGTCTCCACGGGCTGGCCAATCAGATGCCGTCGCGGGTAACCAAACAGGCGTTCGAGGTTGCGATTGGCCATCAGAATGGTGCCGTCGCCGTCGGTCACCAGTACCCCGTCCGGCGCCGTGTCGATCAGTTGCTCGTAGCGCTGCTGGCGGAGCTCGACATCCCGGTGGGCGGCCCGGAGTTGTGCCATGGGCGCGCGTACGCTTTCGATGAAAACCGCCCAGTAAATCAGCGCATAGGCCGCCACCTTGTAGATGTGGCCGAGCACAAAGAAGCCGTCGGACAGGTTATCGTACAGGGTGAAAAATACCTCGCTGGCCATCAGGACCATCAGCGCGGCGGCCACCAGCGGCATACCGGGGCGCTGCATGAGCTGAGGGCGCAGCAGCAGGACCAGGAGGGTGGCGGCGTGCAGCACCACCACCACGCCCTCCAGCGCGATCTTGAACGGCGTCAGTCCCTCGCCCGGGACGAACAGTGCCGGAATGCGCTGTTCGTGCCATAGCCCCACCCAGGCAAGCACTGCGACTAGCGCCAAAGCACCCACCAGCATGCCCCTGGGAACGGGTTCCTGGCTTCTTGGCATCAAGGGGAGTGCCACATACAGGAGGAGCGCCGTTGCGGCGACGAGCCGCGCGGCCAGCCAGAAGAAGATGGTCTGTTGCGAGGAATTGGGCGTGATGAAATCCGGCATCTGCGGATAGGTCATCAGGTGCAGGAAATCCAGCAGGCCTACGGCGAGAAACCCAGTGGCGAGGACCAGTGTGGCCATTACCCGACGGCGGTCGCGCACATGATAGGCGACTGCGAACACCCCGATCGCCACGACCACCGCGAACAGTTCGGTCGCGGTGTGGAATGCGGTCATATGCTCCAGCGGCACCAGCGGCGGGACCGGGATGCCGACCATCCAGAGCAGTACAGGCAGCATGAACAGTGCCAGCAGTACCAGCCACATCAGGGGCACATAGCGTGAAGCCGGGGAGCGGGGAAGGGCGTTCATCGGGGCCCCTGAGCGAAATCAGTCATGTGCACGCTCGGGATCGGAAATGGCGACCCATTGCTCGGGCGGCTGCCCCGGACGTACTCATCATCGTGCTCCTCCACAGTACAGTCGGCAACGGACGATCGAACTACCAGATGTATGCCGTAACCGTGAGGCACGCGCGTCTGACCCTGGGTGCCACACGGATCCGCATCGCTGGACCTGCGTCACCCGGCCATCCCTGGCGCGTTTATTCTTATAATCCGTGCATTATACGAGCGTTTGTGGAATCGGCCCAGAGTCTTTACCGCGTGAATCAGGTATTAAGCGAAAAAACCGCGGAGAATCACTTGCTTTCACCTTCCGACCCGGTATAGTGGCCTCACCGAACGCCCCGCCCGTCAGCGTCCGTTCACTGATCCGGAACCTTCTCGGTTCCCGTCCCCCCGATTTCGTCATACCCCGATGGGTGCCCCTCGATTGCGAGCGGCGGGTAGCCGTTGGAGTATTGCATGTCTTCTGTTTCTTCCTTTGCCGACCTTGGGTTGGCCGAATCCCTTTTGCGTGCGCTGGACCAGGCCGGCTACAAAACGCCGACCCCGATCCAGACCCAGGCGATCCCCGAAGTCCTGAAAGGCGGTGACCTGCTGGCCGCCGCCCAGACTGGGACGGGCAAGACCGCCGGTTTTACCCTGCCGATCCTGCAGCGACTGACCGATGGCCCGGCGCCCGAGCGCAAGCCGGGGCGTCCGCGGGCGCTGATCCTGACGCCGACCCGCGAGCTGGCCGCTCAGGTCCATGATTCCGTCCGTACCTACGGCCGCCACCTGTCGCTGAAGTCGATGACCATCTTTGGCGGCGTGAACATGAACCCACAGATCAAGGCGCTGCGGGGCCCGATGGATATCGTCGTGGCTACGCCGGGTCGCCTGCTGGACCATGCCAACCAGAAGACGATTGACCTCTCCGGTATCGAGATCCTGGTGCTGGACGAGGCCGATCGCATGCTGGACATGGGCTTCATCCGCGATATTCGCCGCCTGATTGGCCTGATGCCGAAAAAGCGCCAGAACCTGATGTTCTCGGCGACCTTCTCCGGCGAGATCCGCACGCTGGCGTCGAGCCTGCTGAACAAGCCGGCCGAGGTCGACGTGGCCCCGCGCAATACGGCTGCCGAGACCGTGCAGCAGACGGTACACCTGGTGGAAACCAGCCGGAAGCGTGAGCTGCTCAGTCATCTGATTCGTACCAACGACTGGGGGCAGGTGCTGGTATTTACCCGCACCAAGCACGGCGCCAACCGTCTCGCGCAGAAGTTGACGCAGGACGGCGTGCCCTCCGAGGCGATTCACGGCAACAAGAGCCAGGCGGCGCGTACCAAGGCGCTCAAGCAGTTCAAGACCGGGTCCGTGCCGGTGCTCGTTGCGACCGATATTGCGGCTCGAGGCCTGGATATCGACCAGCTGCCGCAGGTCGTCAACTTCGAGCTGCCGAACGTGCCGGAAGACTACGTGCACCGCATTGGTCGAACCGGTCGCGCCGGAGCTGCGGGTGCCGCGCTGTCGCTGGTCGATGGCGAAGAGTTGAAGCTCCTGAAGGGTATCGAGCGCCTGATCCAGCGCCCGATCGAGCGGATCGAGACCGAAGGGTTCGACGCGCCGAAGCCGGCGGCGAACGATGGCAACGGCCATCGCCGTGGCGCCAAGCCGGGCGGTGGTGCGCGTAATGGCAAGCCGCGCCAGGGTCGTGGCGGCAAGCCTGGCGGTAACCGCGGGGCTGGACAGGGTCGTGCGGCCCAGGGCAATCGGGCTGCGCGCAGCCGCTAGATTCCCGGCCGTCCTGACCGCATCCGCCCGCGTCCTCCATTGGGACGCGGGCTTTTTTGTGTCCGCGAACCCGCGTTCGACTTGATCCGGATCACCTGCTCTTGGTGACCCCTGCGCGAAGATGGGCCCGCTATCAAGAAGCGGCCACCCTGGCCGTTATAGCGGGGAAAGGAGGGACCCCATGAACCGGCTTCTGAAGATCGGCGGACTGCGCCTCAAGCTTGTGATCCTTGTGATTCTCGTCAGTACCATCCCCCTCTCGATCATGGGTGGGGTGACCTTCCACACGATGAAGGGTGACCTGGCGGCGAATGTCGACGCGGCGCTGGTCGATCAGTTGTGGTGGCTCCTTTGGGGGCTTTGGGTGGTGGCCTTTCTGGTCGCGCTGGCCATCGGCTGGTTTGCGGCCAACATGCTGGTGCGCCCGCTGGAGCGGCTGGCCTCGGGGCTGGAAGCGATCGCCTCCGGTCAGGCGGACCTTGGCCATCGGGTCGAGGTCACCACTGACGATGAGATTGGCCGCACCAGTAACGCATTCAACGCGGTCATGGACCGTCTCTCGGGCCTGATTGCACAGGTCGCGGACGCGGCCGACGGGATCGCCGCTTCCGCGCGCCAGCTGGAGGGCCGCAGCAACGAGTTGAGTCGCGAGACCGATGACCAGCGCTCGGATGTCGAGCAGGTGGTCACCGCCATGAACCAGATGTCCGCGACCGTGCAGGAGGTCGCCAACAACACCCAGAGCACGGCGGAGAGCGCCGGGCAGGCCACCCGCGCGGCCGAAGGTGGGCGTAATGTGGTCCAGGCGACCCAGGGGTCGATCAACGCCCTGGCCAGCGAGATTCGCAAGGCCAGCACGGTGATCGACGAGCTCAAGGGTGACTCCGACAATATCGGGTCCATCCTCGAGGTGATCGAGGAGATCGCCGAGAAGACCAACCTGCTGGCGCTTAATGCCGCGATCGAGGCCGCCCGGGCGGGCGAGGCGGGGCGCGGCTTTGCCGTGGTCGCCGACGAGGTGCGCCACCTGGCGCAGCGTACCAATGACTCGACCGGCGAGATCCGCGAGATCATCCAGCGCCTGCAGGGTGCGGCCGGCAAGGCCGTGCAGGCAATGGAGGTCAGTCAGCAGCAGGCCGAGTCCTCGGTCAGCAAGGCCGGCGAGGCCGAAGAGACGCTGGAGTACATCCACGACTCCGTGACCACCATCGACGACATGACGCGCCAGGTCGCCTCGGCGACCGAGCAGCAGAGCCAGGTCGCCGAGGAGATCAACCGCAACGTACACCACATCAACGACATCGCGGTACGCAGCGCCGACGGCGCCCGCGAGATGCAGGAGGCCGTCGAGGCCCTGGAAGGCCTGGCCAAACGCCTGCAGGCCGAGGTAGCCGGCTTCCGCCAGCAACCCGCCTGACACCCGGGGCCTGCCCTCTACTAGCGTCCTTGAGGCTGGCCCTGGTTCGGCATCCGGTGTTTACGGTGGCTTCGGCCGGCCGCCTGCCTGCGCTCACTCGCGAGCGCGCCGCGAGGTACTTTCTTGCTTGCCCAAGAAAGTACCCAAAGAAGGGCACCCGGATTCCGCCCGGGGACCTTGCTCCAGGGCCCTCGGGCCGGCGGCGCTGAAACTCGCTACGCCTTTGGCTTCGCTCAGACAGTCAGCGCCTCTCTTCCGTCCCGAGAACCCTTCCGCAAGGGGCTTCATACGGGGGGATGGAGGTTAAAACAGAAGGTATCCCCGCGCCTGTTTCCAACTCCAGCGCCGTAGGGTGCGGTTGAGCGAAGCGAAACGCACCGTTCCGACGTCGGGGCAACCCCTGATGCGATTCGCTGCGCTCATCACATCCTACGATGGGGTCTGGCGCCCGCTGGCGGGCGCGGCACGCCAGGGCCGAAGGCCGCGCGTGCCCAGGATGTCGGAATACCTAGCCTCCATCCATAAGCACAATCGCCGGGACAGCCGTTGTCTTGACCTTCCCCCCGTTGTCGTCGCGCCGAGTGGAGAGGGTTTTCGCGGGACGATTCAAAATAGAAACGGGGGCGCTGACTGTTTGAGCGAAGCCGAAGGCGCAGCGAGTTTCAGCGCCGCCCGCGAAAACCCTCGGAGCGAGGGAAACCCCGGCCCGCCCAGCGGGCCGGGGTCGCGGCAGTCGGGCGTGTTTCTTGGGTACTTCTTTGCACGAGCAAAGAAGCCAGTTGTTGATCAAAAACGGGCGCGGTGCGCTGGCGAGACAGCGCAGGCAGGCGGCCGGACGAAGCCACCGTAGACTCCAGATGCCGAACCCGGCCCAGCCAATACGAAGTGCCGGCTAGAGCCACGAGCGCCGGAGCCCGCTAGAAACGGTTAGCCAGCCCCAAGCTCACGCGCGGTCGCCGCATTCCAGCCAACGTAGACGTCGTCGCCACGCTCGACGACCGGGCGCTTGATCAGCGTCGGATGTTCGAGCATCAGTGCGATTGCACGCTCCTGGTCGATGGCCTCACGCGTATCCTCGGGGAGCTGGCGCCAGGTAGTACCGCGCCGGTTCACCAGGGTCTCCCAGCCAACGGCATCCACCCAGCGGCGCAACTGCGCCTCCTCGAGCCCGTCCTTGCGAAAGTCCACAAAGCGGAAGTCCACGCCGGTCGCATTCAGCGCCCGGCGTGCCTTGCGCACGGTGTCGCAGTTGGCGATCCCGTAGAGGACGAGATCAGACATCGCGCAGCAGGGCGTTCAGCCCGACCTTGGCCTTGGTCTTCTCGTCTACGCGCTTCACGATCACCGCGCAGTACAGCGAGTACTTGCCATCCTTCGAGGGCAGGTTGCCCGGCACCACCACCGCGCCTGCCGGCACGCGGCCGTACAGGATCTCGTCGTTTTCGCGGTCGTAGATGCGGGTCGACTGGCCGAGGTACACGCCCATCGAGATCACGGCGCCTTCCTCGACGATCACGCCCTCGACCACCTCGGAGCGCGCACCGATAAAGCAGTTGTCTTCGATGATGGTCGGGGCGGCCTGCAGTGGCTCCAGCACGCCACCGATGCCGACGCCGCCGGACAGGTGCACGTTCTTGCCGATCTGCGCGCAGGAGCCGACGGTGGCCCAGGTATCGACCATCGTGCCTTCGTCGACGTAGGCGCCGATGTTCACGTAGGAGGGCATCAGCACCACGTTGGGAGCGATGTAGCTGCCGCGACGGGCGGTGGCCGGCGGCACGACGCGCACGCCGCCCTCGCGGAAGTCGCGGCTGGAGGTGTCGGCGTACTTGGACGGTACCTTGTCGTAGTAGTTGGTGAAGCCGCCCTTGATGAACTCGTTCTCGGCAATGCGGAACGACAGCAGCACGGCCTTCTTCAGCCACTCGTTGACGACCCAGTCGCCACCCTTTTTCTCGGCAACGCGGGCCTGGCCGCTGTCCAGCATCTCCATGGCCTCGTTCACGGCGTCACGCACGTTGGTTTCCACGTTGCGCGGATTGATCTCGGCGCGGCTTTCGAAGGCGGTCTCGATGATGCTCTTGATGTCCGACATGAAACAGTCCTTTTAAGTGTTTAAAAATTCGTTATTTGTATAGTTCGGCGATGCGTTCGGCCGCCTCGATGCAGGCCGCCGGTTCGGCGACCAGCGCCATGCGCACGTGTCCGGCCCCGGGATTGTGCCCGGTCTCGGGGTCGCTGCGGGAGAGGTAACGTCCGGCCAGCACCGTGACGCCGGCTTCGGCATACAGGCGACGGGCGAAGGCCTCGTCGTCGCCATCCGGCACGCGTGGCCAGAGATAGAAGCCCGCGGCGGGCGGTTCCACGTCCAGGACCTCCTGCAGGATCGGCACGACCGCGGCGAATTTTTCGGCGTACAGCGCGCGATTATCGGCGACATGGGCCTCGTCCGCCCAGGCCGCCCGACTGACCGCCTGCGTGGGCGGCGGCAGGGTGCAGCCGTGATAGGTGCGGTACAGCGCGAAGCGGTCGAGCAGCTCGGCATCGCCGGCGACGAACCCCGAGCGCAGGCCCGGCAGGTTGGAGCGCTTGGACAGGCTGTGGAACACGATACAGCGCTCGAAGCCGGTACGGCCCATGCGGGCCGCCGCGCCGAGTAGTCCGCCCGGGGGTTCGGCATCCGGGTGGTAGATCTCGGAGTAGCACTCGTCCGCCGCAATCACGAAGTCGTGCCGGTCGGCGAGGCCGATCAGCTCCTGCATTGCCGACTCGGACATGCAGGCCCCGGCCGGATTGCCCGGGTTGCAGATATAGACCAGTTGCACCGCATCCCAGGTCGCGGCATCGACCGCGGAGAAATCGGGCAGATAGCCGTTCTCCGGCGCCAGGTCGTAGAAGGCCGGCTCCGCCCCGGCCAGCAGGGCCGCACCTTCGTAGATCTGATAGAAGGGGTTCGGCATCAGCACGCGCGCCCTGGGCTTCTCTGCGACGACGGCCTGGGCGATCGCGAACAGGGCCTCGCGGGTACCGCTGACGGGTAGTACCTGCCGGTTGGCGTCCACTCCGTCCAGCTGGAACCGCCGTTGCAGCCACGCGGCGATGGTCTCGCGCAGCGCGGGCTCGCCGCGGGTGGTGGGGTAGTGGTTGTAGCCCTGGAGGGTGTCGCGCAGCACCGGTTCGACAAACCCCGGCAGCGCATGACGCGGCTCGCCGATCGACAGGGCGATCGGCTCCCGGTCGGCGGGTTGTTGCAGATCCGCGAACAGCCGGCGCAGGCGTTCAAACGGATAGGGCTGTAGCCGGTCCAGGCGCGGGTTCATGGCGGCTCGGGCGTCGTGTTCGAGGGAAACGAAAGACCGCGCAGTATACCGGAGCCAAACACCAATGGGAGATCCACTCGCTTCCTGTGCGGCCAGTGTGGATGCACTGGTTTTGCTCTCGCGCTGGCCATGCGGCAGGCTTGGCCGTTTCCGATCGGGAGCGATGCATGGCGTGCAGCCACGACCACACGGCGCAGGGGAAGCGGGGGCCGAGTTCGTACAGCAAGGGATTGCATGACCTGGGGAACGGCGCCTGGGCCTATCTGCAGCCCGATGGTGGCTGGGGCTGGAGCAATGCCGGGTTGATCCGCGATGGCGAAGAGGCGCTGCTGGTCGACACCTTGTTCGACGAGCGCCTGACGGCCGAGATGCTCGCGCAAATGGATGCCGCGACCGGGATCGCCGCGGGGGATATCAATCTCCTGGTCAATACGCATGCCAATGGTGACCACACCTTTGGCAACCGCCTGGTGCACCAGGCCGAGATCATTGCTTCACAGGCCAGTGCCGACGAGATGCCGGAGCTGCCGCCGGCGATGCTGGCCGGCCTGATGGCGCAAAGCGGCGCGATGGGCGAGGTAGGGCAGTACCTGCAGCGCTCGTTCGGTGCGTTCGATTTCGGTGGAGTGGAGTTGACACTCCCGACCCGCACCTTTTCCGGGCGGCTCGATCTGACGGTAGGCGACAAGGCCGTGGAGCTGATCGAGGTGGGTCCCGCTCACACCCAGGGGGATGTGCTGGTGCATGTGCCGGCTGACCGGGTCGTCTACACCGGCGATATCCTGTTCATCGAAGGGACACCCATCATGTGGGCTGGCCCGGTGGGCAACTGGATCGCCGCGATCGACCGGATCCTGGCGATGGATGTCGAGCTGATTGTGCCCGGCCACGGGCCCATCACCGACAAGGCCGGTGCCCGACGCGTGCGTGACTATCTGGTGTACATCGATGCGCAGGCGCGGGCGCGTTTCGAAGCCGGAATGCCGGCGGAGGAGGCCGCGTTCGACATTGCACTGGGCGACTACGCCAACTGGGGGGATGCCGAGCGGATCGCGGTCAACGTGGACACGCTGTACCGCGAGTATCGCGGCGACACCGCCCCTCCGGACATCATGCGCCTGCTCACGTTAATGGCGCGTCTCGACGCCGCCCGTCGCCAGTAGCGCGCAACGGGCGCTCATCATCCCTTCGGGCGCGTGTACCAGAACCAGGCCAGCCGGCGCGAGCGCAGGCTCCAGGGCAGTAGCAGGGCCTGCAGCACCACCAGGATGTGCTGGGCGGGGCTGAACCAGTCCGCCTTGCGTCCCGAGGTCAACACGGGTGTCTCCAGCATCCGGAACCGCTGCCCGTGGTGGCGGCCCCAGCGCGCCATCGCGCGCGACAGGAACACCTCCTCGCCCGCATAAACCCGCTCGCTGAACCCCCCGACTGCCTCGAAGGCCTCGCGGGTGCAGAAGACGTAGCAGCCGGCGGCGAGTCCCAGCCGCGCCGACAGGGTGTTCCAGGCCGCCGCACCCCAGCGGTAGATGCGATGGGTCAGGTGATCGAACGCGACGCGTGCGCCGCCGCCGCAGACCTTGCCGCTGTCCAGGGCGTCGAGTGTCGTGCGGATCAGATCGGCGTCCGGCCAGGTATCGGCATCAACGAACAGCAGGTAATCGCCGCAGGCGGCCCGGGCACCCGCGTTGCGGGCGCGGCTTATGCGCCGCTCCGGCTCGAACACGACGCGGCAGCCGGCTTGCTGTGCGATCTGCGGGGTGGAATCCGTGGAGGCGTTGTCGACTACGATGATCTCGGTTCGTCGATCCACGTCCGCGAGGGCTTGCTGCAGGGCTGCCAGGGTGTGCGGAAGCCACTGTGCCTCGTTCCAGGCCGGGACGATGACCGACAGCGCCGGGAGCCCGCGCACGGGGTATCAGTAGGTCGCCATATGCGGGTCGACGTCACGCGCCCAGGCGTCGATGCCGCCGGACAGATTGATCACCTTGCTGAAGCCGGCCCGCTGAAGAAACCAGCACACCTGCTGGCTGCGAACTCCGTGGTGACAGATCACCACGATCTCGTCGTCCGGGTTCAGCTCCTGGTACGCCGCCGGAATCTCGCCCATCGGGAGCAGCTTCGAGCCGTCGATGCGACAGCGCTGGTATTCCCAGGGCTCGCGTACATCCAGCAGGACCGGCGGCTGGTCCGTCTCGGCAAGGTGATCCTGCAATTCCCGGGGGGACATCTGGCGCATACGATTGACCGTCTAGTGTGTTGCGTGTGACATGAAAAGCCCCGCCCCGGACGATCGGGGCGGTCGGTTCGGGACCCAGACCAGGTCCGGCGGCTCGATCAGATTGTGGCTAGGTCATATTGTAACGATGCATCTTGCGCCAGAGTGTGGTGCGGTCGATCCCCAGGGCGCGAGCGGCCCGGGTGCGGTTTCCGGAATTCGCAACCAGGGCTTCGCGCAGCCGTCGCGCTTCGGGGTGTTCCATCCGGGACGAGGGGGCAGGGGCATAGTCCTGTGCCGCTGCGTTCAGGTTGGAGGTGGCCTCCCGCATTCCGGCCAGGCCGGGGGCCAGAGGGTCGGAGAGCGGGAAGTCATGTATGACCCCATTTTTGGCGCGCAAGCACATGCACTGGAAGACATTTTCCATCTCGCGGAAGTTGCCGGGCCAGGAATAGTTCAGCAGCTTGTTGCGCAACGCGTCGGCCACAACCACCTGGTGCCTCTGCTCGAACTGGGAAATGGCTTCGGCGAGATCGAGCGGGCGTTCCCGTAGTGGCGGCAGGTACACACTGGCCACCGCCAGGCGATAGAACAGGTCGGTGCGGAACTGGTTGTTCGCGGCCATGGCCGTCAGGTCGCGATTGGATGCGGATATGACCCTGACGTTTACCGAACGCGGCTGATTCTCCCCCACACGTTCGAACGTACCGTCCTGCACCGCGCGCAGAAGCTTGGCTTGCAGCTTCGGGCTCATCTCGCCGATTTCGTCGAGAAAAAGCGTGCCCCCGTCTGCGGCTTCGAAACGCCCCACCCGGTCGCTGATGGCGCCGGAGAATGCCCCCCGAATGTGACCGAAGAGCTCGGACTCCAGGAGTTCCTCGGGGATGGCCGCACAGTTCACCTCGATGAACGGTTCGGATGCCCTCGGGCTGTGGGCATGCATCGCCCGTGCGACGTGCGTCTTGCCCGTACCCGATTCGCCCAGCAACACGACCCGCACGTCACTCGACGCCACCTTGCGGGCGAAGTGCAGGGCTTTGCGGCATTCGGGGTCCCGGGAAACCAGCGGATGCACTGGATCCACAACCGCCGACGCAGCCTCCGGGGCCTCCTCTCTGGAGGTCAGGGGTTCGCAGTTCTCGTCGGGGCGCCTGCGCAGCGGCTGAAGGGTCAACAGGCGGAGACGTTCGTCCCGTTGCATGCGGATCGACTGCGTGATCACGCGCACCGGCAGGGTTTCGCCGTGCAGTTCGAGTCGGGTGCTGAAGTCGAGGTGAGGCGGGACTTCGGTGGCGGTCATGGGCGAAGCCGCATGCAATTCGGCAAGCAGGTTGACGGGGCCCAAATGCTCCAGGGAAAGGGGTATGTCTTCGGATAGTCGGAATAGCTGGAAGAAGGCGGGATTTCCGTAAAGGACCTGATTCTGATGGTCGACGATCAGGTGGGGATCGCGGCTGTGCCGTATGCAGATCTTCGCCAACTCCGTACCGGTCATGTCTCCTCCCGCCCCGCTTTGTTTGTGCGAGGTCTTATCTCGAGCATACGGCCAGTGAAGTAAAGGTGGCAATGGTCCTGGCAGCAAATGCAAGGCCTTTTCTGATTGCTGCAGAACGTTGCGCGTACGTTGCAGCATCGTTGCATTCCTGTTGCAACACCAGGTTTAAAAAATAAGAAAATATAGATGAACTTATTGATAAATAAGTAGTTTCGTATATTGGCATAGACTCTGCTTCCTCCGCCCGGCATGAAGCGGGCCTGCTGTCGAACTGGTGCGGTGTCATCTCTCCCTGTCTCTCCAGGCGTCCAGGCCGCCAAAAGGTCCGTTTCTTCGAAATTGGGCTATTTATAAAGAACGTCGAGCTCGCCGGAGCCCCGGGGTCCGGCGTAGGAGGGAGAACGTGACAAGGTCATCGAGGGCTGCTCTTGTGGTCCTGTCCCTGCTCGCCACGATATTGGCGAGTGCCTCTGGTACGGCTGCCGCCAGCAGTCAAATGGTCGAGGTCCGGGCGGCGGCTCCTGAATACCGCACGGTCAGTGGCACCGTTATTCCGTTTCGCGAGGTCACCCTGAGCGCCCAGACCGCGGGGCGGGTTGTGGAACTCACCGGTGCCGAAGGCGATCGCTTCGAGCAGGACGAGCTCCTGGCACGTATTTCCGACGACCGTCTGCTGGCCCAGCGGCGCGCGGCCATGTCCGAGATGCGGGTGGCCGAGGCCGCGATCAACGAAGCGCGCATGCAGTACGGGCGCGAGATGATCTCGCCTCAGTCGCGCAGCCTGGGGCAGATGCCCGGCATGGGTATGCCCTCGATGTTCGACCAGATGTTCACCCGGCCCATGGGGCAGTTCATGGGGTTCGGTGATCCTTCGCTGGATCGGCATACCGACCTGTACTCCCGTTACGTCGGCGTCGATCAGGCCCAGGCCCGCTGGGAGCAGGCGCGGGCGCGAGTGGAGGAACTGGATGCGGCCATTCGCGAGACGCGTTCGGAGGCCCCGTTCGACGGATTGCTGATGCGCAAGCATGTGGAACCGGGCGACACCGTTCAGCCCGGGCAGCCGCTGGTCACGTTTGGCTATGTCGATTACCTGCGGATTGAAGCGCAGGTACCGGTGCGCCTGGTTGCCGCCTTTTCCGAGGGCGATGTGGTGCCCGCCCGCCTGGATGCCGGGGGCACGGTCCAGGCACGGGTGTCCCGGATCTTCCCCATGGCTGACCCGCGTCGGCATACCGTGACCGTGCAGTTCGATCTGCCACGAGGCGTCTCCGGAGGCCCGGGTATGCACGTTTCGGTCGGTCTGCCGTCAGCCGACAGCGCACCCGGCCATGCGCTGATCCCTCAGAGCGCGCTGATTCCGGGCGGGGCGCTGCCGCGCGTCGCGGTGGTCGACGGCGAAGGCCAGTCCCGGATCCGGGCCGTCCGGCTCGGTGCGGTGCGGGATGGCGAGGTGGTCGTGACCTCGGGTCTGGAGCCTGGCGAGTACGTCCTGCTGCAGGGCGAGCGTCAGCGGCCTTCTCATGCCCCTGCGACGCCTGGCGCCTCCGGCTACCACCACCCTCCCGCTACTCCGGGCCTCGCGCCCGGGGCGCAGATGTAGGTGAGGAAGGAACCGACACCGACGCATGTCTGAACACACCAACAATCCCTCCGGATCGTCGCCGGAAGACGGTGGTGACAACCACCACCATCAGCCCGGCATCGCCGGTCGCATGGCGGCCGCGTTTATCCATTCGCCGCTGTCGCCATTGCTGCTGCTGGCCAGTATCGCGATCGGGATCCTCGGGCTCATCGTCACGCCGCGACAGGAAGACCCGCAGATCTCGGTGCCGATGGTCGACATCATGGTGACCTATCCCGGCGTGCCGTCGGAGCAGGTAGCCAGCCTGGTCGCCCGGCCGCTGGAGCGCCTGATGAGCGAGCTTTCGGGCGTGGACAACGTGTACTCCGTCTCTCACCGGGGCGAGGCGATGGTCACCGTGCAGTTTGACGTCGGCGAGGATATGGAATCGTCGATCGTCAAGGTGCATGACAAGCTGCTGGCCCATCGCGATCTGACCCCTCCCGGGGCCAGCGAGCCACTGGTTCGGGCCAAGGGTGCGGATGACGTGCCGATCGTGAACCTGACCTTCTGGTCGCACGAGGTGGACGATGCATTGCTGCGGCAGATTGCGCTGGAGGCCAAACAGCAGCTGAATGAGGTCCCCGATACCAGCCAGAGCTTTGTCGTCAGCGGTCGCAAAGAGACGCTTCGGGTAGAGGTGCAGCCCGATCGCCTGACCGGGTTCGGGGTGAGCCTGGATCAGGTCGAGCAAGCGATCCAGGCGGCCAATCTGGAAGACACCGCTGGACGCATCGAGAGCGGCGGCCTCAGCACGCCGGTGTATACGGGGCGCTTTTTCACCGGGGCACAGGACCTGGAAAGACTGCTGGTGGCGGTGGACGACGGGCAGCCGGTCTACCTGCGCGACGTGGCCGAGGTGATCTACGGCCCGGGCGAGGTTGATCAGTTCGTGCGCCACTACTCCGGCGCCGCCGCCGCGGACCCGGATGCAGCGGCGAATGGTGCTGCCGCTGTGACGCTCGCGATTGCGAAGAAGCCAGGCAGTAACGGGGTAACGGTGGCGAACGGCGTACTGGAGCGCCTCGAGCAGCTCAAGGGCGACACCATCCCCGACAATGTCGAGGTCGCCGTCTCGCGCGATTACGGCAAGACCGCCAACGACAAGGTCAACGAGCTGATCTTCAAGCTCTTCATCGCGACGTTTGCGGTGACCATCCTGGTGGGGCTGTTCCTCGGGGTGCGTGCGGCCATCGTGGTGCTGGTGGTCATCCCCGTGGTCATCCTGTTCACGGTCTTCAGTGCATGGGTGCTGGGATACACCATCGACCGCGTAAGCCTGTTTGCCCTGATCTTTGCCATCGGGATCCTGGTCGACGATGCCATCGTGGTGGTGGAAAACATCTATCGCCGCTGGCTGATGAAACGCGGGATCGATGCCGAGACCTCGGTTGATGCGGTCCGCGAGGTGGGCAATCCCACGATTCTGGCCACGTTTACCGTAATCGCGGCGCTTCTGCCCATGGGCTTCGTGTCCGGAATGATGGGCCCGTACATGCAGCCGATCCCGGTGCTGGGGTCGGTGGCGATGCTGTTCTCTCTGGTGGCCGCGTTTGTCTTTACCCCCTGGCTGACTCAACGGCTGCGACCCAGCATGGGCTATCTCGCCAAGGCGACGGAGAAGGAGCACCGCCAGGCCGAACGACTGGGTGGGTTCTTTCGCTGGGCGATCCCCGGGCTGGCCGATCACCGCTGGCGCGGCTACGCGTTTCTGATCGGGATTGTGTTGGTGTTTTTCCTGGTCGTCAGCCTGTTCTTCACCACTGACGTGCGCGTGAAGATGCTGCCGCTGGACAACAAGCCCGAGTTCCAGGTGATGGTCAACTTCCCGGAGGGGACGGCGCTGACCGAGACCGCCACGCTGAGCGAGGAAATGGCCGGTGTGCTGCGCGGCTTCGACGAAGTCACCGGCGTGCAAAGCTACGTCGGGACTGCTTCGCCGTTCAACTTTAACGGTCTTGTGCGGCACTACTACCTGAGGGACAAGCCCTGGCAGGGCGATCTGCAGGTGCAGCTGGTGGACAAAGGAGATCGCCGCCGCTCCAGCCACGAGATCGCCACGGAGGCGCGCGAGCGGCTCGCACCGCTCGCGGCAGCCGCGGGTGCTCGCATCCAGGTGGTCGAGATGCCGCCGGGCCCCCCGGTGCTCCAGTCGGTGGTCGCCGAGGTCTACGGGCCGGATGCCAGTACGCGGCGGACGGTTGCCCGCGATCTGGAGCAGATGTTCGCCGGTGCCGAGCACATCGACGACGTGGACACCTTCCTGCAGGCGCCGCACAACGTTTGGCACTTCGAAGTCGACCGAGACAAGGCGCTGCGTCGCGGTGTCACGGTGGAGGCGGTCAACCGCACCCTGCAGACCGCGCTCGACGGTCGGATCGTGGGCGACGTGAAAGCCCAGTCCCTGGTCGAGCCACACCTGATCCAGCTGCGGCTGCCACACGAACAGCGGGTAGACGTGCGGCAGATGGAGCTGCTCCCGGTAGCGTCGCGCAATGGTGATCTGATCCCGCTGGTCGAGCTGGGTGGCTTCGTCCAGCGCCCGCAGGACGAGCCGATCTACCACAAGAACCTGCGCCCGGTGGAGTATGTGACGGGCGAGGTCGTGGGGCGCCTGGCTGCGCCGGTGTACGGCATGCTCGAGGTCCAGCAGCAGCTCGCGGACTACACGGCACCGGACGGCAGCGAAGTGCAGCCGCACTGGATCGGGCCCCCAGCCAACGACGGATCGGTGGCATTCGAGTGGGGCGGCGAGTGGACGGTCACCTACGAGACTTTCCGCGATATGGGCATCGCCTTCGCGATCGCGCTGATCCTGATCTACATGCTGGTCGTCTGGGAGTTCGGCAACTTTGTTTTGCCGGGCATCATCATGGCGCCGATCCCGTTGACGCTGATCGGGATCATCCCCGGCCATTGGCTGCTCAACGCTGAGTTCACGGCGACCTCGATGATCGGGTTTATCGCCCTCGCGGGGATCATCGTGCGCAACTCCATACTGCTGGTGGACTTCGGCCGTCAGGCCGTCGATCAGGGCCATGACGTGCGCGAGGCCATGATCATGGCCTGCCAGGCCCGTACGCGCCCGATCATCATCACCGCCTTCGCGCTTCTGGCCGGGTCCAGCGTGATCTTGTTCGATCCCATCTTCCAGGGCATGGCGATCTCGCTGATGTTCGGCACCGTGGTGGCCACGCTGCTGACCCTGCTAGTGATCCCGCTGGGCTGTATATCCGGTCGGCGGGCTTTCTGTCCCTCAACGGTCGATGCCGACGGTGGTAACGCCGCGTATTCCGCCGGCCCTGGGCAGGCGCCCCTGGGTTCGGGTCAGCAGAAGGACCTGTTTGGTCCGCGCGATGGTGGTCCGGTTACTCAGGCGGTCCAGTTGGCCGGCCTGTATCTGAAGAGCCTCGTGCTGGCATTCCTCGAAGGGATGCGGGACCTGGCGCTGGCGATCTTCCGCCTGCTGCGTAACTGGTGGCGCGGGGGCGGTGGGCCGGGGGGCCCGAGTGGCGGCGCGGGTCCGCAACCGGGTGGTTCCGGTTCTGGCCCGCAGGGCTCGGGCCCGGCCCACACATCGGGTGGGTCGACCGTCGAAGCCCCCAATGGGGCCGATTCCTCCGTCGGTCCGGAACACCCCGAGGCCCCCGCGGAACCACCGCCGAAATCCAGTCGCACGAAGTCGAAGAACGAGGACACCTCCCCCGCTGCGAAAGCGCAGTCAGGTTCCGGGCAGGGTTCTTCCCGGCGTACGAGCGCCGCGCCGGCCACAAAGCAGAAATCAGTGCGCAAGACCAGTACGAAACCGACGCAAGCGGGGAAGAGCGGTGGCCGGTCTGCAAAGACCTCTTCCAGGTCCTCGTCCAGCCGGTCCGGTACTACGGCCTCCGGCCAGCCGGCGGGCAAGACCCCATCCAGTTCCGAGTCCAGCAAGAAGAAGGCGACCAGCCAGTCGTCCGCATCAGAAGGAGGCAAGACCTCCAGTACGGCGGGCCGTTCGAGCGGTGCGCGCAAGGGTACAGGGGGCAGCAGTGGCGGATCCGCCAAAGGCCGCGGGCGACGCGGGATCCGTCTGAAATGAACGATCTCGATTCTCTATTCAATCTGGAGGTACGCAATGAAGAAAACATTTGAAAAACCGTTGATCACGGGGCTGACCGGACTCGCCATGGCCACGGCCCTGGCGTTGGGTGCGGCCCAGGCCGACGACTATGCCAATGACCAGGACGGCGCCAGTGGCCAGATGGCCCAGCAGGGCGCACCCATGGGTCCCTATGGCCACGGGCCTCAGGGCGGACACGGCTGGGGCGGTCATCCCGGCGGCGGGATGATGCAGCAGCGGCAGTTCTCCGGCGACATGGGCTTCGGCATGTCCGGTCGCAGT
The DNA here is from genome assembly GCF_000381425.1 of Thioalkalivibrio sp. ALRh. Classification (NCBI taxonomy): domain Bacteria; kingdom Pseudomonadati; phylum Pseudomonadota; class Gammaproteobacteria; order Chromatiales; family Ectothiorhodospiraceae; genus Thioalkalivibrio; species Thioalkalivibrio sp. ALRh. The sequence continues at coordinate 241,582 of NZ_KB906519.1, forward strand.
CATGGTCACGGCTATGGCCGCGGCTACGGCCAGGGTCATGGACAGGGTTATGGCCACGGCTACGGCCAGGGCTATCCGGGCTACGGGCCGGGATACGGACACGGCTACGGACACGGCTACGGCCCGCAGCCGCAATACGGCATGCCGGGCCCGATGCACGGGCCGGGATATGGCTCCATGCCCGAGTTCGATCCGGATGACCTGCCCGAGGACATGCCGGAAGAAATGCGCGAGCGCATCAAGAAGCAGCACGCCGAGCGCCAGGAGTACATGGAAGAGATGCAGGCCATGCACGAAGCCCGAATGAAAGCCATGGAAAAGGGCCGTGAGGCGTACATGGAAGAGATGGAACGCCAGCGCGAAAAACGCATGGAGGCCATGCGCGAGCGCCGCGAGGCTATGGAAGAGCAGGGCGGCTACTGAGCGACCGATGGTGAACGCCGTGCACATCGGTTCATGCGCTCGCGGGCTGGCAGCCGGAAGGGGCAAGCCCGTCCTCGGGCTGCTCGTGGCCGTCGTTCTGGCCTGGGGGGTCTCCGGTGCCAGTGTCGAGGCGCGCGAGCGTGTGAACCCCTGGGCCGGCGTGGCGCCGGCGCCGGAGTTCCCAGCCGCGGAGGCGGCGCAGCCCAGGTTGCAGTTCCCGGACCCGGACTACGACCCCACCAGAACTCGGGAGCGTGCCGACGTGCAGGCACCACGGACTCACCCCGGTCAACCCCAATGGGGTTACCACGGACATGGAGGTCCGTATTCCGGGTATCCGGGCCCTTACGGGGCGTACCCCGGACCTTTCGGGCCCGGTGGATGGGGAGGCCCAGCTGGTGGGCCATTCCCCTGGATGATGCCGTGGGGTATGGGCGGGTTTCCGTTCACACCCTGAGGGCATAAGTAAAGCGCCGGTGCGGGACCGCCCTCTTCGTCCCGGCGTCACGAATATCGAGGGCAACACACTCCAAATGGAGGGAACACCATGAAGACTTTCATTAAAGCAGCCGTTCTTGCGGTTTCCATGGGCGGCCTGGCCGTTCCGATGATGGCATCTGCCCAGTGGGGCGGGCCCGGTTATGGCCCGGGTTACGGCTATGGTCCTGGTCCTGGGCATTTCGGCCCGGGGCACTACGGCCCGGGGCACTACGGCCCGGGTTACGGCACGCCGTTCTTCGGCGGCCCGGGCTACGGCCGTGGCTGGGGCATGGGCGACATGATGAGCGACATGATGGGCGACTTTGACTTCTCCGCCCGCGGTCGCGGTCACGGCCATGGCTATGGTCACGGTCACGGCCGCGGTCATGGCTATGGTCACGGGCATGGTTATGGCCCGGGTTACTACGGCCATCCTGGCTACGGCTGGGGCCCGGGCTATGGCGGCCCGATGCAGCAGCAGATGCCGCAGCAAATGCCGCAGCAGCAGATGCCGCAGGGCGAGGGTGACCGCAACTGAGGTTGCCGGTCATTCGTGGGGCCCGTCCACCAGGGGCGGGCCCATTTTTCCCAGGCAACACGCTGAACCGCGGGAGTATGCATGCGCACCGTCGTAGCCAATCTGAAAGGCGGTACGGGCAAGAGCACCGTTACCTTCAATCTCGCACTCTGGCTGCTCGAGCAGGGGCGCTCGGTATGCACGGTTGATCTGGATCCCCAGGGGACCCTTACCGATGTCCTGGAGGTTCGCGAGGAAGAGGGCTACATACCTGCGCTGGAGCATGCAACGTCGCTCAAGGCGGTTGCGGAACAGGGTCAGCAGGCTTGGCAGGAGATCCTCGTCGATGTGGGTGCATCCGACATGGGGTCCTTGTTCGAGGCTTTGGAGAGTGCGGATCGCTTGTTGATCCCCGTCCCCCCGAGTCAGGCCGATGTCTGGTCCACCCAGCGTTTCGTGCGCCGGGTACAGGAGTCACACCAGACGGACGGACGTCCGCAAATCCTCGTGTTCATTAACCGAGCGGATACGCACCAGGCGGTCCGTGAAACCGACGAGACCTTTGACGCACTGGGGCAGATCCCGGGCGTGAAACGACTCGCTCCCCGATTGAAACAACGCATGGCGTTTCGTCGTTCGTTCAGCGAAGGACTGTCCGTGCGCGAATTGGAACCCCGTGGCAAGGCTTCACGGGAACTGGAGGCCCTGGCGATCGCGTTATTCGGCAAGCCCGGGCGGCGGCGCCGGAAGTAGAGCCGGACGACCAACAGTGCAAGCGAGACCGCGAATACGAACAACAAGACGCGCCGCTCTCACAACAAGCCTGACAAGGCACCAAAGGAGGATAGAGGCATGCGAGTGATCTGGAATGTACTGGCCATTATCGGCCTGCTGGCCGTGATCGCTGTCGGCTATGCGATCTACGTTCTTCAACCCTACGCCGGGGGCGCTCGGGCCCTCGATTCACAGGCCACGACGGTCTACGCGCGCATGGCGCGCACGGTGCTGGAAACCGGCGATATGGCCGAGGCCACGGTATACAAGAGAAAGGTCGAAGAAGGCCTGGACGTTGGCGAGGTGGAAGACACGCTGAGGATGGTCGCCAACGAACTGAATATTGCCAACGTTGGCGAAATGCCGATGAGCGAGGAGGTGCGTAACGTTACTGGTGAAGACTTCCCGTTCCTGAAGATCTACATGTTCTGCGACGCGAGAATCGCCGCGCAGATGGTGCGGCACAGCCAGGCCATGGCGGCCTATCTCCCCTGCCGCATCGTGCTCCAGGAAGACGAAGAGGGCCAGCTCTGGCTGATGACGCTGAACCTCGATCCGATGATCCACGGTGGCCGGCCGTTGCCGGAAGAACTCTACGAACAGGCGCTGTTTGTCCAAGAGTCGCTCGAGACCATCATCGATCGCGCCGCACGGGGTGAGTTCTGATGGCGACTGAGGACCCCTATGCGAGAACGTCCCATGGGCCCGGCGTTGATCCGCCGGAGTACGAACGTATTGCGGAGGAGGCGGATGAGGCCTATCTGAGGGCCCGACGACTGGAGCTTGTCGTGTACTCGGCCCTGACGGCCTTCATCATCCTGGCGATTTACGGGTTCTGGCTGATCACCAGTCTCACCAACGACGTCAGCCGGCTGACCGAGGAGATTAGCAAGATGACGCGTGTGGTCGATCGCGATCTCTCCGTGATCGCGGGGCACATGTCGGATGTAGACGAACGAATGCAGCAGATCGCCGCCAGCATGGAACGGGTGGACAGCCATGTCGGGACCATCAGCGAGGACACCGCGGCGATGCAGCTCAGCATTGCCTCGATGACGCGCGATACCGAGCTGATGGCCGCCTCCACGTCCGGCATGCAGCGGGACATGTGGAACCTGAACCGAAACGTGGGCGGACCGATGGGCACGATGAACATGTTCAACCCGTTTCAGGGTGGCGGGCCCCCGGGGCCCTGGATGCCCCACTGACCGACCGGCTTCCAGGGAGCCGAGGAGAAAACAATGACCGTGATGGCCTGGGTTCTTTTTGTACTGGCGATGGTGATGGTCCCCATATCCATCTGGGGCACGCTGGCGGCCCTCGGGTTGTGCGTGGGCTGCACCATGATCCGCGACTGGAATCGAACGCGCCGCGCGAAAGCGGACGGGGGCAACCGAGGATCCATGTAGGCGAGGGTCTGCTTTTTACGAAATCAAAGGAAGTCTCTTATGAGCGAGCAGAAGAAGCTGGCGATTATCGCCACCAAGGGCAGTCTGGACTGGGGCTATCCCCCGTTCATTCTGGCCTCGACGGCGGCCGCGCTCGGCTATGAAGTGGAGGTGTTCTTTACCTTCTACGGGCTGCAGCTGTTGCGCAAGAAGATGGATCTGCAGGTCACGTCGCTGGGCAATCCGGGGATGCCGATGCCCATGCCCATGCCGGTGATGCTCCAGGGGCTGCCGGGCATGCAGCGCATGATGACGACCATGATGAAAAAGAAGATGGCCGCGAAGGGGGTCTCCGATCTCGAGGACCTGCGCGAGATGTGTCTGGAGGCCGACGTGCGCATGATCGCCTGCCAGATGACCGTAGACCTCTTCGACATGGACACCGACGAGTTCATCGACGGACTGGAATACGCGGGTGCGGCGGCTTTTTTTGAGTTCGCCGGGGACTCCGATATCTGCCTGTTCATATGACAATCTCCCGCGGAAACATCGTCTTTCATTCTGAAGAAGTAATGGATGTATATATTCGAACGTTTGGGAGTGCTGTTTCAAAAGCGTTGCAACAACGATGCGATCTGAAACGCCTGTCCGCTTCCACATAACCTGTAACTCACGGATTAATAGTGGTTTATTAAGCTGGCGTGAAGTTTGCTGTCGGCCCCAAGGACAAGGCCGAGACCCTTGGCCCGCGAATTCATCACCGCGAATGGACCCCCTGCCATTGAAGCGTTGGTGGCACCCTCCCTCCTGGAGAGGGGCGTGCAGCGTTCGTGCGGAAACAAGGGTCAGTGGCCGGCTTGAGTTTTGCGGACAAGCCGGCTGTCGGAAGGAAGCATGTTGTCCGGCCAGGATGCCGGCGGTTCCGCTGCGAACCGGCAACATGATTGTTCTCCGTCGCTTGGGTCGGGTACGCATGCCCGACCCTTTTTTGGCGGGGTGTTCAGGGAATGTCCGGTCCCTGTGAGTGCAGGGACAGAGGCCGGATAAGGAATGTCAGACCATTCAACCCGGGGCCAACACCGGGATCGAGGAGGAAGGCAGCCCCAGAAGGCGGCCGACAAAGTGGCTATTCACATCAAGTGGAGGAGTTTGTTCAATGACGACGCGTACATACATGGCGGGGTTTGCGGCCTCGCTGCTGATGGCCGCCGCGGTGCCCGGCACTGTGCTGGCGGATAACGACGAAGTGACTCGAGGGCAGCTAATGGCGGCGTCGTGCAAGGCATGTCACAACGCCGCGGGTGCCGAAGAAGGCGTACCGGATCTCGCTCGTCTGTCACCGGAGTTGATTGCCAATCAGATGCGGGCATTCCGTGATGGCGATCGTGACGCGACGATCATGGATCGTCACGCCAAGGGTTACACCGACGAAGAAATCGACGCCATGGCGTCGTACTTCGCCCGATTCTGAACAGGGGGTCCATCATGCAACAGTTCAATCGACGCCGCTTCTTGCAGGCGTTCGGCATTACGAGTCTGGCTTCCGTCACAGGGGTCAGTGGCGCGATCGCCGGTGGTTATTCCAATGGCGCACGTATCGTCGTGGTCGGCGGCGGTTCGGGTGGGGCTACGGCCGCCAAGTACCTGAAGACGTTTTCTCCGGGGCTGGACGTGACCCTTATCGAGCCCAATTCGACCTACCACACCTGTTACGGCAGTAACTGGGTGATCGGGGGGTTCGAGGACATGGACAATATCGCCCAGACGTACGACGCCCTGCGTGACCGGCACGGGATCAAGGTCGTCGCAGACTCGGTGACGGCTGTGGATGCGGACAAGCGTCGCGTCCATCTGGCCGGAGGCGACGAGGTCAAGTACGACAAGCTGGTGATGTCGCCGGGTATCGACTTTCGCTATGACGCGGTCGAAGGGATTTCCGAAGACGACGCCGAGGCGATCCCGCACGCCTGGAAGGCCGGGGAGCAGACCCGCATCTTGCGTTCGCAACTGACCGACATGCCGGATGGCGGCGTGTTCGTGATGGTCGCCCCACCAAACCCGTTCCGCTGCCCGCCGGGGCCGTACGAACGTGTCTCGCTGATCGCACATTACTTCAAACAGGAAAAGCCCAAATCCAAGATCATCGTGCTCGACGCCAAGGACAACTTCTCCAAGCAGGGCCTGTTCGAGGAAGGCTGGGAAGAGCACTACGGCGACATGATCGAGTGGCGTGGTGCGTCCGACGGTGGCAACGTCCAGGAGATCGACGTTGGCGAGAAGATGGCGATCACCGAAGAGGGCTTCGAGCGGGTGAAGGCCGACGTGATGAACTTCATACCGCATCAGCATGCGGCGAAGATTGCCCACGATGTCGGCCTGACCAATGACGAGGGCTGGGTCCCGGTGGATCAGCGCACCTTCAAGTCGGAGATGGACGGCAACATCTACGTACTGGGGGATTCGAGCGTGGCCGGTGCCATGCCGAAGTCCGGTCATTCGGCCAACAACCAGGGCAAGATCGTCGCCGCGGCGATCGTGCGCGAACTGATGGATCAGGAGCCCTTCGATCCCTCGTCCGCCAACACCTGCTACAGCCTGATCACGCCCGATCATGGGGTCAGTGTTGCGGCTGTGTATCAATACAAGGATGGAGCTCAGGCGGGTGTGGACGGTTCAGGGGGCGTGAGTCCCTCCGGCGAGAGCGCGGATTTCAGGAAGCGGGAAGCCGAATACACCCGAGGTTGGTACAAGGGCATCACCTACGACATCTGGGGCTAGCCCGCCTCGGCTGTTCGATTGCGCCGGGCATCCCCTTGACGGGGTGTCCGGCTTTTTTGTGCTTGCGGTTTCGGCTACGCGTTCGCCAGGGGATCTTCAGCTCCAGCTCCAGGGGCGTCCGGAGATCGACCCGCCAATTTCGGTGCTTTGAACCGTGCCAGATGGTTCCAGGGGAGCTCGTCACGTGACTGGCTGCTGGCTGGCCTGGCCTGGCGGGGCGGGGCGGGAAAGGTGCCCGTGCTGATCAGGTGCGGCGCAGGCGGTCCTCTTCGCGGCTGCGGCGCTCCAGCCAGCGGCTGCCTTCCTCGGGGCCTAACAGTGTGGCCGCCAGGGCGATCAGGGCGAACACGGTCGCCGGTGCGACGGCCCCGGCCAGACCCAGGATGTAGGCGGCATAGGCGGTGGGTACGGCGACGGCCACCGCCAGTACGACCACGCCCGGATAGGCCATGCGGTAGAGCCAGCGCGGATCGACCGAGAGGGCCAGCACCGCGACCGAGCCCAGCAGGCCGAGCAGGATCCAGCCCGCCGCCGCGGCTTCAAGCTCCGCGGCCAGCAGGGCGATCGCCAGCACCAGGCCCAGGGCGACGTGCCGCAGGCGGGTAGAGGCCTTTGGTGTGATCAGCGCATCCATCCAGCAGGGACGGAGGCCGGAGATGGAGTCGGGAGCGGGGGCAGTGGTCTGGTACATGAGGGGCTGTTTGCTTGGTCGGCCGGGCCGCCGCGTTCATCCGGCGGTTCGGTTTCTTGGGGCTTCCTGCAAATGAGAAAGGGCACCCGGATCTGGATGCCCTCTCTCTGAAGTATGGCGCGCCCGGAAGGATAGCGGCGGCGCTGCGCGCCTGGCCCTTCCGGGTGTCGGCCCGTGTCCGACACGTTCCTCGCTGCGCTCGGGATCGAACCAACGAATTTATCGGAGGTTCGAGTCCTTTGAGATCGGACAAATGAAAAAGGGCCACCCGATGTGGGGGCCCTTTCTCGGGAATATGGCGCGCCCGGAAGGATTCGAACCTCCGACCACCTGGTTCGTAGACCGAATTAGCCTACACGTCACTGGTAGGCCAAAGCCTGCATAGATCGGCATTAATAAACACGAAAAAAAGATAACGCTCTGAAACCTCGACGCTAAAAGCCCGTGCGTATCTGACGGATTAACCCTATTGCGCCCGGTTAGAGATGTCACAAAGGGCCTCTAAAGCCTGCCGCCTGTCACGGCGTGTGGCACAGGCCTTACGGGCCCTTTCGACCTCCTGGCGCTTTCAATGGCTGGGTGCTGTGCCGGGCTCGCAGAAGTCATATTCCTGCTATATCGATGCCTCCCAGGTCTCCATGGGTGTAACGCAGAAGAGGAGGCCTAGCTTGCAAGAGGAAGCGCCACCCTTTCTGGGGCTATCGAAATGGCGCATGGAAGCAAGGCGGGCGTCGCACACGTTTCGAGCACGTTGCAAAGAACTTGTGGTGTTGCCGAAGTTGTGAATGACTTCGGAGCGGGAGCGGAAGTCGTTGTTGGTGTGGCATGGGCTCCTATGGTCGGATGCATTTTGCGTCGGGGTTTCTGCGTTAAGGTGCGAAGGACGTTCGGCACAACGCGTAGCTTTGCCCGTGAATCTTTAAAAGCCGCTGGGCGAGTTGCTGTGGGCCGGTGGACCGGCACTGGGCACGAAGTTCCTCTGAGCTGGTTGCATCCGTGCCCTTGGGGTTTTGTCGGAGCTGGGGCGCCGCAGACCCGATCCTGGAGAGACGCAGTCCCGCAATATATGCTTATCGGCGGCCCCGTGGAGTTGACTCGGGTCCTGTTTGTTGCCATCGTACGGACTGACGCGTCCGTCAGTATCGCTTGGGATCGGTCCTCCACGGCTCGACCCCAAGCGAAGTCACAGTGATCGTATTCCGCTTACGTCCAGTGGAGAAACAGGGTAGGCCGTTAGTTAATGACACAGCATGACCAGCAGGTTACGACGAAACGCACGCGGCTCTCGGCGGAGGAGCGGCGGGAGCAGATCCTAGGCGCTGCCGGGCCGCACTTTGCCGAGCACGGGTATCGATGCTCGGATATTCAGCATATCGCGGATGCCATCGGCGTTGGCAAAGGGACCATCTACCGCTACTTCCCGACGAAGGAAGATCTTTTCGTCGCTTGCGTGGAACGCGCGGTTGAAACGATCAACACCCGTGCGTCGGTTGCGGCACAGAGGGGTCGGGATCCGGTAGAGAAGATGCGGCTTGCAGTGCGGTCTTACCTGGAGTTTTTCGATGAACACCCGGAAGTCATCGAGTTATTCATCCAGGAGCGTGCCGAGTTCAGGGATCGAGGAAAGCCGGTGTACTTCGTCCACTGGGAGCGTAACCGGCCTGACTGGAGTGTGTTGATGGATCAGCTCAGGGAGCAAGGCCGCATCCGACAAATAGACTCCGCCGAAGCTGGCCGATTCTTCTCGTACGCCATGTACGGAACGGTTATCGCCCACAGGCTCACGGGCGAAACGTCTTCCTTAGTTGGGCGGACGGACTTAATCGTCGACATCATGCTCCACGGCATGCTTATACCCGAATCTGAGCCGGACACTCTCTGATCCTGACAGGTCGGCGGTCACATCACATCTAAGACTGAACACAACTGGAGAAGCCAGCGATGGCCACCTTCCGAATAAAGAACCACGGCCGGCGTATCGCGGCCGTTGGCGTACCAATGTTTGCTGCTTTGTTGCTGGGCGGTTGTTCTGGGGACGAACTGGGTCCCGGCGAATCGGATCAGCCACGTCAGCCTGTGACCGTCGTCGCCGTGTCTCCAGTGACGGTGGATGTGCATCAGGACTACGCCGGTCGCGTCCACGGGGCACGCGAGGTGGAGGTTCGCGCCCGGGTCGAGGGCATTCTCGAACAGCGGCTGTACCAGGAGGGACAGTTGGTTGAACGGGGCGACGCTCTATTCCGCATAGACCCGGAGCCGTTCGAAGCGCGGCTAGAGGAGGCAGCAGCTCAGCGGGAATCTGCCCGGGCCGACCTGGAAGAAGCCGAGCGTGAGTGGCGCCGGATTGAGCGGCTGTATGAACGTGATGCCATCAGCGAGCGGGAGCGCGACTCAGCTCGATCCGCCGTGACACTCGCACGAGCTGGCGTATCGTTGGCGGAGGCGCATGTCACCCAAGCGCGCCTGCAACTGGATTACGCAACGGTGGAGGCACCGGTTTCCGGTGTCACAAGCCTGGAAGCGGTGCCGGAAGGCAGCTTGCTGGATCCAGGCACGCAGCTTACTACAATTGTGCAACACGACCCGGTGCATGTGCGCTTTGCCCTCCCAGAGGACGATGCCGCTATCCAGCGCACCGCGCGGCGCGCCCGCGCCGCCGACGGTGACGACCAGGACTACCGCCGTGAGGTCGCGCTGCTGCTGCCCGAGGGGGGTGAGTACGATCAGAACGGTGTAGTGGACTTCACCGCCAGCACCATCGACCACGGGACCGGTTCGGTGACCGCCCGAGCGGTGTTCGACAACCCGGACGGCGCCATCATCCCCGGCCAGTTCGTGCGGATCCGCGTGGTTCTGGAGACCCTGGACGACGTGTTCCGCGTACCGGAGACGGTCATCAGCGAAGGTTCCGACGGACCCCTGCTCTATGTGGTGGACGACGACGGCAACGCCAGTGCCCGCGCCGTGGAGCTCGGGCGAGTAGTTGACGGTGACCAGGTCGTGCTGAGCGGTCTCGACGACGGTGACCGGGTCATCATCAACGGCCACGCCTCTGTCGGCGACGGCGCACCGGTGGATATAACCGATGAGGAGGGCACCTGATGTTCCGCTTCTTCATCGACCGGCCGCTGTTCGCCTCGGTGGTCTCCATCATCATACTCATCATGGGCGGCGCGGCATTGGCCACGCTGCCCGTGGAACAGTACCCGGACGTGGTGCCGCCGGAAATCGTGGTCGAGGCCAGTTACCCGGGCGCTAGTGCCGAAGTGATCGCCGAGTCCGTGGCTGCGCCTCTGGAGCAGGAGATCAACGGCGTCGACGACATGATCTACATGGAATCGAGTAGCACCGACGCCGGCACGATCCAGCTGGTAGTGACCTTTGACATGGGTACCGACCCAGACCAGGCGGCGATCAACGTCAACAACCGGGTCCAGCGCGCGCTGGCACGTCTGCCAGAAGAAGTGCAGCAACAGGGCGTGCGAGTTGAAGCCCGCTCCACGGATATCCTGCAGGTCCTAGCACTATTCTCCAAGGACGGCAGCATGGATGACGTGGACATCAGCAACTATGCGCTGCTCAACGTTATCGACGAACTGGTCCGTCTCCCGGGTGTGGGGAACGCGTCGCTGTTCGGTGCCCAAGACTACTCCATGCGCGTGTGGCTTGATCCGGAGCGCATGGCGCAGTACCAGCTTACCTCGTCGGACATTGCCTCGGCCCTGCGGGAGCAAAACGCGCAGTTCGCTGCGGGTCGCATTGGCGCTCAGCCCGCTGAGGGCGATCAAGCCTTTACCTTCAGCGTCAGCACGCCAGGCAGGCTGACCGACCCTGAAGATTTCGAGGACGTCATCATTCGCAGCGACGCCGACGGGCAGTCTCTGCGCTTGGGGCAGGTGGCCAATGTTCAGCTTGGCGCTCAGAGCTACGATTTCTCCGCCACCTACAACAGCCAGCCCACTGTTCCCATTGGCGTGTATCTGCAACCGGGAGCCAACGCGGTGGATACGGCGGCGCGGGTCCGTGACGTGCTGGAGGAGATGGAACCGCGGTTCCCCGAGGGCCTTGAGTACGAGGTCCCCTACGACACCACCGATTTCATTGAGGCCTCCATCCAGGAAGTGTTGATAACCCTGGTCATCGCGCTTCTGCTAGTGATGGCGGTGACGTTTCTATTCCTGCAGCACCTGCGTAGCACGCTTATCCCGCTGGCGGCGATACCCGTCTCCCTGATCGGCACGTTCGCAGGCATGCAGGCACTTGGGTTTTCGGTCAACCTGCTGACGCTGTTTGGGCTCATCCTGGCCATTGGCGTGGTGGTGGATAACGCCATAATCGTCATGGAGAACGTCGAGCGGCTCATCAAGGAGAAGGCCTTGTCGGCCTACCACGCGTCCGTGGAGACCATGAAGCAGGTCTCCGGGGCAGTGGTGGCTTCCACCCTGGTGCTGGTGGCGGTGTTCGCGCCCGTGGCTTTTCTCGGTGGCTTGACCGGTGAGCTGTACCAGCAGTTCGCTATCACCATTGCGGTCTCGGTGGTGATCTCTGCCGTCGTTGCCCTTACCCTAACCCCCGCCATGTGCGCCATTTTGCTGGACAAACCGCTCAAGGAGCCGGTGGCGCCGCTGCGTTGGTTCAATACCGGGTTCGACCGTTTAACCAATGGGTTCGTCCGTGTCGTGCACTTCTTCCTGCGTCATGCCGTTGTGGGCGTACTGGCTTTCGTTGCCGTGATCGGGGTGGCTCTTTTCACCCTCTCGCGCATGGCTGATGGCCTCGTGCCACAGGAGGATCAGGGTTTCGTGCTGGTGGCTCCCATGCTGCCCGCCGGCGCGTCACTGGGGCGTACCGAGGCCTTCCGGCACGCCGTGACCGACCGGCTGGTCGGCATGGATGAGGTGGACGAGGTGGTGAGTTTTGCCGGCTTCGACATGATCGCCGGCGCTTTGCGCCCCAATGCGGGTGTCGGATTTCTCACGCTAGCGGATTGGAGCGAGCGCACCGGCGAGGGACAAGATGCCCAGGGCCTCGCAAACCGGTTCATGGGCATGGGGGCGCAGATGCAGGAGGGCAATATCCTCGCCTTTGTACCGCCTCCCATCCAGGGCCTGTCACTGACGGGTGGCGTAGAAGGATTTCTGCAAGTGCGTGGTGACGAGTCACCGGAAGAAATCCAAGCAATTGGCGAGCGCTTCGTCGCCGCCGCCAACGAACGCCCGGAGTTGGCCAACGTGAACGTTACCTTGGATACGAGTATTCCGCGGTACCACGCCGAGGTTGACCGGGAGAAGGCGCGCGCCGCGGGCGTGCCCATCGACCAGGTGTTCGGCGCCCTGCAGAGCACGTTTGGGGCCGACTACGTCAACGATTTCACCTTTGAGGGGCGTAACTGGCAGGTGAACATGCAGGCCCAGAGCGCCTACCGCAGTCACCCGGACGACCTCCGGCGGGTCTTCGTACGTAATGACGATGGTGACATGCTGCCGGTGAGCTCGCTGGTGACGCTGGAGCGCACTACCGGGCCCGACATTATTGATCGCTTCAACGTCTATCCGGCGGCGAAGATCATGGCGGATCCGGCGCCGGGTTATACGACCGGCGATGCCCTGGCCGCCATGCAGGCGGTGGAAGCGGAGGTGCTGTCGGACAATGAGTTGCTCGGTTGGACCGGAGAGGCTTACCAGCTCCAGGCGGCGGAGGCTGCCGGCGGCATTGCCTTCGCCTTGGGGCTGATCATGGTCTTCCTCATTTTGGTGGCCCAGTATGAGCGTCTGACTTTGCCTATTGCCGTCGCATCCGCAGTTCCGTTCGCTGTGTTCGGGGCGGCGCTTGCCTCGGCGCTGCGGGGTTTCCCCAACGACATCTACTTCCAGATCGGGCTGCTGGTGCTAATCGGTCTGGCGGCAAAGAACGCCATTCTCATCGTGGAGTTCGCGGCCCAGAACCGAAGCCAGGGCATGTCGTCTCTGGACGCCGCACTCGCGGCCGCCCGCCAGCGCTTCCGCGCCATCATGATGACCGCGCTGACGTTCATCATCGGCACCCTGCCGCTGGTGTTTGCCACCGGTGCCGGGGCAGTCAGCCGCCAAGAGATTGGCACCGTGGTGGTGGGCGGCATGATCGCCGCCAGCACCCTGGCGCTGCTGTTCGTGCCGCTGTTCTACAAACTGCTGGAGGACCTGGCCACATGGCAGAAGGGGCGGCGCGGGCGACGCAAGGAGGCAGCCCATGCGTAAGCTACTGAGTCTGGCTGCCACCACGATCCTGATCACGGGCTGCGCCGTGGGACCCGAGTACGAGCGGCCGGAAACCGACCTGCCCGATGAGTGGCCGGAGCACGAATTGTTCGACACCGCCGAAGATGCCGACTGGCAGGAGTGGTGGACGCACTTTGACGATCCGGAACTGGACGACCTGGTGGAGCGTGCCCTGGGAGAGAACCTGGATGTGCGGTTGCAGGCCGAGCGGGTGATGGAGGCCCACGCCCGCCTTGGCTTGGCGGATGCCGAACGCATGCCGACGGTGGATGCCCAGGCAGAAGCCGCGCGGGAACGCCAGCCCGAGGCGACCTCACCGCTCCCGGGCACTGCAGGCACCGGCAACCTGTTTTCGGTCTCGGGCATGCTCGGTTACGAGTTGGACCTCTGGGGCCGGCTCGCCAGCCAGCGGGAGGCCGCCGAGGCCATGCTGCTGGAGTCCGCTTTCAGCCGCGATGCCGTGCGTCTGAACGTCGCTACCGACGTAGTGACCACCTACATCAGCCTGCGTGCCGCGGAGGAACAGCTCGCCCTGACCCAGGAGACGGTCCGCTCACGGCAGCGGTCTCTGGACATTGAGGAGGCGCGCTACGAGGAGGGCAGTGCCGATGCGCTGGCTGTGCGCCAGGCCCGATCGGATCTGGAGACCACCCGCGCCAGCCTGCCGCCGATGCGTGAACAGGTCATGACCCTGGAGAGCGCGCTCGCCGTGCTGGTGGGTGCGCAGCCGGGCGAGCTGCTCGGCGAGCTGGACTTCGGCGAAGGCCGTCTGCGCGAGTTGGGCCTACCGGATGCCATGCCCGAGGACACGCCCGCCGACATCCTCCGCCGTCGACCGGACATCCGCGCCGCCGAAGCGGGGTTGATGGCATCCACCGCCGAAATCGGCATCGCCGAGGCGAACCGGCTTCCGCAGGTCAGGCTCTCGGCCGTTCTCGGCACCGCCGCCACGGCCACCGGCGACCTATTCACCGGACCCTCCGAGACTTGGGGGCTGGGCGCATCGGTCGGTGGGCCGTTGTTCGACTTTGGGCGCAGTCGAGCGCAGGTGGAGACGGCGGAATCTCTACGGGCGCAGGCGGAGACCCAGTACAACATTACCGTAACCACCGCGTTTCGCGAGGTCCGCGACGCCCTGATCGCCTACGACATGAGCAGTGACCGCATAGAAGCCGTGGGGCGCCAGCTCGAGGCCATCGAGGATACCCGTGACATGTCCCAGCTACAGTATGACGAGGGGCTGACCGGGCGGTTCGAGCTGCTCGACGCCGAACGGGCTCTGCTTGAGGCGGAGCTGACGGCAGTTGAGGCCGCTCGGGACCGCCTGACCGCAACGGCCACTCTGTTCAAGGCCATGGGAGGGGCTGGCTGGGAAGGACACACAGCGCACGTCTTTGATGCTGAGGGTGCCGATGCCCGCTGACCGCTGACCGCTGACCGCTGACCGCGAGATTTTGGCCTTAACTTGCGCGTGGACACGCGAATGGTGAGTTCAATCTGTCGACACAATAGACATTCGACTATTCGTCCGGGAGCTTAAGAGGCCTTCTTGCGGGTATGGGAGCCTAGGAATAGGTGAAGATTAGGTGCATCGGACGGAGGATGAGGTTTCTCATGCTTCGAGATGTCGAGTCGGCGCCAGGGCGCCGCTTCGCCAAATCGGACACCCGAGCCCCAGATTGGGGAGCTGTACGGATTATTCAGGAGTGTATGCCGCGCTTCTGCGGAGGCGCACCGTCATCGCGAGGGTTTTTTAGTTGTTCACGCTGAGACGAAAAGGAAAGCATGGGCTGCAGCTCGAGAGAGTCCTGCAGAAGGGGGGCGAACACGAGGTTACCCTTTACCTGTTTACGCCTCATGATCGCGGGGCTCTCGAACGCGCTCTTGGCGGGACGAAGGCGGTACCGGACCGCTGGCGTCATGGATTTCGGATGCTAGGCCTGCCTGCTGAAGATAAGGCAAGCCTAGCGGATACATCAATTTCTCTGCTGTCGCCGCACTACGAAGTTTTATGTGGCACTTGGCTGTCCCGTTACCAAGCTTCCATAGATCACCTTCGTCAGCGATTCGAAGACAGCGATAATTCCGAGGAGATTGTGAAACGCGCACTTAAGCTGAGCGAGAACTTAGCGCGCAGATTGCGACAGTTCCCCCCTGAGAGTAAAGCGCAGCTGTCATACTTCAGACGAATGGACATATATTTCTCATGGTACTCGGAACAATTTTTCTTGGAATGCGCGAGCAAGCCCCAGTTTTCCAATTTGGGAGAACCATACAGCGGACGTGTCCGAGCCTATCTGGCTGCGGAGCGTCAATACAGAGAGCGGCAGGGATATTTGGCGGATTTCCGGGGCTCACCGACGCAAGTGTGGCACCGGATGGCGCTGTACCACAAATTGCTGGAGCACTCTGTCGTCACGAAGACCCGAACCACCGATTTGTGGCGCGCCACATACAGGGCAGTGAAGGCGCTCTACACGATGGTGATAATGACTTTATTTACTGTGCTTATATTCCACACGATAAGGGCAGTGCACAGGCTGACAATTACGCTGCTGATCATGATTGCACTGATTCACGCGCTTCGAGATTATCTTCATGACGAAATGGTCAACAGGATCACGGGGTGGCTTCTCAAAGGAAGACCTCTGGAGAGGACGCAAATTCTGAAGCCGCTGACCGAAGAGAGGATGGGTGCACAGTTGACTTGGTTTGATTACTTGCCTCAGGCGGGCCTACCAAGCAAGGTCAGGCGCAATGCGGGCAGGGGGCAGATTGGTGAGGAGATGCAAACGGTCCTCTACAGGGCACGTCTGATGTTGGAACCGAAGGCATTGGACCAGGGCCACGTCCAGGAGGTGGTGGGGCTGGACCTAGGACCCCTGTGCGAGCTAGTCGAAGGTGGACAGAAGCGGTTGTACTCCGGAAAGATTGGTGAAGTGATGCAGGACGGAGTTCAGGCCCATGACATCGAGCGGCAGCATATCTACACCTTGCTCGTGGTGTGCGCGGGTCCGGGTGATCCTGAGACAAGGGCGCAACGCTGGCGCGTTACCCTGTCAGGGTCTGGAATCACACAGTGCGAATCTAGGGAAGCGGACTGGCCTGCGGCAGGGGGGTGAGGCCGGTATGGCCCCTTGCAGGCGGGTGATATGGCGCGTCCTTGCGCCTCACCGGTGGAGTTCATAGTGCAAGCGCGACCCGGCGCGGTTCCCATTGTCCGGGTCAGTCAGGATTTGGATGGCTCATCTTTCCGTTCCCGTTTTTCCTGCCGTCGTTCCTTGAGACTCTTTTGGGCCTTCTTCTTCGGTTTTTCTTTGCTCATGATTCTTTCCTGTAGAGTGATATTGTCAGTGTTCGGGTGCGCCTCGGGGGCATTGCTAGGACGGCACGACGAGAGTGTTTCGGTCGCTTGATCGTGCCGGTGTGTGCCCGGAGCTAGGACCGAAAACGCGGTTAGTAAAGTAGCCTTGTACGAGGCGGACTGGATCGAGATCCGCCTCCTCGGGCGTTTGGGGCGTGCCCCAAAGAAGCCGGAACTTAGAGATTTGGCTACTCGTTCGGGCGATACGCGCAGGATGCAAAGGCCCAGGGTGCGCCGTCCTTATGTCTGTGAGATTGAGCATCCTTACGCTGGCGCGATTCGCACGTTGTCCGTGCGAAGCCGTGACGAGATTGGCGTGGGATTCTCCGAGATTTCTGAGTTCCGCCCGCAGTGAACGCTGTTCCTGTGTTGCGCGACCGGATCCGAGCGGGTTGTGCGGATACCATTGGGAAGATGCTTGATACACTTCGTGCTCCATTTCCGCAGATTGTGCAGACATAACGAGCCCGGCCCGACTTTTATATGAAAAGTCAGACGACAGCTTCGGTTGGGAGATCGGATAGCCGGACGCGATGCCGCGTCCGGCTTAGACCGGAAAGGTCAGGGAAGGACGGAACTGGACGATAAGGTACGTTTCCATCGGTGCTACCAAGCCTGAATGATCGGTTAGTAGAGCGACATATTTCGCGGTAGGTGGAACCTTAAGGCCAACCATAGGCCCGGGGTTCCGAAAAAGCAAATGGCGCTTTTCTGCAGGGCTCTCTCGAGGTCGATGCTATAAGCGAGGTCCTTGCGAGAACGGCCCGAACTAAATACGTGCGGCGGATTTGGTAAGTGTCACGTTCCCCGGGTGGGTCACTTAGAATCCTTGCCTTTTATTGGCCACTCGCGGGTAGATGGTTCGCGCAGGGCCAAGGGCAGGCCTTCCCGAGTCGTATGACGAGTCCCCGGCCAATAGTGTGGCTCTGAACGTTATGGGCGCGCGCCACGGCTTTCATTCTGGGAGGGCACTGCGCATGCTTACGCTGATGCCATCGCCCATGTGGAACCTTGTGCCTCTGTGTGGTCTCATAGAGCTCGTGAATGGTAATGGACTGGTTGCGGTGAAACAGAACTGGAGTCTCGTAGGTCTTTTGGCTGGCATCTTGCTCTTGGGTGGGTGTGCTGGGCTTGATGCACCGACAGATGGGAGCGGCGACACGGAGCGTCTGGAGAATACTTACTGGAAGCTGGTGACCTTGGGAGAGGATGAGGCGGTGGCTACAGAAGAGGCACGCGAGGCACACTTGGTGCTGCACGCTGAAGATGCTCGCCTGGCAGGCGCCACCGGTTGCAACCGCATGATGGGTGGGTATGAACTTGACCGTGACCAGCTAAGCTTTGGCCAGGTGGCCACCACCATGATGGCCTGCCCCGCCGCCATCATGGAGTTCGAGAGAAAATTTCTCGATGCTCTTGGCGACGTCGCCAGCTGGCAAATCGACGGCGAAATGTTGACGCTCATCGACGGTGATGGTGAGGCACGTGCTCGCTTCGAGGCGGTGCACCTCCAGTGAGTGGAAGCGACTTCTGACGCTTCCGGGTGTGTTGATCAACTGTCGTGGGCACCTCGAGCGGTGGAATGACGTGGAACTGATCGGGGAGACGTCAGGGGGGCCGGGGTCGGCGAAACGACGGCTCGTCGCTGGGTCGAGCAACCCAAGGTAGATCCATCCGGGGCGCCGTCGATGGTCGGCCCCTGACGCCGCATTAGCGGTGGCCCCGGGGCTGGAGTCAGAGAACCGCCGGCTAGGGGGGGCAGGTAGACCCTAGAAGACGCACAATCCCCTTCCACTCCAGGGAACTGAAGTAATGCAGCGCTGCATCAGTGCTCTGAGCGAGAAGACTTAACTGAAGTGGGTCTGCGATCTACCGGAGGTGAGCCGGTCGGGCTGCGACGTGGCACCGACGTGCGGTTGGCGGCCGCGCCGGCCTTGTGTGCTAGCACAGCGGGTCATGGTGGCGCTCGATCAGTCGGGGGTAGTCGTACGGCAGCCGCCGCGTCCAGGCGGCGCTGTTGTGGGATGGGGCTGCACAGTCAGGAACACGAGCCGGGGCTCTGGTTCAAGCCGACCGACCCGGTCAGTGTACCAGTGACGTCTGGCGGCATCTTCTGTCGCAGTATGGCGTCCGCTGCATTTCGAGCCGGCGAATTTAGTGCTGGGGCTATGCGGTGGCCGACCGCCTCTTCTTCAACGTGAGAACGGAGTTGATCGAACAGGTACCGGAGCCACAGGGGCGCAGGAGAAGATCAGGGCAATACGACACCGTTGAATTCGTGCTCTCAGTTGATTCGGGTCAGGTAGGTTTCCAGCTCATTGGCCAGCCAGGTCACCACGGGACCTCCGTGGGCCTGTTCGGATTCCAGTACGCAGAAGGTCTTCCACCACTTAGCGGCCGGATGAGGGATTGTGCGAAGTTGTTCCTGGCGCAGGGCGCTGCTGATGAGCGGAAAGGGTAAATCGGCCCAGCCGGAACCCTCGATCACTGCGTCGCGGATCAGTTCGTACTGCGTGAAGGCGAGGTAGTTGTCAGTGTCGGGAGACTCTGGGATCAGGCCGTCCCTGTCCAAATAGGCCATGACAATCTCCGTATGTCCGACGAGGTCGTCCTGCGTGACCCGGGGGAGGGCTGCCAGTGGATGGTCGGTGGCGGTGACCGTAAGCATGCGCACGTCTGCGAGCTCACGAAACCACTGGTAGCCCACGGTGAGCAACTGGGGCATCAAGCCGTAGGCCACATCCACGGCCTGGCGTTCCACAAGCTCCGGCAGCTCCCGGGGTGGAGCCAGATAAACGGATACGCTGGTATGCGGAAATGCGTTCTTCAGGCGACGCAGCAGGTCCCGCCACGTAGCCTCAGGGATGGCGTCGTCGCGGGCGATGCGCAGCGCCGATTCGGCACCGCTCATGTGGTGCCGGCAACGGGCGTGGATCTGCCCGGCCACTTGCCGCAGGCGCTGGCAGTCGGTCACGATGCTGCCGCCCACCGGGGTGAGGTGGAGTTGATTGCCGCTGCGCTCGAACAGCACCACCCCCAGTTCGTCTTCTAACGCGCTTAAGGCGGTGCTCACCGTGGTGCGGCTGCGGCCGAGGGTGCGTGCGGCGGCCGCGACGCTGCCCTGTTCCACCACGGCGAGAAACGTTTCGATCTGGCTGTCTTTCATAGCCTCATGGTGACGGAAAACCCGTCGCTCAGCGACTCACATTATTGAATTGGGCTCCCTAGAATAGCCAGCAATTCAATGGGAGGTCATCATGAGTTCGTTCTGGGCGCGGGAAAAAACGGCGCTGTATCTGTCTGCCACCATGGCCGGCATGTTTGCCCTTGGGGGTATCGTTTGGGGCTTGTGGGTTAACTCCCTGATGATCCTGTTCGACGGGGCGTACTCCCTTGTAAGTCTGGTGCTGTCGTTGCTCTCGGTGTACGCCGCACGGGTTGTGCGGCGGCCAGCAAACCAGCGTTTCCCCTTCGGTCGTGCCGCGATTGAACCACTGGTTATTACCGTGAAGGGGCTGACTATTGCGCTGGTTTCCCTGTTGTCGATTGCATTGGCCTTGCACGCGCTGTTGACCGGCGGTCGCGTAGTGGAGACGGGCATGGCCATGTTATTCGCGGCCATTAGCGCAGTGGCCTGTGTGGTCGTGTGGGGTTATCTGCGCTGGGTGCAGGTTCGTACCCCCGGCGGGTTGGTCTCTGCCGAGCGCCGCCAGTGGCTGATGGATACGCTTTTGAGTGCGGCCGTCCTTGCGGGCTTCGGCCTGGCGGTGTTGCTGGAGCGCACCGCATTTTCGGAGTATGCCGTCTATGCGGATCCGGTCATGGTGGTCCTGGTGGCTGGATACTTCATTGGTGTACCGCTGAAGATGACCTTGGAAGCTGTACGCGAGCTGGTTCTGGCTGCCCCGCCGGCTGAGCTGAGAGCCCGGGTGATCACGGCTCTGAATGAGGCGGCAGTGCCGGCCCGGCAGGCACGCTATACGAAGGTTGGGCCGTACCTCCTTCTGGAGATTCGGTTGCCCGCAAGGGACATGCGGAGAGCCGAGCGGTTGCGTATCCGGCTTTACCGTTTATTAGCCGACTTGCCTGTCCGTCCGGTGGTCGTCATCCACACGGAGGGTCGTAAGGCGGAACGGGTCGTTGAGGCTGGGCCCTAGGGCAGTTGAGTCCTACCATCGGACTTGGAAGGCCCGCGGAGGCCGGCGATGGCCGGCCCCTGACGCCGGTGCAGCGCCGGATCCGGGAGTTGGAGGAAGAGAACCGCCGGCTGTGAGGGCAAGGTCATTCCAAAAAAGGCCTCGGAGCAGCGGTTCTGCGGTTTGCTGGAGATGAACCGGTCGGGCTACTGGGCATTGCAGACGTGCGGCCGGCGACCGCGCCGGCCTTGCACTGGGGCAAAGAGACGTTCGAACAGTGTGGGTGGCCCGTTGGCAGAAGCCGTGTGCAGTCGGAGCTGCGGATGGGCGATGTTGAGGTCGGCTGCTATCGGGTCCGCCATCTGATGGGGGAGGATGGGCTGTGCCGGGTCTGAAAGCGGGGGTTCGGGGTCACGGCGCAGCGGGACGAGCCGGAGGATGTGGTGGCGAAATACCTGGACAAGCAGTCCAGCCGCGTGCCCGCACGCGGCCTGTGTGGCGGACATCACCTACATACGGACCCGCGCGGGCTTGAAGGAAGTATCAGGCAAACCAGGGAGAGCCTCACCGAAGCATCACGGTCTACATCGTTGGCTACTACAACGAGCGCCGAAGGCGCGCGACCCTGAGCTAACTGTCGCTCAACGCATACGAGCGTAAGTGGGCAGCCCCAACAATTCTTGAGAGCAGGAAATCACCCGACCACTACAAGAAGTTAATCTGCTCTCAGATTCGACTCGTAGAGAGGGGTAGATGATGAGCCAGAGCCAAGCAAGCTTGACTTGGCAACTTCCCCCTCATCGCTATATCGGAGGTTTTTATGTACGATCCCCAGCTTTTCGCGTTGAGCGGTCAAGCCGCCCTTGTTACAGGGGCCGGCGCCGGAATCGGCCGAGCCATAGCCGAAAGTTTCGCCCGGGCCGGAGCTGCAGTAGTCGTCAGCGATCTGGATGCCGCTGCGGCCGCTGCGGTAGCCGAAGGTATCGAGGCCGAAGGTGGTCGTGCGACCAGCATGGCATGTGACGTTACCCGAGAAGAGGATCTTGCCGCAGCGGTGGCCAAACCGGTAGAGGCCTTCGGCAAGCTAACGCTCTTGGTCAGCAACGCCGGCGGCGGTGGACCCAAGCCCTTCGACATGCCTATGGAGGACTTTCGTCGCGCCTATGACCTGAACGTGTTTCCGCTGTTTCGCCTTGCCCAGCTGGCCGCGCCTGAGATGGAGAGGGTCGGCGGTGGCGCGATTCTCGCCATTACCTCGATGTCGGCCGAGAATAGGAACCAACACATGGCAGCGTACGGCTCCTCGAAGGCCGCCGCCAGCCACTTGGTGCGTAACATCGCCTTTGATCTTGGCCCAAAAAACATCCGCATCAACGGCATCGCGCCGGGAGCCACTCGCACCAGGGCGCTGATGTCGGTGCTCAACGACGAGATTGAGCAGCGCATGCTTGCCCGTACTCCCCTAAAACGACTCGGCGAGCCTGAGGATATTGCCAATGCGGCACTATTCCTGTGCTCTCGGGCTTCCAGCTGGATCAGCGGTCAGATCCTTACCGTTTCGGGTGGAGGGGTACAGGAACTGGATTAACCCGATGAAATTGGCGTGGTATCCGTCACAATCTGCGTTGCGAAGCCATCATACTGCACGGTGTCCCTTCCGCGCGCCTACCTGGCAACTGATCGGACGGGCGATTGCCGGTGCGCCGTGGCCATCCAACGCCAATCGGAGCACATCATGATCAGAACCACGAACGCAGCACTTATCCCGACCCTGCTCGTGATCGGGGCAGCCTTGGCGCCACCGACTTCAGCCGCCGGTGTCGAAACGGTAGCACCAATGGATTGGATGCAGGGCTTCCCGCCACCGGAGGATCGCACTATCCGTTTCACCGATGACGATTACTTCGTCGGCGATAAGCTCAAGTGGACGGTCTGCCACTTCCGTGAGTTGATGCCCACCGTCGGTGTGCGGTCTGGGCCCGAGGGTGCTCGGGCCTTGCCCTATGCATCCGACCCCGCGATTGATGACCTGACATTCCAGCCCTCCGACGGTTCAGAGTTGATGACGTGGAGTGAAGCCTTCGACGTGAATCACGCCGACGGTCTGCTAGTGCTTCACCAAGGTCGGGTGGTGTACGAGCGCTACGCCGGCTGTCTGGATGAACACACCCTGCATGGGGTGATGTCGGTTACCAAGTCGCTCACAGGGTTGATTGGCGAGACGCTAGTGGCTGAGGGCACCCTGGATGAACAGGCTCGCGTTGGTGAACTGGTGCCGGAGCTCGCTGACAGCGCCTTTGGCGACGCCACTCTGCGCCAGGTGCTTGATATGACCACCGCGCTCGACTTTTCAGAGGATTACTCTGACCCCGAGGCCGACGTATGGGCTTATGCTCAAGCTGGCAGCCCGCTGCCGCCGCCAGCAGATTACGATGGGCCTCGCGGTTACTTCGCGTTCCTTGAGACTGTAGAGAAGGCTGGTGAGCACGGAGAGGCCTTCGGCTATCGCACCATCAACTCCGATGCTTTGGGATGGATCATCTCTCGGGCCACCGGAAAGAGTGTCGCCGATTGGCTGGCTGAGCGGGTTTGGTCGCGGATAGGGGCGGAGCGAGAGGCCTTTTTCACCGTAGATTCGATCGGTACGCCGTTCGCAGGCGGTGGCTTCAACGCCACCCTGCGAGACTTGGGCCGTTTGGGCCAGCTTATTCTCGATGGGGGGCGCCTCGGAGACGAGCAGGTGCTGCCCGAGGAGGCCATAAAACGCATCCGCGAGGGCGGTGACAAGGCAGCCTTCTCTAAGGCCGGCTTCGGAGGCCTTGATGGTTGGAGTTATCGTAGCATGTGGTGGATAGGTCACGACGACCATGGCGTCTTTGCCGCTCGCGGCGTACACGGCCAGACGATCTGGATCGACCCGTCCGCAGAGATGGTAATTGTGCGGTTGGCCTCCCACCCGTTGGCGACCAACGCGGCTAACGATGCAACCTCGCTGCCGGCCTACCGGGTCTTGGCCGAGTATCTGATGGGGCAGGACACGGCCCGCTGATTGTCGCCCTCCCGTAAATTTGGCCCATTGAAAACTGGGGGTCTCCGGGCACACTAGAGCCCAAGGAGGCCGAGATGCGCGAGAGTCGGTTTACGGAAAGCCATATTGTCCAGACGCTGAAGCAGGTCGAAGGCGGCCGGAAGGTGAAGGACGTCTGTCGGGAGATCGGGGTCTCGGAAGCGAGCTACTACCAGTGGAAGTCGAAATACGGGGGCATGGAAGCGGCCGACGTTCGACGGCTGAAGGAGCTGGAGGACGAGAACAACCGGCTCAAGCGGATGTACGCCGAGCTGGCCCTGGAGAACACGGCCCTGAAGGACGTGATTGCCCAAAAAAGCTCCGAGCCCGGACGAGAAGCGCTGTGTGGTCACTGCGTTGACGCGGGAGCATGGGCAGAGTCAGCGCCGGGCCTGTCAGGTGGCCGGGGTTGCGCGGTCGGTGGTGTGGTATCGCAAGCAACCGGACCGGGACGATGCGGTGGTCGCGCTACTGCAGGAGCGGGTGGAACGCGATCCGGAGCGGGGCTTTGGCAAGCTGTTCAAGCTGATCCGACGTCGGGGCATGCCCTGGAACCACAAGCGGGTCTGGCGCGTGTACTGCGCCCTGAAGCTGAACCTGCGGCGTAAGGGCAAGCGCCGCTTGCCACCACGGGAGCCACGACCTCTGGCATCGACCGAAGCTCCGAACGCGTGCTGGTCAGCGGACTTTATGTCGGATGCGCTGTGGGACGGACAGCGCTTTCGCACCTTCAACGTCGTAGATGACTTCAACCGGGAAGCGCTGGCGGTGGAGACCGATCTGAATCTGCCCGCACCCCGTGTGATCCGGGTGCTGGAGCGTATTGCGGCCTGGTGGGGCTATCCGCAGTAACTCCGGCTCGACAATGGTCCCGAGTTCGTTTCGGCCGCGATCGCCGACTGGGCCGAGCAGAGGAGCGTGGAACTGAGCTTCATCCAGCCAGGCCAGCCCATGCAGAACGGCTTCATCGAACGGTTCAACGGCGGCTACCGCCGCGGCGTGCTGGACCTCTACGTCTTCCGAACGCCGACCGGAGACCGGTACAACGAGCGCCGAAGGTACTCGACTTTGGGATACCTGTCGCCCAACGCCTACGAGCGAAAAAAGGGACAGCCGAAACACCCATCGAGGTGTCAGAAATCACTTGACCACTACACTTGGCGCGCGCGGCCTCGGCCCTGGCGTGCCGCGCCCGCCAGCGAGCGCCAGCTCCCATCGTAGGATGCGGGTGAGCGCAGCGAATCGCATCAGGGTTGCCCCGGCGTTGGCATGGGGTCTTTCGCTGCGCTCGGAAGGCGTGACCGTGGGCCGCTACCGGGTCTGGCGCCTGATGCGGGAGCAGGGGTGCGGCCACAAAGCCTACGCTTATCGAATGATGTCGGTACTCATAAGCCGGAATAAACATCCTCCAGTTCCAGTCTATTCTTCTAACGGTCCTCCAGCTAGTGAGGAGTGGCCCTTTAGTGGCGACAATGGGAACCTCCAGTTCCGTTTACACCTAAATAAGTTAGGAGACAGGCATGAGAACAATATTCTTTATTCCATTGCTGTTGATTACTACGGCGTTGATATTTTCGGGGAATGCGTCTGCCGTTACTTACGACTATGGAGAAGATAAGGCGGTCTACGACGTGAACTATGATGACAGTGACCGGCATACGATGGTCCTGCGGAACATACAGAACCACGTCAATGCATTAGGTGTCGACAATATTCAGGTAAAAGTCGTTTTGAGTGGAGACGGACTAAGCCTCCTTAACAAGGCGAAAGATGACGATGATCTTCGAGCGAACATCGACAATCTAAAGATGCAGAATGTCCGGTTCTTGGTTTGCAATAATACCTTGGAAGGTAGACAAATTAGCCTGCATGACGACCTGTACGACGCGTCGGAAGAGGACGTCGTAGTCAGCGGTAATGCTCATATTTCGTATCTGCAACGACAAGGATACACTTTCTTGAAACCATAGGCGTGTATCGGAAGAAATCATGGAAGAAGAGGCGACCTTGGGAAACAATCGGGGGGACGTAGGTAGGATCTCGATGAGCGTTGCCAGTCGCATCAGGGGCAGCCCCGGTGTTGGATTTGGTGGTTAAGTCATTCCGGATACCGCGTTAGGTGGATTGGCTGCCGTTGGATGCTCATAGTCGCTGGAAGGCAGGTAGCCAAGCGTCGAGTGGATGCGAACGGTGTTGTAGAACCGCGCGATGTAGTCCGCGAAATCCCGCCGCGCCTCGCCGTGGTTCGCGTATCGGCGCTGCCAGACGCGTTCCGTCTTGAGGCTCAGGAAGAAGCACTCGACGACGGCATTGTCCCAGCAGTTACCCCGGCGGCTCATGCTCGCCTGGATCCGGTGCCTGGCCAGTAGCCGCCGCCAGGCGGCGCTGGTGTATTGGCAGCCCTGGTCGGAGTGCAGCAGCAGTCCCGGCTCCGGTTGGCGCTGCTCCAGCGCCATGCGCAGGGCCTCGCAGGTCTGGCTCGCCGGCATCTGCCGATCGAGGGCCCAACCGATGACCTTGCGCGAGTACAGGTCGAGGATGACCGCCAGGTAGCTCCAGCCGGTGGCGGTCGGGATATAGGTAATGTCGGACGCCCACGCCTGGTTCGGTCCGGCCGGGGTGAACTTGCGGTTGAGATGGTTCTCGGCGACCGGGACCCGGTCGTCGCGTTGCGTAGTGGCCACGAAGCGCCGCCGCCAGACGGGCCGCAGGCCGCGCTCGCGCATCAGCGTCCGCACCCGGTAACGGCCCACGGCTGTGCCATCCGCCTGTAAGGCTTTTGCCAGACGCCGGCTGCCGTAGGTTCGCCCGGAAGCCGCGAACACCCGCTCGAGGTGAGCGCCAGCGGCGCAGGGCACGCTTGGGCGTTCGGCCCGCGCCCGCGCCGCGTAATAGCCGGCCCGGTTTTCCTCCAGCAGATCGCAGACCCGCTGCACCGAAGCCTTCTCCATCAAGGCCCTGATGGAGGGATGCATCACTTCAGTTCCCGGGCCAACAAGGCGGAGGTGCGCTCAGCCGGCCGACGCAACAGTGACCGTGAGTTTATCCGCCGGGGAGATAAAGCCCAAGGTTTTCCGCGGTCGCCGATTCAGACGGAGGGCGAGTTCATCCAGGCCGGTCTGTGAGAAGCCGGCCAGTTCCGTCTCCTTGGGGAAGTACTCGCGCTGCAGGCGGTTGGAATTCTCGTTGGTACCGCGTTGCCAAGGACTCTGCGGGTCATAGAAGTACACCTTCACATCCGTTTCGGCGATGAAGACCTTATGGCTGGCCATCTCGCTGCCGCGATCCCAGGTCAGGGTGCGTCACATGTCGCGAGGGTGGACGCAATATGCTCGACTGGATCGCACAGGTGGATGATGGCTATCTGTGTGGTGAACGCAGCGCTGGCAGGGCGGCACGCGGGTTCTGAGAAGAAGGTGCACTCGTAGCGGCGGTATTGCTAAAGGTCGCTGGGCATCCACTACGGGTCAAGCTGTGACCCCGGTAGTCACCTTCAGCGCGGAGGTCATGGGCAAGTGGGACCGCACCTAGCGGACGCCAGGCAGCACTGTGCAATTCGACGGCTTGGGTTGCTTCGGTGCCACCACGTAGCCACGGTCATCGGTGGCCGAAAGCCCCGGCAAATGCCCGAGTTCCAGTGGACCAACACCGTGCGCGACAACCTATTGAGAGATCACACCTAGGGAATGCACGCCGTGCGACGCATAGTCGGGACGATCGTCGAGCGAGTTTGGGATGCATTCGTGCCAGAGTGGCATAAAAAAACCGCCGGATGACCCATCCGGCGGCAATGTTAACGGAGGTTGGAGAGACCAAAGGCAGGAAGTCACCTTTCGTCCCGGCGACACACAGCTGTCCGGGCTGCGTATCTAAATGCGAATCATACGCAAGTGCATTTACATGTCAAGCCTTGGCCTGTGACTTCTTCTCGGTTGCGGGCTGCTGGTCACGCATGGCGCGCGCGGCCTCAACCATTGCCTCCAGCGCTGGACGGACCTCGTCCCAGCTGCGGGTCTTGAGTCCGCAGTCGGGATTGACCCACAGCCGCTCGACCGGGATCCCGCGAGCCGCCTTTTCGAGAAGGGTCACCATCTCCTGTACCGTGGGGAGGCGCGGAGAGTGGATGTCATAGACACCCGGCCCGATCTCGTTGGGGTAGATGGATCGCTCGAAGGCATCCAGCAGTTCCATGTCCGAGCGGGCGGTCTCGATGGTGATGACATCGGCATCCAGGGATGCGATGGCCTCAATGATGTCGTTGAACTCCGAGTAGCACATGTGGGTGTGGATCTGAGTCACGTCGGCTACACCGGAGGTGGCGACGCGAAAGGCGCGCGCAGCCCATTCCAGGTAGTGATTCCATTCGCCTCGACGCAGCGGCAGGCCCTCCCGGAACGCGGGTTCGTCGACCTGGATCACGCCAATGCCAGCGGCCTCGAGGTCGGCGATCTCGTCGCGCAGCGCCAGGGCGATCTGCAGGGCAGTGGCCTCGCGTGACTGGTCATCGCGCTCGAAGGCCCATTGCAGCATGGTCACCGGCCCCGTGAGCATGGCCTTGACCGGCTTGCTTGTGAGGGACTGGGCGTAACGTGTCCAGTCGACGGTCATCGGACTGGGCCGCTGCACATCGCCGTAGATGATGGGGGGTTTCACGCAGCGCGATCCGTAGCTCTGAACCCAGCCGTGCCGGGTAAAGGCATACCCGTCGAGTTGCTCGCCGAAATACTCCACCATGTCGTTGCGTTCGGGCTCACCGTGCACCAGCACGTCCATGCCGATGTCTTCCTGGAAGCGGATTACGCGAGCGATCTCTTGGCGCATGGTGCGCAGGTAATCATCCCGGGTTAGCTCACCCCGGCGGTAGTCACGGCGCACCCGGCGAATGGTCTGCGTTTGTGGGAACGAACCGATGCTGGTGGTCGGGAATAATGGGAGGTCGAGTGAGCGTTGTTGCAACGGTGCACGCTGTTCATAGGTCAGGGCACGGCGAGCGTCATCCGGGGACAGTCCCGCCACCCGTTCCCGAACCTGCGGAATGCAAGTACGAACGGCGTTCTGGCGGTTGCTGTGCACGCGCCGACTGTGTTCCAGCTCTTTGGCGACGGCCGCGCGTCCCTCGGTCAAGCCGCGCTGGAGGATCGCCAGCTCCGCCAGTTTCTGGCGCGCGAAGGCCAGCCAGCTGCGTACCTCCGTGTCCATGCCGGTTTCCTGTTCCACGTCAACGGGCACGTGCAGCATCGAGCAGGAGGGCGCGAGCCACAGGCGAGAAATGCCGAGGCTGCTGACGGCGGGCTCCAGAGTGTCCAGGCCGGCCTCCAGATTGGTGGCCCATATGTTGCGTCCGTCGATGATTCCCAACGACAGAATCTTGTCCTGCGGCAGCCGGGCCACGAGGGTCGAGACCTCCATCGCGCCGCGCACGGCATCCACGTGGAGCCCCGCTACCGGTAGTTCCAGTGCCAGGTCGCGCTGGCTGCCAAGGCCACCGAAATAGGTCGTGAGCAAGAGGCGTGGCCCGCCGCGGTGGAGACGGTCGTAAGCCGCCCTTAGCGCCGACTGCCACTCGACGGGCAGATCCAGTGTGAGGATGGGCTCGTCGATCTGAACCCAAGAAGCTCCCTCTGCGCTGATCCACTCCAGGAGTTCCTGATAGGCCGGGAGGAGCCGGTCAAGCAGTTCCAGTGGCTCCCCGTCATCCTTCATCTTCGCCAGGTACAGAAAGCTGACCGGCCCCAGCAGGACAGGCTTGGGCTGCAGACCCATCTCGCGCGCCTCCCGGATCTCCGTTCGTAGTCTGTCCGGAATGGCCGCAAAGGTTTGTTCGAGGGTCAGCTCCGGGACCAGGTAGTGGTAGTTGGTGTCGAACCACTTGGTCATCTCCAGCGCCGGCACATCGGGCAACGCATCGTTGTGGGAACGACCGCGAGCCATGTAGAAAGCTAGGTCCAGCGGGTGCTCGGCCGCTGCGGCATGAAAGCGCTCCGGCAGAACGCCCAGCGTCAGCATCATGTCGAGCACGTGGTCGTAGAAACTGAAGTCGCCGACCGGGACCTGTTGGATGCCAGCTTCGCGTTGCCAGGCCCAATGACGCTGCCGTAACTCGCGGCCCGAGGTTTCCAGTTGATCGCGGCTGATGTTGCCGCTCCAGTAACGCTCAAGAGCCGTCTTCAGCTCGCGGCGGGCGCCAATGCGGGGAAAGCCAAGATTATGGGTGGTGATCATGGATCTATAGACTCCGGGTTGAACACGGCGCCCAGTCTCGTCATGCTTGATGCATGAGTAAAACGATATTTCTTCACGGACACCATGAATGCCACTCATGATCTGTCGGGAGTACTCGAGCTCCGGCATCTGCGGGCGGTTTGCGAGATCGTGCGGTTGGGGAGTGTGACTGCCGCAGCTGATAGCCTTTGCGTAACTCAGTCGGCACTGTCGCATCAGTTGCGCCAGCTTGAAGACCGACTGGGTGTGACCCTCTTCGAACGCCGAACGCGTCCGGTGCGGTTATCGGCTGCCGGAGAACGGCTACTGCAGGCGGCTGATCGGGTGTTGCCCGAAGTCACCGCCGCGCAGCGTGATGTCGTGCAGATCCGCGACGGCGGACGTGGCCGACTGTTTCTGGTGCTGGAGTGCCACAGCTGCTTTCAGTGGCTGATGCCGGCGGTAGGTGCCTTTCGACGGCACTGGCCGGAGGTGGAGCTGGATCTTACCCTTAGCCATGGATTCACGGCACTGGACGCCCTGCGCAACGGTGACGTGGATGTCGCCGTTGCGGTCGACCCTGTGGATGATCCCGAACTCGAGTCGGTACACCTGATGGAGTACGAGAACCTGCTCGTGGTGCCGGCCGGCCACCGGTTGGCCGAGCGGCCCTGCGTGTTGCCTGAGGATCTGCGCGGGGAGACGCTGATCACCTACCCGGTCAGCGAGGAGCGTCTGGATATCTATCGGCGCTTTCTGCACCCGGCCGGGGTGACGGTCCCGCGCCGGACGACCGAGGTTAGTGCGATGCTGCTGCAACTGGTAGCGAGCCGCCGTGGTGTGGCGGTTTTGCCGGATTGGGCCCTGCCCGAGCTGGAGGCGGGGCTCAACGGGGGAGAGAGTGAGCGTGTCGCGACCCGTCGTGTCCGGCTTGGTCACGACGGTCTGTGGAGCAACCTTGCCATCACGATGCGCCGTGCAGACCGGGAGCGTCCTCACAATCTCGACTTCATCGCGACTGCGCGCGACATTTTGCGTGAGGCTCGGGCGTAGAACTGTCAACTCGATTTTCGGATGTGGCGGACGTTCGTGGTGGATAAGCGGGTCTGGGAGGCCGCGAGGCACCAAAAATAAGTCCCCTGCTGGGGAGCCGACAGGGGGGGTACGAGTGCCCGCTAGCGGCTGGAACTAGATGTGATCTCCCAATAGGTGGTCTACGGGACGACTCCGAAGGATGCTGAGTTTGCCGACTGAGCGATTCCAAGGAGGACGCCCCGTGAACCTTCATCAAAATGCCTTAATGGGCCCCCGTGGTCGAGAGCGGAGGATCCGTTTGGTGGTCGACCATGGCCAGACTGTTCGGGCCACGGCGCGGGTCTGTGGCGTGGATCTAATCCGGGGATGTGTACAGTAGCCCCGCTGCCGGCGGGGGCCGCGCAGCGTGATCAGACAGGCAGCTGTTCGTTGAAATGATCGAAGGCCGCTGCAGGACGGAATACATCGACAGGGTGGGGGAGTCGGTCATTGCGTGTTCTCGGATCGAGCGCTGAGTTCCGGGATTGTATCGCCCCGCTTTTGTCGCGAATGGGAGTGTCACAGACGAGGGGGCAAGGGCTTTTACTGTCACGGAAGCTGGCACAGGCTTGGCGCGTCTGAGTGGCCTTCTAGCGCATGCCTGATGCGTGTCACGTGCGCTAGTCTTGGAGTTGTCCCCGAGGTGGTCATGAGCGCAAAAGATCCCTTCCCCGTTGCCAGTAGCACCGCTGACCTCTTCAGCGACTTCCCGGATCAGTCGCGAGAGGTGGATGTGGAGGTCCTTTGGCCACCGCCGGATCGTTTCCCGCTCAATGTCGACGGGCGGACGGTGCGCGAGCGGGTGATTGCGGACCTGGTGTCTGCGGATTCGCCATTGGTGGTGGCGGGCTACGGGGCACTGGAAGAGCTCATCCGTCTGGAGGCGGATCTGGGGGAGGTTCGGCCGCTTCGCGTTCTTTTTGGTAACGAGCCGAGTGCAGGGGAGGGTGGTCACCGCAGTCTGAAGGCGTCGAGTTTTCCCGAAGAGGTCGAGCAGTATTGGCTGGATAGAGGGATCTCCCTGCGCCTGTCGGCCCGGCTGATTCATTTTCGGGAGCGGCTCCGGGAGGGCGCCGTCGAGGCACGGTACTGGCCCGACACGCAGCGGCCGCTGCACGCCAAGATCTATCTCGGGGCGGGGGCCGTAACGCTGGGCTCGAGCAACTTCAGCAAGAACGGGCTGGAGCGTCAGCACGAGGCGAATGCGCGGTTCACTGCAACGGGTGAACCGAGGCGTTACCGCGAGGCGGCGGCGCTGGCCGAGCAGTTCTGGTCGCTTGGGCATGACTACACCGATGCGCTTCTGGCGCTGCTCGAGCGTCTGCTGCATGTCGTCGGGTGGCGTGATGCGCTGGCCCGCGCCTGCGGGGAGCTGCTGGAGGGTGACTGGGCGAAGGGTTTTCTGCAGCAGGTCGACCGCGAGGCCTTCCGTGCGCTGTGGCCGGCCCAGCGTCAGGGGATCGCACAGGCGCTGTATCTGCTGGATCGTCAGGTTGCGGTGCTGATTGCGGATGCGACGGGTTCCGGCAAGACGCGCATGGGTGCGCATCTCCTGCGGGCGCAGCAGGCGCGGATCCAGGGGGCGGGCGGGATGCCCCGCTCGGTCATGATTGCACCATCGACGGTCGTGGAGGAGTGGGAGCGGGAGGCCTCCCGGGCCGACACCGCGCTGGATGTCTTTTCGGTTGGCCTGCTCAGTCACGGCAGCCGCAAGGCATGGCAGCTGGATGATGCCCTGAGGCGGGCGCGCCTGCTGGCCGTGGACGAGTGCCACAACTTCCACAATCGCCGCTCGCGCCGGACACGGCGGCTGTTTACCAACCATCTTGCCGATGACGTGCTGCTGTTTACCGCTACGCCGATCAACCGGAATGTCGATGACCTGGTCCGGATCGCGGATCTCCTCGGCGCCGACAACCTGCAGCCGAGCACGCTGAAAGCCCTGGAAAGGGTCAATCGTCCCGGTCGCTGGCACGGACTGGGCGACGATGAGGCCGCCCGGCTGCGGGACGAGATCCGTACATTCACCATTCGCCGTACCAAGCGCATGTTCAATGCGCTGATTGATCGCGAGCCCGAGGCCTATCGGGATCACTCGGGGCGGCCCTGCCGGTATCCGGAGCACCGCTCGTACAGCTATTCCCTGGGGGAACCGGCTACCGACCGTGAACGCGCCAGTCGGATCCGGGGGCTTCTCGATCAGCTCTTTGGCGTGGTCCAGATTCCGGTGGTCCTGGAGCTGAGCGCCGTACAACGGCAGCAGGGGCTCACCGAGGATCAGTATCGTGACAACCTGCTGCTCGGGGCGCACAAGCTGGTCCGCTACCGGGTCATGGCGGCCCTGCGGTCTTCGCGTGCGGCATTGGTCGAGCACCTGTGCGGAACGACGGTGGCTCGGGCCGAGTTCGGGTTGGAGCATTACGCCAAGTCCGCCGATACAGGAGATGTCCTGGGCAAGCTCAAGCAACCCGGGCGTGTGCCCGAGAACCGGCTGGGCGTGCCCTTGCCTGCGTGGCTTACCGATGCGGACGCCTGGGCATCAGCCCACGCGCACGATCACCGGATCCTCTCGCAGGTCTTGGACGAGGTGCGCGCCATGAGTCCGGCGCGGGAGCACGCCAAGGTCGCCCATCTGGCCAGACTGGCGGCGCGCCACGAACGGGTGCTGGCTTTCGACAGCCGTCTGATTACCATCGCGGCCCTGAGCGCCCAGCTCGAAGAGCGGCTGCCGGGCGTCGAGATCTGGCAGGCCACGGGCAGCGACGAGCGAAGCCGCCAGGCGGTGCTCCGTGCATTTCGGCCGGGTGACGACGAGCAGGCCGGCGTGGCGCTGTGTTCGGATAGTCTGTCCGAGGGGGTGAACCTGCAGGCGGCCTCGGCGCTGGTCCATCTCGACATGCCCTCGGTGATACGCGTGGCCGAACAGCGAACTGGGCGCGTCGATCGCCTCGACAGTCCCCATGCCGAGGTCGAGGTCTGGTGGCCTCGGGATGCCGAGGAGTTCGCTCTCAGTGCCGATGCTCGCTTCCTGGACCGGGCCGATGCGGTGACGGAACTTCTTGGGACCAATCTCCCGTTGCCGGAAGACCTGGAACAGCGGTCACGGGATAGCGTTGACGCTGACACCCTGATCCGCGAATACGAGCGTACCGCTCGCTCCATCGAGGAAGCCGAACCGCATGATGCCTTTGCCGCAGTGCGCGGACTGGTGGAAGGCGCGGGTGCGCTGGTCGAATCCGAAATCTACGAGTATTACCGTCAGCGCTCCGTGCGGGTCCTTTCGCGGGTCAGCGTGGTGGCCAGCGACACGGTATGGGCCTTCTTCTGCCTGGCCGGCAGTGCGGACCGCGCACCGCGTTGGTTCTTCTTCTCCGGCCCGGATGCCGAAGCCGCGACTTCACTGGACAAAGTGGCCGCCGCGCTTCGCGAGCGACTGGCGCCCGATCCACCCAATGGTGAAATCGACGAGCCGGCCGCGAGATGGCTGGCGCACTTTTCCGAGCGCCTCCCGGAGGCCGAGCGGGCGCAGTTGCCGCTGCGCAAGCAACGTGCCCTGCAGGAGATGGCCGAGGTCCTCAAGGGCTTTTGCGAGGAGGCGGCTCGCCAGAGGGAGCAGACACGACTCGACGCCTACCTCGATCTGCGCAATCTGCTGGCGCAAAAGCCGGAGACGTTGACGGGCGGCGAGCCGGATTGGGAGGCACTCGCCAATCGCTGGCTGGAGCTTATCCGTCCCTACTGGTATCGCCGCCTGACCCAGCAGCGCCGGGGTTTTCTGCGCCTGCGGGACCTGCGCAAGGATCTCATTGAGGCGGAGGCCGAACTGGGACCCGAGGTGCTGGAGGCGTTTGCCACCCTCCCGCTTCACAGCTCGGCGGAGGAGCGAGTAGTCGCGGCCATTCTCGGCATGCCCGTTCGTTGATCCGGCGCCGGCCGGGTCAGCCTGCTTCGTCGGAGAGATGGCTCATCGGCTCCATGCACGATCCACAGATAACCTCGGTTTCCGGTCGGGCCCAGACCCGCGCCTCGCAGGTCGGGCAGTTCATGCGCACACGGGGATCCGGGCGTGGCGCGGGCGGCGCGAACACCGCCGGTTTTTCGGTATCGTCGGGTATCGCGATCGTCTCGGCCGGCGCGGGGGCGCTGGTCACGGCCAGCCCCTGTTCGGCCAGGGCCTCCTGCACCTGGGCAACCGATTCGGGATCGGTGGGGGCATGCCGGTCGAACCAGGGCAGTTCGAACCCGGTGGCCAGCAGGTCCGAGCAGGCCCGGGCGAACGGACCGTCGGGCTGGATGTAGTGCGTGACCCGGCGTCCGGTCTGTTTGCCATCCGGCAGGCCGGTATCGCTCGGCACCAGACCGATCGCTTCCATCCTGCCGGCCCACTCCCGGTTGTGGTGGTTCGAGCGGCTCGGTCGGCCAAAGCATTCCTGCCAGTGATGCACCATTTCGTGCACCAGCGTGGACAGCGCGACCTCCAGAGGATTCAGGGTGAAGTACCCCGGATGAACACCCAGCTCGTGGATGATCGTGCCGTCACCGGAGATGAAGCGCTCGGCGTGGTGGTAGCCGCGTTGCCGGCGGGAGCTGCGCAGCGTGATCAGGCAGGGCGGCAGTTCGTTGTCGAAAAGCTGTTCGTTGAAATGATCGAAGGCCCGCTGCAGGGCAGAGTACATCGACAGGGTGGGGGAGTCGGTCATGGTGCGTTTCCGGGATCGAGCCTTGAGTCCCGAGCTTGTATCGCCCCGTTTTTGTCACAAATCCGGTCACAAACTGGGCGAGCCGAGACCTGTCCCGTCCAGGATCGGGTTCGTCCATAGAATCGTTTCACCAAATGCTTGGGAGAGAAATCGAAGGGTTATATATCAGACCTTTAATGATGTAGTATCTTCTCAATAATCATTTCAATTGGAAGGTTCGGATGAGGAGCAAGCGAGAGGCAGCGCATCAGCAGCTCGGCTTGGCGCTTGCCAGACTCGCCCCGGTGCGTGCAGCCGATCTTGCCCGCGAGCTGGGGCTGTCGGTCCCCACCCTTCACCGACTGCTGCAGGAGACGCCCGAGCCCGTGCTTGCGGCCGGGCGGGCCCGGCGTACTCGCTACGCTCTGCGCAGAGCGCTGCGAGGCGACTTCGCGCCCACTCCCATCCGTGTGATTGATGAAGCCGGCCAGCCGCACGAGCTCACGGAGCTCTCGCCCATCCAGCCACAGGGCTGCCATGCCGACTTCGGTGGCTCGGATTGGCCTTTGGAAGATGACGACGAGACCCCCGAAGGATGGTGGGCCGGTCTGCCATACCCTTTGTACGATATGCGCCCCCAGGGCTACCTCGGGCGCCAGCTGGCGCATCGCTTGCAAGACACGCTCGGGGTGTCACCCAATCCAGATGCCTGGAGTGACGACGATATCCTCTGGGTTCTGAGTCGTGTGGGGTCCGATCTCCCGGGCAACCTGGTCGTTGGTGATGTCGCATTCAAGGGCTGGCAGAAGGCCCGCCTGGATCCCCCTCCGATTCTCGGGGCGGATAAAATCGAAGGGATGTATGTGAAGGCGGCGGAGGAGGCCATCTCGCTGGGTCTTGCGGGCTCCAGTGCTGCGGGTGAGTTCCCGAAGTTCACCGCCCTTCGGGACCTGCAGGGCAGTCATAGTCCGCACGTCATCGTGAAGTTTTCGGGTGCGGACGAGTCCGCGACCGTGCAGCGCTGGTCCGATCTGCTGGTGGCGGAGCATCTGGCTCTGGAGGCGGTCGCGGCGCTCCCCGGCGTGCAGAGTCCGCCCAGCCGAATCCTCCAGCAACAGGGTCGCACGTTCCTGGAGATCGAGCGCTTCGATCGTAACGGACTGTTCGGCCGCAGCCCGGTGGTGACGCTGGAGACCGTGAACGCGGCCTTGCTTGGCCATGCGCCTTTGGCATGGGACGCCCTCGCCCAGGGACTCGCCGACAAGCGTCTGCTGGCGCCGGAGGCGGTTGCAGCCATCCGTCACATCACCTGGTTCGGAAGACTGATTGCCAATAACGACATGCACCTGGGCAATCTCGCCTTTCGACCGGAGGGCGGTCGGCTTGTCCTGTGCCCGGTCTACGACATGCTCCCGATGGCCTACGCGCCGCTCCCGGGTGGCGAGTTGCCGCGCGTGACGTTCGAGCCCGCCCTGCCATTGCCCCGTGAACATGGTGCGTGGGTCGCCACTTGTCACGCCGCGATCGGGTACTGGCAAACCGTGTCGGATGACACCCGCATCCGTTCCACGTTTCGCAGGATTGCATCCGAAAACGCCCTCGAGCTGCAAAGGCGCATGGCACTCGTTGTGCCCTGATCACTCGCCGTGCGGTGCCCATTGGACGCGGGCATCTATCTAACGACAATTACTCTGGCCGTCGAAGAAGACCTACAGCGTCAGATGCGCTCGGCATCCGCCGCACTCCGCATACGCTTGGAAATGCGGAGAAAGATCCGCATAATCTCCGCATATTATGCGGAGATTGGCGTGCTATATATCTGGGAGTTGACCGGTTGGCCCCACTGGCAGTGGGACGCGGAACATATCGCGCCGATGCTGGCCGCGGCCGCGCGCGAGCAGGGTCGGCTGCTCGGGCGGATGCAGGGGTTGGGTTTCGCGCTGCGCGAGGAAGCGTCGCTTCGGATGCTGTCGGAGGATATCGTGGATTCCGGCGCGATCGAGGGCGAACGGCTCCCCCTCGATCAGGTGCGCTCTTCCCTGGCACGTCGCCTCGGGCTGAAGGCCGGGGGACTGGTCGCTTCAGGGCGGGATGTCGACGGCATGGTCGAACTGATGCTGGATGCCACGAAGGCCTTTGACCGTGAACTGACAGTGGATCGGCTGTTCGACTGGCACGCGGCGCTGTTTCCGACGGGACGTAGCGGAATGACGCGGATTCCGGTCGCGCGCTGGCGGGATGACGAAGAAGGGCCGATGGATGTGGTGTCGGGTCCCGTTGGCCGGGAGACGGTGCACTTCTCCGCGCCACCGGCCGAACGAATCCCGGGGGAGGTCGACGCTTTCCTCTCCTGGTTCAAGACACCTGGACCGCTGGATCCGCTATTGGTGGCGGGGCTGGCTCACCTCTGGTTCGTGACGATTCACCCGTTCGAGGATGGAAACGGGCGTATCGCGCGGGCGATCGCCGATATGGCGCTGGCACGAGCGGATGGTTCGGCGGAACGTTTCTACAGCATGTCCGGGCAGATCCTTCGGGAACGCAGCGACTATTACGCGATCCTGGAGCGGACCCAGAAACAGGAAGACCTGGATATCACCCTGTGGCTGGAATGGTTCCTGGGCTGCCTGCAGCGTTCGCTGGACAGCGCTCAGGATGCACTCGAGCACGTGCTGTTCAAGGCACAATTCTGGGAGCGGTTCGCCACCGAGCCGCTCAATGCCCGACAGATCAAGGTGCTCAATCGCTTGCTGGATGGGTTCGAAGGCGGGATGACCTCTTCGCGTTGGGCCCGGATGGCCAAGTGTTCGCAGGACACGGCACAGCGGGATATTGCGGACCTGGTGGGCCGGGGCGCGTTGAAGAAGAACCCGGGCAGTGGACGCAGCACGAGTTACTCTTTGCCAGAAACGCTTGCATGACCCCGATCAGGGCGCCGAGCTGTTAAGCAATGCTGTCCGCTCTCAACCACGGCATCGCGGTAAGCCATTTTGATGAAGGTCCACCCGTCTCCCGCAAGAATGACGTAATCGCCGTTCCCTACATGGTTATCCGTCGTCTTCAAAACCAGCTGTTGCGAGATCACGCCTAAGTTCCTGCAGACGCAGCTCAAGCGCCGCCAAAAGAGCCTCTAGCACCTGCACCTCATCTCTCGGCTGTAGCCAATCCAGCTTTTTTCCTCCACCGTGTGTAAAGCCGAGAGGTAGTTCTGCCGCCCATCCTTTTACTTCTGTGTCGATCCTGCGAGTATTTGGGAGGGGGAGTGCTCGCCTGGGGAAAAGATTAGCAGTGATCTTGAATCGTACTTTCGGTTCCTCAACCTTTAGAGTGGCGGGTTCTCCCTCGGGCTTCGGTATGAATGGTCGCTCTAGGACGTAATTATCGTTCGCGGGCAGACCATCGACCGTCATTTTCTCTATCGATCTTCGGAGCTGTTTCTTGTCGCGTGCGCTCGCTGATGCAAGCTTATTCCGCAGCATTCCGACTTGCGCGGATAGCGCATTCCGAAAAGGCTCTATATGAGCGCGATCCCGGAACACGAATATGAGGGTCACGTGCACATCATCTCGCCTGATTAATGTCTCCTGTGGCTCTTCGTCGGCACTCAGGCGCATAGGCTGAATATCATGCAGAAATTGCACGGCAAGGGAGTGGGCAGTTCGACGTTCGATTGCTTCAATCCTTACCTCGATCGAATT
The DNA here is from genome assembly GCF_000381425.1 of Thioalkalivibrio sp. ALRh. NCBI lineage: Bacteria > Pseudomonadati > Pseudomonadota > Gammaproteobacteria > Chromatiales > Ectothiorhodospiraceae > Thioalkalivibrio > Thioalkalivibrio sp. ALRh. The sequence goes on from NZ_KB906519.1 coordinate 281,109, forward strand.
TCGGTTTTCTCGTACATCCATGTACTTCTTCCTCCGGATTATGGGGTGGTGGTGAGATACGACTGTGTCGCTAGGATAAGAAGATTGCGGCGGACTTGTCCAATTTTTGGGATCATTGAAGTCTGTGGAAGGAATCGTCTCACGATTTGGTCAGCGTCCGGCTTTGAAGTCATGAGTTCCAAGCTCAGCGAGGCGAGCTTGTCTCGTGGCAATTGGCATAGGTCCGGAAAAATCGTAATGAGGGATTCTGTGCGGCTTTTCCGCCTTTCAGGAACGCTACCGCTAAGCACATTGAGGCGCAGGGTTTGATCGATCGAATGTAGGGTGGACCGGTCCGCCGAGACTTGACCGACCGTCCTGTCCTGAGCGCTGGCGATTTCGACATCCGAGCGGCCCTCCCGTAGGCTGATGGCTGTGTAAAGAAATTGCATCAGGCGGTGCCTGGCGCTATTGCCCATGGGCGAAGGTGGGTAATAGTCGGTGGTGGCCTGGATTGGACCGTTCGGCTCTTCTGGATACTCACGGACTGTCCAGTCGGATTCCAGGGAATCCAAGCGTAGTGCTCCGATGACTGCGGCATGTTCAGGCTGCTTGGCGCGCCTCTTGCGCAGCATGGCCTGCGATAAGGCCCCGGGGCTTCTCCCTACCAACGCTGCGAGGAATCGGTTGCTGGGCTCGGACCAGCCATGTGATACATCTGTCATCAGAGGGATGGAGTGATCGTAGTGTTCGAGGGTTGTGCAAGGATGCCCGTGACCCAACTGCCGCGAGATGTATCGATATTGTGCGCGCAGTGATAGTCGAGAAACGGTGGCCGTGGGAGAGGAGTCGCGCGGTAGATGTAGCTCTAGCCCCGGAAAATGTGAAGGTAGGATCGCGTATCCGGCGTGGGTCGCATACGAATGTCGATAGCTGTGGCAGCGAAAGGGTGGCGGTCCATCAGATTCGAACAGCTGAGCTCCGACGTGTGAGAACGTCGAATGGTAGTGCCGTTGCCAGTCTAGCGGCGTGCGATTCTGAGGGATTGGGAGCAAATCGCGTGCAGCGCTGGGTTCCGCTTCTGGCCCTGTCATGCGGGTATACAAATCGTCCATTTCCCGTCGTTTTTCGATGTCTAAAGAGTTTGTAACAAGGCGTTTCGATGCGACGGATTTGAGTTTTTGATGGCGACGTGGATGGACCCATAAGCAAGACCGATGGGGAGTGATGAGATGGGCATCAGTGGTTAGAGTTGTTAGCTCGCCGGTGCGGAGCATATACGTAGCCTGTAGCGTTGCTGCATAGTGGATGACCCGTGGAGCGGGATTCATTCGCTCCGGCAACTGCAGTGAGGGCGCGGGAGTTAGAAACTCGAGTATCCGCTCTGACTCCGGCCCTGTGATGGGATCGCCGGCGCGAGCATTGGTTATCCCAAGCTCCCCAGCGTCCGCCAGGAGTGCCTGGACTTCGCGTGGGATGTCCTCTGGGTGATCGCGGTTATGGCGCAGGACCCAAGCGACCGGTTTCATCTTCCGCAGGTCGCTGCAGACGTGAGTGAGGATCAGCTCGGTAGAGTCCCGGGGATCTTCACTCGGGTCGCTAACAAACGCGAGTTCGACGGCGTTACTGAGTTGGGTGACATACTGATAGGTGGTAGAGGCGCGAATTTTTCGAGCACGCTTGGCGGTCGTCATGTGATGACGGATTGCCCGGGCCAGGAGCAGCGGAATGGAGCCGGCGGGCGATATTGAGGTCAGTTGGTCCGCGGCTTTGATCACGGCTTGGACGCGGTGGGGTACTTGGTCGTCGCGCCATCGACGGATTGCTATGCGCATGGAGACGAAGTCATCGAATGGACCCGCGCCCGTCCGGACCCGGGAGGGCGTGCGCCCGGCGGTTGGCAGATCTGGTTCGACCGGAGGGGTGACTCGTAGGCCCGTGATCATGGCGAGGAGTCGGTTGCTTCGTGGGCCGGTCACCTTCAGAGCTCCGCGTTCCCAAGCGGCACGATTTCCGGGAGCCGTAAGTCTGCGCGCCATGCTCGCGGTCCAGCATATCTGTTTTAGGCGGACCCCTCGCCCGAGTATTTCACGAGCGGGCGCGTGGCTGAGGAGGGCCTTGAGACCGGTATCACTCGCTAAGTGCCTGTGGTCTCCGGTCTGGGCGAGTCGAAATACGGTTGCCTGCTTCGCGGAAAGCAGCTGGACCCCCTGGGTTGCATCGAGACGGGGAAGCATCAGAGCTGCGACGTGCGGCGCCCCTGGTATTCGCCGTAAATGGCCCTCATCAAGCAATCGGCTGAGCATTTCGGGGTCCGTGGTGAGCCCCCAAATGACGCAGAGCAAGACCGCAGCTTGTTGGGCCTGGGGCGACTCCAACTGCTCCGGATCGCTGCTTTCGAGCAGTCCAATGAGCACCATTTCAAGCGCCCGTGTGATCCGGTATGCACGTAAGTGGTCTGGCTGGATGTTCGAGATGGGGAAATTATTCTCATCGTCATCGTCATCGTCATCGGCTTTGGGGCCGGGCGATGCGGACCCTGATCGACCAAGGTTCGACGTCTGAAAGAACGCCCTGACCGTAAGGTTGTCACACGTCGATCGGGTTTCCTCCAATTTGTGGCTGGTCGACACGACCTCGAGCCGAAGGTCTGTCAAGTAGCGTTCGATGAACGGCGCGAATCGCACCGCGAACGAGTAAGGTGCGTCGGGGTCGATTACATCATAGGGTTCACCGAGGTGGCGGTGTCCCATGTGCTGTTGTATGTCACAAGGCGGGGCGTCAAGTTCTTCCATCCGAGTGGCGAATAGATGACGAAGTCGCCCGATTTCTATGGGGATTTGTGTGTGTTGTTCTAGATCTCCTGCGCGTAGAAGCCGTGGGCTAAGATCGTTGGGGTCGAGGGAAAAAAACAGGGGGGATTTGCCGCTGAGTGATTGGTCGATGAAGTGTGCGGCCTGTTTTTCCCGTTCAGTGCCGAAAATCCGGAGTTCGTCTCGAATCCATCCGAGCAATGAGACCAAGTGATCGATCTGGTGGAGAACAGGTCGAGGGAGTACTGCGATTCGGTCATCACCCTTAGTGCGCTTGTCGGCGATATAGGCAATCCCGGGTGATTGATCGGAATATGCCACGATATGGCTGATCCGGAATTGGGACAAGCCGAACCCCACTCGATGGGCTGTGGCGGCTGCGAACATCAGAGCTGTATGGCGCATCAGTTCAGTTAGCCACGTAATAGCGCTCGCGAGGGTACGGCGTTTTGGACGGCTTTCCTGGACGCGTTTTTGCGTCTGATGCAATCGATCACGGAGAAAATCGATATTGATGGCCGCACGGGGAGCTCCGGTGCGGAACGCAGCATAGTTTACGTTTGTGCGAACCGTTATGTCTGCAAAGTCCAGAGCGGCCGCGTACTGTTTGACGATGGTCTCATGCAAAGGGGCATAGTAGCTAAGTGGTGCCGCGGAAATAAAACCATTCGTCCCTGCAACCAGTTGGCTAGTTCGTGGGTGGCCGCAGGCTTGATAGAGAAGCACGGGGAGCGTTCTCCGGATTCGGACTTGGCTAATTCTTGCGACGGTTGAGGAGTGTTCCCGAATTCGGGATTCGAGAGCAGGTTTGCTAATTTTGTCGAGGTCGTAGTCCGACTTCAAAAATAGCGAAAACAACCGAGATATGTCGCTGGGATATGGAAGCCGGAGATTGGGGTAGTGGTCTGCCTGCCACTCGACAACGCTTTCGACGGTCGGGTAGACAACTTCACTATCTCTGAGGGATTCCCAGTACGTGTCCGTGAGTTTAAGGGTGGTGCCGGGGGCGGGTGTTCCGTCCAGAGGGTCTGCGTGGAATGCTTTCAGTGCGCCGATGACCGTTGACGCACAGCGCGAGGTGGTCAGTATCAGGGCGAGAACGAAGTCGATGACCCCTTCGCGGGTATGCAATCGACGTTTGAGCCCTTGGGTGAGGGCGTGGTAGAGCAGCCTAGCCTCCTCGGCGGAGAGGCTGGCGTCTGTGTCGGGTATCAAGTGCGCACCAAATCGCAGACGACTGTCGGGGGCGGGCAACTCCTGCAGTATGTTGTCTTCCAGCCGTTCAGCAGGATGCGCCAAGTCGTTGGGTTGATCCTGTCGGGCATGGTCCGGCGTCTGCACGGCTTCGATCGAACGAAGGGCCTGTGGCTCGATGGGAGTTCTTGACGGGATGGCCTCCAGGGACTGCAAGGCAAGGGTTCGGGCAGGATTCTTTTGGAAATTCAACGTATCGGCCAAGATGTTGGCATCGGCTCGCGGAATCGCACCGTGTGCTGCGAGTGCAGCGTGGAGCTGGCGAGTAGTGGATGTAGATTCCTTGGTAGCGGATATGTGTGCTGCCAGACGCTTGATGAACTGCGGGACGCCGCGCTGTTCCGGTGATGCACCATAGGTGTAGAGCGCTGTTAGGAGCCAGCATCTCAGGGCATCCACGTCGCGATGTTGAGCGTCGTGATCATGGAGAGCAGAGAATATGTTCCCCGATGTACCCAGACCGTAGTAGGGCCGGTGCGGATCATGAGCGACGTAGTGCTCATGGAGTTGACGAATTTCATCGCACAAACAGGTCAATAGGTGCGTGTGTTCGACCGTGAAACGATGCCCGTATTGCTGGAGTATGCGCTCGATGGTACGAGCGACAATCGCCCCGTGAGCGACTTGCCCGGTGGCGGTGGCTGGGATTGGGAAGAGTACATACCCGGCCAACTGGGCCCTGCCGTCGATGTGCTCGGGGGGCGATTCGATGGCTCGGTACTGAGCCCACGGGTCTGTAGACGAAATCAACGGGACTCTCCCGGGATGGTGTGATCGCCTCCTGTGCCGGGTAGGTACGCCCCAAGATAGGCTTGATGAGTTAGTGGCCTAAAGTCGCTGCTAGGAAAAGGCGCGTCCATGCGTCCTCTCTGTTACGGGATGGCTTGGGGCACGATGATATCGAGCCTTCGGGATTCCATGCATTGTTCACTGACGGACGTTAGCGGATCGGGACTTGGATGTCACAGGTCGTTTTAGGCGCGGGAGTGGAATGAGATTTCGAAGGCTGGAGCGCTTCGTGCGCAAGCGGAACGACCATCGGTTCATGCCTCGGTGCTTCGATCATCCCCTCGGCATTTTCGGAGTGCAATTTGCTGTTGGGGAGGAGTAAGTGTCAGGTCTCGCGTGGTCATATACACGTTATTGGAAATAAATCGGGACGTTCATGCTGGCAGGCCTTGAGGGTTTCCACCGGTGTCCGATGCCAAGCGCCTTCTACCCGATGTGATGGTTGTACAGCCTCTGGTAGTGCCGCAGAGGGCGTCGTCCAGGTGCAGACCGGAGTCGAAGTGGCGGGTGCGCAGCAGGTCGGCGATGCGCCCGTTGGAGCGTTCGGCCATACCGTTGGTCTGGGGCCGTTTGGGCCGGATCATCAGAGTGGTATGCAGTCGCTTTGGGCAATGGGACCGGCTTCCACGTCCCGGCGGTAGCGCCGCTTACGCTCGGTTATGCGGGTAATCCCGTAGCGCCGGGCCAGTTCGGGCTCGTTCACGCTCGGCCGCGCTTCTGCAGCGCTCGCTGGATCTGGGGTGTGGTGCACGCGTTCGAATGGATCGTAATCGCCATGCTATTCGTCCTGCGTGGCCCCACCGTACACGGTATTCAGCTACTCCCGGGCACGAAACAGGGGAACCTGCTCGTGCGATATAGAATCCTCCGTTACCTAACTCCTAGGGTCTGGGGCCACATGAAAGAGATTGACGTCCGCGACGCGCGAGAACAGCTGTCCAGCATTCTGAAAGAAGTGGAGCGGGGCGAGGAGGTATGCATCCTGCGTCGAGGTCGGCCCGTCGCGCGTGTGGTTCAACCTGCCGGGGATCCCCCGAGATTTCGTTCACGTGCCGACTTGCGACAGAGCTTGCCGGCCATGCGGGAAACCGCCGTTGATACGGTTCGTACAGTGCGGGATACCGAACGTTACTGACGTGCTTCGCGGGCACCAGTGCTGTCCTGCCGTTTTGCCGCAGTGCCCCCCAAACGATGTCGTCGAGCCGCTCTTCCTCGGGCAGCGTTAGCCGAACTCGTAGTTGAGGGGGACATCAAACATCCTGATGTAGTAATGACAATGGGGCTGCCTCCTCGCGGTCATGCTTGAGGCGAGCGAGGTGGGGACACGGCTTGCCGTCAAGGGCGAGTCTAGTCAAGGAAACGCTTGGGATGCCCAAAGCCGCGAAGTCCCTCGGCCGGTGAGGGTTACGCTTGCGTACGAGATCAAATGCCCTAGGTGAATGTTCTCCGCTTCACGGAAAACTGCTCCTAGTGCCGGTCAATTTGAACGAATAGCGGCATTAAGGAACACGGTCGGGTGCATAGAGGCGATGCCAAAGGGCATGCCCTTTCGATAGGAATCGATGGGATGTGCGGACGTATGACGCGCTACAGCGCGACGAGTGAACTCGGCATGCGGTACTTCCAGGTGCCGGTCGACGAGACCTTTGACACGCCTCGGTACAACGTTGCACCCGGCACGGACCTCGAAGCATTCCGCGCCGGCGACGAAACATCCGCTGCCTTCCAGCCGATGTTCTGGGGCTTTCGGCCGAAGCGGGTGGAGGACGGTCCTCGGCCGATCAACGCCCGCGCCGAAAAGGTCGCCACAAGTCCGTACTTCCGGTCTGCATTCGCCCGCCGGCGCTGCATCGTGCTGGCCGATGGTTGGTACGAGTGGCGCAAGACCGATGACGGCAAGCAGCCGTACTACATCACCCTGGCCGAGGGCGCGCCGCAGGACATCCTGATGATGGCGGGCATCTGGGAGACAACAAGCGACGGCGGCGCCTGCTGCGCGATCATCACCGAACCCACATCCGAGCGTCTGGCGCACATTCACGACCGCGAGCCGCTGGTACTGGATGCCGAGTGTCGCTGGGACTGGCTTGATCCGGAACGGACGGAGCGTGAGGCCATCCGAGCCGGGACCGTCCGTCTGAACCCGGATGCCTTGGTCTATCATCCCGTTTCAACGCGCGTGAACCGCCCAACCGAAGACGACTCCGGATTGATCGAAGCGATCGCCTGAAGGGCTTCAGGCCATGGGGTAGTGCTACCGTGGTGAATAAGTCCGGAACGGGTACTCAGGCAGGTGGTAGCGATGGCCAAGCAGAGCGAAGTTGAAGCGCGCATCACCCGGATCCGCGAGAAAGCCGCATCGGTTTTCGACACCCAGGAAATCGTCGATGACTGGATGTGCACGGAGAACCTTGTGCTCGGCGATGCCCCGATCAATCTTCTGGAGACGGAGGAGGGCGCCGACAGGGTCGAGGCCATCCTGGGCCGGATCGAGCATGGCGTGTATTCGTAAAGGGGAAGGTGCACGTGGAGGCATTGGAGCCACGCCGCGGCGGAGGCGCCAGGTGGCTCCGGTGGGCAGATCGTTGGGAGCGTATGCCTACTGGTTGGTGCTACCTTCAAGGAACCCCGAGTCAGCACGAGCATAGGAACGGAGCCGTGGCAGAGAAAAGCGAGTTTGAGGCACGCGTTGCCCGCATCCGGGAGAAGGCAGCTGTGATCTTTGAGGATCCGGAAAAAGCGGAACGTTGGATGCGGGCGAGGAATCGGGTTCTTGAGTCGGCGCCAATCGATCTGCTGGACTCGGATGAGGGTGCAGAGATGGTCGAAACGGTTCTCCACCGGATCGAGCATGGGGTGTTTTCGTAACAGGCGAAATGGGCTGCAAAAGGAGTCGGAGGCTGCATGACGGATTCAGCGCACTTAGAGGTATCGGCCCATGACCGAAGCGCCCTGGCGAAAATGGTGATGCAGGCGTTGGATCACTGGGGCCTTGAAACGGACGAAGCCCTCACGATGCTGGGCCATGCGCCGGGCGACTTGGACGCGCTTTCGCACTATCGCGGAGGAGAGCCACTACCGGATGAGCGCGATGCTTTGGATCGTGCGGGCCACATCCTGGGGATCCACAAGGACCTGCGCCTGTTGTTTCCGCATGAGCGAGACAGGGCCTATCGCTGGATGAAATCGCACAACCGTGCGTTCGGTGGCTGCGCCCCGGTCGAAGTCGTCAGTCGTGAGGGATTGCAGGGCCTGTCGCGCATCAGGGGCTATTTGGGCCGGGCCGTCGAGTAGCGGCTGTGCGGGAATGGCCCGGTTGCTGCTGAGGCTCTTGGGACCCCGGGATTACCGCAGGGACGTTATCGGGTCCGCAGGAGACCGAGGCCGGTGAAAGGCTTTTGTCCCGGCCTCGAGAACGCCGTTTTGGGTTACTAGAAGAGCCATTTCTAGCGCGCGCTCCAGCGGTACCCGGAGGCGCTCTCGGCCATTGTCCGTCAGCCGGATGAACCCCATCCGGTGCAGGGCATCGTTCATGGCGGTGCCCCGTTCGAGCGTGCCGGCCTCCGCCACGGTGCGCACCAGCGACAGCATCAGTTCCGAGTCGTGGACGTGGTCGAGCTGGCGCAACGCATCCGGCAGGTTGCTCCAGTCCCGCAGGCAGGGGACCGCGAACTGTTCCGGGCGCCCGGAGAACTCACCGTCCAGTCGGATCAAACCCTGCGCTCCCAGCCGGGCCCGAGCCTCGTGGATGCGCGCCTGGACTCGGGAGCCCGCCCTTGAAAAGCCCGCTGCGTCCAGCAACCTTCGGGTCAGGATGAACAGGTGGACCGGTCCTTCGGTATCGACGATCTGCAGCACCGCCTCGTCCAGCGCCTCCTGTGGGATGTCGTCGAACCGATCGTGCCCGGGCAGCGAGAGTTCGTCTGGGTTCGTTTCCCGGTAGGGTTCGGTATCCCAGGTCGTTACCCATTGGCAGCGATGCTCGCGGCAGTAGGCTCGCCACGCGGCACAGGTCTCGGTGGATCCAGGGTTCCGGATCAGGTGTTGATGCACTTGGACCAGCGCATCGAGCGTGCCGGGGCGTGCCGCGCTCATCACTCGCCCTCCAGGACCAGCTCTATGCCCATGGCCTCGGCGGTGAGATCGATCATCGCTTCCTGCAGCAGGGTCTTGGGGCCATCGCGCAGGCAGGCATCATCCAGTGCCAGCAGCGTCTCGCCTCGCCACTCGGGAGACTCGGCGCTGGCCAGATTCCGGGCCAGAACCACCAGGATGCCCATGGCCGGTTCGATATCTTCTGGTGGCAACGAACCCAGCCAAGCTTTCCAGCGCTTACCGGCGGTCTGGAGATCTTCGAGCAGGGCGGTTTCGGCAGCGGATGTGGAGCCATCGGGGGTCGTTGTTGGCGGGGCGCTCGCCGCACCGCGACCGATCACCAGAAAAGCGAAGGCCACGGCGGCGAGCTGATCCCGTGCCGTCCAGCCAGAAGGGTCGTCGCCATGCTCAGCAAGGACCTGTTCGCCAAGCGCCTCGACAGCTTCCCGTTCAAACGTCGGACGTGCGGCTTCCTCTTGTGCGAGTTCGCGGCGGGCCCGGGCGGCGCCGGCCAACCGGACCGTCCCGTCGATGATCCCGGTGAACAGACGAAGAATGCCCCGAACCAACCAGAAAACACTGGCGACGAGCGCGAAGATCCCCTGAATGGCCGCTGCGTTGTGCCCGCGAAGCTGCACGCCCGCGATCTTTGCCGACGAACGCCCGGGCCGGATCCAGTTGAACGAGCCGATGGGGGTTTTGGTAGAGACGGTGACGCCGGACTTGGACAGGTTGAACTTGGCGGCATCCGAACCGTACCGCCCTCGAAGAATGAAGCGACCGTTCTGGAAGGCGACCTGGGTGTTCGTGGCCAGACGGGTGGAGACGCGCACCCCTCGGTTGGTGTTGCCCGTCAGGTTGACGCCCGCGGCTCGTGTCTGCGCCCGCAGCGCAAGGCCTCCCGTGCGACTCGCGCGCAGATAACGCCCGGTATGTTCGATGCGCTTCTGGCGGCCGTCGCGGTCCTTTTCGCCAACCTTCAGCAATGCCATGGATCGAGCGTATCACCCGCGCTCAAAGCAAGCGCACGAAGGCGATCAGCGTCCATCCGACAGTGGGTCGCCTCCGAGGTGTTCGCGCAGCGCCTCGTACTGATGTAGCGCGGCGAGCATCTGGACGAACTCCCCCTCGCGCAGCAGGACCACGCGCGAACCGTCCTCAATCTGTACGAACTCCGGGTGAAGGGTTATCCCCTCCAGGACTTCGAGCGAGTCGGGCGCAGGGTCGGGATTCGTTTTCATGGGTGGCTCCAGTAGGGGGCGGGTCGGACTTGCTCCGGCAACGTCCAGTAGGGTTGCCGGAAATTCACTTTGATCGACACAGGCGACGATAATGGTCGCGTCAAGGCGTGATAGTGGACCCGGATTGCGTATGCCCCGGAGGCGTCACGTGAAAGATCCAATCAGTTATATCGCAGTAGCCTCTGCCTTGATGATGCTTGCCGGATGTGCGGCCTCTCAGCCGTCCACCAGTGATCATTCCTACACGGGCCAACCCCTGATCCGTGACGCGGATGGCCGTATCACCGGTTACATCGACGAGAAGCGCTATGGGTCGACCTACATCCGCGCACCCGACGGACGCATCCTGGGTACAGTTGAAGAGGGGCCGGGTTCGGCGCCCACGCGTATTCGAAGGCCGGACGGTCGGATTCTCTACGAGATCAATTGAGCGCGATTTTCAGGCGTCATGAATTGACGCTCCTCCCCTGCACGCTCGTGGATCCGGAGTCCCGACGGGCTCGGTTCACATCAAAGGGGAGAATCAACATGGAAAAACGGATCATTTCCGCCGCAACGATCGTGGCAATCTTTGGCCTTGGAATGGCCCAGGCGCAGGCGTCGGGTTTCAACGGCGGCTATGTCGGCGGCCAGATTGGAGGAGCCTCGTACGATATCGACACGTCGGTGAGTGGGGTCGGCAGTCTTTCCGGACTGAGCGGTACTGGAGTCACCGGCGGGATCTTCGCCGGCTATGGCGGCGTATCCGATGGAGGCGTCTACGGCGGTATCGAAATCGACGCCCAGGCCGAGGATGCGGATGCCTCCGTGTCGATCGACGGAGAAGGCCGCGCGAGCGTCGAGGCCCGTCACAGCTACGGAGTCACCGGACGTATCGGCGGACTGGTGAGCGACAACGTGCTCGTCTATGGTCTTTTGGGTTATCAGCGCACCGATGTGCGCAGCCGCGTCCGTGGCCCGGCATTCGACAATGCCTCCGAGACCGATCACATCAGCGGTCCCCGGATCGGTGCGGGTGTCGAGGTTCAACGTGACGACAACTGGTTCATGCGTGGCGAGGTGTCGTACACCGCGTACAGCAGCGAATCGTACGGCGACCTGAATATCGATCCCGGCGCGACCCGTGTGCAGTTCGGTATCGGTTATCGGTTCTGAGCGGACGCCAGCGAGCCTGCACGTACTCGTCGAAAGCCATTCTCAGCAGACTTCCAGCACCGGGGGTGGCGGCGATGCCATCCCCCGGCTTTGCGTTGGGGGTTCCCGGGTGTCAGGCTTCCTCTCAAGGCAGGCGGCGAAGCCGAGTGGTGAAGGGGACGGATATGAATCAGGGCAACGGAATGCGTGCCACGTTGCAGCGGCGGATGCTGCTGCTGGGAATGGTGCCACGGCATCCACGGCGTGCGAGCGCGCCGGACCTCGTCAAACGACTTCAGGCCCGCGGCCTCACGACCACCCTGCGCACCGTCGAGCGGGATCTTGAGGCGCTGTCGGCCTTTCTGCCGCTGGGGCGTGATGAACGCGATCGCCCGTACGGCTGGTATTGGCTGTCCGAGGCACCGCTTCAGGATGTCCCCGCGCTCGACCCGGAGACAGCCCTGACCCTGCAGATCCTGGATGCGCATGCCGCGCGGCTGTTACCGCCATCCGCGCGCGAGCGCCTGAAGCCGCAGATCTCACGAGCGCGCGACGTGCTGGATGCCGCCGGTCAGGATTCCGGCCTGAGCCTGTGGCCCGAGCGGGTCCGTATTCTCTCGAACGGTCCCCCGCTGGATCCGCCCGAAATGCCCAAGGGTGTTTTCCCGGTCCTTCAACAGGGCCTGCTGGAGCGCCGCTGCCTGGACATCACCTACCGCTCCCGTTCGCGTGGGCGCGTTAAGGATCACCGAATCCACCCTCTGGCCTTCGTGTTCCGCGAGCCGGTCACCTACCTGCTCGCGACCATCGAGCCCCATCAGGATGTCCTTCACTTGGCAGCCCACCGCATCGAGGCGGCCACGCTGACGGACTGCCCCGCCGGCGATCCCGTCGATGGGTTCGACCTGGATCAACTCATCCGGGATGGCGCCTTCGATTACCCCGAGGGCGAGCGCATCCAGCTCGACATTCGAGTGAATGGAGACTTGGCCTACCACCTCCACGAGGCGCGTTTGTCGGACGATCAGACAATCGAGGCGCAGGCCGATGGCACATCCAGAGTAACCGCGACCGTGCGGGATACCGCCCGCCTCAAGTGGTGGCTGCTCGGATTGGGTGCGGGCGTAGAGGTGGTCGGGCCGAAGGCGCTGCGCGATGCGATTGCCCGGGAGCTGGAATCGGCCCGGGTCGCCTACCGATCAGAGGCGCGTGCGTGAAGGGCCTTCGTGCTTTGCGGGATGGTTGGTTGGGACTCTCCGGTCGCCGCCGCCCCGCCACGCAAGCGGACGTCCAGGCCTGGACCGTCGGCAATCTCCTGCTGGAGTTGCCGCGCTGTGGCCCTCGCGTACGGCTCCTGTGGCCGGAGAATGGCCGGACGACCACAGGCTGTGAATGGATACTACCTGCGCGTGACCTGGCGGACTGGATTCAGTCGCGTCCCAAGCCCGTGGTCGCCGCAAGGCCGGACGGGGTCCGCCGGGCCTTCCACCTGTGGCTCCAGGCCGCGGATGATCAGGGCGATGCCACCACGGATCTTCCGGAGGTGTTTCGAGCCGAGGTGCGGGGCCGCTACAGGGAGATCCTGTCGGCGACCACGGGAGACCTTCGTTGTGTGCAGTGCCAGGCGTTCGTGGCGTCCCCGCGGGTGGAGGAAGAGGGCAGAGCCCAGGATGGCGCATTCACCCTCTCGACCACACGCGTTTGTTGCGAACGCGGCCACGATCTTTTCCGCGAAGACGCGGCGATCGAAATCCATCGTGGAGCCAGCGCGCCTCTTTGAACCGGCGCGATGTATACACCGGCGCGCGGGCGCGGCCCGCGCAACTTGAAAAGGAGACAGGGTGATCATCGGACGACTGGCAGGGTTGGTGTTGGGTGGGCTGCTTCTGGCCGGGTGTACGACCACACCGGTCACGCTGGATCCGGCCTCGAGCCGTGATGCGGCTGTGGCCGGCGAGGCAAATGTGGAGATGGGGACCGTGACCGACAGTCGCCAGCACGGCGCGAACTGGCTGGGGGCCATTCGGGGCGGTTTCGGAAATCCCTTGCAGACGCTCGAGACCGAGGAGCCGGTATCCGAGGTGGTTCGCGAACAGTTCATCACGGGGCTGGAACAGCGCGGCATGCTGGCGCAGGAAGGCGAGGGGGAGTTCATTCTCGAGGTTGATATCGAGCAACTGGATTCGAACCAGGTGATGCGGCGCGAGGCGTATTCGAGACTGGATGTCGCCCTGATCGAGCAGGGCTCACGCCAGGTCGCGTACGAAAATTCCGTGCGCTCGAGCAACGTCGAGGGCGGTGCCGGGGGCGGCGTGTTTGCATCCATCGAGAAGCTCGAAGAGATCCTCACGCGGACCTTGTGGGAGACCATCGACGAGGCCCTGGACGACGAGCGTCTGCACCAGGCCATCGCCGACGGCCCCGCCGAGGCTCAGCCATCCAGCGAACTGGAGGCGGATATTAAGGCGCTCCGACAGCTTCGAGACCGCGGTGTGATTACGGAAGACGAGTACCGCGAGCGCGTACTGGATCTGGTGGACTGACGGGCGGTTGCAAATCGGGTGGGTTCCTGGAATCTGACTGATGTTCTCGTCCCTCTTCGAGAACATCGAGTCTGCGTTTCAGCCTTGGGGTAATGGATAGGGTGCGCGGTGCGTTCGCGCGGCTTCGCCCTCTAACCAAAAAATTCTGGTCCTGTGGCGCGCTTAGCGAATCAAGGTGGTGATATGAAAGGAATTTCGAAGCTCGTTTGCGACCGGCTTTGCGCCGTGCACGGGATCGAGTATAGCCTGATCCGACCCAAGCGGCCCCAGACCAACGGCATGGTCGAACGTTTCAACGGGCGCATCGCCGACCTGCTGCGCACTCGCCACTTCGACCCTGGCCAGCACTTGGACGAGGCGTTGTGGCACTACCAGCGGCTGTACAACCATCACATCGGCCAGAAGGCGCTGGGGCATCGGACCCCGGTGTAAACCCTCAAGGCCTGGCAGCATGAACACCCCGATTTTTTTTTCGAAAACGTGTATATGACCAGGCGAGACCTGACACTTAGGGATCCAATGAAAAAGAAGCTGACACTTCCCCATCTCGAAAACCTGCTGCTGCGGGCCTGCGACGATCTTCGGGGCAGCATGGATGCGAGTGAATACAAGGAATACGTCTTCGGAATGCTATTCCTCAAGCGTGCCAGCGACTTGTTCGATCAGCGCCGGAGGCAACTTCGTGGTCAGCTTGCGGCGCATGGCATGGCTGAAGATGACATCGCTATTGAATTGGAAGATCCGGATCATTACTCGGGGCAGTATTTCTACGTGCCGCCACGGGCCCGCTGGAACGAGCCGTGGCAGGAGGAAGTCGTCGATGATGGCGAGAAGAAGATCGTTGACCGGCCGGCGCTTAAGCACGTCAAGGAGAACGTGGGCACCACGCTAAACAAGGCCCTAGCGGCTATCGAAGATGCCAATCCGGACGCCCTGCAGGATGTGCTAAGCGGCATCAACTTCAACCGCAAGATCGGCCAGCGCACGCTGGATGACGATACCCTGTCTGATTTCCTCCAGAACTTCGACCGCATTCCCCTTCGTGACGAGGACTTCGAGTTCCCGGATCTGTTGGGCGCAGCCTACGAATGGCTGATCAAGTACTTTGCCGACTCTGCCGGCAAGAAGGCTGGTGAATTCTACACCCCTTGGGAGGTGGTTCGGCTCTGCGTCGAGATCTGTGACCCGCAGGAGTCGATGAGCATCTACGATCCCACGGCGGGTTCCGGGGGCATGCTGATCCAGATGCGCGATTACCTCCGGGAGAAAGGTGGTGACGCCTCGGAGCTGGCGCTTTACGGCCAAGAGAAGATCGGTACCACCTGGTCGATATGCAAGATGAATATGCTGCTGCACGGCATTTCCCACGCCGATATCCGCCAGGAAGACACCATCCGCGAGCCGCAGCACCTCGACGAGACCAACGAGCTCAAGCGTTTCGACCGGGTGGTGGCTAACCCGCCCTTCAGCCAGAACTACATCAAGAAGGACCTGAAATTCTCCGGCCGTTTTCCGGTGATGATGCCGGAGAAGGGGAAGAAGGCCGACCTGATGTTCGTCCAGCACATGCTGGCCGTGCTCAAGCACGATGGGCGCATGGCTACGGTCATGCCCCATGGTGTTCTTTTCCGTGGCGGCGAGGAGCGTGAGGCGCGCAAGTATTTCATCGAGCAGGGCTACCTGGAGGCAGTAATCGGCCTACCCGGCAATCTGTTCTACGGCACCGGCATCCCCGCCTGCATTCTCGTGCTGAACAAGGCCGGTGCCCGGGATCGCGACAGCGTGCTGTTCATCAATGCCGACCGCGAATATCGCGAGGGTAAGGCGCAGAACCACCTGCGCCCGGAAGACATCGACAAGATCGTCTACGCCTATCGTCAGGGCGAGGAGATCCCTGCCTACGCTCGTCCGGTGCCGGTGACCGAAATCCACGAAGAAGACTACAACTGCAACATACGGCGCTATGTGGACAATGCGCCGCCGCCGGAGCCCCACGACGTGCGTGCCCATCTGCACGGCGGCGTGCCTCTGGCCGAGATCGATAGTCTCCAGCGCTATTGGTCCAACTATGCCGGTCTGAAAGACGACCAGTTCGTGCCACGGGATGAGAACTACCGGGATTTCGCTCCCGCGCTCAAGGACAAGCGCGACATCTCTGCCTTGATCAACGATCACTCTGGCGTGGCGGAGGCCAATCAGGCCGTTATGGAGCGGCTCGAAGCCTGGTGGCAGGAGAATTTGCCCGTAGTGGAGGCCCTGGCGCCCGATGCCGCCAACCCACAGGCCCGGCCCCGCAATGTCTATGTCATGCGCACCCAGTTGCTAGCCAGCATGGAAGCCGCTTTGGCGGACAACGCTCTGCTCACTTCGTTTCAGGTTCGCGGTGCGCTGGCCAGCTTCTTCGACGACCTCAAGGCCGACTTCAAATCCATCGCCGCCAGTGGTTGGGGGCCGGAACTGATCCCCGACGACGGCATCCTGCAGAGCCAGTTCCCCGGGGTTCTGGAAGAGCAACAACAGGCACAGACCCGGCTGGCCGAGCTGAAAGCCCTGTTCGCCGCCGCCGACGAAGAGGATTTTGAGGACACCGACGACACCGGCGTATTGCCCGGAGAGGAGATCAAGAGCAAGCGCGAGGAACTAAAAGCCACCAACGCCGAATGGAAGCAGCAGCTCAAGACTATCAAGCAACTGGCAGCCGACTTATTCGCCGAACTAAAGGCTACCGGCCAGTTGCCCAAGGGTAGCAAGAAAGGCTACTACTGCACCGAGGGCCTGACGCAGAAGGATGCCGCGTTCCAGAATGGCTTGCGCATCGTCGAACTGGCCGAACAACTTGGTTTCGAGAGCGAGCGGGTCGAACCCCTGCGCGAGTCGGTTGCCCTGGGCCAACATGCCTGGAACACGGCCCGGAGCATCGAAGACCAGCTGGCCCGCCACAAGGCACTGGAAGACGAGGCCAAGGAACTCAAGGCAGCGCTGAAGGCGATCGAGAACAAGCGCGACGAACTGGTGGCCAGCGCTCGCGAGAGGATCTCCGAAGACAAGGCCCGCACCGTGATCATCGATCGGCTCAGGACTCTGCTCTTGAATACCTACAGGGGCTACCTGCGCAACGAGAAACGTGCCTGTATCCGGGCGGTCGAAAACCTATGGGACAAGTACGCGGTCACCGCCCGACAGATCGAAGCTGAGCGAGATGAGGCGTCACGGCAGTTAGAAGCGTTTTTGGTGGAGCTGAGATATGCCTGAGACACGTAAAGTGCTCCTAAGTGGAGTCCTTTTGCCTCCCATATCCGGAGGGCGCCCAGCCGGTGGTATTAATGGCGACTCAGAGGGTGTTCCGAGTCTCGGCGGCGAAAATATAAAGCCCAACGGCGGTATGAAATATGACGATATTAGGATTATTCCTGAGGTATTTTATGCCCGTATGCCAAGAGGGAAATTGCAAGCATTAGATGTTTTGATAAACAAAGACGGCGCGCAAACTGGCAAGGTCGGACTCTACGACGGTGCATTCGAGGAAGCTGCTGTTAACGAGCACCTGTTTATCCTTAGAGCCCAAGATCCTGGCGAACTTAACCAAGTCTATCTATTTTATTGTGTGCTTTTGCCAGAAACGCAGCAAAAAATCCAAAGAAGAATAACAGGATCAGCTCAGCCGGGACTGAATTCTCAGTTTGTGCGAGCGGTTGATATACCATTTCATAGCCCCTTCAGGCAAAAGAAAATTGCCCACATTTTGCTAACCATCGACCAAGCCATCGAGAAGACCGAGGCGCTGATCGATAAGTATCAGCAGATCAAAGCTGGGCTGATGGACGATCTTTTTACGCGCGGGATCGGCGCCGACGGCCACTTGCGCCCATCACGCGAACACGTTCCAGAGTTGTATCAGGAAACGCCGATCGGGTGGATTCCCAAAGATTGGGAACAGAAGCCCCTTGAGAAGGGGTTGGCCGCTGGTCCGAAGAACGGGTATAGCCCAATCGAAGTAGAGGATTGGCAAGGGGTATATGTTTTAGGCCTAAGCTGTCTTACCCGGTTTGGGTACAAGCCTATTCAAATTAAAAATGCGCCTCGAAGCTCTCTTGCAAGTAGCGCTTTACTTAATAACGGGGATCTATTGTTAAGTCGGTCCAACACCCCTGAGCGCGTAGGCTTGTGTGGCATATACAGGGATGTTGGATATCCGGCAATATACCCTGATCTCATGATGAAGCTGCAACTCAATGCGAATCTATTGCCCGAATTCATTGAGAGGTACCTCCTTTCGCCAAATTCACGAAAAAGGCTTGGAGCTGTTGCTGTCGGAACATCTGGAAGCATGGTCAAGCTGAATAGTTCGGATATTAGACGATTTGCTGTACCTTTTCCTTCTATAGAGGAACAAAGAAATATTGTTTCTATGCTTAGTCCTGTAGAGAGAAAGCTGACCGTTTTGGAGAGGCAACGCGAAAAGCTTCAACAACAGAAATCCGGCCTAATGCACGACCTTCTTACCGGAAAGGTCCCGGTCAAGGTCGAGCCTGAGCACGAACCCGAGGCCGCCCATGTCTGAGTACACGGAAGTCGAACAGCCGATCCTGCAGCAGTTACAGGGACTGGGCTGGGACATCGTCAACCAAGGCCAAGAGATTCCCTCGGACCCGACCAAAAGTCGCCGCGCCAACTTCCGCCAGTGGCTGCTGCCGGAGGTGTTCAATCGGGCGGTGGCGGCCATCAATCCCGGTGCGCACGGCGGCACCTGGCTGACAGACAAGCAGCTGCTGGAGGTGCAGGAGCAGTTGTTGCGGCAACCCAACCGCACCCTGCTGGAAGCCAACGAGGCGGTGCAGAAGCTGCTGTTGAAGGCCCAGGTGGATGTGAACGAGGAGACCGGCGAGCAGGACCCGGTGGTGCGCTTGATCGACTTCGACACCCCGGAGAACAACCACTTCCTGGCCATTAACCAGTTCCGCATCGATACCCCTGGCTGCGTGAAGCAGTTCATCATTCCCGACATCGTGCTCTTCGTGAACGGTATTCCACTGGCGGTAGTGGAGTGCAAGAAAGGCGGCCCCACTTGCGCCGATCCCATGGAAGAGGCGTTCCAGCAGCTGCAGCGTTACATGAACCGGCGTGAGGACACCGCATCGCACGGTTTGAAGGAAGGCGAGCCGAGGCTGTTCCATAGCAACCTGCTGTTGATCCGCAGCAGCGGCGCCGAGGCGGATTACGGCACGATCACCTCGGGCGAAGAGCACTTCTACCCGTGGAAGACGCTTTGGCCTCGGGATAACGTCGATGCCGAGGGAATGAACCCGCAACAGCGACTCGTCGCCGGGATGCTCAACAAGCCCAATCTGCTCAAGCTCCTGCGGACCTGTTCGGTGTTCATGGAAACCGACGGCGGTCCGCGCATCAAGGTGGTGGGGCGCTACCAGCAGTTCCGTGCCGCCGGGCGCATTATCGAGCGCCTGTGTCACGGGCGCACGGCCGACGAGAAAAGCGGCGTGGTCTGGCACACGCAGGGTTCGGGCAAGAGTCTGACCATGGTATTCGTCGCGCGCATGCTGCGTGCGTCGAAGGATCTGCACGATTACAAGATCGTGCTGGTCAACGACCGTGTGGACCTGGAAGAACAGCTCACCGAGACCGCTACCCTTATCGGCGGGCGGGTGAACATCATTGAAAGCCGCGAGGCGCTGCGCCGGGACCTGGGCACCGATCAGTCCGACATCAACATGGTGATGGCACACAAATTCCAGGTGGCGGACGAGAGCCTGCCAACGGCTGTCGCCGAGGCGCTGGGTACCTACCAGGCCATGCCGGGCAAGAGCACTTTCGGGGTGGTGAACCCCTCGTCGCGCATTGTGCTGATGATCGACGAAGCCCACCGTACGCAGAGCTCGGAGCTGGGCGAGAACATCTTCGAGGGCTTCCCCAACGCTGCGCGGATCGCCTTCACCGGTACGCCCTTGATCACCGAGCGCCACGGCGAGAAGCGCACGGTTAAACGCTTCGGCGAGTACATCGACCAGTACAAGCTGATGGATGCAGTAGAGGATGGTACGACGCTCCAGATCCTTTACGAGGGCCGCACCGCCGACGCGGCTTTGAATGAGAAGGCGGATTTCGAGACCAAGTTCGAGAACCTGTTCCGTGATCGCAGCGAGGAGGAACTGCTGGCCATCAAGAAGAAATACGGTGCCACTGGCGACATCCTGGAGGCAGAGCAGCGCATCGAGGCCATCGCGAAGGACATGGTTCGGCACTACCTGGAACATATCTTTCCCAATGGCTTCAAGGCGCAGGTGGTGTGCCATTCCAAACTGGCGGCGGTGCGCTACCAGCAGGCCATTCACCGGGCGTTGGCCGAGACAGTGGCGGCCCTGCGCGCCGCTCCGAACCCGGATGAAGAAAAGATCCGTCGCATCGAATTTCTAAAGGCAGCGGTGGTCATTTCCAGCGACGGCACCAACGAGGCGGCCTGGGTGACGGAGGCCCGCAAGGAGGCTCGGGCTTGGAACGCGGTGGAGAACTTCTGCAAGCCTTTCGCCTTCGACGATCCGGACCAACCCTACAGTGGTATCGCCTTCCTAGTGGTCTGCGACATGCTGATGACCGGTTTCGACGCCCCCATCGAGCAGGTGATGTACCTGGACAAGAAGATTCGCGAGCACACGCTCCTTCAGGCCATCGCCCGTACCAACCGGGTGCGGAAGGGGAAACAGCGCGGCTATGTGGTGGACTACATTGGTCTGACTCACAAGCTCACTGAGGCGCTGACCCTGTATGCGACGACCGACGAGCAACAGGAGCTGGCTGAAGGGCTGAAGAACATCACCTCCGAGGTACCGGTACTTCAGGAGCGCTACCAGCGCTTACTGCAGTTGTTCTCCGAAAACAAGGTGAGGCAGGTGCAGGCGTTCGTGGAAGGCGAACTTGGCGATGTCGAAGCCGATGCCGCCGTGGTGCACGAGGCGGTCAAGTTGCTGAAGGACGAAAAGGTTCGGGCGGATTTCGATGTCTACCTGAAGAAATTCCTGGCCAGCTTGGACATCATCCTGCCCCATGCCGCCGGCCAGCCGTACCGGGTACCGGCCAAGCGTTTGGGGTACATTCAGAGGGTGGCCAAGGAGCGCTACAAGGATGACACCCTGAACCTGGGTGATGCTGGGCAGAAGGTTCGTGACCTGATCAATGAGCACCTGATTAGCCTCGGCATCAACCCTAAGGTGGCCCCGGTGGAATTGCTATCCGGCGATTTCTTGGAACAGCTCGAGCAGCACGCGGGCGGCAACGCCGAGGCAAAGGCTAGCGAGATGGAGCACGCCATCCGCAAGCACTGCACGGTGCACCACGACGAGGACCCAGCGTTCTACAAGAGCCTGTCGGAGAAGGTCGAACAATTGATTGACCAGTATCAGGGCGAGTGGGAGAAGCTGGCCGAGGAGTTGGACCACCTGCGCAACGAAGCGGCCCAGGGACGCCAACAGGGCGCCGACGGTATGAGCCGTGAGGCGACTACTTTCTTCGAGCACATCGCCAATGAGGCCTTCGAGGGTGGCGGAGTTCCGGATAATGCCAGGGCGCAAATGAAAGCCTTGATGGAGTCGATCATCGAGACATTGCAGCACAGTGTTGGCAGCATCGACTTCTGGCAGAACAGCGATAAACAGAAACGGACCCGAAGCGAGATCAAAACCGCGCTGACACTGTCGGACATCCCTGAGTTGAAACAGAACCGGGAGCGGATTGCAGTGGAGATCATGAAGCTGGCAAAGAACCGTCACGATCAACTGCTGAAGGGCATGGGGGAGTAACTAACGCCATGATGACCAGACGGGTTGGTGATATCGAGTATCAGTTGCTCCCTGGCAACCAGCGTCGAACGACCGATATCGTGATTGAGAGAGACGGCCGAGTGGTTGTGCGACCGCCGGCGCAATGCTCGCCGGAGCAGGTGGATGCGGTGGTGGCTAGCAAGCGCCTGTGGATATACCGTAACTTGGCCGAATGGAAGGATCTGAATGGTTCCGCCGTGGCACGGGAGTGGGTCAATGGGGAAACCTTCATGTATCTGGGAGCAGGGTATCGGCTGGCACTCGTGTCAGAACAAGAGCAACCACTGACGCTAAAGGATGGACGCTTCCGACTCCGGCGTGACGTGGTGGAGCAGGGCCGCACCCGTGCCGCCCGGGAAGCCTTCGAACAGTTTTATACCGAGAAGGCTCAGCAGCGCTTCGAGGATCGCGTGTCCTTCTTTGCGCCGAAAGTTGGCGTAGAAGTAGGCAAGGTCAAAGTGAAAGACATGGGCTATCGGTGGGCAAGCTGCGGACGCATTGGCACACTGAACTTCCATTGGAAGTGCATGATGGCACCTCCGAAGATCGTCGATTACATCATCGTCCATGAGCTCTGCCACCTCCACCAAGGCAATCACACTGAAGCTTTTTGGAACGAGGTTGATAAAGTCCTCCCTGATTGCCGGGAGCGTAAGGAGTGGTTGCGTAGGTATGGCGCAAGTCTGGATATTTGAGCGCTATCCAATGCAGCAACGTATCCACGTAATTTCAGCACGCATATCGGGGTCGGACCTTGGAAAGTGACTGTAAAAGCGGCGTCAAGGGGTTTGCAGCCGCTTCTATGGAGCTTAGAAGCGCGGTTTTGAGGCGGAACTGACCGTCTGGCGCTGTGGTTCGGCCCGGCTGCTGGTGAAGCGCCCGCAGGGAAGAGGGTAAGCGAATGCTCCAGTCCAGAATTGCCTGGCTTGATCACGATGCGGAGGCGCGCGAGCGCAGTATGCGTGTGCTGGCGATGTTCGGGGAGCGTGATACGCGCGATGAGCTGGGGCTTGGGGCGATTCGGGACAACCTGGCGGATCTGCTGTTTCCGGGCACGAGTACGATCCAGACGCGCTTGCGCTACATGCTGTTGGTGGGGTGGGTGTATCAGCAGGTCGAGTCGGAGTTGGGGCAGGGCGCGCTTGCGGCGGAGAAGGTGCCGGCGCGCGCGGCCGATCTGGAGTTTCGCATTGTGGATGTGCTGCGCGAGGCGGACGACCGCGCCGGAGTATTCGGCATCGGATCCGGGCGGACGCTGCAGCGATTGCCGAGCTCGGTGTACTGGGCGGGACTGGCGTCGTGGGGCATTCGGGAGGTGCCGCTGTCGCAGGAGCGCTACCACCGCAGTGTGGCCGGGCTGGTGGAACGGCGGCGCGAGGGTGTGGCTCGGGCGGGCGAGGGTGAATCGGGCGACAGCGGTTCGGAATTTCGCACCTGGCATGCCGGTCTGCCGGAAGCGCCTGAGCAATTCCCGGCAGATGTGACGCTGGCGCTGGGCCGTGCGGAGGCGGCGTTCATTCTGGACCGGGTGCGCGAGTGTCATCCGGCGAGCCTGTTGGCCCATCTGTTCGAGCGCTGTGCTCCAGCGGACGTGGAATACCCCTATTGTTGTTGGCGCTCGCGAGTGAGCGCTCGGCAGTATGCGGACCGAAGCCACCGTAAACACTGAAAGACGAACCAGGCCCAGCCTCAACGGCCCCGGACAGGTGCGCCACACGCCGGGCGCTGGCGATCAGTCGCGGTCCTCGAACCAGAGGATCAGCCGCGCATGATGCTTCGGCTGCCCCTCGACTCCGCGCCCCGGGCGCAGGTCGTACTCCTCGAAGGCCGTCTTGAGCGTCTCGCTCTCCTCCAGCCACTCTTCGGTCATCCGCAGGATCAGAGTGGTCGGCGACGGCCGGTGAACCGCTGGATGGAAGCGTTGCGAGATCATCCCGGGCAGCGGGGGTTCCGGCTCGGACCGAAAGCCGTCGTCGTCGCGGAAACGCTCCCAGGCCGTCTCCAGCAAGGCGATTGCGTTGTCGCGATCACCACTGTCGCGCGTCGAATCCCAGTCACGCAGCCCCTGGGCAACATAGGCGTAATCGTTCAGCGTCGCCTCACCGGCATCCTCGCTCGGGAGGCCCATCAGCGTCGGCAACTCATCAGGCGACTCGGCCACCTCCAGCAACCACGAGCGCACGGCCTTTCCGGCCTCCTCGAAGCGCTCGTCGTGGTCCGCCGCCAGCGCCAGCGCGGACAGCAGGAGCCCGTGCGCCCCGGTCAGGACCTTTTCATCGCGCGGCAGACCGCGCTCCTCGCGAGCCTGGATCAGGGCCTCGCGGCCTCTGTCCACCTGCTCCTGCACCACCTCCTCGTCGAGCTCGAAGCGCTCGGCCAGTTGCGTGATGGAATCGCCTCCACGCGGCAGGTATCCGAGGTCGAACACCGAGGCGCCTTCCATCCCGAAATAGGCCCGCACCAGTTCCGGGTTCTCGTGATCCGCCAGCGCCGCGTCGAGATCCTCCTCCGGCCACAGGTATGCGCCGCCCTCGCGCCCCTGCTCGTCGATAGCCGAAAGACTGGCGGCGAACCCACGAAAGCCATCGGGACCGACGTCGGCCTGTTCGCCCAGATCATCCTCGCGCAGGGCCATGTCGCGCTTCACGAAATCGAGATTCTCCAGGCCGATATCGATCCAGTCGTCACGATCGAAATGCGTACCCGCCTTGAGGTAAAGCCAGGCCAGCTGGGCCTGGTCCTCCAGCATCACCTCGAAATGTGGCTCGTCCCAGTCCGGCGACTCGGAATAACGAAAGAACCCGCCACCCAGTACGTCACGCAATCCGGACCCGCCCATCTCGTCCAGGGTGATCTCGAGAAACTCCGGGACCCAGTTCGGCGCCTTGCCGGCCTGCTCGGCTTCGAGCATCGCGCGCAGCCACGGCGAGTGCGGAAACTTGGTTGAACTCCCGAACCCACCCTGGAGGTCATCGGCCTCGCGTTCCATCGCGTTCCAGAGGACCTGCGGCAGACGCGCCGCCCGGCTGTCGGACATGGGCTCTTCGCCCTTGCGCAGCTGCTCGGAGAGCTCGTCACTGCCGCGTCGGGCGAGATCCAGAAGCCGGTCATAGTCGGCCTCGAGGCGGTCGGCAATGCCATCCAGGAACTCCGCGAACTGATCACGCGGGGCATACACCACACCGGTCAGCGCGTACCCCTCGGGCGTGACCACCACGTTCAGGGGCCAGCCAGTCGCCCCGGCGGTGGCGCGCTGAAACTCGAGCAGATAGGTATCGAGCGCACCGTTCACCTCGCGATCGACCTTGACCGGGATGAAATGCTCGTTCAGGCGCTCGGCGATGCCTTCGTCCTGGAAGCTCTCCTCCTGCATGACGTGGCAGTAATAGCAGGAGTAATACCCACTCGAGATCAATAACGGGCGCTGTTCCTCGCGGGCTTTCTCCAGCAGCGCAGGATCCCAGGCACGCCACTTTACCGGGTCGTCGACATGCAATCTGAGGTACGGGGAAATACTTTCTGCCATTTCGGGATTGGCCTGCACCGGCATGGCCACAGCCCAGGACAGGGCTGTAATCACGGCCAGCATAGAACCTCCCCGAATGACCGGATGTCGCGCTCTGTGTCCGTCCTGCGGCATGGTTCGCCTCCGTATGGGATCCTTTGCCCTATTAGGGGACTAAACCCCGTTCGGGTTCATTCCAACAGAACCCCCCATGAAGGCCTGGTGGCCAATCGCGGGGGGAGCGGTCGAGGCCGGGGTTGACGGCAACCATCAGTACGGCCGATGCTCGGCCCGAATACGCAGTACATGATCCGTACAGATGCTGTACAATTAACCTATGGCCAGCGCGACACAATTGGGCACATCCGAACAGGAAGGTCTTTATCCCATCCGCCACGTGTGCGCGGAGACCGGGATCAATGACGTCACTCTGCGCGCCTGGGAGCGTCGCTACGGGCTGATTCGCCCGATGCGCACCCCCAAGGGTCATCGGCTATACAGCGCAGACGACATTGCCCGCATCAAGCGCATCCTGGAGCTGCTCGATCAGGGGATTCCGGTCTCCCAGGTCCATCGTGTCCTGGCCAGCGAAAGCGCAACGGTGGAACCGCCCCCCTCGTCGCATACCCAATCCGAAGCATCCGCCAGCCGCAATCGCACGGGCACCAGCAAACCCGGTATCGCCCCTCACACGCTCGACCCACTGGCCGAGGCGCTCTATTCCTCTGCCGCGGAACTGGACACGGCTCAGCTGGAGAGGACCTACGCGCGCCTGGTTATGCGCCACGGCTGGAACGGCGTGCATGAAAGCGCCTTTCTCGAGGTCTATCGGCGCCTGCGGGAAGAATCGCGGCACTCGCCCGAAGGCGAGGTTCGCCTGGCGGTTTTCGCGGCCTGGGCCACCGCGGCCTTTGCCGATCAGCTGCGCGCAGCGATCCGGGCCTGCGAAGGTCCCGCCATTCCTTGCCTGGTCCTGGGCGGCGGGCACCAGCAGGTTGGCGGCATGCTCCTGCAACTGGCCTGCGCCCGGCGAGGCCTCAAAACACTGCCCCTGTTTGACGCGACCAGCCCCGAGGCCCTTGAGGCGCTGGTGAAACGCCAGTCCGCGCCTGCCGTGATAATCCACGGCTCCTCGCAGCTGATGCGCTCCCCCGAACTGCCGCGCATCGAGGCTATCCTGAATCGCCCCGGGCCTCGCTGCTATCTGGCGGGTTCCGCGGCGCTCGAACTCTCCCAGGTGAATCACCAGCGCGAAATCGAAGTGTTGCCCGGCGCGCCGCTCGAAGCGGCCGAACTCCTCAGCCGACAACTGCCTCACTGAGCCGGTCCACCACGGCTCGTGGACTCCGGCCAACCTCCGAGCGCGAACGACCACCCGACGAAATTGCTGGTGGTACTCGGCGACCAGCTCGCCCAGCCGCACCCCGTGCAGGAAACCCTGCACCCCTCCCGCGACGCCCTTTGGATGGCCGAGGTGCCGGGCGAATCGCTGCATGTCCCGTCGCACGCCGTCCGTACCGTAATGTTTCTCTCGGCGATGCGCCACTTCGCCCGGCGCCAGCGCGAGGACGGATGGGCGCTGCACTACCATGCCCTGGGCGACCACGGGCATCACACGCTCGAGTCCGCCCTGGAGGCCGATCTGCGCCGCCTGCGTCCGCGCGAAGTTCAGGTCCTGCAACCCGGCGAAGTTCGCGTACAGCGCGAGCTGGAGACGGCCTGCCGCAGAGCCGGGGTCACGCTCACCATCCTGCCCGACCCGCTGTTCCTGGTATCGCTCGAGGCATTTTCCGAGTGGGCCGGGACCCGCAAGCAACTGCGCATGGAGTATTTCTACCGCGACCAGCGCCGCCGTCTTGATGTGCTGATGGATGACGGCGAGCCCGCCGGCGGCCAGTGGAACTTCGACGCCGAGAACCGGGGGCATTTCGGCCGCGAAGGTCCCGGCCTACTGCCCGCACCGAGACGCTTCCCGCCCGACGCCGTCACGCGCGAGGTCATCCAGATCGTCGCCGAGCAGTTGCCCGACCTCCCCGGCCGCTGCGAGGACTTCGACTGGCCAGTCACACCCGCGCATGCGCGCGAGGCGCTGGACGATTTCATCGCCCACCGGCTCCCACACTTCGGTCAGTACCAGGACGCGATGTGGAGCAGCGAACCCTGGCTGTACCACGCCCGCCTGTCCGCCGCCCTGAATCTGCACCTGCTCAGCCCGCGCGAGGTGATCGCTGCAGCGGAGGACGCCTGGCGCCGTGGCCATGCCCCGCTGGCCGCAGTGGAAGGCTTTGTCCGCCAGATCCTGGGCTGGCGCGAATACGTGCGCGGCCTGTATTTCCATTTCGGCGAGCGCTGGCACGATTGGAACGCGCTCGAAGCCGGGGAACCCCTGCCGGCGCTGTACTGGGATGCCGACACCGAGATGCGCTGCCTGCGCGAAGCCGTCGGACAGACCCTGCGTCTTGGCTATGCCCACCATATCCAGCGCCTGATGGTCACCGGCCTGTTCGCGCAGCTGCTGGGGGTACAACCGACCGCCATTCACGGGTGGTATCTGGGCATCTACGTCGATGCGGTGGAATGGGTGGAGATGCCGAACGTAATCGGCATGTCGCAATACGCCGATGACGGCCGCATGGCCTCCAAGCCCTATGTCGCCACCGGGCGCTACATCCAGCGCATGAGCAACTACTGCACACAGTGTCGCTACCGCCCGACCGAGGCGCTCGGCGACGACGCCTGCCCGTTCACAACCCTCTACTGGGACTTCCTCGATCGCCACCGCGAACGCTTCGCGAATCATCCGCGCACCGCGCTGCAGTGGAAGCACATCGAGAAGATGGACACCGAACGCCTTCAGGCCATTCGCACACAGGCCGCCGCGATCCGCGAACGGCTGCAGCAGGGGGAGCGACTCTGATGCCCGGACCCACCCTCGTCTGGCTGCGCCAGGACCTGCGCCTGGCCGACCAGCCCGCACTGCAAGCCGCCGCCGAACGTGGCGGGCCCGTGATCCCGGTCTTCATTCATGCCCCGGACGAGGACCTGCAGTGGGCCCCCGGGGCCGCCTCCAACTGGTGGCTGCACCACAGCCTGCAGTCGCTCAACGAGGCGCTGAACAAGGCCGGCAGCCCTCTGGTCGTTCGCGCCGGCCCGAGCCTCGACACCCTGCGCGAGCTGGTCGTCGAGACGAGCGCCGAGGCCGTGTACTGGAACCGCGTATACGAACCGGCCCGCGTCCTGCGCGATCAGGGGATCAAGGCCGGGCTGCGTGCCGACGGCCTGGAGGTTCGCAGCTTCAACGCGGCCTTGCTGATCGAGCCCTGGGACATCGAGACCGGCCAGGGCGGCCCGTACAGGGTCTTCACCCCGTTCTGGCGCGCCTGCCTGCAGCGCGGGATTGAACAGGACCCGCTCCCCGCCCCTTCTCGCCTGCCGGGGCCCGAAAAACCACCGGCCTCCCTGACGCTCGACGACTTGGCACTGCTGCCCCGAATCGACTGGGCCGCCGGCCTGCGCGCCACCTGGGCACCCGGCGAACGCGGCGCCCAGGCACGCCTGGAGCGGTTCCTCGGGCAGTCGATCACAGGCTATGCCGACAGCCGCGACCGCCCCGACCAGGACGGCACCTCCGGGCTGTCACCGCATCTGCATTTTGGCGAGGTTTCGCCGCGGCAAGTGTTGCGCGCCCTGCGCGATGCCGACATCAGCCTGGAGCACAAGGGGCCCGAGTCTTTCGTGCGCGAACTCGGCTGGCGCGACTTTGCGCACCATGTGCTCTATCACTTCCCGCACACGCCGGAACAGCCCCTGAACCCGCGCTTCGAGGATTTCCCGTGGCGCGAATCGGAGGCCGACCTCGCCGCCTGGCAACAGGGCCGCACCGGAATCCCGATCGTGGACGCGGCGATGCGCCAGCTGTGGGAAACCGGCTGGATGCACAACCGCCTGCGCATGGTCGTAGGATCCTTCCTGACCAAGAACCTGCGCCTGCACTGGGTGCACGGCGCCCGCTGGTTCTGGGACACCCTGGTCGACGCCGATCTTGCCTCCAACACTCTGGGCTGGCAGTGGGCCGGTGGCTGCGGCGCCGATGCCGCACCGTATTTCCGAATCTTCAACCCACAACGCCAAGGGGAACAATACGACCCGGACGGCCGATTCGTGCGACGCTTTTTGCCGGTGCTCAAGAAGACCGAAACACGGTATATTCACGCCCCGGGCGCCGGCGGCACCCTGGGCTATCCCGACCCGATCGTCGACCTGAAAGCCAGCCGCCAGGCCGCATTGGAGGCCTTCGAGGCCATCAAGAACACATCAACCAGTCAAACCAAGTCATCCAGCAAGGCCCAGACATGACCTTTTCCGAACGCAACCTGAACTACCCCAAAGGCGTTAGCTACAACTTCAGCCGCCACGACAAGACGACCCCGGTACGCGTGACCCACGAGGGCAAGCAATACGTCGGGCAGGTCCTGAATTCGAAAGCCCCGTACCGCATCCGAGTGACCGAGGAGATCGTCGGGCCCGGCACTGCACGCTTCATCCCGGTGCGCGAGATCCAGGTGCAAAACCTCGAGGGTGTCGAGTACCTGCACAAGGGCTACCACGGGCACTAAATCGCCCGCGCGGGGGCCATCCAACCGCCCCCCCCGAAGCAGGCTGGGCATGGGAACTCGTGTGCACACGGGTCCCCATGCCCTAAACTTGAGGCATAGTCACCGCAGAAACCGGCTCTGGGTCGGCAAGGAGCTCGCCATGAAATACCGGCTGATCGGCATGATCGGAACTGTCCTGCTGGCCTTCCTGCTCACGGGTCCGGTGGCGGCGGAAAAGCCCTCCGACGAGCGTGCACTCGCAGGCATCGAACACGGCCAGATCCTCTGGGACATCACCATTGGCGATCCCGAACGCCTGATTGCCCGGCTGAGCGTTATCGAGGAGACCCACGAGGACATGGTGCGCCAGGGTCTGGAACCGAACATGGTGTTCGCGTTTCGCGGTGGTGCCGCCGCGCTGATTGCACGCGACACCGACCACCTGGAGATCGAGGACGTATCGGCGGTACGCCACATCCATGACCGCCTGGCCGACATCCAGGAGCTGGATGGTGTCCACATGGAGGCCTGCTACATCGCCACCCGTCGCTTCGATCTCGGCCAGGACGACCTGATCCCGGGCGTCAATCTGGTGGGCAACACCTTCCTGTCCATCATGGGCTACGAGCAGCAGGGATACACTACTATCCGGATCGACTGACCCAGCACCTCAAATCCCGGTACAATCCGGGTGATTTCGTCTCGCGGCCAGACAGCGCGGGCAAGACACGCAATAACCACCCGGGCACCGGCAACAGCGGCGACGACGCCCGTTGGCATGCGCCCGGCGTTTGCGACAGGGGGGATGGTTGGCTCATCTGGAGATCACGACCTTCGGCACAGTCGGCGTGCGGGTCGAGGGCCGTGATGTGCCCGCCCTGTCCGGCACCAAGCTGGGGCTGTTGCTGACCTACCTGGCGGCCGAATGCCCACGGCGCGTGCCACGCCAGGAGCTGGCGCACCTGTTCTGGCCCGAGCTGGACAGCGACAGCGCACGTGTCAACCTGCGCCAGGGGCTATTTCAACTGCGGCGGCAACTGCCGGACCCGCCCGCCGCCCTGCTCGAGGCCACACCGCGCTACGTCCACTTCCAGCTTCAGCCCGGCACCGAGATCGATTTCCTCGCCCTGCACCGCCTGCGGGCCGACCGCAGCCACCTGAGCTGCAACGAACTGGCCGCACAAACCCTCGCGAGCATCCGCCACTACCATGGCCCCTTTCTTGATCCCGTGCGCGCACTCCAGGATCTCCCCGAGCTCGCCGCCTGGGCACAGACACAGCGCGACCACTACTGGTCCCAGCTGCTCCTCCTGATCGAGGAAAATCTCGACGATCTCTGCCACTCCGCAGACGCCGAAGCCCTGCTCACCGAACTCCAGCGACTGCTGGCGATGGAGCCCCATGAAGAGGCCCTGCACCGCCTGGTCATGCTGACCCTGGCCGGCATGGGTAACCGCGAGCGGGCGCTGGAACACTTTGGCCGCCTGGAGCGCCAGGCGGTCGATGGCCCTGGCCACCTGCTGGTGCGAACCCGCGACGAAATCCTGGCCCCAACACCAAAGACACCGGCAACGGTGTCTTCTACTGCCACACCCGAAACAGCCTCTCTGCGTGCCGAGCGCCGCCGGGTCACCGTTGTGGCCTGCCTAGTCCAGGCGGACGCCGAGCTTGACGTCGAGCTGCAGAATGAACGCATGCAACACACCCTGGAGCAACTGGACCTGGTCCTGTTGAACCATCGGGGGCATGTGGTTCGGGCCCCTGGCAGCGGCCTCCTCGCCTATTTTGGCTATCCTGCAGGTCGCGAGCAGGCCACCGTCGATGCCGTCCACGCCGCCTGGCAAGTCCTGCAAACAGCCCCGAGCGACTGCGAGCTGCGCATAAGCGTCGATACCGACCTCATCGTAACCGGGGTAGACCCGGACACCCCCGACCCCGCTGGCCTGCTCAGCCAGCGCGCACAGGCTCTGGCACGTTCGACCGACACGGGGACGCTCGTGGTCTCGCCATCCGTGCACCAGCGCGTCTCGGGGTATTTTCTGTTCAGCCCTCACGCAGGCACGGGAGTACTCGAAGGAAGCCAGCGCGTCACCGGCGACCCCGGCCCCCTGGATCGCGTCGATGCCCAGCACGCCCGAGGTGGCCTCACTCCTCTGGCAGGACGCACAGAGGAGCTTGAGCGCCTGCACATGATCTGGCGCCAGACACTCGAACATCACAAACCACACTATGTACTGATTCAGGGTGAAGCCGGCCTGGGCAAGAGCCGTCTCGCACGACACCTCGACGAGCGCATCCGCGGCCAGGCGCGCTCGCGCTTCCTGCTGAAGTGCCGCGAGGACCGCGCGCGGCACTTGTTGACGCCCGTGCGTCAAGCGTTCGCCACCTGGCTTGGGCTCGGCAGCATGAATGCCAGCCGCCAGCGCCGACTGGCACATGCCCTCGGCACCGCTCGGTCACTCGATGCGGACATCGCCGACGCCCTGGCGCACTGGCTCACACACCCGGACAGCAACGGCCTCGAAGCACTGGCCGCACAGGGTCTCGACCGGGATCACATCATTGACGTCCTCGTCGAACTCGCCCGGCGCCGAGCCCAACGAGGCCCCATCCTGCTGATCTGCGACGACCTGCACTGGATGGATTCCGGCACGGCCGAATTCCTCCGACGCCTGTATCAGCGCCTGCATGACCGCCCGTTGCTGACCCTGCTCACGGCCCGCATGAGTTTTCGCTCCAACTGGCGCGATGTCCCGCTCGAGCACCTGCGACTGCACGCCCTGCCCGACCAGGCTGCACATGAACTCATCGAGCGTTGCGACACCCAGCATCGCCTGACGACACACCTGCGCGAACAACTCATCGAGCGCGGCGAGGGCGTCCCGCTTTTTCTCGAGGAGCTGACGCGCTACACCCTCGAAGCGGCGCGCACCGGGACCCTGCCCGACACCTTGCCGCCCGGGCTGGCTAATCTGCTGGTGGCACGTCTGGAACAAACCGGGACCGCGCGTGACCTGGCCCACGCCGCGGCCGTAATCGGACGCGATTTTGATACGCGCATCCTGAGTCACCTCCTGGAGCAGCCGGCCGACGTGATCCGCCGCCAGCTCAGCCGCCTCACCGGCCGCGGATTCATCGAGCCGGTCGGCGTCCTGGACGGTGTGCGCTACCGGTTCCGTCACGCGCTGTTTCAGCAGGCCGCCTACGAATCCATGCTGGTGGCCGAACGAACGCGTCTTCACGGCCGCCTGGCCGATCTCCTGCGTGACGATGGAGGCTCAAGCAGTATCGACTGGGGCCAGGTGGCCAGCCATCTCTATCACGCCGGGCGTGTGGAGGAGGCGGTGCCCGCCTGGCTCGAGGCGGGAGAGGCGGCGTTCGCCCGGGGCATGCTGCTGGAGGCCTCGCACTACTTCGAAGACGCGCTCAGCTGCCTCGATCGCGAGCTGGGTGAGCGGGAACCCTCGGAAGAACGCGATGCGCAGACCCAGCGAGCCCTGGGCGGACTGGGTGCCTCAAACCTCGCCTTACTGGGATACGGCTCGCGCACAGTGCACGCGATCTTTGAGCGTACGCTGGGCATCACCGCGCCCCAGCGAGACGCGGTGCAGTACTTCCGTGTGCTCTGGGGACTTTGGCACGGTGCCGGATCCTGGCATGGCTTTGATGAAGCCCACCGCCTGGCCAACGACATGGAACAGGTCGCAGAGCAGTCGAACGACCGCCTGCTACGCATCGCCGCTCACTATGTACAAGGCAACACGCATTTCTGGAGTGGCCAGCTGCCGCTGGCGCTGGAACACCAGACCCAGGCGCTCGCCCTGTACCGCGAAGACGACCACCCACACCTGGTCGCGCGCCACACCGAAAACCCTGCGATCAGCTCACGCGGCTTCATGGCCTGGACGCTCCTCTTCTTCGGCAACCACGCTCGCGCGTGGGATGAAATGGATGCGGCCTGCGCCGAGGCCACAGCGCTGGAACACCGCCCCACCGAGGCCTTTGTCTACGCCTTCCGGGCAGCGCTTGGCTTCTTCGCCGACGACCCTGACGAAGCCCTGACCTCCGCCCGCCGCGCGCTCGCGATTGCCGAGGACTATGACTATCCCCTCTGGCGGGCCTCAGGCCTGGCACTACAGCACTGGGCTCTCGCGCGCCAAGGCGACCCCTCGGCTGTGGCTCCACTCCGGGAACAGGCAGATGCATTGCGCCACATCATGGATGGCGTCAGCACCATCTTTCAGCTCTTCCTGCTCGACGCCCTGCATGCAACCGGCGCCAAGCCGGCGGAACGCCTGCAGATCGCCACCGATACACTGACCAACTGCCTGAAACGAGGGGATCACGGCTTCGAACCCGCCATCCGGCGACTGCGGGCGCATGCGCTACTGGAACGCAGCGACGGCACCGACAACGAGGGCTGGCAGGAGCTGGAGCGGGCACGACGTCTGGCCCACGACCACGGCAACCCGAATATCGAACGATTAACCCTGCTCGACTATGCCCGCTTTGCTCGCGATGACGTCTGGCGCCAGTGGAGCGAACGCGAACTCCTGCGCATCAACCACTGCATCATCCCCCGACGACACCCATCCGAGCAGGCGCTGCAGCAAAACCCGCAGCTCGCCTGAACCGGTCCCGCGCCAGCACGGGTACCGGCGCGCACAAAAGAAAAGGCCCGAACCTTTCGATTCGGGCCTTCTCGGAATAATGGCGTCCCCACGGGGATTCGAACCCCGGTCGCCGCCGTGAAAGGGCGGTGTCCTAGGCCTCTAGACGATGGGGACGCAGAGGCAACGTCTTGTTGCTAGTTTGGCGGGCCCTGGGGCCGGCCGCTTCTGTGGCCTCCGGCGGTCTCACGATAAATGATCGTGGTTACAACACCGGTAAACACCAGAAGAAATCCGATCGGAACCGCCGCAATCAGGGGCTTGGACCAGGTTTGCTCCCCGGTGAACATCAGCCCGAAACCGCCGAACAGCCCAACCACTGCAATCACCAGACCCACCCAGATGGATATAACCCCAAAACGATGCATCGGTGAACTCGCTTACACCCGAATTTGGTGGAGCCAGGCGGGATCGAACCGCCGACCTCCTGCATGCCATGCAGGCGCTCTCCCAGCTGAGCTATGGCCCCGTGTCAGGCGAGCGCGTACTGTAGCCAGCACCCCCTGGAGTGTCAACCCGCTTCCGCCGAAATTTTCTTCAGCGCCCGCTCGATCCGAGCCAGTGATCGCTCACGCCCAATCAGCACCAGGGTGTCGTCGATCGGCGGCGATACTGTGCCGCCGGTCAGGGCCACACGCAGCGGCTGCGCGACCTTGCCCAGCTTGAGATCCAGCCGCTCGCCGGTGTGCACCACGACCTCGTGCAGCGGCTCCTTCTCCCAGGCACCCAGCGCACTGAAACCGTCATGCAGCGTCTGCAGCACCGGGAGTGCTTCGGCGGTGAGCTGCTTGCGCGCGGCCTTCTCGTCGTAGTCCTCGAACTCGCGGTAGAAGTACACGCTGTTCTCGGCCATCTCGCGAAGGGTGCGCGCTCGCTCGCGCTGAGCGATCACGACGTCGCGCATCACCGGGCCATTAGAAGGGTCAATGCCCAGCTGGCCCAGGTGCCAGCCGAACTCCAACGCCACATGGTCCGGGTCCAGGGTCTTGATGTAGTGCTGGTTGAGCCAGAGGAGCTTGTCCGGGTTGATCGCCGAGGCGGACTGGTTGACGTCCTCGATATCGAACAGGCGCACCAGTTCGTCCACCGAGAAGATCTCCTGGTCGCCGTGGGCCCAGCCCAGGCGCACCAGATAATTCAGCAGGGCCTCCGGCAGATAGCCCTCGTCGCGGTACTGCATCACCGAGACCGCCCCGTGGCGCTTGGACAGTTTGGCACCGTCCGGGCCCATGATCATCGGCAGGTGGCCGTAGCGCGGCGGTTCCACGTCCAGCGCCTTCAGGATGTTGATCTGGCGCGGGGTGTTGTTCAAGTGGTCATCGCCACGGACCACATGGGTGATCCCCATATCCATGTCGTCGACCACCACCGTCAGGTTGTAGGTTGGCGAGCCGTCGGAGCGGGCGATGATCAGGTCGTCCAGCTCGCTGTTCTGGAACGCGACCTTGCCGCGCACCATGTCGTCGACGATGGTTACCCCCTCGTCCGGCGTGCGAAAACGGATTACCGGCTCCACGCCCTCGCGCGGCTCGGTGCGCGCCCGGCAGCGACCGTCGTAGCGCGGCTTTTCCTTGCGCGCCTTCTGCTCCTCGCGCATCGCATCCAACTCTTCCTTCGTGCAGTAGCAGCGATAGGCGTGACCTGCGGCCATCAGCTGGTCGATTACCTCCTTGTACCGATCAAAACGCTCCGTCTGATAGAACGGCCCGTGATCGTAAGTCAGCCCCAGCCAGTTCATCCCCTCAAGGATCGCGTTGACCGATTCCGCATTGCTGCGCTCCAGATCGGTGTCTTCGATGCGCAGCACGAACTCGCCACCGTGGTGACGCGCATACAGCCAGGAGAACAGCGCGGTGCGGGCACCGCCAATATGCAGATAGCCGGTCGGACTGGGGGCAAAACGGGTACGAAAAGTCATGCGAAGCACTCGTTCCTGAGGAAGGTGGAATTTGAAGGCGCCTAGGGTAGCAGAACGCCGCGGGGCTGCCGCAGGGACCGCGGTCTATACTGGAGTTGGGACCACACGGATGCCCGAACGCGGGCCAAAGGAGCCTTCATGAATCCCACGCTCACCCGACTTTCCACGTTACTGGCACTGACCGGCGGCCTGGCGCTGGCCGGGAATGCCATGGCGACCGACCGCATTGCGCCACCGGACGGGGCCGAGGTTTATTTCATCAGTCCACAGGATGGCGAAACGCTCGAAAGTCCAGTGCGTGTCCAGATGGGCCTGCGCGGCATGGGTGTCGCGCCGGCCGGCGTGGAGATGGACAACACCGGCCACCACCACCTGCTGGTGAACAAGCCACTCGACGAGGTGGACTTGGATGCCTCGCTGCCCTTCTCCGACCACAAGCGTCATTTCGGTGGTGGACAGACCGAGGGCGAGCTGGAACTGGAACCCGGCGAGTACACCCTGCAGTTGCTGTTCATGGACTACCGCCACATTAGCTTCGACCCACCGGTTGTGTCCGAAAAGATCACTATCACGGTCGAATAAACGCACCCACGAAAAAGCCCCCTCCGTCTCCGGAGGGGGCTTGTAACACCCGATCCCAGTGCGGCCAGTTACGGCAGCGCGGGGATATCGAAGCGCGGCATCTCGCCGGTCAGTGCGTGCATGAAGGCCTCGATGTCCGCGACCTCGTCATCGCTGAACTCCATGCCCAGCATCTCCTGCCCCATGATGCGGATCGCCTCGTCCAGCGTCGCGGTCTCGCCGTTGTTCATGTAGGGGTAGGTCAGCGCCACATTGCGCAGCGTCGGGGTCTTGAACGCGAACTTGTCGGCCTCATCGCCCGTGACCAGATAGCGGCCCTTGTCTTCCGAGCCCGGCACCTGGATGCGATGGAAGTTGCTGTCGGTCAACGCCGGTCCGCTGTGGCAGGCCACGCAGCCGTTATCGGCGAACAGCTTCATCCCGCGCATCTGCTGCTCGCTCATCGCACCCTCGTCCCCGACCAGCCAGCGATCCAGCGGCGAATTCGGGGTGTTCAGCGTGCGCTGGAACGTCGCCAGGGCCTTGGCCACGTGGTCGGTATTGATCACGTTGTCGCCGTCATAATCGGGATAGGCGGCCTCGAACTTCTCCTGGTACTCGTTGAACTCCTCCAGGCGCGCGATCGCCTCCTCCAGCGGCATCGCCATCTCGATCGCGTCCTGGATCGGGCCCAGGGCCTGGCCTTCCAGATCGTCCTCGCGGCCATCCCAGAACTGGGCCGTGAAGAAGCCGGAATTCAGCACGGTCGGGGTATTGCGCTCGCCAACCTGGCCGTCATGGCCCACCGCGCGCGGGATGCGGTCCGCCCAGCCCAGCGCCGGGTTGTGGCAGGTGGCGCAGGAGATCACGCCGGAGCTGGAGATGCGCGGCTCGAAGAACAGCATCTTGCCCAGCTCGATCTTCTCCTTGGTCATCGAGTTGTCCGCCGGGATCGGCGGCAGCGCCGGCAGCGGCTCGAACACGTCGCGGTATTCGGAATAGTCGGTATCGGCCACGGCCGGGGCTGCGGCCCCGAACGCGACGGCTGCACAAGCCGCCAGCGCCGTCATGCGGAATCCGGAAAGCGTTTTCATACAGGTCTCCCTTGAGTAACAGATGAGTAACAGACATCTGAGAAGCGGATATCGGCGCGAACCGAAATAGACTCGGTCCAAACCACTTAAAAC
The DNA here is from genome assembly GCF_000381425.1 of Thioalkalivibrio sp. ALRh. Lineage (NCBI taxonomy): Bacteria > Pseudomonadati > Pseudomonadota > Gammaproteobacteria > Chromatiales > Ectothiorhodospiraceae > Thioalkalivibrio > Thioalkalivibrio sp. ALRh. Next base: position 319,222 of record NZ_KB906519.1, read on the forward strand.
CCACCCTACAGACGCGGAAACCTGGTCGCGATCAAAATCCGCCCCGGAGATGATCTGCATCAATTATCAGCCTCCAGGGGAGCCGGGTTCGCCCCCACTACACCGTTTCCCGGGATACCCGGACAAACTTGACCCCCCCTTTTCCCTCCATTACGGTTCGCCCCTCTCTAGGTGCCCCGGCGCTCAGCCGCCGGGGATAATCGGGAAGCCGGTGCGCGAATCGACATTCGCAAGGCCGGCACTGCCCCCGCAACGGTAGGCGGAGACGGGCGGATCCAATGCCACTGCGGCGCATCCCCGGGATGCCCGCGGGAAGGCGATCCGCCCTGGATGCATCGCGCATCCACTTCGCGAGTCCGGAGACCGGCCTGGACGACACCCGACGCCGCGGTGGGCGGCCGAGCGGGCCAGTCCGGCGTGCTCGCATCGCCCGGCCTCCCCTGCTCCCTGTCCAGCTTCCGGCGTCGTTTCATCCACGGCGTGCGGGGTCGCGCGTCCAAGGGAGCAACCCAACAATGAACCATACCCATCTCCGACCGGGACAGCATGCCGTCCCGGCCCTGGCCACCCTGTGCCTGATGACGGCCGCGGGCATCGCGCCGGCACAAGCCGGCTTCGAATTCGGCGACGCGGAAGACGGCCTGCAGGTCACCCTGGATCCGCTGATCCAGGGCCGCTACAGCTACGAACGAGACCCGGATGGCTCCAGCAGCGAATTCGACTTCCGTCGTGCCTGGCTGGACACCTCGGGCACCCTGTTCCACCCCGATCTGAGCTTCCGCCTGCAGCCGGATTTCAGCAGCGGCGAGCTGTCCATGCGCGACATCTGGTTGCAGTACGCACTGGGTGAACACCTGGGCCTGCGGGCTGGCCAGTTTACGGTCCCCTTCGGCCTGTCGCGGGATATCGGCGGACCCAACCGCCTGTTCACCGAACTGAGCATCGCCGGCAACCAGTTCGAGGTTCCGGCCGGCCGCGACACCGGTATCGCCCTGCTGGGCGGCGCCGGCGACAACCGGGCATGGGCCATCGGCGTGTTTGACGGTCGCGGGCGTCTGGATCAGCGCGACGAGCGCCCCTCCACATCCGGCCACCTGTTCAGCGCGCGCGGCGCGTGGGCCCCGGTCGGCGCAGTCCCACGTGACAACACCACGTTAGGCCAGGCCGTGGAGCGCACCGTCGCCCTGGGCGCCGGCGTACAGGCCGCCAGCCGCAACCACCTGCGCGACTGGAGCCGCGGCATCGAAGACACGGTGGCCAACCAACGCGCCGACTGGATCACCGCCACCGCCGACGCGGTGGTCAAGTTCGCCCATACCTCGCTGTCGCTGGCGGCCTTCCGCCGCGATGTCTCCCCCGACCGCACCGCGAGCTACCACGACCTGGGGGCCGAACTGGAACTGGCGCAGTCGCTGCCGGTGGAGGGACTGGAGTTCGCCGCGCGCCACGCCGTATTGCGCCACGACGCAGGCGACGATCTTGGCACTGACGAGCGCTGGCAGCGTGAATGGGGTGCCGGCCTCAACTGGTATCACCGTGGCCAGCGGCACAAGACCCAACTGATGTGGCTGGACCGCGACACCGACACCTCGGACTGGGAGCTGCACCTGCAGCACCAGTTCCGCTTCTGAGAAATGACCGGGAGAATCGACATGAACTGGATGCAACCGATCCACCACCCGTTGAGAACCACCCTCTTTGCGATCCTGTTGCTGGCTGCCACCGGCAGCCCGGCCACCGCGGAGGTCACTGTCACAATGCCGGGCCCCTGGGGCGACTATGACGAGACCCTGGACGATCCGGCCAAAGTGGATGCGACCGAGGCCTTCCAGCGCTTCCGTCAGCAGAGCATGCAGGGCACCTCGGCCACCTACCGCAGCATCGAGCAGATCCTGCGTTATGACGCACCATTCGCCGAACGTCTGCCCGGTCTGGCCGAGGAACTGGCGCGCCGCGCCGACGACATCGAAACCTGGTTCGCACGCGAGACACCAGCGCGGGACGGCGAACCCGGGGCCCTGCCCGCGGCCTGGGAGGACCCGGAGTTCTCCGAGTACAAGGCAGCCTACCGCGAGGCCGCCGAACGACTGCAGCGCAAGGTGGAGTCGGCCGACGACCTGGAGAACGAAGACTTCCAGCTTCGCGCCACCGAGGCCCTGAACGGCGTGCGCCACCATTGTCTGGCCTGCCACGACAACTACCGCCGCCGCTAAACCGGCCGGGAACCAAGGGGCCGCCGCATGGCGGCCCCTTGCCATGACCCTGATCGGGAAGAAACCGCCTTCGCCTGCAAGCAGACTCCTACAGGTTCCTGGCGATGTGGGAGCCTGCTTGCAGGCGAAAAGCCCCGTGTCCCACAACACCCACCGGCGTTATCCCTGCCTGCGGAAGATCAGGGGCGCCACCGCTTAGTCCCCGTCCATGCCGCGGTAACGGCGCACGTGCGACGGGTCGTACAGCGCACTGTCGCGAAAATCCCCCGGGTCCAGCGCCGGCCCCACTAGGATCAGCGCCGAGCGCCGCGTGGTCAGGGCCTGCGCCCGCTCCGCGATATTCCCCAGCGAACCGCGCACCACGGTCTCGTCCGGCCAGCTGGCGCGAAACACGATCGCCACCGGGCAGTCGCAGCCATAGTGCGGCCGCAGGTCTTCGACCACGGTCTCGATATTGTGCAGCGACAGGTGGATCGCCAGGGTCGCCCCGGTGGCGGCAAAGCTCGCCAGCCGTTCGCGCTCCGGCATGGAGGACGCCCGCCCCGGCGTGCGCGTCAGCACCAACGACTGCGCCACCTCCGGCACCGTCAGTTCCCGCCCCAGGGTCGCCGCGGCGGCAGAGAACGCCGGCACTCCAGGCGTGATGCTGTAGTCGATCCCGGCCGCCTCCAGCCGGCGGATCTGCTCGCCCAGCGCGCTGTAGACCGAAAGATCGCCGGAGTGCAGGCGCGCCACGTCCTGGCCCGCCGCGTGGGCGCGTTCGATCTCCTCCATGATCGCGTCCAGCGTCAGTGGCGCGGTGTTGACCACGCGCGCCCCCTCCGGGACATGCTCCAGCACCGCCTCCGGCACCAGCGAACCGGCATACAGGCATACCGGGCAGGCCGCGATACGATCGCGCCCGCGCAAAGTCAGCAGATCGGCCGCACCGGGCCCCGCTCCGACAAAATGAACCGTCATCAAAACTCCTCGAAATTCCCGTCTGTCCCGTTCACCGTCCGCACGGCCACCGCGCAGCTCGCCCGTGCCGAGAGCCGCCGCGGCAGCAGCAGGCGCGCCCCGTCGCCGGCCACCGCCAGCGCCGCCGCCTCCGCCACCGAACCGACCCCGGCGGCGGCACGCGAGCGCGAGGAGTCCGTGGACAGGGCAGCGTCGTGCTCGGCCAGCGCGGCCGCCGACGCGAACACCGGCTCCAGCTCCAGGTCGCGCGCGGCCGTCCACAGCACCGGGCTGTCGCCCTTGTGCGCCGGGGCCGCCAGCTGCCGGATCTCGATCGCCTCGCCGCCCCCCGCCCGCAACCCGGCGTGCGCCTCGGCCAGCACCTCGCGGACCAGTGCCTCCAGCTCGCCGGCCGTGCAGGCCGAGGCGAAGCCGACGCCGGGGGTCACCCGGACATGCGCCCCACTCGGCGTTTCCCTCAGCTCCGGCGCAGCGACCACAGGGTCACCGGCCGCAGCGGCTGCCAGCCGGCCATGCCGCCCAGCGGCTCCGCGCGGCTGACGTTGATCCGCGTGAGCTCGCCGGCGTGGCGCTCGTGCGCCGCCGCCAGCACCGCGTCCCCTTCCACGGTCACGCTGCTGGCGACCAGCCGCCCGCCCGGGCGCAGTTGGCCGATGCAGTGCTCCACCAGCCCCGGCGTGGTCAGCCCGCCGCCGATGAAGATCGCGTCGGGTGGCGGCAGGTCTCCCAGTGCCTCCGGCGCCCGCCCGTGGATGGGACGGAGCGCCGGCACCCCCAGCGTGCTCGCGTTGCGCGCGATGCGTTCCAGGCGCTCCGCGCGCGGCTCGATGGCCACGGCGGTGTTGGCCGGATCCGTCAGCATCCACTCGATGCCGATGGCTCCGGAGCCGGCGCCCACGTCCCACAGCCGCTCGCCGCGTCCGGGCGCCAGCAGGGCCAGCGCCACCGCCCGCACCTCGCGCTTGGTGATCTGGCCGTCCTGCTCGAACTGCGCCTCCGGCCGGCCGGCACTGGCCGCCAGCACCTGCGCCGCCGGATCGGCCCGGCACTCCAGCGCCACCGTGTTCAGCGCCTCGATCGCGACCTCCGGCCAGGCCCCGGCGCGCGCGCGGACCGCCGCCTCGCGGTCCGCACCCAGGGACTGCAATACGGTCAGGGTGGAATCGCCGAAGCCGAGCCCGGTCAGCCAGTGCGCCAGTTCCGCCGGGGTATCCCCGTCGCGGCTCAGGATCAGCAGTCGCGCGCCGTCATGCAACCAGGGCCGCAGCGCCTCCATCGGCCGGCCGTGCACCGACAGGCAGCGGGTCTGCTGCAGCGGCCAGCCCATGCGCGCAGCGGCCAGGCTGAACGCCGAGGGCGCCGGCCAGACGCAGGTCTGCGCGACCGGAAAACGCCGCATCAGGGTCGCGCCCACCCCGAACCAGAAGGGGTCGCCGCTGGCGAGCACACACAGCGGCTGCCCGGCGCGCGCCTCGATCCAGTCCAGCGCGCTCTCCAGCGGCGACGGCCACACCAGGCGCTTCTGCCCCGGCCGCTCCGGCAGCATCTCCAGATGCCTGGCGCCGCCGATCACCGTCGCCGCCGTGTCCAGCGCCATGCGGGCATCCGGGGCCAGCCCGGCGAGTCCCCCCGCGCCCACGCCGACGATATTCAGCCATGGCGCTCGCTCCTCATTCGTGGCTAGACTGGTCATCCTCATGAGCTCCCGTTCATCCACCGATACCGGCCCCGGGGCGGCGCGCCCGCGGCGGATCCTGCTGCTGGGCGGCACCACCGAGGCCGCGGCGCTGGAGCCGCTGCTGGACGGGCACCCTCGGCTGTACGCCACCGTGTCGCTGGCCGGACGCACGCGCAGGCCCGCACCCTCGCGACTGCCGCGGCGCACGGGCGGGTTCGGCGGTGCCGAGGGCCTTGCCGCCTGGCTGCACGAACACGCGGTCGACGCCCTGGTGGACGCGACCCACCCGTTCGCGCGGCAGATCTCGGCCAATGCCGTCGCCGCCACGCGCCACGCCGGCGTACCCCTGGCCCGGCTGACCCGGCCGCCGTGGCAGGCCGGCCCCGGGGATCACTGGCTGCGCGTGCCCGACCTGGAGGCCGCCGCCTGCGCGCTCCCCGGCCTCGGCCGGCGCGTGCTCATCACTACCGGGCGCCAGCACCTGGAGGCCTTCGAGGCGGCGCCCGAGCTGGACTACGTCATCCGCACCATCGACCCGCCCGAACCGTTGCCGGCGCTGCCCCGGGTCACCTGGCTGCGGGCCCGCGGCCCATTCAGCCTGGCCGACGAGCACCGGCTGCTGGAGACCCACGCTATCGACGTGCTGGTCACCAAGGACAGCGGCGGCGAGGCCACCGCCCCCAAGCTGCAGGCGGCCCGCGAACGCGGCATCCCGGTGGTGATGGTGGACCGGCCGCCGGACGCCCCCGGGGTGCCCCGCTTCCACGCCCCGCAGGCGGCCCTGGAGTGGCTGGAAGGCCTCGCGCGCGTTCACCGCGACTCCGCCGACTCGACATAGCGCGGGGTGTACACGTGGCGCCGGCCGGAGGGGCGCTCCAGCACCCGGGTGGAGGCGGCGCCCACGATCACCAGCGTGCTCATGTTGGCCGCCGCCGGATCCACCTCGCCGAGGGTGGAGATCTGCACGTCTTCGCGTTCGCCGCGGCCCACCGCGGTGGCCAGCACGACCAGGGTGTCCGGCCCCTGCACCTCGCGCACGATGCCCAGTGCCTCGCCCAGCTGCCAGGGACGTGCGCGCGAGATCGGGTTGTAGAAGGCCATGGCGAAGTCGCCCTCGGCCGCCAGCCGTACCCGACGCTGGATCAGCGACCAGGGCTTGAGGTTGTCCGACAGCGAGATCACGCAGAAATCGTTCCCCAGCGGTGCGCCCAGCCGCGCCGCGGCAGCCTGCATCGCCGAAACCCCGGGGGCCACATCCACCTCGACGCCCGCCCAGCGCCGGGGCTGCGCCCCTTCCAGGGCCTCGAAGACCGCTGCCGCCATCGCAAACACACCCGGGTCGCCGCCCGAAACCACCGCCACGTCCCGCCCCTCGGCGGCCATATCCAGGGCGTGGGTTGCGCGCGCCAGCTCCTCGCGGTTGTCCGAGGCGTGCACACGGTGGTGGGCGCCCGCAATCCGTTCCAGGTACGGCCCGTACCCCACCAGGTCGGTGGCCGCTTCGAGACGGGCAGCGACCTCCGGCGTAATCCATTCCGGCCCCGCCGGACCCACCCCGACCACACTCAACCGACCGACCACCGGACCACCATCCCCGCTCATCGCCGAACCCCGCGCCCGGGAATCACGATCATCGAGAAATAGGGCACCCGCTCCGGGATCTCGGACACTGGCAGGACCCGCTCCTCGGCGGTGCTGGCGCGTTCCACGTACCAGGCGCGCTCGTCCAGCCCCAGCTCCTGAAGGACACCCACCACCGCATCGCGATGGGTTCCGACCTTCATGATGACCGCCGCATCGGTCCCCTGCAGGGCCTGGCGCAGATCGTCGATCGGCATCGTGCCGGGGATCACCGTCAGCAGGTCATCGCGCATGGTCAGCGGCGTCGACAATTGCGCAGCCGAGGCCATCATCGAGGTCACGCCAGGGACCACGTGGGTGGGAAACCGATCCTTCAGCCGCAGGTAGACGTGCATGAACGATCCGTAGAAGAACGGGTCGCCCTCGTTCAGCACCACCACCGAGCGCCCGGCTTCCAGTTCGGCCGCCAGCTGCTCGGCACAGGCGTCGAAGAACTGTTCGATGCGGCGGCGGTATTCCTCGGAGCCGTGCGGAATCTCGTTGGTCACCGGGTACTCCAGCGGCATCTCGCACTGGCCGGCACCCAGGTGGGCATCCACGATCGCACGCGCCTGACCGCGCCCGCCACGGCGGCAGAAGTAGGCCACTACCGGACTCTGTGCGATCAGACGCGCGGCCTTCAACGTCAGCAGCTCGGGATCGCCAGGCCCGGTGCCGACTCCATACAGGCAGCCCGCCTCCGGGGATCCATTCACAGGGGGAGAAGTCGTCATATCCGGTCACTCGCAAAGGCATTGATGGCCGCCGCGGCCATGGCGCTGCCACCGCGGCGTCCGAAGATGGTCAGGTACTCGAGGTCCAGCGGGCTGGCGGCCAGCGCCTCCTTGCTCTCCACCGCACCGACAAAGCCCACCGGGATACCGAGTACCGCGGCCGGACGTGGCGCGCCCTGGTGCAGCATCTCCAGCAGGTGAAACAGGGCCGTGGGTGCATTCCCGATCGCCACGACCGCACCCTCCAGATGCGGTCGCCACCATTCCAGGGCGGCCGCCGATCGCGTGGTACCCAGGCGTTCGGCGGCCGCGGCCACACCCTCCTCCCGCAGGCTGCAGATCACCGGGTTGTCCGCCGGTAGCCGGGTCCGAGTGATCCCGTGGGCCACCATGTTGCTGTCGCACAGGATCGGCGCGCCGGCGGCCAGCGCATCAGTGGCCGCCCGGGCCACGCCGGCCGAAAACCCGACGTCCCGTGGCAGGTCGGTCATGCCGCAGGCGTGGATCATGCGCACCACCGCGGGCACCAGCTCCTGCGGAAAGCGGTCCAGTTCCGCCTCGGATCGGATAATCGCAAACGACTCCCGATAGATGGCCGCCCCGTCGCGGATATAGTCGGGTATGGCCCCGGCCGTATCGCTCTGCGTCATGCTGGATCTCCGTTGTTCATCATCGCGTTCATACGTCTCGTCAGCGCTGTTCCCTCCAACCGTTGCAGGGCCTCGAGCCCCGACTCATGCCCGCCACCCTCTTCGCGGGCGATGGCATCGAGGGCCGTCAGGGCCGGTTCGACCTGCCCCGGCTCCAGCCTCGTCAGTACGGTCTCCCATCGCGCGGGGGCGCGTTGCAGCGAGAGCTCATAGCGGCCTTCCCACGCCGTGAGCAGGACCTGCGCATTCGCGGGACGCCCACAGTGCTTGTCGCAGCCACTCACATGTACTTGCCCGCCCCCCGCAAGCAACCCGCAGGCAGCGACCCCGGCCCTCTCGGCATCCGCCCGCGTGGCGGTACTGCCCGCGGAGCAACCCGTCTGCCCGATACAGGCACTCATCGCCAGGCGCGGGTCGTCCGGATCGGTCACGCCACCCCACTCGGCGACACGGTCCGGCTCCACAGGAGGTACCCCGGTCAGAAGCAGGCTGCGCCACGGTGTCAGGCGCAGGCGTCCGTCGTGCGCCCGAATGTGCTCGGCCAGCCCCTGCAGCGCCTCGGCGCGCAGGGCACCGAACGGAAACGCGATCCCGAAGGCGCGCCCGTTCAGGCACGTCCCCATCCCGGCATCCGCGTATTCGGGGATCCGCGCCGCGACCCAGTCCCCGCCCGGGAGCACCCGCTCCAGCCCGGGCGGCGTCAACGCCTCCGGGCCCCATCGGGCTACGGCACCCGCGAGCCGTCCCGGCGGATCCACATCGCCCTCGCGCAACGCAACGAAGCGTTCGAACACCGCGAGGGCGACGTCCACCACATTCTCCGCGCGTGTCCAGCCCAGCACCGTGGCCGTGCGACTGGACGCCCCCAAGGCCACTCGGAACCACACCCCTCCCAGCGCCGTACAGGCCTCCAGTCGCAAATCCGCCGGCACCCCATCCAGCGGCAAACCGCCACCCGCCTCCACCACCACCCCCACCTTCGGGGGCAATGCCCTCAGGCGCGGGTGCTCCCCCAGTGCTCGCACGAGATCCCGCGCGACCGGCTGCACATCCATGGCCGCCTCCGGGTCGATATCCGTCACCGGGGCCGCCAGGACATTGCGCACCGCTTCCGCCGCAGGGTCGCGATCTGCCAACCCCGCCCCCTCCAGCTCGGCGCGAGCCGGCTCCAGCCCCGCCGCGTCCAAACCACGCAGCTGCAGATTGCCGCGGCTGGTCAGCTCGAGGACACCGGACCCAAAACGCCGCGCCACCTCCGCAATGGTCTCCGCCTGCCCCGCATCCAGCCCCCCGATCGGGTGACGCACCCGCATCAACAGACCGTCCCCGGTGGCCATCGGCGCGGCCACCCCCGGACAGGCCCGGCGCACCCGCGAATGATCGGCACTCATCGCTGCACCCCGCCCCCACTCATGTCCGGATCCGCACGCCGCGGGCGACCAGGGCCCAGGCCAGCACGCCAACGACGAGGGTTGCCCCTGCGAGGACCCAGAAGGTCGCGGCCCAGGCAAAGGAGCCGGTCCCCAGCAGGCCGTAGCGAAAGCCCTCGATCATGTAATAAAGCGGGTTGAGTACGGCCAGGGACTGCCAGGGCTCGGGCATCCGTTCTACCGGGTAGAACAGGCCGCCCAGGTAGATCAGCGGGGTCAGCACGAACGTGGCCACCACGGAGGTATGGTCGAAGCTGCGCGCATACAGGCCGTTCAGGAGCCCGGCCAGGGCGAACAGCAAGGCGCTGATCAGCGCGATCCCCAGCGTGGCCGCCAGGTGGTGCAACTGGAGATTGGCAAACGGAATCGCGACCAGCGCGACCAGCGCCCCGGCCAGCAGGCCTCGGATGACACCACCGGTGGCGAAGCCGGCCACAATCAGCCAGGCGGGCAGCGGCGCGACCAGCAGCTCCTCGATATGTCGCTGCAGCCGCGCCCCGTAGAACGCCAGTGTCACATTGCTGTAGGCATTGGTGGCCACCGCCAGGATGATCAGGCCGGGCAGGATAAAATCAGCGTAATCGACCCCTCGCATGGTGCCGAGCTCGCGCCCGATCAGGTGACCGAAGATCACCAGGAACAGGACCGTCGTCACCACCGATGGCAGGAGGTTCTGCACCCAGGCGCGCAGGAAACGCCGCACCTGTTTGACCACCATCCCGCGATAGGCAAATCCGTACGCCGCGAGCCTCATGTCTCCCTCCCCGGCGGGGCGGCAGCGCGTTCCGCGATGCGCTGCAGGAACAGCGACTCGAGCCGGTTGCGCTTGTTGCGGACTCCCGCGACACGCACCCCGCTTGCGCCCAGGCGGTCGAACAGGTCATTCACCTCCATGCCCTGCGGCAGGTCGACCTCCAGGGTCCAGCGATCACTCAAACGAATCGCCAACCCGTCCAGCGCCGGGGCCGCGTCCAGCGGCATGCTCAGTTCCAGCACCAGGGTCTGCACGTTCAGCCCGTGCAGCAGTTCGCCCGTATCACCGCGCGCGACGATCTCGCCTTGATCGAGGATCGCCAGGGTGTCGCACAGGGTCTCTGCCTCCTCCAGGTAATGGGTGGTCAGCAGGATCGTCACGCCGTCCGCGTTCAAGCCACGCAACAGCTCCCAGGTGGCATGGCGCCCCTCCAGGTCCACCCCCGCCGTCGGCTCGTCCAGGAGCAGGACGCGGGGGCGGTGCACCAGGGCCCGGGCAATCATCAGTCGCCGCTTCATGCCACCCGACAGGCCCCAGGCCGACTGTTCGCGCCGGTCCAGCAGCCCCGCCTGTTCCAGCACCTCGCCGGTTCGCTCGCGCGCCCGCCTTGGGGACAGCCCGTAGTAAGCCGCCTGGGCCTCGACGATCTCGCCCACCGGTTCGAAGCTGTTGAAGTTGACCTCCTGCGGTACCACGCCCATGCACGCCTTCGCCGCAACCGCCTGCGTGGCCACGTCGTACCCGCAGACGCGGATCGAGCCCCGATCCGCCCGCACCAGCGTGGTCAACAACCCCACCAGCGTGGTCTTGCCAGCCCCGTTCGGCCCCAGCAGGCCGAAAAAGCTGCCCGCCGGCACCTCCAGATCCACGTTCGCCAGCCCAACCCGGCCACCGGCGTAGCGCTTGGCCACCGACTGCAGGGCAATCGCGGCGGCCGTCATGGCGCGAGCCCCCCGGCACCATCGGCAAACCCGACGATGCGTCCGGCCCGATCCACCGCGCAGACCTCCAGCGCCGTGGTCTCCGGCAGCATCCCGCGCGCCCGCTGCCAGGCGCGCGCACTGATACGGTCGGCCAGCGCCACACCCTGCTCCAGGCAATCCGCAAGCGCCTGGGCGCTGGTATTAGCCGCGCGGATGCGCGCGACCAGTGCCTGGCTGCCTCCCAGATCCGCCGCCTCCTCCGCCAGCGCGTCGAGATCGATGCGTGACTTGCGGCTGTGGGCATCCAGGTGCCCGGCCGCGAATTTGCTGAGCTTGCCGAACCCCGCGGCCAGCACCACCGCGGGCAAGGGGTGACGCCTCAGATACTTCAGTGCCGCCCCGAACAGATCCCCCATCTCGATCAGCGCCATGTCGTCCAGACCGTACTGTTCACGCATCGCGGCCTCGCTGGTACCCCCGGTGCAGCAGGCCACGCGCGGACAACCGTTGGCGCGGGCCACGTCTATGGCCTGATGGATGGATGCGATATAGGCGGCGCAGGAGAATGGCCGGACGATGCCGGTCGTGCCCAGGATCGAGAGCCCCCCGAGGATCCCCAGGCGAGCGTTCATGGTCCGCCCGGCAATGCGCTCGCCACCGTCCACGCCAACCGTAACCCTGAAGCCCCCGCTGTACCCGGCGGCTGCAGCGAATGTCTCCAGATGCCCCTGGATCATGCGTCGTGGGACCGGATTAATGGCGGCCTCGCCCGGCTCCAGCACCAGGCCCGGGCGTGTAACCGTCCCGACCCCGGCACCCGCCACGAACTCGACACCGGGCGCACCGCACAGGTTTATCTCCACCCAAACTCGGGCCCCGTGGGTGGCATCCGGGTCGTCGCCGGCATCCTTGATGACCCCGGCAACCGCGCCACCCGGAGTGGGTTCGAGGTCGTTCAGTGCCAGGCTCACCACCTGCCCCTTCGGCAGGACGACCTCCACCGTCTCGAGCCGCCACCCCTCCAGCAGCCACCGTGCGCCGGCAACGGCGGCGGCGGTCGCACACACACCGGTGGTCAGCCCCGTGCGCAGACGCCCGCTGGTCTCGGGCGTCTCCGAGCGCATGGCGCCCGCCGAGCTGTTCTGCTCAGCCGGTTCCATGCGCTCCCGGGACGGACTCGGCACCCTGCATGGCGATCGTCTCGCGCAGACGCACGACCTCGCCCACGATCAGCAGCGCCGGCGACTGGATATCCAGATCCGCGACCCGCGCGGGGAGATCGGCCAGAACGCCTTCGATGACACGCTGGCCCGGTCGCGTCCCCTGTTCAACCAGCGCGGCCGGCATCGCGCCATCCGCACCCGCCGCCATCATCTCGCCGCACACCTCGGCCAGGGTATGCAGCCCCATGTAGACAACCAGGGTCTGCTGCGGATGCACTAGCGAGGCCCAGTCCAGATCGGTCTCGCCGGCACGCCGGTGGGCGGTCACAAACTGGCAGCGATAGGCATGATCGCGATGGGTCAGCGGGATTCCTGCATAGGCCGCACAACCACCCGCCGCGGTAATCCCCGGCACGATGCGCACGGGCACCCCGGCAGCGGCAATCGCGGCAGCCTCCTCGCCACCCCGCCCGTAGACAAACGGGTCGCCGCCCTTCAGGCGCACCACGTAGTGCCCCTCCCGGGCCAGTGCAACCATGCGATCGTTCAGATCCCCCTGATCGCAGCTGTGCCGTGAGCGGGCCTTGCCCACATACAGGCGTTGCGCCTCCGGGTTGGCCAGATCGAGGATCGCCTCCGGGATCAGGCGGTCGTGCAGCAGGACATCGGCGTGCTGCATCGCTGCGGCGGCGTCCAGTGTCAGCAAGCCCGGATCGCCCGGCCCTGCCCCGACCAGATCCACGCAACCGGGCTTTCGCTCGCCGCACAACGGGAGGCGGGCCCCGGCGCGCGCCCCGGGCTCGATCCGCGTCACATTGTCCCGCGGTCGATCACTCATGCTCGAAACAGCTGGGCCGTGGCCTCCGGGTTGGAGGGGAACCAGGCATGCAGATAGGTCGCGGTCAGGCGGCCGTCGCGATAGATCGCCTCGCCCTGCGACCCCGTCCCGCGCGCGCGCCAGCAATGGCCATAGGGCTCGAGCCCGACCTCGGAGTGGGTGTGATGGAAGGTGTGCCCGCGCAGCTCGCCCTCCGGCAGCGGGGCCGCCTGAAGACCCAGACCCTGCAGGCGGTCCGCCAGTTGGGCCTTGCCCGGCACCAGCCCAGCCATAGCCGCGGCATGGCCCTCGCGGTCGGCCAGTTCGTCCAGCAGGTAGAGAAAGCCCCCGCACTCCGCCAGGATGGGGCGGCCCGCCGCATGATGGGCCTCCAAGTCCGACTTCAGGGCAGCATTGGCGGACAGCTGATCCAGATACAACTCGGGGTAGCCACCCGGCAGCCAGACGGCATCGGCCTCTGGCAACCCGTCCCCCGCAAGCGGGGAAAAGAACCGCAGTTCGGCGCCCATCTTCTCCAGCAGGCGCAGGTTGGCCGGATACATGAAAGCAAAAGCCGCATCCCGCGCGATCGCAATGCGCACGCCGGACAGCGCCGCCTCGGTCGGCGCAATTGTTTCTGGATGAAAGGTCACCGGCTCCGGGAGTCCGGTCACCCCAGCCTCTTCAATCGCGGCCGCTGCCGCCTCCAGCCGCGCATCCAGATCGGCGATCTCGCCTGCCTGCACCAGACCCAGGTGACGATCCGGGACACTCAGCGTCTCGTTACGCTGCACAGCACCAAAGAAGCGGATCGCCTCCGGGGTGCAATCCTCCAGCATCCGCGCATGGCCGGGACTGCCCACCCGGTTGGCAATCACGCCGGCAAACGACAGGCCCGGACGGTAGGTCGACAAGCCATGCACCAGCGCCCCGAAGGTCTGGCCCATGCCACTGGCATCCACCATGGCCAGGATCGGCAAGCCGAAGGCCTGGGCCAGATCCGCACCGGACGGATCCCCGTCAAACAGCCCCATCGAGCCTTCCACCAGGATCAGGTCGGATCCCTGGGCCGCCTCGTACAGCATCGCTCGACAGGCTTCTTCCCCGACCATCCACAGATGCAGGGCGTCGACCGGATGGCCGGAGGCCTGTTCCAGGATCATCGGGTCGAGGAAATCCGGACCGGTCTTGAACACTCGTACCCGGCGTCCCTGGTTGCGGTGGTAGCGGGCGATGGCGGCGGTGATCGTGGTCTTGCCCTGGCCCGAGGCCGGGGCCGCCACGAACGCGGCGGGGCAGCTCACACTCACAGCTCGATCCCCTTCTGCGCCTTGATGCCGGCCTGGAAGGCGTGCTTGACCACACCGATCTCGCTCACGGTGTCGGCCGCCTCGATCAAGCCCTTGGGCGCGGCGCGACCGGTGGTGATCACGTGCTGCATCGGCGGGCGATTGGCGAGATCTTCCAGCACCTCGTCCACATCCAGGTACTGATATTTCAGCGCGATGTGCAACTCGTCGAGCAGCACCAGGTCGACGTTCGGGTCGCGCAGCATGTCGCGGGCATGCGCCCAGGCCTCGCGGGCCGCCGCCACGTCCTTCTCGCGGTCCTGGGTCTCCCAGGTGTAGCCCTCGCCCATCACGTGGTACTGCACGTTGTCCTGCCCCCGGAAAAAGGCTTCCTCGCCGGTGGCGAACTGACCCTTGATGAACTGCACGATGCCGACCTGCATGCCGTGCCCCAGGGCGCGCGCGACCATGCCGAAGCCGGAGGAGCTCTTGCCCTTGCCGTTTCCGGTCAGGATCAGGAACACGCCCTTTTCTTCCTGGGCCTCGGCAATCTTGCGATCCACAATCTCCTTCTTGCGGGCCATGCGCTGGGCGTGGCGTTCGGCCCGTGCCGCTTCGGTGTCGTCGGTCATGTTGATGTACTCCTTGAGTTCATTGCTTGTTCGGGGTGCGCAGGGGGCGGGCCTACTCGCCGATCAGGATCATTCGTCCGGTCTCCGGGTCACGGTAGACCTGGCCCATCGACTCGAAGCCGGAGCCGGCCTCGCCGGCACCCTCGGGCGGGTCCGGGATCTCGCGCCCTGGTTCGATCTCGGCGCCGCCACTGGCCGGTTCAAGGCCGCTCCCCGAGGCGGCCATCACCACCATCAGGCCGACGGCGAACACCAGCATGATGTCGGCCAGGTTGGCCAATGGCCCCATTGGTTCCTCGTCAGGGGCATCGAAGCGGCTGGCGCGGTAGTGCGGGACCCTCATGCCGCCGCCTCCAGGCGCTCCATCGCGGCGTCATACCAGCGCCGCCGGAGGCGTCCGAGCAGGAAACCGAGGATGCCAACCAGCAGCCCCAGCACCGTGGTGTTGAACGCCACCGTAACGGCCTGAGCGAGGATTTCCAGTTCGCCCCGGCCCATCGCGGCCAGCCCTGGACCCAGCGGGATCAGCGTCCCCATCAGCCCGAGCATCGGGCCGATGCGTGCCAGCAGATCCGCGCGGTCAATGCGGCGCCGTGCGCGGTAGGCCAGGCGCTCGGCATCGCCGGTGGCCTCCAGCCGGCGCACCCCGCCGGAGCGTTCGCCCAGTGCGAGCCCAAGCTCCCAGACGGCCACCGCCACCAGCACCAGCAGGCCGACAATCACCGGCTCCAGCAGCCAGCGCACTACGGTGTCCATCAGTTCCATCGTGATCGAGAACGGCATTCGCGTTTACCTCACTAACCTTTGTTCAGCGCTTCTCACCTTCCTGTGTAGGAGGCCAGCCCTCTGGCCGATGGGGTATATCCGGCGGCCCATCGGCCAGGGGGCTGGCCTCCTACAGGAGATGCCCAAGCGGCGGTTATCGGCGGCGGCCTGCGGCGATACCGCCGATCAGCAGCAGGAACAGCGCGGCGGCGACTAGCCAGGGAAGCCAGGGCATGCCGGCTGCCTCGTCGCCGGTCTCCTGGCCACTCTCGGCCTCGGCCGCTTCCGGCATCTCCTGCATCTCCCGGGCGTCCGGGTCCTCCAGCGGCTGGATCTCGGTGACACGACTGGGGTCGGCCTCCGCCTGTGCACGATCGATCTGCGCGGACGCGCGCACGGCCTCGAAGGCCTCGCGCAGTTCGGGGTCCTCCAGGCGCTCGGCCACCTCGTCCAGCATCGGGTGGTCGGGGCGCGTGTGCCCGCTGCCCGGCAGGCCGTGTTCCGCAACCAATTCGGCGAAGCGTTCGGACAGGGCGTCCAGTACCTCCGGCTCGGCCTCCCAGAACCCGCGACTGGCAGCCACCAGATGCACGGCCTGCAGGTGGGTCTTCACATGCACGTTGTGGCCGTCGGCGAGAAATTCGTCCACGCCCAGTCCGTGCCGGTCCTGCAGGTAGATGTCGTGCACCTCGTCCCAGACCCAGGAGCGCACGATCTCGGGGTTGGTGGCCTGCCAGCCCCAAAGGTTGTCGACGAAGTCGCGGGCCATGGTGCGGGCCCCGGCATAACCGTGATCCATCAGCGGCTCGATCCACTGCGGGTTCAGGTTCTGCCCCTGCAGCTCGCGCATCAGCGCGCGCCCCAGCGTCTCCACCTGCGGGTTGTCCGGGTCGGCATGCTGCAGCACGCGGTTGTCCGGCACCTCGCCGCGCAGGCTTTCCACGGCAGTGGACAGCCCACCCTGGAAATCGAAGCCGTCGTCGTTGTCCAGCAGCCCGTACAGGTGCGAGGCACGGCCCAGATAGGTGCGCCCGACCCCGGCCACGCGCGACTCGAACGCCTCGTGTGCCGCATCGCCGGATGCCGTTGTGCCGTAGGCATGCCCCATGCGGCGCAGGTAGGCCGCGCCCAGTTCGGCGCGATCCTCCCAGGCGCCGGAACGGTCCGCCAGGCGGTTGACCCCGGCGCCGTACGCCCCCGGTGCGGTGCCGAACACGCGCAACGCGGCCTGCTCCCCGGCGGCGGCACCGTCCAGTCCGGCCGCGCGCAAGGCCTCGGTGTCCTCCACCCACTGCGCGGCGACATCATTACGCGCCAACGACTCGCCGCCGGGATCGCGCAGATCCTCCGCCAGCGGAGCCAGGGCTGCTTCCAGTGCCTCTTCCAGTTCCGGGTGCTCCTCGAGGATGGTCTCCGAGGCGCCATCCAGCGCCAGCCGTGCGGCCCGGTCCAGCCACACGAGCTGGTCCTCGTAGAGATCGCGGAACAGCCCGGAGGTGGTGAACAGGGCATCCCGGCGACGGTCGCGCCCGGCCTCGTCGAGATCCATGCGCTCCAGGCCCTCGACGATCCCGCGACTGTTCCAGGCGGGCCGGATTCCAAGCATGTCCATGCCGAAGGCGATCATCACCCCCTCGTCACGTACGGTGTCGGAGGCCCAGAGGATGATGGCCTCGCTGCCATCCGCTTCCGGATCACCGTGCTCGCGGGCATCCGCGGCGAGTTCCTGACCGATGCCCCAGGCGATTCGTGTTGGCACCAGGTCCGCCGACAGGGCATGGAAGTTTGTCCCGGTGGGCAGTACATCCGGCGTGCGGATCGGATCGTTGCCCTGACCCGGTGGCACGAACCGACCCTCCAGGGCGGCCAGCAGATGGGCGCGTTCACTGGCGGGCGAACCCCGCAGCCTGTCGTCCCAGTCGTCACCGGCCTCACCACCCCCGGCCATCGACTCGAGCATCGTGTCCACGGCTTCGTCCGACCAGTCGCGACCGAACACATGCAGACCCAGCGGCATCTGGTCCTCCTGCATGTCGGTCAGGTAGTGGCCGATCTCGTGCACCAGCAGCTCTTCATCCATCTCCGCGAGCGGAGTGTCACCGTGCCCGTGGTCGTGCCCGTGGTCATCCCCATGATCATCGTCCCTGCCATGGTCGTCATGTCCATGGCCACCGTCCTGCTCATGCCCGTCGGAGTGGTCATCGTGGTGCCCATCTCCGTCGTCGTGGCCGTGATGGTGATGGCCGCGCGCCAGTTCGCGTTCGATGGTCTCGGTCAGGCCCAGCTCGTCGATACGCTCGCGCAGCGTCTGGGCGGCGCGCGAGCGGGTGGCCGCATCGGGCTGGGCCGCGGCCTCGTAGGTCTCCACCAGCTGGCGCAGTTCCAGCAGGCTGTCGTAGAGCTCGGTGGCCGCCAGCGGCGGCGTCAGGTGGCTGATCATCACGCCCATCGCCCGCCGCTTGGCCTGGATGCCCTCGCCGACACCATCGACGATGTAGGGATAGATGATCGGCAGGTCACCGCCGAGGATCTCGGGGTAGTCGTCCGGGGCGAGACCCGCGCGGCGGCGCGGGAGGAACTCGCGAGTGGAATGACGCCCGACGTAGACCAGCGCATCCGCCTCGAAATGCTCGCGAATCCAGTGATAGAAACCGGCGTACTGGTGAGTCGGCGGGAAGGTCGTGTTCGCATGCAGCAAGCGCTCGCTGACCTCCCACCCGCGCGGCGGCTGCGGGCCGATGAACACGTTGCCGAACTCGATGCCGGGGAAGAGCATCTCGCCGTCGCGCGTCATGGCCTCGCCCGGCGGCTCGCCCCATCCGGTCAGACCCGGGATGCCTGTACGCACCAGGGCCTTGCGCAGCTGTTCGGTGGTTTCGTGTTCGTCTTCACCGGCCAGCGTGGCCTCCCAGGCGGCCTCGTATTGGGCGAGCAGGTCCAGCGCCCGTTCCTGGGCGTCGTGCGGGTAGCTCTCGAGCATATGCCGTAGATCGCCGACACCGCTGTCCAGCGCGGCCTCCGCCAGTTCGTGCTTGTCCGCGTCCCTGGCCGCCTCCAGACGCGCCTGCAGGTAGCCGATCGGTCCGTCGACCAGCTCCGCCTGCACCGCGGCAGGCAAGCCGTCGAAATACGCCTGGTACTGATCTCGATCCAGCGAGGCGACCCGGCCGGCGATCGCGTCCAGCGCGTCCGCCTGTTCCGGCAGATTCACCGCCCGGTCCTGGATCATGTCCAGCAGGGCCTCGGCATCCTCCGGCACCTCGTCCCCGAGGTCATACCCGGCGGCCTCCAGCCGTTGCAGGATCTCCAGCAGTGATTCCGGGACATCCAGCTTGTCGGCGCCAATGTTCTGGCGACCGGGCGGATGGTTGTAGTACACGACCGCGACCCGCTTGTCTGTGTTGTCCAGCTGGCGCAGCCGGTTCCAGCGCTGCATCCGGTCGGCCAGGGCCTCCACCCGCTCGCCCACCGGTTCGGGCAGCGCCAATCGCACGCCAGTGCGTTCGTCCTGCGTGGGCTCGCCCGCGGTCGCCAGCACCATCGGCTGACTGGCGCCCTGCAATTCCGGCATGGCCACGTGATAGTGGACCTTGTCCCAGGGGATGCCCTCGTGCGAGAGCCGCCACTCGGTCTCGCTCACGTCCGCCAGACGAATCCCCTTGACCACAGGGACATCCAGCTCGGCGAAGGCCTCGGCCACCGCCTCGCGGTTGCCACCGCCGCCCACTACGAAGTCCTGCAGGCTGACGATCCCGCTCAGCTCGGCGGGTGCCGCCGATGCGGCGAGGTTCTCGACTGCCTCGCGGCTGGCCCCACCCCAGCGCGCGAGGACCGCGAAGCACTGGGTATCCCGGGCCTCCAGCGCCTCGCAGGTCGCATCCAGAAGCTCGCGGTCACCGGGACGGTCACCGGTATCCAGGTCCAGCACGGCCACGGCCGGCCTGGCATCCAGGCCAAGATCCCCCGGGTCGGCCACCGACTGGCCATCCCGGTAATAGCGGATGGTCTCGCGCGGATCCGGTTCCGGCACGTCAATCGAGTGCCCGCCCCGAGCGGCCAGCCAGCGCATCAGACCCTCCATGTTCTCCGGTGTGCGGCCCTGATAGAACGCACGTCCGGTTAGCCAGTCGGCCTGGTTTGAGAAGCGCTCCTGCTGCCGGGCCAGGTGCTCGCGCGGATCCTCGCCCGCTTCAGGGTTCTCGGTCAGTTCGGTCCGGGCCTCCTCGTCCAGCTCCTCCAGCACCGCCTGGCCGTCGATGCGGGACAGCGCGGTCAGGCGCCGTTCGCTGTTGATTGCAAGGATCGGCGCTGACTCGGCCGGTGCCTCTTCGCGCAGCAGACGTTCGAGACGACCGGCCTGGTCCCCGAACACCGCTGCCACGAGCACCGCGTCGGCATCGCGCCACAACGCCCGGATTGACGAGTCCGACTTATCCGCCAGCTGCTCAGGCGTGCGCAGCACCACCTCGGCATCCGGCACGGCCTCCAGGAATCGATGCGCACCGGCGGCCACCTCGGGGGCCGAGCGCTCGGAGACGATGCCGACGATCTGGGGCCCTGCCCATACGGGCGTGCTCCACAGGCCGACGATCAGCAGGACCAGGCTGCGTTTCCAGAAGGACATGCGATAAACCCCGAAGAAAATTCGATGGGGCGACGCCACCGGTGCAATGGTGGCGTCGCCAATCCGTTATACGCAGGAAGGTGCCGTGGAAACGGCACCCGAAAACCAGCAACGGCAGATGCAATCAGCCGCGTTTGTTGGCCGGCTGCCAGAGGACTTCCGCGCCGTTCTCGTGACGTGCAAGCACACGGCAGAGCACGAACAGAAGATCCGACAGGCGGTTGATGTAGGCCAGTGAACTCGGCCGCAGCGCCTCATGGTGATTCACCGCCACCAGACGACGTTCCGCACGGCGGCATACCGTACGGGCGATATGGCAGTCGGCCGTGGCCGGGCCACCGCCCGGCAGGATGAACTCCTCGAGCGGCGGCAGATCGGCGTTGAAGCTTTCCAGCTCGACATCGAGCCGCTCGACAGAGGCATCCGGTAGCGCCTGATGCCCCGGCACCGCCAGCTCCGCCCCCAGGTCGAACAGCTCGTGCTGAACCAGGGCCAGCACGCGCCGAACCTCTTCCGGGAGATCGTGGACCAGGACCCGGCCCACGACACTGTTCAGCTCGTCCACGTCACCAAACGCCTCGACGCGGTGGCTGTCCTTATCCACCCGCGAGCCATCCCCCAGGCCAGTCCGGCCTTCGTCACCCGTGCGGGTCGCAATCTTTGACAGTCGATTACCCATGCATCACCTCTGCTGGTAGCGCAGCTTGACGAAAGCGGCCCGACCCGGCTGGTTGTACCCTCCGGCGGTCTCGTAGTCCTTGTCGAACACGTTATTGACCGTCGCCTGAATCTGCCATTCCGGCGCAATCTGATAGCTCGCACGCAGATTGAGCAGGCCGTAGCCGGCAAGTCGCTCCTGATTGTCGCGATCGTCATAGGCGCGACTCTTGGCGATAGCCGATCCCCCTACGGAGAAACGCTGGAACTGGCGATCGAGATCCACCCGCGCTGTCACGGGCGAGCGGCGGCGCAATTCGTTTCCGGTCTCCCGGTCTTCGGCGTCCAGGAAGGTCAGGGAGGCGCGAGAGACCCATTGGGCTCCCTCGTAACCGCCTTCCAGTTCGATGCCGCGAATCCGGGCTTCGTCCACGTTTTCTGCCCGAAATGCGACGGGATCGAAGGTGATCATCTGGTCGAGATCAGTCCGGAAGACGGCGGCATCGGCATAGTACGGACCACTGGAATAGCGCGCGCCGAGTTCAAACGTGCGGGAAGTCTCCGGATCAAGATCGGAGTTCCCGAAGCCCGGGAAGTAGAGATCATTGAACGTCGGTGCCTTGAATGCCGTTCCGTAGGAAGCTCGCAACCGAACCGTTTCCGAAGCCTGCAAACCCCATGCGACCTGGCCGGTCGTCTTGTCTCCGAACTGCTCGTTGTCGTCGTAGCGCAGGCTGCCTTCGAGATCGTGGCGCCCAAGATCCACCTGCACCACGGAGTAAGCTCCAACGTTGTAACGCGACCCTTCATCGTAATCGGTGTCGCTCTCGACGCGGTCCTCGTGCGCATCAATGCCAGTCACGAGGTACACGCGATCCCCTATATCGATATCATTGCGCCAGTCGATCGTGTCGCGACGGGTATCGAACTGGGAGAAAAATTCACCGTCGAGAAAATTCTCCGACTCGTCCCGGCTGTGGCCGACCGACAGTTCAGTCTCCCACTGCCGTGTAACCGGAATACGGAAGCCAGCCCGCAAAGCCGCGTGCACAAAGTCCGAGGAGTCCGGCGAGAACTGGGAATCAGTGTCAAATTCGGTTGAGCCTTCCGAATACAAGACATTCCCAAAGACCTCCGCACCGTTATCAAGACGATGGGTCACCTTGGTCGCAAGCGAGGTGTTGTCGTAGCCGTCACGGTCATCGTCTCCAACGTCATCCTGCACATTGATGCCGTCGGTCTCGAAATGGCTGAGCGAGAAGCTGTAGTTCGTGTTCTCGGTTCCGCCGGCGACGCCCACACCCGTTTCCCAGGTGTTGAAGCTGCCGCCCCCGACAAACGCGTTGACCCTGGGCGGCCCCTTCTGGCCCTCGCGGGTAAAGACCTGCACCACGCCGCCAATGGCGTCGGAGCCGTAGATGCTGGTACGCGGTCCGCGCACCACTTCGACGCGCTCGATCTCCTCCGGTGGCAGGAACTGCCAGCTTGCCCCGCCACTGGTGGCCGACCCCATGCGCACGCCGTCGATCAGGAGCAGGGTGTGGTCGGAACTCGTGCCACGCGTGTAGACCGAGGTGGTCTTGCCGAAGGCACTGTTCTGGGAGGTCTCGATCCCGGCGCGGCCCTCCAGCAGGTCGGTGAACTGCTGCGGTTGCAGGCGCTCGATCTCTTCGCGGTCGATGACGGTGACCGAGGACAGGGTCTCGTCGACGGTCTGCGCGACGCGCGCGGCCGTGACCTGGACCACGTCGAGGGTGTGCGCTTCGGAATCGGCGTCCGGCGTCTCGGCGAGGACCGGGGTGGTGGCCAGCAGGATGGCCGTGGAAAGTGCTGTGCGTTTCATGTCGTCCGTGTCTCCCGGCGAGCCGCCCGCACGCCGTAAATTCGTCGGGACCACGCAGGCAGGGGGAGAGAGACACGAGGGGGACCGGGCACAGCCGCTATGCGACCAGGCCCGATCATCCGCCTCGCATGCCCGCCGCATGCCGCGCGATCATTCCCTGGCCGGTCTCCGGGCTGACGAGCGTTCCGGTGCGGCGCCTTCCCGAACGATTCCGTTCAGTGGCGTGTGCCGCGACCATCAGAGGCCGTCATGGCCTCTCGCTCAATTACCGTTGCGGGGGCAGCGTCGGATTCGTCCGCAGGCATCCAGATACCTGTAGCGGGCTCACCGAACTTCCCGTTTAACCCCTCGGCGAGACACGCCGAGGGGCACCAGAAAACGCACGAAAGCCTACACAGTTGGTCAAGAAATTACCAGACCCGGGAAATGCGCGGCGTCAGGATCGCTGGGCCTCAGCCTGCACATAACGTGCGCCGCTCTTGAGCAACCGCCCCCAGGACTTGTCCTGCAGCATGGCGTCAAATTCCGGCGACCGTTCGGCACGCAAAGCCACCGGCGCCGCCTGCGCGCCCTCCTCCACCGGATGGGCGGCCAGCATCTCCAGGCGGTCGGGATTGGCGCCATATTGCCGTACCAGGAAATCACGCATGGAGTCGGACAGCGGCAGATGGTAGATGCGCGTCAGACGCAGGGCCAGCCATTCCGCCATACGGCTGAGATCCTGACGCACCATACGCACCATCGCCGAACCCAACCCCGCCTTGGCATCCGCACTCATGCCGACGTACAGGCCTCCGAGATAGGCGGCGGGATTCGCATAGATCGCGCGCTGGATACTCGGGTTGGTCAGGTCGACCAGAGGCTCCAGAATCAGTGCGAGCTGGATGCCGATGCGCTTGGCGGTGTCCGCATCCAGTGGGTGCCCACCAAAGTAGAACAGGTCGCCCTCGCGCCGGATGCCGAGCTCGGACAGGTACTCACAGAACCGGTCGGCCAGGCGCAGCTTCTGGTCGTCCGCCAGCTCGATCACCTCCTCGCTCACGCGGATACCGCGCGCACTGCGCTTGAACCAGCTCTGCTGCCCCTTTCTCTCGACCTGCTGTCGTCGCAGCGCCTCCCAGCGCTCGACCGCGGCGGTATAGCGACTCTGCGCCTGCATGAGCTGGTCCCGCGCCGCGCGCAGGTCTTCGACATGACGCAGCGCCCGCCCCAGCAGGCGGCCTTCCGGCGAATTCACAGCGGGGCGGGACTGTTCCAGTTGCGAAAGTGCATCCAGCACCTCGCGCCCGATACCCAGAGTCGGCGAACGCAGGACCTGCGGATCCAGGCCACTGGCCGGGCTTTGCGCCAGCAACATCGCGAGCGAGCGCAGGCGACTGACCACACCCGCCTGAGCGACGCGGAAACGGTTGCCCTGATACTCCAGCCGATCCAGCGCATGCCCCAACCGCCAACCACCCGACCATTCGAAACTCAGCCGCCGGATCTGCCGCCCGTTGACCATCTCGAAGGCCAGTACAAACATGGCCTGCGTATCATCCAGTGTGCAGCGCGACAGGTCATCCGAGTCCGCCGCTGAAAACAGGCGGTCCAGAAATTGATCGATCCGCCGGACGCCATCCTCACGGGTTGGCGCGACGCCCTGAAGCCGGTCGCGCAGCGGATCCGCCAGTTCGGAGGCATCGTGGTGCAGTTTTTCCAGCGCGGCCAGACGAGCATCCGCAGTGGCATCCACCAGATCCGCGACGCGCGAGCGCAGCCCCAGCCGACGGTAGATCTCGATCTGCTCGGCCGCTGCTGCGAGGCTGGTATCGCCGGTCATCTCGCGCACCGCGACCGCGACGCCTTCCGGCGAGATATCCACCTCATGAAGCAGAACCTCGGCGGCCTTGCGTCGCCGCATGTCCGGCGCCATCTCGGCCATCGCCAGGTCGCGGGTCACGAACAGCAGGTCCGGCAAAAAGTCGATCGTATTGCGCAGCTGATCGCGTGAGCGCTCCTGCCGCTTGCCCCGCGTGGCATCGGCAATAAACCGCGCCAGCAGGCCAATCACCCCGAACAGCAGCGTGTAGACGGCAAAAAAGATGAAATTCTGGGCCGGGGCGGCGTGGCCAAAGCCCAGGAAATAGCCCCCCTGCATCGCGAGGAAGGTCACCGGGCCGGCCGCCCACAGCAGCTGCAGCATGTTGAGCGACCAGGGCACCTTGCGCGCGGTCGCCGCGACCTCGGTGATCCGGCTGCGTCCGGCCGCCTCGATCAGCACATGGTCCTGGCTCGGACTGGCGGCCTGGGGGGCCTCCTGCCGCTGTTGCCGCTTGCGAAACCTGCCAAACACGCGTCGTCCCTGCCCCCTCAGCGTTTCCGTGAAGTGTAGGGAAAACAGACCGGTTGCGGGTGCCCGGTCAGGAAAAAATGTTCAGGGAGCCAGGAAGTAGTCCGCAATCCCTACGCAGCACTGCGACCCCGGACTGCCGCCTCCCCCGGCGGCGTCGAAACCACCTTGGGCGCCTCGTCGGCATACAGATAGTCGCGGGTGAGCGGCACGGCATCCTGCTGTTTGGCCACCTGGATGTGGAACACCACCTGGCGCCACCAGCGGAAGGTCGCCTCGCAACTGGCCAGATAGAACTCCCACATGCGGCAGAAGCGCTCGTCGAAGTGGCCCACTGCCTCGGCACGGATGTTCTGGAACCGCCGATACCACTCGGCGAGCGTCTCCGCATAGTGCAGCCGCCAGAACTCGATATCGGTGGTATGCAGCGGGGTCGGCTCCAACGCCTCCATCACCTCGGACAGTGCCGGGGTATAACCGCCAGGGAAGATGTACTTGCTCAGCCAGGGGTTGGTGGTCCCCGGAGGCCCCTGGCGGCCAATCGTGTGCAGGACGGCCACGCCATCGTCCTTGAGCAGGTCGTTCACCCGCTGGAAGAACGTGCCGTAATTGGGCACGCCGACATGCTCGAACATGCCGACACTGACGATCCGGTCGTACTGGTCGTCGTGTTCGCGGTAGTCCTGATAGAAAAAGCGCACGCGATCGTCCAGCCCGCGGCGCTTCGCCTCGGCCTGGGCCACTCGCAGCTGCTCCCGGGACAGGGTGATTCCGTCCACCTGGACATCGGCGTTCTCGGCCAGGTGAAAGGCCAGCCCACCCCAGCCGCAGCCGATATCCAGCACCCGCTGACCGGGCTCCAGCACCAGCTTCTTGCGCAGCATCGCGCACTTGGCCTGCTGGGCCTCCTCCAGGGTCATGTCCGGGCGCTCGAAATAGGCACAGCTGTAGAACATGCCTTCGTCGAGAAAACGGCGGAACAGCCACTCGTCCACGTCGTAATGATGGGAGATGTTCTGGTAGCTGCGCGCGATACGGTTGCCCTGCTCGAGGACCGCGCGAAACATGCACACCAGCGGGTGCACACGACGCTGGAATCTGGGCGCGAAGTTGCGCATGGCCACATCCAGAAACACCCGGATGCCCTCGGGACCCGGCGACCAGAGCCCGTCCATATAGGTTTCGCCCAGCTGAAACCCGGGATCTCGCGCGATGCGCTTGAGGGCCGCCCGATCATGGACCTGCAGCGTGATCTCGGGTGCCCCCTGCCCGAAACGGCGCTCGCTCCCGTCCGGCTCGCGCAGGATCAGCGTGCCGTGGTGCATGTATTCGTTCAGCATCCGTTCGATCATTGCGTCCCTTCCCATGCGAATCGCCTGCTATATTAAACAGAGTCTAGATATCGCACTCGCTCCGCCGCAAGCCTCTGAATTGGCTGATCCCTGCCACTCCAAAAGGTTCCACACTCACAATACCGGAATTCCTCATACGGGCAACCTCTATACGGGGGCCTCACACACCTTCCCTCACGGGGGCCTCACACACCTTCCCTCACCGATGGCAAAACCGCTAACCTGAGCACATGACACTGCGCCCGACCCAAGCCTGCGAACACTGCACCCTGCGCCAGCTCTGTCTGCCGATGGGGCTGCCACAAAACGAACTCTGGCAACTCGACGAGATCGTGCAGCAACGCCGTCCGATCGAAAAGGGGGCCTTGCTGTTCGGCATGGGCGAGCGCTTCGACACCCTGTTTGCCGTACGCACCGGGGCGTTGAAGACCGTTCTGATCGGCGACGACGGTACCGAGCAAATCACCGGCTTCGCCCTCGCAGGCGATCTGCTGGGGCTGGATGCGATCCACTCCAGAAAACATCCGGTCAGCGCGGTCGCCCTCGAATCCACCAGTGTCTGCGCAGTCCCGTACACCCATGTGGACGACCTCGCCGGCAGGCTTCCGACATTCCGCCAGCACATGATGAACGTGATGAGCCAGGGGCTGGCTCAGGACGAAAGCCTGCATGCCCTGCTCGGGCAGCGCACGGCGGAGCAGCGCCTGGCCACATTCCTCGTCACCCTGTCGGAGCGGCATCGTGCACGGGGCCTGTCCACCGAGCGCTTCTACCTCCCGATGTCGCGCGCCGACATCGCGAACCACCTGGGGCTGACTCAGGAGACCATCAGCCGCCTGTTCACACAGCTGCGCAACCAGGGGGTAATCAACCTGCACACCCGGGATCTCGAGATCCTCGAGCCGACGACCCTGCGCAGCACCGCCGGCGTGACCTTTACGCCCGCCGCCAGTAGTGCCTGAGGCCGCCCGGCCACACGACTTCGACTGCTTCTGGGATTTCGCCCTGCGGATATGGGCCTGCGCCCCCGCACGGAAACGCCTGCTGAACTGGCAGGACGCCCATGAGGTCGATGCCATCCTCGCCCTGTTCGCCCTGTGGTACCCACGGCGAGTACACACACACGACTGGCAGGCGCTGATGCAGGCCGCCGCGCGCTGGCGCGAGCAAACCACCTCGCGCGTGCGCGCCCTGCGCCGCCGTCTCAAGCCCAACAGCCCCGATGAGCGACAACGCCAAGCCCTGTACGACGCCGTGAAAGGGCTGGAGCTGGCTTGCGAGCGCACGGCTGCGATGCGACTGTGTCAGCGCACGCAGGCGCTGGGCAATCCCGCTGCGACCCCCGATCTTGCGCGGCGTTTACACCTGCTGTTTCCCACCCTTCCCATGACCGAGATCCTGGACGGATTACCCGAACTTACACACGTCGGCTGCACATAGCAGAGGTTCGGGCTATCCTCCCGACACATTTTCTACAGGCAAGCGGCATGTCGGACGATCTGCGCAATCAGCTCCTGAAGGCCGGACTGGTGGACGAAAAACAGGTGCGCAAGGCCAAGAGCCAGAAGCACAAGGCCCAGAAGACACAACCGAAAAAGAAAAAGGGCAAGCCCGCCGACGCCGAGGCTAGCGCCGCTGCGGCTCGTCAAGCCGAGCAGGCCCAACGCTCGCGGGAGAAGAACCAGGAACGGCAGGAAAAGGCCGAACGCCGCGCGCGCCGGGCGCAGATTCGCGAGCTGGTGAACCAGCACCTGGCCCCGATCCCCACTGGCGACGCCGCGATCGACTATCACTTCCAGTTCGACGGACAGGTCCGCCACCTGCCGGTGACCGAGGACACCCGCAAGCGCCTGGTCGACGGCCGCGCGGCGCTGGCCGGCCTGGAGCTGCACCCGAGCAAGGGGTTCCGCGTAATCCCGCGCGATATAGCGGACAAGATCCGCGAGCGGGATGCCGAATGGCCGCTGGTTATCCCGGCCGAGGAAAGCGGCGGTTCCGAGCCCGATCCCGACGACCCGTACAAGGACTACGTCGTCCCCGACGACCTCATGTGGTAACGCCTCGCTCGGGGCTCACGCCTTGCCGGCATCGCCCCCGGCCTGGGCGGTGGGGAGTTCGGCGAAATGCTCGCGCGCACGGGCAACCAGCTGGGCCGGCAGCCCGTTCTTCTCGGCAATCGTAAGACCAAAGGACACACCCGGCTCGCCAATCAGCAGCCGGTAGGTCGGGGACAGCGTCTCGGCATCGAACTGCATCGAGGCGTTCACGATGCCCGCGTGCTGGGCGGCATAGTCCTTCAGGGGCGCCAGGTGGGTATTCACAATCCCGCGCGTGCCACGCGCACGCAACTCGTCCAGCATCGCCATCGCCAGTGCCGCGCCCTCGTCGGGGTCGGTGCCCGTACCCAGCTCGTCCAGCAGGATCAGGGTCTCCGACCCCGCGTGATCAAGAATCCGCTTCAGAACCTCCACATGGCCGGCAAACGTGGACAGGTGGTGGAACAGGCTTTGATGGTCGCCGACATCGACCATCACCTGATCGAAGCGCCCGATGCGGCAGTCCTGCTCGGCCGGGATATGCAGCCCGCACCAGGCCATGGTGACCAGCAGCCCGAGCGTCTTCAGCGCGACCGTCTTGCCGCCGGTATTCGGCCCGGTGATCAGCAACAGGGGCTGCTCGCCATCCAGCCGGATCGACAGCGGCACCGGCTGCGGCCCGTTGCCCTCGGCGAACTGCAACAGCAGCAGCGGGTGGTAGGCCTCGATCAGTTCCACCCCGGCCTCCGCCTCCAACCGCGGGGCATGGGCATTCATCTGTGCGGATAGCTGCGCGGCGGCGGATGCCAGGTCGATCCAGGTCAGTGCGGTCAGCATCAGTTCCAGCGGCTCGCCATACTGGCGCACCACGTCGGTCAGCTCGCGCAGCAGGCGCTGCTGCTCGGTATTGATCTGGCTGTTGACCGTATCCAACTGGTTGTTCAGCGGCACCGCCTCGATCGGCTCGACGATCTGGTCGCGCCCGCCCATCGCGGTGCCGCGACGCACACCCTTGACCGCATTGGCCGCCTCGCCACGCAGCACCATCACCGCGCGTTCCTGGTGCCACTGCACCTTCAGCGCGTCCTCGCCCTTTTGCGCGACATCGGAGGCCGCCAGGCGCTTTTTCACCACCGCCTCGACCTCGTCGCGCAGGCGCCCACGCTGCTCGAAGGCCTCGACCAGCGCGGGGCTCGCGTCCTCGCGCAGCGACCCGCCGGGGTTCAGGCACGCCGACAGGCGCTCTTCCAGCCCCTCGGGCGGATACAGCTTGTTCAGGTCCGCCGGATAGATCTCGGGGGTGTCCGCCAGTTGATCCGCCAGCTCGCGGGCCTGACGCATGATTGTCTGGAGGTTGTGCAGGGCCTGCACCGGCAGCGCAGCCCCGGGGTTGGACGCCTGGCGCAGCGCCGCGCGCACGTCCGGCAGTTGCCCCAGACGCGGCAGGGTCCCGGCATCCAGACGCTGGCGCGCAACGGTCACCGCGGTCTGCAGTGCGCGCGCCGCATCCAGGTTCGGTGCCGGCTCCAGCCCGCGCGCGGCATCCGCGCCGTAGGGCGTCGCGGTCAGGCGCTCCAGCAGACGCTGGATCGCGGGGAATTCGAGGGCCTTCAGATCAACCTGCATGACATACCCTTGTGCATGAATTCTCTACCATGGCCGGGGCTCGGGACCCTGTGGGAGCGTGCTTGCACGCGAAGCCCCTGCCAAAGCCGGATGCAGGCGGGGCTTCGCCGGCAAGCCGGCTCCCACAAGGGGGGAGACCAGGCTTCGGCTCACTCCTCGGCCTTCTTGAACATCCCGAGGTAGGCCTTCTTCTCCAGCAGCGGTTCGCGCATCACCGCCAGCATGTCGTCTAGGTGTTCCGGCGTGCTCATACCAACCAGGGAGGTGCCCAAGCCCGGCGTGGAGCGGTTGAACTGCATCGCGCGCTGCGCCGGATTGGGCAGGTTCGCCAGCTGCTGTTCGACCACCTCCACCGACTGCTGGGCGAGGTGTCCCTTCAGCATGGAGTGGGAGGCGAACATGTACACCTCCAGCTGGTGCGCGGCCTGCAACGGGCTGGCCACATTGCCCTGCCCGGTCGCGGTGTTGAAGCGGGTAAAGCCTTCCAGCATCACCTGGTTGAACGGGAGCATCCCGATCTTGAAGTGGTGCCGGGCGTGGTCGTCGCCGGTCACGGTCTGGGCCGCACGTTCGGCCAGCCCCTGCATGGAGGTCAGCGACTGAAACACGGCGGCATCGGTCTCCTCGCGGAAGCCCTCGAACGTGGAGATCCCGTAGGCGCGGATCTTCTTTTCCCGCGCCGCCCGCTCCAGCATCTGGAACACTGGCTCCAGCTTGCGGTTGGTCGCCTCCTTGCCAATCTCGTGGATATGGACCTCGGGCTGATCAATGACGAAGGCATCCAGCGTCTCGACCCCCATCAGCGAGCGCGACAGCTCCATCTGATAGTGGATGTACTCTGGCGTCAGCAGGTGCGCGCCCTTGGCGAGATCGTCCCGGGTACCCATGCCCTGGGACTCGATCTCCCGCTGGAACCAGGCATCCATGTCGTCCGGCGGCCCGCCGCGCAGCGTCATGAATCCGCCCTTGGAGATCAGGAACATCGCCTCGCGCGGGACCCCAGCCTCCAGGGCCGTACGCACGCCTGCCCCAA
Organism: Thioalkalivibrio sp. ALRh; assembly: GCF_000381425.1. Lineage (NCBI taxonomy): Bacteria > Pseudomonadati > Pseudomonadota > Gammaproteobacteria > Chromatiales > Ectothiorhodospiraceae > Thioalkalivibrio > Thioalkalivibrio sp. ALRh. Next base: position 350,353 of record NZ_KB906519.1, read on the forward strand.
CGGCCGCCAGCGAACGACCATAGCGGTAGTGGGCACCGGTGTCGACGACATTGATGCCTTCGGTCAGCCCGCGGGCGACGATGGCGGAGATCGCGGCATCCACCTCGGCTGTGGCGGCGCCGCCAAAGGTGCCAATGCCCAGGCTGGACAAGCGCATCTTCGCGCGCGAGAACTCGCTGTAGTGACCCTCGGCGGCCTTGCCCTCGGCGATGTAGTGCTCCGCATAGCGGCGCGTCGCCTTGGCGTTGGCGTATCCCGGGATCAGTTTCTGCGGCGATTCCATAGAGCTCCTCTGCACAGTCCGGAGAAGGCCGGTACTCGATCGCGCACCGCCCGCTCGCATCCATCCGGAAAACGCGAATCCTACGTCACCCGAGCGTGATTGCTAAAACCCATCCAAACCGGCGAGTCTCCCAAGCGGCCGGATTCCGCTCTGGGTGGATCGTGCAACCCTGATGTGATCATGGTTGCGCACACCCCTGGGGGATTGGTTCATAATGGTGGCGGACGCGTCGCTGCGGCGTGCGAAAGTGGCCTGGTGGTACCCTTGAGCCTTAATTCTTCACCACGGGACCGAGCACTTCCGTTTCGTTGCGCATGTCCGTCATCGAGCGGAAAGCCTTAAGATTCGGAGGCTTCTCCCACCTGAACCTCTGGTTCAAGGTCGATGGTCACTTCGGCGCCCGCGGGGCGCGTCCACCTCATTATTTTGCGGATCGTATGTCCAGGGACGAGACCTCCTTCACGCCTGACGAACTGCGCCAGCTACGACTGCGCCTGCGCCGCGAGCGCGCCGCGCTGTCCGACGAGCGGCTCGAGATTCATTCCGCCCTGATCTGCGATCACCTGCTGCGCTGGTTCCAGCGCTGGCAACCGCATTGCATCGGTGCCTATCGGGGCCTGCGCGGCGAGGTGGATCTGACCCCCCTGACCGTGTCCCTGGCCCGGCGCGGCACCCGCATCGCCCTGCCGGTGATGGATGCCAAACGCCCCGGGCGCATGCACTTTCACGCCTGGGGGCCAGACGTGCCGCTTTGCCAGAACGGCTTCGGCATTGCCGAGCCCTGCCCCGATGCCCCGCGCATCTGGCGCCGCGAGATGCAGGTGGTCCTGCTGCCGCTGGTCGCCTTCGACCATGCCGGCAACCGCATGGGCATGGGCGCGGGCTATTACGACCGCTACTTCGCCCGTCGCCGCTTCGGCATCCACCGCCCGAAGCTGATCGGCGTGGCCCATGCCCTGCAGGGGGTCGAGGCCCTGCCCAGCCAGCCATGGGACGTCCCGCTGGACGGCGTGGTCACCGAGGACGGCTGGCATGCGCTGCCCCGCCGCGCGCGGCACAATACGCACACCTGACCCACACGCCCGATCCGGCACAAGGAGCCCGCATGGCCTACTGGCTGATGAAATCCGAGCCCGACGAGTTCAGCATCGATGACCTGGAACGCGTGGGCGTGGAGCCCTGGGACGGCATCCGCAACTACCAGGTGCGCAACATGATGCGCGACGAAATGAAGAAGGGTGATCTGGCCTTCTTCTACCACTCCAACGCCAAGCCACCGGGCATCGTCGGCATCCTGCGCATCGAGAAAGAGGCCTACCCGGACTCCTGCGCCTTCGACCCCGAGGACCCGCACTACGATCCGAAGAGCGACCCGGACAACCCGCGCTGGCTGCGGGTGGACGTCGCCTTCGAGGAAAAGTTCGGCGACATCATCACCCTCGACTGGCTGAAGCGGCAGCCGCAGCTCGAGGACTGCCCGCTGGTCCGCCGCGGCAACCGCCTGTCGGTCATGCCCATCACCCAGGAGCAGTGGGACTTCATCCTGAGCCACGCCCAGCGCGGAAAGTAGCCGCGTGGCCACGCTCTACCACTTCCCGCACGACGCAAAGGCCGACCGCCTGCGCCTGGCCTGTGGCTACAAGGGTGTGGAGCTCGAAACCGTCGCGCTGGACTGGTTCGACGACGAGACCTTCTTCGAGCTGGGCGTGGCCCGCCAGTCGCCGGTCCTGCAGATGGATGACGGTACCCTGGTAACCGACACGCTCACGGCGCTGCGCGACATCGACCACCTGTTCCCGACCGGCGAGCCCCTGGCGGAAGGCGTAATCCCCGAGGATGCCTGGCAGGCCCTGGTCGACTGGCGCGGCAAGGTCGATGTGGTGCTCGATCGGCTGTACGCCCCGCTGGCGCCGGGCTTCCACGGCATCGGCGAGAGCGCCGAGACCCTGGCCGACTACAAGGCCCAGGTGCAGCACCGCTTCGGCCTGTCGCTGGAAGAACTCGCCAACGACCGCTACGACGGCTACAACCAGCTCGCGAAACTGAGCCGCCTGCCGGAACTGGCGAAGCACCTGGCGGCCAGTCGCTTCTATCTCGGCCACCCTTCCATCGCCGACTGCGTAATCGCCGCCGACCTCTACCCCCTGCAAATGCACGACGGCATCAACCTGCCCGTCGACATGCTCTACTACCTGCGCCGCGTCGAAGAAACCTTCAGCACCCGCCTCGACAGCCAGTGGCTCGCCCGCTGAAGGCCCTGTGGGAGCGGCCTCGGCCGCGAACACGAAACCTGATTTCACCACCGGCGCATCTCCAGATTCAGGCGAACCCCACAAAGGCCGGCAAGACGCACTGACCGACCTGATTCGCAACGCTGTTCGACCAACCGCCTACTCGTAGGATGCGTTGAGCGCAGCGAAACGCATCAGGGGTCGGACAAGGCGTGGGGAATGGCGCGTTTCGCTACGCTCAACGGCACCCTACGCCGTTTGGAAAAGGCCCTGCATTCGTGCGCAAGCACGCTCCACCGGACACACCACGTCGTAGCGTCCGTGTCGGACCTGCGACGATACACTCAGCCGAAGCGGTAGTGCTTGCGGATGTCGCGGTGGATCTCCCAGGTGCAGTCCATGCCCTCGGGGAAGGTCACCAGGTCGCCCTCACCGACCGTCACCGGCTCGCCACCACCGTCCGGGGTGACCGTCACCTGCCCCTCCAGGATGTAGCAGACCTCGCGCTCGTCGTAGTGCCAGGGGAAGGTCGAGACCTCCTTTTCCCAGACCGGCCAGTCGAATACGCCGAGGCGTTCCAGATGGTCCTGCTCCGGCCGATGGATCACTTCGATGGACATGACGGGCTCCTCTGTCTGGGGGAAATGGCAAGCCTAACGGGACCGCGACCGGGCGCCAAAAGTATCGGAGCGAAACAGGCCCCTCTCGCCCGGGTAAAGCCGGCGAACGAGCAACAATACGAAAGCGATCAGGCCCAGCGCGGCCGGTAGATACTCCAGCCAAATGCCCAGCTCCCAGGCGATATAGGCGGTCACCAGGGCCCAGAGGAAGGGAATGATTGCCAGGATCAGCGACGGGCGCGGCTGGGCCAGCAGCAGGATGCCGAGGGTGAACAGCATGGTGGGTCCCGGCGCGACACCCACGTACTGGGCCTGGGCCCAGGACACCCCCAGGAGCAGGACCTCCAGCAGGGCATGGCCGACCATGGCATAGGCCATCACCACGATCGCGACAAGGCCGGCCACACCACCCGGCCAGCCAAAGCCGTGGCGCCCCAGCAGCGTGAGGGCGAACAGGAGCATCAGGCCCTGCGCGACGAACACGCCCGCCAGCCGGCCCGCCCAGAAATGGAATTCGGCAAGCACACCCCCGATGAACACGACCCCGATCCAGACCCACATCACAGCGAGCAGCAGGCCCACGACGCGTCCGGCCCCGCGCCCGCCTACAAGGGCCAGCGCCAGTGTAACGAGCACCATCAGGGCCGCGACCCCGTGCAGCGGCCAGATGGCGCGATTGTATTGCCCGAAGATCGACAGCAGGGTTTCGGCGGCAAATGGCAGCATCCGCACTCCCGGTAAACTTTGAGACTTAAAGTGCTTCGACGTATTCGATCATGCGCTGGCGCATGTCGTCATCCGGCATCGGGCCGTAGAGGGCTCCCATATTCTCCCGCATGTGCTCCACGACCGAGGTCGCCGGGATCGCACAGGTGACATCGGGGTGCGAGACGATGAACTTGAGCAGGAGTTGCGGCCAGTTCTCGCAGTCGATCTCCCCCGCCCAATCGGGCAGTGGTTCGCTCTCGAAGCGCTTGATCAGCTCCTTGCGGCGGAACGGGCGATTGGCGATGACCGCCACCTCGCGTTCTCGGGCCAGCGGCAGCAGGCGTTCCTCCGCCTCGCGGTCGAGGATGTTGTAGGTCAGCTGTACGAAGTCCAGGTCCTCGCGTTCCAGGATGCGCTCCAGCTGGTTGTGGCGGCGCCCGTGGGAGGTGGTCACCCCGATATAGCGGATCTCGCCCGCCTCGCGCTTCTCGCGCATCGTCTCCAGATGCGCCTCCCAGTTCTGCAGGTTGTGCACCTGCTGCACATCCAGGGTATCCACGCCCCACAGGTCCAGCGACTTCGCATGCTGGTTGCGCCCGGTGCCGGTGCTACCTGTCCAGATCTTGGTCGCCGAAATCAGCCCTTCGGGGTGGCCCAGCTCCTGCAGGCAGTGCCCCACTACCGCCTCCGCGCGCCCGTACATCGGCGAGGAGTCGATCATGCCGCCGCCGCGCCGGAAGAAGGTATCGACAATCTCGGTGCGCAGCGCGAGGGCATCCGGGTCATCCGCGACGTTGAAGGTGATCCAGGTGCCCATGCCGATCACGGGGATCTCCTCGCCCGAGGAGGGAATCGCCTTCCTGTTCGGTTCGCGTCCCTCGCCGGCCGCGCCTGCGAGCGGCCAGCCGGTACCGGCGGCAATGGCCGAACCGGCCATCCACTGCAGAAACGACCGGCGCGAACTCTGATTCGGGACTCTCGCCATGCGACGGCTATCCTTCGGAACCTTACCCACGTGGTCCCGCCGAACGCGCCAGAAGTTCCGGCACGGGAGTATTTTGGCCTGCCAGAACGAAAACGGCCCCGGGCAGATGCCGCGGGGCCGGGACAGGCGGACGGGCCGCCCGGGGCTTCACATCCGCCTAGATAAACAGACAGATGTCCGACTCGCCGGCGAACTCGAAGAACGCGGCGGCGCCGGCATACTCGATGCCGTCAATGAACTCGCTGGTGTCCATATCGAACAGATCCACCGTCATCTGGCAGGCGATCATGCGCACCTCGGCCTCCTGACACAGTTCCCGCAAATCCTCGAGATCGGAGACGCCTTTCGCCTTCATCTTCTTTTTCATCATCGTCGTCATCATGCGCTGCATGCCCGGCAGCCCCTGGAGCATGACCGGCATGGGCATAGGCATGGGCATCCCCGGGTTACCCAGCGACGTGACCTGCAAATCCATCTTCTTGCGCAGCAGCTGCAGCCCGTAAAAGGTGAAGAACACTTCGACTTCATAGCCGAGCGCGGCAGCGGTCGAGGCCAGAATGAACGGGGGATAGCCCCAGTCCAGACTGCCCTTGGTCGCAATGATGGCCAATTTCTTGGTATCGCTCATTCACTCCTCCTTGGTGGTGGAGGATGGTCCGCCACAGCCCCCTGCGCGTAACCCCACCCCCCTGTGGATCGGGGCCGCCCCGTGCGACCCCAATATTTCGATCTAGTGCGGGCTGGCTATTTCGAGGCCAGGCGCGCCTTGCGCCAGTCCCGGATCAATGCACACCCCGCACATACCCCGAGCGCTGCCAAACTGCCCCAGACCGAGATCGGGACCAGAATCATGGCCAGCGCGAAGAGCATCCAGGCGACAACCGTCATGGTGATACTCCGTCATGGCCCTCGCCCCCCGACGAGGAAACCATGCATCGCGGACTAAACAAGGAAACGCCGCGGCGTCCTCCTGACTAACGCGCTTCGGGGCGCTCCGCGGTCAGGTCCCCTGGCGTCTCGGCGGCCGCTGACTGATGTACAGCATCACCGGTCGACTCCGATACAGTATCCGATTGTGCCTGTTCTGCCGAGCGATGCACATCGGCAGCCGAGGCTCGGCCCCCCGTACGCGATACGGGCCGGGCATCGACGAACTGGTTGTTCAGGCGCTGGATATAGGCCTCGGCGCGATCGCGCAACGCATGCAGGCGGCCGATCTTGCGCCGTCCCAGGCCCAGCGGTGCGCGACGCAGCATCCAGCGCCACGGGCGCGTGTTCTTTTCGAAAGCCGCCCGCCAGTTACCGGCGGCCGACTCGGTCGGCAGCGTGCGCGCGATGCGCCGGGCGATCCAGCGGCGGTTAAAGAAGTGGAGCCCGGCCAGCACAAGGACCAATACAACAATGCCGGTCGACGTCCAGATCGGGTGCTCGCCCATCGACGCCCAGGCCGAACCGTCCATCCAGGGCCCGAATCCGCCCGCCGTGTTGTACCCGATCACACCCAGGATCACGGCAATCACCGCGAACATGGCGGCGTCGAACTGAAACACCCGCCGCCGCCACCGCTCCAGTGCCCTTCGCAGTGCAGGCAACGCATCCATTTCGATGGATTCGGCGATCGCCTGCAGCGAGCCGAGGATACGATACGAGCGTGACGAGCTGATTTCCTGGATCTTCTCGTGGATCTCCGCGCGATCACGCTGCGACTTTTCCTCGTAGCGTTCGCGCACCTGCTCGTCGCCGATCTCGACCCCGGCGCTCTCGTTGAACATGCAGTAGAAACGCCCGGTGGCATTGCCCTGGCGCACGACCGCACGTTGCCAGGCGGAGACGACCTCTTCCAGGTTGTCTTCGCGCCAGGTGGTGTCGATCTGGTTGAGCACAAACACCAGTTTGTTGAAGTCGTTGCGCTCGGCAACCCGATTAACCAGGTGCTCCAGCGTATCGCGCATCGCGCCCGGCTCCGGGTGCCGCGCATCGAAGAAGACGACCACAAGATCCGACAGATCGATGATGTGGTCGGTCAGTTGCAGGATCGTCGCACGCTGCTCGTCGGCGTCGAACCCGGGCGAGTCGATCAGGATACGCCCGCGCAGGCGCTCGGAATTGGCGGTCTTCATCGCCAGGAAATGGTCCACGGTGCGGCCACCACCATCGGTAATGCGCTCGATCTCGTCGGACACGCGGTAGAACGGGAAGCGCGGATCACCATCCAGCGCCAACCCCGGAAGCTCCTGCACCCGCTCGCTGCCGCCGTAGCTGATGACGGTGAACTTGTCGTCCACCGCCTGCGAACCACTGCGTTGAACAGTGGTCCCGACGTACTCGTTGATGAACGTCGACTTGCCCGACGAGAACGTCCCGAGCACCGCAATCATCGGCCACCAGGAGATCGTAAAGGCGTAAGAATCCTCCTGAGGATTCAACAGTCCCGAGGCATAGCCGACTCGATCCAGATCACGGAAGGGGTCGACAACCCCTTTGAGGACTGGATTTTCTTCGGCGAGGCGATCGCTCAGCAGCTTGAGCTGCTTGCGCACGCGGCGACCAGGACGATTAAACATGGGGACTCCGTTGCGGCGGCGGCCACCCGGCAGACACAGCTACTCCGTGCCCGGACGCCTCCGCGATGTGAATTGGCTCCATTCATCATACCCATTGCGCCCACGCCTGTGTGGTCCGCGGTATGGGTTACGACCCCGGGAAACGCTGGCGATCCAGCGTTTCCCTCACAAAGGTTCGAAAACGCCGAAGAAACGCTTACTGGCTCACGTTCTTCTATCGATACTCATCCAGGTGCGCCGCACCCTCCTCATGATGACGGTCGTAAACCGGGGCGAGGCGCTCGATCATACGCTGCCGCTCGCTCTCGGGCAGCACCTTGAGGGCACCTTCCCAGGCATCCATCGCGGCCCCGAAATCGCGCATGGCAAACAACGCGTTGCCGAGCTCGCCATACAGATCCGCACGTTGCACCGAATCCTTAGGCAGCGCCTCCAGCCCCTCGCGCAGTACCGCTACCGCCGCGCGCGGTCCCGCACGCCAGTAGGCATCACGCCCAGCCTGCAGAGCCGCCTGGGCAGACTGCGCGGCACGCTCGGCGTCCACCTCGACCGCTGCATCACCTTCGAACGCGGGCTCGCGCTCGGTAGCCAGGTCGGCAGCCGCCTCATCCTCCGCGTCCTCCTGAACGTACGGCTGATCATGCGCAGCCCCGGTCATGGGATCGGGGTCCCCCTCGTCATCGAGTTCACGGGCCGGGCCAGGGCGAACATCGTCCTCCGTGGCTTCATCCTTCGCGGCTGCCTCGTCCTGCACATCGGCATCGTCGGCGGGCACTGCGTCGGCCTGCTCGGCGGTCTCGTCCTCGGGGACCGCCTCGGCGCTCGGGGCCAGCACGTCACGTGCCGACCAGGCGATGAACCAGAGCACGATCACGATCACGATGAAGTAGCGGTTGATAAAGCTTCGCGGCTTGTCTGCGTTATCCATGCGTCACCTTTCGATTTACCTTCCAGTTCAATCCTACATCCTCTGTAGCGGCCGGTCCGCACCGCGCGTTATTCGCCCGGAACGGTCAATCGTTCATCTCCGGGGTCAGGTCAGTGTCGTCGTCAAAGGACGGTTCATCACCCATACCACCCTCGGTAGGGGGAGGATCGCCGGGGCCATCCCCGCTGGCCCCACCCGGGGGCTCGGCATCACGAGGGGGCATGCCCTGACCACCCGGCGGCTGGCCCTGGGGCGGTTGCCCTTGCGGAGGCTGGCCCTGAGGTGGCTGACCCTGCGGAGGCTGGCCCTGAGGCGGTTGCCCTTGGGGCGGCTGGCCCTGCGGCCCTTGTCCTGGCGGCGCGCCCTGCGGGTCACGACCTTGGGGATCACGCGCGCCCGGGGGCTCGCCCGGCTCGACATCGCGCTGCTGCGGGTCTCGTTGCTGCGGCGGTTCGCCCTGCCCCGGCATTCCGCCTCGGTCCTGCCCAGGCGGCGGTGCACCGCCCGGGGTACCGCCCGGAGGCGCTCCACCCGGGGGACCCCCTGGCTCGCCACCCGGAGGGGCACCGCCAGCCGGGCCACCCGGGTCGCCACCCGAACCACCACCAGGTGCCTGGGCTTGATCCAGACCGTGGCCCCGCTCGCTCTCAAAGGCGGGGCGCTCACCCAGACCGGCAGGCCCGGAGTAAGGCGCAAGGCCAGAGTTGTCGCCAGGTGCGTACTGCGCGGAAACGGCGAAGGGGACGGCCATCAGGGCGCCAAAGACCCCGGCCTTGAGAAGACTGCGTGACTGGCTCATGACGAAACCTCCGTCGGAGCTGACTATGTGAATTCGGGGCTGGACGAACGCCCGGCCCCCGTAGGTCGCGCCAGGGTTCAGGATCCGTTGGCGTCGTCTTGCTGCTCTTGCATGGCCTCGCGGTGACGGCGCATTTCCTCGCGATAGACCTCGCGCGCGCGCTCCGCAGCCTGGCGGTGTGCTTCGCGCATTTTTTCGTGCTCGGCCTGGCGTTCGCGCATCTGCTCGCGCATCGCCTCGCGGTCCTCGGGATCGAAGTCCGGGTCAAAGTCGCGCATGCGCTCCTTCCCGCCGGGGCCATACGGCATGCCGTACTGCATCGGCCCGCCGTGATAGGGACCGTGATGTGGCCGCTGGCCGTAACCGGGACCATAGCCGTACCCGTAGCCATAGCCGTAACCAGGCCCGTAGCCATGCCCGGAACCATGGGGGCCCGAACCCATGGGCCCGTACATCATGCCTCTATGGCCAGCCCCCCGGGGGCCTTGACCATACGGCCCCGGGACCGCCTCTCGATGCATCATGCCCGGCCCGCCAGGATGTCCACCCTGACCGTGCATTCCCGGGTAGCCATAGGGACCGGGGATAGTGGGCGCGTGCATGGCACCCGGCCTGTCAGACGCGGAATCTGCATCCTGGGCCAGCGCCGGCCCCGCCAGTAGCAGGCCGGCAACGCATGCAAACCCCCAAAAAAAGTGTTGTGGTCGTTTCATGTTTTGGGCTCCTTCTCCAGGCGCCGCCAGATTCAACCGCCATGCGGGATTCCGGCGAACTGCACGTTCTCCTCAAGGCGTGTGACAACACAATCGCCGCAGTTACTCCCGCCAATTACACGAGGGCAGATCAGTGTTTCCCTAACACCAGCATATCGCAGTGCCCAACGCTCAGATGCACCCGCCCGTCCGCGATATCCCTGACTCGGGAACGCGCCCAGTCCTGGAACAATGGACGACCCTGCGGCTCCATCTCGGCCGCCGCCTCCGCCCAGCCTCCGATCAGGGCAGCCGCAAGCGCCGCCTGGCCCTGCCTCAGCTGCCAGTCACTGGTCTCGGTGATCACGCGAAGGCCGTTGGCGGTCAAGGCTCGAGCACAATAAGCCGCAGCCTCGGGCCCCAGGGCCGGGCCAAAGCCCTTGTCCGTGCGCTGATGGCGATTCACCGCATTACGCACGCGCTCGTCGGCCGCATGCGGGTGACTCCACTCGATACGCCCATCGTAGCTGAGCGCGAACAGCGCCGGGACCGGCCATTCGGTCAGCGTGATCACCAGGCGGTCGAGCCAGCTCGCCGAGACCAGATCCAGCAGGGCGGACGCCGTCACCAAACCTGCATCCGGCGGGACCGGGGGTGGGGCACCCGAGAAATCGAGCACCTGCGGGGTGACGGTAACGGCCCCGTCCGGCGCTGAGATCGTCGCCAGCAAGTCGGCGTCGTGATCCACCAGGGTCCAGTTCTGCGGCCCGGTCAGGCGCGGTGCCAGATAGCGCAGGTTGGAACCGGCCCCGCTACCTAGATCCAAGACCTGCAGGGGTGTCTTGCACCCCGCAAGCGCGTCGTTTAAGGGCCCGAGCAGGGATTCCGGCCGGGCCGCATGATCCGCCGGTTCGCGCAGAGCCAGCCAGTCTCCGGCAAAGCGCTCGGCCATCTCAGGCCACCTCCAGCCACAGAGCCAGACGACGGGCACCCTCCGTCCAGCCCGGTAGAGACTCGGCATGCGCGCGACCCGCGCGGCCCATGCCCCGACGCTGTTCGGCGTCGCACAGCAGACTCCCCAGTGCCCGGCGCAAGGCCTCCACGTCCCCGGGCGGCACCAGCAGGCCCGCAGTCTCCGGCACGGTCTGGGGGATGGCGCCCCCCGTGGTCCCAACGACCGGCAGGCCGCGCATCATTGCCTCGGTAAAGGCCATGCCGAAACCCTCGTAGGCGCTCGGCAGCACGAAGATCGAGGCCTGGTCATAGAGCTCCGCCAAGCCCTCGTGTGTCAGCACTCCCGGGGCCGAGATTCGCGCATCCAGACCACTCTCGGCAATGGCAGCACGCACAGCGGCCGTGTAGTCCGGATCGCGATCCATGGCACCAGCCAGCTCGGCCCGCCAGGACCGATCGCGCAGGCCGGACAGCGCGCGCACCAGCTCGAGCTGTCCCTTGCGGGGCACCCAGGCGGCCACGCACAACAGCACCGGCACCTCATCCTCCGGGCCACGGGCCAGCGGCGCCGGTTCCACGCCAGGCGGGATACTGCAAAGGCGTTCGGACGGCACACCCCAGTCGGCCACCTGCGCCCGCGTGTAGTCACTGGTCACGACCACCCGCGAGGCGAGGGCCACGGCCGCACGTTCCGACTCGAGGAGTTCCTGGGAGCGCGCAGACGCAAGCCCCACCTCCAGACCCAGCGGGTGATGCATCAGGTAGACGAGCCGCAGGCGCCCTGCGTGACGCCGCAAGGTGGCGGGATGCGCACCCGCGGCCAGTCCGTCGACCAGCACCCGCATGCCATCCGGAAAGCTCGCCAGGGCCTCTTCGAGGGCCCGTTCCGCGCGCGCATCAGGCCCGGGGAACTCGCCCTCCAGCTCGCGCAGCTCGACCCGCCAGCCCTGCTCGCGCAGCCCGGAGATCATGCGCGCGTCGTAGCGGTACCCGCCCGTGGGCTGGTCCAGTGCCCCCGGGACCACGAAACCAAGCTCGGGCATATCTCAGGGAGCGCCCTCGTAGCTCGCCCAGGCCACATGGGACTCGTGTAGCGTCACCGCGACGGCGTCCAGTCCCCGGGCCGACTCACCGAGTTCCCCCTGGGCGATGGCCTGCGCCACGCGCTGGTGGATCGCATGAGCGAGAAATTCGGTGGTCGTGTTCTGACCACGGAAGTCTTCACGATCGTCGAGGTTCTGGTAATTGAGCTCGGCCAGGATGGCCCGCAGGACCTCGCTTGCCCGGCCGATATCCACCACCAGCCCATCGGCATCCAGTGCCACGCGGCGGAAGGTCACGTCCACCACATAGGTGGCGCCGTGCAGGTTCTGCGCCGGACCAAACGTGTCGCCGGAGAAACTATGGGCGATCATGAAGTGGTCACGGACATTCAGGCTGTACATGCGGTTTCCTTGCGCGTTTGGGTGAGCAGGATCAGTAGCGAATTCGGTGGCACAGCGTACGGTCCGCCTCTGGCCCTGTCACCCGCTGCATCACGGCCGGGAGATTGGCAAACGCATCCTCACCGGTAATCAGGCCGTCCAGCGCCGGGTCATCGAGCAGTGCGAGTGCGAGCGCCAGCCGGCGACGGTAATCCCAGCGCGACGACCGCTCGGGCGGGATGCGCCCGACCTGCGAGCTGCGCAAGGTCAAGCGACGCGCGTGAAAGCCCTCCCCCAGCGGCAGATCCACGCCTGCGTCACCGTACCAGCTCATCTCCACCACCCGCGCCTCGACACCCGCCAAGCTCAGCGCCTGGCGCAGGCCAGCCGGGTTTCCACTGGCATGCACCACGAGGTCCAGGTCCTGCAAGGAGGCGGCCTGCTCCGGGGCCAGAAGGGCCAGGCCCAGTGCGGCACAGATGTCTTCGCGCGCAGGGTTGGGGTCGATCACGGAGACCTCGGTTCCGGGAATCCTTCGCAACAACCAGGCGGCGAGCAGGCCCACCACACCCGCGCCGATCACGGCGATGCGATCCCCGGGGCCGGCGGCGCTGTCCCAGACCGCGTTGATCGCCGTCTCCATGTTGGCCGCCAGCACGGCACGCTCGGCCGGGACGCCCGCCGGCACCGGCACTACAGCCTGGGTCGGAACAACATAGTCGGACTGGTGCGGGTGCAGGCAGAACACCATCTGCCCCGCCCCGGGGCCCTCGACGACGTCGCCGACACTGATATAGCCGTACTTGACCGGCGCCGGGAATTCGCCCGCCTGAAAAGGCGCGCGCATCGCGGCGTACTGGCTGGGGGGGACGCGGCCATGAAACACCAGAGACTCGGTCCCGCGGCTGATCGCGGAATAGCGGCTGCGCACCCGCACCTCGTCGACACCGGGTGCCTCCAGGGGCTCATCACGCAGCTCGCCCTGGCCCGGTCCGATGACCCAGAAGGCGGTGGCAGAGGGAGCGCTCACGGAGCGGTTCGATCATCGTCAAACATAGGGCCAGTGTGGTCGATGGTCGTGATTCCCGGCAACTCGCGGGCGTTTCCACCGTGTTTCCCCGAGGCGACTACACTCGAGCCATGGATTCCACGCTGAGCTCCAACCGCTGGCCGGAACGCGCGCGCACGGGCCTGCGCACCTGGGCGCGGGACTGGGCGCTGGCCGGCGCGGGCGGGCTCGTACTCTCCGCACTGCTGGGCTGGCAGATCGGTGCCGTGGCCGCCCTGCTGGTCGCACACGCAGGGATCTGGATCCTGCTGGGGCTGATGCTGGTCCTGAACACTCCGCAGGGCGGTCTGACCGATGCGCACCGCGGACCCGGCCCGGCCAACCGTGTAACGCTGGCCCGTGCTGCCATCGCCACGCCCCTAGGGGCGCTCGTCCTGACCTCGGGCGCGGTCCCCGGTACCACTGTCATGCTGTGGATCCTGGGCCTGGCCGGAGCGGCCCTGATCCTGGACGGCGTGGATGGTGCCGTTGCCCGCCGCACAAACAGTCGCACGGCCTTCGGCGCCCGCTTTGACATGGAACTGGACGCGGCCATCATCCTCGTCCTCTCGATTCTGGTCTGGTGGATGACTGCGGTCGGGGCCTGGGTCGTGCTGATCGGTGCCATGCGCTATCTGTTCCTGGGTGCGCAGCGCATCTGGCCCTGGCTGGGCGCGGACCTGCCCCCGAGCCGGCGGCGCCAGACGGTCTGCGTACTACAGACCGGCGTACTCCTGGTCGCCCTGCTCCCGAGCCTGCCCCCGATGGCGGCGATCGCCGTCGCCCTGGCGGGGCTTGCGGCCCTGACCAGCTCGTTCGCCACCGACATCCACTGGCTACACCGTCATCGTCCCGGAGGTTCGACATGATCCACGCCCGCACCCCACGCTCCCTGCTCCTGGCCGGTCTGCTGGCCCTGGCCCTCCCCGTTTCCGCGCTGGCCCAGGCCGATCGCTGGGAGATCGACCCGGAACACTTCGCGGTCGGCTTTCTGGTGGATCACGCCGGCTACGCCAAGGTTCTGGGCATGTTTCTGGAGGCCGAGGGCGAATTCACCTTCGATCCGCAGACGCGGGAGCTGCGCGAAGGGTATTTCGTCGTGCAGACCGACAGCGTGTTTACCAACCACGAGGAACGCGACGACCACCTGCGCAGCGACGACTTCCTGAACGTCGCGGAATACCCGGAGATGCGCTTCACCGCGACCCAGTACGAGCCCACCGGCGACGACACCGGACGCCTGACCGGCGACCTGGAGCTGCTGGGCGAGACCCGCCCGGTGACCCTGGACGTCACGATCAACAAGGTCGGTCGCTATCCGTTTCCGCTCGGTGGGGTGTTCGGACGGCCCTACGTGCTGGGCGCCTCGATGCGCGGCAGCTTCGACCGCTCGGACTTCGGCATGACCTATGGCCTGACGCGCGACATCGTGGGTGACGAGATCGAACTGATCATCGAATTCGAGGCCCAGCGCCAGTAAGCCCGGCGCCGGGAATCAGGTGGCCGCCGCCGCGGCCCCCTCGCTTTTCAACAGGTCGCGCAGCGTACGCCCGTCCAGACGGTCACGGCGTGCGGTCTCCAGTTCCTCCAGCGTGGCCTCGACTGCCGGGTCGCCCTGCAAACGGCGCAGGGCGCGGGCATCTGCATCCTGGCGCAGGGCCTCCAGGATCTCGTCCACCCGGATCCGCTCGAGATCACGGCCTGGCACATAACAGGTGGCATCGGTGCCGGCCCGCACCAGCAGGCCCGCCGACTCGAGCGCCTGCGCGACCTCGCCCAGGGCATTGCCCGGCACTGACAGGTCATGCGCCACATGGTCCAGTGTTGGCGGCGAGCGGCCGTCGAGGAAACGCTGACCCACCTGCTGCATCAGATGCAGGCCCATGCGTTCACGCGCCGCGCCGGACAGGCGCAGGCGCAGGCCGCGCACCGTCATGTACTCGGGGTGCTGTACGTAGAAGGCCACATTGGCCCCGATCAGCAGGATCAGCCAGGCCAGATAGATCCAGATCAGCAACAGGATCATGATCGCGAAGCCCGAATAGATCGCGTCATAGCGAGTGGAACCGGCCACCATGGTCGCGAACCCCCAGCCCACGCTCTGCCACAGCAAGCCGGCCACAACAGCCCCAACCAGGGCCGGGAACAACCGTACTCGAGTGTTTGGCACAAACACGTAGATGAAAGTGAACGCGGCCATGATCAATAGATACGGAACCATGCGCGAGGCGCCAGTGATCAGCGTGCCGAACGGCTCGATCCCGGCCAGAGTCTGCATGGCCGTGGTGGACATCACCGTCGCGGTGATACCCAGGGCGGAGACCACCAGGAGCGGACCAATCAGGATCACCGACAGGTAGTTGGAGAAGCGCTGGGCGAAGTTGCGACTGTTCTCGACCCGCCAGATGGTGTTGAACGCCAGTTCAATCTTCTGCACCAGCGCGATCACGGTGTAGACGAGGAACAGCAGACCGACAAAACCGAGGACGCCGACCCGCATGTTGTCGACGAATTCGATCACGTTGTTCGCGATCTCGACCCCCTGCTCCCCCAGCGGCTCGAGAAACCCGAGCACCACCGGCTCGACTGCGTTGTGCGCGCCGAAGGCCTTGAGTACGGAGAACGACAACGCGATCAGCGGGACGATGGACAGCAGCGTGGTATAGACCAGACTCATCGCGCGCAGCGTGAGCTGGCCTTCCTTGGCCTCGTGCACGATCGCGCCCGCACCCCGCACGATCCCGAGCAGCAGGGCCTTCCAGCGCGGGAGCCGCGTCAGGTCGGTATCCTGCACCAGCGATACCAGACGCTGGCGCTGGGCCTCGATGCGTTCGGCCAGCGTCAGCGCCGGCACGAACCACTCCCTGTGCCTGGCAGGCTCATGAGCGGGCTATTTTTGCTGCCACTGGCCGTTGCGGTCCTGGTACCAGTAACCGGAGGGCGCCTCTTCCACCCAGACCCGGGCGAAGGTCTCGCGAATCCGGTCTTCCCAGTCCGGGCGGTCGTTCGCGCGCGCGATCTCGCGGTAAAGCGAGTCGCGGTCCGAGTTTTCCTCGCTCACCAGCCGCTGCACGGTACTGCGATCGCGCAGCGGAACCTCGGACAAATCACGGATCACCACATCGGCGTTGCGCCCAAAGCCGATTGCCCCGCTGCGAAAATGCGGCGCGAGCTGCGGCGCCCGCTCGCGCATGGAGGCGCGGATACGGTTGATCGCGGGGGTCTGGATCTGCAGATCGGGGCTCTGCGCGGAGGCCGGGCTCACCAGTCGATCCAGCACCCAGGCCAGCACCGGCAGGTTGGCGTTCGCCGGGTTGTTGCGCGGCATCAGCATCGCACCGGGCTCGGCTTCAGACGACGCTTCCGGCTCCCGGGTACCCTCCTCGACCTGCAGCGCGTCGCGCACGATCGCGCGCGCCGCCTCCTCGGCCGCGGCCGTCGGGAAATAGATATTGATGGTCACGCAGCCCGCCATCAGAGCGAACACCAGCGCCAATCCCGGAACACTCCATAAAGCCTTCATGCCGTACTTCCCTTGTCGAGGCGGTTCAACCCGCATGATGCCCAATCTACACCAACACCCTGAACGGTAACCAAACGCCAAGCCGCTTATTGCACCACCGGGCCATCTCCGGCCTGGATGGTCGCCAGGCGGTTGATTAGTTCGGGCCAGTCGACCCGGCGGTTGTAGCCAATCACCTGAATCTGCGGGATGCCCCCGCCCTGCACCAGCACGAAGCCGCTATCCGGACGGTCGGCCACGCCGGAGGCGGTGCAGACCTCGCCACGCAACTCGCAGCGAAACCCGAGACGGCGGTAGCTGAAGTTCTCGAACACCCGCAGGAAGACCGACGAAGCCGCGGCCTGCAGCCCTCCGCCCAGCTCGGTGATGTTCTCCACCGCCCGCTGGCTGATCCGTCGGCGCCCGCGATCACGCTCCGGCGTCATCAACTCCAGATCCATGCGCACCGGCGACCAGTCCACCATCACCAGATCGCGCACATGCCCGGAGATACGGCCCTGGACGCGACCGAAGTCGAACGCCTGCGTCAACGGATCCAGATCCAGCCGCTGGATCTCGGCCGACAGGCCCAGCTCCGGGGCATAGCCCAGCAGGTCGTGGATATACACATCGCGCAACACCACCTCGCCGTTGAACACCTGGACCAGCAAACGGCCATCGACGTTCAGATCCCCCCGCTCGTAGCGCACCCGGGGGATCATGCCGGCCAACCGCCCGGAGAATCGCGGCCAGCCCAGCACCTCGGTCAGTGGCTCCAGACTGATCGCGCGGATACCACCCTCGAAGCGCACATCCGGTCCTGCGTCGGTCTGGCGCAACTCGAAGGCCCCGACCCGCAACCCGCCATCGAAGATCGGGATCTCGGTTTCGGCCAGCAGCTCCATGCCGGCTGGCAGGGCCCGGACCTGCGCCTCGAACGCATCGAACGGCAGCCCATACAGGTGCGCGGCATCCAACGCGAAGGTCCCGGGGCTGCCCGCCTCGTCCGCCGACCAGTCAAGTGCCCCGCGCGCACCGGCCAGGCCGAAACGCCCCCGCCGGTCGCTGGCATCCAGTTCCGCCCACTCGAGATCCGCGCGCCGGGGCTGCGAGCCCGCCAGCTCCACATGCCCTGCGATCTGCCCCCCGGTGGCCAGATCGCCGAGTACCGTCCCGGCCAGCCAGGGCGCCAACAAGGAATCGTAGACTGGGGCGAGCGCATGGACCCGCCCGTGAAATACGCCATCCAGCCCCCCCTCCGGATCGTAGGCCACCGCCTCGCCGCGAGCCTCCAGCGCAGCGCCGTAGCGCAGACCCAGGACATCCATCCGGAACGTCAGGGGCCCGGGGTCTCCCTCCAACCCATTGAGGGAAATCTCCACCGGCCCCTCGTCGTCCAGGTCCACAAACCACGGGTCGATGTAGATCACGCCACCCTCCAGGGCGAGATCCAGGTCCCAGCGCGTGCCGTCCCCGGACAACTGCGCCTGGCCGCGCAGTTCCTCGCCGGCCTGCAGGCCCAGCGGATCGCTGAACGCAACATCTTCCAACCCCAGACGTGCGGTGAGCCGGCCATCCGGACGCAACCGCAGATCGAGGTCCGCCCGTCCCCCGTCGACGGCGACGGGGAGTTCCAGAGGCAAGCGGTCGAATGCGGCCAGCGCCTGGAGATCCAATCCTCGCAACCGGGCATCGACATCCCAGCCGCGTTCGGGGGCGAAATCCGCGCGCAGGCTCCCGCGCCCGCCGAACCAACCGGGCCAGTCCCCAGCCAGTCGGAGATCGCCGCTGTCGCGGCCCCAGGCCAGCGACAGGGGGTGCCCGTCCAGTCGCAGGTCGCCCGAGCGTCCCCACAGACGCGCGTCGTCACAGACCACCTCGCGCCGGGTCAGGCGCAGCTCGGTACATTCCACCCGCGCGGCCGTCAGGGTGCCCACCGGCTCCGGCAGCTCGATGCGCTCGGCACGCAGCTCGAGGCTCAGGCGCCCGTCACGCCAGCCAATGCGGGAGCTCAGCCCCTCGGCGCTTAGGGCCTCGTGCATCAGCGATTCGATGTTCAGATCGGCCCCAAAAGACACATCGGACTCGGCCAGCACTGGAAACGGCATCGCCACGATGCCGCCCGCGCAAAGCCCCGCCAGTATCCAGCGCACCGGACGGGGCACGGGCCTCAGTCTCCCGAACTGCCGCGCTGACGCTCGCGCAGGGGCAACGCCGCCCGCGCCAGCCACTCGCGCAGGGCAAAGCGCGAGGTCTCGATAGACTCGGTCGTGGGCAGGAAGTCCCGCAGGCTACGCGGGTCACCGGTGGCACCGCGGAAACCGGCGGGCGCCGGGTAGGCGTCGAACCCGGCGCGCTCGAAACACTCCAGGGCCCGCGGCAGATGCATCGCCTGGGTCACCACCAGCACGGTATCCACGCCCTGCCCCTGCAAGCGCTGGCGTGTATGCGTGGCATTCTCGCAGGTGTTGCGCGAGGTGTTCTCGAGCCAGCGTGCCGAGACACCGAGATCCTGTTGCAGGGTCGCGGCCATCAGTTCGGCCTCCGAACGCCGCCCGGGCAGGGCCCTCGGTACCCCGCCCGAGACCACAATGGGGAGATCGGTGGCACGATGCAGCCGCGCGCCCTCGCGCACACGCTCGTGGGTGCGGGGGTTCAGGGCGTCGTGTCCGGCGTCCTCCGCGCGCCCCACCCAGCGGCCACCGCCCAGGATGACGATCGCATCCGCCCGCCCGGTCGCCAGTACGCTGTCGCGCACCTCGCGCTCGAGGGTATCCGCCAGGGGCTGTGCCACGACCTGCAGGCTGGGCAGCACCAGCGCCAGCAGCCCCAGCGCCAGGAGCGGCCGGCCACCACGCCAGTCGGCCCGCCACAACAGCACGCCAAGCACCGTCAGGGCGATACCCAGCCCCGGCGGCAACAGCAGGTGTTCCGCAATGGTTTGCAGGGACGCGAGCATGGGCGGTCCCGCGGGGCTTACTTCTTGCCCGGGGAGTAGAGGTAGTGGGCGTAGGTCGCCACGTCCTCCGAGACACGGCGGATCAGGTGATCCAGGCTGATGATCGCGAACTCCAGCAGGTTCACCGCGATATACGGGTTCTCCACACGCAGGCGGTCGTACATCGAGCGCGACAGGCGCAGCAGCCGCGTCTTGTCGCTCAGCGCACGCATGCGCACGCCGCGCGGCACCCGGTCAAAGAACGACATCGACCCGGCCAGCTCGCCGGTTTGCATGCGGCCCACCTCGATCTCCTGGCTGCCGTCGTCGTGGTACAACGCGGCCGTCCCGCTCACCACGAAAAACAGCGACTCGCCCACCTCGCCGATATCCGCGATCACCTGCTTGTGGTGGGTCTCCACCACCTCCAGGTATTCGAGCAGGACTTCCACCTCCGCAGGCGTCAGGGACGCGGAGATCGGGTGCTTGGAGAGGAATTCGGTCAGCAGTTCCTTGGACATGAGGGGCTTCCTTCTAACGGGTCCGCAGTAGCAGTGGGAGTCATTTAGAGTATAACGAACACGCCGTCGGCACAGGCGACGGGAATTACCAAGGAGGCCTGCGTTGATCGACATTGATGCCCTGCGCCGACATCTGCCGCGCCGTCTGCGCGAAGGTCGGGCCCTTCTGCTCGCGGCCGGGGCCCAGCCACCGGACAGCCCACCGGGGCTGGAACAGATCACCGTGGAGGCCTTTCTCGAACACCCACCCGAATCCCGCGTGCCATTGGTCCTGCTACTGGACACCCTCAGCGCCCTGGATATCCCGATCGGCCAGCATCTGCTCGGCGGGCTGCGGGATCGCTGGGCCGACGAGGTGCTGATCCTGCATCGGCTGGACGATGAACGCTGGGGACTGAACGAGTTTCTGGCACTGGGTTTTCGCCGCGACCCGGACGCCGAATCGGCCGCGCCGGATCATGCGGTCTACCGCACCAGCCTGTACGACTACAAGCTGACGCCGGACTGGCTGAATGCCCGCTTCTGGGCCAACCCGGACATGTGGGACAAGGCGCGCTGGTAGGCGCGCGGCGGGTGCCTAATCCTTCTCGGGATTCAGCCGCGGGTGGGTCTCCTCCCCCCACAGCAGTACCAGCGCACCGGACAGGAACATGGCGATGGCCACGAACCAGAAGCCCCAGGTGACTGAACCGCCGATGTGGGCGACGACCCCCAGGGCCAGTGCACCGATGCCATAGCCCAGGTCCCGCCAGAAGCGGTAGGTCCCGATCGCCGAGCCGCGCCAGTTCGGATGGGCGATATCGGCGACCGCCGCGCTCAGATTGGGATACAGAAGCGCCATGCCAAGGCCGGTTACGGCCGCCGCGAACGACCACCAGACGACCCCCTCGCCGAGCAGCGTCAGGGCCACGCCCGCGCCACAGATCCACATACCCCAAACGATGGGCTGCAACCGCCCCACATGGTCGGAGAGCTTGCCAGTGGCGAACTGCGAGCCACCCCAGACAAAGCCGTAGATCCCCACGACCCAGCCGATCGCGGCCAGGCTCAGCCCCTGCTGATACAGGAACACCGGATAGAACACCCAGACCAGGGCATCGACGAACTTCTCCACCAGGCCCGCCTGGCTGAACGCGGCCATGCGCCGGTCACGCCAGGACATCAGCGTGAACACCTCCCAGGTGGTCGGCGTATCGGCGATCGATTTGGGATAGCGCGGTTGTGGCCCGGTGGACTGCCCGGCCGCATGCCGGGCCCCCTCGGCCTTGGCCCAGTCCAGGGTCTCGCGCACCCACAGTGCAGTCATCAGGACCGCGATCGCGATCACGACTATGCCGAACACGAACACCCCCATGCGCGGCCCGAGGGCAGCGGCCATATAGCCGGTCACGATCCCCGCCACGGCCACCCCGACATAGCCGGAGAACTCGTTCATGCCCATCGTGAAGCCGCGTTCGTCGCCCCGGGTGATGTCCATCTTCGCGGTCTGGGTCATCGACCAGGCGAGCCCCTGATTCACGCCTAACAGGACGGTCGCGGCCACAATCCAGCTCCAGGATGGCGCGTAGAGGATCATGAACGGGATCGGGATGGCCGCCATCCAGCCGAGCATCAGAACGGTCTTGCGCCCCATGCGTTCGGACAGCCGCCCGGCAACGAAATTGAGCACGCCCTTGACCACGCCGAACGCGACGACGAACGCAGTCAGCAGCATGAACGAGCCCTCGGCCACGCCGAACTCGTCCTCGGCCAGCGCCGGGATGACGGTGCGCATCATCCCGATCGTCAGACCGACAAAGAAGACCTGGATCAGTTGCTGCCCGAACTGCCCGAGGTTCTCGCGAATCCCGTGGGTCAGGTGTTCATAGGCCTGCGCGGCTCTGAATGGATCGCTCATAAGGGGTCCTCTGTGGCGCACCCGGGCCGTGAGAGTCGCGGCAGGACCGGCTTCCTTGCCTAATGGAGGCGGGGCTGGTGCCGGCTAGCAAGGTCGGCGTACGTGCCAGACGGCCGATTGGCGCACCACGAGCATCTTTCGTTCTAATGTTCGTTAGAACGAAGTTATTCTGCGCGAGGGGGGGATGTCAAATACGGCAGGTCGAATATCGACGGATCCGGCTGAATAGCACGGCCCGTCCGGAAGTCCATTTTGAGACCCCTTCTTCGAGAGGGAATCCAAAACCCGATGGGTCGTTCTTCAAGGCTCTGGGGCTTGGGCAACCACCGGGGCACTCACAACTCGGGATCGGCGCGATGTGCCGGCACACAGTACGCAGCCACCAGTGACGGCAGGGGCTAACGATCGACGGGGCCTTGCTCCAGAGGGAGCCCCTGGTGGCGCCACTCGGCCACACCGTCATCCAGACGGACGGCGCGGAAGCCATGCTCACCCAGGATCGCGACCGCGTCGCGCGCCATCAGACAGTACGGGCCCCGGCAGTAGGCAACGACCGGGACATCCGGCGCCAACTCGTCCAGGCGCTGCTTTAGCTCGCGCAAAGGAATGGACCGGGCGTGCGGCAGGTGCGCAGTGGCGTACTCGGTGTCCGGACGAACGTCCAGCACGATCAACTCACCCTTGCGTGCCTGCTCCAGCAACTCCTGGCCACCTAGCGGCACCATGTCGCCGGCACTGGCCGCCATGTCGCGCACAGCGCCCTGCAACTCCAGCAAGCGGCTCTCGGCCAGCTCGCGCAGCACGACCCAGAAATCGGCCACACGTGGGTCTGCCAGCCGGTAGAAGATACGCCGTCCATCGCGCCGGGACTCCACCAGGCAGGCCTGGCGGAGGTCCTTCAGGTGGGCACTGGCCAGCTTGACGCTGATCTGGGCATCCGCCGCGAGCTGATCGACGCTCTTCTCCCCCTGCACCAGGATCTCGATCAGTTCCAGCCGCTTCGGGCTGGACGCCGCCTTGCCGATCCGGGCGACCTGGTCATAGAGCAAATCTTTCAGTTCGCGATCAGACATGAACGCATTCCTGATGGGGAAGTCGGCAAGGTAGACCGCCCTGCCCTGACGCGCAAGGCCTGAACAGGAACGCGGGTTTGTTGCACCGAATTTTTTCTTGACTAGATTACTCAGGAACTATTCATCAGCAGTTGGTAACAAACTAACCAACAAGCCGTGCCCCAACCGAGGGGTACCCGTTCCCGAAAGGAGGACAACCATGAGCCAGCTGATCCACAACTTCCCGGCCGACGGCGTCGTCACCATCAACCGCGTGATCCTGAAGCCGGAGTACAGCATCGACGACCTGCAGGAGCGCGTCGCCATGCTGTGCGAGAACGTAAAGACCTATCACTCGGACACCGGCTTCGTCGGCGGCTTTGTCGCGCTGAATTCCGGCGCCGTCTCCAACGAGGGCTCGACCATCGGCCAGGCAGTGGAGAGCCCGATGAAGGACAAGGAGGCGCTGATCATCACCTTCTGGCGCAGCTTCGAAGAACACGAAGCCTCGCATCGCAGCGAGACCTTCCAGCCGCTGTTCCAGGAGGTCCTGGAGCTGTGCGAAAACGGTAACGAAGAGATTGCCTACGAAATGCTCTGGTCTGGCGCGGCCTATTCGCCGGAAGAGGCCAAGGCCGCTCGCGAGGCGAAGGAAACCCATCAGGCGGCCTGAACCTGCACTGATGGCTAAGTGACCTCCAGTCGTATTTCTCTCCTGCGACTGTGCCCATTGCCGGGACCTTGCGTCCCGGCTTTTTTATGGCTGACCGACCATGATGCCAGCCAGGTCGGACTTAGCGCCGGGGTTCGTCGTCCGAGGAGGACTCGTTCATCTCCGGGGGCGAGGCAAGGGTGTGGGTCTTGTTGTCGTAGCGACCCTTGAGTTCGTCGGAGCGTGTGTGTTCCCACAACGGCACCCCGACAAAATACCCTGCACGGCCGATCGCATGCGCGGCCACCGGGGCCGTCAGCAGCAGAAAACCAATCACTGCCACGGCGCGGGTGGTCACGCCCCCGTCGCCGAAATAGACGGCGACCCCCACCATCATCAGGCCGGCCCCAAGCACACCCGCCTTGGTGGTGGCGTGCAGGCGCATCGGCAAATCCGGCATGCGGACAAGCCCCAGCGCGGCCACCACCATGAAAGCGGCCCCGGACACCAGGAACAACGCCGTCAGTAGCTCAATCATCTTCGCGGTGCCCCCCTTTCTCGAGATAGCGGGCAAATCCGACCGCGGCGAGGAAGGCGGTCAGGGCCAGCACCATCGCCACGTCGATAAACGGGGTCCGGCCACTGGAGATCACGTACACCGCGATAAAGCCAATGGTCAGGGACGCGATCAGTTCCAGCGCCACCACGCGATCGGGCAGCGTCGGCCCGAGATAGAGACGCCAGAACCCCAGCACCAGGGAGATGCTGAGCAGTACATTGGCCACGATGATGGCGATTTCGAACATCTGTGTCCCCCGCGCCTAGCGCAGGACCTCCAGGGCCCGGTGTTCCAGATACTTGATCGACCGAATCACCGCATCGCGGTCTTCCAGGTACATTACATGGATGTAGAGCACCTTCCGGTCGGTCGAGACGTCCAGGCTCAGGGTGCCCGGTGTCAGCGAGATCAGGTTCGCGACGATCGTGATCTCGCCATCGGTCTGCGCATCCAGCGGAAAGGCAATCACGCCCGGCACCATGTGGTGCGTCGGCGTCATCACATCGTAGGCGACCTTCAGGTTCGACAGGAACAGCTCCCACAGGAAGAACCCAATGAAGGCGATGAACTTGGGCACCCGTCGCGCGTAGCTCGCGAAGGCCGGCTTGTCACGCAGCGCGAACGCCAGCAGGACATAGCCGAGGAAGAACCCGATCAGCAGATTGCCCCCTGTGAAGTTCCCGGTCAGGAACACCCAGATCAGGGCCAGCGCGATATTCCAGGTCAGCGCGATCATTGCCGTGATTCTCCCAGCACGGCCTCAATATACTGCGACGGATCCAGGAGCTGCTCGGCGGACATCGCCGCCATCTGGTAGATCGGCTCGCCGTACAGGCCAATGGCCACGGTCATCAGCGCCAGCATGATCACCGGCACCCACATCCAGATCATCGGGCCCGAACTGACATCACGGAGCTCGCCCTCGACGCCCTCCGGCTGCGCCTTCCAGAACACCTCGGCCCAGATCTTGATCATCGAATACAACGTCAGCAGACCCACCAGCAGAGCCACGCCCACCGCCCAGTAGGCCTCGGCCTCGATACCAGCGCGGATGATGATGAACTTGGCGAAGAACCCGGACAGTGGCGGCAGACCCGCCAGTGACAGCGCCGGGATCAGGAACAGCACGCCCAGCATCGGGTTCGTCCGGTAGACCCCGCCCATCAGTTTGAGCTCATGGGTCCCCTTCATCACGAAGGTGATCCCGCTGATCAGGAACAGATTCGCCTTCACGATGATGTGGTGCATGATGTAGAACACCCCACCGACCAGTGCCAGCGGTGTGAACAGTGCCAGACCCATGATCATGTAACCGATCTGGCTGATGATGTGGAACGACAGAATGCGCCGGAACTCGTAGTGGGCGGCCGCCCCAAGCACGCCGGTCAGCATCGTGGCCGCGGCCACCCACAGGAGGATCTCGTGGGTGTAGTCCACATCCTGGTTGAAGATCAGTGTGAACACGCGGTACAGCGCGTACACCCCAACCTTGGTCAGCAGGCCCGCGAACAGCGCGGAGACCGCGACCTTCGGCGTGTGATAAGAGGCCGGCAGCCAGAAGAAGAACGGGAACGCCGCCGCCTTCACCCCGAACGCGACCAGATACAGCATCGCGATCACGGTGATCAGCCCGGTGTCCTCCACCGTGGAGAGCTTGTCGCCGATATCCGCCATGTTCAGCGTGCCGGTCAGGCCGTAGGTCAGGCCGATCGCAGTCAGGAAGATCATCGACGACAGCAGGTTCAGGGTGACGTACTTGATCGCCCCTTCCATCTGCGAGCGCTCGCCACCCAGGATCAGCAGCGCAAACGACGCGACCAGCATCACCTCGAACCAGACATAGAGGTTAAAGATGTCGCCGGTCAGGAACGCGCCGTTCACGCCCGCCAGCAGCAGATGCAGCAACGGGTAGTAGCCGAACTTCTCCGACATCTTGCCGATGCCCGAGAGCGAATAGATCGCGGTCGCAAAGCCGATGATGCCAGTCAGCACCACCATGATCGCCGCCAGCATGTCGGAGACCAGCACGATCCCGAACGGCGCCGGCCAGGAGCCCATCTCCATCACGACATGGCCGTTCTCCCAGGTCTCCATCAGCAGCCAGACGGTGGCCGCCAGCATGGCGCCGGTGCCGAGCACGCCCAGCGCACGCTGCGCGAAATGCGAGCGCCAGAACATCACCGACAGCGCGCCGGCGAGCAGCGGGATGATGACCGGAAGGGCAACGGACATATTCATCGATCCGTGTCCTTCATCTGGTCCAGATCATCGACCTTCACCACCTCGTAGGCGCGATGTATCAACACTACGGCGAATGCCAGTACGCCGAAGCCGATCACGATCGCGGTCAGCACCACGGCTTGCGCCAGCGGATCGGCCGACAGCCCTTCAGGAACCGTGGCACCCGGCGGGATCAGCGGCGGCGCGCCCGGCAGCATGCCGGCCAGCGTAAAGATCAGCAGGTTGGCCGCGTTCGACAGCAGCACCAGGCCGATCACCAGCTTGACGATCGAGCGCCGGAGCATCATGTAGATGGCCGCGGCGTACATACCGCCGACCACGAAGGCCATGACGACTTCCATCAGTCTTCTGCCTCCGCCAGGTTGAGCATGATCGTCAGCACCGACCCGATCACGACGAGATAGACGCCGATATCGAAGATCAGCACGGTAGAGAGCTTGATCTCGCCGAAGACCGGGGCCGTGAATTCCCACCACTGGGCCGTGAAGAACGCCTGCCCCAGGAAGGCCGCGGGCAGTGCGCTCACGACCGCCAGCACCATGCCGGCACCCAGCAGGTCGCGCGGGTCCACGCGCAGCACCTTGCGCGCGGAGCGGATGTCCATGGAAAACAGGTACAACACGATCGCCGCCGCCGCGACCAGGCCACCGATAAACCCGCCACCCGGCTCGTCGTGGCCGCGCAGCAGCAGGAACACGGAGAACAGCAGCAGCAGCGGCAGCAGAAAGTGCCCGGCCGTGCGCAGGATCAGCGAGTGCATGTTCATCGGCGGTGGTCCTCCGCACGGAAGCGAATCATCGCGTACACCCCGATCGCGGCCAGGGCCAGCACGAAGATCTCGCCCAGCGTATCCAGTGCCCGGAAGTCCACCAGCACCACGTTCACGATGTTACGGCCATAGCCCGAGGGCTCCGACTCCTCGATGAAGTACTGCGAGATCGAGTCGAACAGGCGCGCATCCATTGTGCTCAGCATCAGCAGCGTGATCATGCCGCCGGTGACCAGCGCGATACCGGCATCGCGCAGCCGCAGCGCGGTAGACGACAGATTCAGGAAACCCGGCAGGCGGAACAGCACCAGCACCAGCAGGATTACCGTCAGGGTCTCAACCAGCACCTGGGTGATCCCCACATCGGCCGCGCTGTACAGCACGTACACCAGGGCGACCGTAAAGCCCAGAGAGCCCAGCGCTGCCACGGCGCCCAGACGCGAGCGCGTCAGCACCGCGAACAGCATCGACGCCACCAGGATGGCGATAATGGCCATCTCGTGGATCTGCAGGCGCTCGAGGTGCGCCGTGCCGACACTCACGTTGAACAGCTGCGCGGTCACTCCGACCAGGCCCGCGGTCATCGCCACGATCACGATCACGTAATAGCGCAGATAGCCGTTCTGCAGGACCCGGGTCTGCCATTCGGAGATCCAGACCAGGCCATCCATCATCTTGAAGTAGCCCTTCTCCGGGCCGTATTCAGCGGCCCGATCGACCCAGTCCAGGGCCCGACGCGCCTGCTCCCAGCGCCAGTAGAGCAGACCACCCGCGACCAGGCTGAACGCGGAGATCGCCAGCGGCCAGTTAATGCCGTGCCACAGCGCCAGGTAACCATCCACCGGCGCGCCCTGCACGCTCGCCGCCGCGGCGTTGACCAGCCCGTCGTCCGCCAGCCCCGGCCCAAGGCCAAAGATCAGTCCCAGGCTCGCCAGCACGACCGGGCCGGCCAGCATCGCCGGCGGTGCCTCGTGGTGCGGGGTCTTGGGTGTTTCCACCCGAGCCCCGAACCACGGCCGGATGCCGACGATCGCGGCGACCGCCACCCCGAGGATCGCGGTCAGTACCGCCAGCAGCGTCAGGATACCCACCAGACCCGGTGCCTCGAGCACCGACTCCAGCATCAGCTCCTTGGCAACAAAGCCGAACAGCGGAATAACCCCACCCAGCGACAACGCTGCAAGAATCGCGAAGGCGGCCGTGATCGGCAGCGCGGTGCGCAGCCCCCCGGTTTGCAGGAAGTCCTTGGCCCCGGCCTCGTGGTCGAGGATGCCGGCGACCATGAACAGCGCGCCCTTGTACAGAGAATGCGCCAGCAGGAAGGCCATCGCGGCCATCAGCGCGGTCTCGGTGCCGATACCAATCAGCATGGTCAGCGTGCCCAGCGCCATCACGGTGGAATAGGCCAGGACCTGCTTCACGCCCGTGCTGCGGAAGGCCAGGAAGACGCCCGTGAACATCGTGATCGCGCCGAACAGCGCGAGCGTGGTGAACCAGATATCGGTCCCACCCAGCGAAGGATTCAGGCGCGCCATCAGGTACACCCCGGCCTTCACCATGGTGGCCGAGTGCAGATAGGCGGAGACCGGCGTCGGCGCGGCCATCGCACGCGGCAGCCAGAAGTGGAACGGGACCTGGGCCGACTTGGTAAAGGCCCCGATCAGTATCAGAATCAGTAAAGGCAGGTACAGCGCGTGTTCGCGGACGACATCGCCGTTGGCCAGGATCTCGGAGAGCTCGTAGGAGCCGCCGGCCATCGCCAGCATGATGATCCCGGCGAGCAGCGCCAGGCCGCCACCGACCGTGACAATCAGGCCCTGCAGTGCGTACTTCCGGGCGTCCGCGTTCTCGTGGTTATAGCCGATCAGCAGATAGGACGTGATGCTGGTCAGCTCCCAGAACACGAACATCGCAATGAGGTTGTCCGCCAGCACCAGCCCCAGCATGGAGCCCATGAAGGCCAGGATAATCACGTAGAAGCGCCCGAGGTCGCGGTGCCCCTCGAGATAGCGCCCGGCATAGGTGACGATGAAGAACCCGATACCCGAGATCAGCAGCGCGAACAGCAGCGACAGGCCGTCCACCAGGAACGACAGGTGGATATCCAGCCCCGGCAGCCAGGGCCAGCTGAGCACGATGGACTCGCCGGCGGAGACCGCAGGGAGGAAACTCAGGAAATAGAGGAACAGCGCCGCCGGGAGGAGCCCCAGCACCCAGCCGCTGGCGCGACCGGTGACACGATGGACCGCGGGTGCGATCGCGGCCACCAGGAATGTTGACAGAATTGCGTAGAGCATCCGGCCAGCTGAGTCCTTTTGCGTCGGGCGTTATCCGCGTGACCCCGTACGACCTGCCCGGAATCACGCTCCTGGAGTTGCGTCCGCCACCAAGGACCACCGGCGACGGCTTCAAAACAGCTGCGAAAGCCTAATGGCTCGATCGCCGGCACGCAAGAAACGCGTATGGGGGCACGTTTCGGCGCGCGTCCCCGGGCAACCCCGGAGACGGAAGGGGGGATCAGTACCAGTCGCTGCGGCGGCGGCGCAATGGGATGCGCGTCAGGATAATGCCAAGAATCAGGCTGCCAACCGTCACCGCCGCACCCGTCATGAACCACCGCCGCTGGCTGTCGGCCTGCATCACCTCCACCTGGCGGCGATACTCGTCCGCGGAATCACGGGCCTCTACCAGCTCGCTTTCCAGGCGCCGGTTTTCGCGCTGGATCTCCTGCGGCCGTTCCGCGACGTCGCGCAGCTCCTCGAGCTCGGACTCCATGTCCGCCACCTGCGTCTCCAGGCCATCGCGCTCGGCTTCGAGTTCGCGGCGGGTATCCAGCAGTTCGGCAATCCGGCCTTCCTGGTCGTCCGCACCCGAGCGAATCTCGGCCAGCTCGGCCTCGACCTCTTCCAGGCGCTCACGGGAATGCGGCTCGTCCTGCAGGTAACGGGTCAGGATCCAGGCCTCGGTGCCGCTGGGCAGGCGAATACGGGTATGGCCATCGCCGCTCTCCTCGAGCACCGTGACCTCCTGACCCGAGCGCACTGAACTGATAATGCGGCTGTTCGGCCCGGTGCCATTCCGCACCCCGACCTCCAGCTCGTCGCTGACGAAACGCGTGGTCTCGGCCATCACCGCCGTCGCGGTCAAGCCGCCCAGGATCAGAATCCCGGATACCGTAAGTCCGCGCATCACCCGCTGCATCTGCATGCCCATGTCCTGCCTCTCGCCTGGTTGCCTGATCCGACCATGGAGTCAACGTCGCCTGCATGGCCGGGGGCGCATTCTACAGTGGCATTCGTGGCTCGCGGCAACGCACCGCCTGCGGGGTGATCCGCGTCACACTCCGGCATCCGCATCCCGGGCCGACGTCGAACGGTCCGCGAGCCGTTCGCGCACCGCGCGCGCCGGGAATGTGACCAGCTCGAACAGGGCCGGCAGCAGCCTGCGCAGCTGCAATGCAATCACGGCAAGCAGGTGCAGCACACCCGTCAGCAGCGCCAGCAGGATGCCAAGAAGCCCTCCGACCAGCACCCGTATCGCCTGCAGGAGGGAGACCAGCCACAGCGGCGCAAGCGCCACCACCAGCGGCACCACCAGCCCGACCGCCGCACCAACCATCTGCTCGGTCCAGTACAGCGTGGGCGGTGGCGCGACCTCCCCGGCCATCAGGGTCTCCAGCAAATCGTTGCGATAGCGGACCCACTCCAGGTGATAACCGGCCAGGCCCGACAGCACCACCACGGCGGCCAGCACCAGCAATGCCGTGACCACCAGGCCCATTCGGGCCCAGTTGTCGCGCTCCATCACCGCCTGCGGCAGCAGCCGGACCGCCCCGCGGCTCTCGGCCAGCAGCCACCCGCTTACCAGCGCAATCCCCAGCAGCAGCGCAATGATCCGATCCGAGAGCGTCCCGGGCCCCGCGTCCTCGGCACCCGGGAACTGCCCGTCAAACGGCGGCCCGAAGAGCTGGTGGTACACCGTGACCGCCAGCACCGTCAGCGCAAGCCCCAGCAGGCCCAGCAAACCCTGGCTGACGGCCTGGATATACGAAGGCATCTGATGGCGGATCGAAGGCTCGGTCTGCTCGCAGCGCGTCAGGGCGTGGTCCAGGCGGCCCCCCTGACGCTGCAGGTCGCCCAGACGCCTTTGCAGACCCTCCAGACGGCCGACCAGCTGATCCACCGGGCTCTCCAGCCGCCGCCGGGCGGCCAGCATGCCCTGCGCCAGCTGCCGGTGTTCCTCCATGCCCAGCCGCGCGATACGCAGGATCGTCTCCTGGAGATCCTGCGCGAGACGCTGACTCTGCGGGGTATCACTGACGGGGGTGCTGGCCAGTGCCTCGAGACGGCTTACCCAGGCGGGTTCCTCGAGCAGGCGGGTCTCGTCCCGTTCGTAGGCCTCGCGCAGGGCGCGCAAGGTTTCGGTGGACTCCTGGCGAAGCTGCGGCATCTGCGCCAGGTCATGCCCCACCAGGTGGGCATACCGACGTTCCAGGGCCTCCACCGCCCCGTGGATACGATCGGCCTCCAGCCGTGCCAGATACCGGCGATGCCAACCGGTCACGGCATCCCGCACATGTACGAGATGCCGGCGCAGCGCACATACCAGGTGGACCAGCCCGCCCGTGATCGCAAGCAGCACCGTGCGCACCGGATTCCGCGCCCAGTCCAGCAGCACGATGGCGACCACGATCGCCAGAGTCACCATCAGGATTGTGATCGCCACGCCACCCCCTCGTCGGTCCTGCCTGTCGCCCGGACACGCCGGGCCCCACACCTACCCTGCTTGCAACCGGCACTCACCTGTCGCCGGTTCTCCCCGCCGCGATTATGGCCGATCCAACCATCCGGTGCGCGCCCCCCTGGCTCAAGTTTGCGACAAGCGCGCCGATAGGGAGGGTAAATCTCCGGAGAATCCCAATGCTGCAGACCGACCTGCTTCCCATCGCCGGCCCAGAACGCATGGAACAACCCGGCTGGCTGGATGCCGGCTTCACCGCCGGCTGGCTGCCCGCGTTCCGTCATCGAGGTACGGGCGAGGTGCATGCCAGCCACCTGGAAGATGGTCGACTGGCCTGCACGCACATCCTAGACACCCTGCCCGCGTCCTGGATCGCCGAGCGCGACGCCGAGGGCCGCCCCGGTGCCCTGGTGGCCGACATCCAGGCCGGCTACCTGCGCGGGTCGCGCTTCTACACCCTGGCCGAGCTGCTGCGCTACCCGTCCGACGCCTGATTCTTGCGTCTCTGGCGCCGCCCGGCGGCCAGCGCCCTCGCCCGGCACAATTGCTTTTAGGCGCGGGTTTCGGTCCAATACCGGGCTTTTCCCCGAGCGACGCCCCCCATGCAGAAAAATCAGTACGATCGCGACGAACTCCTGGCCTGCGGCTACGGCGACATGTTTGGCCCGGGCAACGCCCAGTTGCCGGTCCCCAACATGCTGATGATGGATCGCGTCCTGGAGATCAACAGCGATGGCGGCGAGCATGGCAAGGGCCAGATGATCGCCGAGCTGGATATCAATCCAGACCTGTGGTTCTTCGCCTGTCACTTCCCCGGTGATCCCGTGATGCCCGGCTGCCTGGGGCTGGACGCGATGTGGCAGCTGGTCGGCTTTTATCTGGCCTGGCTGGGCAACCCCGGCCGCGGCCGCGCCCTGGGTGTGGGCGAAGTGAAGTTCACCGGTCAGGTCCTGCCCACCGCGAAGAAGGTCACCTACCGCATCGACATGAAGCGGGTGATCTCGCGCAAGCTGGTGCTCGGCATTGGCGACGGCATCGTCGAGGTCGATGGCCGGCCGATCTACGAGGCCCATGACCTGCGTGTGGGCCTGTTTACCTCCACCGAAAACTTCTGACCTGACCGGCAAGCCTGCTCCGGCAGGGCACTAGTCCGTCGCCAGCGGCGCGGGCGTGGCGTCCGGGTAGAAGCGGTGGCCCTGGCGCAGGCAGTAGCGCAGCCACTTGAACAGAAAGCGGTTATGCCGCCAGCGGCAGCCCAGCCCCGGGTGCCCCGCGATCGTGTCGATCACCAGGTCCTCGCCGCTGCGCCGGCAGTGACGCCCCAGCACCTCGGCCTGCCGCGCATCGTGGAACAGGCGCACCCGGGCATCCGGCTGCAGGCGCGGTTCATCGCGCCCGGCAAAGGCATAGGTCAGTCGCAGCGTGGTCGTGTACCGCGTGCGCTCCAGCACCTCCAGATGCAGATCCAGCGCCCCCTCGACCCGCGAGACCGAGTGCACCGGCTGACAGTGCAACTCGGGGCACAGACGCCGTATGGACAGGTAGTTCTCCTCGTACATCTCCATCAGCGCCGCGAAGGTCACCGGGCGCGGCTCGAGGTGGGCGGGGGTGCGGGTATCCAGCAACATGCCGCGCAGTCTAACAGCCCCCGGGCAACCACAGGCCAATGTACCCGCAAGGAATAATGTCCGGTTCTGCACGATCGACTTTCCGCCTCGATACAAGCCGAATCCATCGCTTCCGAGGCGCGCGGCACGCAGCGGGTGTCGAAAACCATGCGCAAACCCTTCGCCCGGCACGGGACACCCCGAGCCCTTTTTGGTACCGTCAAACCAGAAGAGAATCCCCGGCGTGCAACCCAAAAGGACTCACGACTTCATGGATATCAGTGTCGTCACGACCCGGCCATTCAACGACCAGAAGCCCGGCACCTCGGGCCTGCGCAAGCGGGTACGGCAGTTCCGGCAGCCTCACTATCTGGAAAACTTCATCCAGAGCATCTTCGAGGCACACCCGAGCCTGTGCGAAGGGGAGCTAATCCTCGGCGGGGATGGCCGCTTCCACAACCGCGAGGCGATCCAGACCATCCTGCGCATGGCCGCGGCCAACGACGTCAAGAAGGTCGCGATCGGCTATGCCGGACTCCTGTCGACCCCGGCCGCCAGCCACCTGATCCGCTCGCGCGGTGCCACCGGCGCCATCATCCTCTCGGCCTCCCATAACGCCGGAGGGCCGGAGGGAGACTTCGGTGTCAAGCTGAACACGGCCAACGGCGGGCCCGCACCGCCCGGCGTCACCGATGCCATCTTCGAGCACAGCAAGTCGCTCACCCATTACCGCATCGCCAGCGGCACGCCGCACGTCGATATCGATCATCTGCACACCACCCATCTCGGCGAGATGTCGATCGAGGTCGTCGACCCCGTGGGTGCCTACGCCGACCACATGGAGACACTGTTCGACCTCGAACGCATCGGCGAACTGCTGCGCTCGGACTTTTTCCGCATGCGCTTCGACGCGATGCATGCGGTCACGGGACCCTACGCCGAGGAAATCCTGATCAACCGCCTGGGCGCCCCCGCCGAAACCCTGCTGCGTGCGGAACCACTGGCCGATTTCGGCGGACGCCACCCGGACCCGAACCTGGCCCATACCCGCGAGCTGTGCGAGGCCCTGTACGGGCGCAACCCGCCGGACTTTGGCGCGGCCTCCGACGGCGACGGCGACCGCAATCTGATCCTGGGCCCGAATTTCTTCGTCACGCCGTCCGACAGCCTGGCCATCATGGCGGCCAACGCCCACCTGATCCCCGCGTTCTCCGACGGGCTGAAGGGTGTGGCGCGCAGCATGCCGACTAGCCAGGCGGTGGACGTGGTCGCCGAGGCGCTCGGCATCCCCTGCTTCGAGACACCCACCGGCTGGAAATTCTTCGGCAACCTGCTGGACGACGGCCGCATCCGCCTGTGCGGCGAGGAGAGCTTTGGCACCAGCTCCGATCATGTGCGCGAGAAGGATGGCCTGTGGGCCGTGCTGTTCTGGCTGAACCTGCTGGCCGCCCGCCGCCAGTCGGTGGAAGAGATCGTGCGCGATCACTGGCGCGACTACGGCCGCCACTACTACACGCGGCATGACTACGAAGGGCTGGACACCGCCCGCGCCGAACAGGTGATGGCGCGCATCGGCGAACAGCTCTCGAGCCTCCCGGGGCAGTCGCTCGCCGGCATGCGTGTCACGGAGGCGGACGACTTCGCCTACCGCGACCCGGTGGATGGCAGCGTGACCGAGCACCAGGGCCTGCGGGTCCTGTTCGAGGGCGGCGCGCGCATCGTGTTCCGCCTCTCCGGGACTGGCACTGAAGGAGCGACCCTGCGCATCTACATCGAGCAGTACGAGACCCACCCGGAGCACCTGGACCGCGAGCCGCAGGAGCTGCTGCGTCCGCTGATCGAGGCTGCCGTGCGGCTGGGTGACCTGCCGGGCCTGACCGGGCGCGACCAACCCGATGTGATTACCTGACCCGACCTTCAGTCCACCGCTGATGGACATCGTCGCCACCCGGCAGCGCTGGACGCATGGCTATGCGTTCGTGCTGGCCGCCACCGCCTCGGCGGTCGGGCTCGGCAACATCTGGAAGTTTCCCTACATCCTCGGCCAGAACGGCGGCGGCGCCTTTCTGGCTGTGTACCTGCTGACGATTGCGCTGATCGGCATCCCGATCATGATGGCCGAGGTCATGATCGGACGGCGCGGGCGCCGTTCTCCGGGGTACGCGGCACTGGCCGTCGCCCGCGAGGCGCGCGTCCGCGACGCCTGGCAGATGGTTGGCTGGGTCGGGATCATCGCCCTGTTCGTGATCATGACCTTCTACGCCGTGGTCACCGGCTGGGTCTTCTCCTATGTGCCACGGGCCGCCAGCGGGGCCTTCGCCGGGGTAGACGCGCCCGAGGTCATCGCGATCTTCGAAGGCGTTCAGACATCGCTTCCGGGGATGCTGCTGTGGACTACACTGGTCCTTGCGGCGACCTTCGCGATTGTGGCCCTGGGGCTACGCAACGGGCTGGAACGCGGTGTAGCACTGGTGATGCCGCTGCTGTTCGGGCTGCTGCTGGCCGCCATGGTTGGCGGTCTCTGGGTCGGCGACGCCGAAACCGCTCTGGACTTCATGTTCCGCCCGGACTTCTCCGCCCTCGACCGACACAGCCTGCTGATCGCGGTCGGGCACGCGTTCTTTACCATGACCCTGGCAGCCGGCGTGCTGATGATGTTTGGCGCCTATCTTCCCAGGAAAACCTCCATCGCCGGCACGGCCATCGGGGTTGCGATCGCCGACACCGTGATCGCACTGATCGCAGGGGTCGCGATCTTCCCGGTGGTCTTTGGCTATGGCCTCGATCCCGCCGCCGGGCCCGGCCTGATGTTCGAGGCCCTGCCGCTGGCCCTGTCCGCGATCCCGGCGGGGGTCCTGCTCACGACGCTGTTCTTCGCGGCGCTAAGCCTCGCGGCCTTCAGCACCATGATCGCGAACGTCCAGGTATTCGTGCACCTGCTGCACGACCACTTCGGCATCTCCAACCTGCAGGCCGCCCTGGGCAGCGCGCTGGGCATCTGGGGTTTCAGCCTGATCACGATATTCTCTTTCACGGGGGCCGGCTGGACCCAGATCGACCTGGTCGTGCTGGGGCGCGAGTTGCCGACGCTCTACCACCTGCTGGAACACACGGCCATCAACATCCTGCTGCCGGTCAGCGGCCTGCTGATCGCACTGTTTGCCGGCTGGATCCTGCCGGTGAGGATCACACGCGACGAGCTGGGGCGGCCACCACTAGCCTTTCATATCTGGCGTCTGATCCTGCGCTATATCGCGCCGATCGTCCTGCTGACCCTGTTCTGGCAGAACTCGGTGATCGTCAACCACCTGCCATTGACCTAAACGACCACGTCCCGGCACCCCGCGCGGAACCCTGATTACGGAGCCGCCCTTGGAACCACCGCCACCCCGAGCACCGGGGCCACCGGATGGGGGACCGCCATCGGACTGCTCGGCCTGGCTGAGGGTGTTCCCCTTTGCCGTTACCGGCGTTCCTTGTCACGACCACCTCACGGACGCGGACGCAGACCACAAAAGGCCCCGTTAGAATGCGCGGATGAATGGCGAGTGGATGATCACCTTCGAGATCGCGGCGACGCTGTTTGCCGGGCTCGGCCTGTTCTTCGTCGGCATACGCCTGATCAGCGAGCACCTGCGCCAGCTCGCGGACCAGCGCCTGCGGGCACTGGTCGGGCGCGCCACGGGCTCCAACCGGGCGGCCGCGTTCCTCGGCCTGGTCGGCGGGGCGATTACACAAAGCATCCATGCGGTCATCTTTGTGCTGATCTCGCTGGTCACCGCCGGCGTACTCGACGCCCGCCGTGCCCAGCCGGTGATCAACTACGCCAACCTGGGCACCTCGCTGCTGGTCCTGATCGCCGCGCTCGACCTGACCCTGATGGTCTTCATCCTGGTCGGCGTTACGGGGCTGCTGTTCTACTTCGACCGCGACCAGTCCGCACGCCTGCGCCACCTGATCCGAGCCATGCTCGGCATTGGCCTGCTGTTCCTCGGGCTGATGTTCATCAAGGAAGGCGCCAAACCGCTCAGCGAGCTGACCTGGATGACCGGCCTGATGTCGCTGTCGGCGCAGTCCTTGCTGATCGCATTCGCCACCGGCCTGGTGTTTGCGGTGATCGCGCATTCGGCCTCCAGTATCACCATCGTGACGATGGCCCTGGCCGCCAGCGGCGTGATCGATCTCGAATACGGCCTGATGGTCGTCTACGGGGCGAGCTTCGGCACCGGTGTGTCGACCCTGATCCTCGCCGCCTCGCACAAGGGACTGGGCCGCCAGCTGGCGCTTTATCAGTTCATCCTGAAGGGACTGGGTCTGATCCTCCTGCTGCCGCTGTTCTGGATCGAGTTCTACGGCGGCGTCCCGCTGATCGCCTCGGGCCTGGAAGCGCTCGCGATCGGCATCAGCCTGCAGATCGCGCTGGCCTACATCCTCTACCAGGTCGTCTGCGACCTGGCGATGCACCCGGTGCACGGCCCCGTCGCGCGCTTCCTGGAGCGCACCGCACCGCCAACCGAGGAAGAGGCCCTGGGCAAGCCGAATTTCATCTACGCCGGGGCACAGAACGACGCCGGGTCCGCGCTGGTGCTGGTGGAAAAGGAACAGTTGCGCCTGCTCAAGCGACTGCCCGACTACCTCGAAAGCGTGCGCGATGACAGCGACGGTGCCCACCACGAGCGCCTGGCCCTGCACCGCGGCAACCTGCAGGTCACCGAGGCAATCGAGCAATTTCTCGACGAGATCCTTTCCGGTGCCCTGAGCGGGGCCACCCTCGATCATGCGATCGTGCTGAAGAACCGCAATCAGCTGCTGCTGCAGCTGGAAGATACGCTGAACGACCTCGCCACGGAGATCGAGCGCTCGCTCAATGCCGACGCCTCCGCCGAAGCCCGCGCCCTGACCCACAACCTGGTCGAGACCCTGCACATGATGCTGCTGACGCTGACCGACGCGGCGCACAGCGGGGATGCCGACGACATCGCCCTGCTGCAGTCCCTGACCCATGATCGCTCAGAGCTGATGGATTCCATCCGTCGCCGCCTACTCGCCTCCAGTGATCTCGACGGCAGCGTACGCGAAGCGGTGTTCGGCGCGACTAGCCTGTTCGAGCGGGGCATCTGGGTCTTGCGGCGCTATGCGCTGCTCCTGACGCCGCCGGTGGGGGCCTCCTACGAGGCCGACCCCGCCACCGCCTCCACCAAGTCTTAACGCTATATTCCTGATCAGACGGCGAAGCTTGTTGCCCCGCGCCCTGAGGCTGGGCCTGGTTCGTTATCCGGTGTTTACGTGCCTTCGGTCCGCCACCTGCCAAGCGCTCACTCGCGAGCGCGCCGCGAGGTACTTTCTTGCTTGCCCAAGAAAGTACCCAAAGAAGGGCACCCGGATTCCGCCCGGGAACCTTGCTCCAGGGCCCTCGGGCCGGCGGCGCTGAAACTCGCTGCGCTACGCTCCGCTCAGACAGTCAGCGCCTCTCTTCCGGCCCGAGCACCCTTCCGCAAGGGGCTTCATACGGGGGGGATAAGGTCAAAACAACGGCTGTCCTGACGTTCGTGCCAATGGTTGGAGGCAAGGTGTTCCGACATCCTGGGCACGCGCGGCCTTCGGCCCTGGCGTGCCGCGCCCGCGAGCGGGCGCCAGACCCCATGTAGGATGCGGATGAGCGCAGCGAATCGCATCAGGGTTTCTCCGGCGTCGGAACAGTGCGTTTCGCTGCGCTCAACGCACCCTACAGCTCGGGGCTTAGGACAGGTGCGGGAACACCGGCGGTTTTTGACCTTCCCTCCCGATATGAGCCCCTTGTGGAGGGCGTGACAGGCCGGGAGAAGGCGCTGACTGTCTGAGCGAAGCGAGTTTCAGCGCCGCCGGCCTGGCGCGTCCGGAGCAAGGTTCCCGGGCGAATCCCGGGCGTGTTTCTTGGGTACTTCTTTGCACGAGCAAAGAAGTAACTCGGGGTGCGCTGGCGAAACAGCGCTTGGCAGGCGGCAAGACGAAGCCACCGTAAAACCGGGTGCCGAACCAGGGCCAGCCTCAAACAGGTGAGTGTCAGGCGAGGACCGACGCGAGGCGGTCCAGTGCTTCGCGCAGGCGTGGCTCGCGCTGGGTGTAGGCGATGCGCAGGTAGCGCTGGCCCGCGCTGGGACTGAAGTCCGTGCCGGGCGTGAGGGCCACGCCTGCCTCGTCGAGGATGCGCGCGCAAAGCGCCTCGGAGTCGTCCCCGTGTGCCGTGCAGTCGGCGTAGACGTAGAACGCCCCATCGGGGCGGGCCTGAACCTCGAGGCCCAGCGCCGGCAGGGCCTCCAGCAGCACGTCACGCCGCGTCTGCAGTTCGCGCACCTGGCGTTGCAGGATCTCCTCGGTCTCGGGGGCGAAGGCCTCGACCGCGGCCGTCTGCGCCATGCTGGCCGGGGCCACGAACAGGTTCTGGGCGATCCTGCGAACCGGGTCGATCCACATCTGTGGGACCACCATCCACCCCAGCCGCCAGCCGGTCATCGCGAAGTACTTGGAAAAGCTGTTGATCACGATGACATCGGGGTGGAAGGCCGCGGCACTGCGCTGCGGCTCGTCGAACAGGATCTGGCCATAGATCTCGTCCACGATTACCAGACCGCCCCGCGCGCGCACGACGTCCACGATGGCGGCCAGACGATCGCCGGACAACCGGGTACCGGTGGGATTCGCGGGTGAACCGAGCAGGATGGCCCGGGTTCGCTCGCCCCAGGCCTGCGCTACTGCCTCGGCAGTCGGCTGGAAGGCGTGCTTGGCGGCCACCGGCAGCCCGACCGGGACCGCCCCGCGCGCCGCGACAAACTGACGGTTACAGGCATAGCCCGGGTCGGGGAGCAGCACTTCCTCACCGGGGTTCACTCCGGCGGCCAGCGCCAGCAGGATCGCGGCAGAGGCCCCCGCCGTGACCACGACGCGCTCGGGGTCGATCTCGGCCTGATGGCGACGGCGGTAGTCGGCCGCGATGGCCTCGCGCAGCTCGCGGGTACCATGCGCCGGGGTATAGCGGGTATCCCCGGCCGCCAGCGCAAGCTCCCCGGCGCGCAGCACCGCGGGGGGCGTGGGAAAGTCCGGTTCACCCACCTCCAGGTGGATGATATCGCGCCCGGCACGCTCGGCCGCCTGGGCGCGCGCCAGGATATCCATCACCCGGAAGGGCTCGACCGCTCGGCCGAACGCGGACAGCGCAGGGGCACTCGGCCCCTCCAGTGATGCCCGGCTCGGATCAGCGGCGGACATGGCGCATCATGCGCTTTCGTTTGCGCTGCTGGCGCGGCGTGAGGGTATTGCGGCGACCGGCATACGGGTTGCGGCCCGAGCGAAACTCCATGCGCAGCGGTGTACCCACCAGCCCCAGATGCTTGCGGAAGAAGTTCTCCAGGAAGCGCTTGTAGCTGCCCGGCAGGGCATCGGTCTGGTTGCCATGGATCACGATGACCGGGGGATTCTGCCCGCCCTGATGGGCGTAGCGCAGCTTGATGCGGCGACCGCTGACCAGCGGTGGAGCATGCTCGGCGACGGCACTCTCCAGCAAGCGGGTCAGCTCGGGGGTCGAGACCTTGGCAAACGCACTGGTATGGGCCTCCTGCACGTCTTCGAGCAGGTGGCCCACATTGGTGCCATGCAGGGCAGAGATCAGCCGCAGCCGGGCAAAGTTGACGAAGCCAAGACGCCGGTCCAGGTCGTCACGCACGCGCTCGCGTTCCTCCGGCGCCATACCGTCCCACTTGTTCACCGCGAGCACCAGCGCGCGGCCGGAGTCGATCACCAGGCCCAGCAGGTGGGCATCCTGTTCCGACAGCCCGGCCTGGGCATCCATCACTAGGATCACGACATGCGCGGCCTCGATCGCCTGCAGCGTCTTGATCACGCTGAACTTCTCGATGACCTCGTGTACACGCGCCCGGCGCCGCACCCCCGCAGTGTCGATCAGGGTGTAATCCTGTCCATCGCGCGAGAATGGGACAAAGATGGAATCACGAGTGGTGCCGGCGACATCCGTGGCCACCACGCGCTCGTCGCCGAGGATGCGATTGACCAGCGTGGACTTGCCGACATTCGGGCGCCCGACAATGGCCACGCGGATGCCCGGCCAGTCGTCCAGCGCGGCCTGCTGCGAGGCCTCGTCCAGTCCGTCCTCCGCGGCCTCCTCCGCTGCACCCTCGGCTGCTTCGGCCTCGCGCCGCTCGGCGGCCACGGCCCGCCGGACCTTCTGCATCAGGCCCTTGATGCCACGACCATGGGCCGCGGCAATCGACGTGATCTCGCCCATGCCCAGGGTATAGAACTCGGCGCTCACGGCGTCGGCATCCAGGCCGTCGGTCTTGTTCACCACGACCCGGGCCTTGACCCCGGCCGAACGCAACTGGTCGGCGATCGCCTGGTCCTGCGGCGTCAGGCCATCGCGCGCATCCACCAGGAACAGGACATGGTCCGCCTCCGCGACGGCCCGCTGGGTCTGCTCGGCCATCGCCCGGTCCATCTCGGCACCCTCGCCC
Source organism: Thioalkalivibrio sp. ALRh (assembly GCF_000381425.1). NCBI lineage: Bacteria > Pseudomonadati > Pseudomonadota > Gammaproteobacteria > Chromatiales > Ectothiorhodospiraceae > Thioalkalivibrio > Thioalkalivibrio sp. ALRh. The sequence goes on from NZ_KB906519.1 coordinate 392,571, forward strand.
GACAGACCACCGGTATCCACCACCAGGTAGGGGAAGTCGCCCACCTTGCCGATGCCGTACTGGCGATCGCGGGTCAGGCCGGCGACATCGGCCACCAGCGCATCACGCGAGCGCGTGAGCTGATTGAACAGGGTCGACTTGCCGACATTGGGTCGGCCGACCAGGGCAATGACAGGGATCATCAGGCAACGCTACCGCAACAGCTGGATCCGGGGGTACGTGCCAGCGACGCTCATTCCCCGGAGTCCAGACGCGGATTGACCGCGGTGAGCCGACCGTTGTCGGTCACCACGTAGAGGATGTCGTCCACCAGCACAGGGCGGGTCACGACCGCGCCGGAGCTCGCCCGCAGACGGGCCACGATGCGGCCGTCCTCGAGGTGGAACCAGTGCAGGTAGCCTTCGTAGTCGCCGACGATGGCGTAATCACCGACCACAACCGGGGCGGTGACGCCGCGCAGGCGCAGCTGCTCGCTCTGCCAGAGATCGGCGCCATTGCGCGGATCCAGCCCCCACAGGTGGCTCTCGGCATCGGTGACCGCGAGGACGTTCGCCTCGTTCGTCACATCCCCACCCTGATAGGACGAGAAGTCGCGGGCCCAGAAGATTTCGCCGGAATTCAGGTCGATGGCGGCCAGACGCCCCTGATAGCCGGATGCGATCGCCGCACCCTGATAGATCGGCATGTAACCGTCGACATCGACCATGCGCTCCACCTCCGAGCGGCCGGTCGGGATGCCGAGCGTCGTCTCCCACAGTACGTTGCCGCGCTCCCGCCCGAGCATTACCACACGCCCGTTATCGAAGCCGGTAAGTACGCGCCCGGCCGTCATCTGGGGTCGATGCGCACCGCGCAGGCTCAGCGAGGGCGTGGTCCGCAGCGCGGTCCACTGCGTGGCGCCGGAGGCCGCATCCAGGGCATGCACGCGACCATCGTTGGTGCGCGCAATCACAACACCCGAGGCGACGTCCGAAATCGCCACGACCTCGCTGGACAGACGCGAGCGCCAACGCTCGCCATCACCCTGCAGATCCACCGCGATAGCCTCGCCATCCAGAGTGCCGACCACCGCGATCTCGTCGCCCACACCAACACCCGCCGACACCCGGGCGTCGTCCAGGCGTACGCGCCAGCGCTGGCTCCCGGTTTCCGGATTCAGCCCGGAGACGCGGCCATCGGCATCGACCATCACCAGCATGTCGTCGACCACCCCCGGATAGACCTGCCAGAGGAAGCGCTCACCGCCGCTCCCGACCGAGCGCGACCACAGCTGCTCCGGCTGCGCCTCCGCCTCGAATTCGGGCAGATCGGCCGGGGGCTCCGTGGTATCGCGTTGCCACAGGCCACAGGCACTCAGCGACAGCATGAGCGCACCGGCAATCAGCAGGCGCACGGCGGTCTTCGTCGGGGCAGACACGGACATGGGAGGTCAGTTCCTTTAGGCCGAGAGCTCTTCGTACTTCAGGCTCAGGTATTCGGGTGTATGGCCATGGTCAAGCGCTTCGCGATAGCGCTCGCGGGCCAGGTCGCGATCCCCGCGCGCCCGCGCGAGGTCGCCTTCCAGTTCCAGGCGCAGGCCGCGAAACGCATCGCGGCGCACGTCGCCAAGGGCCGATTCGGCATCGTCATACTGCTCCGCCAGGATCATCTGCCGCGCCATGCGCAGGGTGAGCAGTTCGCGGTAACCCCGATCCGGCGCCGCATCACGCGCCGAGCGCAAGGCCTCTATGGCCGCCTCGTGGTCGCCCTCGGAGACCGCCAGGTCTGCGCGGAAGATCCAGGCCAGCGAGCGATACGGCGTACCCCGGCCCTGCTCGATCAGCTGGTCGGCCAGCTCCATCGCACGGGCGTTGTTGCCGGTCTGCGCCGCGCCCTGCATAGCGATATACATGTCGGAGGCGCCGGCCGCGCGCTCGTCCTGGTGGCCACTCCACCAGTTCCAGCCGATCAGGCCGCCAATGCCCAGCACCAGACCGGCAATGATGGCGATGGCATTATCCGACCACCATTGTTTGATGCGTTCGGCTTTTTCTTCGTCGGTGAGGTAGCTCATCGTCCTCTTGATCCTTCGGTTGCGGTACGCGCCTTGACGTTCGTCAGGCGGCGGACGCGTGCAGGGCCTGTTCCAGATGGCGCGCGAGTTCCTCGCGCGGTACGGCAGTTTGTTCGGCTCCGGGCGATCTTAACGGCTTCACCGTCACGGTGCCCGCGGCGTGTTCGTCAGTTCCGAGCACCAGGGCAAAATGGGCGCCCAGCCGATCCGCCCGTTTCATCTGCGACTTGAAACTGCCGCCCCCGCAGTGCTGGACCAGCCGCAGCCCGGGCAGTTCGCTGCGCAGCCGCTCGGCCAGCTCCAGCGCGGGCCCCACCAGCTCGTCACCGCCCACGACCAGGTAGGCATCCGGCCCCGGCGGCTGCGGTGCATCTTCCCGGGCCTCCAGCAGCGCGACCAGGCGCTCCAGCCCCATGGCCATGCCAATGGCCGGGGTGCCACGCCCCCCCAGCTGTTCCACCAGGCCGTCATAGCGCCCGCCGGCGCAGACCGTGCCTTGCGCCCCGAGGTCGTCGGTAATCCACTCGAACACGGTGTGCGTATAGTAGTCCAGACCGCGCACCAGCCGCGGGTTATGGACGTACTCGATACCCAATGCATCCAGGTGCGCGCACAGGCTGTCGAAATGCGTGCGCGACTCGGCATCCAGGTGATCCATCAGGCTCGGCGCGTTCGCCACCACGGCGCGCGTCTCCGGGTGCTTGCTGTCGAGGATGCGCATGGGGTTGTCGTGCAGCCGCCGCAGCGCCTCCTCGTCCAGCGAATCCCGATGCTGCTCAAAGTAGGCGATCAGCTGGTCCCGGTACTGGGCGCGGCTTGCCGGCGTCCCCAGCGTGTTCAGCTCGAGGCGCACATTTTCCAGGCCCAGCAGCTTCCAGAGCCGGGCGGTCATGGCAATCATCTCGGCGTCCACATCCGGGCCCTGCAGCCCGAACACCTCGACACCCACCTGGTGAAACTGCCGGTAGCGACCCTTTTGCGGGCGCTCGTGCCGGAACATCGGGCCCAAATACCAAAGGCGCTGAACCTGGTTGTGCAGCAGGCCATGCTGGATCCCGGCGCGCACGCAGGAAGCGGTGCCCTCGGGCCGCAGGCTCAGGCTGTCGCCATTGCGGTCCTCGAAGGTATACATCTCCTTTTCGACGATGTCCGTGACATCACCGATCGAGCGCTTGAAGAGCTCCGTCGCCTCGACCACCGGCATCCGGATCTCCTGATAGCCATAGCCATCCAGAAGGCCACGCAGGCCGTCTTCCAGTTGCTGCCAGACGTGGATCGACTCGGGCAGGATGTCGTGCATCCCGCGAATGGATTTGATCGCTTTCATGTTGCCTTTGTGGACTCGGGACCGGCCTGCCCAGGGCGCGTAGCCGGCGTCGAAAGATCAGGGTTCGAGGTCGAAGCGTGCGGTGCGGTCTCCCCGGACATGGGGCTCGAAGTCAAAGGGCTCGCCATCCAGGGTCAGTTCGACGCCCCGGGCATTCCCCAGGACCACACGCCCGGGAAGCGTGAGTTCCAGTTCCTCACGGTCGCCGCTGCTCAGCACACCGGTAAACACGACCTCGTCGTCCGCATTGCGAATCTCAAGCCAGGAAGTCTCGCTGACCTCCAGCACCAGTCGGTACAGGCCGTCGCGATCGGCCTCTCCACCATTCGGTGCGGCCGCATCCTCGTCCTGGTCCTGGGCCACGGCGGCACCACCGGTCAGTAACGTCATTTCCGACACCGGGCCGGACGTCGAGGATTCGGCCGCCTCTTCAGTGGAGGTCTCGTCGGTCGCCGTGTCCTCTGCGGGCACCGGCTCGGCCAGCGTGTCCATCGCGGGTTCCGGGTCCTGTTCTGCACCAGCCTCACTGACCTCGGGATCCGTCTCCGCAGCCCTCGGCGCCTCGGGCTCGGGTTCCGCTTCCTCGATCAACGACGGCGGCGCACTCAATTCATCATCCGGCGCGCGGGCGGCGGCATCCTCGGACGGGACACTGCGATCGTCTTCCAGCCATCCCAGAGACGGGAATGACGGCGTACCGCCGCCGCGCTCGGACCACGCGTAAACCCCCAGACCCAGTAACGCCAGCAGGAGCAGAAAGGTCAGCCAGTACGGCGCACTGGAACGCCGCCGCCTCTTGCTCCGGGCCGAGGCCGTAGCCACCGCCCGCAGCTCCGGCTCGGTCAGGCCATGGCCCTCGAAGGCGCGCAGCCAGGGATCGGCGTTCACCCCCAACTCGCGCGCACAGGCCCGCAGATAGCCCCGTACATAGGCCGGGGCCATGTGATCGAACCGGTTCGCCTCCAGGTCTTCCAGCGTCCCGCGACCGAGGTGGATCCGGTGTGCCAGCGTGGCGGTATCCAGACCGGCGGCCTCGCGCGCGCGGCGCAGGCTATTGCCGGGCTCGCCCTCCCCACCCTCGGGATCGGGAGGCGGGGGCTGATCCCGAGTCGTCAGCCCACTTGCAGCGGGAAACTCCGCGGCCGCATGGGGGTCATCGTCCGTGGTTCGTAACGGTTCCATCTCGGAAACGGAATCGTCGACTTCCTCGACCCGGCCCAGACCCGGCTCCTTGTCATCACGCGGCTCAGCCACCATTGCGCTCCATGTCTTCCAGGCGGACCAGCTCCATGCTGTCCGGGTACTGACGCCGCAGGCGTTCCGCGCAGTCGTTCGCCGCACGCCGGTTCCCGAGCGCCAGTTCCGCCCGATAGCAGAGGAACAGCGTCTCGGAACTTTCCACACCCAGCCCTTCCAGGCGTTGCAGGAATGCCCTTGTCTGCATCGGGCGGTCGTCTTCGTAGGTCAGGCTTGCCATTTCCAGGAGGGCACGCGGGTACTGCGGGTTGATCCGCAGCGCCTCGCGCAGCTTCTCCTCGGCGCGTTCCGTCTGCCCGGCATCGGCGAAGCACACCCCGGAGTTCATCAACGCAATCTCGCGCTGGTCGTAATCGGGATTGTCGATCGCCTTGGCAAACAGCTCCTGCGCCTCGTCAAAGGCCTCGCGCCGGCACAACAGGGCCCCAAGGCTGGTCTGCACGTAGGGGTTGCCATCGTCTCGGCGCAGTGCCCGGCGGTAGTGCTCTTCCGCGCGCTCATGCGCACCCCGGCGTTCGTAGACATTGGCCATGCCCAGATTGGCGAGCGGATGGTTCGGATCGAACTCCAGCGCCCGCTTCAGATTACGCTCGGCCTGGTCGACCTCCCCCTCGCGCAGATACCCGATACCCAGCTCGGCGTTGACCTCCGCGGCCTCTGCGCGTTCTCCGGTTACCTCGCGCTCAGCCATCGCCGCGCATCCTCCGAGGGCCAGCCCCAGCAGTACCACGACGGCCGGGCGCCCCCAGCGAAGCCCCATCAAGAGGCCCTCCGCGGGCGCTCAGGCAGTTCGGCGTGCAGACGAATCATGCGCATCCCCCGGTTGGTACGGTCTTCCACCTGCCCCACCAGCTGTCCGCAGGCAGCATCGATGTCATCGCCACGCGTGCGTCGCACCGTGGTGACATAACCCGCCTTCTGCAGCTGACGCTCGAAACGCTCGATATCCGCTTCCGCAGGACGGTCGAAAGGCGCACCGGGAAACGGATTGAACGGGATCAGATTGATCTTGCCGGGGATGCCCCGCACCACGCCGGCCAGCTGATTGGCATGTTCGGGGCGGTCATTCACGCCGGCCAGCAGCACGTATTCGAAGGTCACGCCACTGTGCGCGCCCGTCGCCTCGACATAGCGCCGGCAGCTCTCCATCAGGCGCGCGATCGGGTACTTGCGATTGATCGGGACCAGGCGGTCGCGCAGCTCGTCGTTCGGGGCATGCAGGCTGACCGCCAGGGCGACATCGGTGTCCTCGCTGAGGCGGTCCAGCGCCGGCACCAGCCCGGAGGTCGACAGCGTCACCCGCCGACGGCTGAGGCCATAGGCGTTGTCGTCGGTCATCAACTGACAGGCCGCCACAACGGCATCGTAGTTGGCCAGTGGCTCGCCCATGCCCATCAACACCACATTGCTCACCGCGCGTTGGCGGCCCTCCGGTGCCGGCAGGCGCTGCATCGCCAGCCAGACCTGGCCGATGATCTCGGCGGCCGTCAGGTTGCGGTTGAAGCCCTGCTGAGCGGTCGAACAGAAGGTACAGTCCAGCGCGCAGCCGACCTGCGAAGAGATGCACAGGGTGCCGCGTCCGGATTCGGGAATGAAGACGGTCTCGATCGCGTTGCCATCCGCCAGACGCAGCACCCATTTCACGGTGCCGTCACCGGAGGCCTTCTCCAGCGCGATCTCGGGCAGGGCGATCTCGGTTTCGCGCGCCAAGCGCTCGCGCAGATTGCGCGAAACATCCGTCATCGCGTCAAAGTCGGTGACCCCGCGCTGATGCATCCACTTGACGAGCTGAGTGGCACGAAAACGCGGCTCACCCCACTGCGCCAGCAGCTCGGTGAGCTGACTGCGGCTGTAACCCAGCAGATTCAGAGGTGTAGAGGTTTCCGCTGCCATGCTCGCGACCAGTTAAAAACACCCCCTAGTGTACTGCGCAAGGGGGATGCCTGCCTACGGGGCCCGGCGGGACCCGCGAGGGCCCCGTAGCAGGGAGAAAAGGCGCCGCCGCGACAGGGACCGCGCCCTTTCCCGACCGGCGCTTAGCGGGTGCGCGGACAGACGCCGTCGTTGCCGAAGAAGAACTCGATCTCGCGCGCGGCCGTTTCCGCGGCGTCCGAGCCGTGGACGGCGTTCTCGTCGATGGAGGTCGCGAAGTCCGCACGGATCGTGCCCGGGGCCGCGTCCTTCGGGTTGGTCGCACCCATGATTTCACGGTTTTTGGCGATCGCGCCCTCGCCCTCGAGGACCTGCACCATCACCGGACCGGAGATCATGAACTCCACCAGATCGTTGAAAAACGGGCGCTCCTTGTGCACATCGTAGAAGCCCTCGGCCTGCTCGCGGCTCAGCTGCATCATGCGCGCGGCCACGACTTGCAGGCCGGCTTTTTCGAAACGGCTGTAGATTTCGCCGATCACATTCTTGGAAACGGCATCCGGCTTGATAATGGACAGGGTACGTTCTGCGGCCATGTTGGCTCTCCTGAGTAAGGTTGAATAAACGGGGGCTATCCTGCGTCGCAAACGCGAGAACCCGCCAGACGGCGGGCTCCAGGCAGGAACAGCGTGCGGCGCGTAGTGTAGGCAAACTCGCGCCCGCATGCACGCGGGCCGAGCCGCCAGCATCAGGCGTGCGCGGGCTTGCGGAACTCCACCTGCTTCCAATATCCGAACAGGCTGGCGGGGGCCACCATCGCCGGTTCCTGACCGGTCACGCTCACGAAGTCCTCGAACTCCATGTCCGGTCGGAAGCCGACCGCGCGCGACAACGGGCGCAGACAGCGCTCGAACCCGCGCAGCAGCCACTGCCTAGACGCGAAGTGGTTGATCACCAGGATCTGCCCGCCCGGACGGCAAACGCGCCACATCTCGGCAAACAGCCGATCCGGGTTGGGCACCACGGTGGCGACATACATCGCGACCACCGCATCAAAGCTGCTGTCGGCGAACGCAAGCTGCTCGGCGTCCATCTCGCACAGGCCGGAGACCGCGGGGAGCCCACCATTCAGGCGGCCCCGTGCGACATTCAGCATCTCGCGCGAGACGTCGATCCCGACGATCTCGCAGTCGTCCGGATAGTCCGGCAGCGAGAGTCCGGTGCCCACACCCACCTCGAGTATGCGCTTGCCGGACAGCGGCGCCAGGGTCTCCTGGGCGCGTTCGCGACCGGTTGCGAACACCCGCCCGAAGGTGGCGTCGTAGTGGCGGGCGTAGCGCTTGTAGCTCTTGCGGATACTGACCAGATCCATGCCGTTACGTCCCGAATACCGATGGCCGGGCACCCAAGGGTGCCCGTTGCGTGACGGAGCCCAGATCAGGCCTCGGACTCGACCGCTTTCATGCTCAGGCGGATGCGCCCCTGCTTGTCTACTTCCAGCACCTTCACGGTGACCGAGTCGCCCTCGGACAGGAAGTCCGCCACGTTCTCCACCCGCTCGTCGGAGATCTGCGAGATGTGCACCAGGCCATCACGGCCCGGCAGGATGGAGACAAACGCCCCGAAGTCCATGATCTTCGCGACCTTGCCGGTGTACTGACGGCCGACCTCGATGTCGGCGGTCAGCTCCTCGATACGGCGCTTGGCCTCGAGGCCGGCGGCCTGGTCAGTGGAGGCGACCTTGACCGTGCCATCGTCCTGGATGTCGATCGTCGCACCGGTCTCCTCGGTCAGGGCACGAATCGTCGCCCCGCCCTTGCCGATCACGTCGCGGATCTTGTCCGGGTTGATCTTCATGGTGATGAAGCGCGGCGCGTGCGAAGACATCTCCTCGCGGTGGCTCGGCAGCACCTCGTTCATGCAGCCGAGGATATGCATCCGGCCCTCGCGCGCCTGCGCCAGCGCCTGCTCCATGATCTCGCGGGTAATCCCGTCGATCTTGATGTCCATCTGCAGCGCGGTCACACCATTGGTGGTACCGGCCACCTTGAAGTCCATGTCGCCGAGGTGATCCTCGTCGCCCAGGATGTCCGACAGCACGGCGAAGCGCTCGCCTTCCTTGATCAGGCCCATCGCGATCCCCGCGACCGGGGCCTTCAGCGGCACGCCCGCATCCATCAGTGCCAGCGAGGTACCACAAACGGACGCCATGGAGCTGGACCCATTGGACTCGGTGATCTCGGAGACCACGCGCACCACATAGGGGAACTCTTCGACCTTCGGCATTACGGCCGCCACCCCACGCTTGGCCAGGCGCCCATGCCCGATCTCGCGGCGCTTGGGCGAGCCAACGAAACCGGTCTCGCCGGTGCAATAGGGCGGGAAGTTGTAGTGCAGCATGAAGCGGTCACGGCGCTCGCCCTCGATCGCATCGATCACCTGGGCGTCGCGATCCGTGCCCAGCGTGGCCACGACCAGCGCCTGAGTCTCGCCGCGGGTAAACACCGCCGAGCCGTGCGTACGCGGAAGCACACTGGTCTGGACGCCGATCGGGCGTACGGTCTTGTTGTCGCGTCCGTCGATACGCGGATTGCCATCCAGAATGCGGTCGCGCACCAGGCGGTACTCGAGATCGTGGAATGCCGTCTTCACGTCTTCCGCGCTCGGCCCGGACTCGTCTTCACTGGCGATCGCGTCGACGGCCTGGCTGCGCAGCTCGCTAATGCGCTGGGTACGCGCCTGCTTCTCGGCGATCTGATAGGCCTCGACGAGGTCGTTGCCCACGGCCTCCTTGACGCGGTCTTCCAGCGACGCCTCGGACGGCGGTGCCTGCCAGTCCCAGGCCGGCTTCCCGGCCTCGGCCGCCAGTTCCTTGATCGCCTGGATCGCGGCCTGCATCTGCTCGTGGCCGAACATCACCGCGCCCAGCATCGCCTCCTCGGAGAGCTCGCTGGCCTCCGATTCGACCATCAACACGGCATGCTCCGTGCCCGCCACGACCAGGTCGAGATCGGAGTCTTCCAGGGCGCTGTAGGTCGGGTTCAGCAGGTACTCACCGGCACGATAGCCGACGCGCGCGGCCCCGATCGGTCCCGCGAACGGGACACCGGACAGCGCCAGCGCGGCGGAGGCGCCCAGCAGGGCGGGGATATCGGGATCGACTTCGGGGTTGATCGACATGACCGTGGCCACGATCTGGGTCTCGTTCTTGAAACCCTCGGGGAACAGCGGGCGGATCGGACGATCAATCAGGCGCGAGGTCAGCGTTTCCTTTTCGTTCGGACGCCCTTCGCGCTTGAAGAAACCACCCGGGATCTTGCCGGCGGCGTAGGTCCGTTCCTGATAATTCACGGTCAGCGGGAAGAAGTCGCGACCTGGCTCGGCCTCCTTGCGCGCGACGGCGGTCACCAGGACCACGGTCTCGGCCATGTTGACGAGGACGGCGCCACTGGCCTGGCGGGCGATGTCACCGGTCTCGAAGGTGACGGTATGGTTTCCGTACTGGAACGACTTCTTGTGTGCCACGTTATATCCCGTTTCCCGTAATGCGTGCATCGGTCTTGCTTGCGATGGGCCGACCAGCGCCCCTGCGCGGCCGCCCCTGAAACTGAACGGGCCCGCACCAGTGGCGCGGGCCCGTTGTGCCTGCCTTAGCGGCGCAGGCCAAGCTCCTGAACCAGGGCCTGATAGCGGTCCTGGTCATTGCGCTTGAGATAGGTCAGCAGCTTGCGCCGCTGGCTGACCATCTTCAGCAGCCCGCGACGCGAGTGGTGGTCCTGCTTGTGCTTTTCAAAATGCCCCATCAGATGCTGGATGCGGGCCGTGAGCAGCGCGACCTGGACTTCCGGCGAACCGGTGTCGTTGGCATCGCGCTTGTGCTTCTCGACGATGGCCGATTTTTCTTCGGTAGTGAGCGACATGAAAACCTGACTCCTGAGATTACTTGACCGTTAATCGACCAGTGGCGCTGGCGATAGGCGCGCAATGTTAGCACGACGTACCGGCCTTGAATAGAAAGAACCGCGGCGTCGTCAGGACGCCGCGACAAACAGGCGGCGGGGCCGCACCCGGCCGTCCGGTTCGCGCGACCCCACCGCCAGAAAGCCGCCCTCGGCGTCATACACCCGCACCAGCGGCCAGCCAGTTTCGGCCTCGGCCGGCGCGCCTTCTGCACCCGGGGTGTGGGACTCGATCGCCTCGGCACCCGCTGCGTGGCCATGGCGCATGGCCGCGCTGGCCTGTGCATTGAGGGAAACCGAGGGCCAGTGCCCTAGCGCCGTTTCCGGGGCCTGCAGCATAGCCTCGATCGCGGCCGCACCACCCGCTTCGAATGCGGCCTCCACCTGCTCCATCGTTACCATCGCGGCGGCCTCGAATGGGCCGTGCCCGATGCGCCGCAGGCTGTCGACCGCCGCCCCGCAACCCAGCGCATGCCCGATGTCGGCCACCAGGGAGCGTACATAGGTGCCCTTGCTGCAGCGCACATCGATGCGCAGCCGCTCGGGCGCGATGGCTTCGATCGACAGGGCATGGATCTTCACGGGCCGCGGCGGGCGCTCGACCTCCACGCCCCGGCGCGCCAGCTCATAGAGCCGCTTGCCATCGTGCTTGAGGGCCGAGACCATCGGCGGCACCTGCTCCTGCGCCCCGCTGAACCGCCGCTCCAGCGCCCGCAGCTGCTCCGGCTCGATGGCCGGCACCGGCGCCTCGCGGATGACCGCGCCATCGAGATCCGCACTATCGGTCTCGACCCCCAGCTGCGCCTCCGCGATGTAGTGCTTGTCGGCGTCCAGCAGCCAGCCCGAGACCTTGGTCGCCTGACCGAAACACAACGGCAAAAGGCCGGTCGCACGCGGGTCCAACGCCCCGGTATGACCGGCCTTCTTGGCCTGCAACAGGTACTTCACGCGCCCCAGGATCTGGGTAGAACTCGGCCCGCGGGGCTTGTCCAGCAGCAGAATACCGTCGACCTCGCGACGTGCGCGCGCCATCAAGGAAACCGGCCGGGATCAGGCCTCGCGGCCCGGGTCCTTCGGGTCCTCGGACCCACCATTGTCACCGCTGTCGCCCCCATCCGAATCGGCATGATGCGCGCGATCCTCGGCCAGGGCCTGATCGATCAGAGAGGACATACGAGCCCCGCGCTCCGGCGTGTCGTCGTAGACAAACCGCAACTGGGGCACGCTACGCAGCCGCATCCGCTGACCGAGCGCACGGCGCAGGAATCCTGCCGCGTGATTCAGTCCCTGCTGTGCCTCGCGGCCTTTCTCCTCGCCACCCAGCTGGGTAAAGAACACCTTGGCATGGGCGAGATCCCGCGAGACCTCGACATCCGCCAGCGTAATCATCCCCACGCGCGGGTCCTTGACCTCCAGACGGATCAGTTCCGCCAGCTCGCGCTGGATCTGGTCACCGACCCGATCGGAACGATGGAAGTCGCGATTCCCGGGCATCAGAGGCTCCGAGCCACCTCGACGCGCTGGAAGACCTCGATCTGGTCACCGGCCTTCACGTCGTTGTAGTTCTTCACCGCGATACCGCACTCGGTACCGGCCTTGACCTCGTTCACGTCATCCTTGAAGCGACGCAGGCTCTCGAGTTCGCCTTCGTAGATCACCACGTTGTCGCGCAGCACGCGGATCGGGTTGCCCCGCTTGACCGCACCCTCGACCACGAGACAGCCGGCGACCTGGCCAAAGCCGGAGGCCTTGAACACATCGCGCACCTCGGCGAGGCCCACGACCTCTTCGCGGATCTCGGCCGACAGCAGACCCGACAGCGCCTGCTTCACGTCGTCGATCGCCTCGTAGATCACCGAGTAATAACGCACGTCGATCTCGTTCTCGGCGGCCAGGCGCTTGGCGCCCGCATCGGCACGCACGTTGAACGCGATCACGATCGCTTCGGAGGCCATGGCCAGGTTGAGGTCGGACTCGGAGATCCCGCCGACACCGGCGGAGACCACCTTCACGCGCACCTCGTCGGTGGACAGCTTGATCAGCGACTCTCGCAGGGCCTCGGCCGAGCCCTGAACATCCGCCTTGATCAGGATGTTCACGGTCGCGATCTCGCCTTCCTGCATCTGGTTGAAGATGTTCTCCAGCTTGGCTGCCTGCTGCGCGGCCAGCTTGCGCTCGCGCTGTTTGGCGTCGCGGTGCTCGGCGACCTCGCGGGCGGTCTTGTCGTCCGCAACCACCAGAACCTCGTCCCCGGCCTCCGGCACACCGGACAGACCCAGGACCTCGACCGGCATGGACGGACCGATCTCCTTCACCGACTTTCCGGTGTCGTCGAACATTGCCCGCACGCGACCGTATTCCTTGCCCGAGAGCAGGATATCGCCATGCTTCAGCTTGCCGGACTGGACCAGGATGGTCGCCACCGGGCCACGCCCCTTGTCCAGGCGCGACTCGATCACCACGCCCCGCGCAGGGCCCTCGGCCGGGGCCTTCAGTTCCATCACCTCGGCCTGCAGGCCCAGGGCCTCCAGCAGCTGGTCGATGCCCTCGCCGGTATGCGCCGAGACGTTGATGAACTGCGTATCGCCACCCCAGGCCTCGGGGATCACTTCGTGCTGGGCGAGATCGTTCATCACGCGCTCGGGTTCGGCCTCCGGCTTGTCGATCTTGTTGACCGCGACCACGATCGGGACGCCCGCCGCCTTCGCGTGCTGGATCGCCTCGAGCGTCTGCGGCATTACGCCGTCATCCGCTGCCACTACCAGGATCACGATGTCGGTGGATTGCGCGCCACGGGCACGCATCGCGGTAAACGCGGCATGCCCCGGGGTATCCAGGAAGGTCACGCCGTCGTGGCCATTGTCCACGTGGTAGGCACCGATGTGCTGGGTAATACCCCCAGCCTCGCCCGAGGCGACCTTCTCCTTCCGGATGTAGTCCAGCAAAGACGTCTTGCCGTGGTCGACGTGACCCATCACGGTGACGACCGGCGGGCGCGCCTTGGCCTCCGCCGTCTGCTCCAGACCGGTGTCGATCTCGTCCTCGACCGAGGTCTCCTTCGCCGCGACCGGCGTGTGGCCCATCTCCTCGACCACCAGCATCGCAGTGTCCTGGTCAATGGACTGGTTGATGGTCGCCATCACGCCCATACCCATCAGGGCCTTGATCAGCTGTGGCGCCTTGATCGCCATCGCCTGGGCCAGTTCGGAGACCGTGATCGTCTCCGGCACCTCGACCTCGCGGACAACCGGCGCGGTCGGCTTGGCAAAACCATGCTTGCTCGCAACGGCCTGCGCGGCGGCGGACTGCGCCTTGCGGCCCTCGCCCTTCTTGCGCCGACCACGACGATCCCCAGCGACATGCAGCTCTTTGCGGTCGTCCTTGCGCGTCTTGCGACCCTTGCCGGCGCCGGCCGCGGTCTTGCCGGCTTCGGCCTCGGCGGTGGCCTGACGCTGGGCCGCCTCGCGCTCGAGGCGTGCCTGTTCTTCTTTCTCGCGCTTGGCCTCCTGAGCCTCCAGTTCCTTCTGGCGGCGCTTCTGGCGTTCGCCACGCTCGACCTCTTCCTGCTTGCGCGCCTCCAGCGCCTTGCGCTGGGCATCGCGTTCGGCCTCGACCTGCAAGGCAAGCTGTTCGGTCCGGCTCAGCGGGCGCTTCGGCTTAGCCGGGGTCGGCTCGGGTTCGGGTTCGGGTTCGGGCTCAGCCTCGGGTTCCGGTGCTTCGGCCTCTTCGCTGGCCTCAGCCTCAACCGGTTCTTCCGCAGCAGCCTCGACTTCAGGGGCGGCGGGCTCCTCGACCTCGACTTCCTCCGGCTTGGGCTCCTCGGCCACCGGCTCAGCCGGGACTTCCTTCGGAGTCGGGGTCGGTTCAGCGGTCGGCTCCGGGGTCGGCACAGCTTCGACCTCGACCGGGGCTTCGGTCGGGGCCTCGACGGGCTCCTCGGCTGGCTTGCGCTTGATCGTGCGCTTCTTTCGCACCTCAACATTGACCGTCTTGGAGCGTCCGGGCCCGGAGCTCACCTTCAGGGTCTGGGCCTGGGCGCGCCGTTTGAGCGTCACGCGGCCACCCTCACTCTCCCCGTGCGACTGCCGGAGGTGATCGAGCAGCTTGCGCTTCTCGGCATCGGTGATGGCCGCTTCCGGGCCATCCACCTCGACGCCCGCCTCCTTGAGCTGCTCCATGAGGCGGTCTACCGGCTTCCCAACCGATTCCGCGAATTGCTGCACTGTCATTTGCGCCATGGCGCCTTACCTCCATTCCATATTCTTTTCAGGCCAGCCGACGGCCTGTCACACGGGCTTCGCGATTCTTCGTCCGGGGTTATTCCCCGGTTTCAAACCACGGGGCGCGCGCCGTCATAATCAGCTCGGACGCCTCTTCCGTGCTCAATCCGGTCATTTCGACCACGTCGTCGGCTGCCTGCTCCGCGAGGTCCTCCATGGTGCAGACACCATGCGAGGCCAGCTTGTTGGCCACGCCCTGGGTCATGCCGTCCATGTTCAGCAGGTCCTCCGCGGGCTGGTAGTTCTCGCCGCCCGCGATCGCTCGGGTCAGCAGGGCGTCGCTGGCGCGGCTGCGCAGCTCGCCCACGATGTCCTCGTCGAACTCCTCGATCGCCAGCAGTTCGGCCTCGTCGACATACGCCACCTCGTCCAGCGTGCTGAAGCCCTCCTGCACCAGGATGCCGGCCACTTCCTCATCCACATCCAGCGCCTCCATAAAGAAGGTCACTAGCTGCTGGGCCTCGGCCTCGCTCTTCTCGGCCGCCTGCTCCTCGGTCATTACGTTCAGCTCCCAGCCAGTCAGCTGGGAGGCCAGGCGGATATTCTGTCCGCCACGGCCGATGGCCAGGGAGAGTTTGTCTTCTTCGACCGCGATGTCCATCGACTGCTTGTCCTCGTCCACCACGATCGACAGGACCTCGGCCGGGGACATCGCGTTGATCACGAACTGAGCCGGATTCTCGTCCCAGACGATGATGTCGATGCGCTCGCCGGCCAACTCGTTGGACACCGACTGCACACGCGAACCGCGCATGCCGACGCAGGCGCCGACCGGATCCAGACGCGGGTCGTTGGAGCGCACGGCGATCTTCGCACGCTGGCCCGGGTCACGCGCCGCGCCCATGATGTCGATGATCTCCTGCCCAACCTCCGGCACCTCAAGCTTGAACAGCTCGATCAGGAACTCCGGCGCGCTCCGGCTCAGGATCAACTGCGGCCCGCGCGCGTCGGGACGGATCTCCTTGAGATAGCCGCGCAGGCGGTCATTGGTGCGCACGGTCTCGCGCGGAATCATGTGTTCGCGCGGGATCAGGGCCTCGGCGTTGTTGCCGAGATCGACGTAAGTGCCGTTGCGGTCGGTGCGCTTGACGATACCCATTACCAGCGTACCCACGCGGTCCTGGTACTCCTCGACCACCTTGGCGCGCTCGGCCTCGCGCACCTTTTGCACGATCACCTGCTTCGCGGTCTGCGCGGCGATACGGCCGAAATCCACGGCCTCCACCGGCTCCTCGATCACGTCACCGACCTGCGCATCGGGGTTCTTCTGCTGCGCATACGAAAGGAGGATCTGGTACTCCGGTGATTCGAACTCGGGGTCCTCGTCATCGACCACGGTCCAGCGACGGAACGCGTCGTAGTCACCTTCCTCACGGTCGATGCTCACGCGCACGTCCATTTTGCCACCGTGATACTTGCGGGTCGCCATGGCCAATGCCGATTCCAGGGCATCGAAAATAATGTCTTTGTCGACACCCTTCTCGTTCGCCACGGCATCCGCGACCAGCAGGATCTCCTTGTTCATCTCTTGTCTCTCCGCACCTCGGCGGTTACCCGCCGATTCAACAAAAACCGCGCGCCGGTCTACAGCTGTTCCAGGACCCGCGCATTGTGGATAGCGTTCAACGGCAGTTCGTAGCCCGTGCCGTCGACCTCGACTTCGATCATTTCCTCGTCCACGCCGATCAGCGTGCCGCGGTAATTCCGCCGCCCGTGCTCCGGCCAACTCAACCGCACCTTCACCGGGTGTCCGATATATCCCCGGTACTGGTCGGGCGTGAACAGCGGCCGCTCGATACCCGGACTGGAGACCTCCAGGGTGTAGTTGCCGCGCAGCGCCTGCTCGACCTCGAGCACGGCACCGGCCTGGTCGCTCACCAGCGCGCAGTCATCCACCGTGACCCCTTCGGGGCTGTCGATGTAGATGCGCAGCATCACGGGCTTGGAACCGGGGTGGTACTCCAATCCCCAGAACACAAACCCCTGCCCCTCGACCACCGGGGCCAGCAGCGCCTTCAGTTGTTCGGGCTTTTCCGCCACCTGACTCCACTCGGAACGATTCACGAACTGGCCCTTTCCTGGGCCCGGAAACAAAAAAAGGGCGATAAACGCCCCTCGAACACCTCAGCGATGAGCGCAGCCAGTCAGACTGACTGCTTGGCGCGCGGGAGCGCAGCCCGGCAAGACCGCCACAACGGACCTGCCTAACAAAAAGGCCCCATATGGGGCCTCTCTGAAAAATGGTAGCGGGGGCAGGATTTGAACCTGCGACCTTCGGGTTATGAGCCCGACGAGCTGCCAGACTGCTCCACCCCGCATCCGAGACGCGAAACTATAACAAAGCGGGTTGGGGGCTGCAAGGAAAAGAGCGAGATTTTTCCTGATTCCAAGCCCCCTCGCACCCGGCCGTACCCCTTACCGCGAACGGTGCGCGCGAGTCCGCAGATGCTGCCGGAGATCGTAGCGCCAGATGTATCCGGGCAGCGCGAACACCGCGAACAACGACAGGGTGATCACGTAGAACTCCCAACCCTGCGTGTGGATGCCTCCAGTCGCCTGAAACTCCAGGCCCTTGCCGATCAGTCCCACCAGCAGATAAAGCCCGACCCATTCGAAGATACGGGTCCAGGGGCCCTTCACACCACTGGCCGGCAGGACCATCAGGCCGATGCGTTCGGTCAGCCAGGGCAGGTTTGCCGAAATAAAGGCAACGACGACAAAACCCCAGACCAGAACTTCAAATGGAATCCACTGTGTCACGACTTAGCCCATGATTGCGTAGTGGGTGACAGACAACAGCAGCCCCGGAAAAATTCCAAGAAGCAGTACCGCCAATCCGTTAATGCTGAGCGCGGTGGCCAGCGCCCCCGAGGGCTGCACCGGCTCTTGCGCGTCTTCGCGGGGGTCGTCGAAGAACATCATCTTGACCACGCGCAGGTAGTAGAAGGCCCCAATGATCGAGAAGATCACGGCGACAATCGCCAGCCAGACCAGATCCGCGCCCACCGCGGCCTGGATCACCGCCAGCTTGGCGTAGAAGCCGACTGTCGGCGGCACCCCGGCCATCGAAAACAGCAGCAGCAGCATGATGAACGCGAACCACGGGTTGCGCTTGGCCAGGCCCTTGAAGTCATCGATCTGGTCCGCCTCATAGCCCTTGCGCGACAGGAACACGATCATGCCGAAGCCACCGGCCGCGGTGATCGCATAGACGATCACATAGAACATCGCCGAGGCGTAGCCGCTGTCAGTCCCGGCCAGGATGCCCATGAACACGAAGCCGACATGGGCGATGGTCGAGTAGGCCAGCATGCGCTTGATGCTGGTCTGGGCGATCGCGATCACGTTGCCCACCGCCAGCGACAGCACGGCCAGGATCACGAACATACCCTGCCAGTCGGCATGCATCGGGCCCATGCCCTCCACCAGCAGGCGCATCAGGAAGGCGAACGCGGCGATCTTCGGCGCCGTGGCGATGAACAGCGTCACCGCGGTCGGGGCACCGTCGTAGACATCCGGCACCCACATGTGGAACGGCACCGCCCCCAGCTTGAACGCGATCGCGACCACCAGGAACACCAGACCGAAGACCAGCGGGATGTTCAGGCTCTCGTCCGCCGCCGTCAGCTCAGCGGCAATGACCGCGATATCCAGCGAGCCGGTCATGCCGTAGATCATCGACATACCGTAAAGCAGCAGACCGGAGGCCAGCGCGCCCAGCACGAAGTACTTCATCGCCGCCTCGGTCGCGCGCGTGTTGTCGCGCCAGAACGCGACCAGTGCATAGGACGACAGCGACAGCAGCTCCAGCCCCAGGTACAGCGTCAGCAGGTTGTGCCCGGAGATCATGATCATCATCCCGAGCACCGCGAACAGGCCCAGGATGTAGAACTCGCCCTTGTGGATCCCGCGCTCCATCAGGTACGGACGCGCATACAGGAACACCAGGAAGCTGGTCACGTAGACCGCGACTTTCAGGACGTCCGCCATCGGGTCCTTCACGAAGGTATCCGAGAAGGTCAGCACCGTCTCCGGACCCATCATCCACAGGGTCAGGCCGGCAGCCGCGACCAGGGTCGCCTGCACCAGGCCGTAGGTGATGTCGCGCCGCGAATCCGGCAGGAACGCGTCGATCACCAGGATCAGGCACGCCATCCCGAGCACGAACATCTCGGGCACGGCGGGGAGGAAGTTGGGGATCTCGAAAGTCATGTCAGGCGTCCGTTCAGAGCTTCGAGTGCGCGATATGCGCCACGAGGTGGTCGATGGTCGCGTTCATCACATCCAGCAGCGGCGCCGGCCACACACCCAGCAGCAGGGTGAAGAAGGCCAGCACGCCCATCAGGAAGAACTCGCGGCGGTTCATGTCGGAGAGACCGGCCACGTTGTCGTTGGCCACCGCGCCAAAGATCACGCGCTTGACCAGCCACAGGGTATAGCCGGCGGCCAGGATCAGCGTGGTCGCAGCGAGGAAGGCAATCCAGAAGTCCGCCTTGAACGCGGCCAGGATGACCATGAACTCGCCCACGAACCCGGACGTACCCGGCAGGCCGGTATTGGCCATCGCGAACAGCACGAAGAACGCGGCGAACCAGGGCATGGTGTTCACCACACCGCCGTAGTCCGAGATCTGTCGGCTGTGCAGACGGTCGTACAGAACGCCCACCGCGAGGAACATCGCCGCGGAGATAAAGCCGTGCGAGATCATCTGCACCATGCCGCCGGCAATACCCAGCGAGGCCCCTTCCCAGTCACCGGTGTTGCGGTAGATGTAGAAGGCGAGGAAGAAGCCCAGGGTCACAAAGCCCATGTGCGCGATCGACGAATAGGCGATCAGCTTCTTCATGTCGCTCTGAATCAGCGCCACCAGGCCGATGTAGACGATCGCGATCAGCGACAGCACGATCATCAGCGTATCCAGCACCGCCGAGGCATCCGGCGTGATCGGCAACGAGAAGCGCAGGAAGCCGTAGCCCCCAATCTTCAGCATGATCGCCGCCAGGATCACCGAGCCGCCGGTGGGCGCTTCCACGTGCGCATCCGGCAGCCAGGTATGCACCGGGAACATCGGGATCTTCACCGCGAACGCCATAAAGAACGCGAGGAAGATCAGTATCTGCGCGGTCATGCCGATCTGCAGGGCATGGAAGTCCTGGATCAGGAAGCTGCCGGACTGGATGTACATCCAGATCAGCGCAACCAGCATGAACACCGAGCCCAGGAAGGTATAGAGGAAGAACTTGATGGTCGCATAGACGCGCCGCGGCCCGCCCCAGATCCCGATCACCAGGAACATCGGGATCAGCATCGCCTCGAAGAACACGTAGAACAACACCGCATCCATCGCCGCGAACATGCCGATCATCAGGCCTTCCATCACCAGCATGGCCGACATGTAGTAGGCGATCCGGTCCTTCACCGACTCCCAGGCCGCAACGATCACGATCACGGTGATCAGTGTGGTCAGCAGAATCAACGGCATGGAGATGCCGTCCACCCCGAGGTGGTAGTTCACGTTGAACGCCGGGATCCACGAGGCCAGTTCCTGGAACTGCATGTCCGCGGTGCCACGCTCGAACGTGAACCACAGCGGCAAACTGGCCACAAAGGTCGCCACGGCCACCGCGAGCCCGAGCCGCCGCGCCACATGGGGCGCGTCGCGCCCGGCGGCAAGCACCAGGAAGCCGCCGAGAATCGGCAGCCAGATCAACAGACTCAAGATAGGCCAGTCAGCAAACATGGTCGTTCCTTGAAACAGCGATGGGCTTCGAGCGCATGGGTGTCGAAGCCGCTCAGATCACGAAGGCGAACATCAGGACCAGCAGGCCGATGATCATCACGAACGCGTAGTGGTAGAGGAAGCCGGACTGCATGTGGCGGATGCGCGCCGAAATCCAGCCGACCGAGCGCGCGGTACCATTGACCAGCAGCCCGTCGATGATCAGAGCATCACCGTAGCGCCACAGCGCACGCCCCAGGCGGACGCTGCCGCCGGCGAAGAACCAGTCATTGAAGCGGTCGAAGCCGTACTTGTCCTCGAGGATGCACACGCCCAGCTTCAGCCGTTCGGCGATCACGCCCGGCAGTTCGGGCCGCTTCATGTACAGGTACCAGGCCGTGCCCAGACCCGCCATCGCGAGCCAGAACGCGGGCAGCATCAGCCCATGCAGCACAAAGCCGATCACGCCGGTGTAGGTCTCGCCCTTGGTCGCCAGCACGTCCTGCTCCGGCAGCACGAACAGGCTGTCGGCAAAGAAGTCGCCGAACAGCATCGGGCCGATGAAGTAGCCGGCCACCACCGACGGGATCGCCAGCAGGACCAGCGGCAGAGTGACTACCCACGGCGATTCCTTCGGCTGCAGCGGGCCGTGGTGATGATCATCGCCGTGTTCGTCGTCGTGGTCATCGCCATGGTCGGGCATGTACTTGTGCGCCTGGTCATAGCGCTCCTCGCCATGGAACACCATGAAGAACATGCGGAAGGTGTACAACGCGGTCACGAACACCCCGGCCAGCACCAGCCAGTAGGCAAACGTCGCCCCCGGGATCTGCGAGTAGCCGACCGCCTCGATGATCGCGTCCTTGGAGAAGAACCCGGAGAAGAACGGGAACCCGATCAGCGCCAGCGAGCCGATCAGCGCGGTCACGTAGGTGATCGGCATGTGCCGGCGCAGCCCACCCATCGCGCGCATGTCCTGCAGGTGGTGCATCGCGATGATCACCGAGCCCGCGGCCAGGAACAGCAGCGCCTTGAAGAAGGCATGCGTCATCAGGTGGAACAGGCCGGCGGCGTAGGCGGAGGCGCCCAGCGCCACGGTCATGTAGCCCAGCTGCGACAGCGTCGAATACGCCACCACCCGCTTGATGTCGTTCTGGACGAGCCCGATCAGGCCCATGAAGAACGCGGTGATCGCCCCGATGATCAGGATGAACGACAGCGCCGGGACGGAGAACTCGTACAGCGGCGACATGCGCGCCACCATGAAAATACCCGCGGTCACCATGGTCGCCGCGTGGATCAGCGCGGAGATCGGGGTCGGGCCTTCCATCGAGTCCGGCAGCCAGACATGCAGCGGCACCTGGGCGGATTTACCCATCGCACCGATGAACAGGAAGATCAGCGCCAGATCCAGCAGGCCGAAGGTCCAGCCCGGCCAGATGGTGATGGTCGCCTCGCTCATCGACTGACCTTCGGCGAACACATCGGCGTAGTTCAGGCTGCCGGTGTAGAACACCAGCGCGGCGATCCCGATCAGGAACCCGAAGTCCCCCACCCGGTTGACGATGAACGCCTTCATGTTCGCGTAGATCGCGGTCGGCCGCTTGTACCAGAAGCCGATCAGCAGGTAGGAGACCAGGCCCACGGCCTCCCAGCCAAAGAACAGCTGCATGAAGTTGTTCGCCATCACCAGCATCAGCATCGAGAAGGTGAACAGCGAGATGTAGGCGAAGAAGCGCTGGTAGCCCGGATCGTCCTTCATGTAGCCGATGGTGTAGATGTGCACCATCAGCGAGACGAAGGTGACGACCAGCATCATCATCGCGGTCAGGTTGTCGACCAGGAACCCGACCTCGAACTGGATGCCGTCGGAGACCATCCAGGTGTAGACGGTTTCGTTGTAGACCCCGGCGTCACCGAACACATGGGCCCAGAAGACCACCACCGACAGGATGAACGAGATCGACACCCCGAGGATGGTGACGCTGTGCGCCCCGGTGCGGCCGATCTGACGCCCGAACAGGCCGGCGATGATCGCGCCGAACAGCGGCGCCAGGACGATAAGTAGATAGATCGTATCCATGGCCCGTTATCCCTTCATTGCGTCCAGGTCCTGGACGTTGATGGTTCCGCGATTCCGGAACAGCAACACCAGGATGGCGAGGCCGATGGCCGCCTCGGCCGCGGCGACGGTCAGGATGAAGAACACGAACACCTGGCCCGCGAGGTCCTGCAGGAAGAACGAGAAGGCAATGAAATTGATGTTCACCGCGAGCAGCATCAGCTCGATGCACATCAACAGAACGATCACGTTTTTCCGGTTCAGGAAGATCCCGGCCACACTGATCGAAAACAACAGCGCGGCCAGCACCAGGTAGTGCTCTAGCGTAATCATGTTCTAGCCCTGAGTTCTTTCGGGGGCGGTATCCGCCCTCGGTGTCCGGGTCCCGACCTCTGGCCGGAATGCCTAGTTACTCGGATTGCCTATTTCGACGAGTCGTCCTGCTGTCCATCCGCATCGCTGCTCTGGGCAGCACGACGCGGGGACTTCTTCTTCTCGGAGGCCATGGAGACCATGCGGACCCGACCCTCGCGGGAGACCGCCATCTGCTGGCCTGGATCGATCGACTTGTTGTCCGGACGCTTGCGCATGGTCAGCGAGATCGCCGCGATGATCGCCACCAGCAGGATCACCGCCGCAATCTCGAACGGATAGACGTATTCGGTGTAGAGGATCGCGCCCAGGGCCTCGGTGTTGGCGTATTCCGGCCCTGCGCGCTCCGGCACATCCATCGTGATGTAGCGGGTAATCACGGCCACCAGCACGGTGGCCATCGCGACCGCGACCACGATGCCCACCGGCAGGTATTCGGTGAAGCCCTCGCGCAGCTTGGCGAGGTTGATGTCGAGCATCATCACCACGAACAGGAACAGCACCATCACCGCGCCAACGTAGACGAGCACCAGCACGATGCCGAGGAACTCCGCCTCCGCCAGCAGCCAGATCGCGGCCGCGGCGACAAAGCACAGCACCAGGAACAGGGCCGCGTGCACCGGGTTGCGCACACTGATCATCGCCAGGGCGCCGCCCAGCAGGATCGCGCCGAAGAGATAGAAAAGGATCAACTCGAAGGTCATGGGGCGGTCCCTGCGTTACCGGTACGGGGCGTCGATCGCACGGGCCTCGGCGATCTCTTTCTCGAAGCGGTCACCAATGGCCAGGAGCTTGTCCTTGGTCATGATCTGCTCGCCCCGGTTCTCGAAGTGGTACTCGAAGATGTGCGTCTCGACGATGGAATCCACCGGACAGGCCTCTTCGCAGAAGCCGCAGAAGATGCACTTGAACAGGTCGATGTCGTAGCGCGTCGTGCGGCGCGTGCCGTCCGCGCGCTCCTCGGAGTCGATCGTAATCGCCAGCGCCGGGCAGACCGCCTCGCACAGTTTGCAGGCAATGCAGCGCTCCTCGCCGTTCGGGTAGCGGCGCAGCGCATGCAGCCCGCGGAAACGCGGCGACATCGGGGTCTTCTCGTCCGGGTACTGCACGGTGAACTTGCGGCTCAGCAGGTAACGCCCGGTCAGGCGCAACCCCAGCAGCAGTTCAAAGAACAGAAAACTCTTCAGGTATCGGCGGAACGCTTTCATCACGAACTCCTCAGGCGAACCACGGGCCGACGTTGAACGCGACCAGCACGCCCTCGACAAACAGCCAGAGGATGGTCACCGGGATCAGCACCTTCCAGCCAAGACGCATGATCTGGTCATAGCGATAGCGCGGGAAAGTGGCACGGAACCACAAGAAGGCGAACAGGAACACCGCCGTCTTGAACAAGAACCAGTGGATGCCATGATCCAGCAGCGCACCGATGACCGGCAGGTCAAAGGCCGCTTGCGGCAGGATGCCCTGGAAGGGCGACAGCCAGCCGCCGAGGAACAGGATCGCGGTCAGGGCCGAGATCAGGATCATGTTCGCGTATTCGGCCAGGAAGAACACGGCGAACGCCATGCCCGAGTACTCGACGTGGAAACCCGCGACGATCTCGGATTCGCCCTCGGCCACGTCGAACGGCGCGCGGTTGGTCTCGGCAATCCCGGAGATGAAATACACAAAGAACAGCGGCAGCAGCGGCAGCAGGAACCAGTGGTACATGCTGCCCGACTGCGCCTCGATGATGCCGCCCACGTTCAGCGTGCCGGCAGCCATCAGCACGCCGACCAGGGCAAAACCCATCGCGATTTCGTAGGAGACCAGCTGCGCGGCCGAACGCAGCGACCCCAGCAGCGCATACTTCGAGTTCGAGGCCCAGCCGGCGATGATGATCCCGTATACGCCGAGCGAGGTCAGCGCCAGCAGGTACAGCAGCCCGGCATTGACGTTGGCCAGCGCCCCGCCATCGAAGAACGGGATTACCGCCCAGGCGGCCAGCGCCGGGGCGATGGTCAGCACCGGGGCACTCAGAAACAGGAAGCGGTTGGCATTGGTCGGGAGGATGACCTCCTTGGTCAGCAGCTTCAGCGCATCCGCGATCGGCTGCAGCCAGCCGCGCGGCCCGACCCGGTTCGGCCCGACGCGCACATGCGCATAGCCGATCACCTTGCGTTCGGCGAAGGTCGTGTAGGCCACGGCCAGCATCAGCGGGATCACGATCAGCTGAATGCCGATCAGGATCTGCATCACCGTCGGCAGGCTGCTGTAGAGGTTCATCATCCAGTCGAACATGTCTTACGTTCCCTCAGGCACGCGCGAGCGTGACCGTGGCGTTCGGGGCGCCCAACCGGCCCATGGCCGTCGAGCCCGCAAAGGTCACCGCCAGGCCTACCGGCACGGCGTCGTCCAGGATCAGGGTCAGCTCCGTCTCGGCGCCGGCCTGACGCAGTTTCACGCGCGAGCCGGTATCAAGCCCGCCGGCGGATTCGGGATGCACGATTACGCACTCGGCCAGCTGGCCCTCGGGGCTGGTCTGCAGTGGCTCGGCACGGCGCACGAGAGCATCCGTGCTGTAGAGCCCGGCCGCCTGTACGCGATACAGGTCGCCCTGCGCCGGCTCCGGAATGGAAATCTGCGCCTTGTTCATGTTGACCGCAGTATCGAAATTGGCATCCGCCAGCAGGCCCTTCAGCTCGTCACGCACCGCGCGCGAGTCGAGATAGTCCATGCCGCGCTGTTCCAGCAGATTCCCGAGCACGCGCCAGACCTTCCAGCCGGGGCGAGTGTCTTCCTGCGCGCGGGCCGCGGCACGGTAGCTCTGCCAACGGCCCTCGGCGTTCACGAAGGTCCCGGAGTTCTCGAAGCTGGTGGCAACCGGGAGCAGTACATCGGCCACGGCTTCCAGATCCGTATTGGCATAGGCGCTCAGTGCGACCACGAAGCCGGCTTTCTCGAGCGCGGCGCGCAGCGCAACCGGATCGGCCCCGTCACGCCCGGGTTCGATACCGGCGACCACGAAGGCATCCCGACCCTCGGCCAGCATCTCGGCCGCGTTCCGGCCGGCGACCTCCACTTCGGCCCCGGCCGGGCCGCGGTGCGGCAGCACGCCGGCCAGCCAGGCACCCGCGGCACTGGCGCCGGCCGGCAGGTATCCCAGACGGGCGTCGGTGTGCTTGGCGATCCAGCCGGCCAGGGCGCGCAGGGTCGCAAAGGCCGGCCCGTGGATCGCGACCTGGCCCAGCAGGACATGGCCCTGCTCGGCATCCAGCAGCGACTTGGCAATGTGTTCGAACGCGGCCCGCGTATCGGCGTCATCGGCCTCGGCGGCCTTGACGACCTTTTCCAGCTTCTTGGGCAGCGACTTGCCGGCGGCGGCCAGTTGCCCGGCCACACCCGCCAGGGCCATGACCTGATCGCGCTCGTGGCCGACCAGCTGGGCCTGAACCGGATAGGTCAGATCCAGCAGCATGTCATTGATCAGGCTGACCCGCGCCCCGCGCGAGGCCGCCTTGCGCAGGCGATGGGCGAGCAGCGGCTGTTCGCGGCGCGGATTGCAGCCCACCAGCAGCACGGCATCGGCCGTATCCAGATCGCTAATGGCCGCGCCCAGGTACGGGAACAGCGGCGCGGCCGCCTCGTCGGAGAAATCCACCTGGTCCAGCCGATGATCGATATCGGTGACGCCCATGCCGCGCAGGACCTTCTGCGCCAGGTAGTGTTCTTCCACCGACAGCGACGGCGACAGCAGCGCACCGATGCGGTCGGGGGCAGTCTCCTTCAGGCCCTCGACGACATAACTCAGCGCGGTCTCCCAGGAGACGTCCTGCCACTGGCCGTCCACCTTCATGCGCGGGCGGGTCAGGCGGTCCTCGGCGTACAGGCCGGTGTAGCTGAAGCGGTCGCGGTCGGAGATCCAGGTCTCGTTGACTGCCTCGTTGTCACGCGGCACCACGCGCATCGCGCGCCCATCGTGGGTATGCAGGTGGAGGTTGGAACCGACCGCGTCGTGCGGGGCGATGGTCGCGGCCTGCGACAGCTCCCAGGCGCGCGCGGTGTAGCGCGACGGCTTGGCGGTCAGTGCGCCCACCGGGCACAGGTCGATCACGTTGCCCGACAGCTCGTGGGCCACAGTCTTCTCGACATAGGTGCCGATGCGCATATGCTCGCCGCGCCCGGTCGCGCCCAGTTCGCGCACGCCGGCGATCTCCTCGCCGAAGCGCACGCAGCGGGTGCAGTGGATACAGCGGGTCATCTCGGTCTCGATCAGCGGACCGATATCCTTGTCCTTCACCACGCGCTTGGCTTCGGTGTACTTGGACACACTGTCGCCGTAGCCCATGGCCACGTCCTGCAGCTCGCACTCGCCACCCTGGTCACAGATCGGGCAGTCCAGCGGGTGGTTGATCAGCAGGAACTCCATGGTCCCCTTCTGCGCGCGCAGCGCCAGCGGAGACTGGGTGTAGACCTTCATCCCGTCCATGACCGGGGTCGCGCAGGCGGGCAGCGGCTTGGGCGCCTTCTCGACCTCGACCAGGCACATACGGCAGTTCGCCGCCACCGACAGCTTCTTGTGGTAGCAAAACCGCGGAATGCGGATATCGGCATCGTCCGCCACGTCGATCAACATCGCGCCCTTGGGCGCCTCGATCGTGCGGCCGTCAATCTCGATGCTGACCAGATCCTGCTTCTGATCCTGACTCATGCTCGATTCCTGCTGCGGATGCGCGGGGGGGGCGTCAGGCGGCGTCTGCCACCGGGCTCCGACCGTGCTGGATGTAGTATTCGAATTCGTGGCGGAAGTGCTTGATGAAGCTGCGCACTGGCATGGCCGCGGCGTCGCCCAGGGCGCAGATGGTGTGCCCCTCGATCTTGCTGGCCACGTCGTCCAGGCGTTCCAGGTCCTCGGGACGGCCCTGCCCTTCCACGATGCGGGTCAGCATGCGGTAGAGCCAGCCGGTCCCCTCGCGGCAGGGCGTGCACTGCCCGCAGGACTCGGAGAAGTAGAACCGCGAGATGCGCTGCAGGGCCTTGACCATGTCGGCGGTCTCGTCCATCACGATCACCGCGCCGGAGCCCAGCATGGACCCGGCCTGGGCGATGGAGTCGAAGTCCATGTTGGCCTTCAGCATCACGTCGCCCGGGACCACCGGCACCGACGAGCCACCGGGGATCACCGCCTTCAGCTTGCGCCCGTTCAGTACGCCACCCGACATCTCCAGGAGGTCCTTGAACGGCGTGCCCAGCGGAATCTCGTAGTTCCCCGGCTTGTTCACATGGCCCGAGACGGAGAACAGCTTCTCGCCACCGGACTTGGGCACCCCCAGATCGGCGAACCACTGCCCGCCGTTACGGATGATGGCCGGGATCGAGGCCAGCGACTCGGTGTTATTGATCGTGGTCGGCTTGCCGTACAGACCGTAGTTGGCCGGAAACGGCGGCTTGAAGCGCGGCTGGCCTTTCTTGCCCTCCAGGGACTCCAGCAGCGCCGTCTCCTCGCCGCAGATGTAGGCCCCGGCACCCAGCGACGGGTAGAGATCGAAATCGACCCCGGACCCGAAGATGTCCTTGCCGAGATAACCGGCGTCGTAGGCCTCTTTCAGGGCCGCCGTAAAGCGCGTGTTCACCTCGTCCATGAACTCGCCGCGCATGTAGTTGTAGCCCACCGTCGCGCCGATCGCGTAGCCGGCGATCGCCATGCCCTCGATCAGGGCATGCGGGTTGTACATCAGGATCTCGCGGTCCTTGCAGGTGCCCGGCTCGGATTCGTCCGAATTGCAAACGATGTACTTCTGGCCCGGGGTGTTGCGCGGCATGAACGACCACTTGAGCCCGGTCGGGAAGCCCGCACCGCCGCGGCCGCGCAGGTTGGAGGTCTTGACCTCCTCGATCACATCCTCGGGGGCCATCTTGCCCTTGTAGACCTTCTCCAGGGCCTGGTAGCCGCCGACGCTCTTGTAGGTCTCGAGCGAGGCCGGATCGTCCAGGTAGCGGGTCGCAAAGCAGATCTGGTTGGCCATGCTACTTCTCCAGACCGTCGAGAATCTCGTCCACCTTCTCGGGGGTGAGATTCTCGTAGTAGACGTGATCCACCTGCATCATCGGGGCGCCACAGCAGGCCGCCAGGCACTCCTCTTCCATCTTCAGGTAGAACTTGCCGTCCGGCGTGCTCTCGCCGAGCTTGATGCCGAGACGGTTCTCCAGGTGCTCGATGATCTGTTCCGAGCCGCGCAGCATGCAGGAGATGTTGTTGCACACCATGATGGTGTGCTTGCCGACCGGCTCCAGCTCGTACATCGAATAGAACGAGCCCACCTCGTACACCGCGATCGCCGGCAGGCCGAGGTATTCGGCGACGGCATCCATCTTCGCGGTAGAGAGATAGCCGTCCTCGTGCTGCACCGCGCGCAGGGCGCCAAGCACCGCAGAGCGCTTCTGGTCGTCGGGATAGCGCGCCAGCCAGGCGTCGATCTCTTCGCGCTCGTGGTCGCTGAGCTCCACCTTCTTGCCGGCGGGCTTGTGGAAGGCGACGGTTTTCTGTTCGGCAGCCATCAGCGGTCGATCTCCCCGAATACGATGTCCTGGGTCCCGATAATGGCGACCACATCGGCCAGCATGTGGCCACGCGCCATCTCGTCCAGCGCGGACAGGTGCACAAAGCCCGGCGGACGGACCTTCAGGCGATAGGGCTTGTTGGAACCATCCGAGACCAGATACACCCCGAACTCGCCCTTCGGATGCTCCACCGCGGCGTAGGCCTCGCCTTCCGGCAGGCACATCCCCTCGG
Source organism: Thioalkalivibrio sp. ALRh (assembly GCF_000381425.1). Lineage (NCBI taxonomy): Bacteria > Pseudomonadati > Pseudomonadota > Gammaproteobacteria > Chromatiales > Ectothiorhodospiraceae > Thioalkalivibrio > Thioalkalivibrio sp. ALRh. Next base: position 422,247 of record NZ_KB906519.1, read on the forward strand.
TGAACAGCTTGAAGTGGTGGATCAGGGCCTCCATGTCGGCCTTCATCTCCTCGCGCTTTGGCGGGGTGATCTTGTGATCCTCGAGCAGCACCGGACCCGGATTCTGGCGCAGCCAGTCCACACACTGGCGGATGATGCGGTTGGACTGGCGCATCTCCTCGATCCGCACCAGGTAGCGGTCGTAGCAGTCGCCGTTGACGCCCACCGGGATATCGAAGTCGAGGCGGTCATAGACCTCGTAGGGCTGCTTCTTGCGCAGGTCCCACTCGATGCCGGAGCCGCGCAGCATCGGGCCGGTAAAGCCCAGCTGCATGGCACGTTCGGGATCGACCACGCCGATACCCACGGTGCGTTGCTTCCAGATGCGGTTGTCGGTCAGCAGGGTCTCGTACTCGTCCACGCAGCCCGGGAAGCGCTCGGTAAAGGCCTCGATGAAGTCCAGCAGCGAGCCCTGGCGAACCTTGTTCAGGTCGTCCACCACTTCCTGAGATTTCCAGGAGGACGGCTGGTACTGCGGCATGGTCCCCGGCAGGTCGCGCGCGACCCCACCCGGCCGGTAGTAGGTCGCGTGCATGCGCGCACCCGAGACCGCCTCGTAGCAGTCCATCAGGTCCTCGCGCTCGCGGAAGGCATACAGGAACACCGCCATCGCGCCGATATCCAGCGCGTGGGCGCCCAGCCACATCAGGTGATTCAGGATGCGGGTAATCTCGTCGAACATTACCCGGATGTACTGTGCCCGCAGCGGGGCCTCGATCTGGAGCAGCTTTTCCATCGCCAGCACGTAGCCGTGCTCGTTGGCCATCATCGACACGTAGTCGAGGCGGTCCATGTAGCCGATAGACTGGTTGTACGGCTTGCTCTCGGCGAGCTTCTCGGTCCCGCGGTGAAGAAGGCCGATATGCGGGTCGGCGCGCTGCACGACCTCGCCATCCATCTCCAGCACCAGGCGCAGCACGCCGTGGGCGGACGGATGCTGCGGCCCGAAGTTCAGGGTGAAGTTGCGAATCTCAGGCATTCTCGGCTCCTTCGCCTGGCTTCTCGCCCTCGCTGTAGCGATGGTCGTCGCGGATCACCTTGGGCACCAGCACACGCGGCTCGATGGTCACCGGCTGGTACACCACGCGCGCCTGTTCGGCGTCGTAGCGCATCTCCACATGACCGACCAGCGGGAAGTCCTTGCGGAACGGATGACCGACGAAGCCGTAGTCCGTGAGGATGCGGCGCAGGTCCGGGTGCCCGGAGAACAGGATCCCGAACAGGTCGAAGGCCTCGCGCTCGAACCAGTTGGCCGAGGCCCAGACCTCCACCAGCGACTCGATCTCGGGGAATTCGTCATCGGCCAGCCAGGCGCGCATACGCAGGCGACGATTGTGCTGGATCGACAGCAGTTGCACGGCCACGGTGAAGCGTGGCCCGTCCCAGAGGCTGTCTTCCGGCGCGTCGTCGAACGTGAAGCGCCCGGAGGTGGCCGCCTCGACCCCGCGGGAGAAACCCGTGTTGGTCGCGGACTCCGTGCCCCATTCGTCCTGGCCGTATTCGAGATAGTCCACGCCACACAGGTCGATCAGCATCTCGAAGCCGAACGCGTCGCGCAGCTTCTCGGCGGCCTCGCGCCAGGACTCCGGCCGGATATCGACGGTGACCTCGTCATAGGCCTCCGTGACCGTCTCCAGGGCGTCGCCCAGTTCCGCCCGCAGGGCGTCGATCCAGTTGTCTTGTTCAGCCATCTGAAACCCCGGGTGCGTCAGCGCGCGATGGTGTTCGTGCGCCGGATCTTGTTCTGCAGCTGGATGATGCCGTAGAGCAGTGCCTCGGCCGTGGGCGGACAGCCCGGCACGTAGACATCCACCGGCACGATGCGGTCGCACCCGCGCACCACGGCATAGGAGTAGTGGTAGTAGCCGCCGCCATTGGCGCAGGAGCCCATGGAGATCACCCAGCGCGGCTCGGGCATCTGGTCGTACACCTTGCGCAGCGCCGGCGCCATCTTGTTGACCAGCGTGCCGGCGACGATCATCACGTCGGACTGGCGCGGGCTGGGCCGGAAGATGATCCCGAAGCGGTCGAGGTCATAGCGCGCGGCACCGGCGTGCATCATCTCGACCGCACAGCAGGCGAGCCCGAAGGTCATCGGCCACAGGGAGCCGGTACGGGCCCAGTTGATGAGCTTGTCAGCCGAGGTGGTGACGAAGCCCTTTTCAAGAACGCCTTCTATTCCCATTCCAGCGCCCCCTTCTTCCACTCATAAATGAATCCGACGACCAGAATGAGCAAAAACACGGCCATCGCAAGAAGCCCGAACAGGCCAATGGCATCCAGCGATACCGCCCACGGGAAGAGAAATGCGATCTCGAGATCGAAGATGATGAAGAGGATCGCGACCAGGTAGAAGCGCACATCGAACTTCAGCCGCGAGTCCTCGAAGGCCTCAAAGCCGCACTCGTATGGCGAATTCTTCGCGGCGTCGGGCTTGCGCGGCCCGACGGCCATCCCGACCACCAGCGGCACGATGCCGATCACGATCCCCACTGCGATGAACAGCAGGATGGGTAGATAACCTTCCAGCATGTCTCTCTCCCGTACACCGCCCTCGGGCGGGTCGGTTCGCAGGGTGCCGCGTGGATCCGGCGCGTCCGCGAGCCGTTCTAGCGTTGCTGGTTGAATGCACCGGTTGGTGGCCACCTCGATGGACGAGGCAAGGGCGCATACCGGGCACGGAGTCTAGGTGAACCGTGAAAACGGTGTCAAGTATTTGTAATTTTATAAGTTACTGATTTTATTTTGTTTTGACTCCTGACGCCGATTCTCGAACGTCGCCAGGGGCCTTCGAAATGGTGCAGATGGTGGGACTCGAACCCACACGGCTTTCGCCACTACCCCCTCAAGATAGCGTGTCTACCAATTCCACCACATCTGCCTGTCTAAGAGGCCGCGGTCGCCGGCCTATTCAGGTACGTCGGCCGGGCGGTCGGAGGCCGGGGCATCCGATTCGTCATCCCGGGGTACTGTACCGGGAATGCCTTCCGGAATATCACCCTCCTCGCGCATCTCTTCCGCTTCGAGCTGATCCATCAGGCTTTCGGCCTGAGGCGTCGAGGAGGCGAGATAGGCCAGCGTCAAGCTGTTCACGAAGAACACAACAGCCAGAAACGCGGTCGAGCGGCTCAGAAAATTGGCCGACCCGCGCGCACCGAACACGGTCGCGGACGCACCACTGCCAAAGGCCGCCCCCGCGTCGGCACCCTTGCCATGCTGCATCAACACGAGGGCGATCAGGGCGATCGAGACCGAGACCTGAACGACCAGGAGCAACCCGTAGATCATGCCGCGACCCGCTCGGCCGCCGCACGGGCGATCGCGGTAAAGGCATCGGCGTCCAGCGAGGCGCCACCAATCAGCCCGCCGTCGATGTCTTCCAGCGCCAGCAGGCCCGCGGCGTTGTCCGCCTTCATGCTGCCGCCGTAGAGGATACGCAGATCCGCAGCGACACGCGGGTCGCGGCCCGCCACTCGGTTGCGGATAAAGGCGTGCACTTCCTGCGCCTGATCGGGCGTGGCGGTCAGGCCGGTTCCGATTGCCCAGACGGGCTCGTAGGCGATCACGGCGCGATCGAAGGTCTCGACGCCGGCGGCATCCAGCACCGCATCCAGCTGCTCGGCCACCACGGATTCGGTGCGCCCGCCTTCGCGGTCACTCTTCTGCTCGCCAACACACAGGATGGGCGTCAGGCCAGCGGCTTGGGCGGCGATGAACTTGGCCGCCACCCATTCGCTGGTCTCGTTCTGGCGCTCGCGGCGCTCGGAGTGGCCAACGATCACGTAACGGCAGCCCGCCTCAGCCAGCATGGAGCCGGCCAGCTCGCCGGTATACGCGCCCTTTTCCTGGTCCGAGCAATCCTGCGCACCGACCTCGATCACGCTACCCGACAGGGTCTCGGCGATCTCGGCCAGGTAGACGGCGGGCGGACACACCGCAACGTCGACACCCTGCAGGTCACCCAGACTGCCCTTCAGGGCCGACAGGAGGGCGCGGTTCGCTTCGCGCGAACCGTTCATCTTCCAGTTACCGGCGACCAGCGGCTTGCGCATGCGGATCTTCCTCCTGCGAGAACGGTCGGATCCGTGCGGATACACGGAGTCCGATCATGATGATTAGAGCGGCGGGATGTTACCGGCGCACCCGGTGCAAATCAACCGAGCCCAGGTCCGGGCAAACGGGCGGCCTGTCCCGTGAAGAATCACCCATCGGCCGACGACGCCCGCAGACCGGGATCAAACAGCCGCGCGGATGCTGTCGGCGATGCGCTCGGCGGCCTGACGGGTAATGACTTCGTCCTCGGCCTCGACCATCACGCGCACCAGGGGCTCGGTACCGGACGGGCGCAGCAGGACACGCCCGTGCGCACCCAGCTCGGCCTCGACCGCGGCGACCTCGGAGCGCACGGCGGGCGCGTCCAGACAGCCATTGGCCTTGCCCGAGACCGGGACGTTCACGAGGCACTGCGGGAGCTTCGGGATCTTCGCCGCGAGCTCCGCGAGCGAGCAGCCGGTGCGATGCATCAGGTGGGCCACCTGCAAGGCCGCGACGGTCCCGTCACCGGTCGTCGTGTGCTCCAGGCAGACGATGTGCCCGGATCCCTCTCCGCCCAGCATCCAGGCGCGCTGACGCAGCTCCTCGAGCACGTAGCGATCACCCACCTTGGCGCGAATAAACGGGATCCCGTGCTCGCCCAGGGCATTCTCGAGCCCAAGGTTGGTCATCAGCGTACCGACCACGCCGCCCTGGAGCAGGCCCGACTGCTGGCGATCGAGGGCGAGAATCCCCAGGATCTGGTCACCATCGACCACGTTGCCGTTCGCATCGGCCAGGATCACGCGGTCACCGTCACCATCGAGGGCGATCCCGAGGTCAGCCCCGGAGGCCTTCACCTGCTCGGCCACGACCTCCGGGTACAGCGCGCCCACGCCGGCGTTGATGTTATAGCCATCCGGGCGGGCACCCAGGACTTCCACCTCGGCCCCGAGTTCCTCGAATACCGGCGGGGCGACGTTGTAGGTCGCGCCGTGGGCACAATCGACCACAACACGCAGGCCGCGCAGCTCGGAGCGCGCCGGGATCGCGCTCTTGCAGAACTCGATGTAACGGCCGGCGGCGTCGGCGATACGGACGGCCTTGCCGAGGTGGGCCCCGTCCACCGAGCGCTGTGGCTCTTCCAGCCGTGCCTCGATAGCCTCCTCCACCGCATCCGCGAGCTTGTCGCCCTCCGGGGTGAAGAACTTGAAGCCGTTATCGTGAAACGGGTTGTGCGAGGCGCTGATCACCACACCGGCGGTCGCACGGAAGGTCCGCGTGAGATAGGCCACTGCGGGGGTCGGCATCGGCCCCAGCAGGGCGACATCCAGGCCCGCAGCCGACAACCCGGCCTGCAGGGCAGACTCGAACATGTAGCCCGAGACCCGGGTGTCCTTCCCCACGAGCACCGGACCCTGACGCTGGGCCCGCGCGCCCAGCACCTCGCCTACCGCATAGCCCAGACGCAGCGCGAATTCGGGCGTCATCGGCCAGTCGCCTGTACGCCCACGAATCCCGTCGGTGCCGAAATAACGCCCCATGCCGCTTGCTTCTCCCTTAATACTGAATACGAATCACGACTGACGGGAGCCCCGCCACGCCTGTGGTGTCAGTGCGGAGTATAGCGCCAGCGCATCGTGTGTCCCTGCGACATCGTGCACACGCAGGACACGCGCGCCGGCCTGCGCCGCCAGTAACGCGGCAATCGCGGAACCGGCGTCACGTTCCTGCACCGGGCAACCCCCCAGCAGGGCACCAATCATCGACTTGCGCGAGACCCCCACCAGCAGCGGGGACCCGAGCTCGGCCAGCGCGGGCAGCGCATGGAAGAGTGCCAGATTGTGCTCCAGCGTCTTGCCGAATCCGAACCCCGGGTCCAGCAACAACTGCTCGGCTGGCACGCCATCGCGCGCGAACGCGTCGCGCCGATCGCGCAGAAACGCGCCCACCTCGCGCGCGACGTCGTGGTAGTGCGGGGCCTGCTGCATGGACTGCGGCTCCCCCTGCATGTGCATCGCGCACAAGGCCACACCCTGCTCGCGGGCGGCGGCCACGGCAGCCTCCCAGGCCCCCTCGGCGCGAAACCCGTTAACGTCGTTCAGCAGCGTCGCCCCGGCCGCCACGGCCTCGCGCATCACGGCCGGCTTCATCGTGTCCACCGACAGCGGCACATCCAGTTCCGCGGCAAGGACCTCGATCACCGGCAACACCCGTCGCCGTTCCTCGTCCAGTGCGACCGGCTGCGCCCCCGGACGCGTCGACTCGCCCCCGATATCGATCAGGTCAGCGCCCTGCTCCACCATCGTGCGGGCATGCTCCAGGGCCTGTTCCACACGCTGATGTGCGCCGCCATCGGAGAACGAATCGGGCGTGACATTCAGGATGCCCATGATCCGCGGGCGATCCAGCGCCAGCCGGTGCCTTCCGCAGCGCAGGACCGCAGGCGCGCCTTCCGTATCCATGCCCATGTCTTTGCCTCCCCGCCAAAATGAAAAGGCCGCCAAGGAGTCCCTGGCGGCCCATGGTGGCCTTTCGCCACCGGAGTGATACCTCGCTCGATCAGGACTGCGGGGCAGGCCCGCCGACGACACCCTTGCTGTCGTCGTCCTCGCGGCCGTCGTCGGAATCGCCAGCGGGCTCGTCACTCGCCTGCGCCGACCCACCGGATCCGCTATCGCTGTCCCAGTCCGCCGGTTCTCGGGGCTCGCGTCCGGCCATAATGTCCTCGATCTGCTTGTCATCGATGGTCTCGTACTTCATCAGCGCCTTGGCCATCGCGTGCAGTCTGTCGAGGTTGTCCAGCAGGATCTGCTTCGCATTCTGGTAGTTCGTGTCGATGATCCGGCGCACCTCGGCGTCGATCTGGCGCGCGGTCTCGTCGGACATCGGCTTGGACTTCGCCCCCATCTGCCCGCCGAGGAACGGGTGCCCTTCCTCTTCGCCGTAGTCCAGCGGACCCAGCTTCTCGGAAAGACCCCACTTGGTCACCATGTTGCGCGCAATCTGTGTGGCGCGCTCGATGTCGTTGGAGGCACCGGTGGTCACCTTGTCGTCGCCAAAGATGATTTCTTCCGCCAGACGCCCCCCAAAAAGGCTCGCCAGCTGGCTCTCCAGTCGGGTCTTGGAGTGGCTGTAGCGATCCTCCTCGGGCAGGAACATGGTCACACCCAGGGCCCGTCCACGCGGAATGATGCTGACCTTGTAGACCGGGTCGTGCTCGGGGACCGTGAGCCCGACGATCGCGTGCCCCGCCTCGTGGTAGGCCGTCAGCTTCTTTTCGTCCTCGGACATCACCATGGACTTGCGCTCGGCGCCCATCATGATCTTGTCCTTGGCGCGCTCGAAGTCGCTCATGTCGACCAGGCGCTTGCCGGCCCGGGCCGCAAACAGGGCCGCCTCGTTGACCAGGTTCGCCAGGTCCGCGCCGGAGAAGCCCGGCGTGCCACGCGCGATGAGGTCCGGACGCACGTCTTCGGCGATCGGCGTCTTCTTCATGTGGACCTTGAGGATCTGCTCGCGGCCACGCACGTCCGGCGGCGGCACCACCACCTGGCGGTCAAAGCGGCCCGGGCGCAGCAGCGCCGGGTCGAGCACGTCCGGGCGGTTGGTCGCGGCGATCACGATGATGCCCTCGGTGCCCTCGAAGCCGTCCATCTCGACCAGGAGCTGGTTCAGGGTCTGCTCGCGCTCGTCGTGACCGCCACCCATGCCGGCGCCACGCTGGCGTCCGACTGCGTCGATCTCGTCGATAAAGATGATGCAGGGGGCGTGCTTCTTGGCCTCGGAGAACATGTCACGCACACGCGAGGCGCCCACACCCACGAACATCTCCACGAAGTCTGAACCGGAGATACTGAAGAACGGGACCTTGGCCTCGCCGGCAATGGCCTTGGCCAGCAGGGTCTTCCCGGTACCCGGCGAGCCGACCATCAGGACGCCACGCGGGATCTGGCCACCGAGCTTCTGGAACTTGGACGGGTCACGCAGGAAGTCGACCAGCTCGGAGACCTCTTCCTTCGCCTCGTCACAGCCGGCCACGTCGCCGAAAGTAACCTTTACCTGGTCCTCGGACATCAGCTTGGCCTTGGACTTGCCGAAGGACATCGCCCCACGGCCGGCGCCACCGCCACCCTGCATCTGGCGCATGAAATAGATCCACACGGCAATCAGCAGCAGCATCGGGAACCAGGAAATCAGGATGCTCATCAGCAGCGAACGCTCGGCATCCTCCTGTGCATTGATCTCCACATTGTTCTGCAGCAGATCACCGATCAGGCCGGTGTCATTGGGATTGACCGTGGTGAAGCGCTGACCCTCGATGGTCTGGCCACGGATCTTGTCGCCCTCGATGGTGACGCTGTCGATCCGACCGCCCTGCACATCCCGGATGAACTCGGAATAGGTAATACTCCGCACATCCTGCTGCTGTTGCGGGCTGAAGTTGTTGAATACCGACATCAGGACGATTGCGATAACCGCCCAGATGATCAAATTCTTGGCCAGACCGTTCAAAACGCCACCTCGAAAAACTTTTACCTACGTGGATTCTCGCGAGCTTTACACATCCCGAGGGCCGCGCGCCAATACGTACACTTCGCGTGACCGTGGGCGCGAGGCTTGCGGTTTGCGCACCTGCACCTTCTCGAACCGGCGCCGTACCTCGGCCAGGTAGGCGTCCGATCCCTCACCCTGAAACAACTTGACCAGCATCGCACCCCGAGGGTTCAGCACATCGCAGGCCAGCTCCAGCGCCAGCTCGCACAAGTGGATCGACCGCGGCTGGTCGATGGCATCCGTACCGGTTAGGTTGGGGGCCATATCGGAAAGCACAAGGTCCGCGCGCTGCCCGTCCAGTGCCTCCAGGATCGCCCCCAGGACCGCATCCTCGCGAAAGTCACCGGTAATGATCGTGGCACCGGGCACGGGGTCCATGGGCAGGATGTCGGAGGCCACGAGCACCCCCTTGCGACCGATCTTCTGGGCGGCGTACTGCGTCCAGCCGCCCGGTGCCGCCCCCAGGTCGACCACGCGCATGCCCGGTTTGAGCAGCCGGTCACGTTCGTCGATCTCCTGCAGCTTGTACACGGCGCGGCCGCGGTAGCCCTCCTGCTGCGCCCGCTGCACGTACGGGTCGTCAAAGTGCTCCTTCAGCCAGCGTTGACTGGAACGGCTACGCTTGGGCACCGAGGTTCTCCTGGCTCAGGCACGCGATCCGCGTGCTACAATTTCCGTGTTCCAATACCGAATCGAATCCCACGTGAATCTGACCGACGCGCAACGCCGCCACCTGCGCAGCCTCGCCCACCCGCGCAAGCCCATCGTAACCATCGGCCGCAATGGCCTGACGGACGCCGTGGTCAAGGAGCTGGAACAGGCACTGGCACATCACGAACTGGTCAAGATCAAGGTCAATATCGGCGACCGCGAGGCCCGCAATGGCACGGTCGAGGACCTGTGCGAACGCACGGGTGCGGCCCTGGTCCAGCGAATCGGCTACGTGGCAACCCTGTTCCGGCGCAATCCGGACGAGCCCAAGGTGACCCTCGACCCGGCCTGATCCCAGCCGCAGGCCGCTACGTCAGTTGACGTAGCGCACCTCGAGGATCTCGTACTCCGTCTCGCCGCCCGGCGCCTGGACGGTCACGACATCGCCCTCTTCCTTGCCGATCAGCGCGCGCGCGATCGGCGAGGACACCGAAATCATGTTCTGTTTGATGTCGGCCTCGTCCTCGCCAACGATCTTGTAGGTCACCTTGCGCCCGTCCTCGGTCGCCTCGAGCACCACAGTCACACCGAACACGACCTTGCCCGTCTGCGGCAGGGCCGTGACGTCGATGATCTGGGCATTGGAGAGCTTGCCCTCCAGCTCGCGGATGCGACCCTCGATGAAGCTCTGCTGCTCGCGCGCAGCGTGGTATTCGGCGTTTTCCTTCAGGTCACCGTGTTCGCGCGCATCGGCGATCGCATTCACCACCCGCGGGCGATCCTCGCCTTTCAGCTTCTTCAGCTCCGCCTTCATCTTCTCGGCGCCGGTGACGGTCAACGGGGTCTTGTTCATGCGCTCTTCCCTCCGAGATTCTCCTGATGGAGGTCCTGCAGCCGGAACACATCGTTCGCCCCCAGATGATCCAGGGCCTGCACCGTGGCACGCGCACCGGCGATGGTCGTGGTATAGCCCACCTTGTGCATCAGCGCCTCGCGCCGAATGGTGTAGGAGTCGGAGGTCGACTGCTTGCCCTCCACGGTATTGATAATGAAGCTGATCTCGTCGTTCTTGATCATGTCGACAATATGCGGGCGGCCTTCGGTCACCTTGTTCACGCGCGTGACCGTGATGTCGGCCTCCTCCAGAACCTTCGCCGTACCGCGGGTCGCCAGGACCTCAAATCCCAGCTCGACCAGGCGCCGGGCGACCTCGGCCACATGCGGCTTGTCGATCTCGCGCACCGACACGAAGGCCTTGCCGGTGGACGGCAACAGCACGCCCGCCCCCAACTGGCTCTTGGCGAAGGCCTCGGCGAAGCTGCGACCGACCCCCATCACCTCGCCGGTGGACTTCATCTCCGGCCCCAGGATCGGGTCCACGCCCTGGAACTTGGCGAACGGGAACACCGATTCCTTCACCGAATAGTAGTCGGGGTAGACGGCATCACCCATGCCCTGCTCGGGCAGGGTCTGCCCGGCCATGCAGCGGGCGGCGATCTTGGCCAGCGGCCGGCCGACGCTCTTGGAGACATATGGCACGGTGCGCGAGGCGCGCGGGTTGACCTCCAGCACGTAGATATCGTCGCCCTTGATCGCGAACTGGGTATTCATCAGGCCGACGACCTTGAGCCCCAGTGCCATCTTGCGCACCTGCTCGACCATCTCGTCCTGCAGCTCCAGGGACAGCGAGAAGGGCGGCAGCGAACAGGCCGAGTCACCCGAATGCACGCCGGCCTGCTCGATGTGTTCCATGATCCCGCCGATGATCACGTTCTCGCCATCCGAGATGGCATCGACATCCACCTCGATCGCGTCATCCAGGAAGCGGTCCAGCAGCACCGGGGCATCGTTGGAGACGGACACCGCGTTCTGCATGTAGCTGCGCAGGTCTTCGCGGTCGCGCACGATCTCCATCGCGCGGCCACCGAGCACGTAGGACGGGCGCACCACCAGCGGGTAGCCGATCTCGTCGGCCAGCTTCTCCGCCTCTTCCTCGCTGCGCGCGGTGCGGTTCGGCGGCTGCTTGAGTCCCAGCTTGTTCAGCAGGGCCTGGAAGCGCTCGCGGTCCTCGGCCAGGTCGATCGAGTCCGGGCTGGTGCCGATGATCGGCACGCCGGCCGCCTCGAGATCCCGCGCGAGCTTCAGCGGGGTCTGGCCGCCGTACTGCACGATCACGCCGGCCGGCTGTTCGGTCGCCACGACCTCCAGCACGTCCTCCAGGGTCAGCGGCTCGAAGTACAGCCGATCCGAGGTGTCATAGTCGGTGGAGACAGTCTCCGGGTTGCAGTTGACCATGATGGTCTCGTACCCGTCCTCGCGCATCGCGAGTGCGGCATGCACACAGCAGTAGTCGAACTCGATACCCTGGCCGATGCGGTTCGGCCCGCCGCCCAGGACCATGATCTTCTGCTTGTCGGTCGGCTCCGCCTCGTTCTCCTCTTCATAGGAGGAGTACATGTACGCGGTCGTGGTGGCGAACTCGGCCGCACAGGTATCCACCCGCTTGTACACGGGGCGCACGCCCAGGCCGTGACGGTGCTTGCGCACGGCCTTTTCGGTCTCGTTGAGGAGCTTGGCCAGGCGCAGGTCGGAGAAGCCGCGCTGCTTCAGGCGGTACATCTCCTCGGCCTTGATGTCGCTCAGGATGCGATCCTTGAGACTCTTCTCGACATCCACCAGCTCCTGGATCTGGGCCAGGAACCAGGGATCGATCGCGGTCAGCTCGAAGATGTCCTGGATCGAGAAGCCGGCGCGGAAGGCATCGGCCACGTACAGCACCTGGTCGGGGCTGGGGTTGGCGAGCTTCGTGCGCAGCTGATCGACGACATCTTCGGCCGTCAGATCAATCCGCTCGTCAAGGCCGTCCATGTCGGTCTCCATCGAGCGCAGCGCCTTCTGGAACGACTCCTGGAAGGTGCGGCCGATGGCCATCGCCTCGCCCACCGCCTTCATCTGCGTGGTCAGACGCGCCTCGGCCTGCGGGAACTTCTCGAAGGTGAAGCGCGGGATCTTGGTGACCACGTAGTCGATGGACGGCTCGAACGAGGCCGGGGTCAGTCCGCCGGTGATATCGTTCTTCAGCTCGTCCAGGGTATAGCCCACCGCCAGCTTGGCCGCGACCTTGGCGATCGGGAAGCCGGTCGCCTTGGAGGCCAGCGCGGAGGAACGCGACACCCGCGGGTTCATCTCGATCACGATCATGCGCCCGTTCTCCGGGTTGATCGCGAACTGCACGTTGGAGCCGCCGGTCTCCACACCGATCTTGCGCAGCACCGCCAGCGAGGCGTCGCGCATGATCTGGTATTCCTTGTCGGTCAGGGTCTGCGCCGGGGCCACGGTGATCGAGTCCCCGGTGTGGATACCCATCGGGTCCAGGTTCTCGATGGAGCAGATGATGATGCAGTTGTCCGCCTTGTCGCGGACCACCTCCATCTCGAACTCCTTCCAGCCCAGCGCGGACTCCTCCAGCAGCACCTGGTTCACCGGCGAGAGATCGAGCCCGTTCTTGACGATGTACTCGAACTCCTCGCGGTTGTAGGCGATACCGCCGCCCGAACCGCCCAGGGTGAACGACGGCCGAATGATCACCGGGAAGCCGATCTTCGGCTGGACCTCCTGCGCCTCCTCCCATGAATGCGCGAGCATCGCGGTCGGGGTATCCAGGCCGATATCGGCCATCGCCGCCTTGAAGTGGTCGCGATCCTCGGCCATGTCGATCGCCGCCTCGTTGGCGCCGATCATCTCCACGCCGTACTTCTCGAGCACGCCTTCCTTCGACAGGTCCAGCGCGCAGTTCAGCGCGGTCTGACCACCCATGGTCGGCAGGACCGCATCCGGGCGCTCCTTCTCGATGATCTTGGCGACCGTCTCCCATTCCACCGGCTCGATGTAGGTGGCATCCGCCATCTCCGGATCGGTCATGATGGTCGCCGGGTTGGAGTTCACCAGGATCACCCGGTAACCCTCTTCGCGCAGGGCCTTGCAGGCCTGGGCGCCGGAGTAGTCGAACTCGCAGGCCTGACCGATCACGATCGGGCCGGCCCCGAGGATCAGGATGCTCTGGATGTCGGTACGCTTGGGCATGTGACGGCTCTCGCAGGCTGTCGAAATCGGAAATTCGGGAGGTGCTTTAGCTGCGCGCGGCGCGCATCATCTCGACGAAGTCGTCGAACGCCGGGGACACGTCGTGCGGGCCCGGGCTGGCCTCGGGGTGCCCCTGCAGGCTGAAGGCCGGGCAGTCGGTGCGGGCGATCCCCTGCAGCGTGCCGTCGAACAGCGACCGGTAGGTCGGCGTCAGCGTATCGGGCAGGTTGTCCTCGTCGATCGCAAAACCGTGGTTTTGCGACGAGATCATCACCCGCCCACTTTCCTCGTGTCGGATCGGGTGGTTCGCCCCGTGATGGCCGAACTTCATTTTCACGCTCTTGCCGCCGCTGGCGATGCCCAGCAGCTGATGCCCGAGGCAGATGCCGAACAGCGGCAGCTTGCGCTCGCAGATGTCGCGGATCGCCTCGATCGCGTAGGTGCAGGGCTCAGGGTCACCCGGGCCGTTGGACAGGAACACGCCGTCGGGCTTCAGCTCCATCACCTCGTCCACCGGCGTCTCGGCCGGCACCACGGTCACGCGACAGCCACGGTCTGCCAGTTTGCGCAGGATGTTCTGCTTCATGCCGAAGTCGTAGGCCACCACGTGAAACTCGGCCTGCTCCGGGTTCACCCGCGCCGGTTCCTCGCCGAGCTGCCAGGTGCCCTCCAGCCATTCATAACGGCTGCGCGTGGTGACCTCGCGCGCCAGGTCCATACCCTTGATGCCGGGGAACTCGCGCGCGGCCGCCAGGGCCGCAGCCTCGTCCACATCGCCGGCCTGGATGCAGCCGTTCAGCGCGCCCTTCTCGCGCAGGATGCGGGTCAGCTTGCGGGTATCGATCCCGCTGATCGCCACGATGCCGTGACGCAGCAGGTAATCCGGCAGCGACTCGCGCGAACGCCAGTTCGACACCAGCGGCGGCAGGTCGCGGATGATCAGACCGGCGGCATGGGCGCGGGCCGACTCGTCATCCTCCGGGTTGGTACCGGTGTTGCCGATATGCGGATAGGTCAGCGTGACCATCTGCCGGTGGTAGGAGGGATCGGTCAGGATCTCCTGATAACCGGTCATCGCGGTGTTGAATACCACCTCGCCGACCGTCTGGCCCAGGGCGCCAATCGCCTGACCATGAAACACAGTGCCATCTTCCAGGACGAGCAGAGCGGGCGCGGACACGGGGACCTCCGGATGGTCTGGGTCGAGGCCGCCAGGCCATTTGCCGGCGGCGATACTGCGATTCATTCGGGATCTTTGACCCGACCTCGCCCGCACCGTCTACCGGGGCTGGACCCCGCATTCGGACAACGGTTCGGCGGCTGAGTGACGGGTGCGGTTACGCCTGCAAGTGTACGCGAGCGCCGCGCACGACGTCCAACGAGAATGGCCGCTGCGCCCTCGTGGAACGCCTTCAAATACGGCCCTGTCCGGGAGGATCACATCACAGCACCTCGGGGCCAGACATGCGAAAGGGGCCACCCGGGCCCCCTTGCTGAATCTGGCGGAGAGGGAGGGACTACTCGGCACCGCGTGCCTCGCCCTCCGGGTCGTCGCCTGCGGCGACGTTCGGGTGCCGCGGCGCGTCACCCGTCGAACCCGGCTTTCTCATGTATCGAAGGTTCGAATCCCGATAGCTCCGGGGCCAGACATGCGAAAGGGGCCACTCGGGCCCCCTTGCTTGAATCTGGCGGAGAGGGAGGGATTACGCGGCACTGCGTGCCTCGCCCTTCGGGTCGTCGCCTGCGGCGACGTTCGGGTGCCGCTGTGCGTCACCCGTCGAACCCGGCTTTCTCATGTATCGAGGGTTCGAATCCCGATAGCTCCGGGGCCAGACATGCGAAAGGGGCCACTCGGGCCCCCTTGCTTGAATCTGGCGGAGAGGGAGGGATTCGAACCCTCGATACGGGGTTACCGTATACACACTTTCCAGGCGTGCGCCTTCGACCGCTCGGCCACCTCTCCGGTTTGTCCCGCGAAGGCACTGGCCTACGCGAAGCGCGAAAGGGTAAACCAGCGGCGGTCGGTTAGCAATGCGGACACCCGGCACGGGCACCATCAGCCATCCGAGGGCTTGCCCGGGCCGCGGCTGGGGAGCGACGGGAAGGCGTGGACATTGCCACTGTCCTGGCTGGCGTCCCGGATACGGGGCGTGCCGACGGCCGCGACCTCGTCAATCCGGATCAGCGCATGCATCGGCACATGGAAGCGTTCGACCCCCTCGAACTCGGTGCGCAGGCGCTCCTCGGAGGGATCGACTACCACCTGCGAGCGCTCGCCAAACAGCAGATCCTCGACAGTGACAAAGCCGTAGAGTTCGTCCTGATAGACCTCGCGGGCATAGATCTCGTAGACCTTGCCCTGGTTGAGGAAGCTGACGCGGTAACGGGTGGCGGACATATTCATTTGACTCATATTGGGGTAGCAACCGCAGATTGCAACGGGTTGGCGTTGGTCCGGACTGACAATGCCGGTATGATTCGGGCGTTTAACCGCCCAGCGCCTTCGGTACGCCTTCGATGAATCCCTCGCAGGAGCTGCTCGATCTATTGAGCCGCAACAGCCAGCCGTACGAGGACCCGCTCACTCACGTGCGCTGGGACGCGCTGTCGCTGGACGATTTCTGGATCCCGGAGGAGGCTGTCTCGCTCTTCGGCACCCCCGAATACTCGGCGCTGGACGATGCCTGCAAACGGCGCCTGTCGCAATACGAGTTTCTGTACTTCATCAGTGGCGCGCTGTGGCTGGAAGGCCTTTTCATGGAGCGCATCTCGCGCATATCCATGCACTCGGCCGGTCGTCTGGACCGGCTGAATTATCGCCTGCACGAGCTGCGCGAGGAAGCCGGCCACAGCCTGATGTTCATCGAGTTCATGCGCCGCAGCGGGCTGCCCCTGCCGGAACGCCGGTTCCCGAAGCCGAAGCTGGCCACCCTGGTCGGTCGTTTCTCTCCGTTCGAGTCCTCGATCTTCTGGATCGCGGTGATGATCGGCGAAGAGGTCCCGGATCGCATGAACCGACTGATCCGCCAGCACAAGGACTCGATCAGCCCGACGGTGGACGACATCGTGACCCGGCACATGATCGACGAGGCGCGTCACATGGCGCATGCCCGCGACACGCTGGAATCCTATCTGGATACGCTCCCGTCCTGGCAGAAATGGGCCTACCGCCCGCTGATGCGCCGCGTGTTCCGCCAGTTCGTGCATGCGTTCTACTACCCCACCCGCGACATCTACGAACTGGCCGGCCTGCCCGAGGGGCCGGACTATCGCCGCATCGCCCGCGAGAACCCACGCCGCGCCTCCTTCATCGACACCTGCGTTGACCCCGCGCTCAAGATCCTGCGCGACCAGGGTCTGGTGCTGAACTGGCGCTAGGGAAACACGAACGTGTTTCCCTACCATCCCCGGTGACCACCGGGGCAATTGGGTATGATCCAGTGCCATGGGCACGCATCTGAAACTCCGCCCCCCAAGCAGCACCTGGCGCCAGATCGAACTGGGGCTCTTCATCGTGCTGCTGACGGCCATCGTGCTGCGGGTGTACTACAACCCGCCAGCGGCGCTGGAACAGCTCACCTTCCGTGACGAGTTGCGAGTGGCCCTGGTCGAGCGCCCCCTGGGCCGCTCCGAGCTCGCCGCCACCGCCGGGCGGGACCAACTCGAGCTGGAGCTGCTGTACGGTCTGGCCGAGGAGCTCGACACGCGCCTGCGCGTGACCCGCGTGGACGACGCCGCCACCGCCCATCGCCTTTTGCGCCAACGCCGCATCGACATCGCCGCCGGCCTGCTCGTGCCGCCACACGATCCGTTGATCGAAGCCGGCCCGGAAATCCTGAGCGTGAAGCATGTCGTGGTCTTCTGGAACGAGAACGAACGGGCTACACCGCTGCTGGCGCTGACCGACATACCAGCCGGGGCGCGCGTCGGCATGACCGCACAGGCCCCCGTACCCGAGAGCCTGAGCCAGCCCTTGCTGGCCGAGGTCGGCATGGAACCGGAAACCCCGCCGGGGTTGTCACCGGATCCAGCAACCGAGGCCGAGCCAGCGCCCGAGGGGGGGGCATTCGACCCGAGCGCCTCCCTCCCGGACGGCGACGAAGAAACGGACCAGCCCAATGGCGAACTCATCCCCTACACCAACGCCGAGGCCCTGCGCGAGGCCCTGGAGCGTGGCGAGATCGACTACGCAGTGATGAATTCCCTGGAGTACCGTCGACTGCGGCGCATGCACCCGAACCTGCGTCAGGCACACGAACTGGAACGCAGCGCCGAGGTCCGCTGGCTATTCCCGGCAGGCTTTGATCGTAGCCTTATCGACGCCACCGAGGAGTACATCGCCAGGCTGCGCGACAACCGTGAACTGGAGTTGCTACTCGATCGCTATCTCGGCCATCTGGACACCCACGACCTGGTGGATGCCCTGACCTTCGCGCGCCGCGTCGAGCATCGCCTGGACCAGTTTCGTCCGCTGTTCGAGGAGGCCGGAGAGACCCACGATCTCGATTGGCGTTTCATCGCCGCGGTGGCCTACCAGGAATCCCACTGGAATCCCGATGCAGTTTCCCCCACCGGCGTGCGCGGACTGATGATGCTGACCCAGGTTACCGCCGAGGGGCTGGGCGTCGAGGACCGCACCGATCCGGCCGCGAGCGTCGACGGTGGCACGCGGTACCTGATCGACCTGCGGGAACGGCTGCCGGAATCGATCTCCGAGCCCGACCGCACCTGGATGACGCTGGCTGCCTACAACGTGGGACTGGGTCATCTGCACGATGCCCGGCGCCTGGCGGCCGCCAACGGCGACGACCCGGATCGCTGGCTGGATGTGATGCAATGGCTGCCGCGTCTGGCGCAGTCCGAATGGTACGAGCAGACCCGCTACGGCTACGCCCGCGGCTGGGAGCCGGTCCACTACGTGCGGAACATCCGCAGCTACTACGACAAGCTGGTGCAGCGCTTCCCGGAATCCGAAGAACTCAAGCCGCCCGCCCCCGAGCTCTACCGCCGAACCCCGCTGGCACTTTAACGACGTAACAGCGGGCTCACGGCTATAGCCGTCGCCGGATGGCGGTCGCGGGCAATTCCCCTATAATCGCGGGCCGAATTCCCGACCGAAAGGAACCTGGATGAGTCCGTCCACTCGCGCCTCGCTTCGGGCCGCCATTGGCCCGGGGCTGCTGATGGCCGGTGCGGCCGTGGGGGTCTCGCATCTGGTCCAGGCCACCCGGGGCGGCGCGGAGTACGGGCTTCTGCTGATCCCGATCGTGCTACTGGCCTGCCTGTTCAAGTACCCGTTTCTGGAGTTCGGCCCGCGCTATGCAGCCGCCACCGGCCATCACCTGCTGACCGGCTACCACCGGCTGGGCAATTGGGCCCTGGGTCTCTACATCGCGGTGACCGTGGGCACGCTGTTCGCCATCCAGGCGGTAGTCACGCTGACCACTGCCGGGCTGGTCACACTGGTATTCGACCTCGACCTCTCGGTCACGCTGGTCTCGGCGCTGGTCCTCGCTGCCTGCATCACCTTCCTGATGATCGGCGCCTACCGCGGCCTGGACCTGGGCATGAAGATCATCATGGCCGCGCTGAGCGTATCCACCGTGGCCGCAGTCGCGCTGGCCTTTCGCGAGGCCCCGGACCTCGCCACCCTGTCCGGCGCCCAGGAGTGGTCGAACCTCTGGACCCTGGCCGGCTTCGCCTTCATCCTCGCGCTTCTGGGCTGGATGCCCATCCCGCTGGACGTGGCCGCCTGGCACTCGATCTGGACCCAGGAACGCGCCCGCCAGACCGGCCACGCGCCGACCGTGCGCGAGGCCATCTTCGACTTCCGCCTGGGGTATCTCGGGGCCGTAGTCATCGCCGTCGCATTCATGCTGCTGGGCGCGGTCCTGATGTACGGCAGCGGCATCGGCTTTGCCGCCGGGGCCGCCGCGTTCTCGGCCCAGCTGGTAGACCTGTACGCCCAGAGCCTGGGCGAATGGAGCCGCACCCTGATCGCAGTGGCGGCCCTGACCACGATGTTCTCGACGACACTGGCCGTCACCGATGCCTACCCACGCGTGATCGTGGCGATCATCCGCAC
This sequence comes from Thioalkalivibrio sp. ALRh, assembly GCF_000381425.1. Taxonomy (NCBI): domain Bacteria; kingdom Pseudomonadati; phylum Pseudomonadota; class Gammaproteobacteria; order Chromatiales; family Ectothiorhodospiraceae; genus Thioalkalivibrio; species Thioalkalivibrio sp. ALRh. The sequence continues at coordinate 441,694 of NZ_KB906519.1, forward strand.
CCTGCGCGAGGACGGCCACGCGCCGCAGACTATGGACCCGTCGCGCAAGGGCGAGCGCGGACTCGACTGGTGGGGCTATCGCATTGCGCTGCTGGCCGTGGCCAGCGGTGCGTTGCTGCTGATCTCGCAGGCCGGGGAGCACTTCACGCGGCTGGTGGATATCGCGACGCTGCTGTCCTTCCTCTCCGCACCGATACTCGCGTGGATCACCTTCAAGGTGGTCATGTCGCCGGACATGCCGGAGGCGGCCCGCCCGGGGCGTGGCCTGCGCGGTCTGGCCTGGGCCGGCATCGCGTTCAGCCTGATCTTTTCGCTGCTGTATATCCTCTGGCGTCTGTTCGGCTGACCTCGCGCCTCAATCCCTGGTGCCCTCGCCACGGGCATGCAGGCAGAAACGCGCCAGGATCGCGACATCGTGATCGGCCTGCCCGGCCGCCAGCGCCTTGTCTACCGCGTGGCGCACCGGCTCCAGGCCGTCCAGGCTGAGGCCCACCTGCTCGCCCAGACCGGCCACGATGCCCAGATCCTTGTGGTAGAGCCCAGCCTGAAAGCCGGGCTCGAAGTCACCGTCCAGTAGGCGCTGGCCGTGCACCTCGAGGATACGCGAGGCGGCAAACCCACCCATCAGCGCCTCGCGCAGCCGCGCCGGATCGACCCCGGTCTGCTCCGCCAGTGCGAAGGCCTCGCCAATGGCGACCAGGGTCTCGCCCACCACCAGCTGGTTGCAGGCCTTGGTGATCTGACCGGCCCCGCTGGCCCCGACATGCGTCAGCGTCGAACCCACGATGTCGAAGATCGGCCGCAGCCGATCGACCGCCTCCTCCGGGCCACCAACCATCAGGCTGAGCGTGCCGCTGCGGGCCCCCGGCTCGCCGCCGGACACGGGCGCATCCACAAACACCACCTCCCGTTCTGCCGCGGCCTGCGCAATCGCGCGGGTGCGGATCGGGTCGATCGTGCTGTGGTCGACCACCAGCAGCCCCGGGCGGGCGTGCTCGAGCACCCCATCCGGGCCCAGCATCAGCTGCTCCACATCCGGGGTGTCAGAGACGTTCAGTACCAGCACGCGCACGCTGGAGACCAGTTCCGCCAGACTGGAGGCGGCCCCGGCACCCTCGGCTACCAGGGACTCCGCCGCCTCCGCCCGACGTGCCCAGACCCGGATATCCGCCCCGGCACGCAGCAGATTGCGGGTCATCGGGGCCCCCATGATGCCCAGGCCCACGCAGCCGATCGGCTGCAGTGCTTCGGGGAGGCTGGATGCAGTGGTCATGGCGAGGACTCCTGGCGAGGGACGGCCATCGAATGGGCGTCCAGTGGATTCGAAAGCCCCACACTCTAGCAACCTACACAACCGGAGGGTGGAGACCGCGAGGCATCGGCGAACACCCCCTGGTCGGCTGACTTCTGGCGTTTGTTCACGTCATGACCGTCAGTTTTGGCGGCCCGCTGGTCCGGCTGACGGATTTCTCCGAAGTAAACGTCATGGGTCTGGCGAACTCTCGCCGACCCCCCCCCCGCCCGGCTCGCCCTGACCGCAGGCCGCCTCGTCCTACCCGCCCTGCCCACCCAGTCACCGCGACAGCCCTGAACCCAATCCCCCGCCCATGGCTTCACTGAGACCTCCGAACGGTTTTTTATTATTTAATTATTTACCGTATTTCATGATGCGATTATCTTTAATTAGATCGGAATAATTACCCCGCGTTCCCGTCCTACCCACAACTGGATTCAAAAAGACACGGAAGCAAAACGGTCCAGTGTGCTTCCTAGAAGCTCGGCATACGCCACACCGAATATTTAAAAGAACGGGAAAACCGCAAGGAGCCCACCAATGAAGAAAGCTTTTATCCTGCCTCTGGCCCTGACCGCCGCCGCCATGCTCACCCTTCCCGGCGCCGCCATGGCCGACTACGGCGAACAAAAAGTCGTCTATCACGTGAACTACAACGACATGGACCGCCACATGGCCGCCATGGGCAACATACAGAATCACATCAATGCCGTGGGCGCGGAAAACATGGAGATCCGAGTGGTCATGCATGGCCCGGGCCTGCACCTGCTGCGTAACGCCAAGGAGAACGAAGACCTGGCCGCCCGCATCGAAGAACTGAAGATGCAAGACGTTGATTTCAATATCTGCAATGTCACCGTCACCCGGGGCAACGTGGACATCTCGGAAGAGCTTTTCGATGCCACCGAATACGACCTGGTGCCTAGCGGGGTCGGCGAGATCGGCCACCTTCAGACGCAGGGCTTCGTTTACCTGCGCCCGTAAGCGCCACATTTCCTCCAAGCCACCGAGTGTTCTCCCGGTGGCCCTTTGGGCTCGGCCTTGGCCGGGCCTTTTTCTTAAGCGGAACCAGGTTTCCCGAAGGAAATACACAACCAAAATTCCAGTCTTTATTTGAATATAGAAATTCCCGCAAAAATCAGCCGGACCAGCTGGAACAATCACCCCGTTAACGCGTCATATCAAAGCCGGACAAAGCAGCCCCAAAGGGAAGCACCGGATCCAAAATAAAAGGAAAATCCCAACCGGGACCTTGAACGAGGAAAACGCGTCATGAAGCACCTGCATATTATCGCCCTGGCTCTGGTCTCCTTCCTGCTGATCGCCCCGGCGACCGCGCTGGCGGAATACGGCGACCAGAAGGTGGTCTACCACGTGAACTACAACGACATGGACCGCCACATGGCCGCCATGGGCAACATCCAGAACCACATCAATGCCGTGGGCGCCGACAAGATGGACATCCGCGTGGTCATGCATGGTCCGGGCCTGGGCCTTCTGCGCAATGCCAAGGAGAACGAGGACCTGGCCGGCCGCATCGACGAACTGAAGCTGCAGGGTGTTGATTTCAACATCTGCAACGTCACCGTCACCCGCGGCAACATCAGCATCGCCGACGAGCTCTACGATGCCTCCGAGGACGACATCGTCCCCAGCGGTGTGGCCGAGATCGCCCATCTGCAGCAGCAGGGCTTCGTCTACCTGCGCCCGTAAAGCGACACCTGCCATCACACGCACGTTTGTCGTCTGAAGGCCCGGCAGCTGCCGGGCCTTTTTTGTGCCCGCGCCAGAGCCCTGGAACACGCGCGAATCATATTGGGCTATCCGCGGCAAACCGGTAAGGTATGCACTCCTTTCTTCCGCGAACCGCCTGCTTGCCCGCAATCCGCATCCAGTCCCTGTACAAACGATACGACGGCGTAGCCGTTGTCGATGGCGTGAACCTGGAGATCCCGCGCGGCGAGTTCTTCGGGCTGCTTGGGCCCAACGGCGCGGGCAAGACGACGACCCTGCGCATGCTGCTGGGGATGACCCCGATCGACGGCGGTCAGGTCGAAGTACTGGGCCTTCCGATGCCGGAAGGCGAGCGCGAGGTGCGCAAGCGCCTGGGCATCGTGCCGCAGTTCGACACGCTGGACCCGGACTTCACCGTGATCGAGAACATGCGAACCTATGCCGCGTATTTCGGTCTCTCCGGCGCAACGGTCCAGGCGCGCATCGATCACCTGCTGGGGCAGGTCAACCTGAACGACAAGCGCGGCGCGCGCATCAATGCCCTGTCCGGCGGCATGAAGCGCCGGCTGACCCTCGCACGCGCCCTGATCAACGAGCCCGAGGTCGTGGTGCTGGACGAGCCGACCACCGGGCTGGACCCACAGGCGCGCCACCACCTCTGGCGCCAGCTCCGGCAGCTGCGCGCCTCCGGCGTCACGCTGGTGCTGACCACGCATTACATGGAGGAGGCCCAGGAGCTGTGCGATCGCATCGCGATCATCGACCACGGCCGCATCATTGCCTGTGACCGACCCAGCCGCCTGATCGCCGAGCACATCGAACCCTGGGTGGTCACGGTCGGCGGGCCCGATGCCGGCACCGCGATCGAGCAGGAGATCGGCCCCCGGGATCGCGCCCATCAGGTCGCGGATACCTGGCTGGTCTACACGGCCGAACCGGACCGGCTGCGCGAACGCCTGCGCGCCCGGGGCCTCGAACCGACCCTGCGCGAGGCGGACCTGGAAGACGTGTTCCTGAAACTCACCGGCCACGAGCTGCGCGACTGATGTCCGACCCAACCTCGACCTGGCTCCCCCGGCCCAGCCTGCGCTTCGTCGCGGTCTGGCGCCGCAACCTTCTGGTCTGGCGCAAGCTCCTGGTGCCGTCGATGCTCGGCAACTTCGGCGAACCCATCCTCTACCTGCTCGCATTTGGCTACGGCTTCGGCCGCCTGGTGGGTGACCTCGACGGCATGAGCTACATGGTGTTCATCGCCTCCGGGATCATCTGCTCCTCGGCGATGTTCACCGCCAGCTTCGAGGGCATGTATTCCGCCTACACGCGCATGGCGGAGCAGAACACCTGGCTCGGGATGCTGGCCACACCGCTGACGCTGGACGACATCGTTTTCGCCGAGGCGATATGGGCCGCGAGCAAGGGCCTGATCAGTGCCACCACCATCCTCGTCGTCGCCGCAGTCCTGGGGCTGGTGAGCGACGCTCGCGCCCTGCTCGCCCTGCCGGTGATCTTCCTCGCCGCGTTCACCTTCGGCGCGCTCGCCCTGGTCATCACCGCGCTGGCGCGCAGCTACGACTTCTTCCTGTACTACTTCACCCTGGCGGTGACCCCGATGCTCCTGCTCTCCGGAGTGTTCTTCCCGCTACAGGAGCTGCCCAACTGGGTGCAGACCCTGGCGCTGGCCCTGCCGCTGGCGCACGTGGTCGAGATCGTGCGTCCGCTGATGACCGGCAGCTGGCCCGCCAGCGTCTGGCCGCACCTGGCGGTGATCACGGGCTACGGCGCGGCGGCTATCATCCTGGCGACCGCGCTGATCCGACGCCGCCTGCTGCGCTGACCGCAACGGCGGCTATGGCAAGATAGGCCCCCGTCCCAGGAAGACACCGCATGACCACGCCCGAGAACGATCCCAGTACCCCGCAGGAATACCGCGCCACCGTCGCCCGCGGGCTCGGCCCCCTGCTGGCCGAGGAACTGGTTACCCTCGGCGCCGCCGACGTGCGCGAGGAGGGCGGCGCGGTGCACTTCTCGGCCGATCTCGAGACGCTGTACCGCGTACTGCTGGGCAGCCGCATCGCCAGCCGTATCCTGCTGCCACTGGCGCGCTTCGAGCAGCCGGACGGGGATGGCTGCTACACCGCCGCCCGCGCGATCGACTGGCCCGCGCTGCTGGACCCCGGTGCGACCTTCGCGGTCGAGGTCGGCGGCAAGAGCCGCCACATCCGCCATACCCACTTCGCCGGGGTACGCATCAAGGACGCGGTGGCCGACGCCTTCCGCGAGGCAACCGGCGCCCGCCCGGACGTGGACCCGAAACACCCGGACGTCCGCATCCTGCTGCAGCTGCAGGGAGATCACGCCCGGCTGTCCGTGGATATCGGCAATGGCGGCCTGCACCGGCGCGGCTATCGCGGCGCCGGAGGGGCGGCCCCGCTGCGCGAGAACCTCGCCGCGGCCCTGCTCGCCCGTGCCGGCTGGCCCGCACACGTCGAGGACGACCCGGAACAGGCGCAGCTGCTGGACCCGTTCTGCGGCAGCGGCACCCTGGTGATCGAGGCCGCCCTGATCGCCACGCACACCGCTCCCGGGCTGCTGCGCCACGACTTCCGCCCGCAGGGCTGGGCCGGGCACGACGCCGCCCTGTGGCAGCGCTGCGTGGATACGGCCCAGGCGGCGGTCCGCCCCTGGCAGGGCCCGACGCTGCTGGGGTCGGATCGCGACCCGCGCGCGGTGCAGGCCGCGCGTCAGGCGGCCCGCACAGCCGGAGTCGCCGCCTGCACCCGCTTCGAGGTCGCCGACGTGCTGACCCTCACGCCCCCCGCACCGAACGGGCTGCTGATCAGCAACCCGCCCTACGGCGAACGCATCGGCGACCAGCCCGAACTGATCAAGCTCTACAGCCTGCTGGGCGAGCACCTCAAACAGGCCTTTGGCGGCTGGCAGGTGGCCCTGCTGGTCGCGGACACCACCGACTCCCGCCGCCTCGGGCTGCGGGCCACGCGCAAGTACCGCGTACACAACGGCCCGATCGACTGCCAGCTGCTGGAGTTCGACATCCATGCCCGCGAGGGACAGGCCGAGGCGGCAGCCCCTGCACCCGAGTTCGCCAACCGCCTGCGCAAGAACCTGAAGCACCTGGATCGGTGGGCGCGGCGCCAGGGCGTGACCTGCTACCGCATCTACAGCGCGGACCTCGACGAATACCCGCTTCTGATCGACCGCTACCAGGCCACCGACGGCTCCGTGCACCTGCATCTGCAGGAGTTCGCCGCCCCGGCCTCGGTCGAACCCGCGCGCGCCGAGGCACGCCTGCGCGGGGCGCTGGCCGCGACCCTGGAGGTCACCGGCGTCGCGCCCGCCCACCTGCACTACAAGCAGCGGCGCGCCCAGAAGGGTCGCTCGCAGTACCAGCGCGCCGAGACCGCACAACCCGCCCCCTTCTGGGTCGAGGAACACGGCTGCCGGCTGAAGGTGGAGCTGGATGCCTATCTGGACAGCGGCCTGTTCCTGGACCACCGCCCGATGCGTCGCCGCCTGCAGGAAGAATGCCGCGGACTGCGGTTGCTGAACCTGTTCTGCTACACCGCCGCGGTCAGTGCCCATGCCGCCGTGGGGGGCGCCCGCCAGACCGTCTCGGTGGACCTGTCCAATACCTACCTCGACTGGGCCGCCGACAACCTCGCGGCCAACGGCTTCGAGGCCAGCGTGCGCGATGGGCGCAGTCGGCGGCGCCCCGACACCCATGCGCTGCTGCGTGCCGACTGCATCACCTGGGTACGGGAGGCCGCAGACGACCCGGCGCTGCGCTTCGAGCGGATCTTCCTCGATCCCCCGACCTTCTCGAACTCGAAACGCACCGAGGCGAACTTCGAGGTGCAACGCGACCATGTCGAACTGATCCGGGACGCCGCGCGCCTGCTGACCGAGGGCGGCATCCTGTACTTCTCGACCAACCGCCGCCGCTTCGAACTCGACACTGAGTCCCTCGCGGGCCTGGAAGTCCGCGAGATCACTCGCGAGACGCTGGACGAGGATTTCCGCCGCCCACCCCCACCCCATCGCTGCTGGGCCATCTCGCACGCCGCGGACTGACCCACCACGAGACCCGGCATCGCCACCGGCCATGCAAGGGCGACGGACAGGCTCGCGAAGCGCACACGGCTTGCCGCGCTGCACAGAGACCACCACAAAAAAGGCGCCCCGTGGGGCGCCTGGAAGTACGGCTCCTGACAACGGAGCTCTCCTGCACAGCCTTAATCACCGTAACCGTAGTTCTCCACCAGGAAATCCACGATGTCGTCACGCTGCTCATCGGTGAGCCAGGTCATGCCGTAGTCTTCCATGTCGTCCATGACCCAGTTCCAGTCAGCACGATTCAGGTTCTGGTTGGTCGCCTGACGGATACCGTGGCAGGCCGCACAGGTCTGTTCAAACAATTCCTTGGTCGCCGAGACCTCTTCGGCCTTCTCTTCCTGGGCTTGTTGTTCTTCCTCGGGAATGGCCTCCTCGGCAACAACGGGCGAAGCCAGGGCCGCACACGCCAACCCCAGTAGCGACAGCATTACAAAACGCTTCATGCGTACTCCGTTCTGCTCAAGAGAAACCCGGGGAAATGATGCCCCGGGTATGGAGGTTTGTCACGCAGCGACCGTGACCGGGATCTTGTGGACGATGTTGCCGTCGTAGCCACGCGGGTTCCACGGCTGAACGATGGGCTGAGTATTGCCCTTGTCGTCCACCGCGCGGGCCCAGATCTCGTAGTAGCCGCGATTCTCGAAGGACAGCTCCTTCTCAAAGTGCACCCAGGCGTACTTGTTGACCGGGTCGCCCTTGAGATCGGCCTTCTCCCAGTTGAGACCAAAGTCGGTGGAGATCCAGACTTCCGCGACCTCGTCCTCGCCCGCCCAGGCATGGCCGGTGACCTTGACGGTCTCGCCACGCTCCAGACCGGTGTCCTTCTTCGGACCGGTGATCACGGACTTGATCAGCCACGGGCCGCCGACCTTCATGTCCTCTTCCGGCGGGCGCTCGCCCGGGGCCACCGGATACTTGGGCATGCGGTAGGAGTAGCCAGTCATGCCGCGGCCGTCGTGTTCCTGATCGCGCAGCGTGATCTTGTTCAGCCACTTGTGCGAGCAGGAGCCGTACCAGCCCGGCACCACCAGACGCACGGGGAAGCCGTGGGTCGCAGGGATGTCCTCTCCGTTCATCGCATAGGCCACGATGGTGTGCTCTTCCATCGCCTTGTCGATCGGCACGCCACGGGAGAACGGACCGCGGTCACCGAGGATCGGCTCGTAGCCCTCGTGCGCGGTGTAGACGGCGCTGTCCTTCACGCCGGCCCGCTCGAGGATGTCCTTCAGCGGCACGCCGGTCCACTTGGCGTTACCCACCGCACCGCGGTCCCAGGGGTTGCCGCGCGGCTGCGGGTCGAAGTTCGCACGGCCGTTGCCGCCACACTCGATGTGCAGGACCAGGTCCTTGCTGTCCATGCTCTTCAGGTCGTCGAGACCGATCTCCAGCTCTTCATGCACCTCGCCGTCGATCTTCAGCGACCAGCCATTCGGGTCGCGATCCAGCGCCTGCTGCGGGATCAGGTCGTTGTTGCGGATGAAATGACGGCTGGCCGGGGTAACCTCGTCTTCCAGCAGGTGCGGCGGGGTTTCGACGTTCAACGGGCGATCGTTATGGACGATCAGGCCATCCTCCTTGCCGGCGTCGGACATCGCGGACTTCGCCTGCTCGTCCTCGAGGCCATTCGCTTCGTCCGCCCAGGCAGCCGGGATCAGGCCACGCCCGAACAGGCCGCGCATCGCGGCGTCGGTGCCGGCACCAAAGCCGAACAGCGTCAGGGCAGCGCCGCCCACGCCCATGCGGCCCATGAAACGACGCCGGGAGACGGCTTCGTCAAAGATCTCGAGGGTCTGCGGGTCCGCCCCGGCGTCTTCCGTTACGCCTCGCAGGCGATCCCAGAATTGGTTTTCTTGTTTCCTGGTCATATGCTCCTCCGTCACACGGATCCTTGCGGTCAAGATCCCCCTCAACAAGGCCTTGTCGATTCAGGGATCCCTGAATCATTTAGATCAGGTTCAAATGAATTTCAAAGTTTTTCCAAGGAATTTTGGAAGGAGTTTTCTGGTCTGGTAAAAGCCGGCATGTAAAACAAAAACTTGCAATTTATAAGGATAAAATGATGAAAGCCTGGTTTCTGTTCGCCCTGTTCCTGACCCCGGCCTTCGCGCTGGCCGACAGCATCGAGATTCGCGACATCGAGGAGGGCGAGGGCCCCGAACTCGTACGGCACGACACGGCCCTGGTCCACTATGTCGGACGCCTCGAGGAAGACGGCTCCGAGTTCGACTCCAGCCGCGGCGGCCAGCCCCTGTCCGTGACCATCGGGTCCGGCCAGACGATCCCCGGCTTCGAGCAGGCGGTGAAGGGCATGCGCGAGGGCGGCAAGCGCGAGGCGATCATCCCGCCGGAGCTGGCCTACGGCGAGCGCGGCGCCGGCAACATCATCCCGCCGAACGCCACCCTTCGCTTCGAACTCGAGGTCGTCGAGGTCCAGCGCGCCCCGTTCACCGGCCTGGACAACGAGGGACTGGCCGAGAAGCTGGATGAGGGGGTCACCATCGTCGACATCCGTCGCCCGGACGAGTGGGCCGAGACGGGCGTGGTGGAAGGCAGCCATCGCATCACCGCGTTCGAGGAAGACGGCAGCCTCAACCCGGAGTTCGGCAGCAAGTTCACCGCGCTGGTCGACTCCGACGACGAGGTGATCCTGATCTGCCGCGTCGGCAACCGCACCAGCGCACTCGCCCAGGCCCTGTCGGAGGGGCTCGGCTACGACAAGATCTACAACGTGACCGACGGGATCATGGAATGGCTGGACGATGACCGTGTCGTACGCCATGACTGCCCCGATCACGAGGAGACCGCTCAATGCTGATAACGGCGCCGCCACGACGCCCGCTCAAACCCACACCTGCATCGCGCACCAGCGCCAGCCCGTTCTACGGGCTGGCGCTCGGCCTGCTGATCGGTCCCGGGATGTCCGCTCCCCTGCTGGCCAACGAGACTGAACCGACGCCCCCCCTGCCCGAGGCCGTGACCACCGAGCACTCGCTGGAACTGCTCGACGGCAGCACGCTGGACTACCAGGCCACGGTCGGCTATGTCCCGCTGGGCGAGTCGATGGACGACCCCGATGCCCGGGTGTTTACCGTCAGTTACACGGTGGACAGCGACGAAGATCGTCCGGTCACCTTCATGGTCAACGGCGGGCCCGGCGCGGCCTCGGCCTACCTGAACGTGGGCGGCCTGGGGCCGCGGGTACTGGAGACCGACGACCAGGGTCTGGCCGCCTCCACGCCGCCCCGGCTGGTCGACAATCCCAAGACCTGGCTGGCGTTTACCGATCTGGTCTTTATCGACCCGGTCGGGACCGGCTTCTCGCGCGTGATGGGCGGCGAAGCCGATCAGTACTTCTCCCGCGACGGCGACCTGGCCGCGATGGAGGAGACGCTGGAACGCTGGCTGGATGAACACGGCCGGCGTGGCGACGCGGTGTACCTGGCAGGCGAAAGCTACGGGGGCTACCGCGCCGCCGCGTTGCCGGCGCGCATTGCCAAGGGCTCCGGCATCAGCCTGAGCGGCACAGTGCTGATCTCGCCCGCGCTGGATTACGGCATGCTGGAACACGGCACCGCCCGCCCGATCGGCTGGGCCCTGAGCCTGCCGGCGATCACCGCCGCCGCGAAGGCACAGGGTCGCCTGGGCGATGACCCGCCCAGCCTGGAAGAGGCCGAGGCCTTCGCCCTGGGCGACTACCTGCAGGGTCTGATCCACCCCGGGCAGATCGACGACGACTGGATCGGCGAGGTCGCCCGCTTTACCGGACTGTCGCGCGATCGCCTGAAGGCCACACGGGGACGCATCACGCTGGACATGACCCAGCGCGGCCTGCTGATGGACGAAGGCCGGCTGGTCAGCCTGTACGACGGCGGCATCGACAACCTCGACCCGGTGCCCACCAACATCATGCCGCAAGCCGATGCGATCCTGGACGGCCTGACCGCCCCGCTGTCCACCGCGATGCTGGACCACCTGCGCAACACCCTGGACTGGGAACACGGGCACCAGTACCGCCTGCTCAGTCGCGACGTGTTCCGGGCCTGGGACTGGGAGGCCAGCGGCCGCGAGGGACACTTCACCGCGATGGACGAGCTGGCCACCGCCCTCTCGCTCAACCGCGACTTCCGGATCTTCAGCGTGCATGGCGAGGCAGATCTGATCACGCCCTACTTCACCACCGAGTGGCTGCTGGGCCAGATCGCGTTCGCCGCCGGCGACGAGGCCGACTCGCGCATCATCCCGCGCGCCTACCCGGGCGGGCACATGCTGTACATGCGGGCGGACACCAACGAAGCCCTGTTCAACGACGCCGAGGCGTTCTATCAGGGCGAACTGCGCGCCGACGACTGAACCGAAACCAATCGCGTGGCGTGCCCGCTGCCCGGGTCCGCCCGCCAACCTGGCCAACACCACATGACCACCCACCACGACATCCCTACCCACCTGGTTACCGGCTTTCTGGGGGTGGGCAAGACGACCACCATCCGCCAGTTGCTCGCACTGCGCCCCGAGGGCGAGCACTGGGCCGTGCTGGTCAACGAATTCGGCGAGATCGGCGTAGACGGCGGCCTGCTCGCGGATACCGGCGTCGCGCTGGAGGAGATCCCCGGCGGCTGCCTTTGCTGCGTCTCCGCGCAGATGTTCACCGTCGGCCTGAACCGGCTGATCCGCTCGCAGCACCCCGACCGCATCCTGATCGAGCCCACCGGGCTCGGGCACCCGGCCGAGATCATCCGCACCCTCACCCAGCCCCCCTACGATGGCGTGCTGGACCTGCGCGCCACGATCACGGTCATGGACGCCCGCCACCTATCCTCGCCCCGCCACCGCGAACACCCGAACTGGAACGACCAGATCGCACTGGCCGATGTCCTGCTGGCCAACAAGGCGGACCTCTACAGCGAGGCGGATCGCGAGGCCCTGCAGGCGTTTGTCGCTGCCATGCCGCCACCACGTCCGCTGGTGGTCGAGACGACCCAGGGATGTGTGGAACCGGCGTGGCTGGAGCACCCCCGGCTGGAACGCGGCGGGGCCCTGTTCCCGGAGGCTCGGGCGTTTCTATCCGCGGGTGACACGCCCGACCACGACCACGACCACGACCACGACCATGGTCATGGTCATGCACCCAACGAGCACGGGTACGAACCCGTGACCATCGACACCCGGGGCGATGGCTACCTGGGCCGCAGCTGGCTGCTGCCCGAGGGGCAGGCGTTCGACCACACGGTCCTGGAGACGCTGGTGAGCGGCTTCACCGGAGAACGCCTCAAGGGTCTGGTGCTGACCGATCAGGGCTGGCAGCGCATCAACCGCGTGACGGGCGACGGCGGACTCGAGGCCATGGAAGCGCCCGCCGCCGGCACCCGCCCGCGCATCGAGGCCATCCTTCCGGAGACCGACGCCCAGGCGCTGGACAACTTCGACCAGGCCCTGCAGCAGGCTCGCACCGGCCCTCAGCGTATCGCGCAATAAGTCAGGGGGACGGCCCGGGCAACCGATGCGATTCGCTACGCTCATCGCATCCTACGCGCCCGAGCTCCCCTCCGAGATGACCGTAGGATGCAATGAGCCCCGCGAATTGCATCAACCCAACGCCAGAGCACTACCCCAGCCAGACCGGATCGACGAAGAAGAGCACCGTAGTACCGGCACCCACCAGCGTAACCAGATGCCGGTACCACGGTTCGGGCAGAACCCCCAGTAGCCCAATCCCGACCCGGGCGCCGAGAATGGCCCCGGCCCCGACGGCCAGCAGCCCGGTCGCAACCACCTGTCCACCCACGACAAAGACCACGACGGCAATCAGCGTCAGCACCGTGGAGAGCAGGTTCTTCAGGGCATTAGCCTGTGCCAGGTCGGCCATCCCCTGCCCCCGCAGGATCGCCAGCAGCAGGATGCCGACCCCGCCGTTGAAATAGCCACCGTAGACGCAGCCAAGCCCCGCGCCCGCCACCCGGGCCAGTGCCGGGCGGGCCGCATGGGCCGCGCGACGCTGCAGCCACGGACCCAACGCGAACAGCAGGGTCGCCAGCAACAGCAGCCAGGGGATGAAGGCCCGAAAACGCGCATCCCCCGTCAGCAGGAGCAGGGCCGCACCCAGCGCCCCGCCCAGCACACCCACGATCAGGAACAGCGCCAGCAGGCGCATTCTCAGATCCCGCCAGAGGGTACGCAGGCGTCGATGGTCCACCAGCAGGCTGGCGGCGTACCCGGGCAGCAATGCGGCGGTCCCGGTGGCATTGGCCGCCACCGGCGGGACCCCCACGGCCATCAGGGCCGGCAGCGTAAGAAAGCTGCCGCCCCCGGCCAGGGCATTCAAGGCACCAGCGAAGAACCCGGCGGCAAGCAGCAATACGGCAACGCCGGAGAAGGCGAACTCCACGGGACGTTAGATCACGCGGCGGTCACTGAACTCGGCGCGATAAAACCACTCGTTGCCCGGCAGCGAGCTGGGGTTGGGAAACACGATAAAGCCGTCGGCCGGGGCCTTCACCTCGGTCCCGTCCGCGCGAACTCCGATCACATCACCCTCGTGCAGGGGGTCGAAGCTCTTCCACTCGCGCACGAACCGGTCATCGGGGTGGTCGCGGTCGATCACCTCGACCAGGCGCAGGACCTCCGGGTCGTCCTGCCCGGGCGTGGCCGGGGCCTCGATCATGCCGAGGTGGGCCAGGGTATTGAGGATCGCGTTATAGGCGACCACCGGGGCCTGCGGGTCGTCGTGCTGGCCGCATTCCAGCGTCACGCCGTAGCCGCCCTGCGAGCGCATGTACTCGGTGGTGCCGATGCCGTAGCTGGGGTCGGTGGACAGCATCTGCGCGCGGTGACTGGCGTTCGGGTTCTTCATGCGCCGGGCGACCCCGCGCGCGTAGGTATCCAGCCAGCCCTCGACCATGCGCCGCGGGCCGAGGCAGGCGGCCAGGGCCTCCTCCTCGCGGGCACGGGCAAAGTCCTCCAGTCCGCCCTCGTTGTTCCGCGGGCCCAGCATGATGAACGGCTGACCGCCGGTATGAAACGAGTGCAGATCCAGCAGGACGTCGTGCGCCGCCAGCAGCGGGCACAGTACGTTGGCGATGCGGTCCTCGAAGTCCTGCGGGTCCTCGGTCACGCGCAAGTTGCGGTTCAGGTTGCGCTCGCCCATGCGCTGCCCCAGCTCGTAGGCCAGCGGATTCGTGCGCGGGACCAGCGTCAGCGTCCCGCACTGCAGGCGACGCTCGCCGCTCTCCAGCTCGTCATGCAACCGCTCGGCCGCCTGCGTGCCGCAGGTTTCGTTGCCATGCACCGCACCCAGCACGATCAGCCGCGGCCCCGGGGTCAGGCCGTGGAAGGTCAGGGAACGCATGGCGGTGGGGTGCGGCTGGGACGACATATCGAGAGCTCCGGCGAACGGGGAATCAGCTCGCCATTGTACGCTCGCACCCCGTGAGCGCGAACGGGCGACTACTTCAAGCGGAAGAGGTCAAACCGCTGTTTCGGTCACAGCGGGACCGTATTTGGGCCCTTCCGCTGTCACCCCCCGACATAACGACTCTTCCCGCTACAGATCCGTGATATCCAGCATCGTCCCCTGGACCGCGTGCAGACCGTCGTCGCCCTGGACCACCGAGTCCACCACCAGGCTGAACCAGCGCTCTTCGCCGCGCGAGGGATGCCGCCGCAGCCGGAACCGCCGCCCAACACCCTCCTGACCGGGGGCCAGCTTACGCAAGACCTCTCGCAGTTCTTCCGCATCTCCGGCATCCGGGTCGAACTGCACATTCCAGACTTCGCTCAGACTGGGCGTATGGTGGCGAGAATCCAGCCCCATCAGGTCATACAGGTGATCGGACCACCACAGGCGACCAGTCTCGACCACGTACTCCCATGAACCGAGGCCCGCATGACGCTCGGCGCGTGCCAGGCGATCCACCTGGCGATTCAACGCCTGCTCGGCCTTCTTGCGTGATTCGATATTGCGCAGGGTCACCAGCAGCAGACGTTCGTTGGCGATCTCGGTTGCCTGCAGATTCGCTTCCACCCAGAAGACATGGCCGTCACGGTGGCGAGCGCGCCACTCGAACGACAGTTGTTCGCCATGTCGCGCGCGGTTGATCAAGGCCTGCTGGCGTTCGACCTCGTAGCCGGGCTCCTGGGCGCTAAGATCGCTGACCGTGCAACGCAGAATCGCCTCGTGCTCGTAGCCATACATGGCCAGCGACGCGGCATTCGCTCCGACAAAGGCACCCGTCTCGAAGTCCTGCAGCAGAATACCCTCCTGCACGTTGTCGAAGATGGCCCGAAAGCGCTTCTCGCTGTCGCGCAGGCCACGCTCGGCCTCGACCCGTTCGGTTACATCCGTCAGCAGGCCGTGAAAGCCGAGGATCTCGCCACCGGAGTCCCGCTCCAGCCAGGTCCGATCCTCGACCCAGATCCAGCGCGTCTCCCCGACATCCAGGCGGTAGTACTGCACATACTCGTCCGGCCCGCGTTCCATATGCCGGTGCACGTCCTTGATGATGGCCTCCCGGTCGTCCGGGTGAATCCGTTGCGCATAGTCCGCCGCACCGGACAGCAAATCCTCCGGCTCGAGGCCCCAGCGCCGCACATTCGGGGACACATACACCACCGGCCAGCCGGGACGCGCGGCCCACTCGATGGCGACTACCGGCGAGCGATTGACCACTTCGGTCAGATAACGGGCTTCGGCCGAGGCCTGGTCACGGGCCGCGAGCACCCAGTACAACAGCAGAAAGAGGACCAGTGCGGTCACAGTGACATAGAAAAAGCCCTTGACCGTCTGCAACCAGCCCAGCAACTGGATATCGTCCACCAGCCACAGCAACGCCTTGTCGGACAGCCCAATCCACAGCAGCCCGAGCGCCAGATAGACCAGTGCCACCCAGCTGGCGGTACGCCAGGCACTCACTCCTCTGTCGGGAATACCGGCCTTGTCCCTCGTGTCGCGCCTCAATCCCGTTCCCCAGCCCGCGCAGAAATCCGCCTGCGTGTTGCTAATTTCGTTTGAGGATCGACCAGCCGGCCCGGGGATGCAAGGGCTTCCAAGGCACAGGCTGCCAACGGCCCGTGCTCGCTGTTTGCATTCGATATCGGGCCACAACGGTTTTCCCGGAAGTCGCATCGGGATGCGCGTCCCGTTCTGCTCATCACGGGCGCAGAATGGTACCCTTGGCGCTGGTTTCCGCTATGCCGGCGTACATGTTCAAGACACTGGAAAAAGCCTCGCGCAGCACCCGCCAGCCAGCCGCCGAGGTGCTGGAAAAACTCAAGCTGAATTCGGACGGCCTGATCCCCGCGATCGCCCAGCAGTTCGACAGCGGCGAGGTCCTGATGATGGCCTGGATGAACCGCGAGGCGCTGGACGAGACCCTGCGCACCGGGCGCGTGTGCTACTACTCGCGCTCGCGCCAGGCGCTGTGGCGCAAGGGCGAGCAGTCGGGTCAGGTGCAGCAGCTGCAATCGCTGCACCTGGACTGCGACGGCGACACCATCCTGCTGAAGGTCGACCAGACCGGCCCCGCCTGCCATACCGGCCGGCGCAGCTGCTTCTACGTGCAGATCGACAACGACGAGGCCGTGATCACCAGCGACCCGGAGATCGCCCCCGAGACCCTGTACGGCCACAAGGACGACACGAAATGAGCGCCAACCCCGGCCGCGAGCTGATCCTGCACAACACGCTCGGCGGGCGCGACGAGCCCTTTCGTCCGCAGGACCCCGAACGCGTCACGCTCTATGTCTGCGGCCCCACCGTCTACAACCGGGTACACGTGGGCAACGGCCGCCCGGTGGTGGTGTTCGACGTGCTGTTTCGCGTATTGCGCGAGCTGTACGGCCCGGAGCACGTGATCTACGCGCGCAACATCACCGACGTCGACGACAAGATCAACAAGGCCGCGGCGGAGAACGGCGAACCGATCGCCGCGCTGACCGAGCGCTTCACCCGAGCCTTCCACGAGGACATCGCCGAGCTGGGCACGCTACCGCCGACCCTCGAGCCGCGCGCCACGGATCACATCCAGCCGATGGTCGAGCTGATCGAACGGCTGATCGAGCGCGGCCATGCCTACCCGGCCGAGGGGCACGTGCTATTCGACGTCACCTCCTATCCAGACTATGGCGCGCTGTCCGGGCGCACGCTGGAGGACATGCAGGCCGGCGCCCGGGTCGAGGTCGCCAGCTACAAACGCCACCCCGGCGACTTCGTGCTGTGGAAGCCGGCCGCCGAAGGCGAACCGGGCTGGGACAGCCCCTGGGGCTATGGCCGCCCCGGCTGGCATCTCGAATGCACCGCGATGATCCGCAGCCACCTGGGCGCGATGATCGACATCCACGGTGGTGGGCACGACCTGGTCTTCCCCCACCACGAGAACGAGATCGCCCAGGGCTGCGCGGCGGAGGGCTGCGCGGAGCACGGCACGCATTACGCCCGCTACTGGGTGCACAACGGGCACGTGACCATCGACGGCGAGAAGATGTCCAAGTCGCTGGGCAACTTCCAGCTGCTGCACGACCTGCTGCAGGCCTATCCGGGCGAGGTCCTGCGCATGGCGCTGCTGTCGCGCCACTACCGCGCGCCGCTGAACTTCTCCGAGGACACGCTGAACCAGTCGCGCAATGCCCTGAACGGGCTCTACCGCGTGCTGCGCGACCACGCCGATGTCGAACCGGCCCCCGTGAACGCCGCCGAGACCCCGGTGTTCACGGCGCTGCTGGATGACCTGAACACCCCCGGCGGCATCACCGCCCTGCACCGCCTGGCGGATGCCCTGGCCGCGGCTGGCGACGCGGCCGAACGGGCCCGCCTGAAGGGCGAACTGATGGCCGGCGCCGGGCTGCTCGGACTGCTGCAGCAGGACCCGACGGCCTGGTTCCAGGGGGATGGCGAGGACCACGAACTCGCCGCCTGGGTGGAGGAACGCATCGCCGCCCGCCAGGCCGCGCGCCAGAACCGCGACTTCGCCACCGCCGACGCCATCCGCGACGAGCTCACCGCCCGCGGGATCGAACTCGAGGACACCCCGGAGGGGACACGCTGGCAGCGCAGCGGGAGCGTCGCCTGAACATGGCCCGACGCCTCATCCGGCGACTCCTGCTGGGCCTGGCGCTACTGATCCCGGGCCTTGCGCTGGCACACCCCCACGCCTGGATCGACCTGCGCGTGGGGCTGGTGTTCGACGACAACGGCCAGCTGGAGCGCATGCAGCAGGCCTGGCTGATCGATCCGACCTACAGCCACATGCTGCTGGAAGAGATGACCCGGGACCTGGAAGGCGATATCGGCATCGACGAGGCGCTGGATCGGGTCGCCGAGCGCATGCTGGAAAACCTGGCCGCCTACGACTACTTCACCGAGCTGCGCCACGACGACGCGGAGATCGCGGTACCCCGGGCGGAAAACGCCCGGCTCTCGCTGGAGGACCGGCGGCTCTATCTGCGCTTCGACCTGCCGCTGGCCGAGCACGCCCTCGAGGATGCCAGCGGCTTCACCTATCGCGTATTCGACCCGACCTACTGGATCGAGGTCCTGCACGACGCGGACGACGTGGTGCATATCGAGAATCGCCAGGGCTGCGAGGTACAGATCGAAGAGGCGCGCCCGGACCCGCAACTGATGCGCTATGCCGCCACCCTGGAACGTCAGGACCGCAGTCCTGTCGACAATCTCGGACGCCACTTTGCCGAGACCGCCACCCTGCAATGCCGGAACCGTTCGGACTGAGCGCGACCACACAGGATTAGAACGAAAACCGTTCGATGAATCCGCAGGACAGCGTTATAGTGTAACGATATGATCGTCGCCCCCGCCCATCGACTTCACGGCCTCACTGGCCCCCTGGTCCTCCTGGCCCTGGGGCTCTTCTTGTTGCTGGGCGCTTTCAGCGCCCACGCCGGCGAATCGGCCCATCCGCTGGGCGGCGGCACCCCTGCGGGCGAAACCGAGGCCGAGGAACGCTCGGCCATGCCGGATACCGCCACCGCACCGGTACCCGAGACACTTGCCGATCCACCCGGGGCACTGGAGCGCGTCACCGCCTGGATGCTGCAGACGCAGCGCCAGTTGCATCGCGACCTCACTCAGGGACTGCACGCCCTGCGCGACGCCCCCACCGCCCAGACGGCCGGCGCCCTGATCCTGGTCAGCCTGCTGTACGGCGTCTTCCACGCGGCCGGCCCCGGCCATGGCAAGGCGGTCATCAGCGCCTATCTGCTGACCCAGCCCCAGAACCTGAAACGCGGCATCCTGCTCTCCACCGTCTCGGCACTGGCCCAGGGGGTCACGGCCATTGTGCTGGTCGGGGTGCTGATCGGCCTGCTCGGCTGGCTGGCGCGCGATACGCTGGGCCAGGTGCGCACCCTGGAGATCGCCAGTTTCGCGCTGGTCGCCCTGCTGGGGGTCTGGCTGATGCTGCGTGCCCTGCGCCACGCCTGGCGCCTGCACAAGGCCCATGCCCAGGCACGTGCGGAGGCCCGGCATGAGCACGCAGACCATCACCACCATGACCACCACACCCACGACGATCACTGCGGCTGCGGCACCCCGCATCATGTCGACCCGAACCACAGCGGGACCTGGTGGGGTACGGTCGCGGCTGTGGGTATCCGCCCCTGCTCCGGCGCGGTGCTGATCATGGCGGTCTCGGCGGCCCTGGGTCTGGCCTGGGCTGGCGTGCTGGCCGTGTTGGCGATGTCGCTGGGAACCGCGGCCACGGTATCCGTTCTGGCCACACTGGCCGTCTCCGCACGCGACTGGACCCGCCGCTGGCTGGGCCCGACGCGCGTCGGCCGCCTGACCTACGTAGGCCCGGCCTTCGGGCTTGCCGGTGGCGGCATCATCGCGCTGATCGGTATCAGCCTGGTGATTGGTGCGGTCGCCTACCGGCCCGCCGCCCACCCGCTGGGACTGTAGAACGCCACAGACGCCAAGGTTGCCGCACAGGTCCGGGTCCTCTAACGTCCCGAACATACTCCAAGCTGCGAGACGCGCCGATGTCCGATTCCGCGATCCGTCCCGACCAGGCCCCGACCCTCCCCTCGCTGTTCCGTGTCCGCGTCGAGCAGACGCCGGATGCCCCGGCCTATCGCCAGTACAACAGCGAAAGCGGAGGGTGGCAGCAGACCTCCTGGCGCGAGATGGGAACGATGGTGGATCGCTGGCAGGCCGCGCTGGCTGCGGAGGGCCTCAAGCCTGGCGAACGCGTGGCACTGATGCTCGGCAACTCACGCGAGTGGGTCGCGTTTGACCAAGCGGCGATGGGGCTGGGGCTGGTCCCGGTCCCGCTGTACACCGACGATCGTCCCGACAACGTCGCCTACATCATCGGCCAGACGCAGGCGCGCATCCTTCTGCTGGGCGAGAGCGCCCACAGTCGACGGCTGTCCGAGCACTTCGAGAACATGCCATCGCTACGGCGCATCGTGAACATCGGCGGCGAGGATACGGAGCCCGACGACGAGCGCGTGATCGAGCTGGAAGACTGGCTCGCGCGGCACGAGGGCACCGAGTTCCACCACCCGGACCTCGATCCGGAGGCCATGGCCACGATCGTCTATACCTCCGGCACCACCGGGCGCCCCAAGGGCGTGATCCTCTCGCACCGCAACATCCTGGAGAACGCCTGGGCCTCCTCGCAGACCGGCCCGCTGTCGCCCGCCGACCGTTTCCTCTCGTTCCTGCCGCTGTCGCACATGCTGGAACGCACCGCCGGGCTGTACATGCCCATGCTGATCGGTGCCGAGGTCGCCTTCGCGCGCTCCATTCAGGCCCTGGGAGAGGACCTGGTCAACGTGCGCCCCACCGTGCTGATCTCGGTACCACGCATCTACGAACGCGTACACGGCCGCATCCAGGCCGGCCTGAAACAGAAATCGGGCCTCGGCCGCGCCCTGTTCAAGGCGACCGTCAATATCGGCTGGAAGCGTTTCGAGCACCAGCAGGGCCGGGGCGGATGGTCTCCCGGCTTCCTGCTCTGGCCCGTACTCGAGCGCATCGTCGCGCGCAAGGTACTGGACCGCCTGGGCGGCGAGCTGCGCTTCGCGGTCTGCGGCGGCGCCCCCCTCCCACCGCCGATCGCCCAGTTCTTTATCGGCCTGGGCCTGCCGGTCCTGCACGGCTACGGGATGACCGAGGCCAGCCCGGTGGTCACCGTGAACACCCCGGACAACAACCTGCCCGCCTCGATCGGCAAGCCGCTGCCCGGGGTGGAGGTGAAGATTGGCGAGATGGACGAACTGCTCACCCGCAGCCCCTGCGTGATGCTCGGCTACTGGAAAAATGCGGAGGCCACCCACGAGACCATCGACGCGGACGGCTGGCTGCACAGTGGTGACCAGGCCCGCATCGACGACAGCGGGCATGTCTTCATCACCGGTCGCATCAAGGACATCCTGGTGCTGACCAACGGCGAGAAGGTCCCGCCGGCCGACATGGAGATGGCGATCGCGCTGGATGCGCTGTTCGACCAGGTGATGATCGTCGGCGACAACCGCTCCTTCCTGACCGCCCTGGTCGTTCCGGAACCGGAGGCCTGGGCCTCGTTCGCCAGCGACCACGGCCTCGACGCCGAGGCCGACGGGCGGCTGCCGCGCAAGGCCGAACGCGCCCTGCTGCAGCGCATCCAGTACCAGCTACGCGACTTCCCCGGCTACGCCAAGATCCGCCATGTGCATGTGACCCACGAGGCCTGGTCCGTAGACAACGGCATGCTGACGCCGACCATGAAGCTCAAGCGCCCGGTGATCGTCGAGCACTACAACGAGGCCATCGAGGCGATGTACGCCGGCCACGACGGTCACTGAGACCCGAGCACAGACTGAGCCCCACTCACCGCTCATGTCTCGCGCAGTCGCGAGACGTCGAAAAGCTCAGCATTGACTTCGAGAAAGGAATGGATAGCGAGTGATGTGGCCGCTGTCCGTCTGAAACGACCTCACTGAACAGCCAACCACCACGTGCAGTACCCGCCGAAAAACCATTCTAGAAGCGAGCGGGGGCTCACGCCCCCGCCCGCGGACCGGCCCGCTCGATCAGAAGCTCATGGAGCGGTCGAAATCGGCAACGGCCTGGACGTACTGACCCATGCCGGCCATCTCGGCGTTCGGCAGGAAGTTGTGCTCGCCGACGTCGCGGCCCTTGGCGCAGGCCTCGCAGGCCCAGAACGGGACGCCTTCCTCGACCAGCGAATCCACGATGTCCTTCATCGCCGGCATGTTGTGGCCGACGATCTTGTCGTAGACATTGCGGTTGGCGATGTTCACGGCCTCGCCCTGCAGCCAGACGGTCACGTCATGGCCCTGCTGCTTGGCCACGTTCGCGGCAATCATGCCGAGAGTGGCGCGGGTCGGGTCGTCAGTACCGGCGGTAACAGCAACAATAAAACGCATGGGACTCTCCTTGGTCACGTCAAAGTGGCAGGCACCGTAGCGACCCAAGTCGGGACCGTCGAGTTCCCACAAGCCTCAAGGAGACGCCGAGTCAGGAAGCGCCTTTCGACGTAATGCTCATGCGATAGAGCTTGAAGGCCATCAGCAGCCAGGGAATGGCGTGCATGATCAGGTCGAGGATATCGATCGGACGGGTCAGCTCGCCCTGGAAGAGCCAGCGGATCTTCTCGACGATGTGCGGTTCGGGGACATAGGGCGACAGCCCCAGGGTGGCCACGAACAGTGCAAACAACCACAGTGGGGAACGGTCGACCCAGGCAACAAAGGCTTTCATGGCGCGCATCCTACCCGAAGCCTGGGCCGACTTGCGACTGCTCTGGGATCGGGGACTCTCGAGGTGCCCCAATGCCACGCAGGAGCACCGGCGGACAGTGCACCAGGTCCTCCGGTCGGTCGATGTCCGCCCGCGCTTCCAGCTCCGCCCAGACAAGACCCTGCGCCTGGGCCCGCTCACGGGTCTGTTCCAGCACCCGATCGCTGCCCCATTCGACGGCCTCGAACAGCCCGGGGACGGGCCGCGCGGCGGCCAGCAGCACATAGCCACCATCCAGCGCCGGGATCAGTGCCACATCCGCCCCTTCAGCCAGCGCCTTACGTGCAGCGACCAGGTCCCCGACACCCAGCGTCGGGGCATCGGACCCCATCACCAGTGCCGGAAACGGCCCCACCTCCAGTGCATGGCGCATGCGGGCCCCGAGGTCATCACCCACCTGGCTGTGCAGGGAACAGCCAAAGCGTTCCGCACAACGCTCGAGGAACGGATGATCGGTATCCGGGGTGCACCACAGCTCCACATGGTCCGGTGCCACCTGACGGGCCACGTCCAGCGCGTGCTCCAGCAGCCGCTCGTGCAGCCGTGCGGCGCCCTTGGCACCCAGCGCGGGAATCAGCCGCGTCTTGGTCCGGCCCGGCTCGGGCGCGCGGGCAAAGACCAGCACGCGCGGCGCATCCGTCGGCCGACGTTCAGGCATCACCACGATAAAGTCGCGCCAGCCCGTCCGGGTTTGCACCCAGCCAGTAGGCCAGGCGCAACCGCCACATCAGCCAGATCGTGCGCCATGCGCCCTGCCGCTCCCAGCGCCGGGACGACGTGACCAGCCACGTGCGCAGGCACCTTGGGCGCCCCACCGATCGCTTCAGCCGCCGCGAGAGCTCGATGTCCTCCATCAGCGGCTGGTCCGGCCAGCCGCCTACGGCATCGAACGCCGAGCGTGTAATGAATATGCCCTGATCCCCGGTCGCGATCCCGCTCAGACGCGAGCGCAGGTTCATCATCGCGGCGATCAGCGCGAATATTCCGCGACCGCCCGACAGGCGGACGTCGAAACGTCCCCAGGCGCGATCGTCCCGGGCCACCGCGTCGCGCAGGGCATGCACCGCCACCCCGGCTCCGTCCGGAAACGTGGTGTCGGCATGCAGAAACCAGAGCGCCTCGCCTCGGGCGCGCTCGGCGCCGGCATTCATCTGCCGTGCGCGCCCCGGGGCGCTGGACAGCACACTCACACCGCATTGCCCTGCCTGCTGGAGAGTCCCGTCCGTGCTCCCGCCGTCGACCACGATCACCTCGCAGTCGAGGATCTCGCCCAGGGTATCCAGCAAGGGCGGGAGAGATTCGGCTTCGTTCAGTACCGGGATGATCACGGACAGGAAGGGTGACTCCCGCGACATGGTTGCTACGGGACTCAGGCTGGCGACTGGACGGCTTTCTGCCCCTGCCAGATCCGGCGCAACAGCCGAGGCAGCAACAGCAGCAGGGCCAGCACGGCGAGAATCGCCAGCCCCAGCTGGACCCGGTTGTCCGTATCACCCGCCACCATCTCGCGCGTAGCGTGGCCCAGCCAGGCATAGGCGAACAGGCTGGGGATCAATGCGACCAGGGTCGTGATCGTGAACACGGTCAGCGGCATACGCACCAGGCCCAGGGCGTAGTTGGTCGGGGCGAACGGGAAGACCGGCACCAGCCGTGTCAGTGCGACCACGCGCCAGCCCTCGGCCTCCACATCCTCGCGCAGCCGTGCGCTGCGCGGACCCAGACGCGGTTCCAGCCAGGGTTGCAGCAGGGTGCGCGCCAGCATGAACGCGATAATCGCAGCGATGGTCGCCGCCAGCAGGCTCAGGGCCCCGCCGGTGAACGGCCCGAACAGCGCCCCTCCCAGCAGGATCCAGAAGGTGCTGGGCAACGGAAACAGCGCAAGGACGACAAAGGCCAGCACAAACATCATGTAGGCGCCCATCCCCCAGCTGGCGAGCCACGCCTCGACGTCCTGCAGCGGCAGCAGATCAGGCCACTCGGTGGTCAGTGCTACCCAGACCAGCGACCCTGCCAGCAGGACCGCGGCCAACAGCCACCAGCGTTCGGGATGATGTATCTGCATATGTCTCTATTCTTTGCCGTCGCCGCGCAGTCGCTCCAGCCGTTCGGCCAGCGCGCGCTCCGTGCCCTCGCGTTTCGCCCGATAGAAGCGCTGATCTTCCAGCCCTTCGGGCAGATAGACCTGCCCGCGCGCGAAACCGTCCGGTTCATCATGATCATAGCGGTATCCGGCGCCGAACCCCTCGTCACGCATCAGCTCCGTGGGGGCATTGCGCAGATGCAGGGGCACGCCGGGGCTGCCCGTTTCGCGAATGCTGGCGCGGACCTCGTTCAACGCGGTGTAGGCGCTGTTGCTCTTGGGGGCGGCGGCCAGCTCGATCGCCGCCTGGATCAGCGCGAGATCGCCTTCCGGCCGCCCAAGCCGCTCCATCGTCTGCCAGGCCGCCAGCACCCGAGCACCCAGCCCTACGGCCGCCAGCCCGATGTCCTCGTAGGCCATGCGCAGCAGGCGCCGGCCGAGATAATCCGGGTCACAGCCGGCATCCAGCATGCGCGTCAGCCAGTACACCGCCGCACCAGGATCGGATCCGCGCACCGACTTGTGCAGGGCGGAGATCTGGTCATAGAAGGCATCGCCCTGGCGATCGAAGGCCAGGCTCTGCGCCCCCATCACCGCGCGCAGGGCGTCGGCGGTGATCTCGCCGTCACGTGCCAGATCCGAGGCGGTCTCCAGCCAGTTCAGTGCCCGCCGGGCATCGCCGTCCGCCGCACGGGCCAGCCGCTGGCGTTCGGTGGGCTCCAGCCGCAGCCCGCGCCCCCCGAGTCCGCGCTCGGGATCGCTCAGCGCCCGGTCAATCAGCGCCTCGATCGCCTCGGCGCCGACGGACTCCATGCGATAGACACGCGCCCGCGACAGCAACGCACTGTTGAGCGCAAATGAGGGGTTCTCGGTCGTGGCCCCCACGAAGGTCAGTGTCCCGTCCTCGATGTGCGGCAGCAGGGCATCCTGCTGCCCCTTGTTGAAGCGATGGATCTCGTCGATGAACAGCAGCGTGCCGACCCCGTTGCGTCGCCGGGCCTTGGCCGCGTCCACCACCGCGCGCACGTCCTTGACCCCGGCCAGCACCGCCGACAGCGTCACCAGACGCTGTGCCCCGGCCGCCGCCACCAGGCGGGCCAGCGTGGTCTTGCCGCAACCCGGCGGGCCCCACAGGATCATCGACGGGGTCTGCCCCTGCTCGATCGCCTGGCGCAGGGCGGCATCCGGGCCGACCAGGTGATCCTGGCCCACCATCTCGTCCAGCCGCGCCGGGCGCATGCGCTCGGCCAGCGGTGCATTCGGGTCCGGGCCCTGTGCGGCCGGTTCGGGCTCGGGGGGCAGTCCACCCGCATCCGGGCCGAACAGGTCGCCTTCGGAGATATCGCTCATCATTTCAGTGTACCGCGCCCGCCGCGAACATTGGCCGAGACATGGCACACTGAGCGGCGGGCTGGCTCACAAGCCCTGCACAGTTGCGCCTTCTTCACTGATGAAAGGTTTCCATGCCGCGAAACGGAATCACAGCATGAAGCTGCCCTGGCAATCCCTGCGCCTGCCGAAGGGCCTCGGCTGGCGCAAAGTCATGCAGGCCGTCCTGCGACCCGAGGCCGAGGCCCCCGATGCCGACGTCGTGGCCGAGCGAGCGCGCGAGCAGGCCCCCGTGCTGTGGCTGCTGGGCAAGGTGCAGTCCGGCAAGAGCACGCTGGTGCGCGCGATCACCGGCGACTCCGACGTGGCGATCGGGACCGGTTTCAGGAGCTGCACCCGGACGGCACGCGCCTATGACTTCCCGGCCGAAGCGCCGGTGCTGCGCTTTCTGGACACGCGGGGACTGGGCGAGGTCGCCTACGACCCCAGCGAGGATCTCGCCGAGCTCGCGGGCCACGCGCACATGGTGGTCGCCGTGGCGCGCGCGATGGATCTGCAGCAGGAACCCGTGCTGAATGCCCTGCGGGACATTCGCCGCCGGCATCCGAACTGGCCGGTCCTGCTGGTCCAGACCTGCCTGCACGACGGCTATCCCGACGGGCGCGATCATCCGCCCTACGCCGAACTGGACCGCAGCCCCGGGCTGGAGGAACTGGCCCGCGCGCGGCGTACCCAGGCCGAGGCCTTTCGCAACCTGCCCGGGACCGGCCCGGTGCAGGTCGTGCCCGTCGATATCACGCCCGAGGACGAGGGCTTCACCCCGACCCACTACGGCCTGGACGCCCTGCTCGATGCCCTGGAGAACCTGGCTCCGGAACGCATGGGGGTGATCCTGCAGGGGCTGCGCCAGTCCGCA
Source organism: Thioalkalivibrio sp. ALRh (assembly GCF_000381425.1). Lineage (NCBI taxonomy): Bacteria > Pseudomonadati > Pseudomonadota > Gammaproteobacteria > Chromatiales > Ectothiorhodospiraceae > Thioalkalivibrio > Thioalkalivibrio sp. ALRh. The sequence goes on from NZ_KB906519.1 coordinate 468,932, forward strand.
GGCGGTGATGCCCGTCGGCTGCGCGCCCGATCACACATCCTCGGCTACGCCAGCGTCGCCGCGACCACCGATGCCGTCCCCCTGCTGGGCCTGTTCTCCGTTCCGGCGGTCCAGGGGAAACTGCTGCACAGTCTGGCCAGCATCTACGGGGTCACCTGGGATTCTCGCAGTATGAGCGAGTTCTCCGCGGCGCTCGGTTCCAGCACCCTGCTCGGCCTCGGCCTCAGCCACGGGGCCCGGCAGGTCGGCAAGCTGGTCCCCGTCTACGGTCAGACTGCAGGTGCTGCAGCGGCGGCCGCCACCAGCTTTGCCACCACCTATGCGCTGGGCTATGCCGCACGCCACTACCTGGCCCGGCGACATGACGGGCGCGAGGCCACGGCCGGGGTGGAGCAGGCCTATCGCGACGCCCTGCGCGAGGCCCTGAACCTCGCCCGGCACCGCCAGACCGAGCCCTCGGGGAACGACACGCGATGAAACGCCGCTGGCTCACCCGTCTGCAGGTCACGGGCGTGACCTTCGCCGCGTTCCTGCTGCTGTCGCCCTTTGTGGTGGCCTTCGTCCTGGGTCTGCTCTGGCTCTACGAACACAATGCCCTGCTGATCTGGATCGCCGCGGCCGCCATCGCCGCCGGAAGCGTATGGGGCATGACGCTGTGGGCGCGCCACCGGATCAAGGTCCACACCCGCGAACGGACGACCGAGCCCGTGCGCCCCGCCGATGGCGACTGGGCGCCACTGGAACACGCCGCCTGGGCCGAGGTGATGCGCCTGAGCGAGCAGGCCAGCGGCGAGATCGTCACCGACTACGACCGCCTGCGGGAAGCGGGCGAAGAGACCCTGCGTACCGTGGCCGCGCACTATCACCCGGAACAGGAAGACCCCATCTGGGAGTTCACCGTGCCCGAGGCCCTGCTGCTCAGCGAGCGGGTCAGCGCCCGGCTGCGCAAGATCCTGCTGGAGGAGGTACCGCTGTCGGATCGCCTGCGCATGGGCCAGATCCTGCGCGTCTGGGGCTACCGGCCCATGGTGGCATCGGGGCTGTCCTACGGGCGCACGGCCTACAAGGCCTACCGTATCGCGCGGCTGGCCAATCCCCTCCACGCCCTGGCCGCGGAGCTGCGTGATCGCTTCTTCAACGAGCTCTCCGGCAGCGCACGCGAATACCTGCTGCGACGGGTCGCACGCATCTGGATCGAGGAAGTCGGCCGCGCCGCGATCGAGCTCTACTCCGGCCGCCTGCAGCACGATGCCGACGCCCTGGCCGAGATCGCCGACCAGGAAGCACAGGCGAGCGGCCCCGCGGAGGAGGCATTCCCGGGCCGGCCGAAGATACTGGTCGTGGGCCAGCCACAGGCCGGGAAATCCACGCTGGTCAACGCGCTGCTGGGGGAATACCGCGCAGCCACGGACGTGCTGCCGCTGACCGCCGAGCAGGAGGGCTACCTGCTGACCCTCGCGGACGGCCAGGAACTGCTTTTGGTGGACACCCCGGGGCTTGGTGACCGCATGGACGTGGATACCCTGGTTGATGCCGCCCAGACGGCGGATCTGGTGCTATGGGTCGCGCCGGCGCACCAGGCCGACCGCTCCCCGGACCACGAGGCGCTGCAAGCCGTACGGCGCTTCTTTGCAGAGCGCCCGGATCGACGCCAGCCGCCCATTCGCATCGTGGCCAGCCACATCGATCGCCTGTCGCCCGCCCGCGAATGGGAGCCGCCGTATACGCTCGACCCGCCGGAAGAACGGCCCAAGGCGCAGAACATCGCCGCCGCCCGCCAGGCGATCGCCGCGGACTTCGGCCTGCCCGAACAGGAGGTGATTCCCGCCCGGCTCGATGGCACAACGCCCTACAACATCGACGCCCTGACGGCCGAACTGGAGACGCTGATCCCGGCCATGCAGCAAACCCGCAAGACCCGGCTGCTGCGCCACCCGTCATCCCGAAGCCTGCGCCAGATCTGGCGTCAGACCCGCAAGGGGGCCGGTCGCCTGCTGGGTCGACCGCGCTAGATGACCCTGCGTCCACGCCAGCACCAGGACGCCCCCTCCCTGGACTCCCCGACCGCCTGGCTCGCCTGCGGGCTCTCCCTTGTGGCGCTGTTCGTGGCCTTTGGCATCGCGTACAGCTACGGGGCGTTCTTCTCCTCCATGGCGCAGGAGTTCGGTACACGGCACGGCGGGTCCGCGCTGTTCTTTTCCGCCACCGCTCTGTTGTTCTTCGGCCTGAGCGGTGTGACCGGCCCCCTGTCCGACCGCATCGGCCCAGGGCCGCTGCTCGTTGCGGGTGGCCTGTTCATCGCGGCGGGGCTGGTCGGGACGGCGCGTGCCGGCGAACTCTGGCAGGCCTACCTGGCCTATGGCCTGGGCGTGGGTATCGGGGCGAGCTGCGTATTCGTGCCCGTCGTGGCCGCGGTCGGGCGCTGGTTTGCCCGCAGACGCTCCATGGCCCTGGGCATCGCGGTATCCGGGATCGGGTTGGGCGTACTTGGCTTCGCGCCGCTGTCCGCCTGGCTGATCGAGCTCCACGGCTGGCGCTCGACGTACTATTTCTACGCGCTCGCGGCAGCCGTCATCCTGCCGCTCGCCGGCATCCTGTTTCCACGGCCCGGGCGCGCCCCGGATGGCACCCACGCCACCACCACCCGCTGGGGTGGACGCCGCTTCGCCCAGCTTTATCTGGCGACCTTTCTGCTGAATACGATCCTGTACGTACCGTTCGTCCACCTGCCGCCCGCGGCCGAGGCGGGCGGCATCGATCCGCTGCGCGCGGCGGGCCTGGTCGGGATTATCGGGCTGGCGAGCGTGGTCGGGCGGCTGGCGATCGGCATGCTGGGCGATCGCTATTCCCTGATGCATCTCTATCGCGGGTGCTTCGCCCTGATCACGCTGAGCTTTCTGATCTGGGGCACCGCAGGCAGCTACGCCGCCCTTATGCTGTTCGCGGTGGTACTTGGTTTCGGGTACGGCGGGTACATCGCCCTGACACCGGCGATCCTGGCCCGCCTGTTCGGTCTGTACAGCCTGGGCCGCCTGCTGGGCATGACCTACACCGCCGTGGCCCTCGGCGCCGCGCTGGGTCCGGTCCTCACCGGCCTCGGGGTCGACCTGACAGGCGGCTATCTCATGATCCTGATCGCGCTCCACCTCGTCGGCCTTCTGGCCGTTCTCGCCACCCTGCCGATCCGCGACGAGCCCGTCACGGGGACCACGCATCCCCAGCGCGACAGTGACTCCTGAGGTCTTTGTCTATCATCACAGTCCAACCGCCCGTCGTAGGGCAACCTGAACCCCGGCCGCATCCGGGGATCGAATTCTTCATAAAGCTGCAGCAGCCAGGCCCCGAACCGAAGCCCAGGAGGTACCCGCGATGCGAACGTTGCCCGCCCTCCTCCTGGCTGCCTTGGTCGGCTGGGCCCCCGGTGCCGCACTCGCGGTGGAGGTGGTCGAGCGGCATTTTGATACCGACGGTGACCAGCACGAGCTGGAGGTGACCTTCCGGGTCGAAGTCCCACCCGAGGCCCTGTGGTCATACCTGACCGATTACGACGCGCTGAACCGTTACTCGGAATCCATCCGCGAGAGCCGGATCGTCTCCCGATCGGATGACGAGGTGGAGGTCGCAAGCGTCGTGCACAGCTGCGTGTTCGTGTTCTGCCGGACCATCCGCAGGCACGAACGGGTGACCGAGTACTACCCCGAACGCATTGATGCCGAGGTCGATCCGGAGCACAGCAATCTGCGTGCAGGCTCGACCCGCTGGGAGCTGCAGCCCGATGCCGGCGGCACGCACCTGACGATCCAGATGCATGTGGAACCGGACTTCTGGGTACCCGGCTTTATCGGCAAGACCCGCATCCAGCGCGCGACCCTGCGGGAGACGACCGAGCTGCTGCGCTACATCGAACGCGACTACCGCGCCAGCCGCTGACGCGCAGGCTCTCTACGAGCAACTGAACAACGGGTGCCCTGCCAGCAGCCGTTCAAGGCGATTGCGCAGTTCGTCGCGCACCGGACCGGCGCGATCCGCATCGAGACGGGAGGTAAAGAGGGACTCGTACCATTCCTCTTCTTCGTCCATGTCCCAGTCGACCTCGCGCAGCAGGGCCTGGCCGGCCTCGGGAATCGGGGCGGGGAGCTCGCGACCGGTCAGCAGGGCCCAGACCCCGGTCCAGCAGCGCGCCAGCGCCAGCGGGTGATAGCCGCCACCCCCCAGCACCAGGAGCCTCGGCGTGCCGTCGGCGTGGCGCGGGCTGGTCTCGATTACGTCGTCGATGCAGGCGAGGAAGCACTGGGTGGAGATGCCGAACTTGCCGAGCGGGTCCGGCAGCAGCGCATCGGTACCGGCCTGAACGACGACCGCATCCGGCTGCCAGCGAGTGCGCACGGCCTCCCAGACGGCCGTGAAGGCGGCGCGAAACTCGCTGTCGTTGGTCTCCTTCGGCAGCGGCAGGTTCACGGCGTTGCCCAGCGGTCCGGTGTCCTCGATGCGGCCGCCCTCGAAGGGGTAGCCGTATTCGGTGTCCATGTGCAGGGAGACGGTGAGCACGTCCGGGTCGTCGGTGAACGCGGCCTCGACCCCGTCGCCATGGTGGGCGTCGATATCCAGATAGAGCACGCGCTGCCCGGCCTGACGCAGGCGCAGGATCGCCAGCGCCGGGTCGTTGAAATAGCAGAATCCACGGGCCTGGTCGGGGGCGGCGTGGTGCATGCCACCGGCCGGGTTGAAGGCCATGCGCCCGTCCAGCACCACCTCGGCGCCCTGGATGGAGCCCCAGGTGGCGGTCGCCGGGGTCGCGAAGAACCCGGCGAAGAACGGGTTCTCGAAGTTGCCGATGTTGTGGCGGTCGCGGTAGCGCTGGAAGACCTTGCCCAGCGCCTCGGCGCGCTGCATCGCGGCCACGTACTCGCGGGTGTGGAACCACTCGAGCTCGGCCGGCTGTGCCTTGCGCGATACGGCCATCTCCTGCGGCGTGATCGCGTCATAGGCCTCGATCAGGTCGATGGTCAGCGAGACGCGCGGGATCCCGAGCGGGTGGTTGTCGCCGTAGCTGTGCCCGCGATAGCGCGGGGCATGCAGCAGCGTGGCATGACGGCGGGCCGGCTCCGGGTGCCGAGCCGTAGCGCCGGTGGAGGCGTCGATGGCTTCGGGGGTAGCACTCACTGGCGCAGCCTCAGATAGATCTCGGGCAGACGGCGCGGCAGCTCGTCCACGTGGTCGATGATGGTGTAGTGACCGGGACCGAAGATCGCCGGCAGGTATTCCGAACCGGACGGGTCCAGGGTGATGCAGAACGGGTGCACGCCGGCGTCCACCGCCTCCTTCATCGCCATGCGCGTGTCCTCGTGCAGGTAGCGCTGGTCACCGCCGTCGTCGTAATCGGCCGGACGACCGTCGGACAGGATCAGCAGCAGCCGGCGCTGGGCCGAACAGCGCTTGAATGCCTCCAGCGAGTGGCGGATGCCCGCGCCCATACGCGAGGCCAGGCGCCCGGAGACCCCAGCGATGCGGGCGCGGACGGTGTCGTTCAGGTCCTCGTTGAAATCCTTCAGCCAGTAGTAGTTGACCTGGTCGCGCTGCTTGGAGGCGAAGCCGGAGATCGCGTAGGGATCGCCGACCTTCTCGATCGCCTCGGCGAACAGCATCATCCCCTCGCGCACGCGGTCGACGATCTTGCCCTGCCCGCCCGGGTGGCGCGCCATGATCGAGGTGGACATGTCCGCCAGCATCATGACGCCGGTATCACGGTGCTGCACCGCACGGCGGCGGTAGATGAAGGCCTTCGGCGACAGCCCCGCCTTCTTGTCGGCGATGAAGTCGATTACTGCCTCGGTGTCGAGCTCGTCGCCGTCCATCTGCTTGCGCTGCGGCGCCAGGCGCATCGGACGCTGCATCTCGAGACCGCGGGTCAGGCGTTTCAGGGTATCGGCGTTCTCCGACAGGATCGTGGCCGCCAGCTCCGGGTTTTCGTCGTCCAGCACCCGCTCGTAGAGATTCACCCAGTCGGAGATGTAGCGCTGCTCGCGGTAGTCCCACTCGGGATACGGGATGCCGTCCTTCTTCGGGGTGTAGGGCGCGGCGCGCTTGGCCACCTGGGCCGGCTGCGGGATACCCGTGCCGATGCGCCCGCCGGTGCCGGAGGTCTCCTGCTGCGGGGTCTGGATGTCGGCGTCCGGGTCTTTCTGCGCCTGCTCCGGGGCCTGCTGCGGCTGTTCTTCCTGCTTCTCGCGCTCGAACTTGTGCTCGTCGTGCGCCTCGTGGTCGCGGAAGTCGGCCAGGCTGCCGTCGCGTTTCCGCTGCGGATACACCGGCAGCGACTGGTTCAGCGACAGCCCGGGCAGATAGGCCTCCGCGCGCTCCTCGATGACGATCTCGGGGAAGGCCTCGTCGGCGAACAGCTCCTCGCCGACTGCCCAGGCGGTGACCACATCCGCGTCCGGCTCCAGCACGCGCGCCAGACGCGGGTCCTGCGCCTCGCCCCGCAGCAGGGCCTGATGGGCCTTCAGCGCGAAATCGAAGTAGACGCCGGCCGCGCCCTCCGGGCGCTCATGGTCCTCGGCCAGCGCCACCAGGCGCGGCAGGAAGTTCGGGATGCGCGGGGCCAGGCGCGCGTTCACGCGCAGGTCCTCGGCCAGGTCGAACAGCACCTGGAAGCGGAACATGCGCGCCTCGAATGGCGCGAACAGCGGGCGCCAGGTGATGCGCGAGCGGTCATCCAGCGGCGGGTGCTCGACCCCGGCACGCTCGAACAGCCGCTCGACGTCGGACTGCGCATACGTATCGAAGGCCAGATGCGCGGCCGCGTGCTGGGTGGCGACGATCGCCTCCTCGCGCGAGTCCATCACCGCCGGCATAAACAGCCGCCGGCCGTCGGTCTCGAGCATCGGGCGGCCCGCGCCCGGCTTCCAGCTGGAATCGGCCAGCGGGATATCGGCATCCAGCCAGGCCAGCAGCACCAGGCGCAGGAAGCGCCCGTGCATGCGCGGGCGAAAGCCCGGCAGCGCCTCCAGGAGCAGCTTCAGGCTCTCGTCGCTCTCCAGGCGAAAATAGGCCTCGCCGCGCGAGCGCCCGGCCTTCAGCAGGTCCGCTCCGCGCCGGGCCCAGGACAGCAGGCCCTGGTCGCCCACCAGGTTGCGGGCGATCGGGGCGCCCTCGAGATAGGCGTCCAGGGTCAGGCCGCGTTCGTCGAACAGCGTCTCGGCCGGCTCGATCAGCGCGCGCAGGCCCTCGATCCCGCGCCCGGCGGAGAGCTTGTCGAACGGCGTCTCGAAGTAGGCACGGGCATCGGGCAGGCTGCGTTCGCACCAGCGCAGGCCGATCTCGGCCCACTCGCGCTCGCCGGCCTCGCCCCAGGCGTCATACACGCGATCGGCCTGGGCCATGAAGCCTTCCAGTGCATCGGCGGAGTTGACCCACTGCTTGAACCGGACGGCCTGTTCCAGCCACAGATCCACCGTCTGCATGTGCTCCGCGAGCCGCGCGGAATTGCGCATGAAGCTCTTGCCGGCCTCGCGGTCGTGGAAGAACAGCTCGCGGACGGTCTCGATCCAGCGCCGCGCAGTGGCGGCACCGAACGCGCGGATGGCCGGGAGGGCCTCCTTGGTGTCGCGGTGGGCGACGAAGCTGATGTCCTCCAAGTGCTGGAGGATCTCTTCGATCTCGACGAGATCTTCGGCTTCCGTGTTCGCCCCGCCGCTGTTGCGGGCCTGGTCGCTCACGCGGCTTCGGACTCGGGGAAGTGGGCGTCGAAGATCTCTTCCAGCGCCTGAATCAGCTCGGGGTCGTCGGTGATCGGGGCGATCATCGCGGCACGGCAGGCCACGCGCGGGCTCAGTCCCGCCTGCATCAGCTCGCCGGCATAGGCGAGCGCACGGGTGGAGGTCGCCTCTTCCAGTCCGTGGTCCTTCAGGGCCCGCGCCTTGCGCCCGGCAGCCACCAGCTTCTCGACCCGATCGGCATCCAGGCCGCCGGATTCCTTGGCCACGATCTCGCGCTCGACATCCTCGGCGGGGTAGTCGAAGTGGATACCGACAAAGCGCTGCTTGGTCGAGGGCTTCAGGTCCTTCAGCACCGTCTGGTAGCCGGGGTTGTAGGAGATCACCAGCATGAAGTCCTCGTGCGCATCGATGATCTGGGACTTCTTGTCCAGCGGGAGCTGGCGGCGGTGGTCGGTCAGCGGGTGAATGACCACGGTGGTGTCGGTACGCGCCTCGACGATCTCGTCGAGGTAGCAGATCGCGCCCTCCTTGACCGAGCGGGTCAGCGGGCCGTCCTGCCAGACGGTCTCCTCGCCCTCCAGCAGGAAGCGGCCGACCAGGTCGGAGCTGGTCAGGTCCTCATGGCAGGAGACGGTGACCAGCGGCTGGCCGAGGGTATGCGCCACGTGTTCCAGGAAGCGGGTCTTGCCGCAGCCGGTCGGGCCCTTGAGCATCACCGGCAGGCGCTTCGAGTACGCGGCCTGAAAGATCTCGATCTCGTCGCCCTGGGCCTTGTAGAACGGGGCATCGCCCGCGTCGCCGGGCTTCTCGATCACGTCGCGTTCCACACCGCGGATACGGTTAATCAGGTTCTTCATGGGGTCTCCGATGCCGACCGCGGGGGCCGGGGCTGGTGTATGCGCGGGAGCGGCGTTACCCTCCGCCGGGCTGGCGGCATGCCCCGTGGCATCCCGTCGTGTTCCCGCAGGCTTTGTTGTATCATTGGCTGTTTATATTCTATCGAACCTGCGCACTTCCATGAACCAAACGCCCTTCCCGGTACGGGATCGGGCAGGTGAAGGCGCCCGCAACTCGGATTCAGCGCGTCAATAGAGGACCCGGTATGAAACTTGTCAAACTCGTCAAGCTGAACAACCTGCAGTACAACCCGAATCGCGATCCGGAAGTCTACCGGCGCCCGATCAACGAGGAATTCCGGGTGCAGGCCCTGCTGAACGGCTCCGGCACCGCCCAGTGCAAGTTCTCGGTGGAAGGCGAGGCCCTGTGCGAGAGCAGCGTGTCCCTGCCGGGCACCTTCGACTGCAAATTCAGCTTTGATACCGCCGGCACCCGCGTGGGCGACCTGGTGATCGAGGCCAACGGCGAGACCTACCACGAGAAGATCCGCATCGACGTGCTGGAGCACGCCTGGATCGGCTAAGGCCGTGCGATGCCCCGCGCATCCGCATCATGCGGATCCGCGAATCAAAAAGGCCCCGTGGCTAACGCCCGGGGCCTTTTTGATGGGGCGCTCAGCCCCAGTCGTACATGCGGATGAACTCGGGGAGCTTTTCGACCATCTCCTCGCGATCGAAGAAGCGATCGGCCCGCGCCAGGCGCATCTCGTCGCGGATGTCCTGGTCCCCGCCAAAACAGAACACGGGCAGGTTGATCTGATACTCCATGCGCAGGATGCGGATTACGTCCAGCGGGTCGAACACCTCGATCTCGTCCAGATCCAGCAGCAGGAAGCGGTAGAGCAGCACCTCGTTCCAGGCGCCCAATTCTTCCAGATCGGTCACCGGGTGCAGATGCCAGTCATCCGGCAATGCGGTGCGAATCTGCTCGATCATCGCCTGATCCTGGCTCATCAGGATCAGGCGTTTCTCCAGCCGGCGCTGAATGGTCGGTTCGGACATCGGTTCGCCTCGTAAAGCTTTTTGGGGAAGTATCCAGCGGCGTGCAAAGCAGGGTCAGGCGGCGGCGATCCCTCGGTAGAGACCGTCGATGCGCGCGCTGACCTCGTCGACGATCACCGCGTCGAGCTGGCCGTTCAGGCGCGAGCGCACACGCAGGCGCTCCGGCGACTCGCCCACCAGGGTCTCGCGCAGCACGCGATCCACGCTCGGGTCCTCGCACCAAATGCGTGCAATGTGTGTCCCGGCGATATGCAAGCGCAGGCGGCCACAGTGGCCGCGCGTCTCGAAGACATGGTTCTCCCGATTCACACGGATACCGTCGCGCACGGCCGGCCCGCCCTGGCTGTCGGCCAGGTCGGCGAGTTCCTCGCGCCCGGCCGCCAGCCACTCGTCCCATTCCGCGGAACTCGGACGGTAACACCGCGCGGGGGTACTGAAGCGGCGCTCCAGCACCTCGCTCAGGGCCGCCTCCAGACGTTCCGGCGTCGGCGCCGCCTCGGGGCACTGCTCCGCACAATCGGTCATGCCCTCTTCCAGTGCCGGGCGCAGCCATTCGCGGTAGCCGTCGCTTGGGGCATTTACACACGATAGAAAGCGTTCCACCGGGAAGCGGCGCAGGAAGCTAGCGCCGAACACACAACCCTCGTTCAGCGTGGCCGCACCAGTACCCATGATCTTGCGCCCCTGAACCCAGACGTCCTGACCGCGCGCCTCGACGCCTTCCAGCCCCAGCTCGCGCAGCACATCCATCGCGATGCCCAGCCCCAGCGCGAACAGGTGGCGATGGCCACGGGCGAGGACCTGGCGGGGCTGAATCAGGAAGAAACAGGCCTGGTCGGCATCCACCCAGACGGAGCCGCCCCCGAGCGGGCGGCGCACGACCGGCACGCTATTGGCCTTGCAGGCGACCAGGTCCAGATCCATGGCCGGGTCCTGGCTGGCGCCCACGGAGATGTGCGCCTCTCGCGAGTGCACCCACAACACGCGCAACGGCGACTCCGGCGGCGTGCTGCTCGCCAGACCGGTATAGAGAGCGTGGAGTTCTTCCGCGGAGCGGGCCCCGGCATCAATCCATTCCGGGGTGACCGTGGATGCGACCAAGGATCAGTCCTCGGGTTTGTCCTGCTCGGACGGGGCCTCGTCGTCCTTGCCGGGCTTGTAGAAGTAGCGGAAGTAGAAGTCGCTGCGCGAGAGGTCCTCGTACAGCTTGGCACGTTCCTCGACACCCCCGCGCATGATCTCGACCATGGCCATGGCCTGCTCGCCGTCGATGATGTGGATCCCGCCGGTCAGCTCCTGATCAGTGTTCAGGAAATGCGCGGCCAGCTCTTCCGGCTCCTGGATATACACCAGGAACGACTGGCAATCGGGGTCCTCGAGATCCAGGGGCTGCATCACGATCTTGCCCAGCCAGGCCAGGCGCGCGACCTGGTTGAACTGGTGAATATCGAGCTTCTTGCCCTTCTTGTACTTGTTGAGTTCGTTACGGATCTCGCCGATGTTGGCGATCTTCATCGATTTCATGGGGCGTGCGTCCTGCCGCGAATGAACCGGGAGCATAAACAAGTCCAGCCCCCGGCCGTAAAAAAACCCCGGCGGACCGGGGTTCTTGAGAGGAACCCTGGGCTATTAGCTGGGTTCGTTCGCCATCCCTGGCGTTATGCTTCTACCAGTCGAAACCGTCGTCTGCGGGCTCCTCAAAGCCGGCCACCTCGCGAAGGGTATCCTCCAGCGCGCCCGGGACGCGGCGAAGCTGCATGAAGCTGTGATCGCCGAGCATGCGCAGGTCCGGCCAGTGCAGCGCCGCACGGAAACGCATGTGCAGCGCCTCGATATCGCCCCCTTCTACCAGGATCTCGTACGGCACGTAGGCGGTGTGGCGAAGCTCGCGCACGTCGATCGTCTCCAGGGTGTTGAGGTCGGTGGCCTCGGAATCGGCGCCATCATCGGCCCGAATCGCCACGCCGATCAGCGTAGCGTCCGTTCCCGGGATATCCAGCCGGTAGATCTCCGACACGCCCCCACGCCGATCGCCCAGACCGGCATCCAGCTCTTCCAGGGCGGCGCTCCGCGAGCCGTGGCTACCCAGGTCATACGGGGCGTTGAAGCGCTCCATACCAAACGTATAGCGGTAACGCTGCAGCTCCCGCGGGGTCATGCCGTCCTCCGACCCGAAGTGCTGCTCGTCGCCCAGCACCTCCGCCAGCCGCGAACTCACAGCGTTCACCGAGTCATCAATGCGATAGGCATGTCGAAAGTACTCGAGGTTGTTGTAGCTGACCTGAACCCCGCCGTTGGTCGCGGTCACGGCGACGCGTATAGGTGCGATGTACGCCGCCCGATCCTGGGAGCCCGCCACCGCCAGCAGGTCGTCGTGGGTCACCACGATCACGTGCCGGTCGTCACTGACCGGGTACTCGCCGAGGGTCTGGAAATCGGCCTCTTCCAGTCGCTCGCGGACCGTATCCACCTCACCGCTGACATCGGAGCCGGACGTGGTGTAGGCCAGTACCAGGGGCCGATAGACATCGTCCGCCAGCGCCGTGGCGGCCGCGCCAAGGGTCAGCAGACACGCGCCGAAGAACGCGAGAACGGCAGGCACGCGAATGCCTCCGCGCAATGCGTGGATTGCTCGCATGGGATTCTCCTTTTGATTTTGCTAGTTCGAGCACAGGCTCGATCAGGATGCCTTAGACGAAAGGGCCCGGGCCCCACCCCCCGATGGGTCCCGGTGTCCGGCACCGTCCGCACTCCATGGCGGTACCGCCCCCTCCTCCAGGGTCGGCAGCTCATCCCGAAGCCCGCGCCGGGCACCGGTGCGGCCGCTCACGACCGCCCGGGCGCCATCGATCAGAAGCGGTACGCGTACCCGATCTCGAGCTCGTACTGCCGCATCTCGATCTCTACGTCTTGCGCCGGATCAAACGAGTTCGCTCCCCGGACCCTTTGACGAGGGGCGTACATCGCCGCGAAGTTGACCTCATGCTGCCCGAATTCGCGGGTGAAGCCGAAGGTGAAGTGATCTTCCATCACGGCCGGAGCAAGGATGTTGAGTGTGACATCTCGAGACTGGATCGGATTCTCACCACGGTTGTAGCCAACACGCCAGGTCCAGCCATTACCGCCATCAATCTGGGCACCAAACTTGAAGATGTTGACGTCATCCCAACCAAATCCGGGACCACCATCTGCACCAAATTGGGCCTGGTTCGTACTTGGATTGGAGATTGCATCGATCTCCGAATACCGGATCTTCTGATAGTCGGCGGACAGGGTGACAGCGGGCGTAACGTCGACTGAGAAGCCAAGCCCGTAGGTAGACGGGACATCAAACTCGCCCCCATTGGCAAAGAGGCCGGCGTACTTGTCGAAATCACCAGCGCGAATCTTCGAGCGGTAACTCGCACCCACGCGCGCACCCTCCGCCAGTTCCGCCTGAAAACCGATCTGGGCCCCATAACCCCAGCTTGAATCGGTACGGCCACTGCTAAGATTCTCCGGGTCTTCGCTCATTCCGAAGTCACCGAACGTCCCAAGACCCTCGGCACTAAACCGCTGATAGCTGATAATCGGACTGAAACCTACACTGACTCGCCCATCCGCGAATTTTTGCGCGTAGGTAGGGATGATCGCGAGCTGTTCAAGGTTGACCCCGGCCGAGCCGTCACAGAACGGGCCCGTCGTACCCGTCGGAGGGGTCTGCCCCCCCGCGCCCGTAGGACCTGGACAGAAATCGTTCTGGAATGCCGGGTAGTCCGTATTCATCCCACCGTTCCCCAGGAGCGCAATGCCCCAAGAACGATCCTGGTCGATCTGTTGAACAAAAGCGATTGACGGAATGAAGAAGTTGTTGCTGTCGCTATCCACGCTCCCTGGGGCGAGTCCGAATCCTTGCCCTGATGGCATCCCAGACACTTCATATGAACGCTCTGGGCGGAAGTAGGCGACCGATGCGTCGAAGCGGGTTTCCATGCCGGCGATACCGGCGGGGTTGGTGCCGGGTGCGTAGGCGTCCTGGGAGATGGCCATGCCGACCCCACCCATGCCCTTGGCCTTGGTGCCATAGCCGTGCGCGAAATAGCCGTTGGTGGCATTGGCGACGCCGACGCTGCCCATTGCAAGGCCAACCGCGACCGTCACCAGACTGCGGCGAATGATGCGTGCTTCCATGTTGTTCTCCTTTGGTGGTCTTCTTGTTGTATGGCCCGGCACCCCGGTTACCAGCGGCCCCCTTGTATGCCGCCGGTCCAGTTATGTGGTGCAGTGACCGCTCGCGGGTGGACGACCCATCCCCCCGGGAGTTCTTTCGACGGGGCCCCTGAAATATCCCCGCTCGAAACCTGAATATTCAAAACGTCTAATCAACCCCCCTGACGTGCGAAAGCCCCGGAGACCGGGGCTTTCAGCATGCATCGAGTTTTATGCGGACTTTTCGTCCTCGGCCTCGTCGGCGTCGAAGTCGAAGGTGCCGACATCCTCCCCGGCCATCTGCCGCTGGACGAACCCGACGTCCGTCGAGTTGAGGGCAAACGGGAAGGACAGGATGTCCGTCGGGCTGGAATCGCCGTAGGGGCGGTTGCAGGCCGAGACTTCCTCATCCGACTTGCCAGGGCAGCCGGAGGTCTGGAACGGCTTGCCGGAGGCGATCAGTTCGTCGACCTCGGACTGCGGCAGGCCGAAATCCACCACCTGACCATCGGCGTTGAACTTCATGTCGTCGATGCGGCCACCGGCGTAGTCGATCACGAAGCGGCCCAGCTGCACGCGCCGCCACTGGTCGCGCGGCACCGGGTTCCAGTCTTCCATCAGCGAGCCCTCTTCCGGGAAGAAGGCGAACATGTGGTTGTGGCCGCCCAGGTCGCGGATGCGCTGGCAGACCTGCAAGATCTCTTCCTCGGTCTCGCCCATGCCGCAGATCAGGTGGGCGCCGAACTTCTCCGGCCCGAAGATCTCGGCGGCCCACTCGATGGACTGCCAGTATTTGTCCCAGCTGTGAGGGCTCTCAACCGCCTTGCCACGGGTGCGCTCGAAGATCTCCGGCGTGACCGCGTCCAGCGCGACAGTGAAGATATCGGCGCCCTTGTCCCGCAGGAGCTGGAGATCTTCGTAGCTCATGGTGGTCGGGTTGGACAGGATCGACACCGGGATGTGGTTGACCTCGGCGACCCAGCGTTCGAGTAGCTCGACGGTGTCGGCGTCGGAGTTCGGGTGCGTGATCATGGAGATGCACATGCGCTCGAACTGCCCGGCGTCGGCGTGATTCTTCACGCGCTCGATCACCTCGTCGTACTTGGCGGTCGGCCAGTCGACGCGGATGAAGTTGCGATCGGCGTAGTCACGCGATTCCTCGCGGTGGCGCGCCAGACCGCAGTAGGAGCAGTTCGCACGGCAGCCTTCCGGGTAGGTGACCAGCAGGTTCAGGCAGTGGGTGCAGGACGTACGGTGCATGGTGCCCGGCACCAGGCCCAGCGTGATCGCAGCCGCCGTGGACATCTGCACGTACTCCGGCGAACGCATGTCCGGGGTCTTGATGTGATAATCGGGCCGGTAAAAGTTGATCGGCGCGACCATCTCCTCTGCACTTGCACTCATGGAATTCCTCCAGCGTTGTTCACCGGGTGCGGGGCACCCGCCAACCGGGCCTACGCGGCCTGGTCACCATCGTTGAAATACTCGGAAAAAGCAATCCATCCGCGGCGCTGCGTGGCGTCTTCCTGCGCCCGCGGCGTACGCCAGTGTTGATTCAGGAACGCGCGGCGCTTGCAGGCGCGCTCCAGGGCCGGGCCGTACTGATCGCGCATCTCTTCATCGTAATCGTCGAAGGCCTCGGCGTCACCCTCGAGATGCGCAATCGCGGCCTCGCCCGCCGCCTCGCCCGACACCACCGCCGCGGCAATCCCGGCTCCGGTAATCGGATGGGTAAATCCACCGGCATCGCCCACGAACAGGACATCGCCGTCGTACAGCGAATCACGCAGGCCGCCGACCGGGATCGCGCCACCCGTACGGTGACGGATCTCCTCGCCCAGCAGCCCCTGCTCGACGAGCTGGGCATGCAGGGATTCCAGCGGCGTCTTCATGTCGTTGTCGATGCGCTTGTCCGCACCCAGCCCCAGGTTCGCCCATTCGCCCTTGGGGAACAGCCAGGCGTATCCACCCGGGTAGTCGTCCGACAACCAGACGTCCGTCGCGGTATACGGTTTTTTCAGTGGTACCGTGTACTGCCGGGTCTGCACGACCGGCAGCGCGGACAGACCCAGGGACTCGGCCACCGGGGAATGCGGGCCATCGGCGGCGATCAGAACACGGTACTCGACCGCGTGTTCCTGCCCCTGGTGCTTGACGGTCGCCACATGCCGCTCGGCATCCACACGCTGCAGCGGGGTCGAAGTCACCAGCTGCGCGCCGTTGGCCTTCGCCGCCTGGATGATCGCGCGGTCGAACTCGCCGCGGTCCACCATCAAGCCAGGGAAATCGGAGTGCTCCACGGCCCCGGAGGGCAGGAAGCTCTGCATCGAGTCGATGCGCTGCAGCAGGACTCCATCCGCCTTGGCATAGGCGCCCATCGGGTTCGGGATGAACTCGGCACACTGCACCGGCTCGCCGAAGGCCTTGTTGCGCTCGACCGCCAGCACGGACAGCCCGGCCGCCGCGCACACGCGCGCCGCCGAGGCGCCACCCGGCCCCAGCCCGACCACCAGGACATCGACCTTTTCGGGGAGCATTACTGCTGCCTCCCGGCAAGTACCGCGCAAAGGACCTTCATCCCGCCGATTCCTCGGTCTCGGCCATGGCCAGAGCCGACTGAATCGCCGCGATTACGTCCTCGACCGTCAACTGCAGCATCTCGACGTCGCGCTCGGCAAAGAATGCGCGCACACGCTCTTCCATCTCGGCCTGCGGCGTGTCCCGCAGGGCCGCTTCCAGATCGGCGATGGTACGCGCGGGCTTCACGAAGATGTCGCCCGTCAGCCAGAGCTGCTTCAGGCGCTTGCGCTCCGGGTCCAGGGCCACACCGACGCGCATTAGCCCGCCGTCACACTTGAAGATGCTCTCGAACAGCGGGGCATCGGTGGCCGGACGGTTGCGCTGGTAGACCCATTCTTCGGTGTCGATCTCGGCCAGGGCCTCTTCGAAGGACTTCTGCTCCTCGGGCAGCAGATCCAAGGGGGCCAGCTCAACCGCGAACTCTTCCGCAAAGGCCTTGGCAATCGCGTCCTTCACATGGTCCAGATTCGGGCGTTCGCCCAGCAGGGTCGCCAGATTGACCACACGATCGCGCGCCGACTCGATCGCCTTGTTGGAGAGCTTCTCGGCCGGAATCCGCAGAATGCGCAACATGTCCTCGACATCGAACTCGATCAGCAGCGTGCCCTGATACATGATCGAGTCGCCATCGAATGCGCCACCCGTGCCGGAGATCTTGCGGCCTTCGACCTCGATGTCGTTGCGCGGGCGGAACTGCGCGTCGACCCCCAGCGTGCGGATCCCGGCGGCCGCGGCATTGCAGATGCGCGCGGCGATCTGCCCCATGTCGGCCGTCCCGAGAAAGCGCTTGTCGAGGTACAGCTCCCAGCCCAGCTGGGTGGAATCAAAATAGATCGCGCCGCCACCGGTAATCCGGCGCTGGATCGCAATACCGTTTTCCTTGCAGTACTCGGTGCTGATCTCCTGGTCCACATTTTGGTGGAAACCCACCAGCGCGCAGGGTTCGAACTGCAGGAAACGCAGGGTGTGCGGCGACACGCCCTCCTGGTGGCACTCGAGCAGGGCCCGGTTGAAGGCCATGTTCTCCGCCGCCGGGCGCAGGCCAGTGTCCAGGACGCGCAGGGTCTTCTGATCGCGCTCAGACATGGCAACCGCCTCCGGCCGCGACATTGCCCTCGGTCACGATGCGGATCCCGCCGAGGCCCTGGCGCGCCTTGCGTTCCTGCTCGCGACGCCGCGCCTCTTCGGCGACGATCGTGTCCAGGTCGATCTCGACACCGCTCTCGACCGTGGTCCCGTCCGCCATCACCTCGTCGCCCACGGCGATCGAGCAGCAGGCCGGAGTCACGCGGACCTTCTTGCCCAGACGCGCGGCCAGTTCGACCACACCCTCGGCCGGGTGCGCAATACCGGACAGGCCGGCCATCACCGCATAACTATCGATCTGGCTCTTGGCCTCGCCCGGCGGACGCGCGCAGCCGAGCAGCAGCGGCGTGTCACCCAGGCGCTCGCGGGCGTCGTGGAAGAAGCGCCCGACCGCATGCACATCCGGCGTCTCGAATGGGCGGCTCGCCGGGGCGTAAAACGGCATCACGACCACCAGCACCACGGCATCGGGCAGGTGGCGCGCGAGCATCTCCAGCGCGTTCCACTCACCCAGCAGCTTGCCGTAGTGCAGCCCGATCACGATGTGCGGGACCACCTTCATGTTGGTGTTCACCAGGCTCTCGAGTGTCTGCTCGAAGTCATCCACGCTGCGGCGCAGATGGTAGACCTGCGTGATCGTGTCCTGCGCGCCGATCACGTCCATCATCGCCGCGTCGATACCGGCCTGCTCCATCGACGTTGCGATGTCGTCGTCGACCAGCGCCGTATGCAGCGCGATGCGGAATTCGGGAAATTCGTCCTTGATGCGACGAATCGTGGAATAGTACGGGTCGTACTCGACCTCGTTACGGTGGTTCGAGCCACCGGTCAGGAGCATGCCCTGGGCACCGGACTCGATCACGTTGTTCACCTGAGCCCATAGGTCCTCCGGCGTGCGCACCGGGATCATCGGGTCCAGGATCTTGGCCTTGCAATGGTCACAGGCGAGCTTGCAGTCGCCACCGGTGATCGACATCGCCGGCCAGGCGCTCTTGCCGCAGTCCGCCAGTTCACTGGACTGGTACGACTTGAACGTCGGGGTATAGAAATGCACCGATCCGGGATCGGAGCCCCGCTGAACGCTGTGCTGAAGGTCATTCACCAACGCCGCATCGACAGGGATGTCTTCCAGGGGTTCGACCCGCTGGATCACCTCGTTCCAGGTCGTCATCAGCTTGCTCCGGATACCACAGAATCAAAAAAGGCCGCCGAACACTGGGGAACGGCGGCCCGAGGCTCGGTAGGGGCTTAGCAGCCGCCGAAACCGTCTGCTTCCATCTTGGCTTCGAACGCCGCCAGGGCGTCGGAACCGGTCTTCAGGTCGCCGACTTCGCCGTCCCAGTCTTCAGGCTTCAGCTTGATCAGCCAGCCTTCGCCGTACGGGTCTTCGTTGATCAGACCCGGGTTGGCCGCAACCTTGTCGTTGGTTTCGGTCACTTCACCGGTCACCGGGGTCTTCGCCGGACCCACCCACTTGCCAGATTCAACGGTGGTGCAGGACTTGTCCTTCTTCACGGTCTTGCCGACCTTCTTGGGAGTGAAGGACACGATGGTGCCGGCCAGCGAGCACGCGTAGGAGGTCAGGCCCACGGTCGCGGTACCGTCGCTTTCCTTGCGCACCCACACGTTGTTTTCAACGTTGTACATCAGATCTTCCGGAATATCACAACCCCGTACTGCGCCCATGTTTTCCTCCAAGCGTGAAAGTAATAATGCGGGAAAATTAAAACGTTATCGTTTTATCGCTACGCAGAATCAGGTCCGCCAGTTCGCTCGCCCGATTCACTTCATCGACCTCGTCGATGAGATCCGAAGACGCGTCGATTCTATACCCCGGTAAAGCGGGCTGGCAAACGTGCAGGCGCACACCTGCGCGTTTTGCGTCCTGGATAAAATCCTTGATCAACTTGCCATCTTCCATGGCCCGCAGGTCGTCGGCGACCCCCTTCTCCATCAGGCGAACGCCCTCCATGGTGAAGAAGATATAGACGTCCACATCCATCGAGGCCATCACCGCCCCAAGGTAGAACGGCGTCGCACAACGATGCGGCGTCGACGGCCCCGAGGTCATGATGAACACGACCGTCTGCTCGTCGTTGTCCAGATAGTAATCGTTGCCCAGTTCCGCCATCGTTCTCTCTATCGCAGTTTCCGCTGACACTCGATGTCTTCATCTTTGGCGCGCTTGCAGTAGCCCTCCTCGGCCTTGTCGCCGGTCAGAAACTGCTCCAGCGCAACATCCACACCGTCGGTGGCTTCGACACGCGCGATCCACGCATTGTAGGGATCCGAGTTCAGCAGCACTGGGTTTTCCAGCACCTCCTCGTTGCCCTCGACGATCTTGCAGTCGATGAAGTTCGGGATCGGACCGGCCCATTTCCCGCTTTCGATCGTGGCGACCGGCTTCCCGGGCGGACGCCGGGTACCGGGGCGACGCACTCGTACGTGAATGATCTTTCCCGCGATGGTCTGCGAAAGGTCGGTCATCCCCACGGTCAGGGTGTCGTCATCCTCGCGGCGCAGCCAGATCTGAAATTCGTCGTCGTAGAACAGTTCGGGATGAAACTCGCAACCGTTGCAGTCCATGTTTCGCCTCGTTCCTGGCATCGACACAAAAAACGGGCGCCAGGCGCCCGTCTTCTGAAAGTACTACTGGGCCATTCGGGCCTCGAATCAGGGGATCAGATGACCCCCTTCTCCTTCAGCAGCCCGATGGAGTCACTCACGTTCTCGTGGATACCCAGCTTGCGCGGGGACAGCCCCATCGCCAGGCCCAGCAGCTGCGTGAAGTACACCACCTTCACGTCGGTCTTGATGCCGAACTCGGTCTCGGCCCGCACCTGGTGCATCTCCAGACCAGAGTGGCAGGTCGGGCATTCGGTAGCGATCACCTCGGCACCGGAATCCTCCGCCGACTGCAGCAGGTTCAGCACCAGCTGGGTCGAGGTGTCAGAATCCGACAGCGTATGCGCACCGCCGCAGCAGGAGGTCTTAAGCGGAAAGTCCACGTTCACGGCGCCGGCGGCACCCAGCAGGTCATCCATGAAATGCGGCTGGTAACTGGAATCCGAACCCGGGCCATTGTCCTTCTCGGGGAAAATCTGGCGCGGACGGGTGTACATGCAGCCGTAGTAGTTGGCGATCTTGATGCCATTCAGGCTCTTGGTCATCTTCTGCTTGATGCCCTCGGGCCCCAGCTCTTCCATCAGCCACTCGAGCAGATGCAGGGTGCGGACGTCACCGGTGTAGACCGGGTCGTCGGACTTGCGCGCCAGATCCTGGACGGTGTCCATCGCATCCTGGGAGGTCGCGGTCTCGTACTCGGCCTTCTTCAGGTTGTGGTAGCAGCCGTTGCACGGCGCCATCACGGTGTCCATGCCCATCTGTTCGGAGGCAATCGCCATGTTCCGCGCGGACAGATAGGTCTGCAGCATCGGGTGAATGTTCTTCACCTCCATCGCGCCGCAGCAGTTGTAGTCGCGCAGGTTTTCCATCTCGAGTCCCAGCGCCTTGACCAGCACGCGGGTCGAGCGGTCGTACGGACCACCAGAGCCCTCGAGCGCGCAACCCGGATAGTAAGCAACCTTAGCCATGAGCGGCCTCCTTCTGTTCGCGCACGTAATTCTTCAGCACGTCCCCGGTCTTGCCCCAGGACTTGGTGCGCGGCGTATGTACGGTGTTGATGCCCATCGCCATCAGATGCTTCACCGGCAGGTGCTTCATCATCCGGAAGATGAAGATCTTCATCCATTCCTGCACCAGAGGCTGGCCGGTCTTCTTGAAGAAGTTCTGCATCACCTTGGAGTCTTCGATGCGGCCAGTCTTGTAGATCTGATCGGCAAACTCTTCGTCGAAGATCGTGGACGGGGCCTTTTCGGTGATCCCTTCCTCTTCCATCCAGTGCGCCAGAGCCTTCATCACGCCTTCCGGCTTCACGTCCTTCGGGCAGATGTTCGTGCACTTGTTGCACGAGACGCACTGCCAGATGATGTCCTTGTCCTTGACCAGCTCTTCCTTCATGCCCAGGCGGGTGAGGTAGATCCAATAACGCGGATTGAACTGCACGTTCTGCGCATACATGGTGCACGAGTTGGTGCAGGACCCGCACTGCCAGCAACGATGGACGTTCTCGCCACCCGCAAAGCTCTGGATCTTCGTCTCGAAATCGTCGTCGTAATCGCGAACAGTGCGCGGGGCGATCATCGTGTTCCAGTGTCCGGACACGTCCACGCCGTCGACCACCAGCTCGTCGTGTTGCTGGAGGCGCTCGTCCTCGATTAGTGCCTTTTCATGTATTGCCATGACGTCTCTCCGAAAACCTGTGTAGCCAGGCTCAAGTTCGTTCCGTTATTTAATGCAGCGACGCATCGGTTCCTTTCAGGCGACCTTCCGGGGAGTCGATCCCCAGCATCTTCACCGCCAGTTCCAGCGGATCCTGCTTGGCGCCGAACTGGTTGTCGATCATCCCCAGACTCATCGAAAGCGCTCGGGCATAGTCGGAATAGGCTTGCACCCAGACCAGGTCCGTCACAAACGGCAGGTCTCGATAAAAGCCTTCCTCGGCCAGCGCATCGAAAAACCAGCGCCGCGCCCCCTCGATCGAGCCGACCGTATCCCCAATAGGGATCGACCGGAGCGTGTCATTGCCGCGGATGAACTCGCGCAACGCGCCCGTCGTGGTCGACGTATCCCACACCCAACGGCAGGCCAGAGGCACCGCGTCCGGATCCGCGAAGTGCAGGATCTCGGCGCCAAAATCCCAGATCGCCCGCCGAAGCTTCTTGTCGTCAGCCGCAAGATCCGCAAAGTTCGCGAGCCGCTCGTTCACCCCAACATCCGGGCGAACCAGAGTGCGCACACCGTCCACCAGGGCGCCCTGACGCTCGGCCATCAACGAGCCAAGCTTGCGCCGAACCGAGAAAACCAGACCGCCGAGGGTGCGAACATCCTCGGCATCGATCTCGTCCCCTTTCGCGACAATCGCGGCAAACACTTCGTGTTTCGACCGCAGGGCCTCGATAAAAGTCCCCAGCCCGTCGACACCACCCGCCTCGGCGATGGCCTCATTCAGACTGTTCAGCTTCGTCGCAAGGATATCCTTGTCGAAGCTGACCTCCAGCGGCTCCGGGGCCAGCCCCGAAGCCGCTGCGTCGCTGACGACCTCAGCCGGCTTTCGAAACCAGCGCATGCAGGTCCGCAACCGCGCGGCCACCAGCAGCAGCACCCTGCGCGATCGAATCATCGATCGTCTCGGGGCCATAGGCCGCACCGCAGGAGTAAACGCCCTTGCGGGTGGTGCCACAGGTGTTGGTGTACTGCTCGGCCTTCTCGATAAAGCCGTGCTTCTCGAGACCGACACCGAAGACCTGGGAGATTTCCGGGTTGTCGGCGTTCGGATCCATGCCAATGGCGTGCACGACGATGTCGAACGGGATCACGATCGGACGCTTGACCAGGGTGTCCTCGCCCTTGACCAGCAGCCGGCCGTCGCCAGAGGCCGTCACTTCCGCGATACGGGCCTTGACGAACTTGGTTTTGAACTCTTCCTGGGACTTCCAGTAGAACTTGTCTTCGTACAGGCCGAAGGTGCGGATGTCCATGTAGTAGATGAACACGTCCGTTTCCGGCGACAGTTCCTTGATCTCCATGGCCAGGTTGGCGGAGACGGTGCAGCAGATCTTGGAGCACCACTCACGACCGATCTGGCGATCACGCGAGCCCACGCAGAGCAGGATGCAGACCCGCTCCGGCACACGGCCGTCGGACGGGCAGGCGATCTTGCCGGAGGCGACCATCTGTTCCATCTGGGTGGTGGTCAGCACGTCTTCGTACGTGCCAAAGCCCCACTCCGGCTTGTTGATGGAATCGAAATGGGTAAAGCCCGTGGCCAGCACGACGGCACCGGCCTGGACCGATTCGCCGTTGGTCAGCGTGGCGGTGAAGTTACCGGCCTCGCCTTCCAGCTTCTCGACCTTGGCACCCTTGTGCACGGTCGAGTTGGAATCGTCTTCCACGCGCTTGACCATGCGGCCAATGGCGTCCTTGGCCCACTCGCCAGAGGGGACCAGCTTGGCGTAACCCGACAGGATCGGGGCACCGCCCAGGACGTCTTCCTTCTCGACCATCACGGCCTTGAAGCCGGCCGAGGTGACATTGGCGGCGGCGGCCAGCCCAGCCGGGCCACCACCCACTACTAGAACAGTATCTTGCTGCATCAGACTTTGCCCCCGTAAGCGAGCTCAGGATTGTAGAGGTATTCGATATTGCCGGCCTCGACTTCCTTCAGGTATTCCTGGAAGGTTTTCTTGGCCTCGTCCCAGGAGATTCCCATCTTCTCGACCAGGTCTTCGCAGGGCGATGCGTGCCACTGCAGCTGGACGATCTTGAACGGATCCGCGCCGCAGGCCAGGGCTGCGAACTGGACTTCCGCCATGATCGGAATCTGGAAGTTCTGGTTGTGGGCCTTGCCGATCCACTGGTTCTTGTCCATGGTCGTGACGCAACCGGTGTCGTTGGCCAGCATCACGTCGGCATTGGCTTCCTCGCGGGCCACGCGAATCTTGCGATCCATCGTGAACGAGCGGGTGAACTCGCGCTCGGAGATGATGTGGCGGAAGCCGAAGCCGCAGCAGTCGTACCAGGTGGAGTAGTCGATCACCTGCGCACCCAGGGCCTGCGCCGTGGAGGTGATGATCGCGGTACGGTTGCCCCCCAGCACGGACGGGTCGTAGACCGCGTCTTCGTGGACCATCTTGTAGTAATGGCAGGCCACGTGGGACGTGGTGCGGATATTCGAGACGTCGATGGTCTGGAGCTCGGAGGCGATACGGTTACGCATCACGTGCACCCACTCGGAGTAGTGGATGATCTCTTCCGGGATGACCAGCTTGCCGTCGACCAGGCGACCCAGCTTCCCAAGGATCTTGGTGACCTTCTCGCGCAGCTCGGCAGACTCGACCAGATACTTGCGGATCTCCTTGTAGTTACCGAAGGAGGTGCCACAGTGGACGAGCGGGAAGAAGTGGCCCAGCTCGTGGCCGTGCTGCTTGCCGGATACATAAGACTGGTGGAAGTTACGCAGGAACACCGCGGCCAGCGATTCGACGTTCCCGATACCGGAGCCGTGGTAGTTCCACGCGGTGCAGGAGGTCTGGTCGGTCTCGTCGAGGTAGTCCTTGCCCGGCTCGAAGCCGAACTTGTTCATGAACCACAGCAGCGAGGTCGGGTAGCCCGGGATGTTCCCGCACTGGCCACAGGACTTGTGGTGCCACAGCTGCTTGGTCGGGACCTTCTTCTCCCAGCCGAACAGGGTGTTCACCGAGATCGGCTCGTGTTGGTCCTCGATGCGGTGGATGATGATCTGGCCGTCTTTTTCGAGCTCGTACATGTGCTCGCGGACGTCATCCATGCGGTCACCGAGGTCGACCGTACGGCGGTCAACGTGCTTGCGCACCCAGTCGGTCGCCTTGATGGCATCTTCCTTGGACAGGTCGGTCGCCTGGAAGAAGGAACCGTGACCGGCGATACCCTGACCGTCGGTATTGTGGAAGCCGGGCTTCATGGTGCCAGCACCGGCACCTTCGCCGTTCTGGTTGTGATTGCCTGGGGTCTGTTCACTCATAACGCTTCTCCTGATGTCCTGGAGTGGAGTCGGAAACGGGACGACTTATTCGTCGTCTTCCTCTTCCTGCTCCTCGAGCCAGTCTTCGTAGTCCTCGCGCTTCTCGTCGATGAAGTCTTCGATCACGTCGAAGAGGTTCTCGTCCATCAGCTCGAGGGACTTCAGCACCCCGGTCATTTCCCAGATGGTGTACATCTCGACCGAAGTCTTCAGGGACACTTCCCAGGCGGTCTCGACCGTCTGCAGCGTCTTCACCGGAATCGCCTTGCGCAGGATGCGCAGGTCACCTTCCACCTTCTGGATATTGGGGCCCCAGTCGGGGAAGTGGTCGGGCTGGATCATGTCGGGCGACAGCTGGTTACCCGTGGTGATCAGCTTCAGCATCACGCGACCGAACGGGCGGAGCACGTCCTTCGCGGATTGCATTTCGTGCTTGATGGCCACTTCGCGCATGATCGCGACCAGGCCACCAGGGGAATTCTTGAACGGACAGCGAGCGGCGCAGGTCATGCACTGAGCGCAGGCCCAGATCTTTTCCTGCATCGCGTCGTAGATCTGCTCGACGTTTTCGGTCCACAGCAGCTGGACGATCTCGCGCGGGGAGTAGTCATAGAACTGAGCAGAGGGGCACGTCGCCGTGCAGATGCCGCAGTTCAGACAGCCGTTGAGTTCGTGGTCGTAGCGAAAATCTCCGCGGATGTCGTCGAAGATTTGCTGCATCTCAGCGTATGTCGCCATATGTCACCTCTTCGCTGTTGGCGAGGCAGGTTTCTTTGAGAACCTTGCTCAGCCAGCCTAGACCTCGTCCAGGCACCTATCCAGTTACCGCATGGCAACCGTCGTTTTTCAGGAATCGGGGCGGTCGATCCTTGCGGATCGCCGCCCCGTTTCAGGCACTTAGAGACGCCTTAGGACTTCTTCACGAGGAAGTAGAACTTGCCGCCTTCTTCCTTGTGTTCCATCAGCTCGTTGCCGGTCTGCTTGGCGAAGGCCTGGAAGTCCTTCACGGCACCCGGATCGGTGGCGATGATGTGCAGAACCTGACCGGATTCCATGGCCGCCAGGGCCTTCTTGGCGCGCAGGATGGGCAGCGGGCAGTTCAGGCCGGAAGCGTCGAGTTCTTGGTCAAAGTTGGCCATGGTGTGTCTCCTTTAGTGCGTTACCAAAATCAGTTGGGTGCTGAGGTACCAATCGTGGCGGTTCGGGGACCACGACGATCGAACCCTTGCCAGCCGAATTCACCCTTATAGGGGAAACGGGATCGGAATACAACCGAATTCTAATCCGGGGTGACGACCGACTTGCCGGCCTGAGCCCACGCCACGATACCGCCACGCAGGCTGTTTGCGGTCTCCAGCCCTTGCTGCGCAAGAAACGCGCAAGCCTGGGCGGAACGAGCGCCACTCTGGCAGTACAGGACCAGCGGCGTGTCGCCTCCCAGAAACTCGTCCTTGCGCAATGGCAGAACCGTCAGCGGCACCAGCTCGGCGCCAGGAATCACGCCGCGGGACGTCTCGCCAGGGGAGCGTACATCGACGAGCCGAAAGGACTTGCCTTCCGTTCGCCACTGCTCGAGGTCGTCGGCCGTAATCTCCGAGAATCCGTACATGCGTCCCACTCCAAGTGTGCTGAACCGCATCTGCCTGCCTCGCTCGCGGGCCTCGACAGATGGCACCGGTCACGAAGGATGGGCGCGGAGAATAGCGAAACGGACCACAAATGCAAACTTGTCCGACGGTCGGCAGGTGGTTTGTTCTCTCGCGCACAGAAGTCGTGCTATCGTTCCGAGTTGAAGGAAAGACTGATGGACGCACCCGACTCTCGGGCGGGCTCGTCCAGACGATCAACCCCCTGATTCATTCGCGGAGGACTTTGCGGTGGACAAGAG
This sequence comes from Thioalkalivibrio sp. ALRh, assembly GCF_000381425.1. NCBI lineage: Bacteria > Pseudomonadati > Pseudomonadota > Gammaproteobacteria > Chromatiales > Ectothiorhodospiraceae > Thioalkalivibrio > Thioalkalivibrio sp. ALRh. Next base: position 495,911 of record NZ_KB906519.1, read on the forward strand.
CGAATTCCAGGTCAACGGCCACTACGCCGTGACCATGAAGGACGAAAACGGCAAGCTGCGCCCGGCCAACATCTACGTGCACAGCATGGAAGACGAATACATGATCGTGCGCCGCACCTCCGGCGGTGACGTGGGTCTCCTGTTCAAGCTGAAGTACGACGACGTGGTCAAGATCGTGCGCACCCACAAGGTGCTGGACCGCAAGAAGTTCATGATTCCGGAAGCGATGCTCAAGCCGAAGCTCTGGGAAACCCGTGACAGCATGCGCACCTACTCTTCGGCTCCGGGCCTCGGCAAGTAACCGACCCCGCGATGCCAAGACCCTTCGGAGGCCGGCCCCAACGGCCGGCCTCCGTCGTATGAAGACACGGCTTCTCACGCTACTTTCGACCCTGCTCCTGGTACTCACGCTGGGGGCTCCAACGGTTTCGGCCTCCGGGACCGCCCTGCCCGATCTGGGCGAGGCCTCCGGTGGCGTACTGACCCCCGCGGAAGAGCGCGAGCTCGGCCGCTCACTGCTTCGAGAGATCCGACGGTCCCTGCCACTGGTGACCGATCCGGAAGTTTCCTTCTACGTCGACTCCCTTGGCCGGCAGCTGCTCGCCAATGCCCCTGACGCAGATGGCCCGTTCTACTTCCTGACGATCGACAACGGTCAGGTCAACGCCTTTGCGATGCCCGGCGGAATCATCGGGGTGCACTCCGGACTGATGCTCGAGGTGCGCGACGAGGCCGAACTGGCGGCCGTCATGGCCCACGAAATTGCACACGTCACCCAACGCCACCTGGCCCGAATGTTCGCGCGCGGGCGCGAGGTCAACTTCACCACCGGCCTGGCCATCCTCGCCGGGGTCCTGGCATCGATGGCGGATCCCACCCTGGGCTCGGCCATCATCACCGGCGGTGTCGCGGGCGGTATCCAGCAACAGATCAACTTCACCCGCGCCAACGAGGCCGAGGCCGACCGCGCCGGCATGCGCATACTGGCCAGCGCCGACTTCGACCCGAACGCGATGGCGGATTTCTTCGAGCGTCTACAGGAACTCTCGCGCGGCGTTGGCGACGCGGTGCCCGAGTACCTGCGCACCCACCCGGTCACGCTCGACCGCATCACCGACGCCCGCAATCGCGCGGCCGGCCTGCCGGCGGTCGATACGCGCAACCGCGGCCCCGAGTTCCAGTGGATGCAGGCCCGCACCCGGGCCCTGAAGGACCCGCGCCGTGCGATCGAGATCCATCGCGGGGCCTCGGACCCGGCCCCGCACCAGATCTACGGCGCAATGGTGGCTCACCTGGAGCGCGGCGAACTGGACCGCGCCGCCGAACGGCTGGAGGAAATCCCGGTCGAGGAGGCCCCCGGGATGACGCTGGAGCTGGCGCGCGTCGCACTGGAGCGCGAACGCGGCAACCACGAAGCGGCGCTCGAGATCCTGAATGACCTGGACGCGGTCTACCCCGGGCACCCGGTCATCCGCGAAGTGCTGGCCCGCGTGCACCGAGATCTCGACAACCCCGACCGCGCCATCCGCATCGTCAACGAGATGATCCGCAATGAACGCGCGCCCAACCCCGAGTTGCTGCGACTGAAGGCAGACATCGCGGATGGGGCCGGCTATATTGCGGTCAGCCGCGAGGCCATGGCGGAATATTTCTTCCACCGCGCGCAATACGAAGAGTCAGTACGCCAGTTCGAGGCCGCCATCGAAGCACGCGATGCCAGCGAGCGCGATATCCAGCGGATCGAGGACAAGCGCGACACGGCCAAGGAAACCGCGCGGCAGGCGCGCGAACAGCGCCGCTAGGGTGACGCCGCCCCCCACGAAGATTCGGGGCTCGGTCAAGGGCAGACATCAGCATCCGTCACGGCCAGAAACCGGGGAATCCGGTTCTTGAGGCGCTGCGGGCTGACTACGGCTTCATACCAGCCGGGCGTCGCGCCGGTCGGCAAGGAAGCTCCATACCCAGGGAATGTTCCACAAAGAAATAGCGTCTAGATTGCTGCTTCGAGAAACCCAAAAATCACAATAAACTACTGTAGAGAGAGGTAGGACCCTCATGCATATCTCACGCCGCGAATTCATGCAGCTGCTGGCCGCCGCCAGCGTGGCCGGCTTCCCCCTGGCGGGCTGCGCCAAGGCCACCAATGGCAAGTACGGCACCTCGGGAGACCCGTACGACATGCTGGATCGCTTCGGCAATGTGCATCTGCTGCACTACACCGACTGCCATGCGCAGCTCAAGCCGATCTATTTCCGCGAGCCCAACGTGAACCTGGGCGTAGCCGATATGCGCAACCGCCCGCCGCACATCGTCGGCGAGCACTTCCTCAAGCACTATGACGTCGAACGCGACAGCATCTTTGCCCACGCCTACACCAACCTGAACTTCATGGAGGCGGCCGAACAGTACGGTCGTGTCGGCGGCTTCCCGCAGCTGAAGACACTGGTCAAGAAGCTGCGCGACTCGCGCCCGAACTCGCTGTTGCTGGACGGTGGCGACACCTGGGGTGGCGGTTCGGGCACCGCGCTGTGGACCAATGCCCAGGACATGGTCGATGCACAGAAGCTGCTGGGTATCGACATCATGACCGGCCACTGGGAATTCACCTACGGAGCCGACCGTGTGGAAGAGGTCGTCAACGGCGATTTCGCCGATGCCGGGATCGACTTCGTCGCCCAGAACGTGCGCGACGTGGACTGGGGCGACCTGATCTTCAAGCCGTACGTGATCCGCGAGTTGAACGGTGTGAACGTCGCCGTGATCGGCCAGGCGTTCCCCTACACCCCGATCGCCAACCCGCGCTGGATGGTCGAGCAGTGGTCGTTCGGCATTCGTCCGGACGATATGCAGCGCCAGGTCAACGCCGCGCGCGAAGAAGGCGCCGAGATCGTGGTCGCGCTGTCGCATAACGGCATGGACGTGGACATCAAGATGGCGGGCATGGTCGAGGGTCTCGACGCGATCATGGGCGGTCACACGCACGATGCCGTCCCGCAGCCGCTGCCGGTAGAACGCCCCGATGGTGGCACCTGCCTGGTGACCAACGCCGGCTCCAATGCCAAGTTCGTTGGCGTGCTGGACTTCGATTTCCGCGACGGCGAGATCAAGGACTGGGAATACCGCCTGGTCCCGGTGTTCGCCAACCTCCTGGACGAAGATCCGGAGATGGCCGAGTTCGTCGACAGCATGCGCAGCCAGGAAGTCACCTACGACGGCGACACCTTCAACATGGAAGAGAAGCTCTCCGAAGAGCTGGCCGTGGCCGAGGACCTGCTGTTCCGTCGCGGCAATTTCAACGGCACCTTCGACCAGCTGATCTGTGATGCGCTGATGGAGGTCCACGATGCCCAGATCGCGTTCTCTCCGGGCTTCCGCTGGGGCACCACCGTACTCCCGGGCATGCCGATCACCTTCGAGCACATCATGGACCAGACCGGCCTGACCTATCCGGAGACGACCCGCAACGCCATGACCGGCGCGCAGATCAAGGACATCCTGGAAGACGTCGCCGACAACCTGTTCAACGCCGACCCGTTCTACCAGCAGGGGGGCGACATGGTCCGCGTGGGCGGCCTGCGCTATGCGATCGATCCGGAAGCCGAGATCGGTAGCCGCATCTCCGAGATGGAGCTGGGCGGCGAGAAGATCGATCCGGACAAGGAATACGTCGTCGCCGGCTGGGCCAGCGTCCAGCAGGAGCCGGCGGGCGGTACCGGCACGATGATCTGGGACAACGTCGCCGAGTACCTGCGCAACCAGTCCGACGGTGTTCGCATCAGCAAACTCAACGAGCCGAAGGTCAAGGGCATCGGCGAGGACAACCTCGGCTATGTCCCGACGACCGAGGACATGTACCGTCCCTCCTGATCCTGCCGCAGGTCCAGGAACGAGAAAGCCCCGCGATCGCGGGGCTTTTTTGTGGGAGATTGCCGGTCTTACTGATTGACCCAGCGTCCCTGCGCATCCCTGCACGCCGTACCGTTCACCGTTTCCGGCTGTCCGTTCATCGTCGTCTGCACCTGGTACTCGCGGCAGTCCTGCCCGGACGCCTGATAGGTGCGCGTGGGGGTGGCCTGATACTGGTACCCGGTATTGGGGTTCTGCCAGGTGGATGCCCGATGATCCGGATTGTGTTCCAGGGCATGCGAGACCTGCTGGCGATCGACCTGGTCCATGGTGCGTCCAACGGAGCCGCCGATCGCTGCGCCGGCCAGCGTACCCGCGATGATCGCCGCGGTCCGCCCCCGACCACCGCCGATCTGGGAACCAATGACGCCGCCGGCCGCACCACCGATCACTGCACCGGTCTGCTGTTTGGTGGGCGGCGTCTGGCAACCGGCGAGCAGAAAGGTCACGCTCGCCACCGCCGCTAACAACACTGTCTTCTTCATCTCTGCCTCCGTTGCGCGGCCACCGGACCGCACTGCACAACTGCATCATTCAAGTTAGCGGCGAAGACCTGAACGCTGCGTGAAAATCCGGGCACGCAAAGCCGGCGGCTGAATGTGACCTCCAGGCCGCAAAACTTCCAAGCCGTTCAAAACACGTATGAGAAACCTCGTATTCATGTCTCAGAATCGCCCCCCTCCGCTGTCGCTTTCAGGCATCCCTTCCTAGACTGTCCTCCGGTAAAAGACACCCCCCGGTGAAGTGAGGAACGTGACCATGATCAAGAAGATATTCGCCACAGCCATTGTTGCCAGTGTGTTCGTAGCCGGCCCGGTGATGGCGCAGTCCGCCGGCGCGGGCGCCAGCGCCAGTGCCCCGCAGGGGAACCCCAGCTCGCCGGTCGCCGGTGGCACCCCCTCGGGTGGCATCTCCGCAGCCGCGCGTTCGGAACCGGGCGCGGTGTCGCGTATTGCGACCCGCTCCGGTCGCCTGGTGGGCCTGATTGCCTCCACCGGTACGACTCCGGGTACCGGTACCACCCCGGGCACGGGTACCACCCCCGCTACCGGCACTCGGTAACGAACGCCCATGCGAACCAATTCGCACTTCCTTCGCGAAGGCCGCCTCCGGGCGGCTTTCGCATGTCTGGGCCTTGGAGTTTTCGTGAGCCTGGTCACGGGCTGCGGTAGCGGGGGGCCCACGCCGCTGGGGGCATCCCTGCAAGGCATGGTCACGGGCGGGCCGGATGTGAGCTCCCGGGCAGAGGAGATTCCCTATGCGTCGCTCGCGGTTCGCACCGAACACCATCAGGGGTTGCTGATCCTTGGGGCCCTCTCCGACGAACACACCTTCTGGCCGAGTGCCGAGGGCCTTTCGCTGCAGCTGCGCGACGGGGGGCTGTTTGCCACGTCCGGTCTCGAACAGGACCTTCTGGGAACCCACCACCCCGATGCCGATGCCCCCCCCTGGCGCCAGGCAAGCCCCGCCACCTACCAGGTCGAACGGCATGTCCGCGCACCCTCCGGCGCCATTGTCCGCCATGTCGGCGAGGGCACCCTGGACTGCGGGACTCGCACATCGCGGGACCTCCCCCTCGTGACTCTGGAACTCGAGCGCTGCCGCGAGCGTATCGACTGGGAAGGTGCCGGAACGACTCGCGCCGATTTCTGGCGTGACCCCGAAACCCGCGATCTATGGGCATACGACGGCCAGGCCTGGCCGGATGGTCCCTCGATCGCCTGGCAGGTGGCTCGCCCCTGGTGGTAGCCCTCGCAGGAGGCATGATGCAACGCCATTTTCATCCCATGTGGCTGGCCGTGGGCTTGCTGGCCCTGGCCCCAACGGTGGGCTCGACCGACGACACGCCGGTCCCGCCCTCGCTCGCCGAAACCTGGGTGACCTGGCAGGAAGAACTGTCCGAACCCATCGACTGGGCCTACGGTTTCGCCCTGCGTAGCCGCGATGTACGCCCCATCGACCACGAACGCCGACGGCTCCTGGCCGAAATCGAACTGATCGGACAGACGATGGACATCGGCGGACGCCCCGAGGTGGCCCGGGCACTCGATTCCTGGAGCGAAACCGTCGAGGCGATGGAGGCGGCTCCCAATGTACGCAGTGCCGAGCGCCTCGACCTGCCCTGGCTCCTGGCCAATCTGCGCCACGCGCCCGACCCGTCCGGCATGGAGCACATTGGCTACTGCACCCCGCCCGACTGGGTGGAGCTGTGGTCCCTGGATGGTGTGGACCGCCATGAATGGACCCCGGGGATGACCCTGCAGGACCTGCTCGCCAAGCCCTCGCGCACGGCGCTGCGCGGCACGGACACGGCCGCCGTGGTTTCGCCGGTCGGCGAGGTCCACGTATTCGGCGCCGCGCCCTGGAACCGTGAGGACACCGCGATCGCCCCCGGGACCCGGGTGATGACGCACCTCCATGTCCGTGACCTGGGGGGGTCGGTAGAGGGTGACCTGCTCAACCAGCGCCTACCCCGCTTTCTTGCGACCCGTTTGCCGGGCGACAACTGCACACTTCGGAAACTGCCATGAACGCTACACCTTTGCGCATGCGCCGCCGCAGCCTGGTGGTCGCCGTGCTCCTCGGCCTGGGCCTGCCCACGGCACAGGCCGAGGAATTCGGACTCGGCCAGGGCCAGCGGGATACCGGCGGGATCGGTCTGATGCAGACCCCCACGGCCCGCACCGGTGATGCCGGTCACTTCGCCGCCGGCTGGAACCGCACCTACCCCTACCGTCGCTGGAGCGTGTTCGTACAGCCGCTCGACTGGATGGAACTCGGCTTTCGCTATATACAGGTCGAGAACCGACCATATCTGGCCGCCGGCGATGACGACCGTTACAACATCGACAAAGGCGCGGACATCAAACTCCGCCTGGTCGAGGAGAGCCGCTATATCCCGGAAGTGGCCGTCGGTTTTCAGGACCTGGGCGGCACGACCCTGTTCGGTGGCGAGTACCTGGTTGCCAACAAGCGCTGGAACAACTTCGACTTCTCCCTGGGGATTGGCTGGGGTTACCTGGGCAATCACGGCGATATCGAATCACCGCTTGGCTGGATTGACGACAGCTTTGACGAACGCCCACGGTCCGCCGGGGGTGGTCAAGGCGGCGAGGTCGCCACGCACCAGATGTTCCGTGGCCCGGCGGCCCTGTTCGGGGGGGTCGAGTACCAGACGCCCTGGGACCGCCTGCTGCTTCAAGTCGAATACGAGGGCAACACCTATCAGCAAGAACCTCAGGACAACGCCCAGGAACAGGATTCCCGCTTTAATTTCGGCGCGCGGCTGAAACTGACCAACAGCATTGAGCTGCATACCGGCTGGCAGCGCGGCAATACCGCGATGGTGGGCCTCCATTTCACGACCAACCTGGCGCGGCTCTCGCAGCCCAAGGCCGACGACCCGGCCCCAGTCGACCCCGCCCATGTGGAGCGCCGCGACTGGGATGCGGTGGCCACGGACCTCAATACCAATGCCGGGATCTACGTGACCGAGATCCGCCAGGTCGGCGACACCATCGAGGTCACGGGCGAACCGGCCCGTTACCGCAACCTGAAGCAGTCCGAAGGGCGGGCCAACCGTCTGCTTGAGGCGCAGGCCGATGCCGGCATCCACACCTTCCAGTACCGCTGGCAGACACTGGGGCTCGACCTGCGCGAGAGCCTGCACGACCGGGAGGCCTTTGGCCGCGCACTGGCCTCCGCGGATCACGAGACCGACTACCGGCACAGCGTGCGGGTACGCGATATCGAACCTACGACGAACAATGATCGCGGCGAGGTCCTTTACGAGGCCGAACCCCGGCGCTTCGAATGGGGCGCAGGCCCCTCTCTGGAACAGAACTTTGGCGGCCCCGACGGCTATCTGTACCGGCTGTCCGCCTATCTCGATGCCAGCTATCACCTCGCCCAGGGCACCTGGATCTCGTCCATGCTCACGACAACCCTGGCCGACAACCTCGAGAACTACGAATACATCGCCGATTCCGAGTTGCCCCGCGTGCGCACCCACATCGGCGACTATCTCGCCGAGACCAGCGTAGGCATCTCCAACCTGCAGGCCACCCACACCAAGCGACTGGGCAAGAACTGGTACGCGATGGGCTACGGTGGCCTTCTGGAGATGATGTACGCGGGTGTCGGGGCCGAGGTCTTGTACCGGCCGTTCAACAGCCGCTGGGCCATCGGCGTCGATGCCAACTGGGTACGCCAGCGCGAGTTTAACCAGCAGTTCGGCCTGCGGGACTACGAGCAGGTGACTGGGCATGTGACCACCTACATCAACACCGGCGTGCAGGACATCCATGCACGGGTGAGCGTAGGCCGCTATCTGGCGGGCGACCTCGGGACCACCCTCGACTTCTCGCGCGAATTCGCCAATGGCGTGCGGGTCGGCGCCTGGTCGACCTTCACCGATGCCGGTGACGATTTCGGCGAAGGCAGCTTCGACAAGGGCCTGTACCTGTCGGTCCCCTACGACTCCTTCTTCTCCACCTCCAGCCGCAACCGGGCCAACATCGCCTGGCAGCCGCTGACCCGCGACGGTGGTGCGCGCCTGAACCGACGTCATCAGCTGTTCGACATCACCGAAGAACGTCAGGTCGGCCGCTACTGGGACGAGCCCGACGCCACCTGGCGTTAATCCCCCGGTGTCCGGGGCATCGAGTCCCGGGCAGCCCTTCCTTCCAGACACCCTGCGTGCCTGCACGCACCCGCGTCGCCTGCCCTTGTTCGCCTGCCAGATTCGACACAACCAGCCCCCCTCTGAATCGGGAAGCCCGCCACGGCCGCGCATCCCCAACCGGACCGCACGGCATCGTTCGCCCCCGGGTACACACCCGTTAGCTGGCTTTCGACTCTCCGCGCCGCGCAGGAAACCCACTGAAACCCGCCGGCAGACTGGGCACCCCAACGTCCGCTGGCCAGCAGCCAGTGCGGGCCGCCCGGGTCATTCGCCTGGCAATCGACTGAAAGACTGCACACGCGCAGCGGGGGTCACGCAGAACCGGCCAGGGCAAAGGCGTGGCCCATGGCTGGCGGCACCCGATCCGCGCCACAAAAAAGCCCCGGCATTTGCCGGGGCCAGGGGTGCGTCAGATGGGGCCACTGTTTAGCGGCCCCCCTGGACCACTACTTGTAGGAGTAGTGGTAATAGCCGTAGCCGTAGCTGGTCGAGGCCTTGTACTCGATCGAGTTCAGGATACAGCCACGCACATCGACCCCCGCCGCATCGAGACGGCGCCGTGCCGATTCGATCTCGCGCAGCGGGTTCAACTGGAAGCGCACCACCATCAAGGTGGTCGAGCACTGGCGTGCGACCACGGCCGCATCGGTGACCGCCAGGATCGGCGGCGTGTCGATCAGCACCAGGTCGTAATCCCGGCTGAGCTGTTCCAGCATGCGGCTGAAACGGTCGCTCATCAGCAACTCCGACGGGTTCGGTGGCGCGCTGCCACGGGCGATGTAGTCCAGCCCCTGGATGTCCGTGCGGCGCAGCACGCCTTCCAGGGATTCCTGGCCCGCCAGAAACTCCGAGAGTCCCCCGTCGCTGCGCTGACCGAAGGCGTGGTGTACATGCCCCTTGCGCAGATCGGCGTCGATGATCAGCACGCGCTGCCCCGCCTGGGCACAGACGGTCGCCAGGTTAACCGAGACAAAGCTCTTGCCCACATTCGGACTCGGACCGGTAATCACCAGGCGGTTGTTTTCGGCCTCCAGCATCGCGAAATGCAGGCTGCTGCGCAGGCCACGCAGTGCCTCGATTGAATCGTCGGCCGGATCGATCGAGGCCAGCACGCCCCCCGGGACATCGTAGCCGCGCGGCTGGTTGCTCCGTTTCACGCGGCGCAGCAGGTTCTCCTGCGCCCTGGAACGCGGCACGCTGGCATACACCGGCAGGTCGATCGCCTCGATTTCCTCCTGCGATTCCACCCCGCGGTTGAACATCCCGCGCACCAGCACCAGCGCGATCGCCAGGCCACCACCAAATACCGTGGACAGCATCACGATCAGGTTGCGCTGCGGTTCGACCGCGGACAGCCCCGCCTGGGCGTCGTCCAGGATGCGGACATTGCCCACCGTGCTGGCGCGGGCGATATCCATCTCCTGCATGCGATTGAGCAGCTGGACGTAGATGTCCTGGTTGACCTCCACATCCCGGTTGAGACGCAGGATCTGCTGCTGGGTCTCCGGCAGCGCGCTGACCTCCTGGTTCAGCCGGTTGCGCTCCTCCTGCAGCTTCTGGCGTTTGTCGATCAGGGCCGCATAGGTCGGATGGCTGGCCGTGTACCGCCGGGAGATCTCGGCCTCCTCGAACTCCAGCTCGTTGAGCTGACGTTCCAGGTTGACCAGGCGGTCGAGCACGGCACGGGTCTCCTGCGAGAGATCCACGCTGTCGCGCTCCGTGCGGTACTCGTTCAGCGCATCCTCGGCGGTTTGCAGCTGATCGCGCACATCCGGGACCTTCTCCTCGAGGAACTCGAGGCTCTTCTCGGCCTCGGCGGCCTTGCGCTGAACATTCTGCGTCAGATAGATCTGGCTGATGGTGTTCAGGATGCGCTGGGCGTGCTGCGGGTCCGGATCGGTCAGGGTCAGGCTGAACACGCCACTCTCGCGGCCCTGCTGCCCCACCTCGAACTGCCCACGCAGGCTGTTGATCGCCGCCAGGCGCGAACGCCGCTGGATATCAAAACGCGCACCCGGCCCCGCATCCATTTCGGCCACACGCAGGCGCACGTCACCCTCGAAGAACTCCACGTCCTCGCCGATACGCCCCTCGCCCAGTTCGTGATCCCCGTTGATCAGGCGATAACGATCGTCATCCAGGACCTCCAGCGTAAAGGTGCGCCCCTCGTAGGCTCGGGCCACCTGGAACTCGCCCACGTTGATCGACTCGCCCGCCCAGACACTGGACTGAGCAAAGGCGGGGCGCTCCATGCCCCGGCGAACGAGGTAATCGCCCACCACCGGCATACGGTGCGGGCGTACCACCAGATCCAGTGCCTCCTGATCGACCGTGCGCCCGAGGACCATGCGTGAACGCAGGATCTGCAGCTCGGCCTCGACGCGCGGCTCCTGCCCCAGCATCTCGCGCACACTGGACAACGGGCTGCTGAAGCGTCCCATGTCCTCCACCTGCACCAGTGCATCGGCGCGGTAGATCGGGGTGGACACCGTGGCGTATACCGCGCCCGCAATGGCAAACAGTGCCGTTATGAAAATGATCAGCCACTTGTGGTCCAGCAACTGGCCGAGCAGTCGGCCAATATCCAGTTCGCCTTCCGGCACCCCGGGGGAATGGTTCTTTGTCATCGGGACTTACCTGTGTCGGAGATCATCGGTTCAGCCGCCGTGCCCAGGCATCGGCAGCCTCCACGAGTAGGGCATGAGCCTGCGCAAAGACCTCGGGGCTCTTGCCATAGGGATCGGGAATATCTCGGCCACGGCCGCCTTCCAGCCAGTGACCAAATCGCATCGTCTTGCCGAGCACTTCGGGGTGGCGCCCGCCGACAGCCTGGCGCTGGCCCTCGCTCATCACCAGCACCAGATCGGCGTGATGCAGCCAGTCCGCCTCGATCTGGCGGGCCTTGTGCGCCGTAACGTCCAGACCGTCGGCCTCGGCCAGGCGCCGTGCCTCGGGGTGGACGCCCTCCCCGACCACCGCCCCAAGGCCCGCGGATTCCACCGAGCGATCGGGCAGGCGCTCGCGCAGCAGTGCCTCGCCCACGGGACTGCGGCAGATATTGCCGGTACAAACCACCAGAATCCGGTTAAACATGGCTAGAAGTCATCCGACAGGCGACGCACGTCGCGCGTGGTACGGGAGGATTGATAAACGGCACTGACCGTGGGCAGCAGCTGGCTGATCACGCGATTCCAGCGGCCCAGCGACGTCGTTGTCACATACACGATGTCCAGCGGCTCCAGCTCGAACTCGGCTCCCAGCATCAGCGCTGCGGAATTGCGCGCATCCAGCTGGTAGACGGTCGCAAGCTTGTCGCTCTCCGGTGGCGCACGGCGGATCACGAAGATGCCGCTGGCGTCCGCCCGGTTCTCGTTAAACCCTCCGGCCTGGCTGAGCGCATCCATCAGTGTCAGCTGACCGCGGCCCAGGGGCAGCCGTTGCGGGTCGCCTACCTCGCCCATCACGTAGACCTGCTGGCCGGCGGTATCCGGGACATGCAGCACGTCGCCGTCACGCAGGAGCCGGTTTTGCGACATGTCGCCATAGCGCAGCATGTCGTAGAGCGAGATGACGATCTCCTCGCCTTCCCGCGTGAGGATCACCTCGTGCCAGTTGGCATCGTCGGAAAGCCCACCCGAGTGATGGATCGCATCCAGCACCGTCAGCGGGACATTGGTCACCGGCTGCACACCGGGCTCGCGTACCGAGCCCGTCACCTGGACCTTCTGCGAGTTGAAGGCCGCCACTCGCACCTCGACCTGGGGCTCGTTCACGAAGGTGGCGAGATCGCGCGCAATACGGTCGCGCACCTGCGACACCGTGTACCCCTCGACTTCCACGCGCCCGATATAGGGGTAAAAGATCGTGCCGTCCGGGTGCACGGTATTCCCCGACTCCACGGCCGATCGCTCGCTCCCGGCGGGGATGGTCAACTCGGGGTGCTCGTACACGATGACCGCCAGCACGTCGCCGCGACCGATGCGGTAGTCGTATTCAGCGACGTCCTGTGCCATCTCGTCGCTTACACGGCGAAGGTCCGGCGGGACCGAGCGAGTCTCCTGGGCTCGGATCAGGCCAAAGGTTATGGGCTCGATATCGACCAGGTCCTCCACCGGGGCACTGGAGGTGCGCTCGGCAATGTGCCCGCCAGGGGCCCAGGCACATCCACCCAATGTCACCAGCAGGATCAGTAACAGGACCCAGCGTACGGGGGGAATCACGTTCATGGATCTTCCTCTTTTGCGCATGGCCGCAACGCCCCTGGCGCCCACGGCCGCGTCGTCACCTTGCGATTCATCCTGGCGAGCCCCACCGGGTCCGCCTCAAGCGGGCCGACCATGTCATGAATGGGCCGGATCGTCGTCGAACTGGCGCAAAATATCGGCAGCCAACCCCTTGCGGGCAATGCCGCGATCCGAAACTTACGGGGCTGGTCACAGCTTCGACGGATCGACCTCACGTTTCCCGGAACCGGCGTTGCGGGGCCATTCCGGCCGATGCTTGAATCCATCGCGTTCACCCCATGAACGAGTGACCCGGACCCTCGTCACAACGCCCGCGGGCAAGCGAAACGTCCGGACACACCGGTCCCATCCATCCGACAAGGAAGAGGCGACATGAAAGTCTTGATCACCGGCGCGGCAGGTTTTATCGGCTCCCATCTGGCCCTGCGCCTGCTGGAGCGTGGCGACACCGTGATCGGTGTCGACGACATGAACGACTACTACGACCCGAGCCTGAAGCGGGCCCGGCTGGACCGCATCCGCGCCCTGCCGGCATCCCGCCAGCGCTTCGTGTTCGAACACGAAGACATCGCCGACCGCGCGGCGATGGAGCGGGTGTTTCGCGAGCATCGCCCGGAGCGGGTGGTCAACCTGGCGGCTCAGGCCGGGGTGCGCTACTCGCTGGAAAACCCGGCGGCCTATGTCGACACCAACCTGGTCGGCTTCGGCAATATCCTGGAGGGCTGCCGGCACAACGGCGTGGAGCACCTGGTCTACGCCAGCTCCAGCTCCGTCTACGGCGCCAACACCACGATGCCGTTCTCGGTGCACGACAACGTCGACCACCCGCTGAGCCTCTACGCGGCGAGCAAGAAGGCCAACGAGCTGATGGCGCATACCTATGCGCACCTCTACCAGCTCCCGGTGACGGGCCTGCGCTTCTTTACCGTCTACGGCCCCTGGGGCCGGCCGGACATGGCGCTGTTCCTGTTCACGAAGAAGATCCTGGCGGGCGAGCCGATCGACGTCTTCAACTACGGCCACCACCGCCGTGACTTCACCTACATCGACGACATCGTCGAGGGCGTGATCCGCGCGCTGGATCGTCCGGCACGGGCCAATCCTGCGTGGACCGGGGCCGAGCCCGATTCGGCGACGAGTGCGGCACCCTACCGGCTGTACAACATCGGCAACCACGAGCCGGTGGAGCTGATGCGCTACATCGAGGTGCTGGAAGACTGCCTGGGCAAGAAGGCCGAGAAAAACCTCCTGCCCCTGCAGCCGGGCGATGTGCCGGACACCTACGCCGATGTCGAGGCCCTGCGCGAGGACGTGGGCTATGCCCCCGCGACCGCGGTGGAAGACGGTATCGCCCGCTTTGTCGAGTGGTATCGCGAGTACTACCGCGTCTGATCAGTAACCCGGGCGCGCCGTACTGGCGCGCTACCCCCAGTACCCCTGCCGGAACCACTGGCCGCTGCGCAGGCAGCGGTACAGCCACAGCCTGCGACCCTGCCGGTCGCGCGTGACCGCGTAATCGCGGCGTACATCCTGCCCGCGGTCCCACCAGCCATCCTCCAGCCGGCCCAGCCCGTGTGCTTGCAGCGGGGGTGGGGTCGGCTGTGGGTCCTGTAGCCACAGCGCCGTGCCGCAGATCATTTGCGCGGGTGTCGGCGGCGGGGGTGAGGCTGCCGCGTCGAGATCGTGTCGCGCGTCCTGGGCGGCCTCGGGGCGCGGGATGCCGCTGGCGGTCAGCCGGACGATCGCCTGCTCGCCCAGACGCGCGCTCAGGCGGGCCAGCACGGCCGGCAGCTGCGCGTCTGGCGGCGGGTGGCCCGGTGTCTCGGCCAGCAGGCTGGCGCCCTGCGCGGGCGGGTCGAGCAGCCGCGTGGCCCGCAGGCGCAGGCCGATGACCGGGGCGGGCAGGACCTCGCGTTCCAGCCGGGTCTGCCACAGGGGCAGCCAGTCCTCCGCACGGATACCGGGATCGCCGCGTTCCAGCGTTATTCGGGTAGGGGCCATTCGGGTAGCGGTAATCCGCGCATGCGCCTCACGGTGTTTCAGCTCCAGCGTCATCCCCTGCAGGCTGCGGTTCAGGCCGCGCAGCTGGGCCTCGGCCTGGCGCAGCAGGCGCTTGAGCGGGAAGGCCAGGGCCCCGGTCGCATGAATCTCGTGTTCCAGGCGCAGCGACAGGTCCAGTTCCGGGGGCGGGTCGAAGCGCGGCAGGGTCTCCGTGCGCCGCCCCAGCAGCCGATCCAGCAGTGTCAGCAACTCCGGGCCGTGGCGGCGCGCGAGTTCGGGGCGCGCCAGGCGCAGCAGGTCGCCGAGCTGGCGCAGGCCGATGGCCCGCAGGCCCTCCCGGGTCGCGGCGGAGAGCGGCAGGGCCTCCAGTGGGACCGGTGACAGGGTGCGGCGCAGGGCCTCGCTATCTTCGGGGATCGCGGGATTACGCAGGGTGGCCAGCAGGCGAGCGGCGGCCGGACTGCGTGCCACGCCGATGCGCGGGTGGAAGCCCAGTCCCTCCAGGGTGCCCCGCACCCGTTCCCGCAGGGCGGCGAGCCCGCCGAACAGGTGCCGGCTGCGGCCGACCTCCAGCAGGATGCGCCGGGCCTCCGGCTCCGGGTGCACGTGATCGGAGAACTGCAGCAGCACGCCGGCCAGCATGGCGATCTGCGCGGTCTGGGCCTGCGGGTCGTGCTCGACGAGTTCCGGGGTGTCGAGGATGGCAAGGGCATCGGCCAGCGCCATGCCCGGTCGGGCCCCGGTGCGGCGCGCGGCGCGATTAGCGGCATGCACGCGTGGAGCGGCGCCGGCCTCGACCACCAGCAGGGGGCGTTCGGTCAGCCGTGAACGGCCCGCCTCGGCACGCGCCAGGGTCTCCAGCGCCAGGTGCGGCAGCTCGACCGCCATCCACTGTTCGTTTGCTGAGCGTGGTCCGATCCGTGGGGCAGGGCCGGACTCCGCTGGATGCTCCGAGGGTGCAATCGAGGGCGGAATCAGTGCTGCCTGGTGCCATGCGCGGGCCGGGCGCGAGGCACGCGGGTGCGGGACGGCTTGTGGTCGCTCCGGATGGCCCATCTCAGGGCACCGGGATGTGCAGGGCCTGGCCGGAACGGGCCCAGTCGCCGATGCCCTTCAGGCAGTTCAGTTCGAGGCCGTCGGTGGCGGGCTGCCAGCGCAGGCGCTGATGGGCCGGGGAGGGCTGCTCCGCGGCGCGCGGCGGGCGGTACAGGATGGCGCAGGCCTGGCTTTCGGCCGCGGCCAGGCGCAGCCGACGCAACAACGCGGTTTCCACCGGGCCGCCCAGCCAGGCCAGCAGGACCCCGAAGGCCGGGTCGCGCAGGCATTGTTCGCCGGCCCAGAGGGTGTCGCGGTTGTGTTCGGTGCGGATCAGCAGCAACCGTTCCGGCGGGATGCCAAGCGGCTGCCAGCCCGGCAGCCAGGGCGTGGCGGGCGGCGCCAGCAGTGCGATCCAGTACCCCTCGCGACCGCAGGCCTCGAGCATGGGGACCAGCAGACGGGTCTCGCCACAGCCAAAGGGGGAGCCCAGGAGTTCGATCAGCTGGCCGCGCGGCCAGCCGCCCCCGAGGGCCCGGTCCAGCGCCGGGTGACCACTCGGCCAGACCGGGGCATTCGCGGCAGGGGCGGCGCTGCGCCCGCGCCACAGCGCCGGATGATCGAGCAGGGCATCAATGCCGGGCACGGGCTTAGCCCTGCGCTTCAAGATCGCGCAGTACGCCGACCCCGATACCCTCGATCGCCAGCTCCTGGCGCTCCAGGTCGATCTCGATCGGGGCGAAGTCGGGGTTCTCCGGCAGCAGGCGCACGCGGGCACCGTCCTGCTCGAAGCGCTTGACCGTCACCTCGTCCTCGATGCGGGCCACGACGATCTGGCCGGGGCGGGCCTCCGGGGTCTGGCGGACGGCCAGCAGGTCGCCATCGAGGATGCCGGCGTCGCGCATGCTTTCTCCATGCACGCGCAGCAGGTAGTCCGGGCGGGCCCGGAACAGGCTGTCGTCGATCCGGTAGTGGCGTTCGATATGCTCGGTGGCGAGGATCGGCGAGCCGGCGGCCACGCGCCCGACCAGAGGTAGTTCGGCCGGTCGGGCCGCATGCGTACCGGCCAGGCGGATACCGCGCGCGGCCCCGCCCACCAGTTCGATCGCGCCCTTTTTCTCCAGGGCCTTCAGGTGGCATTCGGCCGCATAGGGCGAGCGGAAACCAAAGGCACGGGCGATCTCGCTGCGCGTTGGGGCCGTGCCCTGGGTGGCGACGGTCTCGCTGATGTAGTCGAGGATGGCCTGCTGGCGCGCGGTCAGGGACACGGCGGGTGCTCCACGGATAACTGTTCATAAATACAGTATTCCGTGGCGAAGTCCGAGGCAAGTAGCGGCAAGCGCCTTCGTGATCGGTGTTTCCCTAAGGCGAGCCCTGCTCCAGTGTCTTGCGCAGGTGCTCGATCTGCTCCGGCTTGATGCCGGCGATGTCCTTGATCGGCAGGGTGAACGCGAAGCCGTTGCCGACCTCGCTCAAAGCGAGTTCTTCGTCCAGGCGTTTCAGCAGCCGTTCGGCGAGGCTGGCCTCCAGGACCATTAGCAGCACGTTGCGGGCCGCGGAGTCCTTCAGATCCATGATCGGTGTGCGGCGCAGCTGGGCAATGCCCTGGCCCTCCAGCAGCGTCAGGCCGGCGGCGCCCTCGCGGCGCACGGTCTCGATGGCACGGTCGGCCCGGTTGCGCGGGACCACGGCGGCGAGCAGTACGAATTGCATGGCGTTCCTCGCGCAGAAGATTAGGAAACACTGATCAATGTACACGCTCGCGCTCGAGTCGCTTTTGCGTGCGAACAAGGCGCGGTGACTGCCGTGCAGTCATTCTGCACAAGGGAGCCGCAACGCGGTGCGCGCGCAAAAGCGGCCGAGCCCCTTGGGGTTGGTACCCCAGGTTCCCCGATCCTGCGTTGCGGCCCTTGCCGGTAGAACCACTACCGGCTGCGCACCGCGCCTTGTCTCGGAAAACCTGGGGTACCAACGCGAGCGTGTACATTGATCAGTGTTTCCTTAGGGTTGGGCGGG
>NZ_KB906519.1:513825-716257 GCF_000381425.1 Thioalkalivibrio sp. ALRh
GAGCCGATCGACGTCTTCAACTACGGCCACCACCGCCGTGACTTCACCTACATCGACGACATCGTCGAGGGCGTGATCCGCACGCTGGATCGTCCGGCGCAGCCCAACCTCGACTGGACCGGCGCCGAGCCCGACTCGGCCACCAGTGCGGCACCCTACCGGCTGTACAACATCGGGGCCCATCGCCCGGTGGAGCTGATGCACTACATCGAGGTGCTGGAGGACTGCCTGGGCTGCAAGGCGGAGAAGAATCTCCTGCCGCTGCAGCCGGGCGACGTGCCGGACACCTACGCCGACGTCGAGGCGCTGCGCGCCGACACCGGCTATGAACCCACCACCTCGGTCGAGGAGGGCGTCGCCCGCTTCGTCGAGTGGTACCTGGGGTATTACCGGGCGGCCGCCTGATGGGGGTCTACCGCAAAACGCTGCAGCTGCTCACCCCGGCGGAGAAGCGCCGGGGTGGGCTCGTGCTGGGGCTGATGATGATCATGGCGGTACTGGAGACCGCCGGGGTCGCATCGATCATGCCGTTCCTGTCCGTATTGGGTAACCCGGAGCTGGTCAACACCAACCCCGTACTGAACCAGCTCTATAGGGGGCTGGGATTCAACTCGGTGGATCAGTTCATCTTCGCCCTGGGTGCGGCGGCCTTCGCGCTGATCCTGTTCTCGGCGGTGTTTCGCACGCTCACGCACTACGCGATGAACCGCTTTATCGAGATGCGCCGTCACAGCCTTGGCAAGCGCCTGCTGGAGACCTACCTGCGCCAGCCGTATGCGTTCTTCCTGAACCGTCATAGCGGCGACATGGCCAAGAGCATCCTGTCCGAGGTCGACCAGCTGGTGCTGAACGTCTTCCGTCCCGGGATCACGATGATCGCCTACCTGGTCGTAACCATCGCCATCGTGGCACTGCTGATCGTTGTGGATCCGTGGCTCGCGCTGGGGGTCGCGGTCGTGATCGGTGGGGTATACGGGACGATCTTCGTGTTCGTGCGCGGCCTGCTCGGGCGCATCGGCCGGGATCGCTCGCTCGCCAACAAGGAACGCTTCACCGCCGCCGGCGAGGCCCTCGGCGGCATCAAGGACATCAAGCTGCTGGGTCGCGAACACGCATACCTGTCGCGCTTCGATACCCCCTCCAAGCGCCAGGCCCGGCACCAGGCGACCAACCAGACCATCTCCCAGGTCCCCAAATTCCTGATCGAGGCGATCGGCTTCGGCGGCATCATCGGGCTCACCCTGATCCTGCTGCACACCCAGGGCGGCACCGGTACGGATGCGCTGGGCGAGATCCTGCCGATCCTCGGGCTGTACGCCTTTGCCGGCTACCGCCTGCTGCCGGCCGCGCAGCACATCTACGCGGGCCTGGCGAAGCTTCGCTTCGGCGCCGCCGCCGTGGAAAGCGTGACCGAGGACCTGCGCGAGCGCGAGGCCCTGGCGGAACTGCATCGCCAGGCCCCCCAGCCACTGGTCCCGCGCAAGACCATCGCGCTCAAGGGCATCGACTTTACCTATCCGGGCGGCCACCGCCCCGCGCTGCAGTCCATCAACCTGGAGATCCCGGTCGGTACATCGGTCGGGATCATCGGCACCACCGGCTCCGGCAAGACCACGCTGGTCGATGTCCTGCTGGGCCTGTTGCGCCCGACCGAGGGCGCCATCTCGGTGGATGGCCAGCCGGTCACGGATGCCAACCTGCGCGCCTGGCAGCAGTCCCTGGGCTACGTCCCCCAGGACATCTTCCTGACCGACTCGACCGTGGCCGAGAACATCGCCTTGGGGATTCCCGCCGCGCAGATCGACCACGATCGCGTCGAGCGCTGCGCGCGCATGGCACAGGTGCATGACTTCATCGTTCAGGACATGCCGGAGCAGTACGCCACGATGGTGGGCGAGCGTGGCGTGCGCCTGTCCGGGGGCCAGCGCCAGCGCATCGGGATCGCCCGCGCCCTCTACCACGACCCCGACGTCCTGGTGTTCGACGAGGCCACCAGTGCCCTGGACACCGCAACCGAACGCGCCGTGATGGAGGCGATCGAGTCCCTGTCACGCAGCAAGACCATCATCCTGATCGCGCACCGCCTGAGTACCGTGCGCGCCTGCGATCAGGTCGCCCACCTGGAACGGGGATCGTTCGCCTCCGTTGGCCGCTTCGACGAGCTGGTCACTCACACCGAGGCAGATAACCCCCAGGTCCAGTCCGTCCCCGGCCCCGCGGCCTCCGGCACCCATGGCTGAACCCGCCATGCCGACACCACACGAGGAGTTGCCCGTGACGCACGTTCAATCCCAGCCGCTGCAGATCAAGAACAGCGGCCGCATCGCCCGCACCATTGCGCGCGCGGTCCATCTGCGCCACCTGCAAAAGTCGCGCAAGATCGCCATCCAGTGGCGCGAGAAGCTGATCCGCGCCCACGGCGAGTCCGCGGTCACGCGCCCGGTCCTGCAGCGGATCAAGCGCTATGCGACCGACACCTACGGGAGCGAGTCCTGGTGGCCGTGGCTGGCCGCCTACACCGAGGTGCGGCGCGAGTTTGTCGAGGGATGGATCGGCGACGACTACTACACCGAGTCCCTGAACCCGCTCTGGAACCGGCAGGACATCCGCCGCCTGAGCGGGCTCAAGACCATGGATTCGCGCCTGTTCCCGGACAGCGTCGTGCCCCCGGTCTTCGTGCGCGTGGGCGGCCAGTACCTGGATGCCCAGGGGACGCCTGAATCACTGGAAACCGCCCTCTCCCGACTCGAGTCCGGCAAGAGCTATGTGATCAAGCCCGACGAGGGTCGCCAGGGCCTCGGCGTGACCTTCACCACCGCCGAACAAGTGGCCGAGGAACTCGGCAAGGTCCCCGGAAACTGCATCGTACAGCCCCTGATCGAGCAGCATCCGGATATCGCGCGGATCAACGCCAGCTCGGTCAATACGCTGCGGGTTCTGACCTTCCTCGATCCGGAATCCGGCGAGCTGCGCATCCTGAACCATTTCCTCCGCCTGGGCCGCGAGGGGCAGCGCACCGACAACGTCTCCACCGGTGGTTACTTCGTCGGTGTCGATGGCGAGGGCTGGCTGGACGGCCATCTGCGCGACCCGGTCTGCGTCAGCATCGGCTCGGTCCACCCGGACAGCGGCGTGGACGTGAAGGACTGCCGGATCCCCAACTTCGGGGCGGTACGCGAGCTGTGCCTGAACGCCCATCGCCGCATCCCCTATCTGCGCTTCATTGGCTGGGACGTCTGCATTCAGGCCAACAGCGAGCCCGTAATCCTCGAGTGGAATGCGGAGCAGGTGGCCTGGTCGCGCAACGAGTCCTGCTTCGGACCCTTGCTGCCCTCGGTCCCGCGCGGCTATCCGCGCTGATCCGCCACTGCCATCAGGAGAACGACATGAACACGATCAAACTGCTGTGGACCGGTGGCTGGGACTCCAGCTACCGCCTGCTGGACCTGGCGCTTTATCGCAACCGCAAGGTGCAGCCAATCTACGTGCTGGACCCGCGCCGGAAATCCTATGTGTACGAGCTGCGGGCCATGGCCAACATCCGTGCGGGCATCGAGGCGCGGGCGGAGGCCCGCGGGCGCGTGGCGCCGGTTCGTGTCTATCTGCGCAGCGACATCCTCGAGGACCCGAACATCACCGAGCGCTACCAGCGCCTGGCGAGCGAGGTGCATGTGGGTACCCAGTACGACTGGCTCGCCCGCCTGTGCGAACAGGAAGTCCTGCGCGACCTGGAGCTGTCGCTCACCGGCCACGAGGCCGGCACCGAGTTGCAGGAACGTCTGTTCCGCAACCCGCAGTACGGGGACTTCCGCTTCCGCGAGGACGACTTCGCCTGGGAGCTGTTCCAGTACTACCGCTTCCCGTTGCTGTCGGTGACGAAGGAGGCGATGAAGTACGACGCCGAGGCCAAGGGCTTCCTGCCGCTGCTCGAACAGTCGTGGTTCTGTCATTCGCCGATCCTCGGACAGCCCTGTGGTCACTGCCAGCCCTGCCGCTTCTCGCGCGAGTCGCGACGCACGATCCAGTACTCGCGTCTGGGTCCGTTCCTGGAGCTGGCCCGCCGGGCGCGCTCCAGCCTGCGCTCGACGCGCACCGCCAGCGCCTGAGGCACAACCGTCATGTCCCTGGCCTTTGGTGCCCTCCTCCCCTGGCTCTCCGGCCCGCGCGAATATGCCGCGCTGCGCCGGGCCGAGCGGCTGTCCCTGCCCGCCCTGCAGCGCCTGCAGGCCGAGCGGATCGCAAGCCTGCTGGTACACGCGCGCGACGACGTGCCGTACTACCGCGAAATCCTGCCAGATGCGGACACCATCGCCGCCGATCCGCTGGCCACGCTGCTGTCGCTGCCCATCCTCGACAAGGACACCATCCGTCGCGAAGGCGAGCGCCTGTGCGCACAGCAACCCCGCCCCGGGCTGCGGCGCAACACCTCGGGGGGCTCCACCGGCGAGCCCGCCACGTTCTACCAGGACACCGCCTATCGCCGCTGGGGTCGCGCCACCAAGGCCCTGTTCGACGGCTGGACCGGCTACCGCCCGGGTCAGCCCAAGGCCGTGCTGTGGGCGGCTTCGCGCGACCTGACCGCACCCCGGGGCACCCGCCGCCTCGCCGAACGCCTGAAGAATCGCACCCTGCTGAACGCCTACCGCATGGATCCGGAGACGATGGACGCGCACCTCGAGCAGCTGCGCGCCGCACCGCCCAGACAGTTGCAGATCTACGCGGAGAGTGGCCACGAACTCGCCCGGCACGCCCTGCGCCGGGGGGTCCGTGTGCCGGGTATCGGCAGTGTCCTGAGCTCGGCCGGCACCCTCTTTCCCGATATGCGCGAGACCATCGAGAAGGCATTCGATGCCCCCGTGTTCAACCGCTACGGCTCGCGCGAGGTTGGGGACATCGCCTGCGAATGCGAGCACCACCGCGGGCTGCACGTGAATCCGCTGACCCAGTACCTGGAGATCCTCGACGACGACGGCCGTCCGACGCCACCCGGGACCCCCGGGCGGGTCGTGGTCACCTCGCTGACGAACCACAGCATGCCCCTGTTGCGCTATGCAATCGGCGACCTGGCCAGCTGGTCCGGCCAGACCTGCGATTGCGGCCGGGAATGGCCGCTGCTGGAGGGGGTATGGGGACGCGTGACCGACCACATCCGCGGCGCCAACGGTGCCGTCGTGTTCGGCGGGTGGCTGCGCCAGTTGCTGTACCCGGAAGACTGGATCGGACAGTACCAGTGGGTCCAGCACGCGGCAGATCATATCCGCCTGCGCCTGATCCCCATCGACCGTGCCCCGCAGGGAGAACGCGAACAGCGCCTGCAGGCACGTCTGGCGCCCGAGATCCGCGAGCAACTCGGCGCGGGCACACGCCTGGATATTGATCGTGTAAACGAGATCCCGCCATCGCCCAGCGGCAAGCACCTGCATGTGATCAGCGAGTTGCAGGAGAACCGGCAGTGAAGGTCCTGCACGTGATCAACGGGCTCGGCCAGGGCGGCGCGGAGCGCCAGCTGGGCAACCTGCTGCACGCGGCACCGGACGCCGGCGCCGTGTTCGCGCTCAAGGAGCCCGGCGTGATGGCCGGCGACATCCGCGCGCAGGGCATCCCGGTCTATACCGGACGACTGCGCAACCCGCTCTCCACGGGGTGGATTGTCGCCCTGCGCCGCGCGCTGGCCGCCTATCAGCCCGATGGCGTGATGGGCTGGATGTACCACGGCAATCTGGCGGCCTCGCTGACCCGACGCCTCGGGCATCAGGGACCGGTGTTCTGGAACGTGCGCCACTCGGTGCATGACCTGGCGCACGAGAAACGCGGGACCCGCTGGGTGATCCGCAGCGGCGCCTGGCTGTCGCGGTATCCGACCCGCATCGTCTACAACAGCGCAACCGCGGCCGCCCAGCACGAGGCACTGGGATTCTCCGCGGATCGCCGCGTGGTCCTGCCCAACGGCTTTGATCTGGCGCGCTTCCATCCGGCACCGGACGCCGCCCCCGGGCTGCGCACCCAACTGGGTATTGGCGCGGATACCTGGCTGCTGGGCATGGTCGGACGCGCTCACCCGATGAAGAACCATGCCGGACTGGTGGCCGCGCTGGCGCATCTGGTCCGGGGTGGAGCCGACGTTCACTGCGTAATGGTAGGCACCGGGGTATCCGCGGATGACAACCCGCTGGACCGGGCCATCCGCGAACACGGAATGGACCGGCATGTCACGCTGCTGCCGCCCACCCCCGAACCCGAGGCCCTCTACCCGGGCCTGGACCTGCTAGTGCTGCCCTCGCGCTGGGGCGAAGGCTTCCCCAATGTCGTGGGCGAGGCCATGGCCTGCGGCAGACCAGCCGTGGTAACGGATATCGGTGATGCCGCCCGCGTGGTCGGGTCCACCGGCTTTGTCGCCACAAGCCCCGAGCCGCTGGATCTGGCCGACGCCATTGCCCGGGCCATCGGCCAGGGCCGTGAACGCCTGCGCGAACTGGGCGACGAGGCGCGCGCACGCATGGAATCGCATTACGCCCTCGAGGCCGTGGCCGCGCACTACCAGACCCTGTTCCAGGATGCGATGGTCGATACCGCGCCCGTCTCGCCATGAGCTACACCTCGATCCCGTTCACGACGATGGAGCTGCTCCTGTCGGCCAGCTTCCTGATGGTGGTGCTGGTCGCCGTGCTGTGGACCGGGGCAAGACGCGAGGGCTATCTGTGGCCGCTGTTGGCGGCCCTGCTGGCCCGCATCGGGGCGGCGCTGGTACAGCGCTTCCTGTTTCCCCTGCCTCAGGGTGGAGCCGATGCGATCAGCTTCGAGCGCCGGGCCTGGTTCTGGGCCCAGAGTGGCTGCGGCAATCTCGGCGACCACTTCAGCATGGGCAGCTCGTACCTGCACAGCTGGCTGATCGCGAACGTCTACGCATGTGCCGACCGCGCCCCCCTGGCCTTCCAGGCCGTGAACATCGCCCTGGGCATGCTGACGGTCTATCTGATTGCGCGCATCGCCGAGCAGCTCTGGGACCGCCAGGCCGCCGTGCGTGCGGCCTGGATCGCTGCTTTGTTCCCGATCCTGATCGTGAACGCGGCCGTGCCACTACGCGAGGTCTGGTTTACTGCCTTCTTCCTGCTGGGCGTGCTCTGGCTGGTGCGCTGGGTTCAGAGTCAGCGCACCGGTTTCCTGGTGGCCGCCGTCGGGGTCCTGCTGGGTGCGGCGGTCGTGCATGGCGCGGCAGTCTTTGCGATCGCGGGCATCGCGGTCGTGCTGGTCGGCTGGTCGATCAAGGAATTCCTGCGCGCATCGGATCTGGGGCATATGCGTCCCGGGCTGATGCTCGGCGGCATGCTGCTCGGCACGGCCGGGGTCCTCGGATTCGTGGTGATGGACGACATGCGCTTCTCGTCGATCGGGCAACTGGGCGACGTGATGGAACAGACCGAGACGCTGGACCAGCGGGCCGAGCGCAGCGCCCGCGGCGGGGCCGCCTACCCGTCCTTTTTGATCCCGTCCAATGACCTCCAGGCACTGGTCCTGACACCAATCCGGGTGGGCTATTTGCTGTTCGGTCCCCCGCTGTGGGAAGTGCGCTCGCCCGTGCATCTGATCGGCATGGTGGAGGGTCTGTTCTATCTGACACTGGTCCTGCTGCTGGCGGTGTATCGCCGCCACTGGTGGCATCGCTCGGATTTTCGCGTGCTGGTCGTCGTGTTCATCGTCCTGGCGATCATCTTCGCCTGGGGCACCAGTAACTTCGGGACCGCCGCCCGTCACCGGGCCAAGTTCCTCGGGATCCTGATCGCCCTGGCGGCGGGCCTGGCCGGGCGCCGCCTGTGGCGCTGGGAACGACTGCGACGCCTTGGCGCCAGTCGCTCGTCAGCCCCGAACAGCACCACGGATCCACCGGAGATTTCCGGCGCGGAACTGCCGCAACCACGGCGTGCCGCGCCCTGATCGGCCGCGCGCGACTCGCGCGCACCCGCCCCGCTCCCGGGGCCATTACCAACATTCACACAGGAGATTGGAAGATGGCGGAATTTGCGGCACCGGACGCCCCGCGTCTGGCCATAATTGGTCTGGGTTATGTCGGCCTGCCTCTGGCAGCCGAGTTCGGACGGGTCCTGCCCACACTGGGCTTCGATATCGATACGGGCCGCGTCGAGGAACTGCGCGGGGGACACGACCGCACACGCGAGGTTTCCCGTGAGGAACTCGCCGCCGCCGAGCATCTGGAACTGACCGCCGATCTGGAGCGACTGCAGGACTGCAACGTGTTCATCGTGACGGTCCCCACACCGATCGATGCCCACCGGCGCCCGGACCTGGGCCCGCTACTGGCGGCCAGCCGCACGGTGGGTCGTGCCCTGAAGCCAGGGGACGTGGTGATCTACGAGTCCACCGTCTACCCCGGCGCGACCGAGGAAGACTGCGCCCCGGTGCTGGCCCGCGAATCCGGCCTGGAGCTGAACCGGGATTTCTTCCTCGGCTACAGCCCGGAGCGGGTCAACCCCGGCGACAAGGAGCATCGCATCCCCGATATCGTCAAGGTCACGTCCGGCTCGACCCCCGAGGTCGCGACCTTCGTCAACGCGCTGTACGCCCGCATCATCCGTGCCGGCACCCATCCGGCCCCCAGCATTCGCGTGGCCGAGGCGGCCAAGGTGATCGAGAACACCCAGCGCGACGTGAATATCGCGCTGATCAACGAACTCGCAATGCTGTTCGAGCGACTCGATCTCGATACCGAGGCCGTGCTGGCCGCAGCCGGGACCAAGTGGAACTTCCTGCCGTTTCGACCCGGCCTGGTGGGCGGGCACTGCATCGGCGTCGACCCGTACTACCTGACGCACAAGGCACAGGCCGCCAACTACCACCCGGAGATGATCCTTGCCGGACGCCGCACCAACGACGGCATGGGCGGCTACATCGCGGACCGCACGATCAAGGCCATGATCCGCAAGGGATTCCCGGTCGTGGGATCGCGCGTCCTAGTGATGGGACTGGCGTTCAAGGAGAACTGCCCGGATCTGCGCAATACGCGCGTCGTGGACATCATCCATGACCTGCACGGCTACAACGCCGAAGTCGATGTCTGGGACCCCTGGGTGGATACCGCCGAGGCCCGTCACGAGTATGGCCTGGACCTGCTGAGCGAGTCGCCGAAGCAGGGCGAGTACGACGCCATCATCCTTGCGGTCCCGCACCACGAGTTCGTCGAACTCGGGGCCCAGGGCCTGCAGAAGTTCGGGCGCGAGCGCGCGGTCATCTTCGACGTGAAATCCGTCCTCCCACCCGAGGCGAGTGACCTGCGTCTATAAACCGGCCATCCCCCTTGAGCCGGTCTGCCTTTTCGGGGTGTCTCGCACACTTTGAGCACCCCGAAACATAGCGATAAATCATTGTCCTGTTTACCTTTTGTACCCATGCACAAGGACTTCCGAGAGACCTCTCCAGCGTAGGCGGAGACCACCCGGCACCTCTTGGGAACAGGAGCAACAGACATGCAGAACACCGAGCACCGCAGGGTGGCCACCACCCTGCGCGGGGATGCCACCAGCACGGCACAGGCCGACCGGGAAAGCGAGTCGCGGGAACACAGCGGGATCGATCTCCTGATCGTGGCGGCCAATGCCCGATCGCTGATCGCCAACCGCGGGGACCTGATCCGCGAGATCCGCCGCCGCGGCCAAACGGTGGCCGCCGCCGTCCCGCGCAAGGACTACCTGCCCGAGGTCGAGGAGCTGGGCATCCCGATCTACCCGTTCGACCTGGGCCGTACCGGTGTCAACCCGATTGAAGACCTGCGCACGACCTTCGCCCTGACCCAGCTGATGCGGCGCCTGCGACCGGAGGCCGTGTTCAGCTATACCGTGAAGCCCGTGGTGTACGGTTCTCTGGCCGCCCGCTGGGCCGGGGTCCCGCGGGTCTACGCGATGATTACCGGTCTCGGGCATGCCTTTACCACCGAGTCCTGGCGCACGCGCATCCTGCGCACGATCAGTTCCGGCCTGTATCGCCAGGCGCTGGCCCGCTGCGATCGAGTGTTCTTCCAGAACCCGGATGACCTCCAGGATTTTCTCGATCGGGGTGTGCTGCCGGATACCGAGCGAGTCGTTCGCATTAACGGATCCGGGGTGGACGTGGACCGCTTCGCCCAGCATCCCCTTCCCGAAGGCGACCCGCTGTTCCTGTTTGTCGGCCGTCTGCTCACCGAGAAAGGCATCCTCGAGTTCGTGGAGGCCGCGCGCCAGGTTCACGCGCAACACCCCAATGCCCGCTTCGTGGTGGTCGGCCCCCATAACCCGGACCTGCCGCACACGATCTCGGCGGAGCAGGTCGAGGCCTGGAAGCGCGAGGGCATTGTCGAGTTCGTCGGTGGTGTGGCCGATGTTCGACCCTGGCTTCAGAAGGCCTCCGTGTTCGTCCTGCCCTCCTACCGCGAAGGCACCCCGCGTTCGGTGCTGGAGGCGATGAGCGTGGGCCGCCCGATTATCACCACAGATGCCCCGGGCTGCCGCGAGACCGTCGTCGACGGCGAGAACGGCCTCCTCGTCCCGCCCCGGACCTCCGCGCCCCTGGCGGATGCCATGCAGAGGCTCCTCGACCACCCTGAGCTGCTGCCCCGCATGGCCCGGGCCTCGCGCGATCGGGTGGAGGCAAAGTACGAGGTGGGGCAGGTCAACCGCGTCATTCTTCGAACGATGGAGCTCGCATGAACGCCACCCTCAAACGCCTGTTCGACATCCTGTCCAGCATGGCGGTGCTGCTCGTGCTGGCCCCGTTGCTGCTGCTGATCGCCATTGCGATTCGCCTCGACAGCTCCGGGTCGATCCTCTTCCGCCAGCGACGCATCGGCTTCAACGGACAGCCGTTTCGGGTACTGAAGTTCCGCACCATGGTGGATCGCGATCCGGACGCGATCGACCAGCACCAGGAACAGGTGGTCAGCACCGGGGTCGACCCGCGCATTACCCGCGTAGGGCGCTGGCTGCGGGCGACCAGTCTCGACGAACTGCCGCAGCTGTGGAACATCCTGCGCGGCGACATGAGCGTGGTCGGTCCCCGCCCGATCCTGCCGGAACAGGTAGAGGTCGTGCCCCCCTCCTACGCCTCCCGGTTTTCGGTGCGTCCCGGCCTGACCGGACTGGCCCAGGTCCGCGGTCGCCGCACGCTGGGCTGGATCCAGCAGCTCGAGGCCGACACCGAATACGCCGCGCAGCACAACCTGCTGTACGACCTGGGGCTCATCATCAAGACGGTCTACGTCGTCCTGACCGGCCAGGGGATCTACGGCGAGGCCGGGATCAACTGGCGTACCTATCGCGATTCGTTGCGTAACCGACAGCAAGGGAACATGGAATGACTTCCACCCTGAAACACATGTTCATTACGGCCTCCGCCGATGTGGCCCGGCAGGCCGAGGCAGCGGGGATCGCACGGATCTTTGTCGACATGGAGACCCGCGGGAAGGCCGAACGCCAGGGCCATCTGGATACCCACAAGGCGCGCCACACGCTCGACGATGTCCGGCGCATCTCCAGCGTGCTCACGAGCGCAGAGCTGATGGTCCGCATCAATCCGCCGGCACCACAAACGCCCTCCGAGGTCCGTCAGGCGATCGAGGCCGGCGCCGACCGGCTGATGCTGCCGATGTTCACCCGCATCGACGAGGTGCAGCATTTTCTCGACGCCGTCGGCGGACAGGTGCCGGTGACCCTGCTGGTCGAGACCCCGCAGGCCCTGATCCGACTGCCGTCCTACCTGCCCCTGCTCGGGCCACAGGACCAGATTCATATCGGCCTGAACGATCTCAGCCTGGCGTCCGGGCTCGATTTCCTGTTCGAACCGCTGGCCGGCGGCATGCTGGAGGTGCCGGCCGCCCTGTGCCGCGAGGCGGGCATCGCGTTCGGGTTCGGGGGTGTCGGCGCGGTGGGCAAGGGCGAGGTCCCGGCCGAGTCCATCCTGGGCGAACACGTGCGCCTTGGATCCGAATGGGTCATCCTTTCGCGCGCCTTCCGCGAGGTGGTCAGCCAGGAAGACCCGGCCACCGGGACGGCGCGCCTGCGCGGCGAGCTGGAGCGGCTACAGGCCGCGGAACAGCAGTTTCGCGCAGCCCCCGCGGAAGCACTGCTGAAGAACCGCGACGAGGTCCGCACCCGCATCTTCCGGCTGGCGGCCCGCATGCACAACCGGAGCCGTGCATGCGCCTGAGCCACACCCTGTTCCTGCAGAAACCGGAGGTTCTGGAGAAGCAGCAGGACACGATCGAGGCCCGCCTGCAGCAGGCGTTGCCCGGCACCACGCTGACCTTCGCCGGCCAGCCCGAGGCCATCCCCGAGGGGCTTGAGGTCGATGCCGTGATCGCCCCCACCCTGCCCTGGCTGCCCGACGCCCTGGACCGCCTGTCGCGCTATGACTGGGTGCACTTTCTGTCCGCCGGGGTCGAGAAGATCTGGGACATGCCATTCCCCAAGGACGGCCTGCTGATGACCAAGAGCAGTGGCGTCCACGGCGCCCCGATGAGCGAGTATGCGATCGGGGCCATGCTCTATTTCGCCAAGCACTTCGACCGCTTCAACGCACAAAGCCGCGAGAAGCGCTGGGAGCGCTGCTGGCTCGGGGAGCTGACCGGGCGCACCGCCATGGTGCTTGGCATGGGGCATATCGGTACCCAGGTGGCGCGCCGGGCCCGGGCGTTCGACATGCGCGTGATCGGTGTCCAGCGCAACCCGCGCCCCCATGACTGCGCCGACGAGGTCATTGCCCTGGATAGCGTGGAGGACCGCCTGCCGGAGGTGGACGACCTGATCGTATGCCTGCCGCTTACCCGGGACACCCGGCACCGGATCGGCGAAGCCCAGTTCCAGCGGCTCCAGCCGGGGGCCGTGCTGGTGGACATCTCGCGCGGCGGCGTTGTGGATCAGCAGGCGCTGATCCGGGCGCTGGATGCCGGACGCCTGCGCGGTGCGGCGGTGGATGTCTTCGAGCAGCAGCCTCTTCCCGCCCAGTCACCGCTGTGGAACCGGGAGAACGTCCTCGTCACACCCCATGTCTCGGGCACCTCGCCGCACTATATGGAACGTGCGCTGGAGATCTTCATCCGCAATGCCCGCGCGATGGCGCAAGGCGAGCCCCCGGTGACTCCGCTCGACCCGGTCGCTGGTTACTAGGTCGGCGGTTACCAGCTCGACGGTTACCAGCCAAGCGCTGGAGTCCCATCTCCCCTTCCCCCACAATGCGCGGCATCCGGCCCGGGGCGGCATCAATCCGATTGCCTGCCCGGGGCCGCCAGCCGGGACCCATGGGGGATGCCTTACGTGATCGAGACCATCGGATTGCTGACCGCCTTCGCGCTGGTGGTGGTAATCACGGGCTGGATTCGCCGCTACGCCCTGGCGCAGCAGCTGGTCGACATCCCCGGCGCACGCAGCTCTCACCAGACCCCCACACCACGCGGTGCCGGCCTGGCACTGGTACTGGTCTTTCTGCTCGGAATCCTGCTCTCCGCCGGGATCGGCTGGGTCGACCTGCCGACCGCCGCCGCCCTGATCGGGGCTGCGGGCGCCGTCGCCTGGGTCGGCTGGCTGGACGACCACGGTCACCTGGCCGCACGCTGGCGACTGCTGGTGCATTTTCTTGCGGCCTCCTGGGGCCTGGCCTGGCTGGGCGGGCTGCCACCCGTGGCGATTGCCGGTGTCCAAATCGACGCCGGATGGATCGGCCATATACTCGCGCTTTTCTACGTTGTCTGGCTGCTGAACCTCTACAACTTCATGGACGGCATCGACGGTCTGGCCGGCATTCAGGCGATCACGGCCTGTCTGGCCATGGCCGGCCTGCTCTTTGGGTGGGGGGATGCACACGCATGGTGGCTGCCGGCGCTGCTGGCCGCGGCAAGTACGGGATTCCTCGTCTGGAACTTTCCGCGGGCGCGGATCTTCATGGGGGATGTCGGGAGTGGCACACTCGGATTGCTGCTGGGTCTGCTGTCGATGCAAGCAGCGGGGCTGGACACGAACTTCCTGGCCGCCTGGCTGATCCTGCTGGGCGTGTTCATTGTCGACGCCACCACGACACTGGCCGTACGCCTGTTTCGGGGAATGCGGGTCTACGAGGCCCATCGCAGCCATGCCTACCAGCATGCCGCCCACCGGTTCGGGTCCCATATCCCGGTGGCCCTGGGTGTCGCCGCGATCAACCTGCTTTGGTTACTCCCCATTGCGGTCCTGGTCGTTGCCAACCAGCTACCGGGTGCCGCCGGTGTCGTGATCGGCTACCTGCCCCTGCTCCTGCTGGCCATCGCCCTGCGCGCCGGACGCGACTGATCCGGGTTTCGCCCAGGGAAACCCGGATCATCCTCCCCTCCTCCAGAGGGCTTCGCTTGCCCTAGCGTGGAACCGAATCGGCCACCCGTGCATAGGCGACTGCCGCCGGACGCACGGTCGGGGCCGGAGCCGGACGGGGCCGACCGACCGGTGCGGGGGTACTATGCGTGGCCTCTTCGTCGCGGCCCGGCTCGTAACCATCGACGATCTCGCGAAGCACCTCGAACGCGGCCTGGGCATTGCGCTCGCGGTCGGCCTTCTCCAGCGTGCGCAGGGCGCGGGCGAGAACCGCCGGCTCCGCACAGGTTTCGCGTGCACGCATAATCTTGCTGTGCGGGGTCTCTTCCACGTTATCCCCGATCAGCAGTTCCTCGTAGAGTTTCTCGCCGGGACGCAGGCCGGTACAGGTGATGGCGATGCCTTCCCCTTCGGCCTCGTCCTCCCGGACCTGATGGCCATGCAGACGGATCATGCGCCGG
Organism: Thioalkalivibrio sp. ALRh; assembly: GCF_000381425.1. Lineage (NCBI taxonomy): Bacteria > Pseudomonadati > Pseudomonadota > Gammaproteobacteria > Chromatiales > Ectothiorhodospiraceae > Thioalkalivibrio > Thioalkalivibrio sp. ALRh. The sequence continues at coordinate 528,608 of NZ_KB906519.1, forward strand.
GCCAGGTCGATGATGCGCACGGGTTCGCCCATGTCGAGCACATAGACCTCGCCCCCCTGCGCCATCGCCCCGGCCTGAATCACCAGCTCGGCGGCCTCCGGGATCGACATGAAGTAGCGGGTAATCTCCGGGTGAGTCACCGTGACCGGCCCGCCTTCGCGAATCTGGCGATGGAACAGGGGCACAACGGATCCGGAAGAACCCAGGACGTTGCCAAAGCGCACCATGCTGAACACCGTTGTGTTCTGACGGCGTGCGCGGTCCTGCAGCACCATCTCGGCCAGGCGCTTGCTCGCGCCCATCACATTCGTGGGCCGCACAGCCTTGTCCGTGCTCACCAGGATAAAGCGCTCGACGCCGGCCGCGATCGCCGCATCGGCCACCACGGCGGTACCCAGGCTGTTGTTGCGCAGGCCTTCCAGCAGATTGCCCTCGACCAGCGGCACATGCTTGTAGGCCGCCGCGTGGTAGAGCGTCTGCACGCCATACTGGTGCAGGACCTCTTCGACTCGCGCCTGGTTGGCGACCGAGCCCAGCACCGCGTGCACCTCGACACCCGACTGCATGGACGACCGGCGCTGCGTGATCTCCTGTTCGATCCGGTAGAGCGCGAACTCGTTACGCTCGAACAGTACCAGGGCGGCCGGCTCGAGACTGAGGATGCGGCGGCAGAGCTCCGAACCAATAGAACCCCCGGCCCCGGTGACCATCACCACGCGTCCGCGAATGCTCCGCGCCAGCAGGGCCTCGTTGGGCGGCACCGGATCGCGGCCCAGCAGGTCGGCGACATCCAGGTCCTCCAGCTGATCCAGCGGGGCCCGGCCCGAGACGACTGCCTCCAGCGAGGGCACCGACTGCACATGCAGCGGATAGGGCTCCAGCCATTCGAGGATGCGCCGGCGGTCGGCACGGCTCGCCGACGGCACCGCCAGCAACACCCGGCCCACGCCACACTGCTCCACCAGAGTACCCAGGGATTCGCGGCCACAGACCGGGATGTCATCGATCGAGCGGCCCTGGACCGCCGGGTCCTCGTCGATGAAGGCCATCACCCGGAAACGCCCGCTGGACTGCAGCCCGGAGGCCAGCTGAACTCCTGCCTCGCCGGCGCCAAAGATGACCACGCGCTCACTGCCGGTACGCGCATCGGACACGGCCTGGTACCAGCTGCGCACCGCAAATCGGCCCGCCGCCACCAGGGCAAAGGCCAGCAGGGCGAAGTTCACCGCGACCGCCCCGAAGAATCCGGGCGTCTGCGTCAGCTCGGCGGAGGCCCAGATCATCAGCGCCAGCGCGGAGACCCCGACGATCACCGCACGTACCGCCCGGGCCCCCATGAAACGCACGACCGTTCGATACAGGCCGAGGCGCGCAAACACCAGCACACCAACCGCCGGGACCAGGGCAAACAGCCACCAGGCCTCGACCATCATGGGCGGCAGCGGCTGTCCCGTGCGAATCACAAAGGCCAGCCACAGCGCCAGCGGCAGCATTACGATGTCCGCCAGCACCATCAATCCCTGCTTCTTGCCGCGCGGCAGTCGCAGCAAGTTCTCCAGACTACGATCCAGTACCGCCATGATTCAGGCCTCCAATGTGTCAGCAACCGGGCGCGGTGTACTTGCCGAACCTTTCGGCTCGCCTTGCACCGCAAACGTGTGGGGAGGCTAGCACCTGAATGGCAGGCTAATTGGGGGGGAAATCACGCTGTCGGTAGATCGCTACGAAATCAGCCGAAAAAGGTTGACCGAATACCGCCCGATACACCCGACAATCGAGTGCGGGTCAGCACCGACAGGCACAGCCGGACCCAAACAGACGAGACCGCCCGAGGGAACACAAAATACGGACCAAACGCGGAAGGTCAGACTTGGAGATGGTGGGCCGTGTAGGAATCGAACCTACAACCAATGGATTAAGAGTCCACTGCTCTACCAATTGAGCTAACGGCCCCCAAGAAAAAGGGGATGGGGTGACCGATGGGACTCGAACCCACGACAACCGGAGTCACAATCCGGGACTCTACCAACTGAGCTACGGTCACCACCGTGTCACTGTCCAGGCAACTGCCACAGGGCGGCTCTGGCGCGCCCGGCAGGACTCGAACCTGCAACCGTCGGCTTAGAAGGCCGATGCTCTATCCGGTTGAGCTACGAGCGCGTTACCGCCGAACGTCGAGGTGCCACGCCTGATCTCGAGCCTGCCTGCAAACCATTGGCCGGGAGGGGTGGTCGGGGTAGAGGGATTCGAACCCCCGACATCCTGCTCCCAAAGCAGGCGCGCTACCAGACTGCGCTATACCCCGTCGAGCCGTCCCCGCTAAAGGGCCTACACAGCGAGCGCAGGATGGTAGCGCTGCCACCGCCCGCGGTCAAGGTACAAGGGGTTAGAAACGTTGTTCTTTCATACACGTTTCCGTGGTACGTTGACGCACGCAAGCTGGGATTGCGCGCGGGGGACAGGGAGATGCTCAACTGGATCGCCAACGGGGCCATCGTGCTGGGTGCAGCGGGGCTGATCTATGCCCAGTGGAACCTCGCCCGCCTGCTGCGCGAGCTGCCAGAGAGCCGCGTCCGTACGGGCTGGCTGCTGATGTTCCTGCTGATCCCCGTCTTCACCCTCGGCTATCTCGGGTACATCCCGCTGAACTGGGGGATGTACCAGGCCATCCCCGACCTGCTGGTGCCGATCATCTTCCTCCTCGGGGGCTGTTTCGTCTGCAGCGTGGTGCGTCTGTCCTACAGCTCGGTCGAGAGTATCCGCCGCATCACCCGACTCGAGCACGAGTCGATTACCGACCCCCTGACCGGCCTGTGCAACCGCCGCCAAATGGACCGGCGCCTGGACGACGAAGTCGCGCGTGCGCGGCGCTACGGCCAGCCACTATCGGTGATAATGCTGGACATCGACCATTTCAAGGCCATCAACGACCGCCTGGGGCACTTGGCGGGCGACTACATCCTCCAGTCGATCGCCCTGCGCCTGCAGCAAAACCTGCGCCGCGTAGACCTGGCAGCACGCTTCGGCGGCGAGGAATTCGTCGTCATCGCCCCACACACCCACCTGGATGCTGCGCTGCAACTGGCCGAGAAGCTGCGCAACGAGATCGCCCGGACTCCGGTCGTACTCAAGGGCCATGAACATGTACCGCCCTGCGCCCCGGACGAACTGTACGTAACGGTTTCGGTGGGGACCGCCAGTCTCGATACAGCGCCCGACTCCCGCGACAACGCGGATTTCCTGATCCAGCGGGCGGACGATGCCCTCTACCGTGCCAAGGCCGGCGGTCGTAATCGCTGTGAACCAGGGCAGGAGCGTGCCAGCCTGGCGGCAGCATCTGATCTCCGCGCAAACGGCTCGGCTTGAGGCGCTCCCGCGCGCGTGGGATGATCGCGGCCAGTTTCCGAGACAGAGCCTCCCATGACCGCCCAGCTCATCGACGGCCGCGCGATTGCCCAGACCCATCGCGCCCGCATCGCCACCGAGATCGAATCCATGACCGCCCGCGACCTGCGTCCGCCGGGCCTGGCCGTGGTGCTGGTCGGCTCCGATCCCGCCTCCCAGGTCTATGTGCGCAACAAGCGCAAGGCCTGCGAGCAGGTGGGGGTGGTCTCGCATTCCTATGATCTGCCCTCGGGCACGCCGCAGACGGACCTGCTGGCCCTGATCGACCAGCTCAATGCCGACCGCACCATCGACGGCATCCTGGTGCAGCTCCCCCTGCCCAGCCATATCGATCCGGAGACGGTGATCGAGCGCATCTCGCCCGCCAAGGATGTCGACGGGTTCCACCCCTACAACGTCGGCCGGCTCGTCGCCCGGATCCCGCGCCTGCGTCCCTGCACCCCCTGGGGCGTGATCCAGCTGCTGCGCCACCTGGACGAACCGTTCAAGGGCCGCACCGCCTGCGTGATCGGCGCCTCCAATATCGTGGGCCGCCCGATGGCGCTGGAACTCCTGCTGGCCGGTGCCACCCCGACCATCTGCCACCGCTTCACGCCGGATACTGCGGGCATCGCGCGCCAGTCCGACATCCTGATCGCGGCGGCGGGCAAGCCAGGCCTGATCAAGGGCGACTGGGTCAAGCCCGGGGCCACGGTGATCGACATCGGCATCAACCGCCGCGAAGACGGCACCCTGTGCGGTGATGTGGAGTTCGATGCGGCTGCGGAGAAGGCCGACTGGATTACACCGGTCCCCGGCGGGGTCGGTCCGATGACCGTGGCGATGCTGCTGGACAACACCCTGCGCGCCCGCGCCTTCGGCACCCACGAGGCGAGCTAGGCACCATCCGACTCGGCGCAGGTTACTGCACGTAGCGCGAGACCCGGGGGACAGCCTCCAGCAAGTGCCGGGTGTAGTCGGCACGCGGATTGGCCAGCACCTCGGCGGTGTTGCCGATCTCCTCCATGCGGCCATCGTGCATCACCAGCATGCGGTCGGAAAAATACTCGACCACGCCCATGTCGTGGGTGATAAAGATCAGCGCCAGGCGGCGCTCGACCCGCAGCCGTCCGAGGATCTGCAGGACCTCCGCCTGCACCGAGACATCCAGCGCACTGGTCACCTCGTCGCAGATAATCACGTCCGGGTCCAGCACCAGGGCCCGGGCGATGCCGATACGCTGACGCTGACCGCCCGAGAACTCGTGCGGATAGCGCCACAGCGTATCCGGCGGCAGCGCGACTTGGTCCAGGGTCGCCCGGGCACGTTCGATGCGATCTTCCTGATCCTCGCCGATCCCGTGGACGGCCATCGGTTCGGTCAGCAGGGTCATCACATTCAGGCGTGGGTTCAGCGACGAGGCCGGGTCCTGGAATACCACCTGCAAATGACGGCGCAGCCGCCGCAAGGGCTTGCGCGGCATCCCGGTCAGCGGCTGGTCGCGATAGCGGATCTCGCCGCCGGTGGGTTCGATCAGGCGCAGGATGGCGCGGCCCAGTGTGGTCTTGCCGCAGCCGGACTCCCCCACGACGGCCAGCACCTCGCCGTTTTCGAGCTGAAACGACACGCCGTCCACTGCACGCACGACATCCACCTGACGGCGCATCAGGCCCTTCAGCACCGGGAAGTGCACCTGCAGATCGCGCACGTCCAGTAGTGTCTCGCGCCCGGCCCCCGGCACGGAGGGTAAGGCGGGCAGATTCTCCGGCAGCGCCCCGATCAGCTTGCGTGTGTAAGCATCCTGTGGATCGCGTAACAAGGGATGACACTCGCCCTGCTCCACCAGCCGGCCCTTGTGCATGACCGCCACGCGATCCGCCACCGAGGCGACCACGCCGAAGTCATGAGTGATCAGCAGCACGGCCATCCCGTTCTTCTCGCGCAGCTGATCGATCAGCTTCAGGATCTCGGCCTGGATGGTCACGTCCAGCGCGGTGGTCGGCTCGTCGGCAATCAGCAGATCCGGCTCCGCCACCAGCGCCATCGCGATCATCACGCGCTGACGTTGACCCCCGGAGAGCTTGTGCGGATAGTCGTGACGCCGCTGTTCCGGGTTCGGAAGCTGGACCTCGCGCAGCACTTCAAGCACCCGCGCCTCGCGCTCGGCCGGGGTCATCTGCGGACGGTGCAGGCGCAGGACCTCGTCGATCTGGTCGCCCACGGTCAGCACCGGATTCAGCGAAGTCATCGGCTCCTGGAAGATCATGCCTACCCGGTCCCCACGGACCTGCTGCATCACGCGGTCCGGCAGGCCCAGCAGTTCCTGACGAGTGCCGTGGCCGGCCAGCCAGACCTCCCCCGTGGAAGGCTCGAAGCCCCCGTCCAGCAGCCGCATGATCGCCAGCGCGGTGATCGACTTGCCGGACCCCGACTCGCCCACCAGCGCGAACAGCTCGCCTGCGCGGATCGAGAAGCTGATGTCCTCGACCAGCGGCGCCTCGCTGTCGCGATGGCGAATGCGGAGGTTGCGCACCTCGAGCATGGCCTAGCGCACCCCCCCGCTGGTGGCACCCGAGGCGGCCGGCCGGGCCGGCGCGGCATGGCTGGCCGCCTTGGCGGCCGAGCGCGAGTGCGGGTCCACCGCATCGCGCAGGGCCTCGCCAATCAGGTTGTAGGCAAACACGGTCAGGAAGATCGCGCCCCCCGGGAAGGCCGCCATCCACCAATTGAAGGTCGAGCTCTGCACCGCCTGGTTCAGCATCTGCCCCCAGGAGGGCTCGTCCACCAGCCCCAGGCCCAGGAACGACAGCGTGGCCTCGGCGAGGATCGCGGAGGCCACGCCAAAGCTGGCCGCCACCAGGATCGGCGCGATCCCGTTCGGCAGCATATGGCGGAACAGGATCGAGGGCAGCGACAGCCCGGAGGCGATCGCCCCCTGCACGAAGTCCTGCTGGCGCAGGCGCAGGAACTCCGCGCGCACATAGCGCGCATAGCCGGACCACGACGTCAGGCCGATGATCAGCATCATCAGGTACAGCGATCGCCCGAAGAAGGCGACAAAGGTCAGCAGCAGGAACAGCGTCGGGATGGCCTCGAAGATCTCCACCAGGCGCATGCCGATGATGTCCACGATTCCCGAGAAATAGCCCATCAACCCGCCCAGGATCACCCCGATCCCCAGTGCGATCCCGGTGGCGATGAAGCCGATGGACAGGGCGATGCGCGAGGCATGGATCATGCGCGAAAGGGCATCCGCGCCATTGTCGTCGGTACCGAACCAGTGCACGCGATCGGGGGCCTCGCGCGGGGCCTCGAGCCCGGTGTCCGCGTAATCCCGCAGGTAGTCGCGCGGCGAATACGGGATCGGCGCCCGGATCACGGTCTGGTATTCGCCCTGCGCCTCGGCCTCGCGGTACTGCTCGTAGATCACCAGCGAGGGGGACGAGACCGTCTGCCAGGCCACCGCCCCCAGAATCGCACTCAGCACCCCCCAGAGCACAAAGCGCCGCCAGGGCCGGCCGGGCAACAGCCAGAACACGCCCGCCAGTACCAGCATCCCGAACAGCGTGACATCCGCCGCGGTCAGGTAGCGCAGAAAGGGCATGGACCAGCCGTCCGCCGTCTGTACCAGCAGCGGGTGCGAGCTGGCCAGCACGGGCGCCAGGATCGCGACCAGCGTCAGCAGCGCGATCCAGCCGATCCCCAGCCGCGCCCCCCAGCGCAGCAGTACCTCTCCGACCACGCGGCGTGCCCAGGAGCGGCTGCGACGGCCCTCGACCTGCTGCACCGACTCAGTCATAGCTCACCCGCGGGTCGACAATGGCATAGGCCAGGTCCGCCAGTAGATAGCCAACCAAGGTCAGCACGCCGGAGATCAGGGTGATCGACAGCACCAGTTCACGGTCGCGGGTCTGCACCGCCTCCACCGCGAGCTTGCCCATCCCGTCGATCGAGAAGATTGCCTCCACGATCACCGAGCCGGCCAGCAGCGACGGCAGCAGGGTGGCCGAGACGGTGATCAGCGGTAACAGACTGTTGCGGAACACATGCCGCCACAGCACCTCGTGCTCGGGCACGCCCTTGGCACGCGCGGTGCGGGCGTAGTCCGAGTTCAGGTTTTCCAGCACCGACGAACGCGAGAGTTTGGCCAGGAAGGCGAGCCCCCCATAGGACAGGCACAGCACCGGCAGCACCAGGTGCCAGGCGCGATCGAGCAGGAAACCCGGGACCATGCTGCCCGGCGCCAGGCCCAGCGCTATCGCGAACCCCGCGGCCAGGCCCACCGTGCCCAGGTAGAAGCCACGCAGCACGCCCCAGTCACTGTGCGCCATCAGCCAGCCCAGCACCACACCGATCGCCATGGCAACCGTCGTACTGATCCAGCCCGCCGGGGCCAGGTCACTGAACATCAGCCAGCCGCAGAAGGCCCCGACAGCCGCACCGAGCCCGCCCCGGATCAGCGCCGGCAGGTAGCGCGCCAGATAAATGCCGAGCGCCGCCCCCAGAAACGGCAGCACCAGCAGCAGCGGTATGGCCCAGGCCACCTCCACCGTTGGCAGGAAGGTCATGTCCAGCGCCGCACGCTGGCTCAACCCCCCGGTCGGGAACCATTGCCAGAACTGATCGGAGGCGAAGAAACCGATCAGCAGGACGCCCGCCAGCATCGTGGGCACCGACCACAGGGCCAGCAGCACCACCCCGGACTGGGAATCGAAGGCCTGTCCCTGCTGGGTGGCCGCCCGCACCCCGACAGCCACCGCCACGATGTAGATCAGTGGTATCGACAGCACATTCAACAGCAGGGTGATCGGCAGACGTTCGGCAATCAGGTCGGACACCGGCCGGCCAAAGCGAAAGCTGGTTCCGAGATTGGGGGCCTTCAGCTTGGGCCAGCCGGTCAGCGAGCCGTCCTCATCCTGGGCAAAGCCGACCGGCGAGATGTTGTTCAACCAGCGCCCGTACTGCACCGGCGGTGGCTGGTCCAGGCCATAGAGGCGGTTGTAGTACTCCTCCATCGCCTTTTGCGCCTGCGGCTCCAGGCCCTGCCCCTCGATCAGGGTCAGCGCGCTGATGCCACCGGGCGCGGCCGCCATCACGGCAAAGACCACGATCGTGATGCCGAACAGCGTCGGCACCATCAGCATCAGGCGGCGCAGGATGTAGGTCAGCATGGCGTGCGCGGGTTCTCTGGCACTCCGGCCCCGGTTGGCATGCGGCTACTGCCCGTACCGCTGCTGGTCGAACGGGACGTAGATCTCCACCGGCACAAACCCGAGGTTCAGGCCGAGCGCCGTCTGCTCCAGGTTCTGGATGCGTCGGTCGATGAAGGCGAGGGTCTGGCGCCGCATCAGGAAGGTATACGGCTGATCCTCCACCAGAATCCGCTCGGCCTCGCGCCAGTGTTCCATGCGCGCGTCCTCGTCCACCTCGCCGCGCGCGGCCTCGATCACGGCATCCAGCTCGGGGTTTTCGTAGTTGATGAAGTTGTCACCACCTGAGACCGTCTGACTGGAGTGGAACATCTGGTAGATATCCACCTCCACGCCGCTGGTCCAGCCCAGGGTAATGGCATCGAAGTCCTGGCGGCTGAGCTTCTCCAGCATCACCGACCACTCGGTCGGCTGCGGCCGCATATGGACCCCTGCGCGCGCGTACAGATCGCGCAGGAACAAGGCGATGCGGCGGGTGTCCTCGTTGTCCTGGAAGTACACGAGGTCGAACGAGAACGGCTCACCCTCCTCGTTGACCAGCACCCCGTCGCGGTTCTTCTCGGAGTAGCCGGCCTCGGCCAGCAGCTCCAGCGCGCGATCGACGTCAAAGGGGATGTGCTCGAGGTCGGGGTTGTGCTGGTCACTGCGCGGGCTGAACGGGCTGATCGCGCGCTCGGCATACCCCAGCATCACCTGCTCGATCAGGCGATCGACATCCGTCAGATAGCTCATCGCCCGGCGCACACGGGGATCGGCAAAGCGGGTCGGCTCGCCATTGCGCTTCTGGTTCCAGCCGATGTAGGAATACCCGGCGGTGGGGCTCATGTACTCATGGGTATCCGCCCGCTCGCGCAGGGCCTCGTCATCACGCAACCGGGCATATTCGCGCGGCCGGGCGCCGTAGACATCGATATCGCGGTTGCGAAAGGTCGTCAGGCGCGCCGAGTCATTCTGGATCACGCGCCAGACGAGCCGGTCGAACGAGGGCTCCACCGGCCCCCAGTAGCGCGGATTGCGCTCCAGTTCGATCCGCCCGGCATCCGGCGTCCAGCCGGTCGGGTCCTCTAGCCGGTAGGGGCCGGAACCCAGCAGGATCCCGCGCGACTCGTTGAAGGTCTCGGGCTCGTCAAGATAGCGCTCGTAGAAATGCTTCGGCAGGACATCCAGGCCACCGGCGACTCGCAGGGCGTCGAAGTACGGTTCCTCGAAGGTAAATACGACGGTGCGCTCGTCCACCGCTTCCACCTTCTCGACCTTCTCCAGAAACGCCCGCGCGCGCGGCACCGCAATTGCATCGGTCATCAGGAAGTTGAAGGTGAACTCCACATCCTCGGCAGTCAGCGGCTCTCCGTCGGAGAACTGCAGGCCCGAGCGCAGCTGGAAGGTCAGCTCCTGACCGGATTCATCGAAGTCCCAGGACGCGGCCAGCAGGCCCTGCCATTCCAGTGTCTCCGGATGGCGTTGCACCAGCGACTCCAGAACGTAGTTCTGGACCTCGGAGGCATAGGCGTCGCTTGAGACGTAGGGCGTGATCGTCGCCAGCCCGGTACCGAAGGCCTGCACCAGCCAGTCGCCCTCCGCGTAATCCTCGCGCCCCGCCACCTCGGCCGCCCGCTCGAATGCCGAGGGCACTTCCGTAACCCGAGGTGCGCGTTCGCCGTCGCCGGTCGCAAAACGTCCCTCGGCCAGATCCGATTCCAGGCTCTGCAGACTGCGGCGGAGAGCGCGCAGGTCGCGCGCCTGCTCGCTCATCATGTTCTGCATGGCGGCCATGCGCTGCCACTGGCGATCCACCTGCACCATGACCAGCAACAGCAGGATGCCCAGCACGATCAGGGTGACAATCCAACCAAAATGACGACTCACAAGGCCTCCGCTCTTGAGTGGCACCGACGTCCGCACTCCCCCAGGGACAACCGATGCAGACCGCACTTCGCGCACTATAGCAATCCCGTCAGCCGGTCTCACCGGCGTTGTCCCATTCTTGCTGGCCCGACCCGCGGCACATCGGTATGATCCCGAGACAGTCGCGTCGGCACTGGGTTCCCGCCCGGTCCGGCCGCCACGGGGCGGTCCTTTTCAAGGGCGCCGGCACGAACCAGATTCAAGGAGATTCACATGGGTTTTCTGAAGGGCAAGCGCGCGCTGATTGTCGGCGTAGCCAGTAACCGCTCCATCGCCTACGGCATTGCGTCGGCCATGCATCGCGAGGGCGCCGAGCTCGCGTTCACCTATCAGAACGAGCGGCTGCGCGACCGTGTGGAGAAGCTGGTCGCCGATTTCGACTCCGACATCCTCGTGCCCTGCAACGTCGAGGACGACCGCGAGATCGAACAGGTCTTCGAGCGCCTGGACGACTACTGGGATGGCGTCGATATCCTGGTGCACTCGGTCGCCTTCGCCCCGAAGGAACAACTGGACGGCGACTTCCTCGACAACATGACCCGCGACGGCTTCCGCATCGCCCACGACGTCAGCTCCTACAGCCTCGCGGCGCTGGCCAAGGCCGGGCGCGGCATGATGAAGGACCGCGACGCCTCCATCCTGACCCTGAGCTACCTCGGCGCCGAACGCTCCATGCCCAACTACAACGTGATGGGCCTGGCCAAGGCCAGCCTCGAGGCCAATGTCCGCTATCTCGCCTACACCCTGGGCCCGGAAACCACGCGCGTGAATGCGATCTCCGCCGGCCCGATCCGCACGCTGGCCGCCTCGGGCATCGGCGAATTCAAGCGCATCCTCGACCACGTCGAGGCGAACGCGCCGCTGCGCCGCAACGTGACCACCGAGCAGGTCGGCAATGCCGGGGCCTTCCTCTGCTCCGACCTGGCCTCCGGCATCACCGGCGAGGTGATGTACGTCGACTCGGGCTACAACACCGTCGGCCTGGGCGCCGCCGAGATCGGACTCGACAAGGACAGTTAAGCTCCCGCCCCGGCCGGCTGGCGGGGTACGCGACCCACGAAAAAGGCCCGGCCCGCTTTCGCGGACCGGGCCTTTTTACGTTCGGCGGTTCCGGTGAACCGCCCGCTGGGCGCGACTAGTCCAGGTTCTCCGGATAACGCTTGATATCCGCCTCGGACTCCAGCCAGGCCAGATAGGCGCGGAACTCGGCGCTGGCATAGGCATTGCGCATCAGCTCGCGGGCCTGCTGGCGCATCGCCTCGTCCGCCTCCTGCTCGTCCAGCCGGACTTCATGCAGGATCGCGACGGCAAAGTCGCCACTCCCCAGCCTCGTGCCGCTGATCTCGACGGCGTCCTCGCCCGGAGCCGACAGGCGGAACAGGTGCTGCTGCAAGCCACCGGGCACGCCGTTATCGCCATCTACCGGCGAATCCCGGCGCACCTCGCGCTCCATCTGCCAGGCGTCGTCGTCCTCGATGGCATCCGCCCAGTCGTCGGCGTCGCGCAGCCGTGCGATCAGCTCCTCACCCGCTTCGCGGGCGGCATCGGCGGCCGCCTCCCGCCGCAGACGCTCGCGGATCTCGTCCTCGACCTCGGCCAGCGGGCGGACCTCGGACGGCTCGTGCTCCTCGATGCGCAGCACGATGGTCGAACCATCCTGCAGGTCGATCGCCTCGCTGTTGTGACCATCCTCCAGCACGCGGGGATCGAAGGCCGCATTGCGGATCGAACGGTGCTGAGCGATACCGTCGCCGGAGCCGCGGGTAAACCAGTCGCTGGTCTGGATCTCCAGACGGGTCGCCTCGGCGGCCGGCTCCAGGCTGTCCGGATATTCGGCGGCCTGTCCCATCAGGTCATCCAGGGCGTCGATCTGCATCTGTTCGGCGCTGCGGTCGCGCAGATCGCGTTCAACCTCGTCCCGCACGTCCTCGAACGGTTGCGGGCGGGCCTCCTGAATCGAGGTCACCTCGAGGATGAACCAGCCCCGGTCGGTACGCACCGGGCGGCTGATCAGCCCCTCGGGCAGTGTAAAGATGATGGTCTCGAGCGTGCGATCCAGGTCGCCCCGGGCGATCTCGCCAAGGCTGCCGCCACGGTCGGCACTGAGGCTGTCCTCGGAATACGCTTCGGCCAGCTCGGAAAAGTCCTCGCCATCGTCCAGGCGATCGCGCAATTCGTTGATCTTCACCTCGCCTTCCTCGCCGGTGTCCTGAATCCGGATCTGGCGCACTTCGCGCAGCTCCGGTTCTTCGTAGCGGCTGCGGTTCACCTCGTAGTGCTGGCGAATATCGTCCTCGGACACATCCACCGCGTCTTCCAGGGACTCGGGGTCGAGCTGCAGGTAGGCGATGCGCACGCGCTCTTCGGTGGTGAAATCGTCCTGGTTGGCCTCGTAATAGGCCTCGATCGCCTCGTCGTCGACCACGTCCGGCTGGTCGAAGTCATCGACCGGGAAGACGCGCCAGCTGGCCACACGCGTCTGGTTGCGCAAGCGGCTGAAGTCGTCCACCACTGCATCGGCCGGGAAGCCGGTGGCCTGGATGCCACCCTGGAGCTGCGACAGGATGATCGACCGGCCGATGTCGCGCTCGAAGTCCGACGGGCTCAGGCGCTGGGCATTGAGCAACTGGGCATAGCGCTCGCGACTGAACTGGCCACCTTCCTGGAACACCGGCATCCCGCGAATCTCGCGCAAGATGCTGTCCCCTGCGGCCTTGAAGCCCGCCGAATCGGCTGCCTGGCGCAGCAGTTCCTGGCGAATCAGGGTCTCCAGCGCCTGCATGCGGATGCCCTCCTCGTCGAGCAGGTCATCCGGGATCTGGCCACCGAACATGCGGGCCATCTGGTCCCGCTGTGCGCGCGCCTCGTTGTGCACGTCACGTACCTGAATATCGGTCCCGTTGACCTCGGCCGCGACGAGCGGGCCGGAGCCACCGAAATATTCCCCGAGCCCCCAGACAGCAAAGGGGATGGTAATCAGGCCGATAATCACATAGGCGAGCCAGCCGCTCGCCCGGTCGCGAATTGCTTGCAGCATGGTGGTCTCTGCGTGCTCCGGGGTCGCCCCGGCGCTTGGGGCCGGGGGTTTCAGAATCAATCAACGATGGTAGCAGGAGCGGCGCCCCAAGTCTGCGGAAACCCGGAGAATCCGTGGTCAGACACGCGCCCGCCCCGACAGCAGGGCATCTACCCGGTCTAGGTCCTCCGGGGTATCGACACCCGGCGGATGCGCATCGCCGCGACGGCCGACCTGGATCCAGGCACCCATGGCCAGGGCCCGCAGTTGCTCGAGTTGCTCGAGCTGCTCGAGTGCAGCGGGTGCCTCCGCACTCATTCGGCGCAAAAAGCCGGCACGGTAGGCATAGACGCCGAGATGCCGGGTCGCCTGATCCAGCGCCGGGGCACGGCCTTCCCGATGGGCCTCGCGATCCCAGGGGATCGGGGCGCGCGAGAAATACAGGGCACGCCCCGACGCATCGGTGACCAGCTTCACCTGGTTCGGGTCGGCCAGGTCTTCTGGGCGGACGATCGGAACGCCGAAGGTCGCCATGTCCGCGTCCGGGGTGTCAGCCAGCAGGCGGGCCAGGTCATCCAGCAGCGGTCCCGGAGTCAGCGGCTCGTCACCCTGCAGATTGACCACGATGGACTCGTCGCCCCAGCCCTCGGCGGCCGCCACTGCCGCGATGCGGTCGGTACCGGAGGGCAGATCCGCCTCGGTGGGAAACGCCTCGACCCCGCACTGGCGCGCGACATCGAGGATGCGCTCGTCGTCCGCCGCGACGATCACCCGCGAGGCCCGGCTCTCCTTCGCCCGGGCGATCACATGGGCGATCAGGGGGCACCCGGCGACGGCTGCCAGCGGCTTGCCCGGCAGGCGGCTGGAAGCCATCCGGGCCGGGATCACGACGTGGAAGGCGGCCACGGAACGCTCAGGCGGCGCGCCAGCGTTCCTTTTCCTCGTCCGACAGCGCGCGGGCCTCGTCCTCCAGCATCACCGGGATCTCATCGCGGATCGGATAGGCAAGACCGGCGGAGACGGAGATCAGTTCCTGGTTCTCGCGGTCGTACTTGAGCGGGCCCTTGGTCACCGGGCAGACGAGAATATCGAGCAGACGCTTGTCCATGTAATACCCCAATAGTAGTTGCGACGCGGTCAGATCAGCGTCTTCTTGATTCGGGCGACCGTCTCCAGACGGGCCAGCAAAGCCGACTCGAAGGCGGACGGCACGCGGGCCGCAATCGGCCAGTACCAGTGATTCTCCTGCGCGAACGCCCGGCATTTTACGGCATCCTTCTCGGTCATCAGAACCGGCAACCCGTCACCGAAGCGGATCTGGTGCGAACGAAAGCGGTGATGATCCGGAAACGGGTGGCGGATGATGTCGATATGGGCCGCCTCGAGCATGCGAAAGAAACGCTCCGGGTCGGCGATGCCGGCAATCGCATGGGCATCGCGACGGGCAAAGCGGTGCGGCTTGTAGCCCTCGCCCTGGCCATCCACGCGCTGCAGGCGACTGGACGGCACCAGCTCCATCGCAAACTCGCCGGGGCCAGGCTCGCCACTGGTCACCAGCACAAAGTCCGCCCGCTCCCGTGCGGTCTTCGGCTCGCGCAACGGCCCGGAGGGCAGGCACAGACCGTTGCCCAGCCGGCGCTTGCCGTCGATCATCAGGATGGTAATGTCACGCGGCAGACGGTGATGCTGCATCCCGTCGTCCGCGATCACCACATCCACGCCCTGGTCGGTCAGCGCCTGAGCCCCGCGCACGCGATCGCGGTCGACCTGTACCGGAACCCCGGTGCGCTGTGCGATCAGCAGGGGCTCGTCCCCGACCACCACGGGGTCGGAAAGCGGGGTCACGCGAATCCCTGCGACGTCCCCGCGCCCGCCGTAGCCCCGGCTGACGATCCCCGGCCGATACCCGGCATCCGCCAGCCGTTTCGCCAGCCAGATGGTCATCGGGGTCTTGCCGCTGCCACCCACCGTCAGGTTGCCGACCACGATCACGGCCTTGGCCGGGATCGTGATGCCCCGCCGGGCCTGCTCCAGCCGATGGCGATTCCACTCCACCGCTCCGGCATAGGCCAGCGACAGCGGATACATCGCCGCCGCGAACGGCCCGCGATGACACCACTGATCCCAGATGCGGGCGCCCAGCCACGCCTTGAACCGGCCCATAGCTACCAGTCCCAGACCCGCCGCAGCACGGCATCGAAGTTGGCGTCCACCTGCCGGCGCTCCTCCCAGAAGCGCCGCCGGGCCGCGTCGCCCTGCTGGCGCCGGGCGGCGGGGTCGTCCCACAGTCGCGCCCAGGCCTCCAGCACGGCGGAGACATCCTCCAGCACCGGGCATGGAACCTCGGCGGCCGGTTCCTCTCCCAGACTCACGGCCGCACCCCCCGCCAGTCCCTGCCAGAGGGCCTGACGGTCGGGGGCGGCCAGGTGTATCGCATGCGCGGCGCTGGCCGCTGCCGCAAACCAGCGCCGGTCATCCAGATGCAAGATGGTCCCCGGCGCCAGAGCCGAGCGATCCCAATCCGAGACCCGCAGCCCGGCACCCGGGAGATCGCGCGCGGTCGCCGCCGCCCCACCCCGGCGGCTGGCCAGCAGGATATCGGTCGCCCCCATGCCGGATGCCTCCCAGGCCGCGTGCCATGCCGACCACTGGTCGTCACGTCCATGCCACCACCAAAGCCGCTGCACCTCCCCGCCGACCAGGGCGCGCAGGACCACGTCCGCCTGGGCCTCGACAAAACGCGCCTGGGGGTCGGCGACCGGCAGGACATCGGCCGCCGCACCGTCCGCCCAGCTCGTGGATGTGTTCAGGGGCCAACACTGGTCCACTGGCCGCACAGGTTTCCACGTGGGGGTACGGGTATTGACCGCAACCACCGGGCATTGGGCCTGTGCCAGCAGGCTGCGCGGGGCACCGCCCCCGGCCAGGAGGATGCCGTGGGGCTGGAAGCGATCCAGGACACGGCGCACCACGCGCGGGCGATCGCTGGGCCCATAGCCCACGCCGACCTTCTTGAATGGCTGCATGTGGCGCTCGAACAGCTCGGGGTAGTCCTGCTCGAAGGTCAGCACGATGCGCACGTCCTGACGCTTGTCGCGCACCGCACCCAGCAGCTCGATGCCCAGACGTACATCCTCGGCGGTGCCACCAGCCTTGATCCAGACCAGACGCCCCCGCTCGGCGGGCGGGCTCAGAAAACCGCGGCGCGCCCGCGCCCGCGCTCCGTTGCCCTGGCGATAATCGCGCCAGACGGCACGCCAGACCGGCAGCGGGCGATCACCGTAGCCCGCCGCCTCATCTCCCATGCGCAGCCCCGAAGGCGGCATCTTCGCGTGGCCCCTCAGTCATCGTCGTCGCGTTCACCCAGGGTCGCGATCGAGACCGAGGTAATGCCCAGGCGCCCGACCACGTCGAGCGCGCGCACCACCGACTGATGCGAGGTATTGGCGTCGGCGCGGATCAGCACGGGATCATCCTCGCGCCCCTCGCGCGCCTCGGACAGCACGCGTTCCAGGGTCTCGGCGCGGCGGTTGACCAGCTCCTGGCCGTTGACGAAGTAGTTGCCGTCGGCATCCACCACGATATCCAGCCAGGCCCGCTCGACCACTTCGGCCTCGCGGTCGGCCGAGGGCAAGGTCAGTTCGATGTCCGCGTGCTGATCGAAGGTGGTCGAGACCATGAAGAAGATCAGCAGCAGAAACACCACATCGATCAGCGGCGTCAGATTGACGCCCGGCTCGTCATGGTGCGGCCTGCGAAAGTTCACGCGGTGACTCCGCCTTCCGGCGTGGCGGCGGTTGCGTCCCGCTCGCCGTGGATCACCTCGACCAGCTTGGTCGCCTCCTGCTCCATCTCCAGCACCAGCTCGTCAATGCGGCCCCGGAAGTAGCGATGGAAGGCCAGTGCCGGGATCGCCACGCCGATGCCGGCGGCGGTGGTGATAAGGGCCTGGGAGATGCCCCCGGCCAGATCACGCGGGCTGCCCACGCCGATCTCGGTGATCACGGTGAAGACCTCGATCATCCCGACCACGGTGCCGAGCAGGCCCAGCAGCGGGGTGATCATCGCGATGGTGCCCAGCGTATTCATGTAGCGCTCGAGTTCGTGGGCCACCCGACGGCCGGCCTCCTCGATGCTCTCCTGGGTGATCTGGCGCGCACGGTCATGGGTGGCAAGACCGGCGGCCAGGATCGCGCCCAGCGGCGAACCCGCGCGCAGGCGCTGGATGTCGTCGAGCTTGAGGCCCTGCGTGCGCATCTGCTCCCACACCGAGGTCAGCAGGCGCGGCGGGACCACGCGCGAGCGGCGCAGCGTCCACAGCCGCTCCAGCACGATGGCCACCGCGAGTACGGAACACAGCAGGATCGGCAGCATCAGCCAGCCGCCCGCCTGTACGATCTCCAGCATTCAGTCTCTCCCTCTTGGCTCGTCGGGCCGGCGCGTCAGTCGCGCCGGAACACGGCCATGGATTCCACATGGGCGGTATGCGGGAACATATCCATGATCCCGGCCCGCTCCAGGCGATAGCCATGATGATGCACCAGGCGCTCGGCGTCACGGGCGAGCGTGGCCGGGTTGCAGGAAACATAGACCATGCGCTCGATGCCCTGCGGCGCCAGCGCCTCGATCACCGCGGCCGCGCCGGTGCGCGGCGGGTCCAGCAGCACGCGGTCGGCGCGCTCGTGCAGCCATGCGGCGTTCTTCAGGGCCTCGACGTCGTCCAGGTCGGCGCGTTCGTAGCGGGTGTTGGCGATGCCCTGGTCGCGGGCATTGGCGCGCGCCCGTGCCAGCATCGCGTCGTCCACCTCGACGCCAACTACTTCGCCGGCCACCTCGCCATCCAACACGCTGCGCGCCAGCGGCAGGGTGAAGTTGCCCAGCCCGCAGAACAGATCCAGCACCCGCTGGCCCGGATGCAGGTCCAGCGCGGCCAGCGCCTGCGGGACCATCTTGCGGTTGATCCCGGCATGCACCTGGATGAAGTCCGTCGGCATGAACGGGACCGACACGTCGTAGTCCGGGTGGCGATAGACCAGCGGCTCGATCGGCCCGGCCAGCGGTTCCACCGTGTCCGGGCCGCCGGGCTGCAGATACACCTGAATGCCCTCGGCCTCCGCCCAGGCGGACAGGCGCGCGCTGTCCGCCTCCGACAGCGGATCCAGGTTGCGGAAGATCAGCGCCACGCGCTCGTCATCGTCCACCGCGACCTCGATCTGCGGCAGACGATCGCGTGCATCCAGACCACCGATCAGCTCCCGCAGGGCCCGGATGCGCTGCCCCACCGCCGGGTGCAGCACCTCGCAGTGGGTCATCTCGGCCAGATACGGGCTGCCGCGCTCGCGAAAGCCGACCAGCACCCCGCCCTTCTTCGGCACGTACTTCGCCCCCAGCCGCGCGGTGCGCCGGTAGCCGAGGGTCGTGTCGGTCAGCGGCTCGAAGCGGGCCTCGGCAGTCACGTGGCCGATACGCTCCAGGGCATCGAACAGGGCCTGCTCCTTGATCGCACGCTGCGTCTCGATCGACGCATGCTGCAGCTTGCAGCCGCCGCACAGGCCGAAGAACTCGCAGGGCGGCTCGACCCGGCCCGGGGCCGGCTCCAGCACCTCGACCACCTCGGCGGAATCGAAACGGCGCTTGCGCCCGGTCTGCACGGCCATCACCCGCTCGCCCTTCAGCGCCCCGTGGATGAAGCAGGCT
This sequence comes from Thioalkalivibrio sp. ALRh, assembly GCF_000381425.1. NCBI lineage: Bacteria > Pseudomonadati > Pseudomonadota > Gammaproteobacteria > Chromatiales > Ectothiorhodospiraceae > Thioalkalivibrio > Thioalkalivibrio sp. ALRh. The sequence continues at coordinate 547,820 of NZ_KB906519.1, forward strand.
TTGCCATCACGGCGGATCACGCCCTGACCGTCCAGCGTGACCTCCTCGATGGTGGCCTCGAACGGGGTCTTGTCGATGCGCGCCATCAGTCCGCGCGTCCGGCCGGCTGCCAGGCGTCGAGGAATTCGTGGTGGTGTGCGGTATCGGTGCTACCCAGGTACTCGGCCAGCTGCTGCTGACGGCTGGCCAGCGCGGCGTCGGTCAGGTTGCCGCGCATGTACTCGAAGCGCAGCCAGACCAGATAGGTGTTCAGCACGTCGTGCTCCACGTAGTCGTGGATCTCGGCCTGGCGACCGTCACGCCAGGCCGGCCAGACCTTCGAGCCATCCATGCCCAGCTTGCCGGGGAAGCCCAGCAGGCTAGCCATCATGTCCAAGCTGGTAACCGCGCGGCCCTGAAAGCCCGCGAGCACGTCCATCAGATCCACGTGTCGCCAGTGGAAGCGCGACAGGTAGTTGTTGTAGCGAAACTCGCGGTCGTCGTCGCCCTGCTCCCAGTAGCGCGGGGCCTGCACGCCGTTGACCAGCGCGCGGTAGTGCAGCACCGGCAGGTCGAAGCCACCGCCGTTCCAGCTCACCAGCTGAGGCGTACGCTTGTCGATCACGTCGAAGAACTGGCGCAGGAGATCGGCCTCGCTGGGCGCCTGTCCGTCCTCGCCTTCGCGCCCGAAGGCGGAGAGCTTCAGCGCGTCGCCGCCCTGATAGAGCACGCCGATGGAGACGATGCGGTGCAGCGGGTGCTTGAGGAACTCCGTGCCGGCCTGCGCGCGGCGCAGGGCGAACAGCGCCTCCGCCACCTCGTGATCGCTCAGGCCCTCGAAGTCGTGCAGGCGCCGGGCCCCGTCGATGTCGGGGACGGTCTCGAGGTCGAAGATCAGGACCGGGGCACTCATGACGGAAACACGCCGGTGGAGATGTAGCGGTCGCCGCGGTCACAGATGATCGCGACGAAGGTGCCGCCCTCGATCGCGGCCGCAAGCTTCAGGGCCGCGGCCACGGAACCCCCGGAGGAGACACCCGCGAAGATGCCCTCCTCGGCGGCCAGCCGGCGCATGGTGTCCTCGGCCTCCTCCTGGGTCACGTCCACGGTCTGGTCCACCCGCGAGGCCTCGAAGATCGTCGGCAGGTACGCCTCCGGCCAGCGCCGGATACCGGGGATCGACGATCCCTCGGTGGGCTGCACGCCGACGATCTGCACACTGGGGTCGCGCTCCTTCAGATAGCGCGACACGCCCATGATGGTGCCGGTGGTCCCCATAGCGGAAACAAAATGGGTCACCGTGCCCTCGGTGTCGCGCCAGATCTCCGGCCCGGTGCCGATGTAGTGGGCCTCGGGGTTGTCCGGGTTGCCGAACTGGTTCAGCACTCGGCCCTTGCCCTCGGCCTCCATGCGGTCGGCCAGATCGCGCGCGCCCTCCATGCTCTCCTCGCGCGAGACCAGCACCAGCTCGGCGCCAAAGGCCTTCATCGAGGCGCGGCGCTCGGCGGACATGTTGTCCGGCATCACCAGGATCATGCGATAGCCCTTCATCGCCGCGACCATCGCCAGCGCGATGCCGGTATTGCCGCTGGTCGCCTCGATCAGGGTATCGCCGGGCTGGATGTCGCCGCGGCGCTCGGCTGCCTGGATCATGTTCAGTGCGGGCCGGTCCTTGACCGAACCGGCGGGATTGTTGCCCTCGAGCTTCACCAGCACGGTGGACGGCAGATCCGCCGCCATGCGCTGCAGGCGCACCAGCGGCGTATTGCCGACAAAATGCTCGAGGGTCGGGAAGGATTCAGGGTGCAGGCGTTTCTTCATGCGCGCAGAGTATAACGACCGGGCCCTGTCCCTGCCCATGCACGCGACGGTCCGGCGTCGGGGCTTCCCATGGAGATTGCTTCGTCGCGCTGCTCCTCGCAATGACGCGAAGGGGGCACCGTCATCGCGAGATTCCGCCGGGGGCGCGGCAACTTCCGTCCGGAACCACCGGAACCGAATTTCGGGCGCCCCGCAAGCGTCAGGCGATTGCTTCGTCGCTTGGCTCCTCGCAATGACACCAAAAGGGCATCGTCATCGCGAGGCGCGCAGTGCCGTGGCGATCGGTGTGACCCGACCACCTGCGCAAGCCCATCTCGCAACCTTCCGGCTTCCGGCCTAAGATCCAGTCATGCTCGTACTGCTGGAATACCTCGTCGTCACCTTCCTGGCGGTGTTCGTGATCGTGAACCCGCTGACCACAGCGTTCATCTTCACGGCGATGCTGCCACGCGCCTCTGAGGAGAAACGGCGCGCGATCGCGCTGCGTTCGGTGAAGGTAGCCACCTCCCTGCTGTTCGCCTTCGCCCTGCTGGGCGGGGTGATCTTCCAGTTGTTCGGAATCACCCTGGCCGCGTTTCGCATCGCCGGCGGCATCATCCTGTTCGGCATCGCGATCGGCATGATTCGGCAGAAGGGAGCGACCGAAAAGGAGACCGCCGAAGAGGTGAAGGCCGACAAGGGGCACGTGACCGAGGATATCTCGGTGATCCCGCTGGCGATCCCGTTCATGAGCGGTCCGGGTGCGATCGCCACGGTGATGATCCTGACCAGCGAGGCCCCGACGGTCTATCACACGGGGCTCGTGTTCCTCGGCGTACTGGCCTGCATGGTGGCCTGCTACTACGCGATGATCTATTCGCGCTACATCGTCCAGTACCTGGGCGACACCGGGAAGGACATCCTGACCAAGGTCTTCGGCCTGATCCTGGCGGTACTGGCCGTGCAATTCGTGATCAACGGCATCAGCGACGCCGCAATCGGCTTCATGCTGGACACCGAAATGCTGGACGAAAACGAGGTGGAGGACCCGCGCATCCCGGCCCGTGACCACGATTAGGGCAGCGCGACTGCCCTTCGAGTCAGGCCGTATCGGGCTCGCGGTTGCGCCGGGCGAGATGCAACGGAATCGAGGCCAGCAGCGCGGCCACGAACAGGAACAGACAGAACAGGATCGCATTGGCCAGCCCCAGCCAGGCCTGCAACAGGCCAATCCCGACCAGGCCAAAGATCGCGGCCGCCCGCGCCGACAGCGCCCAGAAGCCAAACCAGCGCCCCGCCTCGCGTACCGGCACCATCATGCCCACCAGAGCGCGCCCGGCCGACTGTGCAGCCCCAAGACACAGCCCGGCAATAATCCCGACCCCGAGAAACACCATCTGCGCCTCGACCGGCTGGCCCAGCAACGCGCTCAGCCACTGTGCAATGGCCGAGGTGCCGAAGATCGCCAGCACCGCCAGCGCCCACAGCGCGAGGGTGATGCGGTAGATACGCACCGGTCCGACGCGGTCCATCAGGAAGCCAAACCCGATCGCCCCAATGATCGCCGTGACCTGGGTGATCACGAACATCGCGATGCGCACCGACTCCTCCCACTGGATCACCTGCGAGCCGTAGATGAAGGTGAAGGAGATGATGATGTAAATCCCGGCCATCATGAAGAAGATGGACACATACAGCGCGCGCAGCTCGCGGCGCTGCCCCAGGGTCACCAGCGCCTCGCGCACGCGGCGCCAGCCAAGCCCCAGTTGCAGCCGTCGGCGCATGCGCCGACGCGTACCACGCTCTTTCAGGAACAGGAAGGTCGGGATCGCGGAGATCAGGAAGAAGGCCGCGGCGAACGGTCCCACCCAGCGGATGCGCTCGAAGTTCTCCTCGCTGACGTCACCCAGCAGACCCAGGGCAAAGGCGGTGGCAATCAGCCCGCCGACATAGCCCATGCCCCAGCCGAGCCCGGAGATCCAGCCAAGCTTCTCCGGCGGCCCGAGACTGGGCAGGAAGCTGGCGATAAAGGACTCTCCAATCGCGTAGCCAAAGTTGGAGGCGATGATCAGCGCCATGCCGAAGACCACCAGCCCCGGCTCGACGAAGTAGAGCATCGCCGTGGCGATCACGGTCAGCATCCAGGAGGCCATCAGGAAGCGCTTGCGCGAGGCCGTGGCATCCATGATCGCACCGGCGAACGGGGCAGCGATCACCACCATCCCGTAGCTGATCGCCAGGGCCAGGCTCCACAGCAGATTGCCCAGCCGGTAGTCCGGCCCGTCACCGACGATGATGCGGGTGAACAGATCGCCGAAGATCACCGTGATGATCAGCAGCGTGTAGGCCTGGTTGGCGAAGTCGAACATCGCCCAGCCAAAGATCTCGCGGCGCGGGGCGGGGGCATCGACGGGGTGACGCCGGATCAGCGGCATAGGGGATCAGCAGTGGTGGACTTGCGGCATCCTAACGCGAATCCACCTGGCAGGGAGCTTACGGCCGGATGGTGTAGGCCCCGCCGTCGAACTCGACCTCGAAGGCATCCAGGAACGCCTGACCCAGACGCGAGCGCGGCAGGTCCTCGTCGGGCAAGACGATCACCGGGACGTCATCACGGGCCAGGTGCCCCAGTTGCAGGCGATCAACACGCAGCGAACGACCCTCGATCCTTCCGCGGGCGCGTTCGACACGGACCGACTCCCCGCGATCCGGATCGAGACCCGCGCGCCGGGCATCGCGTTCGCGCAGCAGCACCCACTCGGCCTCGGGATCAATCACGAAGGTCACCGCCTGACCGTTGACCCCGCCGGTAACCGCGTGCTCGCCCGCCGAATCCCGATGTACGCTGACCCCGGCGCCACGCCGGTCGACCTGGGGCGCACCGGCGCCGCGGGGGCGTCTTTCCACCTGAAGTTCGCGACGCTCGCCGGCGCGCTCGACCACCGCGCCACTGCCGGAGATGCGCAGTACCCGCACCCCGCCCGGCCCGGTCTCGCCCTCGCCGACCAGCGCGCGCTCGCCGTCGACCGACAGCACGACCTGATTGCCGAACACGGCATGCAGTTGCCAGTCCTCCGCCGATATCGGCACAGCGAGCAGACAAAGGAGAATAATGACGGCGATGCGTGGCATGCCCCGGTTATACCCTGACCACCTGAACCGCACCAGAACGGCTTCTTCCTGCATCGCGCGACGCCCGCGCTTGCTACCATCGGGAGACATCCCTTGCGGAGTCACGCATGTCCGCCACTGCCCCCGCCGCCGCGGTGCCCACCCGGGCGCCGGCCAATGCCGCCCGCCAGCTGTTCACGCTGGTGCTCCTGCTGATGGGGCTGTGGCTGCTCCACCTGAACCTGCGCGTGGCGCCCGAAGCGGTGATCCTGGCCCTGTGGATCGGGGCGACCCTGCTGATCGGCTACGGCGGCTTTCGCCGCCACCGGTTGCGCCGGGCGGCGTTCCTGCGCGGCTATCTGGATGCGGGCAGCCCGTGGAGCGAACGCCTGCGCGGGGGCCCGCTGATGGCATTGCGCCACCTGGTCGTGGGGGCTCTGTTGGGCGGGCTGCTGGTCCTGGCCTTGGCCCGCATCCAGACCCCGGCGGTGTGGGCGGTCCTGGTCGCGGGCGCGCTGGCACTGGTCGTGCTGGAGGCCGCCTTTGCCCGGCTGATCGCCGGTCATGCGCACCCGCGGTTGGCCCCGGAGCTGGCCCGGCGCGGCGCCTTGTGGATCACCGGCGGCGGGCTGACACTGGCGTTGCTGATGCTGGCCCTGCGTGGCTGGTATCCGGACCTTTCCGGCGCCTCGCTGGAACAGGTGATATGGTTCATGGTGGAGCACGAAGGGGCCCGAAGCGCCGTGCTGGAGATCGGGCTGCAACTGGCCGCGGCCCAGGACGGGCTGCGCCTGTGGCTTGGCCAGCAGTGGCTGCCGCCCGGCGCCCAGCCCCTGCCGGTGCTGGTGGCCTGGTCGCTGCTATTGATCGAACAGGCATTTTTGGCCGCCGGCTTCCTGCTGCTGGCCAACGGACTGCTCCCGCCCCGTGATCCCGGCGATGACCCCGCGCAACCGTAGACTCCTGCGGACCCTGGTCTGGTTCGCGCTGACCGCCCTTGCGGCGGCCGCGTTCCTGGCCCAGGTCGATCGCCACGAACCGCGCCAGTGGGATGACCAGGCGCATGTCGAACTGAAGTTCGAGGGCGAGCGCTATCGGCTCGACCGCGACCGGCTGAGCCGCCTGGAGCGCTTCTCGCTGGAGTGGCTGGAGGCCGGTGACGAGCAGGTCCGAGCCCAGTGGCAGACTCGGATTGATCACGAGTTGGACCAGCACTTCCAGACCTTGCACGACCGCGTGCCAGAGGTCGCGGACTGGTACTTCTCGCTGGGTGCGGAGTATCAGCGCCTGTTGCTCCGCGGCGCCCAGTGGCTGGGCACGGCCGAAGAAGACGCAGCCACGCGGGCCCTGCGCGACCGGCTCCTGCCGGAAGACCTCTGGGACGGCCCCCTGCAGGCGCTTGCCGAACGGGCACAATGGGGCCTGGACGAGGATCAGCGCAAGGTCCGGGATGCCTGGCGCATCGCCCTGACGCGCGAGATGGCCGACGCCCGCGTACCCGCCACGCCGGCGGCCCTGCAGTCGCCGATCGAACAGCACGCACGCATCGAACGCGCCCAGCAACTGGCCAGTGCAATGGATGCGGATCTCGCCCGGCTGGAACAGCGCGCGGGCCTGGCAGCCACGGCCGCCGCCGGGACGGGGCTGGCCACCCCGCTGATCGCCCGTGCGGTCCAGGCCCGTCTGGCGGCCCAGGCGGCGCGCAGTGGCGGCGCGGCACTGACCCGGGCCGGGCGTGCGGGGGCCCTGGGCGCGGGGGTCTGCGCCTGGAGCGGCCCAGTCTCGCTCGGCTGCGGGATCGCGGCCGCCGGCGCGGCCTGGGTCGGGACCGACTGGGTGCTGCTGCGGATCGACGAGGCGCGCCACCGCGAGGCCCTCGAGGCCGCTCTGCACGAGGCCCTGGACGCCCTGCACACCGAGACCCGCCTGACCTGGCAGCAGGCCATCGCCGAGCATGTCGAGGCACGCCACACGGCCAGCCGCGAGGCAATCGACCGGACTTTTCAGCCGTGGAAGGCGGCCCTGAATCCGTGAACTGCAGCAGCTACGGCAACCCCGTGCCGCCTGCGGCGTCTCGGCAGCGGGCGGGGCCTGCGTTACACTCCGCGCACCGTTATACCGCCCCCGCATAGCTCAACATGAACACGACCCCCACCCGCCGCAAGACCGTCCCCGTTCGCATCGGCCCTGTCACCGTCGGTGGCGATGCCCCGGTGATGGTGCAGTCGATGACCAACACCGATACTGCCGATGCGCTGCGCACCGCCGTGCAGGTGGCGGAACTGGCACGCGCCGGCTCCGAGGTCGTGCGCATAACGGTGAATTCCGAGGACGCGGCAAAGGCCGTACCGGAGATCCGCGAGCGGCTGGAGACCATGGGGCTGGAGGTGCCGCTGGTCGGGGACTTCCACTTCAACGGGCACAAGCTGCTGACCAAGTACCCGGAGTGCGCCGAGGCGCTGGCCAAGCTGCGCATCAATCCCGGAAATGTCGGCCGCGGCTCGAAGCGCGACGCCCAGTACGCCGCGATGATCGAGACCGCGATCCGCTATGACAAGCCGGTACGCATCGGCGTGAACTGGGGCAGTCTGGACCAGGCCCTGCTCGCGCGGATGATGGACGAGAACAGCCAGCGCGCCGAGCCGGCCGCACCCGAGGCGGTGATGCAGGAGGCGCTGATCGCCTCGGCACTGGAGAGCGCGGCCGAGGCCGAACGCATCGGTCTGGCCCACGACCGCATCATCCTCTCGGCCAAGGTCAGTGGCGTGCAGCCGCTGATCAGCGTCTACCAGGACCTGGCCGCGCGCTGCGACTACCCGCTGCACCTCGGGCTGACAGAGGCCGGCATGGGCGCGAAGGGCATCGTCGCCTCCACCGCCGCCCTGGCCGTGCTGCTGCAGCAGGGCATCGGCGACACCATCCGCATCTCGCTGACCCCGGAGCCCGGCGGCGACCGCACCCAGGAGGTCCTAGTCGCCCAGGAGATCCTGCAGAGCATGGGGCTGCGCAGCTTCCTGCCGTCGGTGGTCGCCTGCCCCGGCTGCGGTCGCACCTCCAGCGAGTACTTCCAGCACCTGGCACAGGACATCCAGTCCTACATCCGCCAGCAGATGCCCAACTGGAAGCAACAGTACCCGGGCGTGGAGGAGATGACCGTCGCGGTAATGGGCTGCGTGGTCAACGGCCCCGGCGAGAGCAAGCACGCCAACATCGGCATCTCCCTCCCCGGCACCGGCGAGCAACCCGTGGCCCCGGTCTACGAGGACGGCGAGAAGACCGTGACGCTCAAGGGCGAACGCATCGCCGAGGAATTCCAGGCCCGCGTCGAGGCCTACATCGAACGCCGCTACGGCCAGACCGCCTGACGCGCTCCCCCAGCCGCAGCGAAGCGAAGTATCGGGATCTCCGGCGTTTAGACCCTGCCGCAAGGTCCCGGATCACCACTGCGCGGCGTCCGGGATGACCTCGTAAGCCCGACCCTCAACGCGAGCGTCAGAAGTGGACGCTGTAGCCGCCGACCAGCAGGTGCTGAGCGCCGCTCTCGTCGCGCGAGGCGTAGGTGAGCGAGAAGGTGCCGAAGTCGGTCGCGTGCGCCGCGCCCAGTTCCCAGAACTTCGCGCCGTTGTCATCGGCCGGATCGTCATAGCCGAGCCCGCCGAAGAGCTCGGTGCGCGGGGCCACTTCGTGCCCGGCCCCGACGAACCAGACGCGGCTGCCCTCGGCATCGCGATCGTCGGCGTGCGCGACATACGCCACCTCGGCGAACAGCGGCCCCCAATCGGCGCCCAGGAACAGCTCACCCTCGTCTTCGTCATCCAGGCTGGAGTAATGGGAGTACTCGTAGCCGAATTCGATGCCGATCGGGCCAGCGTCGAAGCCATAGCCGACGAACGGGACGATCTCGGTGCCACGGCCACTGCCCAGGCTGGAGGCCTGCACACCGGTGAACACGCCGGTGGGGAAGCCCAGCTCGAAGCCGCCCTGCACCACCGGGTCGTTGTCGGACTTGGAGGCACCGTCGTCGATGTAGTCGGTGAACACGCCGATGTTGAATTCGGCCTCGGCGGCCTGGGCCGCCGAGATGCCGAAGGCGAATACACTGGCCACGGCTGCGGCCAGCACGCCGCGATGGAAGTTTCGATGGCTCATGTCAATTCCTCTTCTATCAAACGTTCGTTACGGGCGTGTTGCCGGATTCTGTCTCCGGCAACACGGTTCGGATTCCCCGGCATTCAGGCCGGCATGTGCGCACTCAGCAGCCAGGCAGCCATGCCGAAGTACACGGCCAGACCGGTGAAGTCCTTGATGGTGGTGATGAACGGATCCGCGCCCGGCGCATGGTCCACACCGATCTTCAGCAGTACCCAGGGCAGCAGGAAGCCCAGGATCGAGGCGGTGAATACCGAGACGAACAGCGCCACGCCAACCACGATGCCCAGCTCCGGGATGCCGTTCGGCGCACCCTGCCAGAAGTGGGCGATGGTACCGGCGATGACGGCCATCACAACCCCCATGGCCAGGCCTACGCCCCCCTCTCGGACCAGGTGCGCGCGGAAGAAGCGGCCCAGGTTGATATGCCCCAGGGCGAGCCCGCGGGCGAAGATCGTGGTCGACTGCGTGCCGACGTTGCCGCCCATGTCCATCACCAGCGGGATGAAGATGGCCAGGGCGACCACCGCCGCCAGCGTGTCCTCGAAGAAGTCGATCACCCCGCCCACGGCCAGACCACCCGCCAGCGTCACCATCAGGAAGGCCATGCGCACCTTGACCGCATAGCCGATCCCGCCGGAGGTCAGCTTCTCCGAGCGCACGACATCCTTCTGGTGCAGCAGGTCGCCGATCCCGGCCTTCTTGTAGAAGTCCTCCGAGGTGTCTTCCTCGAGCACGTCCATCGCGTCATCGATGCGCAGCACCCCCACCAGCACGCCGTCGGCATCCACCACCGGCAGATACGGCAGATCCGTGCGCTGCAGCAGGCGGGCGGCCTCGACCTTGTCGCCGTCGGGCGTGGTGCAGAAGTCCTCCAGTTCGGTCAGATCCCCAACCGTCTGGCCGGACTCCGCGCGGAACATCCGGCCCAGGCGCACCAGCCCCTTGTAGTGGTGGTCGCGATCGGTAATCAGCAGTGCGGCCCCGACATCGTCCGGCATATTGCGATCGTCGCGCAGGCGGGCAGTGACCTCGCCGACGGTCTCTTCCGGGGTCACCCAGAACACCGGGCGACGCATCACACGGGCCACGGTGTCTTCGTCCTGACGCCACAGGGCGCGCACCTTGTCGCGCTTGGCCCCGGGCAGGGCATCCAGGAGATCGTCCGCCAGGGACTTGCCCACCAGCGTCAGAGACCGCGCCAGGGTGTAGGCCGGCAGGGCCTGCACTAGTTCGCGGGCCTCCGGCTCGGGCATATGCTCGAACAGGATCGCCTGTTCTTCGTCGTCCATCGCCAGGAAGATGGCGCGACGCTCATTGGTGTCCACACCCTCGAGGATCACCCAGCGGGAACGCGGGTCCAGTTCCGACAGGCGGTTGGCGGTGATGGCCGGGACCGGATGGATCACCTCGTCGCGGGCAGCACCCACGTCACCGGCATGAATCATTTCCAGAATCTTGTCGTTCATTGCAATACTCCTTGTGCTTAAAAAATAAAAAAACGCACGCGGGGCATTACAAAAGACAAAAGAATCCCGTGACCGCAGGTGGCGGTCTTTTACAAAACCCCCATCAGCGAGACGAACACACTTTTACTTTTATCACTGCCCCGCAGTGATGTTCCGGGTCTAGAACCGGGGTCGTCGTCTTCAGGCGCTGGCATGGCGGCCTCCTGCTGGTTATTCATGGATACAGTCCAATCCGTTACGCGCACGGCAACGTGCGCATCGGCCCGGAATCCGGGCAGAGGCGGAATATCATCGAATGGCATGGGGCAGCGCGCCACGCGCAAGGGCGGGCGCAATACGGGCTGAGGGGCTGGGGGGCACCCGCGAGGGGCGCAAGGGGAAAGGCTTTCTGCCACCCCCCGGAGTCACGCATATCGCTGACACCGGGGGACACCACCGCACTACCGGGTGGCGGGACCCCGCTGGCAACGATATGCATGCTCGTACCGGCTACCGGCCCGACGCTCATGCATCCATCGACAACAGTCCATTGACAGACCTCTGCTACTCAAGATGGGCGCGATTGTAGTGACGACCATTCACTTTCGCAACCCCGAAAATAAAATTCTTATACGGCCTTTTGTTCAAAACGCTGGATCAGCGCCTTGAGTTCGGCGGCCTCGGCCAGCATGCGCGCGCTGGCGTCGCGCGCATGTGCGGAGACCGAACCGGTTTCGCTGGCGACATCGCGGATGGAGGTCACGTTGCGGTTGATCTCCTCGGAGACCGCGCTTTGTTCCTCGACCGCCGTGGCGATCTGGGTGTTCATCTCGGTGATCTGGGCGACGGCCTCGCGGATGGTAGTCAACGAATCCCCCGCCGCACGGGCCTTTTCAACCCCGTCGGCCGCCTGTTCCTGGCTGGCGCGCATGGCGGACATCGCCTCGCGCGCACCGTTTTGCAGGCTCTCGATCATGTTGCGGATGGTCACCGTGGACTCGTCGGTGCGCTGCGACAATGAGCGCACCTCGTCGGCCACCACCGCAAAGCCACGGCCGTGCTCGCCCGCGCGCGCGGCCTCGATCGCGGCGTTCAGCGCCAGCAGGTTGGTCTGTTCGGCAATCTCGCGGATCACGCCCAGGATCTTGTCGATCTCCTCGGTGCTCGCCTCCAGTTTGCCCAGCTTCTCGGCAGTGGATTCGACCTCGGCTGCCATGCGGTTGATCACGGCAACCGTATCGTTCACGACCTCCTGCCCGGCCCCGGTCTCCTTCTCGGCGTGGTTCGCGGCCTCGGCCGCGCGCGCGGAATTGCCGGCCATCTCCTGGATAGTCGAGCTCATCTCGTTCATCGCAGTGGCGACCTGGTCGATCTCGTTTTGCTGGCGCTCCACGCCCGAGGCCGTCTGATCGACGCTGCTGGCCATCGCCTGCGCGTCACCGGCCACCGCATCGGCCTTGTCCTCGATACGGCCCAGCACCGTGCGCAGCTTCGCCTCGTTGAAATGCTGGATTAGCTCCAGCGACGCGCTGTCGTCGCGACGCCCGGTATAGATCGCCTCCATCACGGGGTTGTCGAACTGTTCGCGGGCGCGGTTAACCGCCTGCCGGATACCCGAGGTCAACGCCAGCGACACCACCCCACCGGCGACGAAGACCAGCGCCAGCAGGCCGGCCAGGACCAGTGGCGGGGGTGCCAGGGACACAGCGGCCAGCGCCAGCAGAAAGCCCGCGATCCACGTCCCCGCAAGACGCCAGGTGAGGCCGTGATACCAGCGCCGCGCAAAACTCCGGCCCCGGTTGAGCGCGGCATAAACCTGCTCCGCGCGGGCGACATGCTCGCGCTCCGGGATGGCCCGCACCGACTCGTAACCGGTCTTGCGACCATGCTCGTAGGCGGGTGTTACAAAGGCATCCACCCAGTAGTGGTCACCGTCCTTGCGCCGGTTCTTGACGATACCCATCCACGGGTGATCCGCCTTCAGGGTCTCCCACATGTTCACGTAGGCGGCCTCCGGCATGTCCGGGTGGCGCACGATGTTGTGCGGCGAATGCTCCAGCTCCTCACAGCCGAAACCGCTGACCGTCACGAAATCGTCATTGGCATAGCGAATCCGGCCCTTCTCGTCGGTGGCCGAGATCAGGTCTCCGTGGGCCTCGAGGGAATACTCGGTCTGAGTAACGGGAAGGTTCTTGCGCATAAGGGACGATGTCCTGTTGTTGCAGTGTCGGGGTGGAGCCGAAGTGGCAGACACATGGCCTCGCCTTCATGCGCGACCATATATGCACCACCCGATATAACGGCCAGGGCCGTCGTAGCTTGAGGCACGGGCCAATTGATCGTGTGCGAGAAAAGACTAACCGGCGCTCGAGGCTGCCTGCACCACGCGGCAAAAACCCTTGAACGCGCGGTCATCGAGGGCATGCTGGCGACTGCGGCGATCGGCATACACCAGACCGACCACCTGCCCCTGGTCCCGCACCGGCGCATAAAAGGCATCGACCCCTCCTGTCAGGGCCTGGACCGCCTCCGGCAGCGCCACGCCCGGGTAGTGGCGCCCCCACCAGGTCGGCATGTCATCCTCCAGCACGGCCTCCAACGGGCCCAGGGCCGAACGATGGATCACGAAGTGACTAAATTCCGGCTCGTGCAGGGTCCCGACCATGTGCTCGGCTCGCAGTGATTCGCCATCACGCGCAAGCCGGGCGAACACCACCCGGTTCAGTCCCAGCCCGAACTGCATCACGCGCAATATGCGCCGCAGCCGCGACACGCGGTTGGTGTCCTGTTGTAGTCGCGCCAGCCCCTCCTCCAGCACATCCGCACGTGGGCAAAGCGCGAGGCGCGTGCGGTGGCGCGCGCCGAGCCAGACCGACCCGGGTGTCGCGGGATTCAGGGGCTCGATGTGATACAGGTCGACGTCTTCATTGAAGCGATCGATGATCTCCGACAGCCGGTCCGCGACGACCTTCTCGTTGACTCCGGTCAGGCCGGCCAACAGGCGCAGATCGCGATCGCCCCGCACCGTGTCCATCCCGCGCATGATCTGCCAGGCCACCGCACTGGCGACCATGACCTCAAAGGCGCGCGGATGCGCGGCGTTGACCGCGCGCTGAGTCCCCACGACCAGTTCGGGCAGCTCCATCGCCTCGGTCATCGCACGCGACAGGTCGTCGGTCGCGTAGCCCAGCGCGGTATAGCTGGCCTCGTCGGGAAGGGCGTTGAGCTCCAGCATGGCAAGCAGGCGGCCCAGGCGTGGCTCACCAGCCACCAGGAGACCGAGCAGGCCCAGCTGATTCAGCAGGGCGGCCAGACCGACTTCCGCCGGCTCGGAGTCGCGTCGACGCTGGGCCACGTCGGCCGCGATCATCGCCGCCAGCCGCGACTGGGCCGCCACCTGCCGATATCGCTGCGGTTCACGCACGACCTCACCAACCGGCGGGGCCGTGCGGACTTCATCGCAGACGTTCTGCAGACCGAGCATGGCGATGGCATCGGGCACCGAATGCACCTCCTGGCGCATACCGCGGCGCGAGCCGTTCGCCCGCAGGACCAGACGCAGTGCAAGGCCGGGGTCGCGCTCCGCCCACTGGCCCAAATCCCGCAAGGAGCGCTGCACCAGCGCGTCCGGCTGGGAAAAGGCGACTGCACTGGCTTCCAGAATCGGCCAGTCGAGTCCAGCCAGGCGACGTGCCTGGTCGCTATAGGGCGCGCCCTCATCCTTGGCCATGCTGTACCTCGCGCGGGGGAGTCGTTATCGTTATGGCCGTCACTATATCAACAGCGAAAGCGTGACCGGCGTCACTTTCGCCCATCGACCAGCTCGGGGTTCCCGTTTCGTGAAGTATTTTCTTGGCATCGTCGTCGTATTCTCGTCGGTCTTCGGGGGGTACTACTTTCATGGCGGCGACCTTCGGGTCATGTGGCAGCCATACGAATACTGGATCATCGGGGGTGCAGCGCTGGGCGCATTCCTGATCGCCAATCCGCCTCGAGTCGTCATCACCGTCTTCAAGTCCATCCCCAGCCTGATGAAGGGTAGCAAGTACAAGTCGGACGACTACCTCGACCTGCTCGCACTGATGTACAAGCTCTTCACCAAGGCCCGCAAGGAAGGGCTGATGGGGGTGGAGAATGACATCGAGGAGCCGGAGAACAGCGAGATCTTTCAGGCCCACCCGCGGATCCTGCAGGATCACCACGCGATGGAGTTCATCACCGATTACATGCGCCTGATCATCTCCGGCAGCATGAACCCGCATGAACTCGATGCCCTGATGGATCTGGACCTCGAGACCCATCACGAGGAATCCCACAAGCCCGCCCACGCCGTGCACCGCGTTGCGGAGGCCCTGCCCGGCTTCGGGATCGTCGCCGCGGTGCTGGGGATCGTAATGACCATGGGCAGGCTCGACGGCTCGATCGAGGAGATTGGCTCGAGCGTGGCGGCCGCGCTGGTCGGCTCATTCCTCGGGATCCTGCTGGCTTACGGCTTTGCCGGACCGACCTCGACGGCGCTCGAGACCCGCGCCCAGGAAGAAGCCAAGTTCCTGCAGTGCATCAAGGCCTGCATCCTGGCCAATGTCCAGGGCTACAGCCCGCAGGTCGCCGTCGAGTTTGGCCGCAAGACCATGGAAGGCGCCATGCGCCCGAGCTTTACCGAGCTCGAGGAGCACGTGAAGGGGGCCTGACCGCCTCCGGATCAGCCACATGGGCGTCGAGGACAAGACCCAGCCGATCATCGTCAAAAAGAAGGTGGTCAAGGGCGGCCACCACGGTGGCGCGTGGAAGATCGCGTTTGCCGACTTCACCCTCGCGATGATGGGTTTCTTCCTGGTGTTATGGCTGCTCGTGGCGCTGGACGACGAACAACGCGCCGGCATATCCGAGTACTTCCAGAACCCTTCCGCATTCGTCGGCGAGGCCGCCGCGCCCGGCCAGGCACCGGGCGATGGGACCGGGGTCGATCCATCGCTGATCGACTTCGAGGGCATGCCCGAGCTGATCCAGGACCCCGAGGCCATGGAGGCACCCAAGGGGCTGGATGGAGAGGCGTTGGACGAGCTGGCCGAAGCCCGCGACCGCGAGGCCCTGGAGGCACTTCAGGAAGCCTTGGAGGAAGCCCTGGGCCAGAGCCAGGCACTGGAGCCCTACAAGGACCAGTTGCTGCTGGATATCACTCCCGAGGGACTGCGCATCCAGATCATCGACCGCGAGAATCGCCCGATGTTCGACACCGCCAGCTCCACTCCTCTTCCGCACGCCGACGCGATCCTGCGCGAGCTCGCAAGCCTGATCAACCAGGTGCCGAATCGCATCTCGATCACCGGCCACACCGATGCCCGCCCCTTGCTGCGTCCGGACTATTCCAACTGGGAGCTTTCGACCGACCGCGCCAATGCCGCACGCCGTGCGCTGATTGCGGGCGGGGCCGAATCGGGACAGGTCGCGCGGGTCGTGGGCCTGGCCGACAGCGTACCGTTCAACCGCGACGACCCGGAGGCGGCCATCAACCGACGCATCTCCATCATCGTGCTCAACCAGGAGGCCGAAGAAGCGATGCGCAAGAGCCTTGAGGGCGAGACCTACGCACCAGAATCCACCCCCTCCCCTGAGAGCGAGAACGGCCCGGGCACACCGATCGATCCCCAAGCGCCCATCGACGAAACTCGCCCAAGCGACACCTGAGCGCTACGGCTCCCTCTCGCGCGCGCCCCAAGGTGCGCTCGCAGCAACCAGCGCCGACCGCGTACCGAGCTCAAGCCAGGCCGTATGCGCCGCGGCAGCCCCTCTTTCCCGTGCACCAAAAGACAAAGGGTCGCTTCTCGGGAACGGGTGGGGGGGGGCGGCCTGGGCTGTACGACAGGCAAAGAAAAAGGCGCCCGAAGGCGCCTTTCTCAGATATGGCGGAGCGGACGGGACTCGAACCCGCGACCCCCGGCGTGACAGGCCGGTATTCTAACCAACTGAACTACCGCTCCAAATTTTCTTCATGCAGCCAGTCAGGCTGCATGGTGGGTGCTGACGGGTTCGAACCGCCGACATTCGCCTTGTAAGGGCGACGCTCTACCAACTGAGCTAAGCACCCGATAAAGCGCACTAGTTTACGCGATCCTTGAGCGCTTTACCAGCCTTGAAAGAAGGCGTTTTGGAGGCAGCGATCTGGATGGACTGGCCAGTACGCGGGTTACGGCCGGTGCGGGCTTCGCGCTCGCGGACGAGGAAGGTGCCAAAGCCCACTAGGGAGACCTGGTCGCCCTTGGCCAGAGTATCGCCCACCACGGTCACCATGGCGTCCAGCATGCGGCCGGCCTGGGCCTTCGGGACATCGGCTTCTGCGGCGATCGCGTCGATCAGTTCGGATTTATTCATGAAGCGCTTCCTTATCTCAGTGGTGACTCAGGCTTACGGCCCGATGAAGGCCAAGCTTACACCAGCGCGGGGAGGGTTCTCCATCCTGTCGCGGGCTTGCCCAGCCGGGAATCAAATAATGCGATTGGGGTTATATCAAGGGGCTCGAAAAAGTGTCAAACAAGCGTTACACAACCCCTGCGGTTCACTGTACGCCACGGCGCAAAAAAACCGCGGCCGAAGCCGCGGTTTTGATTGCAAATCCGTTGCTTAGTGGTGCCGGACCCGGCGTCGGCCCGATTCCTTGGCCGGCTTCACAGCCTCCTCGACCTTGGCCGGTGTCTCGCCGCCCTTGGCCTCCGGCAGGTGCGTGAGCGCCACCTCGAACACCTCGTCGATCCAGCGTACCGGGCGGATATCGAGCTTGTTCTTGATGTTCTTCGGGATGTCCACCAGGTCCTTTTCGTTCTCCTCGGGGATCAGCACCGTGCGGATCCCGCCACGATGGGCCGCCAGCAGCTTCTCCTTGAGCCCGCCGATCGGCAGCACCTGACCCCGCAGGGTGATCTCGCCGGTCATCGCCACGTCGGCACGTACCGGGATGCCGGTCAGCGCCGAGACGATGGCCGTGCACATCGCGATACCGGCCGAGGGGCCGTCCTTGGGCGTGGCGCCCTCGGGGACATGGATGTGCAGGTCTTTCTTCTCGTGGAAGTTCTCCTCGACCCCCAGGGACTCGGCACGCGAGCG
Source organism: Thioalkalivibrio sp. ALRh (assembly GCF_000381425.1). Classification (NCBI taxonomy): domain Bacteria; kingdom Pseudomonadati; phylum Pseudomonadota; class Gammaproteobacteria; order Chromatiales; family Ectothiorhodospiraceae; genus Thioalkalivibrio; species Thioalkalivibrio sp. ALRh. Next base: position 565,408 of record NZ_KB906519.1, read on the forward strand.
CACGACGGTCAGGGCCGCATGGATCGACTCCTGCATCACGTCGCCGAGCTTGCCGGTCTGCTGGGTCTTGCCCTTGCCCGGGACGACCGTCGCCTCGATGGTCAACAGTTCGCCACCGACCTCGGTCCACGCCAGGCCAGTCACCTGGCCGATCTGATCGTTCTCCTCGGCCAGGCCGAAGCGGAAGCGCCGCACACCCAGGTACTTGTCCAGGGTCTTCGGGGTGACCGACGTGGTGCGGTCACGCTCCTTGCCCTTGGCCAGGAGACGCTGCTTGACCACCTTGCGGCAGATCTTGGCGATCTCGCGCTCCAGGGCGCGCACACCCGCCTCGCGGGTGTAGTAGCGCACGACGTTGCGCACCGCGGCATCGGAGATATTGATCTCGTCCGGCTTCAGGCCGTTGGTCTTGATCTGCTTCGGTACCAGGTAGGTATGGGCGATGTTGACCTTCTCGTCCTCGGTGTAGCCGGACAAGCGGATGACCTCCATACGATCCAGCAGCGGACCGGGGATGTTCATCGAATTGGCCGTGGCCACGAACATCACGTCGGAGAGGTCGTAATCGACCTCCAGGTAGTGGTCGCTGAAGGTATGGTTCTGCTCCGGGTCCAGGACCTCGAGCATCGCCGAGGCCGGATCGCCGCGGAAATCCATCGCCATCTTGTCGATCTCGTCGAGCAAAAACAGCGGGTTGCGCACCCCGACCTTGGACAGGTTCTGGACAATCTTGCCCGGGAGGGAGCCGATATAGGTCCGGCGGTGACCGCGGATCTCGGCTTCGTCACGGACACCGCCAAGGGCCATGCGCGAGAACTTGCGGTTGGTTGCGCGCGCGATGGACTGGCCCAGCGAGGTCTTGCCGACCCCCGGGGGACCGACCAGGCAGAGGATCGGGCCCTTCAGCTTGCGCACACGCGACTGCACGGCGAGGTATTCAAGGATGCGCTCCTTGACCTCTTCCAGGCCGTAGTGGTCCTCGTTGAGGATCTTCTCGGCACGGGCCAAGTCCTTGCTGACCCGGGTCTTCTTCTTCCACGGGACATTGACCAGCCAGTCGATGTAGCTGCGCACGACGGTGGCCTCGGCCGACATCGGCGACATCATCTTCAGCTTGTTCAGCTCGGCGGTGGCCTTCTTCTTGGCCTCCGCCGGCATGCCGGCCTGCTCGATCTTCTCGGCCAGGTCTTCCTGTTCGTTTGGCGCATCCTCGAGATCGCCCAGCTCCTTCTGAATGGCCTTCATCTGCTCATTCAGGTAGTACTCGCGCTGGGACTTCTCCATCTGCTGCTTCACGCGGCCGCGGATCTTCTTCTCGATCTGCAGCACGTCCATCTCGCCCTCGATCTTGGCGACCAGGTGCTCCAGACGCGCACGCACGTTGGCGATCTCGAGGACCTGCTGCTTCTCCTCGAGCTTCAGCGACATGTGCGCAGCAATGGTGTCAGCCAGACGCGAGGTGTCGTCGATCCCGGCCAGCGAGGTCAGGATCTCCGGCGGGACCTTCTTGTTCAGCTTGATGTACTGCTCGAACTGATTGAGCGCGGAGCGGCCGAGGACCTCGAGTTCCTTCTCCTCGGTGTCGTACTCCTCCTCGATCATGCGGATATCGGCGGTGAAGTAGTCCTCTTCCTTCTCGGCATTGCCGGTCGTGGAGACATCCATCACGCGCGCGCGCTGGGCGCCCTCGACCAGCACCTTGATCGTGCCATCGGGCAGGCGCAGCAATTGCAGGATGTTGCCGAGGGTACCGATCTCGTGCAGATCGCCGGCCTCGGGCTCGTCCACCTCGGCGCTCTTCTGCGCCACCAGCAGGACCTGCTTGTTCTGGGCCATGGCGGAATCCAGCGCGCGGATCGACTTCTCGCGACCCACAAACAGCGGGATGACCATGTGCGGATACACCACGACATCGCGCAGCGGCAGGACCGCGACGCGCTTCACGGGGGAATCCACCTCGTTCTGGGAGGAGTGTTGGTCGGTCATGTGGCCCCCTCAGGGCTTGACGAATGTACGGGAGAGATGGGGGCGCCCTGACCGTTTTTCAAGCCGGGGCCAGCCCCATGCCCGCCCCCTGTGCATGACCGCGAAGCTTCAGGAATCGGCAGCGGCCTGCTTGGAGAACGATGCGTTCTCGTAGATGAGGTAGGGCTCGGCGTCTCCGCGGATCACGGCTTCGTCGATCACCACCTTGCTGACGCCCTCCATCGAGGGCAGCTCGTACATGGTGTCGAGCAGGATGTTCTCCATGATGGTGCGCAGGCCCCGGGCGCCGGTCTTGCGCTCCATCGCCTTGTGGGCGATCGCGGCCAGGGCATCGTCCCGGAACTCGAGCTCCACGCCTTCCATATCGAACAGACGGGCGTATTGCTTGACCAGCGCGTTCTTCGGCTGGGTCAGGATGGTGATCAGCGCATCCTCGTCCAGTTCGTCCAGCGTCGCCTGCACCGGCAGACGACCGACGAACTCGGGGATCAGGCCATAGCGCACCAGGTCGTCGGCCTCCAGCTGTTTCAGCCACTGGCCGCCGCTCTTGCTCTCGTCCTTGGAGCTGACCTCGGCAGAGAAACCGATACCACCCTTCTCCGCGCGCTGCTGGATGATTTTCTCCAGGCCGGAGAAGGCACCGCCGCAGATGAACAGGATGTTGCGGGTATCGACCTGCAGGAACTCCTGCTGTGGATGCTTGCGCCCGCCCTGCGGCGGCACGGAGGCCGTGGTGCCCTCGATCAGCTTCAGCAGGGCCTGCTGCACACCCTCGCCCGAGACATCGCGGGTGATCGAGGGATTGTCCGATTTGCGCGAGACCTTGTCGATCTCGTCGATGTAGACGATGCCGTTTTCGGCCTTCTCCACATCGTAGTCGCACTTCTGCAGCAGCTTCTGGATGATGTTCTCGACGTCCTCGCCCACGTAACCGGCCTCGGTCAGCGTGGTCGCGTCGGCGATGGTGAACGGGACGTTGAGCACCCGCGCCAGCGTCTCGGCCAGCAGCGTCTTGCCGGAACCGGTCGGGCCGATCAGCATGATGTTGGACTTGGACAACTCGACGTCGTCCTTGCCGGCTCGGGCCTCGAGGCGCTTGTAGTGGTTGTACACCGCGACCGAGAGGATCTTCTTCGCGGAGTTCTGCCCGATCACGTAGTCGTCGAGGATCTCGCGGATCTCGCGCGGCTTGGGCAGCGAATCGCGCTCGGTATGCCCCGCCTCCTGCATCTCCTCGCGAATGATGTCGTTGCAAAGCTCGACACACTCGTCGCAGATAAACACGGAGGGACCCGCGATCAGCTTGCGCACTTCGTGCTGACTCTTCCCGCAGAAAGAGCAGTACAGAAGCTTGCCGTCGGCGGAGGGGGTCTTGTCGTCGCTCATCCGTATGCCTCGGTTGCGCTATCAGGGTTTCTCAGAACATGCCCCGTTTGCAGCCACGTTGCAAACGGACCGGGCGCGAGTCCGGTATATCCCGCGCGCCCCGGCCGTGCTTCGATCAGGACTTGTCCTTCTTGCCGGCTTCCTTGTCGCCGGTGTCCGGCGCGCCGCGGCTGGAGAGGACGTTGTCCACCAGGCCGTAATCCTTGGCCTCCACTGCGGTCATGAAACGGTCACGATCCGTGTCCTGCTCCACCTGCTCCACGGTCTGCCCGGTGTGGTGAGCGAGTACGCGGTTGAGCTCCTCGCGGATCTTCAGGATCTCGCGGGCGTGGATGTCGATATCCGATGCCTGCCCCTGGAACCCGCCCAGCGGCTGGTGGATCATGACCCGCGAGTGCGGCAGGGAGTAACGCTTGCCCGGGGCACCACCGGCCAACAGCACCGCGCCCATGCTCGCGGCCTGGCCGACACACAGGGTGCTCACCTGGGGCTTGATGAACTGCATGGTGTCGTAGATCGCCATGCCCGCGGTCACGGCCCCGCCCGGGGAGTTGATGTACAGGCTGATCTCCTTGTCCGGGTTTTCCGATTCGAGGAACAGCAGCTGGGCCACGATCACGTTGGCCATGTAGTCCTCGACCGGACCCACACAGAAGATGACCCGGTCCTTCAGCAACCGGGAGTAGATGTCATAGGCGCGCTCGCCGCGGGCGGTCTGCTCGACCACCATCGGGACCAGATTCAGCCCCTGGGCATGCTGCGCCCCCTGACCGGCCATGTCGTGGCTCATTCAGTCGACTCCTTATTCGGATTCATGACGTCCTGGAAGCTGGTCTTTTTCTCGGTGACCTTGGCCTGATCGACGATCCAGTCGACCACCTGGTCCTCGAGCACCAGCGACTCCAGGTTGCTCTTCGCCTGCGGGTTGGAGCGGTAGTACTGCTTGACCTCTTCCGGGTCCTCGTAGGTGGCCGCCATGTCTTCCAGGTCACGCTCGACCCGCTCCGCGTCCACCTCGAACCCCTTCTGGTCGATGATGGCGCGCAGGGACAGACCCAGGCGCACGCGGCGCTTGGCCTCCTCCTCGAACAGACTGTCGGGGAGCGGCTGGGTCTGCTGGGCACCACCGAAGCGCTTCTCGGCCTCCTCGCGCAGGCGATTGATCTCGGACTTCACCAGGGCATCCGGCAGGTCGAACCCATGGCGCTCGATAATCAGCTCCATGACCTGATTCTTGACCTTGCCCTTCAGCGCCTGGTTCAACTCGCGCTCCATATTGGACCGCACGTCGGCGCGAAGTTTCTCGACCGAGCCGTCTTCGATGCCGAATTTCTTCGCGAACTCTTCGTCCACCTCAGGCAGCTTGGGCCCCTCGACCTTCTTGATGGTCAGGGCGAACTGCGCGGTCTTGCCCTTCAGGTTCTCGGCCGGGTAGTCATCGGGGAAGGTGACGTCGATGGTCGGCTCTTCGCCGGTCTTCACGCCCTTGAGCTGCTTCTCGAAGTCTTCGATCAGACGGCCGGCACCCACTTCCACCTGGAAGTCTTCGGCCTTACCACCCTCGAACTCCTCGCCATCGATGCTGCCGACGAAGTCCAGCGTGATGCGATCGCCCTTCTTCGCCTTGCGCTTGACCTCCGCCCATTCCTTGTTCTGCTCGCGCAGGGAGTCGATCACGCGATCGATGTCCTCGTCGCCAATCTCGGCCACCGGGCGTTCGATCTCGGCATCGGAGAAATCGGCCACCTCGACCTCGGGAAAGACCTGAAAGCTCGCAACGAACTCGATCGGCTGCCCGCTTTCCACACTCTGCGGCTCGATACTCGGGTTCCCCGCAGGCTCCAGCCCTTCCTGCTGCACGGCCTCGCGGTAACTCTCCTGCAGGACTTCGCTCAGCACCTCCTGATAGACCCCGGCGCCGTAACGCTGGCGCACGACCTTCAGCGGGACCTTGCCCGGGCGAAAGCCGTCGAGCCGGACGCGCTTGGCCAGCGATTTCAGACGGTTGTCGACTTCGGTCTCGACGCGCTCGGGGGGGACCTGGATGGTCATCTTGCGTTCCAGGTTGCCGGTGGCTTCAACGGAAACTTGCATGAAGGGCCTCGCAATAGTTCAAAAATCGGTCATCCCTGCCGACCGCAGCACTCGCCGGCTGCCTGCCTGGGCGTTCACGGGACATTGGTGCGAAAGGAGAGACTCGAACTCTCACGGGTTTTACCCCACTGGGACCTAAACCCAGCGCGTCTACCAGTTCCGCCACTTTCGCGTGTGCATTCAATGGTTCGATAAAGGCGCGCATTCTAGCCTGTTCGCGCCCCATAAACACAAAAAGCCCGCGTAGGCGGGCCCTTGTGCCGGCCGCGCTCGCACGCGCCCGGGAATAATGGTGGGTCGTGTAGGATTCGAACCTACGACCAATTGGTTAAAAGCCAACTGCTCTACCAACTGAGCTAACGACCCATGTCTGAGGCCCGCATGGCACCCCCGCAGGGGTCCGCCGGCCTTGTCATTACGCGGCAGCACCTGAATCACCGCGCCGCGTAGTTTACGGCCCGCCGGGGAAAACGCAAGGCTCCCCCGGCGGCCGGCGATCAGATGGCCTCGAGCTTGCGCATGCCACCCGGCAGCAGCTTCATGTCCACCAGCGAGGTGACCAGGGCCTTGCCGAAGGTCGCCTCGTCTTCATAGACCATCTTGTAGTACTGGATCTTCATGGTCAGCGCGGACCCGAACACGATGAACGCAAAGGTAAAGAAGCCACCCAGCGCCAGCGTGGAAATCCCGGTGACCGCCTGACCGATGGTGCAACCCAGCGCCAGGATGCCGCCGACACCCATCAGGATGCCGCCGATGAAGTGGTTCACGAAGTCACGGAAGGACGAGAACCACTCGATTCGGAAGCTGCGCGACACCAGAGCCCAGAAGAACGAACCCAGGATCACGCCGGCCAGCGCCAGCACACCGAAGTAGAGCATGGTGCGGTCAAAGCCGCTGGACACGTAGCCCACGCTCTGGCCCATCGGGTTGATAAAGGTAAACGACTGGTTGGCCCAGGGACCGGACAGCGCCGGACGCTCGCCATCGTCGTCATCGGCGACGAAATCCCATTCCTGGATGTATTCCTGGGCGCTGTACACGCCGCCCATGCCGTCGTCGATCTGGATGTTGCTGGTCAGCCACCAGGCCCCGATCACCACCAGGCCGATCACCAGACCGCCCAGGATGTTGTCGAAACTCTTGCGGAAATCCGCGGCCTTGAAGATCAGGGCCAGCAGCAGCACACCGATCACCAGACCCATCACCAGGCGGGCGCCCAAGGCGTTCTCGCCAGCGATAATGGAGCCAAGATCCTGGCCGCCTTCCATCTGGATGGACACCGCGTCCATCCAGCCAAACAGCAGCTGGAACAGCGTCTGGCCGGTGCCGAAGACAGTGGCGCGGCTGGTCAGCCAGAAGGCGATCACACCGATGATGATCATCACCATCACCGACTTGATGTTGCCGCCACCCACACGCACCAGCGTCTTGTTACCGCAGCCGGACGCATAGGTCATGCCGATGCCGAACAGGAAGCCACCCAGGACGTGCCCGAGCCAGTTGAAGTTTTCGCCGCGGTAGGGAGGGAAGGAACCCTCGGCGCTCAGCACCCCGAAGAATTCGAGCGCCGCCACACCCAGCATCGCCACGGCAATCGCCAGCAGCCAGGAGCGCATGCGCCCGGTATCACCCATGTTCACCCAGTCGGAGACGGCTCCCATGGTGCAGAAGTTGGTCTTGTTCGCGACCGCACCCATGATGAAGGCGAGGACGAACGTGCCGCCCAGGAACATCATTGCGGCGGTTGAAAAGCTGGAGAATTCCATCAACGTATCCTCTCACTGATCGGTTGTCGGGCACGCCTGCACCCATGGGGTGCGCAGCATACATCGGACGCAAGACGAGATCGACCCCCAATTCATTCCGGACCCGGGGCTGTCTGACGAGGGCGAACCGTCCGCCGTCAGGCCGTCCGGTAGAGAGTCGGGTCGGGGACACCAGCGGCCGCAAAACCCTCGCGACGGATACGGCAGCTGTCGCATCGCCCGCAGGCCCGGCCCTCGGGGTCGGCCTGATAGCAGCTCACCGTCTGGGCGTAATCGACCCCCAGGCGCGCGCCGGCACGGATGATCTCGGCCTTGCTCATGTGCATCAAGGGTGCACGCACCTCCCAGCGTACGCCCTCCACCCCGGCACGGGTAGCGACCTGCGCAAGGTCGCGGAAGGCGTCGATAAAGGCCGGGCGACAATCCGGGTACCCGGAGTAGTCGACCGCATTCGCACCGACATAGAGCAGCCGGGCATCAAGCGTTTCGGCCAGCCCCAGCGCCAGAGACAGGAACACCGTATTACGGGCGGGCACATAGGTCACCGGGATGCCTTCGCTCGACTCGGTGGGGACCGCGATCGCGTCATCGGTGAGCGCGGAGCCGCCGATCGCGGTCAGGTCGACCCGGACCACTCGGTGGTCCTGCACGCCCTGGGCGGCAGCCACGCGGCGCGCCGCGTCGAGCTCGGTACGGTGTCGCTGGCCATAGTCGATCGACAGGGCATGACAGTCGAGCCCGTCGGCCAGCGCCATTGCCAGGCAGGTTGCAGAATCCAGCCCGCCCGAGAGTAACACCACCGCCTTTTCCGGTTGCGACATCGACTAACGACCTGGTTGATCGCCCCACAGGAGCTTGTGGAGCTGAAGCTGAAACCGCACGGGCAGCCGTTCGGCCACGATCCAGTCGGCCAGCTCGCGCGGGGCGAGCTCGCCGAATACCGGCGAGAACAGGACCTCGACCTCGGGCGCAAGATCCAGGCGCCCGAGTTCCGCGCGGGCCCAATCGAAATCCGCTCGGTTCGCGAGTACGAACTTCAGCTGATCGCCGGCAGCAAGGTGAGGGATATTGGCCTCCAGGTTGCGGTCCTGCTCGTCGGAGCCCGGCGCCTTCCAGTCCATCACGACCGTGACGCGCGAATCGAGCCCGCCGATGTCGAGGGCGCCGCTGGTTTCCAACGACACCCGATAGCCTGCATCACACAGCCGCGCCAGCAGGTCGCGACAACCGGGCTGGGCCAGTGGCTCCCCACCCGTGACACAGACATGACGGACGCCCGTCTGACCGACCCACGCGAGGATCGTGTCCAGCGCGCGTGCCTCGCCACCCTCGAAGGCGTAAGCACTGTCGCACCAGCGGCAACGCAGCGGGCACCCGGTCAGCCGCACAAATGCGGTGGGCCAGCCGGAATCCGCCGCCTCGCCCTGCAGCGAAACGAACATCTCGGTGATACGGACCTGGGTCGGGCCATGCGAATCGCCCGTGGTCGGTGCGCGCCGGGCACGCACGGGGATCTCGGTCATTGCCCGTCGAGCCGCCGCAACCGCTCGCGTGCCAGGCGGTCCAGCGTCGTGCCGCCGTAATCGGCGCGCACCGCCTCCAGCGCCTCGCGGGCCTCGTCCTCGTTGCCCAGCTCGTAATGCGCATAGCCGATCTTGAGCAGGGCATCCCCGGACTTGTCGCTCTCCGGGTACTGCTCGCGCAAATGCTCGAAATCCTCCAGGGCCGCCTCGAAGTCGCCACTGGCATACTTGGCCTCGGCCAGCCAGTACCAGGCATTGGCGGAATAGTCGCTGTCGGGATAGCTCTCGATGAAGCGTTCAAGGCCGCTCATCGCGGCGTTGTAGTCACCCGCCATCAACTGCTCGAAGGCCTCCTGGTAGGCCGCCTGCTCGTCCGCCTCGGGAAGGTCGAACTCAATGACCTCGTCCGCCGGGGCAGCGGTATCCGCGGGCGCGGCCGCGCCGGTCTCGAACGTGGCCACACGCTCGTCCAGGTTACGGAACTGATCGCGCTGACGGGCGTTCAGACGCTCCAGCTCGTGGCGCAGCGTCTCCACTTCGCCCCGCAGCTCGCGCATCTCCCGGTTCATGGTTTCCGCACCCCGCAGGAGTTCCTGCATGGCGCTGGAGTCCAGCGTCCGCTCGATGCGGTCCAGCCTCCGCGAGAGGTCGCGGATCTGCGACTGGGTCGCGAACACGTCGTCCTGGGCGACGGCTTCGCTGGCAAGCGGGCCCCACGACCCCATCGCCAGGACCAACACCCCGGCGGCGACCGCCACACCCACCCGTGGAAAGAGAAATGCCCCCGGGGGGGCATTTCGGTTACTGCTACCTGTCAAACGCCGCATGGCGCCTCCCGTCGTCTAGCGCCGGGATTCGTAGACCAATTCGACCCGGCGATTCTTGGCCCAAGCCTCCTCGTTCTGCTCAAAGGCGACCGGCATTTCTTCACCATAACTGATGACCTCGATCTGGTCATCCGAGGCCCCGTTCAGGGTCAGGATACGGCGCACCGACTGTGCGCGGCGCTCGCCCAGCCCCAGGTTGTACTCGCGAGTACCCCGCTCGTCGGTATGGCCCTCCAGCCGCAGGCGGGCCCCGGAGTTCTGCGACAGATAGGCCGCATGCGCCTCGAGCATATCCATGTACTGCGACTGCACCTCGTCACGGTCGAACTCGAAATAGACCAGGCGCTCGGCCAGCGGGCTGTCCGGATCATCCAGCGCATCGGCATCGAACTGCCGATCGCGGCCCAGCGCGCGGGCCTCGGCCTCGCGGGCCTCGGCTTCGGCGCGTTCGCGCTCCGCTTGCTCGGCCGCAGCCCGCTCGGCCTCGCGTTCGGCATCCTCGGCATCACGCGTCGGCGTCGCACATGCCGACAGCGCCCCAATCACCATGGCCACAAAAAACCAGCGAAAGATCGTGCTCATCACGTCATTATCCTCGAAAAGCGGTTGTTATTAGGAAGATCAATTCAAGGGTGACCAGGCCGGCTCACGGACCTCGCCCTCCCTGGCAGCGAGACGCTGATGGACCTGCCCATCCTGGCTCACCGAGCCCAGCACGCCACGCCCGCCATCTGTCATCGCATAGATAATCATGCTGCCATTCGGGGCAAAGCTTGGCGATTCCGCATCCCGCCCATCCGTGAGGCGGGTCACACGGCGGTCGTTCAAATCGAGACGGGCCAGTTGAAATCCGCCATCACCACCGTGCACGTAGACCAGATAACGCCCATCCGGGGACACCGTCGCCGCGGCCGCATAGCCGCTCTCGAATGTCAGACGCCGGGGGCTGCCCCCCTCTCGCGGCAGCGCATAGATCTGCGGCGCGCCTGCGCGGTCGGACGTAAAGTAGAGGGTTTCGCCATCGGGCGACCAGACCGGCTCGGTCTCGATCGAGCTGGTCTGGGTCATCTGGCGCATCTCGCCCGTCTCCAGCTCCATCAGGTAGATATTCGGCGCCCCATCGCGTGACAGGCTCAGCGCGAGATAGCGGCCATCGGGCGACCAGGCGGGCGCGCTGTTGATACCCGTGAAGCTGGCCACCCGTTCCCGACTGCCGGTCTCGACATTCTGGCGATAGACCTCGGAACGGCGGTTCTCGAACGAGACGTACACCAGTTCGCGTCCATCCGGCGACCAGTCCGGCGACATGATCGGCTTCGCGGAACGAAACAGGGTGCGCGGATTGGCCCCGTCGGAATCGGCGACCTCAAGGGCAAAGCGGCGCTCGTCGCCGTTACGCTCCACGCTCACGAACGCGATGCGCGCACTGAATGCCCCCGGGTCACCCGTGATCTGTTCGTAGATGATGTCCGAGATACGATGCGCCCCGCGCCGGAGCATGTCGCCGGGCACCGGAATGCGCCAGCCGCCCAGGCGTTCCTCGGACAGCACATCGAATACGTGAAACTCCACGAGGACGTCATCGCCATCGCGGCGCTGATTGCCCACGACCAGGTACTCGACCCCGGTGTCGGCCCAGGGCTCGGCAAGAAAGTCGGCCGGTCCGGACGGGGCCGAAGGCAGATCATCCTGTTCGACATTGAACAGCCCGCTGCGGGCCAGGTTGGCCGCGACGATCTGGGAGATGTCCTCGTCGAGCTCACCCTCCCCCTCGTAGGTAAACGGCGCAACGGCCACCGGTATCGCCCCGGTGACCCCCTCGGTGACCGTGACTTCCAGTACGGCCTGTGCCTGCGCTGCCCACAGCAGCAGCATGGCCGGCAGCATCCAGTGAATCAGTCGTCGCATGAGCTCCTCGTCAAGCGGGCGTGGCCCGCGAATCAGTCCGGTTCAAATCGGATCCGCACCCCGCCCCGCACCGCGCTCGCATCCGGCGGGCGTGGCAGCGAACTCAGACGGTCCATGGTCTGGCGCACGGAGTCGCAGAACCGGCTGTCGCCGGAACAGCTTTCGATATCGAAGTCGATGATACGCCCGGTCTCGTTTACGCGCACGAGAACAATGGCACGGTCCGAGGAGTCAATATCCGACGGCTGACGCCAGCGCCGCTGGACCACCGACTGCACCTGGGCACGCCACTCATCCACTTCGCGATCCATCTGCGCCTGGCGCTCGGCGGCCTCGCGCCGTTCGCGCGCCTCCGCCAGGCGCTCCTGCTCGCGCTCCATTGCCTCGCGGCGGCGCTGCTCCTCCAGTTCGCGCTCCTGCTCGGCCCGGCGCTCGGCCTCTTCCTGCGCACGACGCTCGGCCTCTTCCTGCTCGCGGCGCTCCTGCTCTTCGCGGGCCTGGCGTTCGGCCTCTTCACGCTCGCGCCGCTCCGCCTCTTCGCGCTCGCGGGCCTCCTCGGCCTCCTGTCGTTCACGCTCCGCCGCCTCGCGTTCGGCGCGGATCCGTTCACGCTCGGCCTCGGCCTCTTCCTGTGCGCGCTGACGCTCCTCTTCGGCCTCTCGGCGTGCCTGCTCGGCTTCCTCGATCGCCTGCTGCCGCGCCCGTTCTTCCTCTTCCAGGCGGCGTTGCTCTTCGGCCTGTCGGCGCTCTTCCTCGCGGCGGGCCTCTTCTTCGGCGCGCCGTTGCTCCTCTTCCTCGCGCAGCTGCTCGGCGACTTCTTCCTGACGGGCAACCTCGCGTTGGTGCTCGACCTGATCGAACGCCTCGGCATCCACGGCCACCGCGTCGATCACCTCAATATCCTCCTGCACCGAGATCTCCACCGCGGCCTGCGAGGAGGTGGGGGATATCAGGCTGATATTGAACATCAACGCCGCAAACAGCGCCCCGTGCAACAGGAGCACGAGGAGGAAGCTGACAGGGTGGCGGCGGACAAGCTCGAACACGGCAGCGTGCGTCAGTCGCCGGTTTCGCGCGGCGGCTCGGTGATCAGTCCGACACGCCCGCCGCCCGCGCGCTGCAGGGCGATCATGGCGTCGATCACACGCCCGTAGTCCACATTACGGTCGCCACGCACGAAGGTCTGGGTGCCCGGATGCTCCGCCAGGAACTCGCGCACGATCTCGGTCATCTCCTGCGGCGCCAGCGGCTCATCGATGATTGGCCCCTGGTTCAGGCTCATGGCCCCACTGGCGTCCACGGTCACCACCAGCGGCTCGGCCGCCTGTTCGTCCCGGTCCAGGGCCTCGGCGTCCGCCTCCGGCAGGTCGACTTCCACGCCCTGCTGCAGCATGGGCGCGGTGATCATGAAGATGATCAAAAGCACCAGCATCACGTCGATAAACGGCACGACGTTGATCTGGGACATGGGCCGCCGCAGGCGGCGACTGTTGCGGCGCTGCTCGGACATGGGTCAGGCCGTGGCCTCGGAGGCCGTATCCGTGGACTTGGCGTGAACCTGCCGGTTGAGCAGAGCCACGAACTCGTCATTGAAGTTCTCCAGGCGCACGGCCACGCGGTCGACATCCCCCGCAAAGCGGTTGTAGGCGATCACGGCCGGGATCGCGGCAAACAGACCCAGCGCGGTCGCGATCAGGGCCTCGGCGATCCCGGGAGCGACCATCGCCAGGGTCGCCTGCTGCACCCCAGACAGCCCCAGGAAGGCATGCATGATGCCCCAGACCGTGCCGAACAGGCCGATATACGGGCTGGTTGACCCCACCGTGGCGAGGAACTGCAGATAACGCTCCATCTCGTCAATCTCGCGCGCGATCGCCACACGCATGGCACGCTGGGCGGGCTCACCGGCCGGGATGCCATGCTGGCGCGCACGCAGAAATTCCTTGAACCCAGAGGAGAAGACGTGCTCCATGCCCGTCATTTCCTGCTTGCGCCGCACCCCTTCGTAGAGATGGGACAGGTCGGCCCCCGACCAGAAGCGCTCCTCGAAATCGTCGCAGGCGCGGTGCGCCGCATTCAGGGACCTGGCCTTGACGACGATCGCCAACCAGGAGAGTACGGAGGCGAGCACCAGAATCACCATCACCAGCTGGACCACCAGGGTCGCCTCCATCACCAGCTGGTACATTGAAAAGTCGACTGCCACTTGTCCGTCTCCCGTTACAGCGTTACTTGGTTCCGGCTACGCGGTCAGCCGGCCCATGATCATGATGTCGGCGCAGGGCCTCCAGTACCGGACCGGGGATCGCGGCGGGCGCCTGGCGCGCCACCTCGACGCAGGCAATCCCCACCTCGCCGCTGGCCAGGGTCTCGCCGTCGTGCTCCACACCCTGATGGAACTCCAGGCTCGCCCGGCGCAACGAGTGCAGCCGGCAGGTCACCGTCAGGGCATCGTTGAAGCGCGCCGGGCGCCGCATATCCAGACAGCAGCGGCGCACCGCAAAAACGATCCCGTATTCCTCGCGCAATGCATCCTGCTCGAACCCCAGCGCGCGCAACCACTCGGTGCGCGCGCGCTCCATGAACTTGAGGTAGTTCGCGTGGTAGACCACGCCGCCGGCGTCAGTGTCTTCGTAATAGACTCGCACCGGCCACTCGAACGGGGCGTCGCCTTCCGTCACGGACGGCCTCCGCCCTGGCTGTCGACCGGCGCCAGCAGGTCGGGTTCCACCGACCCGGTCAGGCCGAACATCGCCAGCGTCCGCCGCGTGGCCTGACGCCCGCGCGGGGTTCGCTGCAGGTACCCCTGCTGGATCAGAAACGGCTCGACCACATCCTCCAGGGTACCGCGATCCTCGTTCAGCGCCGTCGCCAGGCTTTCCACGCCGACCGGCCCGCCGTCGAATTTCTCGACCAGCACCTCCAGCAACCGGCGGTCCTGGGCATCCAGGCCCGAGGCATCGATCGCCAGCAGGTCCAGCGCCTGACCCGCGACCTCGGCGGTAATCACGCCGGAGGCACGGACCTCGGCATAGTCGCGAACCCGCCGCAGCAGGCGATTCGCCAGGCGCGGCGTGCCCCGCCCGCGGCGCGCGATCTCCGCCGCCCCTTCAGGCTCGATCCCGACACCCAGCAATCCGGCGGCGCGCCCGACAATATGGGCGAGGTCTGTGACAGTGTAATGATCGAGTCGCTGAACGATGCCGAACCGGTCACGCAACGGCGCCGAAAGCAGGCCCGCGCGCGTAGTCGCGCCCACTAGTGTGAACGGGGGCAAGTCCACCTTGATCGAGCGCGCCGCCGGTCCCTCGCCAATCACGATGTCGAGCTGACCGTCTTCCAGCGCCGGATACAGGATCTCCTCGACCACGGTCGGCAGGCGGTGGATCTCGTCAACGAACAGGACGTCCTGGGGCTCCAACGCGGTCAGGATCGCGGCCAGGTCGCCAGCGCGCTCCAGTACCGGGCCCGAGGTCTGGCGCAGCCCCACCCCGAGTTCGTTCGCCACGATATGGGCCAGGGTCGTCTTGCCCAGCCCCGGGGGGCCGGCCACCAGCGTATGGTCCAGGGCCTCCCCGCGCCCGCGCGCCGCCTCGATAAACAGGCCCAGTTGTTCAACCACCCGGGGCTGTCCGGTGTAGTCGTCCAGCCGCTTGGGACGCAGGCTGACCTCCACCCGCGTGTCCTCCGACTGACTCTGCATATCGACCAGGCGTGATTCCATGACCCCGCAGTATGCATCCGTCGCGATGGCGTTTATAGACCCCCGTACAACTTTAAAGGAAGCGTCTCAAAAGCTCCCGATTCAA
This sequence comes from Thioalkalivibrio sp. ALRh, assembly GCF_000381425.1. Lineage (NCBI taxonomy): Bacteria > Pseudomonadati > Pseudomonadota > Gammaproteobacteria > Chromatiales > Ectothiorhodospiraceae > Thioalkalivibrio > Thioalkalivibrio sp. ALRh. Next base: position 580,710 of record NZ_KB906519.1, read on the forward strand.
CCCGTATCAAAGCCTGCGGGCAACGGCTCCGGCGGGCTCACAACCTCCCTATCCAGTTCCTCCACGTGCGCCATGCGCGGTCCCTCCCAAAGCCATGCCTCCAGCCGCTCCAGGGCATCCGGGTCGCCGACCGCCAGCACCTCCACGCGGCCGTCCGGCAGGTTGCGCGCATACCCCGTCAGCCCGAGCGCCTGCGCCTGTTCCCGGGTCGAGGCGCGAAAGAACACGCCCTGCACACGCCCCCTGACATGCCAGCGGCGGGCATGGGTATCATGGGCCTTTGCCATCGATGACCTCCGGAGTCGATTCATGTCCGACGCCCCTACGCTGTATCACAACCCGCGCTGCAGCAAGTCGCGCGCGACCCTCGCCCTGCTGCGGGAGCAAGGTGTAGAGCCCGAGATCGTGGAGTATCTGAAGACGCCACCGGATGCCGCGACGTTGAAGGGCGTGATCGAGAAGCTGGGCATCCGCCCCCGCGACCTGCTGCGCACCGGCGAGGCGGAGTACCGCGAGCTGGGCCTGAAAGACGCGGAGATGGATGACGAGGCGCTGATCCAGACCATGGTCCAGCACCCGAAACTGATCGAGCGACCGATCCTGATCGTCGGGGGCGCGGCCCGCATCGGGCGCCCGCCGGAACAGGTGCTGGAGATCGTGTCGTGAGCACGGCACCGGAGATCCTGGTGCTGTACTACAGCCGCTACGGGGCGACCGCCGAGCTGGCCCGCCAGGTCGCAACCGGCGTCGAAAAGGCTGGCGCCACCGCGCGGGTGCGCACCGTACCCCCAGTCTCCACGAATATCGACGAGGACCGCCCGGCAGTACCCGAGGACGGGCCACCCTATGCCGAACTGCGCGATCTCGAGGAATGCGCGGGGCTGGTCATGGGTTCGCCGACCCGCTTCGGCAACATGGCCGCGCCGCTGAAATACTTCCTCGACGGCACCAGCGGGCTGTGGGCCAGCGGCGGGCTGGTGGACCGGCCCTTCGGCGTCTTCACCAGCACGGCCACCCAGCATGGCGGGCAGGAGACCACCCTGCTCAGCATGGCCCTGCCGCTGATCCATCAGGGCATGCTGTGGGTCGGCGTGCCCTATACCGTGCCGGAGCTGAACAGCACCACCAGCGGCGGCACGCCCTACGGCGCCAGCCATGTGGCCGGCACCCAGGGCGAGCAGGCGGTCACCCGCGACGAACAGCGCATCGCAGCAGCCCTTGGGGAACGCGTCGCGCGCATCGCCTTGCGCCTCGAAGCAGCACCTGGCGCCCCGGCATGATCGCGCTGTCCCGTGCCCTGGCTCTGGCCGGCTTTCTTGGACTGCTGCTGCTAATCCTGGTCTGGACCACCTGGATCGCCCCGCCGGAGATCGTCCCGGTCTGGCTGGCGTTGATCGTACTGGTCATGCCGCTGCTGTTTCCGCTGCGCGGGATGCTGCACGGAAGGCGCTACACCCACGCCTGGTCCAGCCTGCTGGCGCTCGCCTACATCACGCTCGGGATCACCATCGGCGCGGCCGCGGAGGACCGGCTCTATGGCCTCCTGATGACCGGAGCCAGCCTCGCCTGGTTCGCGGGCAGCCTGCTGTTCGTGAAACTGGACGCCCGGCGGGCCCGCGCGGCGGCCGAGTAACCTCAAGCAACCCCGGGTTCAGCCCATACGGGCCAGCTGTTCGCGCACGAACGGGATGGTCAGGCGCCGCTGCTGGGCTAGCGCAGCCAGATCCAGGCGGTCCAGCAGCGCCAGCAGCGTGGACAGGTCACGCGAGCAGCGGCGCAGCAGGTAATCCGCCACCGGCTCCGGCAGCTCCAGCCCGCGCAGGGCCGCACGCTGTGCCAGGATCTCCTTGCAGGCCGCATCATCCGGCCGCTGCATGCGGAACACCGGGCCCCAGGCCAGGCGCGAGGCCAGATCCGGCAACTGGACCGGTAGCCCCTCGGGCGGTGCCGCGGCCGCCAGCAGCACGCGGCAGCCGGCATCACGCAGCCGGTTGATCAGCCCGAACAGGGCCTCGTCCCAGTCCCCGCGGCCCACCACGGCCTCCAGATCATCCAGCGCCACCAGACGCGAGCGCTCCAGACCATCGAGCACGGCCATCGGTGGCGCATCACGTACCTCGCCAAGCGGCAGGTAGCTGACCGGTTCCCCGCGCTCGTGTCCCTGGTGACAGGCAGCCTGCAGCAGGTGCGTCTTGCCGGAGCCGGGCGGCCCGTGCAGCAGGATCTGCGGCTCCTGTATCCCGGTCCCGACGCTCAAGGCCCGCACGGCATCCCGCGCCAGGGCATTGCCTGCCACGCAAAAACCGGAAAAACGCGAGGCGTCGCGCAGGCGCAGGTCCAGCGGCATCTGGCGCTCCAGCGGGCTGTTGCCTTCGGGTCTCACGGGACATCGGCCCCGGCTGCGTTCATGTCCCGATAGCGCGCCATTGCCTGACGCACCGCAACTGCGAGCACCGCCGCCACCGGCAACGCAAGCAGGACCCCGAAGAACCCGAACAGCTGACCGCCGGCGAGCACGGCAAAGATCACCGCCACCGGATGCAGCCCGGTCCGGTCCCCCACCAGCCACGGGGTCAGCACCACCGACTCCAGCACCTGCGCCACCGCGAAGATCACCAGCACCACCAGCAACAGCGTCCAGCCATCGCCCTGGAACAGCACGGCCGCCGTGGCCAGCACGATGCCCACGATCACGCCCACATAGGGGATGAAACTGACCAGTCCGGCAATCAGGCCGATGGCCAGCCCCATCTGTACGCCCGCCACACTCAGGGTGATCGCGTAGAACAGCCCCAGCGCCAGCATTACCAGTAGCTGCCCGCGCAGGAACGCCCCCAGGGTATGGTCCGATTCCACCGCAAAACGGCTGACCGGGTCACGCCAGGCTCGCGGCAGCAGGTCATGCAGACCCGCGACCAGCCGCGGCCAGTCCCGCAGCAGATAGAAACTGACCACCGGGATCAGCACCAGATTGAGCACGCCCAGGACCAGGGCGCCGGTCGAGCTGCCCAGCCAGTGCAGCAACCCGCCCGCCAGACCGCCGGCCTCGCGCCAGTGCTCGGCCAGCAGTTCCTGCAGTGCCGCCGGCTCCAGAGCCGGCAGGCGATCGCCCGCCTGCTGCTCGATCCAGGGACGAACCCGCTCGTCGAACCAGGCGATCACCTCGGGCAACAGCAGCATCAGGCGTTCGAACTGGGCCATGGCCAGCGGGATCAGGACCAGCACCAGCCCCGCCATTCCCAGCATCACCAGCACGAAGATCACCAGCGTGGCCAAGGTGCGCGAACCGCCCATGCGTACCGCCAGGCGCGTCACCAGGGGGTTGAACAGGTAGCCGATCAGCAGCGCGATCAGAAACGGCGTAAGAATCGGCGCTAGCAGATAGAGCGCCACGCCCAGGACCACCAGCCCGACCAGGGCCGCCAGCGTGGCAGCAGAGAATGGCGCCAGCGGGTTCACTCGCGGCGCAGCCAGGCCTTCGCCTCGGAGTCACCGCGCGGATCCTCCGCCGCGCCATAGCCGCTGGCGTGCAGCAGGTCTACCAGGTCATCCGGGGCCAAACCCGTGCGCACCTCGAGGGTCACCGCGTTACCACCCAGCGAATCCAGCCTTGCGCTCTCAATAGCCTCGATCTGCGCCAGCTCCCGCCGCAACGCCTCGAACGCGGGAAAGCCCTCGACCCCGACAAAGCCCAGCTTCACCCACTCGGGCTCGGCGGCGACGCGGGCCAGCGGTGCCACGACCTGGTCAAGGCCATCCTCGACCGCCGCGCGCGCCGCGGCGGCCGGAGATTCACCGCGGCCCTCACTACGGTACTCGCGCCCACCATGCACGGTAATGGCACGCGCCTCGGCGCCACCCCCAACCGAGCGTACATGCAGCGCCACGATACCCGTCGGCCCGTAGCGCCCGGCCGCTTCCTGCAGCGGCTCGGTCACGCCACCAATCACATCCCCCGCCTGCGCGGCCCGGCGATCCTCCAGATCCCCCAGTGGCAGCACGAAAGGCATCCCGCGATCGCGCCCCAGCGCGTCAATCCCGGCCAGCACATCGGCCTCGTCCTGGGTGGAGCCCAGCAGGTGGCGGCGCCCGTCCGCCTCGTACACCGCCCAGACCAGCAGTTGCGGGCGCGCGCCCAGCACCACGGGCACCTCGGCGGCATTTAGAGCGTTGCGCAGGCGGCCCCGATCGAACTCCAGGCGATATTCGCCGTTATCCACCTCCTGCCGCCGACGCAGGGCCTCAATACGCCCCTCCTCGTCCAGTTCCAGCAACAGGAGCTGCGCCAGTTCGCTCAGCTCCGGCGAACGCTGCCCGGCCACGCGCACCAGCGCCTGTTCCAGGCCCTGCGCCAGCGCGGTCGTTTCGTCCTCCGCATGGACGTTCACCACCACGGCATCATCCGCCAGCAATGGAGAGACCAACAACAGCAGACACAGGAGTAGGCACGCAGCCAGGGCGCGGGACGGGCGAAAGAGGCGCAGCATAGGGTTGAATGGCGTTTTCGACAGGCGCCCAAAATACCACAGCGCCCCGCCCTGCAGCGCCCGGCTTTTTGCACGCCCCCCGGCGCCTCGCTACCATGCCGGATTCCGCGAGCGCCGCCGGATACCGGATGCGGCCATCAACCACCCAGGGTACCCATGTCCGAAACCCGTTCAGGCCTGACCTACCGCGAGGCAGGTGTCGACATCGAGGCCGGCGCCGAGCTGGTCGAACGCATCAAACCGCATGCCGCCCGCACGCAGCGCCCTGGCGTCATGGCCGGGCTGGGCGGCTTTGGTGCCCTGTTTGAGCTCCCGATGGACCGCTACAAGCAGCCTGTGCTGGTCTCCGGCACCGACGGCGTAGGCACCAAGCTGCGCCTGGCCCAGGAGACGGGGCGCCATGACAGCATCGGCATCGATCTGGTGGCGATGTGCGTGAATGACATCGTGGTGCAGGGAGCCGAGCCGCTGTTCTTCCTCGACTACTACGCCACCGGACACCTGGACGTCGATATCGCCGCGGATGTCGTCACCGGTATCGCCACCGGCTGCGAACAGGCCGGCTGCGCCCTGATCGGGGGCGAAACGGCCGAGATGCCGGGCATGTACCAGGGCGAGGACTACGACGTCGCGGGCTTCGCGGTCGGCATTGCCGAAAAGGAGGCCCTGATCGACGGCACCCGGGTCAGCGCGGGCGATGTCGTGCTCGGGCTGGCCGCCAGCGGCCCGCACTCCAATGGCTATTCTCTAATCCGGCGCGTCCTGGAACACTCCGGCGCGGCCCTGGATGCCCCGCTTCCCGGAGCCGACGGCACCACATTGGGCGACGCCCTGATGGCCCCGACCACGATCTACGTGCGCCCGCTGCTGGATCTGATGCAGCAGTTTCCGGTACACGCGGCGGCCCACATCACCGGTGGCGGCCTGACCGAAAACCTCCCGCGAGTGCTGCCGGAGCAGCTGTGCGCCCGCATTGATCCGCAGGCCTGGCAATGGCCACCCGTGTTCGACTGGCTGCAACAGGCCGGCGACATCGCGCCTGAAGAGATGCTGCGCACGTTCAACTGCGGGATCGGCATGACCGTGATCCTGCCCGAAGACCGTGTCGAGGCCGCCAGCTCGGCACTGGCCCGGGCGGGCATCCCGAGCTGGCCGATCGGCGTGATCGTGAACTGCGAAGACACGGCCCCCGGGGTGGTCTACGCCGCACGATGAGCAGCAACGCCGGCCCCTCCAGCCCGGATTCCCTGCCACGCCTGGTCGTCCTGATCTCGGGGCGCGGCAGCAATCTGGGCGCCATGATCGAGGCCTGCAACACTGGCCACATCCCGGCCCGGATCGTCGGCATCATCAGCAATCGCCCCGATGCAGGGGGGCTGGCCTACGCGGAAGAGCACGCGATCCCCGCACGTGTTCTGAACCACCGCGACTACCCCTCGCGCGAGGCCTTCGATGCAGATCTGGCCGAGGCGATCGAGGCCTTTGACCCCGATCTCGTGATCCTGGCCGGCTTCATGCGCATCCTGACCCCCGGTTTCGTCGATCGCTTCACGGGAAGGCTGTTGAACATTCACCCCTCCCTGTTGCCGAAGTACCGTGGGCTGGACACACATGCCCGCGCGCTGGCCGACGGGGAGGACGAACACGGCGCCAGCGTGCATTTTGTCACCCCCGAACTGGACGGCGGCCCGGTGATCATGCAGGCCCGCGTGCCGGTCCTGCCCGATGACACGCCCGAGAGCCTCGCCACCCGCGTCCAGCGCGCCGAACACCGGCTGTATCCCGAGGTCGTGCGGCGCCTGTGTTCAGGGGAAATTCAGTGGCGCGACCGCATCGTGACCGGGGACAACACCCCGTTGACGGTCCCGCTGCAGCTCGAAACCAATGAGGTAGTACCCGATGTTGAAGCTCCCGAGGAACGGAGCCCTGTGCCGCGCGACGCGGACTAGCCTGCTGACCGCCCTGCTCCTGCTGGGACAGGTCCTGCTGGCGTCCGCTGCCGCCAATGAGCCCCAGGAGGGTCCGCGCCTGCCGCCATTCACGGCCAGCTACGAGGCCCAGGCCATGGGCAACACCCTGAATGCCAGGATCACCCTGAACCACGAAGACGTACAAACACGCATGGCCATGGATGCCCATGTATCCGGCTTCCTGCGGATCCTCGGGCGCTTCGAGCTGAGCCGCGAGGCCCTGATGAACGCCAACGACGTCGGGCTTCAACTGGTCACCTCGCGCAGCCGCGAGGTGACACCCCGCCGCGAACGCAAGGTCGAGACGCGCTTCGACTGGGAAGAAGACCGTGCGATCGGACACGTAGACAACGAGCGATTCGATATCGAGGTTCCCCCGCATACCCTCGACTTCCTCGGCTCGCTGTACTTCATGATGCAGCGCCTGGAAGCGGGCGACCTCGCCAGAGAGGGCGACGGCGAAACGGTACAGACCCTGGAACGCGACCGCCTGCGCGAGTATCGCTTCGAGTACGCCGATACGGAGACGATCGAATCCCCGATGGGGCGTATCGAGACGGTGCGCGTCGTGCGCAAGAGCCAGGACAGTGACATCGAACTCTCTGCCTGGTTCGCCCCCGACCTCAGCCACCTGCCGGTAAGGTTCGATTACGAGGCCGACGGCCGCGTGTTCGAACTGAAGCTGACCCGGCTGGAGTGGCACGACCCGATCATTGACCTGACCGAGTAGACACCATGAGCGAGACCTTTGACCTGGCCATCATCGGAAGTGGCCCCGGGGGCTATCGTGCCGCCGTTCTGGGCGCCCTGCGCGGGCTCAACGTCGTCATCGTCGAAAAGGGCGACTGGGGCGGCTGCTGCCTGAACCGCGGCTGCGTGCCGAAAAAGGACTGGTACCACACCGCACGCACCGTCGCCGCGCAGCGCCACTTCGAGGGCCGCGGCATCAGCGGCAGCCTCACGGCCGACATGGACCGCGCCTGGGACCACCAGAAGGACGTGGTCACCGAGGTCCGCAACTCCTACCTCGGCTACATGAAGCACCTGAAGATCCAGTACCGTCACGGCACTGCCCGCTTCCGCGATGCCGAAACCCTCGAGGTCGCGACGGAGGATGGAACCGAGACCATCCAGGCCCGCCATACCATTATCGCCACCGGTGCCACCGCTACTGTCCCGGCCCCGTTCACGACCGAACCCGGGCGCGTACTGACCACCGACATGCTGTTCGACGACAAGCCGCCGGCAGGCAAGCGCGTCGCGATCATCGGCTCCGGCGTGGTCGCCACCGAGTTCGCCTGGATCTTCCATCACCTCGGCAAGAAGGTGACCTGGCTGTCGCGCTCCAAGCCCCTGTCCACCCAGAAATTCAGCCCTCAGGCGCTGGGTACGCTGAAGGAACAGCTGGCCGCGGACGGCATCGAGCCGGTGCGGGTCAAGGGATATGACCAGGTCGAGACCTCCGATAACGGCGTCACCATCACCGACAGCGAGGGCAACAGCTTCGAGGTCGACTGGGTCCTGCTCGGCACCGGGCGCACCCCGCATACCGAGGGCCTGAACCTCGACGAAATCGGGGTGAAGATCGATGCCCGCGGCTTCGTGAAGCGCCGCCCCACCCTGCAGACCGATGTCGACAACATCTACGCCATCGGCGATGTCGCGAGCGAATGGCAGACCGCGAACCACGCGCTGGCGGACGCCACCATCGCGGTGGAAAACATCCAGAACGGCAATTCCCGCGAGCAGGACGAGCGCTTCGTGCCGATCGCGATCTACTCCGCGGTGGAGATGGCGCGCCTGGGGATGGACGAGGACGACGCCGAGGACGATGAGCTGGAGCCGGCGGTCGGCTTCGCCGCGTTCGAGACCTCCCCGCGCGCGCTGGGCCAGGACGAGCCGGAGGGCTTCGTACGCCTGATCGGCGACATGGACACCGGCGCCCTGCTGGGCGGCGAGGTCATCGGCAGCGACGCCGGCGAACTGATTCACATCCTTTCGCTGGCCCCCGACCGCGACACCGCACTGGCCTGGCTCGCCCGCGGCCAGTGGAACCACCCGGCCCGCGCCGAGGAATTCCTCAACGCAACGGAAACCCTCGCCTCGAAGTGGAACCTGAAGTCCGAGATCTTCGGGCTTTAGTGGACACGGGCGGCACAAGGATGTGCCCCCATAGCCGCCTTAGCCGGGAACGCAATCAGCGCAGAAACAGCGAGTAGGCCGGGTTGGCCGTCTCCTCGTGCCAGGGGTAGCCGACTTCCTTCAGAAAATCGCGAAAGCGCGCGCGATCCTCGGCCGGGATCTGCATCCCCACCAGCACGCGCCCGTAGGCGGCCCCGTGGTTGCGGTAGTGGAACAGGCTGATGTTCCAGGTCTGGCCCATGTGGGTCAGGAAGTTCAGCAACGCCCCGGGGCGCTCGGGAAACTCGAAGCGGTACAGGCGTTCGTTGCGGACCTCGCCGCCATGACCACCGACCATGTGCCGCAGGTGCAGTTTGGCCACCTCGTTCTCGGTCATGTCCATGACCTCGTAGCCCTGCGCCTCCAGCGTCTCGCGGATCGCCTGACGTTCGCTGTCGCCGCCTTCCAGCTTGATGCCGGCAAACACGTGCGCACGCTCGTCGTCCGCGTAGCGGTAGTTGAACTCCGTGATGCCCCGCTTGCCGATGGCCTGGCAGAACTGGCGAAAGCTCCCCGGGCGCTCGGGGATGGTCACCGCGAACAGGGCCTCGCGGTGCTCGCCGATCTCGGCGCGCTCGGCCACGTGGCGCAGACGGTCGAAATTGATGTTGGCACCGCTCAGCACGGCGGCGAAGTCGCCCCCCGTGATCCCTTCGCGCGCGATGTACTGCTTCATCCCGGCCACCGCCAGCGCGCCCGCCGGCTCCGCCAGTACGCGGGTGTCGTCGAACACATCCTTGATCGCGGCGCAGATCGAGTCGGTATCCACCAGCAGGACCTCGTCGACCAGCTCGCGCACCAGGCGAAAGGTCTCCTTGCCCACCTGGCGCACGGCGGCGCCGTCGGCAAAGATCCCGACCTGCTTCAGCGTGACGCGACGATTCTGCTGCAGCGCCTTGTACATGGACGGGGCGTCGTCCGGCTCGACCCCGATTACCTTGATCTCCGGACGCAAGCGCTTGATGTAGGCGGCCATGCCCGCCGCCAGACCTCCGCCACCGATGCAGACGAACACCGCATCCAGCGGCGCGGAGTGCTGGCGCAACAGTTCCATCGCCACGGTACCCTGGCCGGCGATTACGTCCGGATCGTCGAACGGGTGGATAAACGTATAGCCGTGCTTTTCCTGCAAGGTCCGCGCATGCGCGGCCGCCTCGTCGAAAGAATCGCCGTGCAATACCGCCTTCCCGCCATAACGGCGCACGGCCGCGATCTTGATCGACGGCGTGGTCACCGGCATCACGATCACCGCCTTGATCCCCAGATGGGCCGCGCCCAACGCCACCCCCTGGGCATGGTTACCTGCGGAGGCGGCAATCACGCCTTTCTTGCGCTGCTCGGGCGTAAGCTGCGCGATCTTGTTGTAGGCCCCGCGCAGCTTGAACGAGAACACCGGCTGCAGGTCCTCGCGCTTGAGCCAGATGCTGGACCCCAGGCGCTGCGACAGCGTCGGCATCGGCTCCAGCGGCGTCTCGCGCGCGACATCGTAGACACGCGCCGTGAGGATCTTCTCGAGGTAGGGGACTGTCATGGCCGGAACGATAGCACGGCGCGAATCATGCTTGTCTCGCTTGCGCGCCAGTCGGTATCCTCGGCGGGTTATAGACATCAAAGACGAGACAGCGTAATGACTCAGGACGAAATGAAGAAGGCGGTCGCCGAGGCCGCGCTCGAGCGCATCGAAAGTGGCTGGATCGTGGGGGTCGGCACCGGCTCGACCGCGAATTACTTCATCGATGCCCTGGCCGGTATCAAGGGCAAAATTGACGGCGCTGTAGCCTCCAGCGAGGCCAGTGCAGAGCGCCTGCGCGGCCACGGGATCGAGGTCCTGGATCTGAACTCCGCCGGCCCGCTGCCCATCTACGTCGACGGGGCCGACGAGGCGACGCGCCACCTGCACCTGACCAAGGGTGGGGGCGGCGCGCTGACCCGCGAGAAGATCGTCGCGGCGGCCTCGAAGACCTTCGTCTGCGTCGTCGACGAGACGAAGGTCGTGGATTACCTCGGCGCATTCCCGCTGCCGGTCGAGGTGATTCCGATGGCGCGCAGCCACGTGGCCCGTGCGCTTTCGAAGCTGGGCGGCAATCCGGAGCTGCGCGAGGGCTTCAAGACCGATAACGGCAACGTCATCCTGGACGTGCACAACCTGCGCATCATGAACCCGGTGGAACTGGAGTCCGAGCTGGACCACATCGCCGGCGTGGTCACCAACGGCCTGTTCGCCCGCCGCCCGGCGGACGTGATGCTGGTCGGCTCGCCCTCTGGCGTCGAGGAAATGACCGCCTAGTGAGCGAAACCGGCAAGTGGCTGATCGTCATCGGCGGGCTGATCGTTCTGATCGGCCTGCTGTGGCCCTGGCTGGGCAAGGTCCCCTGGGGTCGTCTGCCGGGCGACATCGTGATCGAACGCGAAAATGCCCGCTTCTATTTCCCGATCACGACGATGATCATCGTAAGCGTGGTGATCTCGATTATTCTCGCACTGTTTCGGCGTTAGCCACGCAACAAAAAGGCCGGGGATGTCCCCGGCCTTTTTGTTTGTGAGGGCCATGCAAAGCGGCTCTCGGCCACAGTCGCTAGCGCGCCATGACCTCGTCGTAGAAGCGCTGCAGGCCGCCTTCCAGGAAGTAGTAGTCATCCACCCCGCGTTCTTCCAGGTGGTACTGCAGCCAGCGAGCCTGCTGCCCGTACTGGTCGAAGATCAGCAGGGTCTGCTCGTTGCGCCGGGCCTGGTCCACGATACGGTCCAGGGCGCTGATGTCCGACAAGGGCGCGCCGACCTCGCGGCCACCAAACAGCGAGATCTCGTCGCGTTCGCCGCGGCTGCGGATATCCACGACCACGACATCCTCACCCTGGCGGGCGCGCCGGGAGAAGGCGTCGGCCGCCAGCACGCGGGCCTCGAAGTCGTCCCCGCTGATCAGTTCGTCCTCGGCCTCGTTGGCCGGCTCACCACGGAAACGAGCCAGCCCTGGGTAGCGCTCGACCCAGTCCTGCATCCCGGCGTCATAGGCCTGGGCCGAAGCCACGCCGAGCTCGTTGGCGCGCGCGGCGGCGCGATAGCCGGCGTAGCTCTGGCGTCCGTTGCAGTAGAACACCAGTGGGCTGCCATGTTCCTCTTCCAGCGCCAGGATCTGCTGATCGAAGTCTTCGCTGTCGAGATCGACGTGATGAGCGCCCTCGATATGCAGGATGTCGTATTCCAGCCGGGGGCGAACGTCGACCAAGGTGGAGCCCGACAACTGGCCGCGCAGGTCGAACAGATCCACCGCCTCGACCCCAAAGCGCTCATAGAGCGGGCGGCCCGGGAATTCCACAAAAGGTTGCTGGGCCGAGGCCACGATGGGCGCTCCGGCCAGACTCAGGCACAGGGCCACCAGGGCCACTCGGGGGCGAGCGAAACGAACGATCATGCGAACTCCCTTGGTTGACGATGGGCGTCCGCGAACTGCGGCCCACGAATCGCCCCTTTAGCCCTCCGGGTCCCGACCCGGAACGCACATCGCACGATGCACGTTTTGGCAGGGTACCCGGTTGCCCCGATTGTAGCCAACCATACGCGGCTTTCCAGGCGCGGGCCTTGCCGCCCGTCCTGGCGCCGCAGCGTCGCCCCTACAGGAGAACCTTCTCGATGCCGCCCTCGCGCGCCCGGTCGATGAAGTCCTTCTGCCAGCCGTCGCCCATCAGGCGATTGGCCATCTCGACCACGATGTAGTCGGTATCCATGCCGGTGTCCTCGCGGTAGCGCGACAGGCCCTGCTGGCAGGCCGGGCAGGAGGTCAGCAGCTTCACGTTGCCGTTTTCGGCCTTGTCCTCGCCGGTAAGCTGGCGAATCCCCTTGTGCAGTTCTTCCTGCTTGCGGAAGCGTACCTGGGTCGCGATATCCGGACGGCTGACCGCGAACGTGCCCGCCTCGCCGCAGCAGCGGTTGGACTGCAGCACCTCCTGCCCCAGCAGCTTGGCGGCCACATCGGTCGGCTTGTGCGACTTCATCGGCGAGTGGCAGGGGTCGTGGTACATGTACTGCACCCCGTTGAGCCCCTCCAGCTTCACGCCCTTCTCCATCAGGTATTCGTGGATGTCGAGCAGTCGGCAGCCCGGGAAGATGCGCTCGAACTCGTATTTGAGCAGCTGATCCATGCAGGTGCCGCAGGAGACCACCACGGTCTTGATGTCCAGGTAGTTCAGCGTGGTCGCCACGCGGTGGAACAGCACCCGGTTTTCGGTGGTGATCTGCGAGCCCTTGTCGAAGTCGCCATTGGAGTTCTGCGGATAGCCGCAGCACAGGTAGCCCGGCGGCAGCACCGTCTGCGCCCCGACGTCATAGAGCATGGCCAGTGTCGCCAGCCCGACCTGACTGAACAGGCGCTCGGAGCCACAGCCGGGGAAATAGAACACCGCGTCCGAGTCGAGATCGGTCTTCACCGGGTCGCGCAGGATCGGCACATAGCGCGAATCCTCCAGCCCCAGCATCTGACGGGTGGTCTGGCTCGGCAGACCGGCCGGCATCGGCTTTTTCACGAAGTGCACGACCTGTTCGTGCATCGGGGCCTTGCCGGTGGTCGAGCGCGGGCGCTTGCCCTCGCCGGTCAGGTTGAGCTTCTTGAACGCGTAGTGGCCGAGGCGCTGGGCGGCATAGCCCATCTGGATCGCCCCCTTGCGGATGCCCTTGATCTTGGACGGATCCTTGGTGTTCAGGAAGGCCATGGACATCATCGTCGCCGGCGTGGCCTTGCGCTTGCCCTTCTTCTTCAGGATCGAGCGCATGTGCATGGTCACGTCGCCGAAGTCGATGTCGACCGGGCACGGATTCAGGCACTTGTGGCAGATCGTGCAGTGGTCGGCCACATCGTTCATCTCGTCGAAGTGATGCAGCGACAGCCCACGCCGGGTCTGCTCCTCGTAGAGGAAGGCCTCGACGATCAGCCCGGTGGCCAGGATCTTGTTGCGCGGCGAGTAGAGCAGGTTCGCGCGCGGGACATGCGTGTTGCACTCCGGCTTGCACTTGCCGCAGCGCAGGCAGTCCTTGATCTCGTCGTTGAGATCGCCCAGCTCGCTCTGCTCCAGGATCAGTGCCTCCTGCTTCACCAGGCGCAGGGACGGCGTATAGGCGTTGGACAGCCCGGAGCCCTCGAGCAGCTTGCCGGCGTTGAACACGCCATTGGGGTCGACCTGCTTTTTGTACTTCGCGAACGACTCGATGCGTTCGGGCTCGAGATACTGCATTTTGGTCAGCCCGATCCCGTGCTCGCCGGAGATCACGCCATTCAGCTCGCGCGCCAGGCGCATCACGTCATCCACCAGACGCTCGGCCTGGTGCATCATCTGGTAGTCGTTGGAGTTGACCGGGATGTTGGTGTGCACGTTGCCATCCCCGGCGTGCATGTGCAGGGCGATGAACAACCGGCTGGTCAGCACGCGGTCGTGGATCGCGCCCAGGCGCTTGCGCACCGACTCCATCTGGTGACCGTCGAAGATCTCGAACAGCGGGCGCTCCACCTCCGCACGATAGGAGATGCGCAGGCTGCGTCGCAGTAGCAGGTTGATCAGCTTGTCGTGGTCACGGCGATCGGCGCGGGCGGGTTCGTCCAGCAGCTCGTCGCACTCGGAGGCCAGCGTAAAGTAGTTGTCCGCGATCGCCTTCCAGCGCTTCTGCACCGCCTCGAGCTTCTCGACCGCGCGTTCGCGCTTGGCCTCGAACCACTGCTGCCCTTCGCCACCGGTGTCCTCCAGTAGCTCGCGCAGCTCGGGGTGGTCGCCGCGCATGCACTCCAGCACCTCGTCGATCATCGCCAGCTTGTTCTTCAGCGATTCGCGCACGTTCAGGGTCTCGATCCCCTCGGTGTACTCGGCGAGCCGCTCCAGCGGGATCACCACGTCCTCGTTGATCTTGAACGCGTTGGTGTGGTGGGCGATCGCGGCAGTGCGCGCGCGATCGGCCCAGAAACGCTTGCGCGCCTCCGGGCTCACGGCGATGAAGCCCTCGCCGTTGCGGGCGTTGGCCGCGCGCACCATCTTGGCGGCGAGCTGGCCCAGGGCATCCTCGTTGTCGGAGACAATGTCGGCGATCAGCACCATCTTCGGCTGCTCGCCACGGGCACCCTTGGGGGTGTACTTGACGGCGCGCACGTAGCGCTCGTCCAGGTGCTCCAGACCCGCCAGCAGGACGTCGTCCTCGGCATCCACCGCATCCTTGATCTCGACGATCGCCGGAACCGCCTGATGCAGATCGGTACCGTAGAACTCTAGGCACACGGTGCGGATGTTGTCCGGCATCCGGTGCAGGATGAACTCGGCCGAGGTAATCAGGCCGTCACAGCCCTCTTTCTGGATGCCCGGCACGCCCATCAGGGTCTTGTCGGTCACGTCCTTGCCCAGACCGAGCTTGCGGAAGCGTGCACCCGGCATCTCCAGCGTCTCGGGTTCGCCCTTGGGGGTGCGACCGTCGGGGCCAAAACGTGTAATGCGAAAGCGCACGGTCTCGGCATCATGGATCTTGCCGAGGTTGTGGTCCAGGCGCTCGACCCGCATCCAGTCGGCCTCGGGGGTGACCATCGTCCAGGAGGCGAGGTTGTCCAGCGCGGTCCCCCAGAGCACGGCCTTCTTGCCCCCCGCGTTCATGGCGACGTTGCCGCCGATGGTGGAGGCGTCCTGCGAAGTGGGATCCACCGCGAACACGAGTCCATTCTCGGCGGCCAGCTCGGAGACGCGCTTGGTCACCACGCCGGCCTCCACACGCACGACAGCCACGTCCTGATCGACACCCGGGAGCGGACGTCGCTCGACCGGACCGATCCCTTCGAGCTTTTCGGTATTGATCACGGCGGAACGCTTGGACAGCGGCACCGCACTGCCGGTATAGCCGGTACCACCACCACGCGGGATCACGGTCAGGCCGAGTTCGATACAGGCGGCGACCAGCGGCCCCATTTCGTCCTCGGAATCCGGCGTCAGCACGACGAACGGCAGTTCCACGCGCCAGTCGGTGGCGTCGGTGACGTGGGAGACGCGGGCCAGGCCACCGAACTGGATGTTGTCCCTGTGCGTCAGGCCCTTCAGGCGTTTGCGCACACGCTCGCGCAGCTCCAGCGTCTGCTGGAACTCGTCGGAAAAGGCCGTGACCGCGGCCTGGGCACGGCGCGCCAGCGTCAGCGCCTTCTCGTTGCCGTCAGCACGCTTGCGAATCTGGTCCAGGCGATGCTGCATCGCATCGATCAGCGACTTGCGGCGCTTCTTGTCGTCCAGCAGGTCGTCCTGGATATACGGGTTGCGGGCGACCACCCACATGTCGCCGAGCACCTCGAACAGCATGCGCGCAGAGACACCCGTCTGGCGTTCCCCACGCAGTTCGTTGAGGAGGTCCCAGGTATCGGAACCCAGGAAGCGGATGACAATTTCGCGGTCGGAGAATGAAGTGTAGTTATAGGGTATTTCTCGAACGCGTTCGGCGGTCATTGAGGCTTGGCCCCCCCGATCAGAATGAGCGCAAAGAGTAACGGCTCCGTGCGGGATGCGCACGAAGTCGCACTCTTCGTCCATGCTTTTGGGCACCAAAGTACCTGCCGATCCCCGCGCCGTTCGGTACCCGGCTTCTGGTTACCCGGCGTTACAGGTAGGTCAGCAGCCCCACCGCACCGATTACGATCAGGTAGATCGCCACGATATAGTTCAGCAGCCGGGGCCAAACCAGAATCAGGATGCCCGCACCCAGCGAGAGGATGGCCGTCAGCAGGCCGGGGTCAATATGCAGCGTCATGCGGATGCTCCTTTGCCGGGCTCGACGGCCCGGCATACCGCGAGTGATCGAGATCAGAAGAGTTTTTCTTCCATCTCCAGATAAACGGCATTGGCGTTGCTGCGATTGGTCTGCTCGAAGGCCGGCAGGTCCTCATAGTCGGACCAGTCCATCGCCGCATAGGCCTCGTCGAAGGAATCCATATTCTCGACTGCCGCGCCCATGTGTTCACGCAGATACGCGATATAGTCACGGGTGAACTTCACCGCGCGAGCTGCCTCGTCGGTGGCGTCGCCATGCCCCGGGACCAGGAACTTCAGGTCCATCTCCATCAGTTCTTCCAGACGTTTGACCCAGTTTTCCGAGTCCAGCGCGTCATCACCCATGAACGGGATGCGGCCGTCGAACACGATATCGCCGGCAAAGACCACGCCGGTCTCCTCCACCACCATGATGATGTCATCCGGCGAATGGGCCGGGCCTGCGTGCACGCAACGAAACGTCTTGCCGCCCAGCTTGATCACGTACTCGTCATCGAAGAACTCGTCCGGCGGGATGATCTGGGTGTCCTCGTCGACCCAGGGAGCCAGCACACCTCGGCGCTGCTCGAGCCGTGCGGAGGCCCCGGGGCTGTCAAGATAGTCCTGCGCGCGCGACTGGCCGATGATCTTCGCGTCCGTGTGATCGGCGAAGGCCTGCAGGCCATAGATGTGATCCGCGTGGTAATGCCCGGCAATCACGTACTTGATCGGCTGATCCGTTACCTCCTTGATCCGCCGGATCATCTCGAACCCGAGCGGCGGCGTCCCCAGGGCGTCGTAGACCACCACACCCTCGTCCGTCACCACAAAGCCGGCGTTCGAGGTATGCCCCTCGTTGTCCGGGTCCGGGATTCCGGATATCCCGATCATGTACCAGGTATCCGCGCCCTCGACCTCGTGGGCGGTGGTATCGACGCTGACCGGCTCGTAGGGGTTGTCAGGTACCGACATGGACTCTCTCCTCTCCTGTTTTTTTGGTTTTGTCTGGCGCACATCGAGTCGACGTTCGCGCCATTCCTGAAGGGTTCGACGCAGAGGGGCCGCAAGAATTCCCGCTGGATGCGGGTGGCGGGGCGCCGATCAGGGGAGTGTAGCGAGTTTGGGACGCGGGGAGGGAAAGCCAGCGGCAGAGATCGCCGCATCGCCATGCTCGACCCGCAAGGGCCGATAGCGGCTCCAGGCGGGGATGGCTGGGGGACCAGGATGATTCGGCGGCTACGCCGCCTCACCCCTTCGGGGCTGCACGCGCAGCGCGCGTGCAGTGCTCCGCTTCGCTGCGCCGAACCTTCCAGGTTCGAACCCCGGACTCGCTCAAATATCCATAGAAAAGGGCCCCGCGAGGGGGCCCTTCTCTGAAGTAACGACCAGTCCAAAGCAAATGGCGGTGAGCCCCGTCGAGGGGCACACCGCCATGGCTGGGGGACCAGGATGATTCGGCGGCTACGCCGCCTCACCCCTTCGGGGCTGCACGCGCAGCGCGCGTGCAGTGCTCCGCTTCGCTGCGCCGAACCTTCCAGGTTCGAACCCTGGGCTCGCTCAAATATCCATAGAAAAGGGCCCCGCGAGGGGGCCCTTCTCTATGGATGGCTGGGGGACCAGGATTCGAACCTGGGTTGACGGAGTCAGAGTCCGTAGTCCTACCGCTAGACGATCCCCCAGTAAACCGGGTGCCGTACGCGCCGGCACTCGAGCGCGGTTTAGCGCTTCGAGTACTGGGTCGCGCGGCGAGCCTTGCGAAGGCCGACCTTCTTGCGCTCGACCTCGCGGGCGTCACGGGTCAGATGACCCCCACGACGCAGCGACGGGCGCATCTCTTCGTTGTACTGCACCAGCGCACGAGCGATGCCCAGACGAATGGCCCCGGCCTGGCCGTTGCCGCCTCCGCCTTCCACGGTCGCGATCACGTCGAAGTTCTCGGTGGACTCGGTGGCCTCCAGCGGCTGACGCACGACCATGCGCGAGGTCTGACGGCCGAAGAACTCGTCCAGCGGCTTGTCGTTGACCGTGATGTTGCCCGTACCCGGGCGCAGGAACACGCGGGCCGAGGAGGTCTTGCGACGGCCAGTGCCGTAGTATTGATTGGTAGCCATACGGATCGATTTCCCTTGCTGTTTAGCCGTCAGATGTCGAGCGGCTGCGGCTGCTGCGCGGTGTGGCGATGCTCGGTACCGGAGTACACCTTGAGCTTCTTGAACATGGCGCGGCCCAGCGGGTTGCGCGGCAGCATGCCCTTCACGGCGAGCTCGAGCACCTTCTCCGGATGACGGTCAATCATCTGGTTGAAATTGGCTTCCTTGATACCACCCGGGTAGCCGGTATGGCGGAAGTACATTTTGTCGCTGGCCTTGTTGCCGGACACGCGAATTTTTTCCGCGTTGATCACGACGATGTAATCGCCAGTGTCCACGTGCGGCGTGTAGACGGGCTTGTGCTTCCCGCGCAGGCGACGCGCGATTTCCGTGGCGAGGCGGCCCAGGGTCTTGTCCGCGGCGTCGACCAGGAACCAGTCGCGTTCGACTTCAGCCGGCTTGGCGCTGATGGTGCTCATGTCTTGATGCTCCGATGTCGGGGCGATTCAGAAAGCGCGCAAGAATAGCGCTTCCCGGCGTCTGATTCAAGCGGCGCGCGGATTAATCTGCACGCCCCACGAGAACCTGTGCGCGATCACACCCATGAGATATCCCGTAATAGAAAACAATAAAAAGGCCGGCACGAAGGCCGGCCCTTTCTGGACCCGGGCGCGAGGCCCGGGGTCCGGAGCGGGGATGGATTACATCTCCGCTTCGGCGCGCTCCTGGACTTCCTGCATCAACTCGGGATCGTTCTGCAGAGCCATGGCCACTTCGTTGTATTCCTCGACGGACATGCCGGCGTCTTCAACAGCGCTGACCATTTCGTCCTGGGCTTCCTGCTGCATGGACTGGGCCTCGGTTTCATCCTCGGCTTCCTGCAGGCGGTTGGCGAAGTCTTCGCGCACTTCCTGGACGGCCACAAAGGCACCCACGAACGTGTCGATATCTTCTTCGCTCAGGTCCACTTCAGGGGCCTGCTGAGCGGGCGGCGCACCAGCAGCACCACCTTCCGGCGGAGCGCCACCTTCAGGCGGCTGACCACCCTGGGCACCACCTTCCGGCGGCTGGCCGCCCTGCGGCGGAGCACCACCTTCGGCACCACCCTGCGGCGGGGCACCTTCGGCGCCACCCTGGGCACCACCACCCATGTCGCCGGTCTGCGCGGTCGCCACGCCACCGATCGCGAACATGGAAGTCAAAGCAAATGCGAGTGCGGTCTTGCGAAAGCTCATAATGTCTACCTCTTCCTCTGGGTGAAAAAACTCGAGGCTCCTGCCTCAGAGATGGGGGCCGGGCAGACGAACACTGCCCGGCTTGCCCGTTAGCCCCTTACCAATCCGGGGCGTCGTCTTCGTCGTCGTCATCATCGCCAGCCGGGGCTTCAGCGCCGCCCGCCTGGGCCATCTGCGGCATACCGCCTTCGCGGTCGTCATCATCATCGTCCGCGGGCGGGGCAGCCGGCTCACCAGCCTGAGTCATCTGCGGAGGCATACCGCCGTTGCCCTCGTCCTCGTCGTCATCCGCGGGCGGAGCAGCCGGCTCACCGGCCTGGGCCATTTGCGGAGGCATGCCACCACCCTCACGATCCTCGTCGTCATCATCGGCCGGCGGCGCGGCAGGCTCACCCGCCTGGACCATCATCTGGGGCGGCATGCCACCCTGTTCTTCCTGCGCCTCTTCTTCATCCGGCGCCTCGGCACCTTCGCCCATGGCTTGGGCGGCGCTCAGACCACCGAGGGCAAAAAGGGAACTCATCGCGATTGCTAGAGCAGATTTACGAAAAGTCGACATTGTGCTTCTCTCCTTCATTTAAGGTTTCAGCACAGTCAACGGAACGGCTCGATTGGCTTTCGGTTGACTGCACCCAAGGAATTAGCAGAAGCCGTGCCAAAAACGACCCAAAAAGAACAACAAACTAATAATCAATGCTTTACGAATACCCAAAGGGCCTGCAGGTGGGCCTGGATCACAATGAGATGCGGGTCAAAACGACACATGGGTCAGGGCGACCCGGGTCAGTACGGCCCATCAGGGGCTGGGAGGGGTGAAAAGGGTCACGTTAGAGCCGACCGTGAACGGTGGAGAGGCGCCGAGCAGAGGCACTCGGGAAACACTGATTAATGTACACACTCGCGTTGGTACCCCAGGTTTTCCGAGACCAGGCGCGGTGCGCAGCAGATAACGCCGGTCACGAATCCGACTCGCTCTCGCCCAGCTTGCGATAAAGCGTCTTGCGGCCGATCCCCAGGATACGCGCGGCGCGCTGCTTGTTGCCCTCGACATGCTCCAGGACCCGATGCAGATAGGCCTGCTCCACCTCGGCGAGGCTGGGCCAGTGGCTGTCATCACCGGCGCCCGGTATCGGCAGGTCGGCTCCAGAGACATTCCCGGACGATTCACCCGAGCCGCTAGCGGCCCCGGACTGGCGCACACGCTCGGGCAGATCGCGTAGCTCGATCACCTCCCCGGATGCGAGCGTCGCCGCGCGTTCCATCAGGCTGGCCAGTTCGCGGACGTTCCCGGGGAAGCCGTAGCGCAGCAGGGCACGCATGGCCTCCGGGCTGAGTTCGCGCACGGGCAGCCCGCGCGCCAGCGCCTGCTCGCGCAGGAACTGCTGCGCCAGGCGCTCGATGTCATCACCGCGATCGCGCAGGGGCGGGATCTCGATACGAAAGGTCTCGAGACGGTAATAGAGGTCCTCGCGGAACTGCTCGTGACGAATACGCTCCTGCAGATCCTGGTGGGTGGCGGCCACAATGCGCACGTCCGTCTCGATCTCCTCGTTGGAACCCACCGGCCGGACACGCCCGTCCTGCAGCAAACGCAGCAGCTTGCTCTGCATGGCCACCGGCATCTCGGCGATCTCGTCGAGGAACAGTGTGCCGCCGTCGGCCTCGGTAAACAGGCCACGCCGCGCGCCCTTGGCGCCACTGAACGCCCCGGCGACATGCCCCAACAACTCCGACTCCAGCAAGGTCTCCGGGATGCCCGCACAGTTCAGCGCGATGAATGGGCCATCGGCGCGGGCACTCTCCGCATGCAGCGCGCGGGCCACCAGCTCCTTGCCCGTCCCCGATTCGCCGGTGATGAGTACGCTGCCATCGGCCGCGGCGATCCGACGGATCAGGTCATGCAGCTTGAGCATCGCCGGGCTCTTGCCCTGCATGCCATGAAAGCTCTCGTCGCCCGCAAGGACCTCGCGATACTGGCGTACCTCGGCCCGAAGGCGGCGGGCCTCGGCCACCCGTTCGGCCGCCAGACGCAGATGCTCCAGATCGACGGGCTTGGTCAGGAAGTCGTCCGCACCCGCCTTCAGCGCCGTCACGGCCTGATCGATCGTGCCGAAGCCCGTGAGCATGATGAACCCGGGCACCGGCACCGTGTCGCGCGCCACCTCCAGCACATGGAAGCCATCGGCACCGGGCAGTCGCAGATCGCTGACCACCAGGGAAACCGTTTGCTGCCGCAGGACCTGCTCGGCCTCCTCGGCCGTCTCCACCGCAGTGACCGCGTAGCCCACTTCGGCCAGCTCTTCGGCCAGGAGCTCGCGATGGCCCCGGTCGTCTTCGACGACCAGCACGCGATTGTTCAGCTCGTCACCCCGGGCCATGCTCATTCCGCTCCTCCACCTGTTGCGTGCCCGTCCTGGACCGACTCCGCCCCGGACGGTTCCGATTGCCTGTCGCGACAGGCGCCGGACGCGAGCGGGAGCGTGACCACAAAACGCGTGAGCTGCGGATCGTTGCGATCCAGCCTTACCTGGCCACCATGGTCCTCCAGCGCCACTTGTGCGACCGCCAGCCCCAGGCCGGTCCCCTCGCCCGTCGGCTTGGTCGTAAAAAAGGGCTCGAACAAGCGCTCAGCCTGCTCATCGGAGATTCCGCGCCCCGCGCGCGGGGCATCGTCCGCAATCACACATTCGAGCGTGTCGCCCTGGCAGCGCCAACTCACCCGCACACATTCGGCAGCAGCCTGCGCAGCGTTGTCGATCAGATTCTCCAGCGCCTGCCCCAGACGCAACCGGTCCGCCGCCACCGTCAACGCCCCGCCATCCAGATCAAAGCGCACCTGTTCGCGCCCTTTGCCACGTTCCTGTACGCGCGCCACGATCTCGCGGACCAGGCCCTGCAGCTCCAGCGGGCGCTGCTGCAACGGATTCCGGCGCGCGAAATCCAGGAGCTGGCGGACGATGGTCTCCACGCGCTCGAGCTCCGCCTGCAGCTCCTTCATCTCCTTGTGCGCGGGGTCGTCCGCGGGCAAGCGCCGCGCGGCACGCTGGGCCCGGCCGGCGATAATACCCAGAGGTGTCCCCAGCTCATGCGCGACCCCGGCCGCCAGTTGACCAATGGCAGCCAGCTTTTCCGAGTGGCGCAGCTTTTCCTCGAGCCGTGCCTGCTCCTCGCGCTGCGCCTGCAATGCCGCCTCTGAGGCCTCGCGGCGCTCCAGCATCCCGTTCATCGTGATCGCCAGACGGCGCAGTTCCCAGGGTCCCTTCTCCGGGGCGCGCAGTCCCCGCTGCCCGTCGCCAATATCTCGCATGGCACCGATCAGGCGCGCCACATGACGCCCGACCGCTCGATGGTGACCAATCAGGACCACCAGCAAGAACAGCACGCTGACCGCCAGCATCACCATGCCCCCCTGCCAGCGCAGCTGCGACACATAGGCCCGGAACGGCGAGACGTCACGCGTCACCTGCAACAGGCCGACGATCCGCCCGGCGGAATCCGACAGTGGCAGGAAGAACGAGAAGACCTCGCGCCCCTGATGTTCGTCGAAGGCGCCAAGGCTGCCCGTCTCGCTGATCGCCTGGGCCTCGCCCGGGTGGCGAATGGTGGGGCTGGGCGGCCCGCTGGTGGCGACCATGTCGCCCTGGGCGTCGTAGACGTAGACGCCGAACACCTGATCGATCTGGAACAACGAGTCCAGCGACTGCTGCACCGTGGTCACGTCCTGGTCAATCATCGCGGTGGCCACAGGCAGGCGAATGGAACGCGCAACCAGCTCGATATCGGCCTGCATGCGATTTTCCATCTGCGTCTGGAACTCCTGCAGCCCGAGCGTCACCGTGCCGCCGACCACCAGCAACAGGGGCAGCAGGACAAACAGCAACACCGCATTGCGCAAACTGTTCAGACGTGTGGGCATCAGGCGTTCGGGGATCCGGACATCGCCGTCATGTTAGGCAGGGCTTTGTCGGGATGCGAATTCCGGGCAAAAAAAAGCGCGGGTCGAAGCCCGCGCCAAGAAAACCACCAAAGGAGGATGGAGGAGTCTGCTGACGCTACCAGGGGGGGGGCAGCAATCAGCATATGCAAATCTTCTAATATAGCGATCTTCTTGTCAAGCAGCCTCGTACGCAGGGGGTCGTACTCTTGGGCTGCTCCGCTCGACCGCTTTTTCTAAAGATCTGCACACCCTTTAAGACGCAGGCGCGCGCGTTCTATTCCCGAATTCCCGTCACGAATCAAAAACGGGCACAATCCGCGTTCTCGTCACCGATCTTCACAGCCCATATGCTCCAGCACCTGAGCCACCCCGTTACCGCACTCGCGCAGAACGCCACCTTGATCTGGTGCGACCAGACCCGCGCCGCCGCCTGGGTAGACCCCGGCGCCGAGGCCGACACGCTGATCGAGATCGCACGACGGCAGGATGTCCGGCTGGACTGCATCCTGCTGACCCATGGCCACCTCGATCATGTCGGGGCCGCCGCCGAGATGGCGCGCCGCTGCAATATCCCGATCCTGGGCCCTCAGGTTGAAGATGCCTTCTGGCTCGATCAGCTGCCGATGCAGTGCCAGATGTTCGGTTTTCCCGAGATGCCTGCGCTGGTTCCGGATCGCTGGCTGCACGACGGCGAGAATCTGCAGCTGGGCGAGGTCACGCTCGAGGTGCTGCACTGTCCGGGGCACACCCCGGGTCATATCGTGTTCTTCGACCGCGAGAGCCGCCTCGCCCTGGTGGGCGATGTCCTGTTCCATGGCGCCATCGGCCGCAGCGACTTCCCGCGCGGCAACGGGCCGCAACTGATCGAATCCATCACCCGGCGCCTCTGGCCGCTGGGCGACGATGTGCGCTTTGTGCCCGGCCACGGCCCGGAGTCGACGTTCGGGGAAGAGCGCCGCAGCAACCCTTTTGTGGGCGATGCCGCTCTCGCTGCTGGCGGTCAGCCCGGGCGCGGACGCTATTATTGATGCGTCTCGCTGCGCTCAACGCATCCTACGAGTAACCAGCCTCCCAACGAAGAAGGCCGCCCTGTCGGCGGCCTTCCGCGTTCCTGCCCCTGGTGCTGGAGGTGAATCAGCTGTTCGCACGCAGCGACGCGATGCGCTCCTCGATCGGCGGGTGGCTCATGAACAGCTTCTTCAGCCCCTGGGCCATGCCCCCGCGAATGCCAAAGGCCGCCATCTGATCGGGCATGTCCACCTGGCGCCCGGAGGCGCGCGCCAGCGACTCCAGTGCACCGATCATTTTTTCGCGTCCGGCCAGCTTCGCTCCCGCCTCGTCGGCCCGGAACTCGCGCTGGCGCGAGAACCACATGACGATGATCGAGGCCAGGATCGCCAGGATGATCTCCGTCACGATGGTGGTAATCCAGAACGCCGGGCCATGACCGGACTCGTTCTTGAACACCACGCGGTCGACGAAATGCCCAGCCACACGCGCCAGGAAGATCACGAAGGTATTCACCACGCCCTGGATCAGCGCCAGCGTGACCATGTCGCCGTTGGCCACGTGCCCGACCTCGTGGCCCAGCACCGCCTCGACCTCGCCCTGACCCATGCTTTGCATCAGCCCGGTGCTGACCGCAACCAGCGCATTGTTCTTGCTCATGCCAGTGGCGAAGGCATTCGGGTCCGGCGAGTCATAGATGCCCACCTCCGGCATGCCGATCCCGGCCTCACGGGCCTGGCGCTGAACGGTCTCCAGCAACCACTGCTCGGTGGCATTGCGCGGCTTGTCGACGACGTGGACCTTCATGGTCTTCTTGGCCATCCACTTGGAGATGGCCAGCGAGATAAAGGACCCGCCAAAGCCGAACACCGCGGCAAAGATCAGAAGCGCATTGAGGTCGAGGTGGACCCCCTCCTCGTCGAGAATGCGCTCCACACCCAGCAGGCGCAGGGTGATACTGAGCACGATGATGATGGCGAAGTTTGTCGCCAGAAACAGCGCAATACGTTTCATGAAGCCTTCCTGTACCCCATCAGTCGGAATCGGTGGATGCGTATTAAATGGTTGCCACGCGCCGGAATTCAAGGCTCGCCGGCGGTATTTCATCACCACCGGCGGGATACCGCGCCGCTTTAAGGAAACACTGATGAATATACACGCTCGCGTTGGTACCCCAGGTTTTCCGAGACAAGGCGCGTCGTGCAACGGGTAGTGGTTCTACCCGCCCGCTTTTGATTGATTCGGGGCGCAACGCAGGATCGGGGAACCTGGGGTGCCAACCCCGAAGCGTGGGAACAGCGGCGTTGCGCCTCCTTTGTGCAGAATGACTGCACGGCAGTCACCGCGCCTTGTTCGCACGCAAAAGCGACGAAGCAGCGAGCGTGTATATTCATCAGTATTTCCTTAAGGACCACATTCCGGCGCTGCGGTTCCCAGCCCCCAACCCTGCCGGCCCCCTCCCATCAACGCCATTCTTCCCGCATACTGCCAGGCCATTCCTACGGTCCCGGCCGATGCCCTCCGCACCCTTGCCCGAAAACGAGCAGGCACGTCTGGAGGCAGTGCACCGCCTGCCCCTGGAAACCAGCGACCACGACCTGTTTCGGCCGCTGACGCGGCTCGTCGCGCGCCACTTCGACGTCCCCATGGCCACGGTCACGCTGGTCGACGAGCAATGCCAGTGCTTCATCGCGCCACAGGGTCCGCTCGGGGCCGGCACGGAGCGCAGCATCTCCTTTTGTGCACACGCTCTGGCCCGGCCGGATGAACTGCTGATCATCGAGGATGCCACCGCAGACCCGCGTTTTACCGACAACCCGCTGGTCCTCGACGAGCCCGGCATCCGCTTCTACGCCGGGATCCCGCTGACACCCGAGCCCGGGCTTGCAGTCGGCAATCTGTGCATCATCGACACGCAACCACGCCGCTTCCGTTCAGAGGAGGCGACGGATCTGCGCGAATTCGGCGAAATCGCCACCTCGTTGCTGCGCGAGTACCTCGCGCGCCGCGACCTGGGGCACAGCCGCAGCGCACTGGATGCTCAGGGCCAGCGTCTCGCCGCCGTACTCGAAACGGCCGCGGCCGGCATCATCCAGATCGACCACACTGGCCATATCGAGCAGTTCAATTCGGCGGCCGAACGACTGTTCGATTACCCGGCGGATCAAGTCCTCGGGCACAACGTATCCATGCTGATGCCGTCACGCTGGGCCCACGAACACGACGACTACCTGCGTCACTACCGCGAAACGGGGCAAGCGCGGGTGATCGGCAGCGGGCGCGAGGTCGAAGGGCTGCGCCGCGACGGTTCCACCTTTCCGATGCAGCTCGCGGTCAGCGAGGTTCGAATCGAAGAGCAGCCCCACTACATCGGTATCGTCACGGACCTCACCGACCTGCGCGAGAGCCAGCGCCGCGAACTGGCGGAGGCCGAACGGGCCAATCGTGCCAAGTCCGAGTTTCTCTCAAACATGTCCCACGAGCTGCGCACCCCACTGAACTCCATCCTGGGGTTCTCCCAGCTGATGCGGGCCGACCGGGCCCACCCACTGCCCGAGCGCCAGCAGCGCCAGGTCGAGCACATCGAGCGCAGCGGACACCACCTTCTGGCCCTTATCAATGACATCCTGGACCTGTCCCGCATCGAGGCCGGGCAAATCGCGTTGTCACTGGAGCCTACGGATCCCGCCATGACCCTCGCGGAGTGCCGCGGCATGATCGAGGGCGCGGCCAGCGAACGGGGCATCCAGCTGGACTTTCCGCCTCCGGAACCCGCCCTGCCCGCCGTACAGGCCGACCGCACACGGCTCAAGCAGGTACTGCTGAACCTGTTCAGCAATGCGATCAAGTACAACCGCGACGAGGGCATCGTGCGCGTCCACGTGACCCCCATGCCCGACGGACGCGTGGAATTCCGTGTCCGGGACACCGGCCTGGGGATCCCCGAAGACCGCCGCGCCGAACTGTTCCGGCCCTTCAGCCGCCTCGGGCACGAGACCGGCGCCATCCAGGGCTCCGGAATCGGACTGGTCATCACTCGGGAGCTGGTGCGACACATGGGTGGCGAACTCGAATACCGAAGCCAGGAGGGCGAAGGCACGGAATTCTTCTTCACCCTGCCCATGACCAGCGCCGCCGAGCGTCCAGCGACCCAGGAACACACAAC
Source organism: Thioalkalivibrio sp. ALRh (assembly GCF_000381425.1). NCBI lineage: Bacteria > Pseudomonadati > Pseudomonadota > Gammaproteobacteria > Chromatiales > Ectothiorhodospiraceae > Thioalkalivibrio > Thioalkalivibrio sp. ALRh. The sequence goes on from NZ_KB906519.1 coordinate 608,538, forward strand.
CCGGTCGCTCGACGATGCACCGAGAACGGACTTGTGCCGGCGGGTGCTGTATGTCGAGGACAATCCAGCCAATGTCAGCCTGATGCAAGAGATCCTGGCGCTTCGCGACGGGATCGAACTACAGACGGCGGGAAGCGCTGAGGAGGGCCTGATGCTCGCCCGGGAGAACCCCCCGGATCTGGTGATCATGGACATCCACCTGCCCGGGATGAGCGGGACCGCGGCCGCCCGCCTCCTGCGCGCGCGTCCGGAGACCCGGGAGGTCCCGATCATCGCCCTGAGTGCCGATGCCACGCGTGAGGCCGTCGATGACGGGAACCAAAACCCGGATTTTGTGACTTACTTCACGAAGCCCTTGGATATAGCGCGGTTCCTCGCGGCCCTCGACCCACTGCTCGAGCCTTCCGCGAGTCGCACGGACGCCGATGATTACACCCGCTGACAGCCCCCGCGATGCCCGCATTCTGATCGTGGACGACAACCGGATGAACGTGGATCTGCTCGGGGCCATCCTCGAGGGGGCCGGGTTCCGGGATGTCGCCAGCGAAACCAGCGGGGAACGCGCGGTGGAGCGCTGGCGCGAAGAACCCTTCGACCTGGTGCTGCTGGACATCCGCATGCCCGGTATCGACGGCCACGAGGTGATGCGCCAACTGAACGGCGACCTGGCGGAGGGCGACTGGCTGCCGGTCATCGTCCTGACCGCGCAGATCGACCCCCAGACCCGGGAACAGGCCCTCGCCGCCGGGGCGCTGGATTTCATTACCAAGCCGTTCAACACCACCGAGGTGGTGCAGCGGATCGACAATCTCCTGCGGGTCCGGGCGCTGCACAACGCCGCCCACGATCGCGCCGAAGACCTGTCGCGCAGCCTTGCCGACCGTGTGCGCACCCTGCAACGCACCGAACAGGACCTCGAGCACCTGGCCCACCACGACCCGGCTACCGGCCTGCCAAACCGGCATTCACTGCTGCGTTTCATTGACGGGACCATCGAGACCGGCAGCGCCCTGGACCTGGTCATGGTGCACGTCCGTGGTCACGAGGCAGTGGAACGTCTTGAGGGCTATGCCGCGGCCGACCTGATGCTGCGCGAGATCGGCCAGCGGCTGCGCCTGGCCCTGGAAGATCAGACCCCGGGGCGAGTACTGTGCGGCATCTGGGGCAGTTCCACATTGCTGCTCGCCGTGGCCAGCAGCGAGAGCATTGCCACCAGCACCCTGCAGGACTGCCTGGATGCCTCGATGGCGCACCTGCGCCTGGGGCGCTACGAGATCACCCCCAGTGCCTCCGCCGGACACGTCCGGGCCCCCGATCATGGTCGCGACACTGAGGAACTGATCCGCCGGGTCTCGCTGACCCTGGCCAAGGGCGAACGCCGCGGGAGCGAGTGGCTCAGCTTCGACCCCGTACTGGAGCAGGCTGCACGCCGACGCCACCAACTGGAATACGGTCTGACGGTCGCCCGCGAGCAAGACCAGTTCCACCTGCTTTACCAGCCAAAGATCGAGCTCGCCAGCGGCTGCCTGGTCGGGTTCGAGGCCCTGATGCGCTGGGAGCATCCGCGTCTTGGGCTCATCTCGCCGGCGGAGTTCATCCCGCTGGCGGAGAACACCGGGCGTATCGCCGAGCTGGGAGAATGGGCCCTGCACGAGGCACTGGCCGCCGCCCGCCGCTGGCGCGAGGCCAGCGGGCACTGCCCGCCGATCGCGGTCAATGTCTCCACCCAGCAATTCGCCGCCCTGACCCGATCCGGCAGATCGCTGGTGGATGCAGTGGAAAGCGCGCTGAAGGCCAACGGCCTGAACGGCAGCGCACTGGAGATCGAGATTACCGAGACTGCGGTAATGCACGACGTGGACGCGGCAGTAGAGGAACTTCGGGCCCTTAGGGCCCTCGGGGTATCGATCGCGATTGATGACTTCGGTACCGGCTACTCATCGCTGGCGTACCTGCGTCGCCTGCCGGTTACGGCCATCAAGATCGACCGCAGCCTGATAGACGGCGTATCCGCGAACCCGAGCATGGACACTCTGGCCCGCGCCATCCTGTCGGTGGGGCGCGGGTTCGGCCTGACCACCGTCGCCGAGGGCATCGAGACCGAGGCCGACGCACGACACCTGGCGAAGCTCGGATGCCCGATTGGCCAAGGATACCTCTACCACCGCCCGCTCGCCGAGACGGACGCAAGCGGTCTGCTGGGCCGAGCCTGCGCCTGACATCCAGCCGCTCCCCCGCGCTTGGCGGTAGACGGCCACGCTTGCCAATCAGGCGCTGCGCACTTCCAGGCGATCGGCGTTCTGGTAGCCGCGCGGCAGCTGGCGCCCGCGCCGGGCGCGCTCGCCCACGTACTCCGCCCACTCCGTCGGGGCCAGCGCCTTGAAGCGCTTGCCGGCATGCACGACCAGGGTGTCCTGCGGGCCCAGCACGGCCACGCCGAGCACCCGCTCGGAGCCGTCCTTGAGGGCGGCGGACGGGATGCCAATCAGCTTGTTGCCCTTGCCGCGCGCCAGTTCCGGCAGCTCGGTGGCCGGGAACAGCAGCAGGTAGCCACGCGTGGTGACGACGGCGATGTGATCCTCGTGCGGGTTGCGCACCGAGGCCGGCTGCAGCACGGCGGCCCCGTCAGGCACGGTCAGCACGTTCTTGCCCGCCTTCTGCCGGCCCAGCAGATCACCCAGCTTCGCGACGAAGCCGTAGCCGTGATCCGAACCCAGCAGCCAGCGATCTTCCTCCGCCCCGGTGGCCAGGCCGACAAAGCGCGCGCCCTCCGGCGGGTTCACACGGCCGGACAGCGGCTCGCCCTGCCCGCGCGCGGACGGCAGGGTGTGAGCGGGGATGGTATAGGTGCGGCCGGTGGAGTCGATGAACGCGACCGGCTGGTTGCTGCGCCCGGTGACCGCGGCCTGGAAGGCATCCCCGGCCTTGTAGCTGAGCCCCTGGGCATCCACGTCGTGACCCTTGGCCGCGCGTGCCCAGCCCTTCTCCGACAGCACAATGGTCAGCGGCTCGGTGGGCACCAGCGCGGACTCGTCCAGTGCCTGCGCGGCAGCGCGCTGGACCAGCGGCGAGCGGCGCTCGTCGCCGTAGTCCGCGGCGTCCTTCTCGATCTCGCGGCGCACCTGGGTGCGCAGGCGACGCTCGGACCCAAGGGTCTTCTCCAGCTGATCGCGCTCCTTGGCCAGTTCGTCCTGCTCGCCGCGGATCTTCATCTCCTCGAGCTTGGCCAGGTGGCGCAGCTTCAGCTCCAGGATCGCCTCGGCCTGGATGTCCGACAGGCCAAAGCGGCTCATCAGCTCGGGCTTGGGCTGGTCGTACTCGCGGATGATCGCGATCACCTCGTCGATATTGAGATACGCGATCAGCAGGCCTTCCAGCACATGCAGCCGCGCCTGCACCTTTTCCAGGCGCCACTGCAGGCGCCGGCGCACGGTCTCGATGCGGAAGGTCAGCCATTCGCCCAGCAGCCCGGCCAGGTCGCGCACCTGCGGGCGCCCGTCGAGGCCGATCACGTTCATGTTTACGCGGTAGGTCTTTTCCAGGTCCGTGGTCGCGAACAGATGCGCCATCAGCGCCTCGACGTCCACGCGGTTCGAGCGCGGGGTGATCACCAGGCGGGTCGGGTGCTCGTGGTCGGACTCGTCTCGCAGGTCCTCGACCATCGGCAGCTTCTTCGCGCGGATCTGGCTGGCGATCTGCTCCAGCAGCTTGGCCCCGGAGACCTGATGCGGCAGCGCGGTCACCACGATGTCGTCACCTTCGCGTTCATAGCGCGCCCGCGCGCGGATCGAGCCCTGGCCGGTCTCGTAGACCTTTCGCAGCTCGGCGGGCGAAGTAATGATCTCGGCCTCGGTGGGAAAATCCGGCGCCGGCAGGTACTCGCACAGCTCCGCGACAGTCGCCTTCGGGTGCTCCAGCAGATGCACGCAGGCCGCAGCCACCTCGCGCAGGTTGTGCGGCGGGATGTCGGTGGCCATGCCCACGGCGATCCCGGAACCGCCGTTCAGCAGCACGTTGGGCAGCCGCGCCGGCAATACCTTCGGCTCGTCCAGCGCGCCGTCGAAGTTCGGCACCCAGTCCACCGTGCCCTGCCCCAGCTCGGAGAGCAGCAGCTGCGCGTAGCGCGACAGGCGCGACTCGGTATAGCGCATCGCGGCGAAGGACTTGGGATCGTCCGGCGAACCCCAGTTGCCCTGCCCGTCGACGAACGGGTAGCGGTAGGAGAAGGGCTGCGCCATCAGCACCATCGCCTCGTAGCAGGCCGAGTCGCCGTGCGGATGGAACTTGCCGAGCACGTCGCCCACGGTGCGCGCGGACTTCTTGTACTTGGCCGTGGCCGAGAGCCCCAGCTCGCTCATCGCGTAGATGATGCGGCGCTGCACGGGCTTGAGCCCGTCGCCGATGTGCGGCAGCGCACGGTCCAGGATCACGTACATGGAGTAGTCCAGGTACGCCTTCTCGGTGAAGTCCTTCAGCGGCAGCTGCTCGCCACTGTTGGCGAACAGGCTGGGGGTCTCGATATCGGTCATCGGCTCTCTCGAAGGGCGAATGGATCACCATGGCGGCCTTTTACCGCTCGCCCGGCCCGCGTACTGTAGCGATCACACCGCCACCATTCCATTCCCGGGGAGAATGCCGTGCTGGGTACCGGCTGGATTGCCAGTATCACTGCCGTCGCCGCCTTTGCACTGGCCGCCGCCAGTGTGATGCACGCATTGCTCCAGCGCCGCGAGACCGGGACCGTGATCGCCTGGGTCGGGCTGATCGTACTGCTGCCGGTGGGGGGCTCGATCCTGTACTGGATGTTCGGAGTCAACCGCATCCGCCGCCGCGCCCACGCCCTGCGCGAGGGCCATCTGCTGGTCGACCCCGCGGCGCGCGACGCCGACGGCCCGGGCATTCCGCCCCGCTGGAGTCGCCTGCTGGGCTGTGGCGACCGGCTCGCGCCGTTTCGCGCCAGCGCCGGCAATTCGGTCCGGCCGCTGACCGATGGTGACCAGGCCTACGCGGCGATGCTCGAGGCGATCGACCGCGCGTCCCGCAGCATCACCCTGGCGACCTATATCTTTGACTACGACGTGGTCGGGCAGCGATTCGTGCGCCACCTGAAGGCCGCCCGCGACCGCGGCGTCGAGGTGCGCGTCCTGATCGATGGGATCGGCGCCCGCTACAGCCGCCGCAACACCCTGCGCTTCCTCAAGCGGGCCGGCATCCCGGCCGCCGCCTTCATGCCCGTACACCACCTGCCGCGGACGCTTGCGGCGTTCAATCTGCGCAATCACCGCAAGATGCTGCTGGTGGATGGCGAGCACGGCTTTACCGGGGGCATGAATATCCGTCGCGGCCACAGCGCGAGCGACCCGGGCCCACACCCGATTCAGGACCTGCACTTCGAGGTCCGCGGTCCGATCTGCCTGCAGTTGCAGCGGGTGTTCGCGGAAGACTGGCAGTTCAGCACGCAGGAGGCGCTGGAGGGCCCGCCCTGGTTCCCGGAGGAGACGCGCCTGGCAGGTGCCCAGTTGTGCCGCGCCCTGCCGGACGGCCCCGATGAAGACTTCGAGGTGCTCAAGTTCACCCTGTTGGCCGCGATCGCGGAGGCGCGCGAGCACGTTACCGTGGTCACGCCCTACTTCCTGCCCGACCTGGAACTGCTGGGGGCGCTCAAGGCCGCGGCCCTGCGCGGCATCGAGGTCGATCTACTGCTGCCGGAACGCAACAACCTGCGCCTGGTCGAGTGGGCCGCCCGTCCGCTGCACGGCGAACTCCTGACCCGCGGCTGCCGCATCTGGTTGACGCCGCCCCCGTTCAATCACTCCAAGCTGATGCTCGTCGACGGGGAATGGGCCCTGGTGGGATCGGCCAACTGGGACCCGCGCAGCCTGCGCCTCAACTTCGAGTGCAACCTGGAATGCGTGGACCGCGACCTGGGGCAACAGCTGGCCGACTGGGCCGAGGATCTGCGCTCGCGCTCCCATCGACTGACCCTGGAGGATGTCCACGCCCGCCCCTTGCCCGCTCGTCTGCGCGACGGGGCCGCGCGGCTGCTGACGCCGTACCTCTAGATGCCCCAGCGCGCGCAACCCGACGCTGCTTGTGCTTAACTCGAAAACAGAGAAAGGGATTTCCGCCATTTCAGGGGGTCGATGGTGAATGGTCCATTGATCGCAGCGCTCTATCTGCTCGCCGGGCTGTGTGTCTACGCCACAGCCAGCCACCTGTTGTATGCCGCCCATAGCCTGAGGCGCACGGAACATCTGTTGTTCGCCGCCATGTGCCTGCTGATAACGGGCGCCGCGATCAGCATTGCCCTTTCCTATCAGGCACCGTCCCTTGAGGCCTATACCGGTCCCATCAAGGCGTACTACGCCCTGATCGCCCCCGTCTATGTGCTGTTCGCGGCGTTCATCGCCCGCTATACCCAAACCCCCGCCCGGGGCCTGCTCGCGGCACTGGCGATATTGACGGTTGCCATGTGGGTTGCCAACGCGCAGCAACCGCACGGGCTGCAACTGGGCGAGGTCGCCGAACTACGCACGGTGACCCTCCCCTGGGGCGAGACGCTGGCACTCGCGACGGGAACCCCCAGCCCATGGTTTCTGCTGGGCCTGGCCGGACTGCTACTGGTGTTCGGCTTCGCGATTTGGGCCCTGCTACGCCAGTGGCATCGCGAAGGTGGCAGCGGCCCGCTGGTCCTTTTCGCCGCCATGGCGGTCTTCCTCGCAGCCACCGCCCAGGGCGCACTGGTGCGCCTCGGCGTGCTCGACTCGGTCCCACTGTCGGTATTCGGTTATCTGGGCATGATCCTGGTGATGAGCCTGGTACTGCACCGGGAAACCCAGGAGCGCACCCGCGAGTCCGAACACCGCTTTCGTGATCTGGTGCAACAGGCCCCGATGGCCGTGGCGGTTCTCACGCCCGAGAGCCGGGTGCGCCAGGTGAACGCCGCCTGGGAAACTCTTCATGGACGTGACGGCGAGCGCGTGCGCGATTCCAGCGTGCTGCACCGTCCCGACCCCATCGATGGGCGCATCACCGATGCCATCCGGGCGGCTGCACAGGGCCAGCGTCAGTTGATCGAACCCTTCGCCTGCTACATGGGGGCCGATTCCGCGACGAAGCAGGCGGGCAGCCGCTGGCTGAAGGGGTGCGTGTATCCCCTGAAGAATCACCGGGGTGAGGTACAGGACATCGTGGTGATGCAGGAAGACATCACACTGGCGCGCCGCAGCGAAGACGCACTGCGCGTGATCGCTCAGGGTTTTCGCGCCCACGACCGGGAGAGCTTCTTCCAGAACCTTGTGCTTCGGCTAAGCGAGGTCTTTCGCGCCAACTATGCCCTGGTGGGCATCAACATGGCGGACAGGCCCGGTTACGTCGAAACCGTCGCGCTTTCCCAAGATGGAGAACTCGGGCAGAACATCCACTATGCCCTGGCCAACACCCCTTGCGATGAAACACTAACGAGCGGTCTGTGCGTCTACCCGGATGGCGTTCAGGAACTGTTCCCACACGACCACCTCCTCGTCGAGATGGAGGCACGCAGCTATCTCGGGGCCCCCATGCTCGACAGTCAGGGACGCGAACTCGGACACATCGCGGTCCTGAACCGCTACCCGCTGGACGAAACCGAACAGGCAGCGGGCATCCTCGAGATCTTTGCCGACCGGGCAGCGGCCGAACTCGAGCGACTGGAAGGTGAGGAGCACATCCGGCGGCTCGCCTATCACGATCCGCTGACCGGACTGGCCAATCGGATCCAGTTGCACGACGCCCTAACCCAGGATCTGGACCTGGCACATTACGGGGGCCAGCATGGCGGGCTCATCCTGATCGATCTGGACCATTTCAAGACGATCAACGATGCCCTGGGGCACGCGGTCGGTGACACCGTGCTGGCCGCGGTCGCCGACCGCCTGCGACAGAACGCGCCCGCACAGGCCCTGGTGGTGCGCCTGGGCGGGGACGAGTTCGCCACCCTGATCCATCCCCGGCGCGCATCGCGCCAGGCGATCGAGGCGACGGTCAACGACGCGGCCCAACGGCTGCTGGATGCCCTGCAGCACCCGATCGTGGTGGGAGAGCGCACCTTCAGTGTCGGCGCCAGCCTGGGCTGCGTGCTGTTCCCGGACGCGGGGCAGACCTCATCGGATGCCTTGCGCCATGCCGACATCGCGCTGTACCAGGCGAAACGGGCCGGACGCGGCGGGGTGCAGTTCTACCGCCATGCGCTGCAGGACGAGGCCCGTGCACGGCTGCAGATCGAGGAGGGGCTGCGCCAGGCCCTGGCGAATCACGAGATGCACCTGAGTTACCAGCCGCAGTTCGATGCCCAGGAGAACATGATCGGTGCCGAGGCGCTGCTGCGCTGGACACACCCCGAGCTGGGCTCGGTCGGGCCGGCGCTGTTCATCCCGATCGCCGAGGAGACCGGGCTGATCCACCCTATCGGGACCTGGGTGGTCGAACATGTACTGGAAAATCTGCGGGACTGGCGCGCGCGGGGTCTGCCGCTTCCGCCCCACGTGGCCATCAATATCTCGCCCTGGCAGCTGGCCCGCCCCGATTTCGTCGAGCAGCTCAGGGAGCGCGTGCAGGCCGCCGACCTGGAACCCAGCCGCATCACCCTGGAAGTGACCGAGTCGGGACTGCTGCGTGACCTGTCCGATGCCATTGGGAAACTTCGGGTGCTGCGCGAGTTCGGCGTCCAGGTGGCACTGGATGACTTCGGCACGGGGTATTCGTCTCTGGCCTACCTGCGCGATCTGCCACTGGACGAACTCAAGATCGACAAGTCGTTCATCGATGAACTCGTGGACAAGGGCGAGCAGATGCTCATCGAGAACATCCTCGATATCGGCCACAACATGGGCCTGCGCGTGATCGCCGAGGGCGTGGCCCAACAGACCCAGCGCCAGCGGCTCCTGGCACTGGGTTGCACGCATTTCCAGGGATTTCTCTACGGCCAGCCGATCGCGGAAGACGAGTTCCCGGCCTGGCTGGAACGAAACGCCAGCCCGGCAGCGCAACGCCAGAGCTGACCCAGCGCTGACTACGGGGCTTCCAGCCCAAGACCGCAGCCCAGCGGCCCGCGCCGCCGATGCCGTGTGTTCGACCGGCTGGCGAGGCTGGTATCGACCTGCTCGTACAACACGATCCCGCCGCCCCCGGCCTCCTTGGCCGCATACATCGCACGATCCGCCTGCAGCAGCAGACCTTCCGCGTCGGCACTGTCATGCGGGTACAGAGCTGCTCCCATGCTCAAGCCCACCTGCACGGCCTCGTGGTTGACCTCGATGGGCTCGGCAAAGCGTTCGATCAGCTTCAGACCGACCCCGAGCAAGGCATCCGGGGCATCCATGTTTTCCAGCAGAATCACGAACTCGTCTCCCCCCATGCGGGCGACCACATCGCACTCGCGCACCCCCTCGCGCAGACGCCCGGCCACCGTCACCAGCACCACATCGCCCGCGTCATGGCCAAGCCGGTCATTGATTGGCTTGAACCCGTCCAGATCGCAGACCACCAGGGCCAGCCCCGTGTTGTTGCGCTGGGCACGGCGCAGCGCATGGCACAGGTGCTCGTTAAAGAGACTGCGATTGGCCAGCCCGGTCAGCGAGTCATGATGGGCCTGATGCCACAGGCGCTCCTCCGAGGCCTTTTCCAGGGTGACATCCCGCACCATCCCCAGGACCTGCAGGGGGCGGCCGGTGTCGTCACGGGCGATCTCGCCTTCCACGCGCACATGGCGCACCCCGCCATCCGGCCGCACGACCCGGTGATCGACACGATAGACCGCTTCGCTGGCAAGGGCCTGGTTGATGGTCCGGCGCACGCGGGTGCGGTCATCCGGGTGCACGGCGTGGATGTAGGACTCGAAACCCGCCTCGTCCAACCCGGGGTCCAGCCCGAACAGCTCGAACACATGAGCGGACCAGTTCAGCTGCCCATTGCGTATGTCCCAGTCCCAGAACCCTGCGCCCGCACTGCGCTGCGCCTCCTCCAGGCGCGCCGTGGTCTCCTCGAGCTCCGCCGTTCGACGCGCCACGGCGGCCTCGAGACCCCCCTGGGTCTCGCGCAGGCGCGCCTCCACTCGTTCGCGCTCGCGCAACTCGTCCTGTAGTGCCTGGTGATTGCGCTGCAGGCGGTGGCGTACGCGAGCCCCCAGCAGCATGATCAGCAACGCCGCCAGACCGGTGGCCCACAGCATCCATTCCTGGCTTTGTTCATGGCGTTGCGCCATGACCTCGATCGCACGCGTATTGTCCCGGTGGAAAGCCTCCAGTATGCGCTCCATCTGACCCAGGACTTCTTCCTGCACCGGCATCAAGTCGGCATACAGCATGCCCAGGGCCTCGTTACGGTCCCCGACCAGGGCGAGATCGACGATGTCTTCCAGAAGCGGGGCGCCGATGGAAGTCAGCTCGCGCAATTCCTGCATGCGCTGGCGCTCCGCGGTCTCGGTGGTCTGGGCCTCCGCCGCCGCCAGTGTCTCCACGAACTGGGGCGCGAGGTCGCGAAACTCCCGGTGATAGCGCTCCTGCAGGGCGGTGTCCTCCGCGCTCACCACCAGCGATGCGCGCAGCACACGCTCGCGCACCAGGCTGCGCATGCGGTGGACATGATCAACCCTCTGGATGTGTTCTTCGGTGAGGGTCTGGATATCCTGCTGCAGGTGTTGCACCCGCAGCCAACTGAACACCGCGATCGCCGCGACCAGCAGAATCACCAGCGCAAACACGCTGGTGATTCCCGGGACACGCGGGCGATCGACGGACACGATCAGCCCACCGACCTTCCGGCTGCCAGTGCCTTCGCCCGCGTGATCGTCGGATCGTCACCGACCGTCCGGCAGGTCTGAGTCCAGTCCTTGACGCGCATGCTGTCTCCCTGTGTGATCGTGAGTCCGCACGACCACACGCGAGAGTGCCCCGGGATGGCGCCAAACTCAAGAGGGGACGGGACACCCATCGATAACCCCGAGACCCGGGCGGCGCTGTCCCGGGCCTACACTGCCACGCACTATTGCATCGAGGCCCCCGGGCAGACGTTGCTCCTGCGCATCGGTCAGCGCGATCCGCGTCTCGAGGCCGCCGTGCAGGCACAGGGGGTGAAGCAGGCCAGCTTGCTGACCGCATGGAACCCGCGCAGCGACCCCCTGCCGGAACCGGAGAACCGCGCACGCCAGGCCCGTCTCGAGCGCGAGCTGGCGCAGGCCGGCTGGCGCTGCTGGCCCACGGTCCACCGGGACCCGGCCGGCCGCTGGCCCGACGAACCCGGCTGCTGTGTGCTGGGGATGGGCGCCGCCGAGCTGGATACCTGGATGGTCGGGTTCGACCAGAACGCGGCTGTGGTAATCGAACCTCCCGGCACGTCGCGTCTGGTCTGGCACCCGGCCCTGCGATCGGCCGGCTGAGCCCCGGCCGCTCCCGACTGCCCGACCGGCAATGACCCTACTGCGGCATCAGCGGACCACCGGAGGCCACGATGATGGTGACCAGCCCGATCAGGGTGTTGATACCCACCAGCCGGCGGATCTGGCCCAGACGGCGCAGGCCTTCCGCGGTATCACTGGCCGCGATCGCCTGGCGCATACGGCGGTACGGGGCGAATACCACATGGGCGAAGATCGCCATCATGATGAGGCCCAGCGCCAGCATCGTGTGCACACTGGGATGCACGCTGTCCATGCCGCCAAACACCAGGAAGATCATGTGGAAGCCGGTGATCAGCAGCGCCACGACGGCCGCCCACACCCAGGGGAAGAAGCGCTGGAACACCTCTTCCCACAGGCGCAGCCGCGCCATGTCGTCGAGCTGCCGTGCCGCCGTCGGCCGCAGGAACATCCAGGCGAAGAACATCCCGCCAACCCAGATCACGACCGCCAGCACGTGCACCACGGTGGCCAGTGCATACCCTTCCATATTCCGCTCCTTGTCCGTTTCGGATGATTCCGTGGCGCAGTGTAGCCGGGCACAGCGGACTCTGCCGACCCCTGTCTCGCCAGTCACCATCCGGCGCTGCCCTCGCGGACTCTTGCAGCGGCGACGTCCCAAGACGACGATCGACCAATGATCGCCGCGATCCTGAGCGCTACGCTGGAACTCGCCCTGACGGCCGCCCCGTGGCTGCTGCTGGGCCTGGCCGCGGCCGGACTGGTCAAGGCCTTCCTGCCAGAGGCGGTGCTGCAGCGCTGGCTGGGCGGCACGGGTCTGGCACCGACCGCCCGCGCCGCCATTGCCGGGGCACCCTTGCCGCTTTGCTCCTGCGGGGCGATCCCGACCGCCCTGGCACTGCACCGGGGCGGCGCCGGACGGGGCCCGACCACGGCGTTCCTGATCGGTACCCCGGGCGTGGGCGTCGACTCGGTGGCGATCAGCTATGCCCTGCTCGGCCCCCTGATGACCGTCGCCCGGGTCGCCGGCGCCGTGGTGACGGCCATCGCCACGGGCCTGCTGGTCGGGCGCACGCGCGCTCCCGCGGCGCATGCGGACAATACGCGGACGTCACAAGACTGCTGCACCGCGGCTTCCTGCGATGGAGGGGGCTCACCATCCGCCACGGCGCCGGGCCCATGGACGCGCCTGCTGGAGGGCCAGCGCTACGCATTCGGCGACGTGCTGGATGACATCCGTCTCTGGCTGGTGATCGGACTGTTCGTTGCCGGGGCGCTGCTGGCCCTGGTGCCACCGGCCGCACTGGCGGAATATGGCAGCGGGCTGCCGGCAATGCTGCTGCTCGCCGTGATCGGCATCCCGATGTACCTGTGTGCGACCGCGGCCACCCCCATCGCGGTCGCCCTGCTGGCGGCTGGAGTTTCTCCTGGCGCCGTGCTGGTGTTCCTGCTGGCCGCCCCGATCACCAGCCTGGCGACCCTGGGGGTGTTCCGGCGGGAACTGGGCAACGCGGCCCTGAGTCTTTATCTATTGGGGATCGGCGCCAGCACCGTGGCGCTCGGGCTGGCACTGGATGCCGGACTGGGCATGAGCGGGTTGAGCCCCGCGATCACCCCGGGCAAGGCCACCGAATGGATACCGCCCACCGTCGAATGGGTGGCGCTGGCCGTGCTGGTGGTGCTCGCCCTGCATCCGCTACGCTGGCGCCTGCCTGCCCATGCCTAAGGAGCCGTGATGTCCAACCGTTCAATCGGGCTCGATGACCGCCTTCAGGCCTATGTACTGGATCGCTCGCTGCGCGAGTCCAGCCTGCTTGCGGAGCTGCGCGCCGAGACCGCGGGGCTGCCGGAGCACAACATGCAGATCGCCCCCGAACAGGGACAGTTCATGGCCCTGCTGGCGCGCCTGGTCGGGGCCCGGCGCTACCTGGAAGTCGGCACCTTTACCGGCTACAGCGCGCTGGCGGTGGGGCAAGCCCTCCCCGACGACGGCGAGGTGGTCTGCCTGGATCACAGCGAGACCTGGACCGCGATCGCCAGGCGCTACTGGGACCGGGCCGGTCTGGCCGCGCGCATGGACCTGCGCCTGGGCGATGCGCGCGCCAGCCTGCGCCAGCTGGAGGCTGAAGGACAGAGCGATCGCTTCGATCTTGCGTTCATCGACGCCGACAAGACCGGTTACCCGGAGTACTTCGAGGCCTGCCTGCGCCTGGTCCGCCCGGGCGGACTGATCATGGTGGACAACACCCTCTGGCATGGCCAGGTGGCGGACCGGCACTGCGATGACGAGGACACCCGGGCCATCCGCGACTTCAACCAGGCGCTGCATCGTGACGAGCGCATCGACCTCTCGCTGGTGCCGATCGGCGACGGCCTGTCCCTGGCGCGTCGCCGCTGATCGTCAGGCCGCGCGCGAATCAGGCGATCAGCGACAAAGCCCGTCGCCAGACAACCCCCGGCGACAGATCACGCGCCGCTCCACCCCGGTCACCGCCCAGCCATCGTCGCGTTCACGAAGTGTCAGCCGGTATTCATGGTCGCGCACGGCGTCATCGCGCAGGTTCTTGACGAAGACCTCGGCCCGCTCGCGGCGCTGATGGTGGATCTCCAGACTGGAGTAGTCCGTACCCAGGCCCTCGCGCCAGCCGCTGGCCTCCACCCAGTCCATCACCGCGCCCCCCGGCGTGGCGGCCGGTTCGAGCTCCGGGATCTCGAGCGTCTTGCGCTCGGTCGGCTGCGGCTGGAACACGTCCGTCGCTCGCTTTTGCTCAGAGGGGAATGGCGCACAACCCGCCAGCAGCCCGCCCAGCAGAAGCGCCCCGATTAGTCGTCTGTCTATCATGGCTGGCACCCCATCACGTGTCTCGCGTCGCAAATCCATCATCCACTGCAACAAATTCCACCGCACGAACGTCTTATCATCACATGACCACAAGCCCATTCCCACGGGGGATACGATGATGGACCACATCCGCACGACAGGACTCGCCCTGGTGGCCGCGGCCGCGCTGGCACTCAGTGCGCCGCTCGTGCTGGCCGAGGAGCAGGCCGCCGAGGACGAAACCGCAACCGAAATGGAAGAGCTGCGCGACGACTGGGCGCAGACCCGCGAAGAAATCCAGGCCGATGCCGAACGCGACGACGAAGCAACCCGCTCGCGCACCCGCGAAACCCTGGATGCAATGGACCAGCAGCTCACCACCCTGCGCGAACGCACGCGCGAGGGCTGGGATGACCTGAGCGATGCCACCCGCGAGCGCCGAGAACGGGCCTACGACGGACTGGTACGCGAACGCGACAACCTGGCCGAATGGTCCGCCGAGACCCGCGAACGTTCCTCCGGTGCCTGGCAGGGTGTGCGTGAAGGCGCCCGCGATGCCTGGGGTGGCGTTCGCGATGGCTCGCGCAAGGCCTGGGGCTCCGTTCGTGATGCCGTCCGCGGGGATCGCCCGCCGGCCGAGCAAGGCGAACCGGGCACGCAGGAAAATCCCGCGGACCCGGACGACCCGGCCATGCAGACGGATTGAACCAACGGACGGACTGAAATGGTACTCGTCACAATGAGGGTTGAATGAAGCCAAGCCGACACGGACGCCGGCCCGTCATGTTCCTTCCGGCCCTGGCCGCGCTGCTCGCCGGCGCGGTCCTGGTCGGTTGCGACGGTCTGCCAGGCCTGGACGCGACCCCGGAACACCACCAGCGCGACTGGGACAACGAGACCCTGCAATACGGCGAACGGCTGTACATGCAGAACTGCGCGGTATGCCACGGCGAGAATCGCGAGGGCGCGGAGAACTGGCGCCAGCGCGACGCGGAAGGCTACATGCCGCCCCCGCCCCTGGATGGCAGCGCCCACACCTGGCACCACCCCTACTGGCAGCTCAAGGACATGATCCGCTACGGCGCCGAAGCGCGCGGCGGGGCCATGCCCAGT
This sequence comes from Thioalkalivibrio sp. ALRh, assembly GCF_000381425.1. Lineage (NCBI taxonomy): Bacteria > Pseudomonadati > Pseudomonadota > Gammaproteobacteria > Chromatiales > Ectothiorhodospiraceae > Thioalkalivibrio > Thioalkalivibrio sp. ALRh. The sequence goes on from NZ_KB906519.1 coordinate 623,864, forward strand.
TTCGAGGACACCCTGTCCTACGACGACGTAGAAGCGATCATCGCCTTCATACAGGCGCAGTGGCCCGACGAGATCTTCGAGGCATGGATCCGCTACGACCAGAACCACCCGACCCAGGAGGCCTGGGAGGAAGAGATGGGCGAGCCCTGGGTCACTCACGTATCCGATCCGCGCAACCCTTCGACCGGGCACGAACATCACTAAACAGTGCTCAACCGGGACCTCACGCAAGCCACACCGCCCCCAGGAATTACGCTCACTCGGGAATAGCCGCTAGCGCCACGGCGTCTGCCGAGATAGCAAGCCTCAAACGGGTTATGATCCGCCGCGTTCACACCCAGGGTATGGAAGACCGGGGAAGCCCATGCATGACGCAGCCAGTGGTCGCCGCGAACACGGAAACCACCAATGAATCGCCGCCGTAGCGACGTCCTCCCGGACGAGGAGCGCGCGCGCCTCGAGGGCCTGATTCGCGAGGAACGCGAGGCCCGACGACATGCAGAATCCCTGGCCGACACCCGCCTGCAGGACCTCTACGCGAAGCAGCAGCAGATCGAACTGCTCAACACGATTGCCTTCGCAGCCAATCAGTCCGACTCCATCGCCGAAGTTCTGCGCACGGCCCTGAATGCCATCGGGGAGTTTCTCGACTGGCCGGTCGGCCATGCCTACCTTGCGCGCAAGAGTTCAGATGGCGAACTGGAGCTGGGCCCGACGGGCATCTGGCACCTGCGGACACTCGACCCGGTCGAGGCCTTTCGTGAATGCACGGAAGACACGATCTTCCGTTCCGGCCAGGGCCTGCCCGGCCGCGTTCTCGAACAGCGTGCCCCGGTGTGGATCGAGCACCTGGATCAGGACCCCCATTTCCCCCGGCGCGCGGCGGCGGCCTTGAGCGGCCTGCGCTCGGGCTTCGCCTTCCCGGTCATGGTCGGGCACGAGGTCGCCTGCGTACTGGAATTCTTCGCCGCCGAGACCACGCCCGAGCAGCCGGAGGTACTGGCCCTGCTGGCACAGGCCGGTGTGCAACTGGGGCGCGTGGTCGAGCGCAACCGCCACGCCGAACGGCTGATCCACCACGCCTCCCATGATCCGCTGACGGGCCTGCCGAACCGGCGGCTCTTTCACGACCGTCTGGAGCACGCGATCGCGCGCTATGCGCGCGAGCCGGAGTCACTGTTCGCCGTGCTGTTCGTCGATCTCGACCGCTTCAAGCTCGTCAACGACAGCCTCGGCCACACGGCCGGGGACGAGCTGCTGGCCCAGGTCGGCCAGCGTCTGCTGACGACGCTACGCCAGAACGACACGGTTTCTCGTCCCGGCGTTGACCACAATGCGCGACCGGACGACACCCTCGCCCGACTGGGCGGTGACGAATTCACGATCCTGCTGGAGGGCCTGCACGAACCGGTGGATGCGCTGCGCGTCGCCGAGCGCCTGCAGGCCGTCCTGCACGAGCCCTTCGCGGTCGCCGGCCAGACGGTGTATGTCACGGTCAGTATCGGCATCGCCACGCGCCCCTATGGCCAGGCCTGCCCAGTCGCCAGTGCCGATCAGGACGGCCCGAGCTGTGCCGAGGATCTGATGCGCGAGGCGGATATGGCGATGTATCGCGCCAAATCGCTCGGCAAGGCCCGCTGCGAGTTCTGCGACCCGGGCATGCAGACGCAGGCGCTCGAGAGCCTGCGTCTGGAGACCAGCCTGCGCGAGTCGGTGGAGCGCAATGCCTTTGTCGTGCATTACCAGCCGATCATGTCCCTGGCGGACAATCGCATTACCGGGTTCGAGGCCCTGGTGCGCTGGGAACGGGAAGGCGAACTCCTGCCCCCGGATCGCTTCATCCCGATCGCGGAGGATGCCGGGCTGGTCCACCTGATCGACATGCAGGTGCTGTATACCGCGTGCTGCCAGCTACAAGCCTGGAATGCACAACGCAGCGGCCCGCCGCTGACGATCAGCACCAACCTCTCCGCGCGGCAGCTCACCCGCCCCGAGCTGGTGGACGAGGTCGCCACGATCCTGTGCGGTACCGACACCCCGCCGGAACAACTGCGCCTGGAGATCACCGAGACCGCAACGCTGGGCAACCTCGAAGAACTGATCGCCACCCTCAAGGGACTGAAGGCCCTCGGCGTCAGTCTGGCGATGGATGACTTCGGCACGGGCTACTCGTCGCTCAGTTATCTTCACCGCCTGCCGCTGGATATCCTGAAGATCGATCGCGCCTTCGTGGCCGGGCTGGACCGCGACGAATACAGCCAGCGCCTGGTGCAGACCGTGATCAACATGGCGCGCAACCTCGGCCTGGAGGCGGTCGCCGAAGGCGTCGAGAGCAATACCCACGCGGCCACCTTGCGCGCACTGGGGTGCACCCGAGCCCAGGGGTACTACTACTCCCGCCCCGTACCCGCCGACCGGGCCGGCGAGCTCCTGGTTGCCGATCAGCTCCCGCTGGTCACCACCTGAGCCCAGCGGCCGTCCTGGAGACTACACCGCCGTCGGGGCAATTCCTCGACGGCGGGCCAGCACCTGGCGCACCACCAGTTTCTCCAGCTCCACGATCACGAACACCGCAAGGCCGAAGGCCAGGATGCGCAGCCAGTCGCCCAGGCCGATCGTGGTCGTGCCGAACAGGGTGTGCATCACCGGGGCATAGGTGAAGGCCAGTTGAAGCAGGATCAGGACCCCAATCGCGATCCACATGCTGTGCGAGCGAAACAGCTCGAATCCCGGCAGCACCGGCTGGTGGATCAGGCGCAGATTCAGGAGATAAAAGGCCTGCCCGGCCACCAGGGTATTGATCGCAATGGTACGCGCCAGCTCCTCGTTTACGCCGACCACCGCCTCCATGTAGACGAAATGCCCGAAGGTCCCCAGCCACAGCAGGACCGCGACAAACGGGATGCGCCACAACAGGAACCCGGACAGGAGCGGCTGATCCGGGTCACGCGGCGGACGCTGCATCACCCCCGGCTCGGCACGTTCGAAGGCCAGCGCCATCGCCAGGGTCACCGAGGTCACCATGTTCACCCACAGTACCTGCACCGGTGTCAGCGGCAGGGCCAGGCCCATCAGGATCGCCATCATGATAGTCAGCGACTGCCCGGCGTTGGTCGGCAGCATGTGCAGGATGGCCTTGCGGATGTTGTCGTAGACCGTGCGCCCCTCCTCGACCGCGTGGGCGATCGAGGCGAAGTTGTCGTCCGCGAGCACCATCTCCGACGCCTCCTTGGCGGCCTCCGTGCCCTTGCCGCCCATCGCGACGCCGACATCCGCGCGCTTGAGTGCCGGGGCGTCGTTCACCCCGTCCCCGGTCATGGCGACGATCCGGCCGCGGCCCTGCAGGGCCCGCACCAGACGCAGCTTGTGCTCGGGCGAGGTGCGTGCGAACACATCGGTGGCCTCGGCCATCTGCGCCAGGCGCTCGTCGTCTACATCATCCAGCTCGTGTCCCGCGTGCGCCTCGGCATCGCGCCCCAGTCCCAGTTGCTCGCCGATGGCCCGCGCGGTCGCCAGGTGGTCCCCGGTGATCATCTTCACGCGAATACCGGCCTCCCGGCACTCGGCCACGGCCTGAATTGCCTCGTCCCGCGGCGGGTCGATAATCCCCACCAGGGCGAGCAGGGCGAACCCGCCCTGCTCGACATGATCGAAATTCAGTTCGCGCTGATCGGGCCCCACCTCGCGGCTCGCAATGGCCAGCAGGCGCTGGCCGCGAGCCGCGATGGCTTCCAGCGACTGGTGCCAGGCTTCGCGGTCAAGGTCATCGGTATCCTCACCCGCACGCACCCGGTCGCACAGCTCCAGCACCCGCTCCGGGGCCCCCTTCAGAAAGATCTGCGCATGCCCATCGTGATCATGGTGCAGGGTCGCCATGTAGCGATGATCGGACTCGAACGGGATCACATCGGCACGCGGAAGCCGCTCCGCCTCCAGGTGCGGGTCGAGCCCCGCCTTGCGCGCGGCCACCACCAGCGCCCCCTCGGTCGGGTCGCCCTCCATCACCCACTCGCCCTCGCGTTCGAACACCTGGGCGTCGTTGCACAAAAGGCCCGCGCGCAGCACCTCCAGCAGCGCCGGCTGCTCGTCGGCCTCCACTTCCTGCTGGCCCACGGAGAAATGCCCGTGCGGGGCATAGCCCACGCCGGAGACGCCGTACTCTTCGCCCGCCGTGCACACGGTCTGCACCGTCATCTCGTTGCGGGTCAGCGTGCCGGTCTTGTCGGAGCAGATCGTGGAGACCGAGCCCAGCGTCTCCACCGCCGGCAGGCGACGGATGATGGCATTGCGCCGCGCCATCTTCTGCACGCCGATCGCCAGGGCGATGGTCATGATCGCCGGCAGACCCTCGGGGATGGAGGAGACCGCCAGACTGGCCGCTGCCAGGAACATCTCGTCCAGCGGGTAACTGCGCACCCAGTAGCCAAAGGCGAACGTCGCAGCGGAGATAACCACGACGACGCCGGCCAGCCAGCGGCCGAACTGCTCCATCTGGCGTACCAGCGGCGTCTGCAGGCTTTCGACCTCGCCCAGCATCGAAGATATGCGACCGATCTCGGTGTGCTCGCCGGTGGCCACCACCACGCCGTGCCCGCGCCCGAAGGCGACCAGCGTGCCGGAAAAGGCCATGCCGGTGCGGTCCCCCAGGTCCGCCTCGCGGTCCACGGCTTCGGGGGATTTTTCCACCGCGACCGACTCCCCGGTCAGCACCGCCTCCTCGACCCGCAGGTTCTTGACCTCGAGCAGGCGCAGGTCCGCCGGCACACGGTCGCCCGCCTGCAGATAGACGATATCGCCCGGGACCAGCTCCTCGGCCGGAATCTCGCGCCGGTGCCCATCGCGCAGGGCCAGCGCGTGCGGCGAGAGCATCTTGCGGATCGCATCCAGCGCCTTTTCCGCCTTGCCCTCCTGGACAAAGCCGATCAGCGTGTTGATCAGGACCACGGCCAGGATCACGCCGGTGTCGACCCAGTGACCGAGCAGGCCCGTACCGGCCGCCGCGGCCAGCAGAATGTAAATCAGGATGTTGTGGAAATGGCGAAAGAAACGCCGGATCAGGCCCGCCTGCTCCGGCGGGCGCAGCTGGTTCCTGCCGTACTGGTCCAGGCGTTCCCGGGCCGCGTCAGTGGACAGCCCCTCGCGGCGACTGTTGCGCTCGCTCAGGGCGGCATCGGGATCAAGGGCATGCCAGGCGATGGTCTCGTCCCTGGGGGACTGCGCGTTTTGCGATTCGTCCATTCGGTATCGGTGCCGAGAGATGAACCCCCATCCTCGAACAAGACCCCGCGACCGGCAAGCCTCGGCGGGCAGGGCGCGGGGCCTGATTCAGCCCCGCCGTTCAGCCGGTGGCCGGCTAGAAATGCACGCCCAGCTTGGCCATCACCCGCAGATTGTCGACGTCCTCGCGACCGCGGCCGCTACGGAAGCGATCACTCTCCGTGAACTGATAGCGGGCCTCGACGCCAAGAAACATATTGTTGTCCATGGTGTACTTCAGGCTGCCGCCGAACTGAGCCGCCCACAGGCCGTTGGTGTCATCACCCAATTCCGCACGCACATAGCCCAGGCCGGGACCGAAACCCAGCTCAAGGTTCGGTGCGGTCTCGAACATCCAGTGGGTATTCAGCTCGGTGCTGGTCATGCGCAGCGGGCTCTCGGAGTATCGGGAAACGCTCAGCTGGTGGCGCAGGACACCGGTGCGCGGCTGGAGCAGCTGGCAATTTGCACCCAGCTCGATGCCATAGCCCCAGTCCGTCGAGGCCCCCGACGCGTCCGGCGAGACCGAGCCGAGCATGACGGCGATACTGGGTTCCATGCCCACGCGTTCCTGCGCCTGGACCGTCGTTCCGGCCAGCGCAAGAGAACCAGCGGCCAACATAGCAAGGGACGTACGTAGCTTGAGCATGGGACACCTCCAGTGAGTCATTGACGGGGACCTGAAGCTCCGCTGGCGCGTCGTGCCGCCACCGCCAGCAGGAACTTCAGCACCTGCTGATATTAGTTGATCCCCGAGCCCATAGAAACCGGGGCGGGCCACCAGGGAACGGAATTTTTTCGCCGCCCGATGCATCGAAGGGTGCGGAGCGTGTCTTTGAATCAGGCAGAAGTTGCCCACCACGGGAACATCTGGATATTCCCTCGCTCTAATCCAGCGATCCGTCCGGCATGCTTCAACCATGCCTCGGGTCAAATTAAGCGCTAAAAAATTCATATGATCTACGGAGGTCACTCCATGTCCGATCAACCGAACGCGAACCGCCGAGCCTTTCTCCGCCGCGCCTCCATGGCTGTGGCAGCCGTCCCGCTCGCAAGTCTGACCACCTTCGGCGTTGCCTATGCCAAGCCGAAGGCCGAAGACGGTCACGCCCATGACTACGTGAACGATGCGTCCGACGCATCCGGCCACGACGCCTACGAAGACGGTGCCGTGTGCGACAACTGCGCCTTCTGGGCGGGCGAAGAGGACAACGGCTGGGGTGGCTGCCACCACCAGGCCTTCCAGGACGTCCTGGTCAACGCCGACGGCTGGTGCGATGCCCATGTCCGTGGCGGCTGATCACCACACCGCCTGACGGCACCTGCGAACACCGCCTCCGGGCGGTGTTCACGTTTATAGCCTCCGCAATTGAACGGTACGACTTGCGGACTGGGTCACAAACCGGTCACGCTTACGCCGCAGCGCCTCAAATTTTTGGCCTTCTGGACGTTATCGGACGATGAACCGCCCGTTTAAGGAGCTCCGCGTGCCCCACTCCCGTTCGAGCGCCTGCCCCGGCCCCGAGCAACATCGTTCTCCAATCAGAGCCCCCCTCTAGCCAGTGGGCCTGGACACCACGCCACTGACGCTGCTGTACGCGCTCAACGGGCTCGCGTTCTTCACCCTCGGCATCGTGGCGCTGATGCTGCCGCGCCGCGAACGGTTTGTACCTTTCGCCGCTCATGTCGGGTGGCTGGTGCCGTTCGGTCTGCTGCACGGGACCTATGGTTTCCTCAACGCGATCGGCCTGCATCAAGAACTGGGCATAGTGTCCGATCGCTGGTTCATGGCCACCTGGCTCGCGATCTCCTATCTGCCCCTGCTGGAGTTCGGTCGGCGCGCGCTGCTCGATATCCGCCCCGGCCTGCACCTGCCAGCCTGGGGGATATACGGGGGTCTCGCTATCGGCCTGAGCACAATGCTCCTGGTCGTCGTTGAGCCGGCAACGGGCCTCGCCAATGGCGCCCGCTACCTGATCGGATTCCCCGGCGCGCTCCTCACAGGGCTCGCGTTCCTGCTGCACGTTCGCCCCCCGGAGGCGCAGCCGGAGATGCAGCGGCATATCCCGGCGCTGGGGATCGCAGCCTTCGCGTTCCTGGCCTATGCCGCGTTTCTGCCTTTCCCGGCACAGGTTGATTTCGGCCTCCCCCCATGGCTGCCCACGCAGGGCGATTTCCTGGCCGCAACCGGGGTCCCGATCCAGTCACTGCGCACCGGTGCCGCGATGCTCTTCACCCTGGCGCTGATCAGCCTCGCACGCAGTCTCGGCGCGCAGCACAGCGACGACCTGCTACGGGTGCTGGACACGGTCAATGGCTTTGTCTACCGCTGCCGCAACAACCCGCAGTGGGACGTGATCTTCGTCGACGGTGGGGTGCATGAGCTGACCGGCTACGAGGCCCGCGACTTCTATCGTGGCGACATCACCTTCGCCGCCTGGGTCCACCCGGACGATACCGACTATACCTGGGAGGGCGTGCAGGAAGGGCTCAAGCGAGACGGCAGTTATCAGATCCAGTATCGAGCGGTAAACCGGGACGGATCTTTGCGCTGGGTCTTCGAACGCGGGACCGGCGTGTACGACGCACACGGGCGGCTCATCTATCTTCAGGGTCATGTGATCGACGCCCACGAGCTGGTCACCACCTCCCACGAACTCGAACGCCGCAGCGAGGAGCTCGAGGCCTTTCGCAGCACGCTGGACCTGACGCTGGATGGCGTCTTCCTGTTCGACGTGGACAGCCTGCAGTTCATCTATGTCAACCAGGGCGCAATGGACCAGACCGGGCGTACTCGCGACGAGCTCTTGCAACTGCACCCTTACGACATCAAACCGGAGTTCCCCGAGACCCGTTTCCGCAGCATGCTGGAACCCCTGCGGCGAGGGGAGCGCGACCAGTTGCTGTTCGAGACCACGCACCAGCACATCGCCGGCCATCTGATCCCCGTACACATCTCCCTGCAGCTGGTCGCCCCCCGGGGTGAACGCCCGCGCTATGTCGCCATCGTGCACGACATCAGCCAGCGCAGGCGCAATGAAGAAGCACTTCTGGAGGCACTGGAAAGCCTGGAGACCTCGCGCGACGAGCAGGCCCGGCTGCTGGAACTTACGCGGCGCGAGCAGGGACGCATGGCCTCGCTGCTGTCGGCCATGAGCATCGGCATCCTGTTCGAGGATCGCGAGGGGTACATCGAGTACGTGAACCCGGCATTTCGCCGCATGTGGGCGATCGCCGACGAAATCGACCTGGTCGGCCAGCCCTCGCGTGCAATGCTGGAACATTCCACCCATCGCTTTGCCCGGCCTGATCACGCCTCGCGCCACGTGCTGCACGTCCTCGACACCCACGAGATCAGCGAACGCTTCGAGGTGGATCTCTACGATGGCCGGATTCTCACGCAGCTGTCCTATCCGGTACACGATGCCGACGAGCGCTCCATTGGCCGGCTGTGGCTGTACGAGGATGTCACCCACGAGCGTCAGACCGCTCAGCAACTGGTCTATCTGGCCGAGCACGACCCGCTCACGGGCCTGTACAACCGCCACCGCTTCCAGCGCCAGCTGGAGCATGCGATCCACAACGCCCGCCGTCGCGAGACCCAGCTCGCACTGATCTACTTCGACCTCGACGAGTTCAAGACCATCAACGACACCTTCGGCCACCGCGCCGGGGACACGGTCCTGGTGCGCGCGGCGGGCGAGATCGCAAGCCTCGTACGCGAGGAGGAGATCTTTGCCCGCCTTGGCGGCGACGAGTTCGCGATCCTCGTCGACCAGGCATCCGAACGGGAACCTGAAGGGCTGGCCGAACGCGTGGCCCGCGCGATCTCCGCGATTCCGTTCCGCTTCCGCGGCCAAAACTACCGCCTGACCGCGAGCATCGGGATCGCCCGCTACCCCGAGCACGGAGACAACGTCGAAGACCTGGTGGCGCATGCCGATGCCGCGATGTACCAGGCCAAGGACTCGGGCAAAAACACCTGGGCGGTATTCGACGCCAGCCGCAACACCGCCGAACGCATGCTCGAGCGAATGAGCTGGAGCCAGCGCATTGGCAACGCGCTGGAGGGCGGGCAGTTCGAGCTGCATTTCCAGGGGATCTACCAGTTGGACAGCGGGGCGCTCAATCACATGGAGGCCCTGGTCCGCATGCGCGACCCGCTGACGTCCGACGAGGTCGTGATGCCAGGGCAGTTCATCCCTGTGGCCGAGAAGACCGGGCAGATCCTCGATATCGACCGCTGGGTGATCCGCGAGAGCATCGCGCACCTGGCCGGCCACCCTGAACTCCCGGGGATCGCGATCAACATCTCCGGTCGCAGCTTCGACGAACCCGGGCTGCCGCAATACATCACCAACGAGCTGAGCCAGCAGGGTGTCAATCCCCGGCGGCTGATCATCGAACTGACCGAAACGGCAGCCGTCTCCGAGATGCAGGACGCCCAGCGCTTCATCGAAGCGTTGCAGCAGGCCGGCTGCCTCGTCTGCCTGGACGATTTTGGCTCCGGCTTCTCCACCTTTGCCTACCTCAAGTACCTGGGCGTACAGGTGCTCAAAATCGACGGCATGTTCGTGCGGGATCTGCCGAACAACCGCGACAACCAGGCATTCATCCGCGCGATGGTCGACGTCGCTCGCGGACTGGAAAAATGGACCGTGGCCGAGTGCGTCGAAGACGGCGACACCCTTGCGATGCTGGCCGACCTGGGGGTCGACATGGTCCAGGGCTACCATCTGAATCGCCCCTCGCCGGACTTCCCGCCGGACCGGGCCCCGTAGGTGTGCAGCCCGCGGCACCCCGCATCCTGCTACTGTCCGCCTACCGTGCGGACAGCCATGCCGCCTGGGCCGACTGGCTGACCCGGCAATTCCCCGAGTTCGACTGGGATCGCCGGGAATTACCGGGGCGCCACTTCCGCTGGCGCATACGGGGCAACCCGCTCTCCTGGCTCCGCAGCCTCGGCGACGCCCAACCCGACGCCATGGTTGCGACCTCCATGGTCGATCTCGCCACACTGCGCGGCCTGCACCCGGCACTCGCGCAATCACCTGCGCTGTACTACTTCCACGAAAACCAGTTCGCCTACCCGACCAGCCCCGGCCAGAACCCCTCGGTGGATCCGCAGATGGTCCAGCTCTACGGCGCCCTGGCGGCCGACCGCATCGCGTTCAACTCGCGCTACAACCGCGATACGTTTCTCGATGGCGTCGACCGCCTGCTTGCACGTATGCCAGACAAGGTACCCCCGGGTCTGCGCACGACGCTCGACGAGCGCAGCGAGATCCTGCCCGTTCCGATCCAGGCCATCACCACCACCGACCACGCAGAATGCGACCCGAACCTGATTTTGTGGAATCACCGCTGGGAGTACGACAAGGCCCCGGACGACTTCGCGGAAGCCTTGCTGCAACTGGCCCGTGAGGGAATCGATTTCCGACTGGCCCTGCTAGGCCCTCGGCCCGCCAGGATTCCGGACGCCCTCACACGACTCCGCACGCATCTGGCTGACCACATCATCGTGGACGCCAAGTGCTCGCGCGAGGAATACGAATACTGGCTGTGCCGGGCGGGGATCGTGGTCAGCACTGCCCGCCACGAGTTCCAGGGTCTTTCGCTGCTGGAGGCCACCCGCGCGGGCGTACTGCCACTGGTGCCGGATGCCCTGGTATACCCCGAGCAATACCCGGCCACCTGCCGTTACCCCGCCGGTGATACCCAAGCACTGGCCACGCGTCTCGGCGCATGGCTGACCGGCGCGCGACCGCCCGTCCCCGACGTCGGCCAGTGGCACAGCAAGGGGGTGGAACCGCAATGGCGGCGTCAGATCGAAGAACTGCTGGAGACCCGGCGAGGCGCCGCCTGAGGGAAACGCTGAACGGGGCCGCTCAGGGAAGGAAGTCGCCGCGATCGAGGAAGTGCAGGGTCTCGCGGGCCACCGTGGCATCGAACAGCATCCCCGTATGCGAGATCGGCAGTGTCAGGTGGCGCGTGACATCCTGGCCGCGTGTCTCGTCGACGGCGACGAAGCCATCATGCGGGGGCGGCATCTGCGCGAACAGCGGTGCCGGACCCAGTGGGCGGCTGCCGGCGATCATCCCGATTTCGCGTCCGCGCAAGACAGGGCTGCCCCCCAGCAGACCGCGGTCCAGCGCGGCCCCCAACCACCAGCGGCCGAGCCGGTTGCGCGCCAGACGCGCGGCCACCCGGCTGCCCGCCAGCGGCGAGCCCAGCATCACGATCCGACCGGGGCGCTGGACCGGGGCAACGGTAAACAGATGGCGGACGATGATGCCGCCGAGGCTATGGGCCACAAGGTGCACCAGGTCGCCGGGCACTGCCTCAATGAAGGCGGCCAGGGCGCGCGCCGCCTGTTCCGGGGTCTGGCGGCGCGAGGCATAGTGGAAGCGATGGACCTCCAGCCCGGCCGCACGCAGCCGGCGTTCCAGCAGCGCCAGCTCCAGGCCCGGCATATGCCAGCCATGGACCGTAACCACGCTGGCGCGCATGCCGGCCATGGTAAACGACCGGCCCGTTGCCTACCCGGCCTGTTGTGTGGCGCTGGCGCGCAGACGGATGCCCAGCTCGCGCAGCTGCTTCTCGCCGACCGGCGCCGGGGCATCGGTCAGCAGGCAGGCGGCCGTCTGGGTCTTGGGGAAGGCCATTACGTCGCGAATGGAGTGGGCGCCGCTCATCAGCATCACCAAGCGGTCCAGGCCAAAGGCCAGGCCGCCGTGCGGCGGGGCACCGAACTCCAGCGCATCCAGCAGGAAGCCGAACTTCTCGCGCGCCTCGTCCTCGCCGATGCCCAGGGCCTCAAACGCGGCCTGCTGCATCTCGGGGTTGTGGATACGGATGGAGCCACCGCCCACCTCGGTGCCGTTGAGCACCATGTCGTAGGCACGGGACAGGGCCTCGCGCGGGTTATTGCGCAGCGCGTCCGGGCTGTCCACCGCCGGGGCGGTGAACGGGTGATGCAGGGCGTACAGGCGCTTGTCCTCGTCGTCGTACTCGAACATCGGGAAGTCGACCACCCACAGCGGCTGCCAGCCCGCCTCGACCAGCTCGAGGTCGTGGCCGAGCTTCACACGCAGCGCGCCGATCGCCTCGTTGACCACCGAGGCCTTGTCCGCACCGAAGAAGATCAGGTCGCCGGCGGCGGCCGCGGTCTTCTCCAGGATCTGGCGGGTCACATCCTCCGGCAGGAATTTCAGGATCGGCGACTGCAGCCCGCCCGCGAGGTCCGCCGGGTCGTTGACCTTGATGTAGGCCAGGCCCTTCGCGCCGTAGCGACCGACGTACTCGGTGTAGACGTCAATCTCCTTGCGCGTCAGTTTCGCCCCGCCCGGCACGCGCAGCGCGGCCACGCGGCCCTCGGGGTCGTTCGCCGGGCCGTTGAACACCTTGAACTCCACCGCCTGCATCACCTCGGTCAGCTCGGTGAACTCCAGCGGGATGCGCAGATCGGGCTTGTCCGACCCGAAGCGGGCCATCGCCTCGGCGTAGGCCATGCGCGGGAACGGATCGGGCAACTCGACACCCTGCACCTCGCGGAACAGGTGGCGGATCAGGCCCTCGGTCACGTCCATCACGTCGGCCTCGTCGACAAAGGCCATCTCCATATCCAGCTGGGTGAACTCCGGCTGGCGATCGGCGCGCAGGTCCTCGTCGCGGAAGCAGCGGGTGATCTGGTAGTAGCGGTCCATGCCGGACATCATCAGCAGCTGCTTGAACAGCTGCGGCGACTGCGGCAGGGCAAAGAAGCTGCCCGGATGCGTACGGCTGGGCACCAGGTAGTCGCGTGCGCCCTCCGGCGTGGCCTTGGTCAGCATCGGGGTTTCGAGGTCGAGGAAGTCGCGCTCCTCGAGGAAGCGGCGCATGGCCGCGGAGACCTTCGCACGCAGGCGCAGGCGCTCCTGCATAACCGGGCGGCGCAGGTCCACGTAGCGATAGCGCAGGCGGGTGTCCTCGCCGACGTCCTCGTCGTCCAGCGGGAACGGCGGGGTCTTCGCGGCGTTCAGGACCTCGAGCTCCAGACCCAGGATCTCCACCGCGCCGGTGGACAGGTCGGGGTTCTCGGTGCCCTCGGGGCGGCGGCGCACGCGGCCGGTCATGCGGATCACGAACTCGCTACGCAGCTGCTCGGCGCGGGCGAAGACGTCCTCGCGGTCGGGGTCGAACACCACCTGCACCCGCCCCGTGTGGTCGCGCAGGTCGACGAATATCACGCCCCCGTGGTCACGCCGGCGATTCACCCAGCCGCAAAGGGTCACCTCCGAGTCGAGTTCGTTCTCGGTGACACGTCCACACAGATGAGTTCGCATTACGCTGTTCCAGCCGAAGGGCACGCCCGAAAGGGCCTGCACGGTTAGTCGGGAAAACGGGGCAAACGTCGCGCCTGCGCCCGCGAAAAGGCCGGAAATCTTACGATTTGCCCTGCTCTCGCGCAACCGGAGCCGGGGCCTCGGACGGGCTCGACAGCGGCGTGACCACGCCCATGGACATCACGAACTTGAGCCCGTCCTCCACCGTCATGTCGAGCTCGACCGCCTCGTCGCGCGGAACCAGCAGCACAAAGCCGGAGGTCGGGTTGGGGGTGGTGGGGACGAACACGGTAATCACCTCGCGCTCGGTACGCTCCTGCACCTCGCCGTAACCAACGCCGGTCATGAAACCGACCGACCACAGCCCGCGACGCGGGTACTCGATCATCACGACCTTGCGAAAGGCCTGGCCACCATCGGTCAGCACCGTCTCGGTGACCTTCTTCACCGCCCCGTAGATCGAGCTGACCAGCGGGATGCGGTGCACGATGGATTCGCCCACCGAGACCAGCTTGCGCCCGACAATATTGGCCACGATCACGCCGGTGACGAACACAACCACGATCGCGACCACGATCCCGGCACCGGGGATCGAAAAGCCAAGCAAGGCCTCCGGCCGCCAGGCCGGCGGCAGGAGGAGAATGGTGAAGTCCAGCAGATCGACCAGCAGCTTGATAACGAAGCCGGTGACGATCAGCGGCAGCCAGACCAGCAGCCCTGCAATCAGGTAGCGGCGCAGGGAGACCAGCATCGATCAGGTTCCGGTCGCTGCCGCTTTCGAGGTCGCCGTGGAATCGCCCTTGCCGGAACCGCTGCCAGCACCACCGCCATCCTTCAGATTGCGCTTGCCGTCTTTCTTGAAGTCAGTCTCGTACCAGCCGCCCCCCGCCAGGCGAAAGCCGGCAGCGGAGACCTGCTTGGTCAGGGCCTCGGCGCCACATTCGGGACAGGTGGTGGCCGGCGGATCGGAGATCTTCTGCAGGATCTCGGAAATCTCGCCACAGTCCTTGCACTGATACTCGTAAATGGGCATGCGTGTATTCCTCAGGCTTCGCGTCCGCGACAACGGCCGCAACAAAACGGTTCGAGGCGTATTATGCGGGCGTTTCCCGGGAATAAAAGGCTTTCCCCGGTGGCAATCCGTGTTTGCGCCGCGAGGCCGCAGCGCCGATCATTCGCCCCATACCCGAACGTACTGCCCGCAAGGACCCGTCATGGCCGAAAAGATCGTGATCATGCTGCTGAACCTGGACCTGGACCGCCCCGGCACGCTGGGGGCCCCGTTCTTCCAGGCGACCGTCGCCGCCGCGATGGATCTGGAAGTCGAGATGTACTTCGCCGCCGGCACCACGCGCCTGTTGCGCCAGGGCGTGGCGGACAAGATCTACCCCGGCGAGGCGAAGGAGAAATCGGTCTACAGCTTCATGCAGGATGCCCACGAGGCCGGCTGCCGCTTCTACGCCTGCGCCGGCGCAATGGACGAAAACGGCCTGACCCTGGACAACGCGATCCCCGAACTGGACGGCATGCGCGGCGGGGGCGCCTTTATCGGCGAGGTGGTCGAGGACGATGTGGCCACCCTGACCTACTGAGCCGCGACCGGTGAGCGAGTCCTGGCCCCGTGCCGTCCTGATTACCGGCTGCTCCAGCGGGATCGGACTGCACGCCGCCCGTGCGCTGCGCGAGCGCGGCTACCGCGTGTTCCCGACCGCCCGTCGCGGCGAGGATGTTGCGCGCCTGAAGAAGGAGGGCTTCGAGGCCCTGCAGCTGGATCTGGACGACTCCGCCAGCATCCACAGCGCGGTCACCGAGATCCTGCACCGCACCGACGGGCATCTCTACGGCCTGTTCAACAACGGCGCCTATGGCCAGCCCGGCGCGGTGGAGGACCTCTCGCGCGCCACCCTGCGCGCCCAGCTCGAGACCAACGTACTCGGCTGGCTGGAGCTGACCAATGCGGTACTGCCCGCGATGCGCCGTGCCGGGGAGGGACGAATCATCCAGAACTCCTCGGTGCTGGGCTTTGCCGCCCTGCGCCTGCGCGGGGCCTATGTGACGTCCAAGTTCGCGATCGAGGGCATGAGCGACACCCTGCGCCAGGAGCTGCACGGCACGGGCATCCATGTGAGCCTGGTCGAGCCCGGCCCGATCCGCAGTGCCTTCCGCGCCAACGCCCTGAAGGCCTTCCGCCGCCACATCCACCGCGAGCACAGCCCCTGGGCCGAGACCTACCGCGCGGCCGAGGCGCGCATGGCCAATTCCGAGTCCGATGCCCCGTTCACCCTCGGCCCGGAGGCCGTCACCCGCTGCGTGATGCATGCCCTGGAGGCCCGCCGCCCGCGGGTGCGCTACCGCATCACCTTCCCGACCAAGTTGTTCGCCTTCCTGAAGTGGCTGCTGCCGGCGCGCGCGATGGACGCCGTGCTGCGCGGGGTATCGCGCGGGGAGAACCGCTGATGCGCGCGCGGCCAGGGGCGGGCGCCGCATGAATCTGATCTTTCTCGCGCTGATCGTGATCGCCGTGGCTACGGCCGCGATCCGCGAGTTCCAGTCCACCGACCCCGACGAACAGCCGATGCAGGCCCTGTCCGAGGGCGCGATCGATGCCGCCGGCTCGGCGGTCGAACTGGCGCTGGGGCTGGTCGGGGTAATGGCGCTGTTCCTCGGGCTGATGAAGATCGCCGAGGCCGGCGGCCTGCTGACCGTGCTCGCCCGCCTGCTGCGCCCGCTGATGACCCGCCTGTTTCCGTCGGTCCCGCCGGAGCACCCGGCGATGGGCGCGATGATCCTGAACTTCTCCGCCAACATCCTGGGGCTGGGCAACGCCGCGACCCCGTTCGGCATCCGCGCGATGCAGGAGCTGGAGAAGCTGAATCCGCACCCGGGCACCGCGACCAATGCGATGGCGCTGTTCCTGGCAATCAACACCTCCAGCATTACGCTGCTGCCCACCGGGGTGATCGCGCTGCGTGCCTCGCTCGGCTCCGAGGCCCCGGCGGCGATCCTGCCGACCACGCTGTTCGCCACGCTGTTCGCGACCATCGCCGGCATCACCAGTGCCCTGATCCTGCAGCGCTATTTCCGCAGCCCGGCCCCCACCCGCTCGATCGACGCGGATGCCTCCGCCGGCTCCGACGAACTGGAAGACACGATCCGGGAAGCGAGCCAGGACAGCACCGAACCGGCGAAGGCCGAGAATCGCGAGCAGGACAGCGCCCAGCCCGATCAGCAGCCGATGAACATCGAGGTCCCCACCGAGGGCTACCCGGCCTGGGTCTCGATCCTGGTCCTGCTGGGGGTGCTGGCGATCATCCCGCTGACGATCGTGTACGGCCAGGCAATCGCCCCCTGGATCATCCCCGGGCTGGTGGTGGGGTTCCTGTCCTACGGGGTGATCCGCGGGGTGCCGGTCTACGAGGTCTTCGTCGAGGGGGCCAAGGAGGGCTTCAACGTGGCCCTGCGCATCATCCCCTATCTGGTGGCGATCCTGGTCGCGGTGGGGATGCTGCGCGAGAGTGGTGCGCTGGGCATGTTCGTCGGGCTGGTCGGGCCACTGACGACCCCGTTCGGCCTGCCGGCCGAGGCCCTGCCGATGGCCCTGCTGCGTCCGCTGTCCGGCTCCGGCGCCTACGGCATCATGGCCGGCATCATGCAGGACCCGGCCACCGGCCCGGACACCCATGTCGGCATCCTGGTCTCCACCCTGCAGGGCTCGACCGAGACGACCTTCTACGTGCTCGCCGTGTACTTCGGCGCGATCGGCGTCAAGCGCGTACGCCACACCCTGGCCGCGGCGCTGAGCGCCGATGCGGTGGCCGTGATCGCGGCGGTCGCGATCGTCGGCTTCCTCTACCTCTGACAGATCGCGAGATCGTCCAGCAACGCGGCCAGATCGTCCGCCGACACCGGCCGGGTCAGCACGCGCCGGAAGGGTGCATGGCGGGCGCGTTCAGTCCTCTCTGAATCCTCGCCCCCCCCGACCGCAACTACAGGGATTGGCGCCAGGGCGGGGTCCGCCTGCAGCGCGCGCAGGACCTGGAAGCCATCCATCACCGGCAGGTCCAGTGCCAGCACCACCAGGGCCGGCACATGGCGCAGCGCCAGGTCCAGACCCTCCACCGCCGAGGTCGCGCACAACGGCTGCAGCCCCACCTGCCCCTCGAACATGGTCTGGAGCCTCGCGAGGTGTTCGGGGTCGGCCTCGATCAACAGGACATGCGGGTCCTTGTCCACGCCGGACTCGACGGTTGAGTCATCCATCACGTGGGGCTCCGCCCCGGCACGCGGCAGCCGGAACCAGAAGCGGCTGCCGACACCCGGCTCCGATTCCACCGCAAGCTCGCCCCCCATCATTTTGACCAGGCTGTTCGAGACCGCGAGTCCGACGCCCGCACCCTCGACGCGACCGCCATCGGCATGCAGCCGCTCAAAGGGTTCGAACAGCCGCGCCTGATCCTCCAGCGCGATCCCGGGTCCGCTATCGCTTACCGCGATCTCGACGACATCCCGCTGCGGCGTGACACCGACACGGACTTCGCCGCCGCGGCGGTTGTACTTGATCGCGTTGCCCACCAGGTTCAGCAGGACCTGCTTCAGGCGCAGGGGGTCCGCCTGCACCTGCACATCATCAGCCACTTCGGCCTCGCAGTGCACCGCATGTTCATCGACCAGGGCACGGGTCAGGGACAGGCAGTCGGTGACCACCGGCGCCACGAAGACCGGCTGCAGGTCGATCTTCAGCCGCCCGGCCTCGATCCGGGCCAGATCCAGGACCTCGTTGATCAGGTCCAGCAGGTGCGAGCCGGCGCGGCGGATCTCGGTCGCATGCGAATGCTGGCGCTCGCCCAGTCCGGGGTCGCGCTCCAGCAACTGGGCGAAGCCGAGCACGGCATTCATTGGCGTGCGCAGCTCGTGACTCATGCTGGACAGGAATTCCGACTTCGCCCGGTTCGCACGCTCTGAGGCATCACGCGCCTGACGGAGCTCTTCGCGCCGCCGCAACTCATCGGTGTAATCACTGAAGATATTGAAGCCATACTGCGGATCACCGTGCTCGTCGCGCACAACACTGATGGTGCTTGCGGTGACGAATACGGCCCCGTTGGCGCAGCGGTGAGGCAACAGCCCAGTCCATACCCCGCCCTCCGCCAGCACCCGATCGATCTCCTGAGCCTCCTCGCGCGCCTCCTCGGGGATAATGCCCATTGCGCGGAAGCTGCGGCCGACCATCTCATCCAGGCGATAACCGACCAGATCCAGCGCTGCCGGATTGACGTACACGAAACAACCTTCCCGGTCCACCACCGCAACGCCCTGTTCGGCTGATTCGATGATTCGCCCGAACAGGGTCAGCCGATCCTGAGCCTCGTGCAATTCGGTCAGATCCTGGAGCGTGCCCGAGAGGCGGACCACCTCACCGCCGTCGTCGAACGTAGCCGTAGCGATTTGATGAACGTAGCGGACCATGCCGTCCGGGAGCTGCACGCGATGGGTGATCTCGCCGTGTCCGGAGTCGGCCAGACCGGCCTCGAATGCCTGCACCCGCTCGCGGTCGTCCGGATGCACTAGGCGTTGATAGTCATCCCGGGCGAGATGGCCGTTCCCGGCGATCATCTCGAACATCTCGTAAATCACCTTCGACCAGGTCAGTCGGTCGCTGCGCACTTCGTATTCCCAGTGACCGAGCCGGGCCAGTCGCTGTGCCTCCAGCAACCGTGTCGACAGCTCCGACAGCGCCAGCTCGGAGTGCTTGCGTTTGGTGATGTCCTGCATCACGCCCAGCATGTACAGCACGCTGCCATCGGCGTCCCGAACGGCGTCGCCCCGTTGTAGCAGCCAGTGTTCGGAGCCGTCGGGCCACAGCACCCGGTGCTCCAGTTCGAAGTGCGCGCCCCGACGCAGGCTGCTCGAGATGGCGTTGCGCATCCGATCGCGATCCTCCGGATGCACGGCGTGCATGAAGTTGGTAACCGTCGGTTCGACCGCACCGTCGCGGTAACCCAGCAGCGGTGGAATCCGCTCGGACCATTCGAGGCGCTCCTGGTCGGGCGTCCATTCCCAAGTGCCCATATTGGCGAAGATCTGGCTCGAGCGTTGGCGCTGTTCCTGGCGCTTGACCGTGGTGATCTCCGTGCGGATGGACACGAACTGATAGGGCACGCCTTCGGCATCCAGGTACGGCACGATCGTGGTGTCGACCCAGTACAGCGAACCGTCACGTGCCCGATTGCAGATCTCGTCCTGCCAGACCTGGCCCGCCGTGATGGTCTCCCACATGCGGGTGTAGAAGTGCGGCGGATGCTGCCCGGACTTCACCACTCGATGATTTTGCCCGAGCAGCTCTTCGACCATGTATCCGCTGACCTCGGCGAACCGCCTGTTGGCATAAATGATGTCGCCCCGGGCATCGGCAATGCTGACGAGGGCATGCTCGTTGACGGCGAGATGCTCCCGTTCGCGCTCGTAGAGGGTTTCGCGGTAGGAACGGCTGACACTGTCCATCTCGCGCAACTGGCGCGCCCGATTGGTCACCACCGCGAGGACCCGACTGGCCTCCAGCGGCTTCAGGAGTACACCGCACACGCCCGGATGAAGCGTCATCAGGGCATTGGTACGCGAGGCATCCGCGGTCAGGATCACCAGTGGAATCGAGCCCCCGCTCTGCCGGGTCCGCAGAACCGCGGCCACCTCGAGCGCCGAGCAGTCCAGGGATTCGACATCAAGGATGGCCACCTCGGGGTCGAGCTCGTCCATGACCTCCACCAGGCGGTCCGGCTCTTCCGCCCGCTCCACACGATAGCCTGCATCGAGCAGCGTGCGCTCCACGCCTTCTTGTTCGGCACCGGCGATTAACAGGACCCGGTAGTCGCTCTCGGTTATCACACCCCCGATCTGGACCAACTGCTCGATCAGGGTATCCCCGTCGAGTGGATAATCCAGGCAGCGGGCCACCCCCTGGCGCACGGCATCCAGCCGTGCACCGGGATTCCATTCCCGCGCTACCGCCAGCACCGGAAGGCGCGCGTGCCCCGGCGCCAGGCACCCAGCAAAATCATTCGTAATCACGGTGCCGGGCATCACCACACCGGCGCAGAGGACGACCGCGGTGTAGGGGTCGTCGTCGGGGGGCTGCGGGGCCTGCGAATCACGGACCGGGATCTGGTCCGTCCGGAACCCGTGGTCCTGGAGCATCAGCACGATATCGCGCGCCAGGGCGTCATCATCCACGACGACCAGCACCCGCCCGTCCGCACGCGCGCCGGACAACGGCTGCACCCGGCTGGCGATGGCGAGGGCGTCGCCACGCGCATGCTGGGCGGCAATCGCCGCGAGCCGGTCCAGGGCGTTGTCCCATTGGTCACGATCGACCAGATCCGAGTCTCCGGTGGAGGCATCGAGCGAGTCGGCCAGGGTTGCCACCGCTGCCCCGACCACCGGAATCCCGAACACCTCGGCCGAGTGCCGGAGCTCGCTGATCCGCTGCCCCAGTAGGTCGCGTGCCTGGGCCGGCGAAGCGGCTTCCTCCAGGTTCCGGGCAAGTTCGCGCAGGCGGGTGACGTGTTCCGGAAGGGATTGCAAAAACTCGGCCTGCAGGCGCGCGCCGGTCGGGTGCTGCTCACGCAGGTTCATGGCGGCTGTCCTCGGTGGTCGGGTCACATACCCGGTTGACGGGAGGTCGGACGCCGGGCACAGCCACCGGCCGAATCACATCCCGTACCGAAACGGACGGGCATGGCGGTCACCTTCCCAGGGAAGCAGGTTCCCCTTGGGAAACACTGAAATCAGTGTTTCCCTAATTGGGCGGGCCGCCGGGATTGATGTCCTTGTCCTTCACGATGAAGTAGACCCCGATGGCCGCCAGCGCCATCCACAGGACCAGGGCCACCACGCCCAGGATCTCCCACAGGGTGACGAAGAAGAACAGCATCAGCGCGGCCGCGCCGAGGAAGATATTGCCGATTACGAAGTTCGAGGGACGGCGGGATCCGTTGTCGGACATTCGAGGCTCCTGAGGGGGCAGCGCGCGAGTCGCTACTGTTTCTTGTAGGGGGCGAAGTCGAACTGCCCGGCGGTCATGTCGTCCCACAGGTCGCTCTGCAGCACGGCCAGCAGCTTGAACAGCTTGCGCAGCTCCGGATCGTCCATGAAGCGCTGGTCCTCGCTGGCCTTCAGCACCTCGACCAGCGTTGCGCATTGCTCGCGGCTGATCCCGAGGACGTTCAGGCCCTCTTCTCCCATCTCGACATCCATCGGGTCACTCCAGTTCGGTCAAAGCCGGGATTGTAGCGGCTCGCGCGCCCGCAGCGAAAACGCCGGACCCGGGCTCGGGCATTGCCGTGCAGCAACGCGCCGAGACACAGCGCCCGTCCCGGCCGGCGTCATTGCGAGGAGCCGAAGGCGTCGCGGCAATCGGTTGACGCTGGCAGCGCGCTGGGGCCCGGAGTCCACCATGGCGATTGCTTCGTCGCTACGCTCCTCGCAATGAAGGGGCCGGCCTACGCCGTCTGGGCGCGGATCAGATCGACCCGGTTGCGCACGTACAGGTAGTACAGCACCGGGATGATCACCAGCGTCAGCAGGGTCGAGACGAACACGCCGAAGATCAGCGAGATCGCCAGGCCCGAGAAGATCGGGTCGTCGAGGATAAACCCGGCGCCGACCATCGCCGCCAGCCCGGTCAGGATGATCGGCTTGGCGCGCACCGCACCCGCGTGCACCACCGCCTCGATCACCTCCACGCCACGGCGGATCTCGTCGTTGATGAAGTCCACCAGCAGGATCGAGTTGCGCACAATGATCCCGGCCAGCGCAATCATCCCGATCATCGAGGTCGCGGTGAACTTGGCGTCCATGAAGAAGGCATCCATGAACGCATGGCCCGGCATCACCCCGATCACCGTCAGCGGGATCGGCGCCATGATGATCAGCGGCACCATGTACGAACGGAACTGCGCGACCACCAGCAGGTAGATCAGGATCAGACCCACCGAGTAGGCGATACCCATGTCGCGGAAGGTCTCGTAGGTCACCTGCCACTCGCCATCCCACTTCAGCGAAAAGTTGTACGGGTTGTCCGGCTGGTTGATGAACAGCTGTTCCAGCGGCTCGTCGTAGGCCATCGGCGTGTCGCGCAGGCCGAAGAACATGTCGAACATGCCGTACAACGGGCTGTCCAGCCCGCCGGCCAGGTCGCCCATCACGTAGACCACCGGCAGCAGGTTCTTGTGGTGGATCGAGTGCTCGAGGGTCGAGTCCACCACGTTGACGACCTCGGACAGTGGCACCAGGGCGCCGTCGCGCGAGCGCACCTTGAGCCCCAGCACCGGGTCCAGGCTGCCCTTCTCGGCCTGCTCGAACTCGAGCCGCACGGGGACCGCGTACTTCACGTTGGAACCGTAGAGGTAGGTCACGTCCTCGCCGGACAGCGCAGTCTCGATCGCCTTGACCACCGCCTGCTGCGACACGCCCAGGCGTGCAGCCCGCTCGCGGTCCACCTGCAGGATCTTCTTCGGCCCCGGGTATTCCACCGAGTCGTCGATGTCGGTGATGCCCTCGGTGTTCTCGAATAACTCGCGCACCTTTTTGGCGACCTCGATCTGGCCCGCATAGTCCGGGCCGTAGATCTCGGCCACGATCGGCGACATCACCGGTGGCCCCGGCGGCACCTCGACCACCTTCACCGCCGCGTCGTGGCGGTCGGCGATCGCGTTGATCGCCTCGCGCACGCCGAGAGCAATGTCGTGGCTCTTGCGCGAGCGCTCGGACTCATGGGTCAGGTTCACCTGGATGTCCCCGACATGTGAACCCTCGCGCAGGTAGTACTGCCGTACCAGGCCGTTGAAGTTGATCGGTGCGGCCGTACCCGCATAGGTCTGCACGTTGTCGACCTCGGGCACGGTCTTGAGGTAGTCGGCCATCTCGGACAGCACCATGGAGGTGCGCTCCAGGCTGGTCCCTTCCGGCATGTCCAGCACCACCTGGAACTCCGACTTGTCGTCGAAGGGCAGCATCTTCATCACCACCAGCTGGAAGTACGCCAGCGAGACGGAGCCCAGGATCAGCACCAGCGTGCCGACCCACAGCGCGAGACGATTGGCCTTCTTGCGCCCACCGGTCCCCAGGAACGGCAGCAGCAGGGTGTTGAAGATCTTCATTAGCCCGGCGGAGGCGCTCTCGCCCTGCGCGGCGTGGCCGCCGGCGGCCGGGGCCGCGTGTTCATACTGCTCGGCCTGGCGCCGCAAGACCTTGTAGGTTAGCCACGGCGTGACCACATAAGCCACGGCCAGCGAGATGATCATCCCCATCGAGGCGTTGATCGGGATCGGGCTCATGTACGGCCCCATCAGACCGGTGACGAAGGCCATCGGCAACAGCGCCGCGATCACGGTGAAGGTGGCGAGGATCGTCGGCCCGCCCACCTCGTCGACCGCATGGGGGATCGCCTCGAGGAACTTCTTGCCGCCCTGGACCATGTGCCGGTGGATGTTCTCCACCACCACTATCGCGTCGTCCACGAGGATCCCGATGGAGAAGATCAGCGCGAACAGCGACACGCGGTTGAGCGTGAAGCCGTAGGCCCAGGAGGCGAACAGCGTGATCGCCAGCGTGATCACCACCGCCACGCCAACGATGAAGGCCTCGCGCCAGCCGAGCGCGATCCAGACCAGGATCACGACCGAGGCCGTCGCGAGGATCAGCTTCTGGATCAGGGTGTTCGCCTTGTCGTCGGCGGTCGCGCCATAGTTGCGGGTGATCGTGGTCTCGATGCCGTCGGGGATGTACGTCCCGCGCAGCTGCTCGAGCCGCTCGATCAGGGCATCGGCGATGTCCGGGGCGTTGGTGCCCGGCTGCTTGGCGATCGCCACGGTGACCGCCGGGTGGCTCTCGCCGACACGCGCGTGATCCCCGGCCGCCGCGCCATGGGCAAAGCGCACATGCTCGGTCGCATATGCCGGGCCCTGTATCACCTCGGCGACATCGGACAGGTAGACCGGGCGGTCGTCGTGCATCCCGACCACCAGGCCAGCGAAGGCCTCTGGTTCGGTGATGAAATCGCCGGCCTGGATCAGGATCTCCTGGTCGTCCTGGTAGAGCCGGCCGGCATCGCGCGAGAAATTCGAGGCCTGCAGGCTGTCGCGCAGGTCGTCCACCGACAGGTTGTAGGCCGCCAGCGTCTCCGGCTTGAAGCGTACGTGCACTACATGATCCGGACCACCGACGGTATAGATATCACGGGTCCCGGGGACGCGCTTGAGTTCCGATTCCAGCGCATGTGCCACGCGCAGCAGGTCATGACCGCCGCGATCCCCGTCCTCGGTCCACAGCGTCACGTTGACGATCGGCACGTCGTCGATGCCCATCGGCTTGATGATCGGCTCGCCGACCCCCAGGCCCTCGGGCAACCAGTCCTGGTTGGAGAACACCTGGTTGTACAGGCGCACGAGCGCCGCGGTGCGGTCCTCGCCGACCTCGAACTGGATGGTGACCTGCGCCATGTTCGGGCGCGAGGTGGAATAGATGTCGTCGATGCCCTCGATCTCCGAGAGCACCTGCTCGGCCGGTGTCGCCACCAGTTGCGCGACCTCCTCGGCGCTCGCCCCGGGGAACGGGATGAACACATCCGCCATGGTCACGTTGATCTGCGGCTCTTCCTCGCGTGGGGTCACGAGGATCGCGAACAGCCCCAGCAGAAGCCCCACCAGGGCCAGCAGCGGCGTGATCTGGGTGGTCAGAAAAGCCTTGGCGATACGCCCGGAGATCCCCATGCGGCCGGATGCCGCGTCCGTGCTGGCATCACTCATCGGCGCCCACCTGCTGATGTTCCTTCAGGTAGATCGCCGCATGCACCGGGTCCAGCGCCACGCGCTCGCCCTCGCTCAGGCCACCGAGGATCTCAATGTATCCGTCATGCGTGCGCCCGACACGGACCTGACGGAAACGTACCCGGTCCTCGTCGTCGATCACGTACACAGCGGTGACCTCACTGCGATAGACGACGGCCTCGCGCGGGACCGTCAGGCGCTCGACGTCATCCAGGAAGAACGCCGTCTTCACGAACATGCCGGGGAACAGCCCCAGGTCCTCCTGCTCCGGCAGATTCACGCGGATACGGAAGGTGGAGCTCGCCGGATCGGCATAGGGGAAGATGGTCAGGCTCTCGGCCGCCAGGCGACGGTCGTCATTCAGCAGCACCTCGGCCTCGCGGCGCTCGCGTACCGCGTGGATCAGCCGCTGCGGGATATCCACCTCTACGCGCAGACGGTCCAGGCTAATCCCCGAGAGCAGCGGCGAGCCGGGGCTGACCGACTCCCCGAACTCCACGTGGCGCTCGGTAACGATTCCGGAAAACGGCGCGAACACCTCGGTGTAACCGAGCTGCTCGCGAGCCTCCTCGACGCGGGCCTCGGCCGAGCGCAAACGCGCCCGGGCCGATTCCAGCTCGGCCTCCGCGCGCTCGAACTCCGAACGCGATACCACGCCGCGATCGAATACGTCCTGGATACGATTGAACTCGGAGCGTGCTTCGCCAAAGCGGGCACGGGCCTCGGCCAGATCGCCCTCGGCCTGACTCACACGCGCCTGCTGCTCCGAATCGCTAATGCGCAACAGCAGCTCGTCCGCCTCGACGAAGTCGTCTACGTCGACGTAGATCTCGCGCACCCGGCCGGAGGTCTGCGCCGAGATCGTGGAACGCTGAACGGCCTCGACTCGGCCATCCAGGATGCGCTCCTGCGCGAGCGTCTGTCGCTCCGCGGTCGCCGTGTCGAACGGGAAGTCCGCCTGGGCGGAAAATGGCAACAACAACAGACCCCAGAGGGCCGGGCGCATCCACTTGAGTGTCATCGGCTTCGGTTCCTTGCGTGCTATCGAGCCCATTGGGTCGGGATCAAGCGGGTTCGACATATATTAGCGTTTTCTAATTTATACGCCGATTGCGCGCCGACGGCAACGCCGACGCCCGGAAATACCTTGCGGTGAGTATAGCTATATCGTCAGCCAACGCACCCCGGACTGCACGGTCCGTCCGCTGGCCGTATCATGTGGCGCCGTAGCTAACCGATGGGGAACCGAGATGCCGCTGCTGCGAGTCGAGACCAACACCGTCCTGCCCGACGATCCTTCGGGGCTGTGCCAGCACCTGTCCGCACAGGTGGCCGACTGGCTGGGCAAGCCCGAGGGCTACGTGATGGTCACCTGCACGCACAACCCGGCGATGTGCTTCGCCGGCAGCACCGACCCACTCGCCTACTGCGAGTTGAAAAGCATCGACCTGCCCGAGGGGCTGACCCGCGAGCTGTCACGCAAACTCTGCGACGCCCTGCAAACCGAGCTGGGCCTGGACCCAGCCCGGGTCTATATCGAATTCTCCGACGCCCCGCGCCACTTCTGGGGCACCAACAGCACGACGTTCTGAATCATCGCGGCCCGGTGGGCCGTCACTTCTCTCACGCACTTGATAACGGACTGCCCCGATGCGCGTCTCGCAATTCCCGCTGAACACCCTGAAAGAAACCCCGGCCGACGCCGAGATCATCTCCCACCAGCTGATGCTGCGCGCCGGCTATGTCCGGCGCCTGGCCGCCGGGCTGTACACCTGGCTGCCGCTGGGGCTGCGTGTGCTGCGCCGGGTGGAAAACATCGTTCGCGAAGAGATGAACCGTGCCGGAGCGCTGGAGGTGCTGATGCCGGCAGTGCAGCCGGCCGAGTTGTGGCAGGAGTCCGGTCGCTGGGACTTCTACGGGGCCGAGCTGCTGCGCCTGAAGGATCGCCACGAACGCGACTTCTGCTTCGGCCCGACCCACGAGGAGGTCATCACGGATCTCGTGCGCCGCGAGATCCGTAGCTACCGCCAACTGCCGGTCAACTACTACCAGATCCAGACCAAATTCCGGGACGAGCGCCGCCCGCGCTTCGGCGTGATGCGCGCCCGCGAGTTCCTGATGAAGGATGCCTACTCCTTCCACCTGGATGCCGAGTCGCTGGGGCAGACCTACCAGCAAATGCACGACGCCTACTGCCGCATCTTCGAGCGCTGCGGCCTGGACTTCCGCGCGGTGGAGGCCGACACCGGCGCGATCGGCGGCAACGCCTCGCACGAGTTCCACGTGCTCGCGAGCTCCGGCGAGGACGCGATCGCCTTCTCCCCGGGCGGCTATGCCGCCAATGTCGAGCTGGCCATGTGTCCGCAGCCGGCCCAGGCCCCGCCCCCCAGCGGTGCCATGGAAAAAATTGCCACCCCCGGGGTGCATACCATCGAGGATCTGGCGAACTTCCTCGACATCCCGGCCCCACAGACCGTCAAGACCCTGGTCGTGGCCGCCTCCGACGCGATCGATGCCGATCTGGTCGCGCTGGTCCTGCGCGGGGACCACGAACTCAATGCGGTGAAGGCCGAGAAGCACCCATGGGTAGCCGACCCCCTGCGCATGGCCGAGGCGGCCGAGATCCGTACCGCCTTCGGCGCCGAGCCCGGCTCGCTGGGGCCGGTGGACAGCCCGATTCCCGTGCTGGCCGATCAGGCCGTGCTGGGCATGGCGGACATGGTGGTCGGGGCCAACGAGGACGGCCACCACCTGAAGCACGTGAACTGGGAACGCGACCTGCCGCAGCCGGAGAGCGCCGACCTGCGCAACATCACCGAGGGCGAACCGGCCCCGGACGGCTCCGGCCCGATCGAGATCCGCCGCGGTATCGAGGTCGGCCACATCTTCCAGCTCGGCGACAAGTATTCGCAGGCCCTGGGCGCCCGCGTACTGGACGAGGACGGCCGCGAACAGGTGGTAACGATGGGCTGCTACGGCATTGGCGTCTCGCGCGTGGTCGCGGCCGCAATCGAGCAGAACTCCGACGAGCGCGGCATCTGCTGGCCCACGGCGATCGCCCCCTTCGACATCGCCCTGTGCCCGATCGGCGCAAAGAAGTCTCAGCGCGTGCGCGAGGCCGCGGAGAGACTGCACGACGAGCTGGAGGCCGCCGGCTTCCAGGTCCTGCTGGATGATCGCGAACAGCGCCCCGGCGTGATGTTCGCCGACATGGAGCTGATCGGCATCCCGCACCGCCTGGTCATCGGCGAACGCGGCCTCGACGCCGGCGAACTCGAATACCAGGCGCGCACCTCCAGCGAAGCCGAACACCTCCCGATGGACGGCCTGCTCGACGCCCTGCGCGAGCGCTTGCTCGGCTGAACCCGGGCGACCACGATGGACGAGGTCGCCTTCACCCTGGAGATGGGGATCGTGTTCGGCCTGCTGGGCCTGACGATCCTGCTGTTCGTCACCGAGATCATCCGGATCGACCTGGCGGCGCTGAGCGTGCTGTTCCTGCTCGGCATGGTGGCGCTGGTACCGGGCGTGGCCCCGATCGTCGAGGGCGACGAACTGTTCTCGGGCTTTGCCTCGAACGCGGTGATCGCGATCATCGCGGTGATGATCATCGGCGCGGGCCTCGACCGTTCCGGCGTCATGAACCGCCTGGCGGACCTGATCCTGCGCTTTGGCGGTCAGACCGAACGCCGGGTGATGGCCACAACCTCCGGCGCGGTGGGGGTGATCACCAGCTTCATGCAGAACATCGGGGCCGCCGCCCTGTTCATGCCCGTGATTAACCGCATCGGCGCGGCCGCGCGCATCCCGCGCTCGCGGCTGCTGATGCCCATGGGCTTTGCCGCGATCGTCGGCGGCACCCTGACGCTGGTCGCCTCCAGCCCGCTGATCCTGCTCAATGACCTGATGCCCGGGCATCTGGACGACTTCGGGCTGTTCGACGTGACCCCGATCGGGCTGGCGCTGCTGGCCACCCTGATCCTCTACTTCGCGATTCTCGGGCACTGGGTCCTGCCGGCCCGCGATCCGCAGGCCGAGGACCCGGAGGAGAGCCGGGTGCAGACCACCTCGGCCTGGTTCCGTGATGTCTACGGTATGGATTTCGGCGTGCGCGAGGCGCGCCTGGGCGAGGACAGCTCGCTGGCCGGTATGCGGGTGGGGGATTTCGAGGCGGCCTTCGGGGTGCATGTGGTGGGGGTGACCACGGGTGACGAGACGCGCATCGAACCGAACCGCGAGATCGAACTGGAACGCGGCGCGCATCTGGCGATCCTCGGTCCGGTCACCACCATCGAGAAGACCTGCGACAGCACCGGCACGATCCTCAAGGACGAACTGGACGTGTTCGCGCGTGCGATGTCGGCCCGTTACGGCGGGATTGCCGAGGTGATCATCCCACCCGGCTCCGACCTGATCGGCCAGACCGTGCGCGACAAGGGCATGCGCCGTACCTACGGGATCTCGGTGCTGCGTATCCAGCGCGGGGACGACCGCATCGTCGACGAGGTCCCGGAGACCCCACTCAAGGCCGGCGACACTCTGGTCGTGCACACCCCATGGGAGAACCTGCAGGCGCTGGAGGACGACCGCGACTTCGTGGTGGTCACCAGCCGCTACCCGCGCCGCCGGCGCGAGGAGCCCGCGACTCACCGGCCACTGGCGGCCCTCGGCTCGCTGGCGCTGGGCCTGGGGCTGGTGCTGTTCACCGATCTGCCACTGGCGCTGGCCTTGCTGGGGGGCGCGCTGGGGATGATCTTGACCGGCGTGATCGCGATGGACGAGGCTTACCGGGGCATCAGCTGGAAGACGGTGTTTCTGCTGGCCTCGCTGATCCCGCTGGGGCTCGCGGTGGAGAACTCCGGGGCCGGCGAGTGGATCGCGGCCAACGGCATGGCGCAGCTGGAGGGGATGCCGGTCTGGATCCTGCAGGTCGCGGTGTTCCTGCTGACCACCTTCTTCACACTGGTGATGTCGAACGTGGGGGCCACCGTGCTGCTGGTGCCACTGGCCGTCAGCTTCGCGACCGTCGCCCAGGGCGTGGGCATCGACGCCGACCCGCGGGTATTCGCCCTGATCGTCGCGATTGCCGCGTCCAACTCGTTCCTGCTACCCACCCACCAGGTGAATGCCCTGATCATGGACCCGGGCGGCTACCGCGTAGCCGACTACCTGCGCGCCGGCGCGCTGATGACCCTGCTGTTCATGGTCGTCTCGCTGGTGGTGATCAATCTGATCTTCTGACCGCGACCGGCCGCGCCGGAAGGCCAAAGGGAAACACTGATCAATGTACACGCTCGCGCTCGAGTCGCTTTTGCGTGCGAACAAGGCGCGGTGACTGCCGTGCAGTCATTCTGCACAAGGGAACCGCAACGCCGTGCGCGCGCAAAAGCGGCCGAGCCCCGTCTCTCAGTAGCTTGTAGGGGTTGGCACCCCAGGTTCCCCGATTCTGCGTTGCGCCGCTTGCGGGTAGAACCACTACCCGCTGCCCGACGCGCCTTGTCTCGGAAAACCTGGGGTGCCAACGCGAGTGTGTACATTGATCAGTGTTTCCCTACGTCAGGACGTCGTCGCGCGCCAGCGGCAGGCCCCGCCCGCGGCCTCGTCCAGCGTGCGCAACAGGGTCTCGTGCGCGGCCTGTTCGTCGGCATTCGGTTCGATCACCGGCAGGGGCTTGCCGGAGCGCTGCGCGCGCACCGGGGCACCGGCCTCGGCACCGCCCTCGCCCTCGGCGTCCAGGCCCAGGGCAACCTGACCACCGGTCATCGCCAGATAGACATCCGCCAGCAGCTCGGCATCGAGCAGCGCGCCGTGCAGCGTGCGCCCGGAGGCATCGATCTCGTAGCGCTTGCACAGCGCGTCCAGCGAATTGCGTGTCCCCGGGTGCATGCGCCGCGCCATCACCAGCGAATCCAGCACGGTGCAGGCCTCCGCCAGCTCCGTCACCGGCGCGGCGGCACCCAGCAGACGCAACTCATGATTGATGAAGCCGACATCGAACGGGGCATTGTGGATGATCAGCTCGGCGCCGCGCACGAACTCGATGAATTGGCCGACCACATCGGCGAAACGCGGCTTGTCCGCGAGGAAATCGTTGGTAATTCCATGGACCTCGATCGCGCCGGCATCGATCTCGCGATCCGGCTGCAGGTACTCGTGCAGCTTGCGTCCGGTCGGCCGGCGGTTATCCAGCTCCAGGCAACCGATCTCGATGATGCGGTGCCCCTCGGCCGGCTCCAGGCCGGTGGTCTCGGTATCCAGCACGATCTGTCGCATTTCAGTTCTCCGTCGGCTCGCCCGCCAGCAGGGCGTCGATCCCCGCATTGGCCAGCTGGTCGGCGCGCTCGTTCTCCGGGTGACCGCTGTGCCCACGCACCCAGTACCACTCGATGTCGTGACGCGCGGCCTGGGCGTCCAGGGCCTCCCACAGGTCGCGGTTCTTCACCGGGGAGCCGCTGGCGGATTTCCAGTTACGCCGTTTCCAGCCGGGCAGCCAGTCGGTCACCCCCTGCTTGACGTATTTCGAATCCGTGACCAGTTCCACTTTGCAGGGGCGCTTGAGCGTCTCCAGGGCGCGGATTGCGGCGGTCATCTCCATGCGGTTATTGGTGGTCTCGGCCTCTGCCCCGTACAACTCCCGCTCAGTGCCCTGGTAACGCAGGATTGCGCCCCAGCCACCAGGGCCCGGGTTACCGCGACAGGCGCCGTCGGTATAGATGTACACGCGTTCGTCAGCCATGCGCTCGGCGGACTCCGGAATGAGGGGAGCGCGAGGATACCAGTCCGGGCCGCAGGCGGGGACCCGGGGTGGCGAAGCGATATTGCGGCGCCGGGCGCAAGGGCAGATCCACGCGCTTGTGGGCAACGGTCAGGATCACGCTGGCCAGCGGCGGCAGCCCCCGGCGGGTCCAGGCGTCCACCGGGGCCAACCTTTGCTGCCAGGCCTCGGACAGTCCGGGCGGCAGCAGGCTGAGGCTCCACTGCTCCAGCACCTCCAGGTCGGCCGATTCCATGAACTCGCGGTACTGGCGACGCCGGAGCCCCTCCGGCAGCGGAGACACGCGCACCCCACCCTGATCGCCCAGTTGCAGGCGGTTGCCCTCGAGCATGAAGACCATGCCCTCCGGCTCCAGCACGCGCGCGGCCTCGGCGACCACGGCGGCGGGCAGATCGCTGTAAGAGCAGGGATGGGCCAGCACGATGCGGCGCGCGCAATCCGACTCCAGTGGCCAGGATTCCGGCTCCATCAACAGGCCTGGACGCGAGGAGTCCATGCGCACGACTGGACCGCCCAGGGTGTCGGAATCTTCCAGCATCGGGACCGGGGAGAGCTCGATCGCGACCTCCCCCGGGCCGGGGGCGGCGTGCTGTCGAATCCGTTGCAAAAGCCGCTCGCGAACGCGCCGGCCCTGCGGCTTCTCGTACCAGTGAGAAAGCCAGCGCAAAAAAGGGTC
This sequence comes from Thioalkalivibrio sp. ALRh, assembly GCF_000381425.1. Taxonomy (NCBI): domain Bacteria; kingdom Pseudomonadati; phylum Pseudomonadota; class Gammaproteobacteria; order Chromatiales; family Ectothiorhodospiraceae; genus Thioalkalivibrio; species Thioalkalivibrio sp. ALRh. Next base: position 656,717 of record NZ_KB906519.1, read on the forward strand.
TTGGTGATACTCCGAGTGTGGTTTATCCTTCAGCGCCATGATGATCCGACCCCGCTCCCGACTGCCGCTTGGCATTATCCTGGGCCTGGCGACCCTGCTGGCCTCTGCCTGTAGCCTACACGACTCCGAACGCGCACTGGATACCTCCCAGGTCGACAAGCCCGTGGTGGAGGGTCCGACCCAGGCCGACGTCCAGGCCGCCATGGAGCGGCAGGCCCTCGAGGCCGCCGACCAGGCCGCGGAGACCGACGACCTGTGGGAGCGCACCCGCTTGGGCTTCGGCTTTGAAGATGACCTGCACCACGAGCGCGTGGAGCAGTACATCGAGCACTACCGCGCCAACCCGCGCATCATCCAGCTCTCGACCGAGCGCGCCGAGCCGTTTGCGTACTTCATCCTCTCGGAGATCGAACAGCGCGACATGCCAACCGAGCTGCTGCTGCTGCCGATCGTGGAGAGTGGCTTTGCCGCCGAGGCGACCTCCAGCGGTCGTGCAGCCGGCATCTGGCAGTTCATCCCGGCGACTGGCGACCATTTCGACCTGACGCGCGACCACTGGTACGACGGGCGCCGCGATGTCTATCAGTCCACCCTCGCCGCGCTGGACTACCTGGAGGCGCTGTATCAGCGCTTCGATGACTGGTACCTGGCCCTGGCCGCCTACAACTTCGGCCAGGGCAACGTGACGCGGGCAATGGAACGCAACGCCGCTCGCGGGGAGCCGACCGACTACTGGAGCCTCGAACTCTCGGCCGAGGCGACCGCCTACGTGCCCCGTCTCCTGGCCCTGCGCGAGCTGTTTCTGAAGCCCGACGAACACGGGACACAGATCACCCCGATCGCCAACGAACCGGCGCTGGAGCGGATCGAGCCCGGTCGCCAGGCCGATCTCGCCCTGATCGCCGAGATGATCGGGCTCGAGGCGGATGACCTGAAGCGCCTGAACCCGGGGTATCAGCGCCACGCCACCCATCCGGCTCATGCCCAGCACCTGTTCATTCCGCACGATGCGGCCGAGACCCTGGAAGTCGCCCTGGCCGAACACGGCGACGACCCGCTGATCCGCTTCCGCGAATACACCGTGGCCAGTGGTGACAACCTCGGTTCCATCGCCCAGCGCGCCGGTACCCGCGTGGCCGTGCTGCGCGAAATGAATGGTCTCAACGGCGACAACATCCGCGCCGGACAGACGCTGAAACTGCCGGTAACCGGACAGGAAGACGCCGAGATCCAGGTCGCGGCCGCTGCCGAGGCGGGCGAGCTCGACACCTACGAGATCCAGGAAGGCGACAGCCTGTGGACCATCAGCGAACGTACGGGCATGACCATCAGCGAACTGCGCGCGGCGAACGAGCTGGAGCGCGACGCCATCCTGCGTCCGGGCGACACGTTGCAGGTCGCCCAAGCCAATGGGGGGAGCGCGTCGGATAACGGCCGCAGCGTGGCCTACGAAGTCCAGCCTGGGGATTCCCTGTCCAGCATTGCCCGTCAGTTCCAGGTCTCGGTAAGCGACCTGCGCCGCTGGAACTCGCTCAATGGCGACGGCATCCGCGCGGGGGAGACCCTGACGCTCTACGTGGCCGAGGCCGACGAAGAGGCCATTGCGCGAGCCCGCGACGCCTGACGCGCCGGCGCTCGCGGCCCCTGATGCCGCGCGCCCGTCCGGGTACCTACTGTCCCACCGCGGCCGATGAGGGCGCGTCGAATACGACCTCGATCTGCTCCGGATTCAGACCGGCATCGCGCACCAGTTGCTGGAAGCGCCGTTGCGGCAGACTCAAGCGCAGCTGGATCTGACCGTCCGCGGTGGTCTGCTCCGCCTCCACGGCCTTCTCCTCGTACAGCTGGGCGCGCAAACGGCCGGCACTGGCCGGCAGTTCCACCCAGCCCCGCATCATCGACTCGGTAAAGGTCTCGGCCAGGCGCTCTTCCAGCGTGGCGATCCCCTCGCCCGTATACGCGGACACCCAGAAGACGTCATCGCCGGAGCCGAAGCGGGCCTCGGCGGCATCCGGGGCCGACTCCAGTCGGTCGATCTTGTTGTAGACCCGCCAGCAGGGGACATCCTGCGCGCCGATCTCCTCCAGCACCGCATCGACCTGGCGGATGCGCGCCTCGCGTTCGGGATCGGCGGCGTCGATCACGTGCAGCAGCAGCGCGGCCTCGCGGGTCTCGGTCAGGGTCGCCTTGAAGGCCGCCACCAGTTCGTGCGGCAGGTCGCGCACGAACCCGACCGTGTCCGCCAGGATCAGCGACTGGTGCGGGGCCAGGTCCAGCCGCCGCAGGGTCGGGTCCAGGGTCGCGAACAGCTGATCCGCCTCGTACACATCCGAGTGCGTCAGGCGGTTAAACAGCGTGGACTTGCCGGCGTTGGTATAGCCCACCAGGGACACGGTCGGGATCTCGTTGCGCAGGCGCGCCTGACGCCCCTGCTCGCGGGTGCGCTCGACCTTCTCCAGACGCCGTTCGATGTGCTTGATGCGCGCCGCCAGCAAGCGGCGGTCGGTTTCGAGCTGGGTTTCCCCCGGGCCGCGCAGACCAATCCCGCCCTTCTGCCGTTCCAGGTGAGTCCAGCCGCGCACCAGCCGCGTGGCCATGTGCCGCAACTGGGCCAGCTCGACCTGCAGCTTGCCTTCGTGCGAACGCGCGCGCTGGGCGAAGATGTCGAGGATCAGCCCCGCACGGTCCAGCACACGGCATTGCAGCTGACGTTCGAGGTTGCGTTCCTGACTGGGCGAGAGGGCGTGGTTGAAGATCACCACATCGGCGCCATGGGCCTCGACCGCGGCACGAATCTCGTCGGCCTTGCCGGCGCCTACGAACAAGCGGGGATGCGGGCGGTCGCGTGAACCACGGACGAGTTCCAGGACATCCGCGCCGGCGGAGCGGACCAGTTCGTCGAACTCCTGGACCTGGGCCTCGATATCGGGGTTTTCGCCGATGGCCAGTGCCACCAGCACGGCGCGATCGCCGGCGCTGTCGGGACGCTCAAACAAAAAAGACGAACCTCCCGCGCACGCTCAAGCCTCCGCCTCAGCGGTGGTGACCTCTTCGCCCTCGGTATTCATGCGCACCTGGCGGGACGGGACGATGGTCGAGATCGCATGCTTGTACACCATCTGCGAAACGGTACTGCGCAGCAGCACCACGAACTGATCGAAGGACTCGATCTGCCCCTGCAGCTTGATGCCGTTGACCAGATAGATCGAGACCGGCACACGGTCCCGACGCAGCGCGTTCAGGAAGGGTTCCTGCAGCATTTGCCCTTTGGCCATCAGTGCGTTCCTTGGTTGTTATTCTTCATCTCGCCACACGCCAAAAGCTCCTCCACCAAGCCCCGGCGGCGCGCTCTCAGAGAGTAGCACATCACTACTGGAAGTCTGCGCGGCGAATCACGTTCAACACTTCCGACCGATCGATCGTGGCCGCGTTCAATCGCGCATGCAGCGGGAATCGCCGCAAGCCCGTCAGCTGGCGCTTGGCCAGTTGCCGCGTCGCAGCGATCGCCCGCTCGCGGAACTGCGCAAAGTCGAGCTCTCCCGCCAGCCACTGCCAGCCCTGACGGTAGCCCACCGCGCGCTGGGAGGGATGCTCCGCCGTCAGCCCGGGGCGCTGCTGCAGGGCCATCAGTTCGTCGACAAACCCGGCCTCCAGCATCGCGTCGAAGCGACGGGCGATCCGGTCGCGCAGGACGTCGCGATCCTCCGGCCACAGGGCCAGCGATACCCAGCCCTCCGGCACGCGGGCCGCCGCACCCTGCTGGAAGCTGGACAACGGCCGCCCGGTCGCCTCAAAGACCTCCAGTGCCCGCAGGATGCGCTGCGGGTCGTTCGGGTGAATACGCGCCGCCGCCTCGGGATCCACCTTGACGAGTTCGCGATGCAAGGCCAGGCCACCCTCCACGTCCAGGCGCGCCCGCACCCGTTCGCGCACCGCATCCGGTACCTCGGGGATCTCGTCGAAACCATCCAGCAGGGCACGCAGGTACAACAGCGTGCCACCCACCAGCAGCGCCACCCGGCCACGCGCGTGGATCCCGGCGATCGCCTCCCGGGCGTCGCGCGCGAAGTCGGCGGCACTGTAAGTGTCCTCCGGATCGCGGATATCCAGCAGATGGTGCGGCACGCGGGCGCGCTCCTCCGCAGTCGGTTTCGCGGTGCCGATATCCATGCCGCGATAGACCAGCGCGGAGTCGACGCTGACGATCTCGCCCTCCAGCGCCTCGGCAAGCGCCAGCGACAACGCGGTCTTGCCCGAGGCCGTCGGTCCGGCCAGGATCACCACCGGCGGGCGGCCGGGTCCGAATGCGTCCATTGATCGCTAGCGGCCTCGCAGAAACAAGCGATCCAGCGCCTGGTGATCGAGCTCCACCCAGGTCGGGCGGCCATGATTGCATTGCCCGGAGCGTTCGGTCGCCTCCATGTCGCGCAGCAGCTGGTTCATCTCCGGGAGCGTCAGACGACGCCCGGCGCGCACCGAGCCGTGGCAGGCCATGGTGCCGAGCACGGCATTCATCTCGCCCTCGGCGCGGTGGCTGTAGCCCACGGCCGCCAGATCCGCGAGCACATCGCGCACCAGCTGGGCCGTGTCACGCCCGCGCAGCAGCGCCGGGGCCGCGCGCAAGGTCAGCGTCTCGGGTCCCGCGCGATCCAGCTCGAACCCCAGGGCGCCCAGCACACCGGCATGCTCCTCGGCCAGCGCGGCCTCGGCAGGCGTCACGTCCAGTGTCTCTGGCACCAGCAGGGGCTGCGAGGTAATGCCCTGCGAACCCCATTCGCGCTTGAGCCGCTCGTAGGTAATGCGCTCGTGGGCCGCATGCATGTCGACCACGATCAGGCCGCTTGCATTCTCCGCCAGGACGAAGGTCTCCGCGACCTGCCCCAGCGCGAAGCCCAGCGGGGGCGTGCCTTCCGTGCCAGCGTCCTCATCCGCGCGGGCGGCCGCCTCGAATGCCCGGGGCGCGGGCTCGGCCACCGCGGCTGGCCCGCGGAACTCGGCCCAGGCTGCCGCATACTCCGATGATGTTCCAGACGCATACTCGCGGCGGTCACCCGACCCGGCCGCAGGCGACCGGGCTTCGGCGCGGTACTCGGGCACCCCCAGTCCGCTCAGCGCCCGCTCGCGTGGGAACCCCGGCGCAGCCTGCTCCTGTGACGGCCGCGCGGCCCCGGTCACGGGCGGCAGATGCCCGGGCATCCCGCCATCCCCGGGACGCACATCCGCCAGCGCCTTGTGCAGGGCATGAAAGATGAAGTCGTGCACCATCCGCGACTCGCGAAAACGCACCTCCTGCTTGGTGGGGTGGGCGTTCACGTCGACCTGCACGGGGTCCAGTTCGAGCTCCAGCACGAACATCGGGTGACGCCCGTGGTAGAGCACATCCTGATAGGCCTTGCGCACGGCTGCCGCCAGCACGCGGTCGCGAATCGCGCGGCCATTAACGAAGAAGAACTGCTGATCGGGCTGGGCCCGGGACTGGGTCGGGGCGCCCAGCCAGCCCGAAAGCTTGAGGCCGGCGCGCTGCTCGTCCACCGGCGTCGCCGCGTCCATAAAGGCCTCGCCCAGCAGGGCACGCACGCGCTGGGCAGGGTCCGCTGCGGCGGGCAGGTCCAACACCACACGATCGTTGTGGCGCAGGATGAAGGCGACCTCCGGGCAGGCCGCCGCCTGGGTACGGATGACGGTCTCGCAGTGGTTGAACTCGGTGCGCTCGGTGCGCACGAACTTGCGCCTTGCGGGGACATTGAAGAACAGGTCCCGCACCTCGACCGTCGTGCCCACCGGGTGCGCGGCAGGGGCCGCCTCGCGAAAGACATCCGAACCATCCCCGGTCAGACGCCACCCATTGCGCTCGCCCTCCACCGCCGAGGTCATGGACAGGCGCGAGACGGATGCGATCGACGGCAGTGCCTCGCCACGAAAGCCGAGGGTGTGCAGGGCCTCGAGGTCCTCCATCGAGCGGATCTTGCTGGTCGCGTGGCGTGACAGTGCCAGCGGGAGCTCGTCGCGATGGATGCCGCAACCATTGTCGCTGATCTGGATCAGACGGATGCCGCCCTGCTCCAGACGGATCTCGATGCGGGTCGAACCCGCGTCCAGGGCATTCTCCACCAGCTCCTTGACCACCGAGGCCGGGCGCTCGACCACCTCGCCTGCTGCGATCTGGTTGATCAGTTGCTCGGAGAGTTTCTCGATGGACACACGCGAATCCATGGGCCGGAATGGGCCCACAAGCCTAGGGAAACGCAGCTCGATTTGCACGCGCCGGTGGGCGCCCCTGCACAGACCGCGGTGGGTACAAAGTCCGAATCCGTGACGGGCACCCGTTCCGGGACGGACAGGCGCCGATGGGCGTCAGGAATCGCGCGGGATGCGCAGGACTTGGCCGGCGTATATGCGATCGTCGCTGACATCGTTCGCCGAGCGCAGATCGGCCAGCGACAGGCTGTAACGATCGGCGATCCCGGACAAGGTCTCGCCGGGGCGAATAATGTGCTGGTCCGGCTGACCATCGGCGATCAGCGTGCCCGGGCGGGCATGCGTCGAGAAATAGGACCGCAGCCCGGTCAGCAGGGCATCCGCAAGAGAATTCTGGAAGTCCGTGCTGCGCAGTTTGCGCTCCTCGGACGGGTTGGAGATGAACGCGGCCTCGACCAGGATGGACGGGACATCGGGCGAGCGCAGCACCGCGAAGTTCGCCCGCTCGACCTCCGGCTTGCGCACCTTGCCCACCCGGTGCAGTTCGGAAATCATGCGCTCGGCCAGGGTGTTGCTCGCCTCGAGACTGCCGCTCTGAGCCAGATCCAGCAGCACGTTGGTCAGGGAGTCATCCTTGCCGTTGATCGGTACACCGCCCAGCCGCAGGTCGGCCTGGTTCTCGCGCTGCGCCAGAAAACGGGCGGCCTCGCTGGAGGCCCCGCGTTCGGAGAGCATGTATACCGAGGAACCCTGCACGTTGCGGTTGGCGATCGCGTCGGCGTGAATCGACACAAAGACGTCAGCGTCCGCCTCGCGGGCACGCTCGATGCGCTCGCGCAGGGGCAGGAAATAATCGCCGGTGCGGATCATCACCGCCTTCATGCCGCGCTCGTTGTCGACGCGCTCGGCCAGCCGCTTGGAGATCTGCAGGACCACGTCCTTCTCGCGGGTACCACCAGGGCCAATCGCGCCCGGGTCATGCCCGCCATGGCCAGCGTCGATGGCCACCACCACATCACGCAGATCCTCCTGCGAGCGGCCTCGGCGAGGTTCGCCGTTGTCGCGGGATTCCTCCCGGGCCGACTGCGTGGGGGCACCCTCGCGGCTGGTCAGGTCGAGCACCAGACGATGCGGGGAATCCTGGGCCGGCATCAACTTGAAGCTGCGCGGCTCGATCGGCTTGCGCAGGTCGAACACCACGCGCAGATCACCGCCGTCGCGCGGGGCGTGACGGATCGACTCCACGACCGAACGCGGATTGGAGCTGAGCTTCAGCTCGTCCACCGCGCGAGCGTTCTTGATATCCACCACCAGGCGATCGGGCGACTCGAGCTTGAACATCGAGTACTCGGCATCGCCATCCATGTCGAAGACCAGGCGCGTGGTGTCACCATCCACGGACATGCGCACCCGCTCGACACCCGTGCGCGCCAGTGCGGGCAGCGGCAGCCCGACCAGCCCCAGGGCAGTCAGAGCGCGCAGCACCTGGCGGCGGCGCATATCCGGAATCGTGCTTTGGCCCACGGCGAATCCCTTTTAATTCAGGGGGTCTGACTCCATTGTGGACGCTTTTTCTGGAAAAGCAATAGCAAAATTCTTTCTTTATGAGCGAGATATCGAGGTTTTTGTGTGTGGCATTGCAACTGATACCTCGCCCCACAAGAACCGCAATCCCTCTTGGGGGCTGGATTTATTCCGGCTTTTCATTGGGTTATCAGGGTGGGGCGTTTCGCTGGAGGCGCGTGCGATAGTCGCCGGCGGCCGGCCCGGACACGTAAAGCATGCGCCCGTCCGGCTCGCACGGCTCCAGCCGCACCCGAAGATCCGGCTCCGGCAGCCAGCCGGCCCCGCGCTCCGGCCACTCCACCAGCCAGAGCGCTTGCCCGTCAAAGGCCTCGCGCACCCCCAGATACTCCAGCTCCTCCGGGTCCGCCAGGCGATACAGATCGAAGTGCAGCACGCTGCGTCCCTGGAGTTCGTAGGACTCCACCAGCGTGTAGGTGGGGCTGCGCACGTTGCCCGCATGCCCCAGCGCCTGCAGGAGGCCACGCGCCCAGGTCGTCTTGCCCGCGCCGAGATCCCCCTCCAGGGAGACGATCTGCAGGCCTTCCATCCCCGCAAGGGCCGCACCGGCCCGCTCTGTAGCCGCGGCGTCCGGTAGCCGGATCCCCTCGTTCACACCCCCTCCTCCCCGGCGGCGGCCGGCAGCGCATCCGCCAGCTCGCCCGCCAGCAGCCCGCGCCAGCTGCCGAGCCGCGCGCGCAGGACCCGACCAGCGGCACAATGCCAGGCTGCCCCGATCTCGGCCGCGGCGCGTGCCTCGAGCCCCTGCGCCCGCAGCGCGACGATAATCCCCGTAAGCACGTCCCCGCTCCCGGGGACCGCCATGCCGGCGTGGCCCCCGGTCACACAGGTCAGTGGCCCGACCTCAACACCGGGATCGGCGTCGGCGACCAGCGTCCCGGCCCCCTTGAGCAGCGACACGCCGCCGAAACGCTGCGCCAGCTCGAGCACGGCCGCCGGTCGATTTGCCTCCACCTCCGCCGCCGGACGATTCAGCAGGCGGCCGGCCTCGCCTGGATGCGGAGTCAGGATCCAGGAATCCATCTGACGGGGTGTCGCGGCCAGCAGGTTGAGGGCATCGGCATCCACCACCAGGGGCACCCCCGCATCCGCGACCGCGTGCCACAGGCGGCGCCCCCACTCCTCCGTGCCCAGACCCGGGCCTGCCGCGATCACATCCACCTGACGGGCCAGGCGTAACAGATCGGTCGGCTCGCGCACCGCCCGCACCATGATCTCGGGCCGGTCGGCATTGGCCCAGGCCGCATGGTCCTCGTGCGTGGCCAGCGTCACCCGCCCGGCCCCGGCACGCAGGGCCGCGAGCGCCGTCAGGCGGGCCGCCCCGGAGAATCCCGGCGCGCCCCCGACGACCAGCACATGTCCGGCGTTACCCTTGTGCGCCCCCGGCCGGCGGGCCGGAAGACGATCCTGCCAGTCCTCCGGGCCCAGATGCCGGGCCCGCGGCATCACGCCCCGGGCAATCTGCTCGGGCAAATCCAGCCGCGCCACCTCGACGGTGCCCGCGTAGTCCACGCCCGCGCCGGTGTGCAGCCCCAGCTTGTCGGCAATCATGGTCACGGTATGCCGGGCGCGCACCGCGGGTCCCGGCACCGCGCCGGAATCGGCATTGACGCCCGAGGGGATGTCCGCGGCCAGCACGCGCCGCCCGGAGGCATTCAGGCGTTCAACCACCTCGCCATAGGCATCGTGCAGCGGGCGCTCCAGCCCGATACCGAACAGGCAGTCGACCCACAGCTCGGCGTCCGCCGGGTCGAAGGCCTCGAGCGGCGCCATCGCCCCCCCGTGCTCAATCCAGCGTCGATGCGCCTGACGGCCGTCCGACTGCGGGCGCGCGCGCGACGGGCCGCCGTGGAGCCGCACATCGAGGCCGGCCTGTGCCGCCAGTCGCGCCAGCACATAGCCGTCGCCCCCGTTGTTGCCGGGGCCGCAGAGGATGCCGAGCCGGCGCACCTCGGGCCAGTGGGCCCTGACAGCCGCCAGCAGGGCCGCCCCGGCGCGCTCCATCAATTCCCCGGGCGCGATCTCCGGCAGGGCCATGCCGGCCGCATCCAGGGCCCGCATGCCCTCGCTGTCGTAGAGCGCGCTGGTCAGGGGGATCGCCCCGGGTCCATCATTCACGTTTCTTGCCCCGATCGTATGATTGCCGAAATCGTGCCTGAGCCTCTCGATCCACGCCAATGTGACGCACTGGCCGAACAGATTCGGGCCTGGGGCCGCGAGCTGGGCTTCCAGGCCCTGCGCATCGCGCCGGCCACAGTCCCGGAGGCGGACCGCCAGCACCTGGACCGCTGGCTGCAGAAAGGCTCGCACGGCGAGATGGGCTGGATGGCCGAACGCGCCGCACTGCGCCACGATCCCGCACAACTGATGCCGGGCGTACAACGCGTGATCAGCGTGCGCATGGACTACTTTCCTCCGCGCACCCGGCGCCCGGCGATCCAGCTGGCCGAACGGGACCGCGCCTATGTCTCCCGCTACGCCCTCGGCCGCGACTACCACAAGCTGATCCGCAAGCGCCTGACCGAACTGGGCCGGCGCATCGAGGCCGCAGCAGGACCGCACGGCTATCGTGCCTTCACCGACAGCGCACCCATTCTGGAAAAGGCCCTGGCCGCCCGTGCCGGGCTCGGCTGGATCGGCAAGAACACCAACCTGCTCGCCCGCGAGAGTGGATCCTGGTTCTTTCTGGGCGAGCTGTTTACGGACCTGCCGCTACCGATGGACGACCCGGTTGGCGAACACTGCGGGGCATGTACCGCCTGCCTCGACATCTGTCCGACTCAGGCCTTCCGCGGGCCCTACGATCTGGATGCCCGACGCTGCATCTCGTACCTGACCATCGAGCTGAAGGGGTCGATCCCCGAAGAGTTGCGCCCGCTGATCGGCAACCGCATCTACGGCTGCGACGACTGCCAACTGGTCTGCCCGTGGAACCGCTTTGCCGAGGTCTCCGCGGAGCCCGACTTCGTCGCCCGCCACGGGCTGGATGCCGCCAGCCTGGTGGAGCTGTTCGGCTGGGACGAGACCACCTTCCTGCACCGCACCGAGGGCATGGCCATCCGCCGCATCGGCCACGAGCAGTGGTTGCGCAATCTGGCAGTCGCCCTGGGCAATGGTCCGGCCTCCGCCGAGGCCGAGGCGGCCCTTCGTGCCCGCGCCGACCACCCCTCCGCCCTGGTACGCGAACACGTCGGCTGGGCACTCGAACGATTGCGCAACCCTTCGCCAGCGCCGACCGCAGACCACCTCTCCCGTCTCACCCAGGCGCCCGGACAATAACCAGCGACTAACGCTTGCCAGCACCCGCACGACAGGTGACACTCGGGAGCGGGATCCACTTTGCGACCCCAGCACCCTACGAAAGGATTCATCCTGTCGCCATGCCCGATCACCCGGACAGCACCCGCTTTCAGCGCCTGTTTGACCAGGCACCGGAGGCGCAGCTGGTGCTCAATCGAGCGGGCCATGTCGTCGCGGCAAACCAGGCCGCATCGCGCCTGCTCGGCTACGCCCAAGGCGAACTGACCGACGGCATCCACATCACCGCGATCGACCTCGAGGCCACGCAAGCCGACGTCGACCATGCGCACGGCCAGCCCGACGAGCGCCTGCCGGCCCGCTTTGAAACGCGCTACCGCCGACGAGACGGGGGCGAATTTCCGGCCGAGATCAATATCAACGCGATTCATACCGGGGAGGATATCGAGGTCCTGACTACGGTCCGCGACATCACCCGACAGCAGCAATCCGAGCAGGCCCTGCACGAGCTGGAGACCCAGCTCTCGGCCACGATCCGCCACGCGCCGCTGATCCTGTTCGGGCTGGGGCCGGATGGTGTTTTCACTCTGTCCGAGGGGGCTGCACTGCACAGCCTGGGGCTGCAACCCGGCGAGGTCGTCGGGCAGGACGCACGCCGGCTGTACGCCGACCACCCGGCCATCCTGTCTGCAATCGATCGCGCACTCGCCGGAGAGCGCTTTCAAACCGAGGTCAAGGTCGGCGACAGCCACTTCTCCATCTCATGGATGCCGTCGGAGATTGCCCAGTCACTTCAGCCGGGCGTGCTCGGCGTCGCCTGGGACATCACATCGCTGCGCGCGGCCGAGGCGACCACGGCCTCGGAGCGCGACCGACTCCTGACCACGCTGCACTCCATCAGCGACGGCGTGCTGACCGCGGACACCACCGGGCGCCTGACCTATCTCAACCCGTCGGCGCGCGACCTGCTGGGCGTGGACGCCACGGCGGTCCAGGGCCAGCGTCTCGACGAGGTGCTGGAGCTCGAGGACACGCATACCGGCCACCGGGTCATGAACCCGGTCACGCAGTGCCTGGAGACGGGTATGACGCTGGAGTCGCCGGAGCGCGTGCTGCGCCGCCCGGACGGTGCGGCCCGCGTGGTCCGCCTGCTGGTCTCGCCCCTGCGGCGACCGGACCACCATAGCGAGGGGGTCGTGGTCGTGCTGCATGACCACACCGAGCTGTGGCGCATGACCCAGCAACTGAACCACCAGGCCACCCACGACGAGCTCACCGGCCTGTGCAACCGCCGCGAGTTCGAACGGCGCCTGGACGAGGCCCTGCGCACCCTGGAGGAGGGCGACACGCCCCACGCGCTGTTCTATATGGACCTGGACCAGTTCAAGATCATCAACGATACCTGCGGCCATCAGGCCGGGGACGCGCTACTGCGCGAACTGGCCGACCTGCTGCCCGCCCATATTCGCGACAGCGACACCCTGGCGCGTCTCGGTGGTGACGAGTTCGGCCTGCTACTGACGCATTGCCCGGTGGAACGCGCGGAGGCCATCGGCAAAAAACTGCTGGCGACCGCGCAGGGTCTGCGCTTCTCCTGGGAGGGCCGCCGCTTTGATGTGGGCATGAGCATCGGCCTGGTCCCGATCGAGGGCCCCGGCCGGAACCTTCCGGAGGTCCTCAGCCAGGCGGATTCCGCTTGCTACGTGGCCAAGGATCTCGGGCGCAACCGGCTCTATACCTGGAAGCCCTCCGACCAGATCCTGCGCCGACGCCATGGCGAGATGGAATGGGTCGGCCGTCTGCGTGCGGCCCTGGAGGATGCCCGTTTTGTCGCCTATGCCCAGCCGGTCAAGCCCCTGAACGGCGCCGATCTGCCGCTGGACCATGTCGAGATCCTGCTGCGCCTGCACGGGGAAGACGGAACCCTGATCACCCCGGGCGCCTTTATCCCGGCTGCCGAACGCTACCACCTGATGCCCGAGATCGATCGCCATGTGGTCGAACTCGTGTTCCGCCAGCTGGCCGATCACCGGGACCAGAACCCGGATCATGCCCCAGTCGTGGTGTCGATCAATCTGTCCGGGCAGTCGCTGGCGCAGGACGGGATGCTCGAATTCATCACCAGCCGCATGAGCCAGTTCCGCATTCAGGCGCAGCAGATCATTTTCGAGATCACCGAGACCGCCGCGATCAGTCATCACGACCGCGCACAGGGCCTGATCCGCGCGCTGCGCTACATGGGCTGCCGCTTCTCCCTGGACGACTTCGGCAGCGGGCTGTCCTCGTTCGGCTACCTGAAGAACCTGCCGGTCGACTTCCTCAAGGTGGACGGCAGTTTCGTGCGCGACATCGCGACCAACGCGGTCGATGCGGCGATGGTCACCGCGATCCACCGCGTCGGCCATGTGCTCGGGCTGCGCACCATCGCCGAGTGCGTGGAATCCGAGGAGACCATGCACCACCTGCGCGAGATCGGGCTCGACTTCGTCCAGGGCTATCACCTGGCCAGGCCGATTCCGCTGGCCGACTACCTCGCGGAAATTGCCGGCCGCTGATCAGGCTTGAATCCCGGCTCGCGCGCCTCAACCCTTGAGATAGCCGACGCTTTCGCCTTGCCAGCGGCAAGCTGTTAGCGTGCGGCCCATCTCAACTGATCAACCGTGGGACCCCATGCCGTATTCGGAAGAACAGATCACCTCGACCCATCGCTGGTCGGACAAGACCTTTAGCTTCAAGACCACGCGCCCCGAAGGCCTGCAGTTCAAGAACGGGCAGTTCGTCACGCTGGGTCTGCGCCCCGAGGGCAAACTGATCCCGCGCGCCTACTCGATCGTCTCCGAACCCGAGGCCGAGGAACTGGAGTTCCTGAGCATCCACGTTCCCGACGGCGCGCTGACCAGTCGCCTGGCCCAGGTCGGCCCCGGCGACTCGATCTGGATCAACACCAAGGTCACCGGTTCACTGACCTTCGACTACGTGCAGCCCGGGCGGACCCTGTACATGCTGGCCACCGGCACGGGTCTGGCCCCGTTCATCTCGCTGATCCGCAGCCCGGAGCTGTTCGAGCACTTCGAGAGCGCGGTACTGGTGCACAGCGTGCGCACCGTCGAGGAGCTGGCCTACCGCCAGGAGATCGAGTCGCGCATCAGCAATCGCTTGCGCTACGTGCCGACGGTGACCCGCGAGAACCACGACTTCGCCTGCCCGATCGCGCAGCAGCCGTACGACAACAACCAGCGCGGCGCCGACATGTTCCGCTCCGGCGAGCTGTTTCAGATCCTGAACCTGCCCCCGGCGGATCCGGAGCACGACCGCGTGATGCTCTGCGGCAATCCGGCGATGAACCGCGAGATGAGCGAGTGGCTGGTCGACCACGGCTGGACCCAGACCAACTACAAGGGGGTCGGCAACTTCACCGTGGAACAGGCCTTCGTGACCACGATGTCCGACTCGGACGACTAACTGCCCTGAGCCAGCAGCACCCAGCGGGCCGCGTTGATCCGCTGCAGGACGGCTGTGTCACCACCCCGGTCGGGGTGGTGACGCTGCGCCAGACGCCGGTACTGCTGCCGGATCGCCGCCGCATCAACCGGATCCTCCAGCCCCAGCACCTCGAGCGCCTGCTCGCGCCGCTCGTCACGCGCCAGATGCGCCCAGAACTCGCCCAGTAGCGCCTCCACCGCGGCCGCATCCATCCCCTCCAGCCGCGTCAGATCCAGGTAGTAGGCCCGCAGTGGATCACCCCGCGCCGGCAGGTCCGACCCCATGTCCGCCGCCTGTAGCGGCTCGATCCCGATATCCAGGCAATGGATACGCAGCCACTCGCCCTGCCCCGCGAGCATGTCGCGCAGCCGGTAAAGACAGTGGAACAGCACAAAGTGGGTCTGGAACAGGCTCAACGGCTCCTGCAGGCGCGCCGCGGCGAACGGCTCCACTTCCAGATCGCGCAGCTGCGCAATCAGCGCATGCTCCGTACATCCGCACGGATGTCCGCGCAGCGCCTCCAGCACCCGCTCCAGCAGTGCCGTATCCACCGGCGAACCGGCTGGGCGATCCCCATCGATCATGCGCCCGGGAACTCGCCGTCCACATAGACCCAGCGCCCGTCCTCGCGGCGAAAGCGGCTGCGCTCGTGCAGGCGCACCCCCTGGCCGCGTACCCGCGAGCGGGCGACGAACTCGACCCAGCCCTCCTGATCCTCCGGCCCGCCCGCCTCGGTCGCGCGGATCGCCAGACCGAGCCAGCGCTGGCCCGGCTCCAGCACCAGGGATTCCGGTCGCGTCGCGGCGGCCCAGGTGGCCAGCAGATAGTCCTCGCGCCCCTCCACGAAGGCGGCATAGCGCGAGCGCATCAGCGCCTGCGCCGTCGGGGCCGCAGCCGCGCCGTCCAGGTACTGCCCGCAGCAGGCCGCCCGGTCCAGCCCGGATCCACAGGCGCATATATTCCCCTTCCTGCGGCTGGCCTTGCCCAAGCGATACCTCCCCTGATCGACGTCGCCGCCAGCATGCCCGAGCCATTGCCCCGGGTCGAACCCATACTTTGGGACTGGTCTTCCGTACGCCGAAACGTTAGGTTGCGAAAGCACCCAGAGAGATACTGATTCATGGCCAACATCCTGATCATGGGCTGCGGCGATCTCGGCGTCGGCGTCGGAGAACAGCTCGCCGCAGCCGGGCACGCGGTCTGGGGCCTGCGCCGTCAGCCAGAGCGCATCCCGGAACCGATCCAGCCGCTGGCCGGCGACTTCGCCCGCGCGGACGCGCTGCCGCCGCTCCCCGCGGCTCTGGACACCGTCTATTTCATCGCCACCCCGGGCGAGTTCACCGAGGCCGCGTACCGCCGCGCCTATGTCGACGGCCTGCGCAACACTCTGGCCGCTCTGGAGCAGGCCAAACAAAATCCGCGCCGCATCGCGTTCGTCTCCAGCACCTCGGTCTTTGGCGCCGACGACGGGCGCTGGGTGGACGAGACCAGCCCGGCCGAGCCCACCCGTTTCTCCGGGCACTGCCTGCTGGAGGCCGAGCAGTTGCTGGCCGACAGCCCGTTTGCCGGCGTGGTCGTGCGCTTTGGCGGCATCTATGGTCCGGGGCGCGAGTACCACCTGCGCAAGGTCCGCGAGGGCGTGCGTGGCCAGCACGAAGCACCGGTCTGGACCAACCGCATCCACCGTGAGGACTGCGTGGGCCTGCTGACCCACCTGTTTCATCTGGACGACCCCGAGCCGCTTTATCTGGGCGTCGATGACGAACCGGCCCTGCGCCACGAGCTGCTCGGCTGGCTGGCGCAGGAGATGGAGCTCGATCCGCCGGGGACGCCGCCGATGCCGGCCGGCGACGTCCGCGGCAAGCGCTGCCGCAACGGGCGACTGCATGCCAGCGGGTATCGCCTGCGCTACCCCGACTACCGCACCGGCTATCGCGAGCTGCTCCACCGGCTCGCCACCACCTGAGCCAAGCTCTCACCGCTTTCAGGCTGGGCCTGGTTCGCCCTCGGGTGTTCCGAGTGCCTTCGTCCGGCCGCCTGCCAAGCGCTGTCTCGGCAGCGCACCCCGAGGTACTTTCTTGCTTGCCCAAGAAAGTACCCGTCGAGGCGCACCCGGATTCCGCCCGGGGACCTTGCTCCAGGGCCCTCGGGCCGGCGGCGCTGAAACTCGCTTCGCTCAGACAGTCAGCGCCCCCGTTTCTATTTTGAATCGTCCGTCCCGAGGACCCTTCCGCAAGGGGCTTCATACGGGGGGAGAAGGTCAAGACAACGGCGACCCAGAGGTTCGTGCGAGTGGATGGAGGCAAGATGTTCCAACATCTTGGCACGCGCGGCCTACGGCCCTGGCGTGCCGCGCCCGCGAGCGGGCGCCAGGGGGCAGGTAGGATGCTGATGAGCGCAGCGAATCGCATCAGGGTTGCCCCGACGTTGGCTGGTGCGTTTCGCTGCGCTCAACGCACCCTACAGCCTTGGGCTCATGACAGGTGCGGGAACACCGTCGGTTTTGACCTACCCTCCCGATATGAGCCCATTGTGGAGGGCGCGACAGGCCGGGAAAAGGCGCTGACTGTCTGAGCGAAGCCAAAGGCGTAGCGAGTTTCAGCGCCGCCGGCCTGGCGCGTCCGGAGCAAGGTCCCCGGGCGAATCCCGGGCGTGTTTCTTGGTTCCTTCTTTGCACGAGCAAAGAAGTAACTCGGGGCGCGCTGCCGAGACAGCGCAGGCAGGCGGCCGGACGAAGGCACTCGGAACACCCGAGGCCGAACCAGGCCCAGCCACTACTGGGCAGGCGGCCAGACAAAACCAATGTAAACACATGAGCGGGCACCGGGCGGCGCGCGCGCCGCGCCGTTATAATGCGCGGCTTTCGCCCATTCCGACCCGAGCGCGCCCGCGATCATGGACAAGAGCTTCGACCCCAAAAGCATCGAGCAGACCCAGTACGAACGCTGGGAGGCCGCGAACATCTTCGCGCCGCCGGAATCGGGCGAAGCCAGCTACTGCATCCTGCTGCCGCCGCCGAACGTGACTGGCACCCTGCACATGGGGCATGCGTTCCAGCACACCCTGATGGACACCCTGATCCGCTATCGGCGCATGCACGGCGACCGCACCCTGTGGCAGGGCGGCACCGACCACGCCGGGATCGCCACCCAGATGGTGGTCGAGCGCCAGCTCTCCGCCGACGGCAAGGGCCGCCACGACCTCGGACGCGAGAAGTTTCTCGAGGCGGTTTGGGACTGGAAGGACCAGTCCGGCGGCACCATCACCCGCCAGATGCGTCGCCTGGGCGACTCGGTGGACTGGTCGCGCGAGCGCTTCACCATGGACGACGGGCTGTCCGCGGCGGTGCGCGAGGTCTTCGTGCGCCTGCATGAAGAGGGCCTGATCTACCGCGGCAAGCGCCTGGTCAACTGGGACCCGGTGCTGCACACCGCGCTGTCCGACCTCGAGGTGCTGTCGGAGGAGGAAAACGGCCACCTGTGGCACTTCCGCTACCCGCTGGCCGACGGCTCCGGGCACCTGACCGTCGCGACCACGCGCCCCGAGACGATGCTGGGCGATACCGCCGTCGCGGTGCACCCGGAGGACGAGCGCTACCGCCACCTGATCGGCCAGACGATCAAGCTGCCGCTGGTCGGGCGCGAGATCCCGATCATCGCCGATGACTACGTCGAGGCCGAGTTCGGCTCCGGCTGCGTAAAGATCACCCCGGCGCATGACTTCAACGACTACGCGATGGGCCAGCGCCACGACCTGCCGGTGATCAACATCCTGACCATCGACGCCTGCCTGAACGACAACGTACCCGAGGCCTATCGCGGCCTGGACCGCTACCAGGCGCGGCAGAAGGTCGTCGACGACCTGGACGCCCTGGGGCTGCTGGAGAAGATCGACGACCACAAGCTGATGGTCCCGCGCGGCGACCGCTCCGGCACCGTGGTCGAGCCCTATCTGACCGACCAGTGGTACGTGAAGGCCGGCCCGCTGGCCGCGCCGGCGATCAAGGCGGTGGAAGACGGGCGCATCCGCTTCGTGCCGGAGAACTGGTCGAAGACCTACTTCGAGTGGATGCGCAACATCGAGGACTGGTGCATCTCGCGCCAGATCTGGTGGGGCCACCGCATCCCGGCCTGGTACGACAGCGATGGCAATGTCTTTGTGGGCCGTTCCGAGGACGAGGTGCGCGAGAAGCACGTCCTGGCGGCCGATGTGGTGCTGACCCAGGACGAGGACGTGCTGGACACCTGGTTCTCCTCCGCGCTGTGGCCGTTCTCTACCCTCGGCTGGCCGGAGCAGACGCCGGAACTGCGCGACTTCTACCCGACCAGCGTGCTGGTTACCGGCTTCGACATCATCTTCTTCTGGGTCGCCCGCATGATCATGATGGGCGAGCACTTCATGGGCGACGTGCCCTTCCGCGAGGTCTACGTCACCGGCCTGATCCGTGACTCGGAAGGCCAGAAGATGTCCAAGTCCAAGGGTAACGTGATCGACCCGATTGACCTGATCGACGGCATCAGCGCCGACGACCTGGTGGCCAAGCGCACCCGGGGCCTGATGCAGCCGCAGATGGCCGCGAAGATCGAGAAGACCACGCGCAAGGCCTTCCCCGACGGCTTCCCCGCCTTCGGCACCGACGCCCTGCGTTTCACCCTGGCGGCACTGGCCACCACCGGGCGCGACATCAAGTTCGACCTCGGCCGCATCGAGGGCTACCGCAACTTCTGCAACAAGCTGTGGAACGCCTCGCGCTTCGTGCTGATGAACGTCGAGGGCCACGACTGCTCGGCGGCCACCGACACGGCGGAACACCGCACCCTGGCCGATCGCTGGATCCTCGACCGCCTGGCCGCCACCGCCGCGACCGCCACGCAGCAGCTCGATGCCTACCGCTTCGACCTCGCCGCGCAGACGCTGTACGAATTCACCTGGCACGACTACTGCGACTGGTACCTGGAGCTGACCAAGCCGGTACTGAACGACGACACCACCCCGGATGCAGTCAAGCGCGCCACGCGCAATACGCTGGCCACTGTGCTCGAGGCCCTGTTGCGCCTGCTGCACCCGGTGATGCCGTTCATCACCGAGTCGATCTGGACCAATGTAAAGCCGCATGCGGGGATCGGCGATGACATCGAGTTCCTGGTGCAGTGCCGCTGGCCGGCGCAGGACGGCTTCCCGAATGACGCCACCGCCACCGCCGAGCTCGACTGGGTCAAGGACTTCATCACCGGGCTGCGCCGCATCCGCGCGGAGATGGACATCGCCCCGGGCAAGCCGCTGCCGGTGCTGGTGAAGAACTGGAGCGAGGCCGACCAGGAGCGCTACACGCGCCACCGCGGCCTGCTGGAGTTCCTCGCGAAACCCGAGAGCGTCACCTGGCTGGACGCCGCCGACGAGGCCCCGGAATCGGCGATGGCCCTAGTCGACGAGATGCAGCTGCTGATCCCGCTGGCCGGGCTGATCGACAAGGATGCCGAGCTGGCCCGCCTGGACAAGGAGATCGGCAAGCTCGACAAGAACCTCGAGCAGAGCGAAAAGCGCCTTGCCAACGCGAGCTTCGTGGACCGCGCCCCGGCCGAGGTGGTGCAGAAGGAACGCGACCGCGTCGCCGAGATGCAGGCCACCCGCGACCAGCTCGCCGCCCAGCGCGAACGCATCCGCGCGATGTAGCGGCTGCGACCGCTACTGCAAAGGGCGGGTCAGCTGATCCGGTCGAGCATCCCCTGATGGCGGATCAGCCGGGCGAACAGCCGCCCGGTGTGGTACCAGTGCAACATCCAGATCTCGCGTGCCAGCCGCAGCTGCGGCACTCGCGGCGAGTGCTCGGCAGGGCAGGGACAGACCTCGAGTCCCACCCCGCGCGCGATGGCCACCGCCCGGGGCAGATGGAAGCGACTGGTCACGAGCACGCAGCTCGGCAGGCTGCCGCCGGTACGCTGGGCGAGCAGGTCGCGGGCGTTTTGCAGGTTCTCCAGGGTGTGCCGCGAGTCCTCTTCACAGAAGATGCGAGAGGCCCGGATGCCGCGCTGGCGCAGGAAGGCCGCCCCTGCGGCTGACTCGCTGGGCCCCTCCGGCGAGGTATACCCCCCCAACAGCAGAACGCGGGCCTCCGGGTCACGCCGCAGCAAGCGCAGGGCCCGCAACAGGCGCAGCCGGTAACCCGGCCCAGGACGCCCCTCTTGTAACTGCTGCCCCAGGACAATGATCCAGGGTGCCCGCCCCGGACAGTGCAGACCGCGCACCCAGAGCTGCATGCGACCCCACAGCGCGAGCCAGCTAAGCCCCGCCGTCAGCACAATGACCAGATTGGACAACCCAAACGTCAGCAGCCCATCCGGCCCGACGCGCCGCAGTCCTACTCGGCCGCCGATCACGACTTGCCCTCCATATCCCCCCCTGGCGGCTCGCTGGCGGCCGAGTCGTCTCATCCCATGAGAGCGCCCACTCTGCCGGCCCGCCCCGCAAAACCGCTTGTTCCCTGCATTTGGAGGGTACCACGCCCCCTTGGGGTTGCGTATCATCGGCCCCGGGCTGGAAGGTGCGCGGGAAGCCCAGCACCTTCGCACAGGGAGAGCCGATTTCGGATTACGCCGCTATTTAGGGGAGAGACGTGGCAGCACAAACCGCAATGGAACAGGAAGTCGCCAGGCTGATCGTCGACAGTCTGAATCTCGAAGAGGTCAGCCCCGAGGACATCGAGCCGGAGGCCCCCTTGTTCCGCGAGGGGCTTGGGCTGGACTCGATCGATGCACTGGAGCTGGCGCTGGCCATCTCGCGTGCCTATGGCGTGCAGATCCGCTCCGATGACGAGAACAACCGCCAGATCTTCGCATCCTTGCGGGCCCTGACCGCCCATATCGAGGCGCACCGAGCCACGTCGTGAGTACCCGGATCGCCGCTGTGGTAGCCCTGGGCTACCCGGTGGCCGTGATCGCGGGCAGCTTCCTGGAGCTGCCGCGACTGCCACTGGCGTGGCTGGCGCTGCTCATACTGGTCCTCGCCTGGCCGGCCCTGCCCGTGCTCGGCCGGGGGGTGATAGCCCTGGTGCTGGCCGTGCTAGTGTTGCTTCTGGGTACCGAGCCGGCCGGGAAATGGCTGATCTATGCAGTACCGGTGCTTATCCAGGGGGGCCTGGCATGGCTGTTTGCCCGCTCTCTGCGCCCGGGTTCCACACCCCTGATTACCCGGTATGCGCTGGCCATGGGCGCCTCCGACAGCACGCCGGTGCATCGCTATACGCGGCGGCTGACGGCCGCCTGGGCCCTGCTGTGCGGTGGACTCGCCCTGTTGTCGGCGGTACTGGCGGTGGCGGTATCCACCACCACCTGGGCCTTGTTCGCAAATGGGATCAACTATCTGTTCCTGGCGGCGCTGTTCATGCTGGAATATCCGTTACGGCGCTGGCTCCTGTGCGACGAACCACGGGCGGGTTTCCTGCCCTACCTCGCCGCGCTGGCACGCGCCGACCACCGCCACATCCTGAGACAACGATGAGGGACTCGAACACGCAAGCGCTGATTGCCGACCACCCAACGCCACTGGCCTGGGTGGCAGGACGCTGTGTCTCGCGGACCGCGTTTCTGGCGGATGTCCGCACCCTCGCCCGGCGAATCCCGGCCGGTGGAGCCCACTTCAACCTGTGCGAGGATCGCTATCGCTTTGCCGTCGCGTTTGCCGCGATCCTGCTGCGCGGGGGCACTAACATCCTCCCCCCGAACCGCGCCCGGACGACCCTGAGCGAGATCGCCGAGCATCATCCCGGCGCGCACGCACTGGTGGACGAGCGCGACCTCAGTGTCACCATCCCCGTCATTCCCGTCACCGCGGACGGGACAGGGCACGCCCACAATGCGGGTGCGACCCCCGAGATCCCGTCGGATCAGATGGCGGTGCATGCCTATACCTCGGGCAGCACCGGACAGCCCACTGCCCACAGCAGGAGCTGGAACAGCCTTCACGTCGTGACCGCACAGGCCCTGCGCCGCTTCGGGCTGGATGCCGACGGGGGAACACTGGTGGGAACGGTCCCCGCACAACACATGTACGGCCTGGAGTCCACGGTGCTGTATGCCCTGCTCGGCCCCTGCACGCTGCTGGCCGAGCGCCCGTTCTTCCCGGACGATATCCGCCAGGCCCTGGCCGAGCATGCCCCGGCAAACCTCGTCACGACCCCGTTTCACCTGGACGCCTGCCTGCGGGCGGGGCTGACCTGGCCCAGAGCGGCGCGCATCCTCAGCGCCACCGCCCCACTGGAACAAGACCGGGCACGGGCCGCGGAAACACTGTTTGGCACGACCGTCCGCGAGATCTACGGCTGCACCGAGGCCGGGGCCATCGCCAGCCGCGAGACGGCCCGGGAGCTCCTGTGGACGGTCTATGACGGGATTGCCCTGACAACCCAGGACAGCGACCGGGTGGCAGTACAGGGGCCCCAGCACCCGGCACCAGTCCCCCTGCCCGACCGCATCGAACGGGAAGATGCCCGGCGCTTCCGCATGCGCGGGCGCCTGGCGGATCAGCTTAATATCGCCGGCAAGCGCGCCTCTCTTGCCGAGCTGAACCGGCGCCTGAACGCCATCCCCGGCGTACTGGACGGCGTGTTCATCCCGCCCAACCCCGGACAGGACAGCGGGACTGCCCGTCTGGCTGCGATCGTGGTCGCCCCGGAGCGCTCCGAGGCCGAGATCCTGGCGGCCCTGGCCGAAACCACGGACCCGCTGTTCCTTCCGCGCCCCCTGGTGATGGTGGATGCCCTCCCCCGCAGCGCGACGGGCAAGCTCCCGCGCCAGGTCCTGCTGGACCTGCTGGATCAGCACGGTCAGTGCGCCTGAACAATGGCCCCAATCATTGCCACGCGCCGCATCCCGGCCAGCCACCCCTCACTGCCCGGGCATTTCCCCGGTCAGCCGGTCGTACCGGGCGTGGTCATCCTGGACACAGTGGTCGCCGTCGCGCGCGCAAGCGGCCTGGGGCCGGTGGCCGCCCTGCCACGGGCCAAGTTCCTGGCGCCATTGCTCCCGGAGGTCGATTTCCGGGTGGAGATTGACCCCCCTGGTACCAGCGGCCTGCGCGCATTCCGCGTTATCCGCGACGGTACGGAGCCCCCCGAACTCCTGTGTAGCGGGCAACTGAAACTGCACGACGCCGGACAACCGGCGTGAGCCGGGGGTGGTTCAGCCAGGGGGAGCGAGGGCCCCCCCTGGCGCTGCGCATCATCTTGTGGGTTGCCTTGCATCTCGGGCGACCGGCCGGGCGCGTACTGCTGTACCCGATAACCGCCTATTTTCTTCTGTTCGCTCCCAAGTCCCGGGGGTCCAGCCGGGACTACCTGCGCCGCGTGCTCGGACGCGAACCGCGCCTGCGCGAGATTGCCCGGCACTTCCACAGCTTCGCGGCCGTGATCCTGGACCGCGTCTTCCTGCTGGCCGGCAAGGACGAGTGCCTGGATCTTCAGGTTCACGATCGCGAGATCTTCCTCGAACATGTCGAAAGTGGCCACGGGGCCCTGCTGCTGGGGGCACACCTGGGCAGTTTCGAAGCCCTGCGGGTACTCGCGGTCGGCAAAAACGACTTTCCCGTTCGCGTGCTGATGTACCGCAATCACAATCAGCGCATCACCCAACTGCTGGAGGCGCTCAACCCCGAGATCGCCGCGACGGTCATCCCCCTGGGCGATACCGAGACCCTGCTGCACGCACGCGACTGCCTGGAACAAGGGGGGATTGTGGCCACCCTGGCCGATCGCGTGGCCGAGAGCGACAAGATGGTCGAATGTCGTTTCCTCGGGGGACGGGCCTTTTTTCCCCAGGGCCCCCTGCTAATGGCCGCCGTTCTGAAGGTCCCGGTCATCCTGTGCTTCGGCCTCTATCGCGGCGGCAATCGCTACGATATCGTCTTTGAACGCTTTGCCGACGTCATCGAGGCGCCCCGCGGCCGACGCGAAGAGGCCCTGGCCGAATGGGTGCAACGCTACGCCGATCGCCTCGAGGCACGCGTGCGCGAGGCCCCGTACAACTGGTTCAACTTCTATGATTTCTGGAATGACTCGTCCCGCTAAGCCTTGCTTCCGGCAACTGCCCGGGGTCCGGGCACTGGCCCTGGCGGTGCTCCTGCTGACTTGCCCGCTGTTCGCACAGGCGGAGACCTCCGGCGACACACTGGACCAGATCCTGGAGGCACTGGCCGACAATCCGCCTTCACGTATCGACTTTCGCGAAACCCGCCAGGACCCCCTGCTCGAATTCCCGGAGACCCGGACCGGCACGCTGGTGTTCGAGCCACCGGACACCCTGGAGCGCCGGATGGATGGCGACGGCGGCGAACGCGTGCGGATCGAGGGGCGCGAAGTGATCGTGGAGCGCCGAGGCTCCAGCCGCGAGGTGGACCTGGACGAGCAGCCGGGCCTGGCCGCGTTTGCCGCCTTGTTCCGCTCCCTCGCCAAGGGGGAACGCGAGGGACTGGAAGAACACTTCGAGGTCGAGACCGAAGGCGACCTGGAGGCCTGGAGGCTGGAACTCACCCCGCGTGACCGCGCCCTTCGTCGCATGATCCTCGGACTCGACCTCCAGGGCGAGGGCGGTGCCCTCCTGCGTCTGGACACCGAGGAATCCGGAGGGCGCCACAGCCGCATGCAGCTCGATCCGCAAGACGGCGACTGATTGGTGCCGAATCGCTTCCCCCTGTCACCGGGACCGGCACTCTGGCTGATCGGGCTGCTGGTGGCAGCCAGCATCCTGCTGTGGCGGGGCGAACTGGTCACCGACCTCCAGGGCTTCACCCCGGAGCCGGTCACCGAGACCGGGATTGCGCTGGACCCCGGGGGCGGCCCGGCCGGACAGGTCCTGCTGCTGGGCATCGAAGGCGGGAACAGCCAGGCACGCGCGGATGCCAGCGACCATCTGGTCCAGGCGCTGCGCGACCACCCCGCGGTCGCGGAGATCCGTAACGGGCGTCTCGACCCGGATGACCCCGCCCTGGATTTCCTGCTTGAGCACCGCTATCTCCTGAGCCCCGAGGTCACCCCGGAGCGCTTCTCGGTCGACACCCTGCGCGACCGGCTCGGGGAACGCCGGGAGGACCTCAGTAGTGCCGCCCCGCTGATGCCCCGGGAACTGATCGGCCGCGACCCCACGGGCGAATCACTGGTGGTGCTCGAGCAGTTGGGACAGGCCGATGGCGGGGGCGAACGCGACAGCCACGGCGTCTGGGTCGACCCCGAGCGCGATCGGGCCCTGCTGGTCCTGCACAGCGCGGCCGAAGGCATGGACCTGGACGGTCAGGAGTCGCTCCTGAAGGCACTTGACGAGGCCTTTGCCGACTACACGGACGATCTGGACCTGCTCGTCGCGGGGCCCGCGGTGATTGCGGTCGAATCACGCGGGCGCATCCGCGGCGAGATCACCACCTTCAGCCTGGCCGCCAGCCTGGCCCTGGCCACACTCCTGCTGGTCGTATTCCGCCACCCCCACCCGGTCTGGCTCGCGGCCGTTCCGCTGGCCACCGGCATCCTGGCCGGGGCGGCGGTCGTGACCGTGGTTTTCGGCCACCTGCACGGGATCGCACTGGCGTTCGGCATTACCGTGCTGGGCATCGCGCTCGACTACCCATTGCACCTGTTCGCGCACAGCCGGCAGCCCCCGAGTGACGGGATGCGCGGCGTGGCACGCGAGCTGTGGCCGGCGATTGGCCTGGGTGCCGGGAGCACGGTACTGGTCTACGCGCTGATGGCGATCACGGGGTTTTCCGGCATGGCCCAGCTCGGGCTGTTCGTGCTGACCGGCGTCGGCGTGGCCGCGATCACCACGCGCTGGGTACTGCCCCGCCTGATGCCGCAGGCGCTGCAGCGTGACGGGGCACCCCCGGCCCGCCTGCCGGTACCGTCCGCCCTGACACAGCCTCCGGTGACGGCGCGCTGGATCCTGGCCGCCTCCGTGCTGGGGGCGCTGGTGGTCATCGCCAGCGCCGACCCGTTCCCCTGGGAGGACAACCTGGGCGCACTGCACCCGGTGCCGCAGGAACACATCGACCGCGACCGCGAACTGCGCCACGCCCTGGGGCTTCCGGATATCCGCCATGCCCTGCTGATCACCGCACCCGACCCCGAACGGGCGCTGCAGGCCGCCGAGGCACTGACCCCGGGCCTTGAAGATCTGCGCAACCAGGGGGCGCTGACCGCCTACGACCATGCGGCCCAGGCCCTGCCGAGCCAGGCACTGCAGCGCGCACGCCAGGGTTCCCTGCCCGCCACGGACACCCTGCGCGAGCGGCTGGACACCGCGGTCAACGGGCTGGGTTTCCGCGCGGATGCCTTCGAACCCTTTCTGGAAGATGTGGCCCGGACCCGCGACCTGGAGCCGCTCACACCGGCGACGCTGCCGGAAGGCCCGCTGCGTCAGACGACAGGCACCCTGCTGATGCCGGACGAGGCCCGCGGCGACTGGATGGCCTGGGTGCGGCTGAGCGGCGTGGAGGATGCGACCGCGGTGAGGCAATGGCTGCAGCGGGAACCGCTGACGGATCTGCCCGCCCTGGCCGATGTGGGCGTGCAGCACGTGGATTTCCTGCGCGCCTCGGAGGACCTGGTCAGCGGATTCCGCGATCAGGCACTGGAGCGGCTGGCCCTCGGCGTGGTGGCCGTCGCCCTGTTGCTACTGCTGGTCACCCGCGCCCCCGGGCGCAGCCTGCGCATCCTGACCGCGGTAGGGAGCGGGCTGGTCCTGACCGTGGCTGCGCTGATCCTGCTCGGGATTCCCTTGTCCCTTTTCCATCTGATCGCGCTGCTGCTGATCGTTGGCCTGTGCCTGGACTACGCCGTTTTTTTCAGCCGTCCGCTGAGAGACCTGAAGGCACGGCAGAACACGGCCGCTTCGGTCAGCATCTGCGCATTGTCCACCGTGGCCGTGTTTGGCCTGCTGGCCCTTTCCAGTCTTCCGGTATTGCGGGCCATGGGGCTCACCGTGGTGTTGGGCGTGGTATTTTCCTTTCTCGCAGCCGCGCTTCTGGCGCAGCCCCCCCTGTCGCGCCGTACAGTAGGCACTAACAATCCCTGACCCCACCGCCAACAGTCCCGCCAATCGCAGCCCGCCGAATGAATCCACTCGTAATCTCCGCCCACACCCTGACCGCCGCCACCGGAACTGGCCGCCAGGCCAATGCCGACGCACTGCAAAAAGGGCATAGCGGGCTGCGCGCCTGCGACCTGAACTCCGTACAGCTGGACACCCACATCGGGCGCGTGGCGGGTGTGGAGGACATCGTGCTGACGGATCACCTGGCCCCATTCCAGTGCCGCAACCACCAGCTGGCCGAGCTGGGGCTGCGCCAGGATGGCTTCATCGAGGCCGTCGAGATCGCGCGCGAACGCTACGGTGCCGGACGCATTGCGGTCTTGATGGGGACCAGCACCTCGGGGATCGCCGCGACGGAGCAGGCCTACCACCGCCGCGACCCGGACACCGGGGACCTGCCACCGGACTACGACTACCAGCACACCCAGAATATGTTCTCGCTGGCCGATTTCGTCGGCACCCGGCTCGGACTGCGGGGACCAGCGATGGTGGTCTCCACGGCCTGCTCGTCCAGCGCCAAGGTCTTTGCCGATGCCGAACGCTTTATTGCGGCCGGGCTCTGCGATGCCGCGGTGGTCGGCGGTGTCGACACCCTCTGCGGGATGACGCTGCACGGGTTCAACGCGCTGCAACTCGTGGCACCGGGACCCTGCCGCCCGCTGCATGCCGAACGCGCCGGCATCTCGATCGGCGAGGCCGCCGGATTCTTCCTGCTGGAGAGGGCCGACAGCCACGCCGCCGGCCCTCGACTGGTCGGCCACGGCGAATCCAGCGATGCCCACCATATGTCTGCCCCGCATCCGGAAGGACTCGGTGCAGCGCGCGCGATGGAGCAGGCCCTCGCGCGGGCACAGCGGTCCGCCGAGGCCATCGACTATGTGCTCATGCATGCCACCGCGACCCCGGCCAACGACCGCTCCGAGGCGCGCGCCCTGGCGCGCCTGTTTGGCGCAAAGAGCCGCGCCACCGGCACCAAGGGCCTGACCGGCCATACCCTCGGGGCGGCCGGCGCCGTCGGGGTCGCGCAGGCACTGGCCAGCCTGGAGCGGGGCTTCGTGCCCGCTACGGCGGGGCTCGACCACCTGGACCCGGGGCTTGAACTGGACGCCCGAGGGGCCGCGGAGGAACGCGACATCCGGCACGTACTGGTGAACGCATTCGGCTTTGGCGGCAACAACTGCAGCCTGCTGCTGGAGGCCGTATGAAGGTTGGTATTGCGGCCATCGGCCTGCTGGGCCCGGGGCTGGCCGATTTCGCCTCGGCGCGCCACATCCTCGCCGGGCAGGAACCCCATAAGCGGGCGCCGGTGGCCATCCCGCCGACCACCCTGCTGCCGGCCAACGAGCGCCGCCGCACGACGGACACGATTCGCCTGGCGCTGAAGGTCGCGGAGGAGGCCACGGCCGACTGCGACCGCAGCCAGCTGCGCTCGGTGTTCGCCTCGTCCTCTGGAGATATGGATATCATCGACCGTATCTGCGAGGCCCTGACACAGGCGGAGCCCATGGTCTCGCCCGTGCAGTTCCATAACTCAGTCCACAACGCACCGGCCGGCAACTGGTCGATCGCGACCGCGAATCCGGCCCCGGCAACGGCCATCTCCGGGTTTAATGCGACGCTGGCGGCAGGGCTGCTGGAGGCCGCCACGCTACTGCAGGCCGAGGGTGGCGACGTCCTGCTGGCCGCCTACGATGTCGCATCCATGGTCACATTCCGGCGTGTACGCCCCATCACCGAGCCGTTTGCCGTCGGCCTGCGCCTGAGTCCCGCGGGCGCCGGGCGGCCCACACTCGAGCTGGCGCTGGGAGAAGGCGGCGATCCCACCCCCTGCCGCCAGGATTCACTCGAGGCCCTGCGCGGCACCAACCCCGCCGCCCGCGCCCTGCCCCTGCTGGAGGTGCTCGCGCGCGGCGAAGGCGGTCATGTTACGCTTGCCGCGCCGCTGGGACGATCACTGGAGATCCGCGTCACGCCCTGATCTCCCGGTGGTTCGCCTCTCATTAACAACGGATCAGGACGATCCCGCATGAAGGCCGCCAGCCCCCAACTGAACCACGAGGCAATCTGCCGCCTGCTGCCGCATGCAGGCGCGATGTGCCTGCTGGAGGCCGTGGTCGAATGGGACGAACAGGCGATCCGTTGCCGCGCCATCAGCCACCGCGCTCCCGAAAATCCCTTGCGCAACACCACCGGGCTCCCGGCCCTGTCGGCGCTGGAGTACGGCGCCCAGGCGATGGCCGTGCATGGAGCCCTGCTGGCCGATGCCGGACCACCCAAGGCCGGCTTCCTGGCCGCGGTCCGCAACCTGCGCGTGCACCGGACTCTGCTGGACGACCTGAACGCGGACCTCGACATCACAGCCCACAGCGTGATGTCGGATCGCAACAGCTCCATCTATGATCTCGAGGTATCGGCCGACGGCGAGCCCGTCCTGTCCGCGCGCGCGACCGTGATCCTGCAAACCGAGGACACCCCGACATGAGCCATCGCGCACTGATCACCGGCGCCAGCGGCGCCATCGGCCAGGCCATCGCGCGGGCTCTGGCCGATAGCGGCTGCGAGGTCCTGCTGCACGCACACCGCAACCCGGGCCCCGCCTGGGATCTGGCCGAACAGATTCACTCCGACGGCGGTCAGGCGGATGTCCTGGTCTTCGACATCACCGACGCCGATGCCGCGCGGGCGCAGCTGGAGCCCGTCGCGGCTGCGCAGCCGGTGCAGGTCCTGGTGCACAACGCGGGCGTGCACGACGACGCCCCGCTGGCCGGCATGAGCCCGGAACAATGGGCCCGCCCGATCGATGTCGCGCTGAACGGGTTCTATAACGTGGCCCAGCCACTGCTGCTGCCGATGATCACGACCCGCTGGGGGCGCGTGATCGCGATCTCCTCGGTGGCCGGCGTGGTCGGCAACCGCGGCCAGGCCAACTACGCCGCGGCCAAGTCGGGACTGCACGGGGCCATCCGCTCGCTGGCGCAGGAGGTCGGGTCGCGCGGCATCACGGCCAATGCGGTCGCGCCGGGGATTATCGAGACCGCGATGAGCGAGTCCAGCTTCGACGCCGAGACGATCAGGCGCATGGTGCCCGCGCAGCGCGCCGGACGCCCCGAGGAGGTCGCCGGACTGGTGGCGTATCTGGCCTCCGAGCAGGCCGGCTATGTCTCCGGCCAGGTGATCGGCATCAATGGCGCGCTGGCCTGACCCGAGACGATGGCGGCCGTCCACGCACTGATACCGGCCCATAACGAGGCCCCCACGATCGCCGCGGTCGTCGCGGCCACGCGAGCCCATGTCGACCGGGTAATCGTGGTCGACGACGGCTCGCGAGACGGCACTGCCGACCGCGTCCCAACCGAACCCGGGGTGATTGAAGTCCTGCGGCTGCCGGAAAACCGTGGCAAGGCGAACGCGCTGTGGACGGGCATGCAGTACGCCCTGGAACAGGGAGCGGATGCCATCATCACGCTGGATGCGGACGGCCAGCACGATGCCTCGGAGATCCCGAACCTGATCGCCGCCGGGCACGCTCATCCCCATCATCTGGTGATCGGGGCACGGCTCAAGGGCCGGGAAACAACGCCCCCTCTGCGCCTGTTCGGCAACCGCACCGCCGACTTCTGGATAGGCTGGGCCTCGGGGCAACCCCTGCGCGATTCGCAGTCCGGCTTTCGTCTGTATCCGGCAGCACTGCTGCAGCAACTGCAACTACCCCATGGCGCGCGCCGCAGCTTCGTATTCGAGAGCGAGGCCCTGATCGAGGCCGAACGCCTGGGCTTCCCGGTCACCCTGGTGCCCGTGCGCTGCATCTATCCGGACCAGCACCGCGCCAGCCATTTTCGGGCCGCCACCGACACCCTGCGCATTATCCAGATGGTCGCCCTGCGCCTGCTGGCACGTGGCCTGCACCCGCTCGGTCTATTGAGGCATCTGGGACTGCTGCGCAGACCCTGAAAATCACCGCAAGGGTCGGATTCACAAACCTTTTTCCAGGACGGGCATAGCAATTCGCGGTCACGCTGCCTACACTGCGAGGTGATCATCCACCATCAAGGACGACACCAATGTCTGCAAGACTCCTGCTGATCCTGCTCATAGCCAGCGTACTCGTACTCGCGGGCTGCCGCGGTACCGCACCGGTGCATGATGTCAGCGACACCACAGTCACCGATGTGCACGGCGAGCGCCCGAACGCTGAGCAGATGCAACAGGCGATCCGCAATGCCGGCGCGGCACTGGGCTGGCAGATGAGCGAAACCGAGCCCGGCCTGCTCGAAGGTCGGCTGTCGCTGCGCGACCATATTGCAGTGGTCGAGATCCCCTACAGCGACGGGGCGTACAGCATCCGCTACAAGGACAGCTCGAACCTCGACTACGAGGATGGCCGCATTCACCCGAACTACAACAACTGGGTGCAGAATCTGGACAACCAGATCCGCGCGGAAATCTCGGCGCTCTAATCCCGTTACCCCCGTATAGCCACCCCGACAAACAGAAAGGCCGGGCATACGCCCGGCCTTTCTTTCGTCCGCTCCCGCGATTACACCTCGCCAGCGGAAGGAGTATTCGCCCGCCTAATCGACCCGCGGACGCGACGGCGACTGCTCGGTGTCGGAGGACTCGCGGTAGTCGCTCTCGTAGCGCCGGTCGGGTGCATCGCCCTCCGGCTCCGAGTCGCGTTCACGGTGACCGCGGCTCTCACTCGGACTGTCGCCGTAATCACGATTCGGCACGTTCGACAACAGACGTCCTGCACGATCCTCCAGACGGTCCCGGGTCGGCTTGTCCGCCAACTCCTCCGCACTCTGGGCGAGGTGGTGGTAGAGGTCGCGATAGGAACCGGCCATGGTGGCGAACAGGGTAGCGGTGCGATCGAAGTGATCGTTGACCTGACCGCGATAGCGCGTCAGCTCCTGCATGCGCCGATCCAGCTCTTCCTCCAGCTCGCGGATCAGTTTGCGTTCGTCACTGGTCACGCGGCCGACCCAGAAGCCCACCAGACCGGCCACCACGATTGCCAGAATCCCGAGGGCCGTCCACAGCCCGACTGCCGTTTGATCTTCCACTGTCACCTTCCGCGAGGAAACACGGCCGCCATTGTGCCGTACGACCGTCGCGAACGCACTCGCCGTCCCCATTCCCGGCCATGCTAATCTCGCTCAACGCGAACCGCGTCAATGGAACCCGCCCGAACGGGTGACGGACAACGATGCGATCGGCTGTCGCGATCGTCGACACACACAGCCAAAGGCCCCCGAACCATGCGCCCAAGGCAGACCACACACTGGCTATACCTGATCCTGGGCATCGGCCTGGCCGGGCTGCTGTCCGGCTGCGCCCCGACCACCCTCAAGGCCCCGGCGGAGCCCGAAGACCCGGTGACCGTGGCCGTGCTCGACCACGGCCGCCACTCCAGCCTGGTGCTGCCGACCGAACCGCCCGGGCACTGGCTGCGCTATTCCTATGGCGACTGGTCGTTCTATGTCGAACGCAATACCGGACCGGGCGCGATGCTCGCGGCCGTCTTCGCCTCGACCCGTGCAGCACTGGGGCGCCAGGAACTTGAGGGCGCCGACCTGAACACTGCCGTGCGCGGGGGTCTGCGGGTCCCGCTGGAGGACATCCACCACATCGAGGTCCCCGCCTCGCGGGCGCAGGCGCTGATCGAAAAGCTGGAGGCCATATGGGAAGAAGGGGCCGACGAGCGCGTCGACTCCGCGGCCTGGGGCATGAGCTTCGTCCACCATCCGGATGCCTACACCCTGCGCCACAACTCGAACCGCGTGGTCGCCCAGTGGCTGGAGAGCCTCGACGTCGAGGTATCGAAGAAACCGGTGCTCTCGAACTGGCAGGTCGAAACCCGCTAAACCAGGGAAACCCTGAGATCGGTGTTTCCCTAGAGCCCGTGCGCCCACTCCAGGACCGCATCCTGGAGATTGCGCCCATGCCCGATATGCGCACGCGGCCCATTCACCAGCACTGTGACGATCACGTCATCGCCGCTGGACGTGCGGACATAGCCCGCCACCGCCGAGACCTCGTTGATGTGCCCGGTCTTCAGGTGCATCTGCCCGCGCAGGTCGCCATTGCGGAAACGGTTGCGCAGGGTACCGTCCAGCCCCGACAGGGCCAGGGACGACTGGAACTCGGGCCGATGCGGGTGCTTCCAGCCCGCCTCGAGGATCTCGCCGAGCTGGCGCGCGGTCATGCGGGCATCGCGGCTGAGGCCCGAACCGTTGTCGACCACCATACCGCCGACATCCACCCCCAGATCGCGCAGTGAGTCGACCAGGGCCTCGCGCCCCTTGTCCATCGTCGCGGGCGGGCCGTTCTTGCGCGCCCCCAGGGTCAGCAGCAAGTGATCGCTCATGACATTCGAGCTCCACTTGTTGGACACCCGGATCAGATCGGACAGGGGCCGCGAGCGATGGCGCACAATCGGCTCGTCATGCAGCACGGGCAGCACGCCGGTACGCACCCTGCCCGTCAGTTCGCCGCCCCATTGATCCCAGGCCATGCGAAACATCTCGGCATGATTGGCCTCCGGCGAGAGTACCGAGCGCAACATCTCGTAGTTGCCACAATTCACCGGGTACTGACCGGAAAAGGTCACCCGCTGGGCGTCCTGATCGACATTGAACTGGATACCCCGCTGCCACTCGCCACACCCCCCTCGGGTCGGCTGCAGACGGTTGACGACCTCGAGCCCGGGCAGCGGCGGATCGACCACCACGTCGATGCCGTTGCCGCGGCGCTCGGGACGCACGTGGAAGCGCTGGGAATTGGAATTCACGTGCAGGGCATACGGCAGCTGGTTGTACGCCCGCAGTGGCTGACGGTTGAAGTCTCCAGGGTTCCCATTCGGGAGCTGGAAGTGGCTTGCATCCAGGATCACATCGCCCTCGATGCGCTTGAGCCCGGTTCGGCGCAGCTCGCCGATCATGCGCCAGTACTCCTCGCTCACCATACCCGGATCGCCAGTCCCGCGGATCACCAGGTCCCCACGCAGTACACCGTCCCGGATCGGGCGGGTGGCCCAGATCTCGGTCGTCCATGTGTAGTTGGGGCCGAGTTCGTGCAGGGCCGCCAGCGAGGTGGCCAGCTTGACCGTGGAGGCCGGGTTATAGGGGGTATCGGCATTCAGCCGGGCCAGCACGGCCCCGTCCGGGACCCGCTGCACCCAGAGACCCACCGAGTCGGGGGACAGCCCCTGGGCCTGGATTGCCCGCTGTAGTGGCGCAGGCAGGTGTTCGAACTGCGCCTGCGCCGGCTGCACGGCCAGCAACAGCGCGACACACAGCGTCCAGGGAGACAAGGCCCGGCGGAACGACCGTCGGGAGAACCAGAAAAAACACTTGCGCATCGAAGCTACCATCCCGAAGCAGACACCGGATCGACGCCACAATAGTCACCCGCAACGGGGGGGCTGACAAGCCCCGGATCGGCGCAACGCCGGCCCTGCCGGACAAACCCGCAAACCGCCTCAGGCGGACTCGAACGGGAAATCGATCACCTGCTCGATACGCTCCACCCCCAGCAGCCGCATCAGCAGACGATCGACCCCCAGTGCCACCCCGGCACACTCGGGCAGCCCCGACGCCAGCGCGGCCTCCAGATGGGCATCGGGCTGGGGCAGGACCTGGCCACGCTGCCTGCGCAGCGCCTGGTCGCGATCGCGACGTTCGCGAAACTGGGCGAGGTCGCTCAACTCGTGGTAGCCGTTGGCCAGTTCCAGCGCACCCCAGTACACCTCGAAGCGCGCCGCGAGCCGGGCATCATGTTCGCAGGGACGTGCCAGCACCGCCTGGCTCTCCGGGTAGTCGTGCACCACGGTGAGCCGGTCGCCCGGAAACGCCGGTGCAATCGCCAGACTGATCAGGAGATCCAGCCAGGCATCACGATCCAGCTCGCCCTCGATATCCAGCCCCTGCCGTGCCGCGACGGCCTGCAGTTCGTCGGCATCCGCCACCAGCGGATCCACACCCAGATGCTCCTGAAACAACGCCTGATACGAGATCTCGCGCAGGCGGGCCGGACGCCTCCAGCGCGTATCCAGCGCCGCCTGGTTCATGATCAGGGCCACCACCTCGCGCGCCAGACGGTGATGATCCATCCCGTGGCGGTACCATTCCAGCAGTGTGAATTCGGGATTGTGACGGGGCCCCGATTCGCCACCGCGAAAGACGCGCGCGAGCTGGTAGATGTCCGGTGCGCCATCCGCCAGCAGGCGTTTCATCGGGTATTCCGGCGAGGTCTGCAGATAGCCACTGGCGCCGTCCGGGCTGGTTGCAGTCCAGCTCTCGACCATCGGATCCAGAGGCGCGCCGCAGCTCAGGATCGGGGTCTCCACCTCGAGCACATTGCGTGCGGCAAAGAACCCGCGCAGGCCGGCCAGCAGCCGCGCGCGCGCCTCCCGGGCCGCCGCGGCGCCCGGTCGCCAGTCAGTCATGCCCGGCCGCCCGCGGCAATCAGACGCGCGAGACGTACTCGCCGGAGCGGGTGTCGACCTTGACCGTCTCGCCTTCCTCGACGAACAGCGGGACCTTGACCACCGCACCGCTCTCGAGCGTTGCGGGCTTGGTGCCGCCCTGGGCGGTATCACCGCGCACGCCCGGGTCGCACTGGGTAATCTTCATCTCGACAAAGGACGGCGGCACCACCGACAGCGGTTCGCCGTTCCACAGGGTTACGGTGCAGACGTCCTGCTCCTTCAGCCATTGACCGCAGCCACCGAGCGCGGCCTCGCCGACCGCGTACTGCTCGAAGGTGTCCGGCACCATGAAATGCCAGAACTCGCCATCGTTGTAGAGGTACTGCATCTCGGTATCCATGACATCGGCCGCCTCGACCGACTCACCGGACTTGAAGGTCTTTTCCAGCACCCGCCCCGTGCGCAGGTTGCGCAGCTTGACGCGGTTGAAGGCCTGGCCCTTGCCCGGCTTGACGAATTCGTTCTCGACGATGGCCTGCGGGTCGCCATCCAGCAGGAGTTTGAGACCGGCCTTGAATTCGTTGGTACTGTAGGTTGCCATTGCGCGTCAGTCCTCAAGCGATTGCGTGGCGCGGACATGACCGCCCACTAACGAGTCCGCCATGCCCACAAAGCCCATCATGATAACGCGCCCGCCGCGGGGAACCCAGCCGAGCGACCGAACCCACACGGGGGACACCACCCCGGCCTGGCAGCAGGCGCTCGCCCGCGCGATCCGCGACCCCGACACCCTGGCCCGCGAACTGGAACTGGACCCGGCTCACCTGCCCGGCCTGCACGCGGGCCATACCCTGTTTCGGGTGCGCGTGCCGAGGAGCTACCTCGCACGCATGCGCAAGGCGGACCCGCAAGACCCGCTGCTGCTGCAAGTCCTCCCGCAGCAGCAGGAGAGCGAGGAACACCCGGGCTTCGTGGCGGACCCGGTGGGCGACCACGACGCCCTGGCCGCCCCGGGTCTCGTGCACAAGTACCACGGTCGCGTGCTGTTGCTGACGACCGGGGCCTGCGCGGTGCACTGTCGCTACTGTTTCCGCCGCGAGTTTCCGTATGCCGAGCACAACGCGTCCCAGGAGGACTGGGCGCCAGCGCTTGCCTACATCCACGCCGACAGCTCCATCCGCGAGGTGATCCTGAGCGGCGGTGACCCCCTGTCGCTGTCGGATCCCCGCCTCGCCGATCTGGTCCGGCGGCTGGAGGCCATCCCCCACCTCGAGCGCCTGCGCATCCACACGCGGCTGCCGGTCGTCCTGCCGGAGCGGGTGGACAACCAGCTGCTCAACTGGCTGGGCAAGGGACGCCTGCATCATGTACTGGTCTTGCACGCCAACCACCCCAGGGAGTTTGCCGACCCGGCCGCCGCCGCCCTTGCGCGTCTGCGCGCGCGCGGCATCACACTGCTGAACCAGGCGGTACTGCTGGCCGGGATCAACGATGACCCGGACACCCTGTGCGAGCTCCAGGAGGACGGTTTTCGCCACGGTATCCTGCCCTACTACCTCCACCTGTTAGACCGCACACGGGGCACCGCCCACTTCGAGGTCACGGAACAGCGCGCGCTGGAGCTGCACCAGGCCCTGCATGCCCGGCTGCCCGGCTACCTGGTGCCCCGCCTGGTCCGCGAGGTCCCGGGCGAGCCCGGCAAGACGCCCCGTTGGGCCGGGCTATGAAGGCGCGCACAGAGGCCTTGATTAGCAGCCCCCTCGGGAGGTGCTACAGTGAACGGATGCCCGGCCACTAACGGTGCAACCTCCAGACCCACTCATGACCGACACCCTGCCCAAACTGCCCACCCGCACGGCCGGCCCCGAGAGCTTCCCGCATCGCCAGCCGCGCAGCCTGCGCCAGTGGTGTCGAGCGCTCCCGTCGGCCGACCCGGACTCGGCCTTTTCCCATCTGCGTCAGGCCCTGAGAGAACTGAACAGTTTCGCGCTGCAACCCGGGGTTCGTTACTCGCTGATCACCCTGCTGGAGGAGCCCCTGCTGCCCTTGCTACAGCGGACCGGGAAATCCCTTTCCCAGCGCATGCTCCCCCTGGGAGCGCGCAGCCTGAAGCGCGCGCGCGAACAGGCCGAGGCACTGGACAGCCTGCTTACCGCCTGGCTCCTGATTGCCCGTGAACACCACGGGCAGAGCGAACGCAGTGCGCGTGCGCTGCAGGCCGCCCTGGCCTTGAGCGCCGCCCAGGCCGTACACCACTGGCGCCTGTATCAACCGCTCCCGGATGACTTCTGGCAGCGTACCTACGCCCTCCTGTCATGGGCACGCGCACAGAACCTCGCGCAGGCACAGCCGCGCGACGAGCCTCGCTATGGGCCCCTGTCCATGTCCCCGGTCGAGACCCTGGCGGCACGTCTGATGCTGCTGGGCGGCAGCGACCCCAATGCCCTGGAGGTGGGCGAGGTCGACCTGCTGGCTCGCTGGCTGGACCGTCTGCCGCTGTCCTGCGCCGAAGGGCTGTCCGCGACCCCGCACCCCGACCTCCCGGTCCTGTGTGCGGCCCTCGACAGCGCCCACCCTCCGGGGCTGACACTGCGCGAGCACGCGCGGCTGCACGGTGACTGTTGTGTCGAACTCGGGCCGGTGCTGGAGCAGCTGCGAGAGGCGCCTCGCCGCCTGGAACCGCACCGGCGCCCGGACGAGCGCAGCCTGACCGAACGCCTGCTGCGGCTCTGGTCGCAGCTGCCCACCCGCCAGCATTCGCGCGAAACCACCGAGGGCCAGCACCGCCTGTGCCTGTTGGGGATCAAGCGCATCCAGCACTTCCTGTGCGAGGAACTGGAGGAACGAAAGCGCGACACATCGCATACGCCCCTCCCCAGCGGGGTCACCCGGGACACGGATCGGGTGGGCGTTTACCACATGTCCACCGCCGCCGAGCGCGGCTCGGACTTCGCCCTGGTGGATGCCGCGAGCCCACACCGGCCACCGTCGGAACTGCGCAAACTGGCTGAGGGACCGCCCGATACGGCCGCAGCCGCCTGGGAAAACGTCGGCCGCGGGCTGGAGAGTGACCGTCCGGACGAACCCCGCACCCCGATCACCAAGCGGCACCCCCCCGAGCAATGGACCGTGGACGACATCGGGGCGGGCGGACTGCGCCTGCGGCTGGCCCAGCCCCGCCAGTCACTACTGATTGGCGACCTGGCCGCCCTGCGCCACCCCGACGACCACTACTGGACCATCGGGGTCCTGCGCTGGATCCGCTACGAAAGCGACATCGAGATCAGCATCGGGGTGGAATTTCTCGCCGAGCGCGGCCTGCCGGTGCAACTGCAGGAGTACCGCAATGGCCGCGCGGCCGGCCCGGCGCACCCGGGTCTGTTTGCCTCGCTGCGCAGGGATCGTGGCGGGGCGGCGCTGTTCATGCCGGCCCAGGTGTTCGACCACGAGAGCCGCGTCGTATGCTGGCTGGCGGGCCGCCCGCGTGTCCTGGCACTGGACAGCGAGCGTACCGGTACGACACTGTTTACCGAAACTGGCTGCCGGATGACCGATCTGACGCTGGGAGAACCGCCTCCCGATGACATGGAAGCCAATGAAGCGGTGACTGACCAGGCCCAGCCCGGGCTGTCGCTCACACCGCGCGAACGCAATAATGGACCCGCATGAGCGAAACCATCCGAATCCTCTTTGTCACGGCGAATCCGAACCTCGCCGAGCAAGTCATCAGCAGCATTCGTACGCGGGGTAGCGCGGTACGCCCGGAGCAGGTCGAGACCCAGGACGACCTGATCAACGCGCTGGAGAACACGCGACACGACGTGGTCGTATTGATCGAGCCCGGTCTCGTGCTCTCGCGAGAGGTGGTCGATACGGCCCTGCGCGACAGTGGGCGCCGCATCCCGCTGGTCCTGCTGACCGAGCGTCCGGAGCCCGAGCGTGTCCTGGACTACGAGGCCGGGAGTTTCGCCGTGGTCGATCACGAACAGGTGGAACTGGCGAGCCTGATGGCCATCCGCGCGGCCGAACAACGGCGCCTGCGCCAGCGTGTCCAGCGTCTTGAGGCCTCCCTGCACGAGTCGGAGAACCGCTGCCAGTTGCTGCTCGATAACTCGCGCGACGCGATCGCGTATGTCCACGAGGGCATGCACCTGTACGCCAACGCCTCCTGGCGCGAACGCTTCGGTATCGAGGATCCGGACGAGGTCGACGGGCTGCCACTGATGGACCTGGTCACGGCCGATAACCGCGGCGAGATGAAGGCGCTGCTGCGCCGCTTCCAGAATGGCGAGGAAGGCGATACGGCTCGCGCCCACTTCCACCTGCAGAGTATCGATGGCCTGCCATTCGAGGCCGACCTGCGCCTGTCCGCCGCAAGCGTGGAGGGCGAGGCCTGCACCCAGCTCCAGCTGGAAGCCAGCCAGGAAGACCCCGAGCTGGCGGAGCGAATCGACTTCCTATCGCAGCGCGATCTGGTCACCGGTCTGTACAACCGCCAGCACTTCCTGTCCACAATCGAGAGCGCTCAGACCCGGGCCGAGGAGACGGAGAAACCCTTCGCCCTGCTGACCTTGGCAGTCGACCGCTTCGCGGAGATCCGCGCGAAGGTCGGGATGTCGGCCGCCGACCTGCTCCTGGCCGACATGGGCAAAGTCATCGAGGATCATTTCCCCGAACCCGCCATTGCCGCACGTCTGGAGGGCGAACACTTCGGTGTCCTGGCGCCGGAGACCCGCCGCCAGGAGGTCGAGGAGCGCATCCACAGCCTGATGCAGGCCGTCACCGGGCATGTCTTCGAACTCAACCAGTCGTCGACCAACTGCACCCTGTCGGCCGGCGCCGTGATCGCCGACGAAAGCGCCCCCAGCACGGAGGATCTGCTCGACCAGGCCCACCGGGCGCTGGAGGAGGCGGTCGAGGCCGGCGGCGGCGTCCATCGCTTCTACCACCCGGCCGAAGGCGAGCTGACCCAGGGCCAGGCCGACCAGCAGTGGAAGCTGCGCATCCAGGACGCCCTGGACCATGACCGCCTGGAGCTTCGCTTCCAGCCGAT
Source organism: Thioalkalivibrio sp. ALRh (assembly GCF_000381425.1). Taxonomy (NCBI): domain Bacteria; kingdom Pseudomonadati; phylum Pseudomonadota; class Gammaproteobacteria; order Chromatiales; family Ectothiorhodospiraceae; genus Thioalkalivibrio; species Thioalkalivibrio sp. ALRh. The sequence goes on from NZ_KB906519.1 coordinate 697,791, forward strand.
CGTGCATCTGCACGGCAACGACCGGCCGCGCTATTCGGTGTTCGTGCGCCTGCGCGACGCCGACGGCCACCTGCACGAGCCATCTGCCTTCCTGCCTGCGGCCGAACGCACGGGCATGGCCCCGGCGGTGGATCGCTGGATCGTCAAGACCGCGCTGGGCGAACTCGCCGGGTGCCTGAAGGCTCAGCCCAAGACCCAGTTTTTCCTGAAGCTGGGCACCGGCTCAATGGGCGACCCGACTGTGGTCAGCTGGCTCAACGATGACCTGCACGCCCTGCGCATCCCGGCCGACAACGTCGTGGTCGAGCTCAAGGAGCCGACCGTGGTCACCAACCTGAAGCCGGCGATGAAAGTATCGCGCGGCCTGGTCGAGATGCACAGCCACCTGTGCATCGACGACTTCGGCAATGGCCTGAACCCTTTCCAGTTGCTGCAGCACCTGGAGGCCGATCACATCAAGCTCGACCCCTCGTTCGTCGAGGGGCTGGCGGAGAACGAGGAAAACCAGGAGGCGATCCGCGAGTACGTCGACGCGGCGCACGCCAAGGGCAAGCAGGTGATCGTGCCGCACGTCGAGGATGCCAGCGTGCTCGCCGTACTGTACGGGCTGAACGTCAACCTGGTGCAGGGGTACTTCATCCAGTCGCCCCTGGCCAAACCGACGTTCGACTTCGAGGCGACCTGACCTAGGGAGACGCTGATTCAATCGCACGTCCGCGTTGGTGCCCCCTGTTTTCCGAGACAAGGCGCGTCGTGCAGCGGGTAGTGGTTCTACCCGCCCGTTTTTGATGAATGCGGGGCGCAACGCAGGATCGGGGAACAGGGGGCACCAACCCCACAAGCCATTGAAGGCAGGGGCTCGGCCGCCCGTTGTTATCAAAAACGGGCGCGCGCACGGCGTTGCGGTTCCCTTGTGCAGAACGACTGCACCGCAGTCACCGCGCCTTGTTCGCACGCAAAAGCGACTCGAGCGCGGACGTGCGATTAAATCAGTGTTTCCCTAGCCTATTTCGACCAGAAGTTCAGGTCCTCGAAAAAGCCCTTCACGCCATCCAGCCAGGAGTGCGCCTGCGGGCTGTGCTTGGTGCCGCCCGCCTGAGTCGAGTCCTCGAACTGGCGCAGCAGCGCTTTTTGTTCCTTGGTCAGGTTGATCGGGGTCTCCACGGTCACCCGGCAGATCAGATCGCCGACACCCCCCCCGTGCACGGACTGCACGCCCTTGCCACCGACGCGGAACTGCTTGCCGGTCTGCGTCTCGGCCGGCACCTTCAGCTTCACCCGGCCGTCCAGGCAGGGGACCTCCAGTTCGCCACCGAGTGCGGCGGTGGCGAACGAGATCGGCACCTCGATGTGCAGATCCGATCCGTCGCGGCGGAACAGCTTGTGCGGCTTGACCCGCACCTGCACGTAGAGATCCCCCGGCGGGCCGCCGTTGACCCCGGCCTCGCCCTGACCGGCCAGGCGAATGCGGTCACCGCTGTCGACCCCGGCGGGGATCTTCACGTCCAGCGTGTTCTGCTCCTGCACCCGGCCGTTGCCATTACAGGCCTTGCAGGGGCTGGCGACGATCTTGCCCGAGCCCTCGCAGCGCGGGCAGGTCTGCTGCACCGAGAAAAAGCCCTGCTGGATGCGCACCTGGCCCACGCCGTTACAGGTCGGACAGGTCTCCGGCGAAGTACCCGGTTCGGCACCCGAGCCGTCACAGGCCTCGCAGGAGACGGTGGTCGGGATGCGGATCTTGACCTCGGTGCCAAATACGGCCTCCTCCAGGGTCAGGTCCAGGTTGTACTGCAGGTCGGAGCCGCGGAATGCGCGCGAACCGCGCGCGCGGCCACCGCCACCCCCGAAGATGTCGCCAAAGATATCCTCGAAGATGTCCGAGAAATTGGAGGCCCCGGCACCACCACCAAAGCCCCCGGCCCCACCATCGACGCCGGCATGTCCGTAGCGGTCGTAGGCTGCACGCTTCTGGTCGTCACTGAGGACGTCATAGGCAGCGCGCGCCTCCTTGAACTTGGCCTCGGCCTCCTCGTCCCCCGGATTGCGATCGGGGTGGTACTTCATCGCCAGGCGGCGAAAGGCCTTCTTGATGTCGGCGGCCGAGGCGTCCTTGGCGACGCCCAGCACCTCGTAATAGTCGCGTTGTGACATGGTCATTTCCAGGTAGATCGTTCGCGCGAACGCGGAATGCCTTCACGCAAACGCCCGGAGTCACGAGTACCCCGGGCGCGGCGTTCAAACAGGACCGGAAGGACGCGAAGCCCCGCCGGCTGCGGCATCAGCCCTGCTTCTTCTGGTCGTCGTCGACTTCCTCGAACTCGGCGTCCACGACGTCGTCGGCCTGCTGTTCGCCACCGGCCTGCTCGGCCCCGGCCTCGCCTGCGGCATCTGCGCCCTGGGCATAGGCCTTCTCGGCCAGTTTGCCGGAGGCCTCGGCCAGCTTCTGGGTGGACTGTTCGATGGCCTCGACGTCGTCACCCTCCATGGCCTTCTTCACCTCGGCGACGGCCGCCTCGATCGCGGAACGCTCGTCGTCGGAGACCTGGTCACTCAGGTCCTTCAGCGACTTCTCGGCCGAGTGCACCAGGGCATCGGCCTGATTGCGCGCGCCGACCAGCTGCTGGAACTTCTTGTCTTCCTCGGCGTGGGCCTCGGCATCCTTGACCATCTGTTCGACTTCCTCATCGGACAGGCCGGAGGAGGCCTTGATCACGATCTTGTTCTCCTTGCCGGTCGCCTTGTCCTTGGCCGAGACGTTCAGGATACCGTTGGAGTCGATATCGAAGGTGACCTCGATCTGCGGCACACCGCGCGGCGCGGCCGGGATGTCCTGCAGGTCAAAGCGGCCCAGCGACTTGTTGGCGCTGGCCATGTCGCGCTCGCCCTGCAGCACGTGCACGGTCACCGCGGTCTGGTTGTCGTCGGCGGTGGAGAACACCTGGTTGGCCCGGGTCGGGATGGTGGTGTTCTTCTCGATCAGCTTGGTCATCACGCCGCCCATGGTCTCGATCCCGAGCGACAGCGGGGTCACATCCAGCAGCAGCACGTCCTTGACGTCACCACCCAGCACGCCAGCCTGCACCGCGGCACCCACCGCAACGGCCTCGTCCGGGTTCACGTCCTTGCGCGGCTCCTTGCCGAAGAAGGACTGCACCGCTTCCTGCACCTTGGGCATGCGGGTCTGACCGCCGACCAGGATCACGTCATCCACCTCGGAGGCGGACAGGCCGGCATCCTTCAGCGCGACCTTGCACGGCTCGATGGAGCGCTTGACCAGGTCGTCGACCAGGCTTTCCAGCTTGGCGCGGGTAATCTTCAGCGCCAGGTGCTTCGGCCCGGTGTTGTCGGCCGTGATGTACGGCAGGTTGACCTCGGTCTGCTGGCTGGAGGACAGCTCGATCTTGGCCTTCTCGGCGGCCTCCTTCACGCGCTGCATCGCCAGCGGGTCGCCCTTGATGTCGATGCCCTGGTCCTTCTTGAATTCCTCGACCAGGTAGTCGATCAGGCGGTTGTCGAAGTCCTCGCCACCCAGGAAGGTATCGCCGTTGGTCGCCAGCACCTCGAACTGGTGCTCGCCGTCCACCTCGGCGATCTCGATGATCGAGACGTCGAAGGTACCGCCACCCAGGTCATACACGGCGATCTTGCGATCCCCGCGCTGCTTGTCCATGCCGTAAGCCAGCGCGGCCGCGGTCGGCTCGTTGATGATGCGCTTGACCTCGAGCCCGGCGATCTTGCCGGCATCCTTGGTCGCCTGACGCTGGGAGTCGTTGAAGTAGGCCGGGACGGTGATCACCGCCTCGGTCACCGTCTCGCCCAGGTAGTCCTCGGCGGTCTTCTTCATCTTCTGCAGCACACGCGCGGAGATCTCCGGCGGGGCCATCTTCTTGCCCTGCACCTCGATCCACGCATCACCGTTGTCGGCCTTCACGATGTTGTAGGAGACGAGCTTGATGTCCTTCTGGACCTCGCCTTCATCGAACTTGCGCCCGATCAGGCGTTTGGCCGCAAAGATGGTGTTCTGCGGATTGGTAACCGCCTGGCGCTTGGCGGACTGGCCGACCAGCACCTCGCCATCTTCACTGAACGCGACGATGGACGGGGTGGTGCGGGTGCCTTCCGCGTTCTCGATGACCTTGGCCTGGTCGCCTTCCATGACGGCGACGCAGGAGTTGGTGGTCCCGAGGTCGATACCGATGATCTTGCCCATGGCTGAATTCTCCTGATGCGAAAATTTTTGCTCGGCAGAGAACGACTCTCTGCCAACTTGTACGGGAATCTGGGGCCCCGGGCCGCGTTTTCAAGGGACGCCGTGTCACGCGCCCCGAAAACGGCCCGGAGAGACCGGGTCAGGCGCTCTCGTCGATGTTGGGCGAGGTGGGCGCCTTGGAGACCACGACCATCGCCGGGCGCAGCACACGGTCCTGCAACAGGTAGCCCTTCTGCATGGTCGCCACCACGGTATTCGGCGGGTTCTCCGGATCTTCCTGCATGGACATCGCCTGGTGGCGTTCCGGGTCGAAACGCTCGCCGGTCGGGTCCTCGGCCTGGATGCCGAACTTCTCGAACACCCGGTTCAGGTTTTTCAAGGTCAGCTCGGCGCCCTCGATGATGCGCTCGACATCCTTGGACTCGCGGGCGGCCTGCAGGCCCATCTCCAGGGAGTCACCCACCTCCAGCATCTCGGAGGCAAACTTTTCCATCGCGTACTTGTGCGCGTTCTCCAGCTCGCGCTCGAAGCGCCGGCGCTGGTTCTCCAGCTCCGCCTGAGCGCGCAGGGCCTGGTCGCGGCGTTCCTCGGCCAGGGCCTCGAGCTCCTGGAGGCGGGCATCGACACCCTCAACGGCCTCGTCGCCCTCGGGCTGGGTGTGCTCCGAATCCGCGGCCTCGAATGCTTCCGCCGGTTCCTGGGGTTCACGCTGATCGGACATGTCTGCCTCGTAGAATCGGTGAAAAAGTAAAACGCATGCCGGACCCTACGGGCGGCACACGCGGATCAATTCGGTTTTACTATCGGGACTCTGGGGGCACCCTGCGCGGTTTCAAGGGCGTCCGACTATTTCGTGTCGTGGACCGGGTCGCCAAGCGCCGAACCCAGCAGGCGCGCGGTCACATCCACAATCGGAATCACGCGATCGTAGGACATGCGCGTAGGCCCGATCACCCCGAGCACGCCGACCACTTCCCCGTCGACACTGTAGGGGGCGGTGACCACCGAACAGTTCTCGAACCAGTCGAGCCCGGACTCGCGCCCGATGAAGATCTGTACCCGGTCGCTGCGGATGCACTGATCCAGAATCCCGAGGATCTCGCGCTTCTCGTTGAATGCCTCCAGCAACTGGCGCAGGCGATCGATGTCCGCCAGTTCCTCGTAGCTGAGCAGGTGGGTCTGGCCCGCCACCACGACATCGTCCGGGTCTTCGCCGGCCACGGCCTTCTCGCCCAGATCAATGGCCGCCAGCATCATCGCATCGAGGTTCTCGCGCACGTCGCGCATCTCGCGCAGCAGGGCATCGCGCACCGCGTGCAGGCTCTTGCCAGCCAGGTGTGCGTTCAGGTAGTTGGCCATGCGCTGGAGGTCGTCCTGATCGAAGTCGCGCTCGAGCTCCAGTACGCGGTTCTGCACCTCCTTGCCGTCGATCACCAGGATCGCCAGCACCCGGCGCTCGCCCAGGCGCAGGAACTCGAGCTGGCTGAGCGCCACGTTACGGTGGCGCGGCAGACGCACCATGCCCGCCATGCGCGTCACCTGCGACAGCAGGTTGGAGGTCGCGCCCATCAAGTCCTGGGTGGTCGCGTTCGGGTCGAAACCCGACTGGATCGCGCGGATCTCCTCGACCGTTGGTTCGCGCACCTCGAGCAGGCTGTCGACGAACAGGCGGTAGCCGCTCGCGGTCGGGATCCGCCCGGCGGAGGTATGCGGCGCCTGGATCAGGCCCAGGTCCTCGAGATCGGCCATCACATTGCGCACCGTGGCCGCGCTGACCTTGAGCCCGGAGGTGCGCGCGAGGGTGCGCGAGCCGACCGGCTGACCGTCGCGGATATAGCTCTCGATCAGGGTCCGCAGCAGGGTACGGGCCCTGGCATCCAGATTGATCGCGGCGTTTTCCATCGGTGATCAGCGCTCCATGGGGGCGAGTAACAATGCCCAGTGTTCGATCCGCACCGGGAGACGTCAAGAAACCGCGGATGCAGTCCCCCGCCCTTTTCCGGATAATGCCGCCATGATGCCGGAATTCAAGACGATCGGGCTGGTGGGCAAGACCAGCGACTCGCGCACGGGCCCACTGGTGGCACGGCTAGTGGAGCTGCTGCGCTCGCGCGGCCGCCAGGTCCACATGGAGCAGGACATCCCCGGCTTCGACCGTCCGGACGACATCGCCCTGCTCCCCCTGGTCGAACTCGCCGAGGCCGCCGATCTGCTGGTCGTAATCGGCGGCGACGGCACGTTGCTGGCCACGGCCCGGCGGATTGCCGACAACGAGACCCCAGTACTCGGCATCAACCTCGGGCGGCTGGGCTTCCTGGTGGACGTCTCGCCGGAGACGGCCTGCGAGGAGCTGGGCGAGGTCCTTGATGGCGCGTACGAGCTGGAACCGCGCGCGATGCTCGAGGCCGAGCTGATCCGCGACGGTGTCACCATCCACGAAGGCATCGCGCTCAACGACGTGGTGCTGCACGTGCTGAGCGTGGTGCGCATCATCGAATTCGACACCGCGATCGACGGCATGGACATCGGCCGCCTGCGGGCCGACGGGCTGGTCGTGGCCACCCCCACCGGCTCCACTGCCTACGCCCTTTCCGCTGGCGGCCCGATCCTGACCCCGCAGCTGGACGCGATGGTCATGGTCCCCGTCTGCCCGCACAGCCTGAACCACCGCCCGCTGGTGGTCAGCGGCCGTTCCACGGTGGAGATTCGCCTGTCCAGCGGGAGCCGGTCGCCGGCCCAGATTGCGCTGGATGGCCAGGAGAACATCGACTTTGCCCCCGGCGATCTGGTGCGCATCCGCCGCCGCGAGCGCAACCTGACCCTGATCCACCCGCGCGAGCACTACTTCCTGCGCGTCCTGCGCACCAAGCTGCGCTGGGGCGAGCAGCCCTGATCCCGCCATGCTGCGACTGATCAGCATCCGCGACTTCGCGATCATCGACCGGCTGGAACTGGAGCTGGACACGGGCCTGAGCGCCCTGACCGGCGAGACCGGGGCCGGCAAATCCATCCTGATCGACGTGATCGGCCAGCTGCTGGGCGACCGTGCGGATGCGGGCATGGTGCGCGAGGGGGCCGAGCAGGCCGACCTGTCCGCGGAGTTCGCCCTGCCCGACACGGGCCCGGCCAGCACGTGGCTGGCGGAACAGGATCTGGCGGACCCCGATGACGACGCGGTGCTCCTGCGGCGGGTCCTGACCCGCCAGGGCAAGAGTCGCGCCTGGATCAACGGCCGCCCGGTCGCGGTCGGCCAGCTGCGCACGCTGGGCGAGTGGCTGGTGGACATCCACGGCCAGCACGCCCATCAGCAGCTGCTGCAGCGCGACACCCAGCGCCACTGGCTGGACGGCTTCCTCGAAGGCGACCGCGTGCCCCGCGTGCGCGAGGCCCATCAAGCCTGGCGCGAGGCCGCCCGGGCGCTGGAGCAGGCCCGCGAGAGCCAGGCCGACACCTCCGACCGCCTCGATCTGCTGCGCTTCCAGACCACCGAGCTGGCCGAACTGGCCCCGGTACAGGACGAGTACCCACAACTGCTGGTCGAGCAGAACCAGCTCGCCCACGGCACCGAGGTGCTGAGCGCGCTGCAGGCCGCCAGCCAGCAGATCGAGGACGACGCCGGACTCGATGCCCAGATCGGCCATGTGCTGCACGCACTGCAGGACGCCGCGCAGCACGACGAACGGGTCAACCCGGCTGTCGAGTTACTGGAATCCGCGCGCATCCAGATCGACGAGGCTGGCGACACCCTGCGCCGGCTGGCCGACGGCATCGAACTGGACCCGGAGCGCCTGGCCGAGCTGGACCAGCGCGTCGGCGAGTACCTGCGCCTGGCGCGCAAGCACCGCGTCGATCCCGAGGCCCTACCGGGCCTGCACGACGAACTGCAGACCGAGCGGGACGCCCTGGAGAACGGCGACCAGACCCTCGAGGCCCTGGAGGCGCGCGAACAGGAGACCCGTACCGCCTTTGATGCGGCCGCCAAGGCGCTGAGCCAGGCCCGCCAGCAGACCGCCAGCCGCATCGGTCAGGCAGTCACCGACACCATGCAGGAGCTGGGCATGGCCGGCGGCCACTTCGAGATCGCGATCGAGCCCGCCGACAAGCCGCAGGCGCACGGCGTGGATCACATCGAGTTCCGAGTCGCCGCGAACCCCGGCGCTGCCCCCCAGCCGATGGCAAAGGTCGCCTCCGGCGGCGAGCTCTCGCGTATCGGGCTCGCGCTACAGGTGCTGGCCAGCCAGCAGCAGACCGTGCCCACGCTGATCTTCGACGAGGTCGACAGCGGCATCAGCGGCGCGGTCGCCGAGGTCGTCGGGCGCAAGCTGCGCACCCTGGGCGAGCGCCATCAGGTGCTGTGCGTGACGCACCTGGCGCAGGTCGCCGCCCAGGCCCACCAGCAGCTGGAGGTGCAGAAGTCGCACGGCCAGGACGGCACCCGCACCGCCATCCAGCCCCTGGACGACGAGCGCCGCGTGGAGGCCCTGGCCCGCCTGATCGGCGGCACCCAGCTCACCGAGACCACCCGCACCCACGCCCGCGAACTCCTCGCCGCTGCTGGATAATCCGGCACTCAGACCACAAGGCAAAGCGTAGGATGCGATGAGCGCAGCGAATCGCTTCAAGCGTGGAACCTGCTTCAGCCCCAATGATGCGATTCGCTGCGCTCATCCGCATCCTACACCCCGCGCGGATCGTGGAGCGGACGCTACAGAATCACCACCAGTGAGTGGGCCATACGGTTCAGGGCCGCGCCGGCCAGGTGCCGTCCGCCAGATGGCGCGCGCCGGGCGGCAGGCGTGGCATCCAGTAGACCCAGAGGGCCGCCGGGCCTTCCTCGGTCCAGGCGGGCACCAGGGCACGGCGATACTCCCCGCGGCCGTCCGCGCGCACGCCCTCGAGGGCATCGATGTGTGGCAGGGTCCGTGGCGGATCGGGCAGGCGAATCCACTCGCCGTGCACAAGCCCCTGCGTCCCCTCCGGGACTGGCTGCGTCAGACCCCGAAAGCGGTGCTGACGCCCCGCGTCACGGGCCGGGTCCTGACCGGCCTTCAGGAGAATGCTGCTGCCAGGGACCTGCACGGCGGGATAGCCCACGGGCAGGTCATAGATCGACCCCGCGATGCTGGCCGTACGAATCCGGAGGGCCCGCGCGCAGAATGCGCGGTGGTTGGCGAAGCCCTGCTTCAGCGTCCCGTACACGAACAGGTCAACAAACGCCGCCATACCGATGCCTACTCCTGCGAGAGCCGTACCACCGGGCGCCACAGGCGCGCGGACTCCGGCACCTGGCCGGGCCAGTCGACCACGTAGTCGATCAGGGGGAGATCCGGGGCATCACACTCTCGGATGACCCTTCCGGCCACCGAGACGCGGGCGCGCTTGACCGTCTCCGGATCGCCGGTCAGCAGAGGGTGCCAGGTGGGCAGCGGCTGGCCCTCGAAGCGCAGCCGGTAGGCGCAGGTGGGCGGCAGCCAGTGGTAGTTGGGCAGGTCTTCCAGGGTGAGCTGGATACAGTCGGGCACGAAGTTGCGCCGGTTCACGTAGTCCGAACAGGCGCCGGTCTCGCAGTCGAGCAGATCGCAGGCCAGCCAGGTAAAGGCCAGTTCGCCCGAGTCCTCGTCTTCCAATTTGTGCAGGCAGCAGCGGCCGCAGCCATCGCACAGGGCCTCCCACTCGGCGTGGCTCAGCGTCTCGAGCGGGCGCTCCCAGAACGGGACCGGGGCCCCGTCGACTGGATCACTCATGATCCTCGCCGAGCATGCGCCGTCCTTCATCACGCAAGCGACTCACCGTCTGGGCCCAGCGCTCCTGGGTCACGAAGTGCATCAATACACGTCCTCGGCGCGGCACCATGATGGCCAGGCCACGATCCGGATAAAGCCAGTAGCTGTGGTCGGAATCGATCTGCATGCGCTCGGCCGGCTCGCCAAAGCGTTCCTCCAGGACGTCGTGGGTCCAGCGCGCGCGGGGGATGTAGCTCATCTCGACGATCGGCACATTGCCCAGTGAACTGAGTGCCTCGTCGCTCAGCCCGTAGCGCCATGCCCCGCTGGGCATCGGCCGATCGGAGGTCGTCTGGGACTCGATGCGATCGAGGTCGGCCTCGTCCAGATCCGGGCGCAGCACCAGGTTCGTCTCGAATGGCGGGATGCGCGCGTTCACGTAATAGGCCTCGACTGACCGACTGCCGTCCGGGTCCACGAACAGGCGGATATCCGGCACCGGCAGACGGCCCATCTGGTCCGCCATGGTGGATTCACCCAGCGTAATGCCCAGCACGCGGGTGCGCTGTTCGTCGATCACCTGTACCTGCCAGGGCAGGTCGGTGAACTGCTGGGTACGCTGACCGCCCGGGTTGGAATAGACCCACATCGCCAGCGCCATGATCACGGCCATCGCGATCAGTCCCACGATCCAGCGTATCTGCATGCCTTGCACTCCCCGACGCGAGGCGGCCCCGACGCGCCGGCTCTCGTATAATGCCGGCCCTCCCGTTGACCACCGGATGACAGCCCGCCATGTTCTCACGTTTGTCCGCCTGGATCACCGCCCGCTCCGTGCCTGCCGGCAGTGCCGGTCGCATCGTCGTGCTGGCCCCGAAACAGACCCTGCTGGCCGCCGGCGACTGGCTGGACGACCTGGCCAGCAAGGCGGGCCCGCTAACGCTCGGCGTAACCGATGCCGAACGCGATGGAGACTTGTCCGACCCGGGTGATGACCGGCCCGCAGTGGCGCTGCCACCGGACCTGGCCCGGGAGCGCCTGGCACGTCTGCAACCACGGGCCGTGGTCGTCATCGGCCCGGTTGGCAAACTGGGCTCGCCACTCGCCGCGATCACCGCGCCTCGCCTCTGGATGAACGCCGAGGGCGACGCACCTGCCGGCGTCGAGTGGGCCGGGATCTTCGCCGCGCGCGATCAGGCCTGTAACGCGCCCGGGACACAGGTGATCGGCGACCCGATCGCGGGGGCTGTCGAGCTGCCCCCGGCCCCGGCGCCCGACACGGACTTCTGCGAACGCTTTCGCGAATACCACGAGAAGGGGCACCCCATCCTGCTCGCCCCCAACACGGGGCCCGGCGAAGAGGCCTTTGCGTTCGCGGTGCTGTTCGCCGTGCTGCGCAAGACCGCCGCGATCCTGCTGCTGGCGCCGGCAGACCGCGAACGCCACGAGCCGGTGTACCGCGACGCGATCAAGTACTCACTCCCGATCATCCGCCACAACCGCTTCATGACCTCCTTTGTGCCGCGCAAGAACCGGGTGTACTACATCGAGGATCCCGAGACCCTGCACTCGGCCTATGGCTGCGCGCACATCACCCTGCCTGGCGGCACACTGGCCGCCAGCGAGACGCCGCCGGACCTCGGGCTGCCCCTGGCCCACGGCAGTGCCGTCGTCTGCGGCCCGGCGGACGACCCGGCTCGGCCGGATGCCGCCACCCGCCTGCGGATGGCCGCCGAGCACACCGGCCTGGTCTCGCGCGGCAGCACGCCGGAAGAGGTGGCCGACGAGGTACTCGCACGCCTGGCCGAGGGCCGGACCGCACAGGATCGACGCGATGATCTGACGCAATGGCAGCAGCGCCAGGCCAATGCCCGCTCCACCGTTCGCGATGCCCTGACCGGCAGTCTCGCCAACGCATGAAGCGTCTTCCAAGTAATTGATCTATAATCTTCAAGACGTTCATTTAACGGATTCACCCGATGATCGATGGCAGCGCGTCCCTGACGGGCATCCAGAACGGTGTCACCAGCCTGCGCCAGCAGGCGCATACGGTGGCCACCGAACCGGCCGGCGGGCGCGAAAGCACAACCGCACAGGTCGGCATGATCGCGAGCCAGAATCAGGTCGAGGCCTCGGTGAAAACCCTTCAGGCCGAAGATCGCATGATCGGCTCGCTGCTGGACGTGCGCGCCTGAGACGGCGGAATCCGGGAGGCGGACGATGGAAGTCCCAGTCAGCAATCCTTCGGCGGCAGTCCCGCTCGGCACGCGGCCGACCGGTTCCGATCGCCTGGGACTCGGCCAGACCTCGGCACCCGCGGAGTTTGACCGCCCGCTGAACGACCCCGAGGCCGGCGAGGCCCGCCGCCCGATCGAGGACGATGCGGAGCAGGATAGCGATCGCCGCGGTGGCGATCAGAGTGACCGCTCACTGGAGTTCGGCGCGCGTTCCGAACAGGAACTGTCGAGCCGAGCGCGCATCAGCGCCGAGCAGGAGGCGGCCCGCATGCGCCGCGATGGCGACACGCAGGACGATTCAGCGATTCGTGATGGCAGTTCGCTGGGACAGGACGGCGTCGAGGCCTTGCGCCGCCGGGTGGAACTGGCCGTGCGCCTGGCAGGCCCCACCGAGGAGCCACGGCGCGAACTTAACGTGGTGGTCTAGTAACGCCACCTGAAGCACCAACCCCGCCGATTATTGCAGCCGCGTCACCGGCTGCCCCTGGCTTTGTAACCACTCGCGAGCCTTCTCGCCCGCATGCAAACGCTCGTCGGGAGACAGCTCCCGGGCCACGCGCTCGCGATAGCGGGCTGCGTTGGCCACACCCATCTCGGCGGCGATCGCGTACCACTTGAACGCCGATACGTCCGAGCGCTCCACGCCCTCGCCCATCGCGAACAGCCGCCCCAGATTCGCAGCACCCCGGCCCTCGCCGCCCTCGGCTGCCAGCAGATACCACTGCGCGGCCTGCTCGGCGTCCTGAGGCAGCCCGCGCCCCTCGTCGAATTTGAGCCCGAGATTGAACATCGCCTGGGCATTGCCGCGCTCGGCCGCTACGTGAAACCAGCGGGCGGCCTCGTTGGCATCGGGGGCGACGCCATCGCCCTGCTCGTAGAGGACGGCGAGATTGAAGGCCGCATCCGGAAAGCCGGCCTCCGCTGCCCGGCGGTACCAGCGCGCGGCCGCTTCCGGATCGCGCGGCTGATATTGCCCCTCGTCGGCCAGGACGCCCAGGTTATAGGCGCAGCGGGCATCGCCAGCTGCGGCACCGGCGCGCCAGCCGTCGATCGCGGCCTCGATATCGCCGCGCCCCCAGGCCTTGCGGGCCTGCTCCACGAGGTTTTCCAGTTCTGGAGTATCAGCCATCGTCTGTCCTGCGAACCCGGTATTGTCCGGGACCCTCCGGGTAGTAGTGAGTTCACTTTAACGCCCCCTCATGTAGAGGGCGATTTGGCACACAGTCTTTCGTGACGGCCGGCACAGCCAGGGACGCGCCGAAAAATCGGGTCGAACTCATAAAAACGGTTGTTGTCCCCTGCACGGAAAGCAGAGTGTTTTCACGCACGACTCACCCAAAGCCTTCGGACAACGAGGAGAGGCATTATGAAACGATCCACTGGAATTCTGGCGACGCTCGCAATCGCCCCGTTCGCCCTGCTGGTCGGCTGCGGCGAAGGCGACATGGACATGGAAGAGTTCGAGCAGCAACAAATGGAGCAGCAGGAACAAGGTGGTGGCGAGCCGATGCAACCGCCGGCGGATGAGGGCATGCAACAGCAGCAACCCCCGCAGGAAGGCGGCCAGATGCCGGATGAAGAAGGCAGCATGGAACCGCCCGCGGACGAGGGTGGCGAACAGGACTTCTAGTCCTGTCACCTGCCTGAAGCACGCAAAAGGAGGGGCCAGGCCCCTCCTTTTTTATGTCCGACCGACTGCATCGAACACCGCAAACAAAAAGGGCAGCGACAATGGCCGCTGCCCTTCTGGATCAGAAAACCTGACAACTAACGATCAGTTGTCGAAGGTGTCTTCCATCTCTTCGCCAGCATCTTCCATCGAATCGCCGGCATCATCCATGGCGTCATCAATGTCTTCGCCCGCCTCTTCGGCCGGGCCCTGGTTGTCACAGCCGGCGAGGCTGGCACCGCCCAGCGCCAGCATCAGCGCCAGGAAGAAAATCGTCAGTCGAGACTTGTTGAGCATCGGTTCGCTCCTTTACCGGAAAATGGATCCTTCTCGTAGATAGTCCAATCGGCGACCTCTGTCGAGGACCGCCGCTTGCTGGACTCGGGCGTTGGGACCATCGGCAAACCGGAATGATCGCCGCTCCAGGCACCTGCCCTGCCACACTGTGATCGACGTCCGGTTTTTCGGCGGGCCCGGTGGCAACCGATCAGAAACGGGCATTCAGCGAAACGAACAGCCGCCGGGGCTCGTAGATGTTGTTGTAGACATTGCTGAAGGTGGTTTCTCCGGTGTCCTCCCGGGCATACGGCCGGTAGTCCTTGAAGTCCTTGTCGAAGAGGTTGTAGATCGTCGCGTTCAGCGTGACGTTCTCGGAGATGTGGTAGGCCGCACCGACGTTCACCATCGTGAACCCGTGGAAATCTCCCAGGGCATCGTAGGCGCCTTGCGCGCTGCCACCGTCCTGCGGCTCGTGATAATTGCGCGGGCGGAAGGCGCTGGAGCGGTACTCGGCCTCGGCGAAGGCCTCGACCCGCGGGGTCGCCTGCCAGTCCAGTCGGGCATTGAGCATGTGCTCGGGCACGCTGGCCAGCGGGTCGCCGACGTTGCTGGCGGCGGTCCCGCCCCGTTTTACCTCGCTGTCCGTCCAGGTGTAGTTGGCCGAGAACGCCCAGTCGGGTGCGAAGCGGTAGCGCGTCGAGAGCTCGAGCCCCCGCACTACGGACTCGCCAATGTTTACGTCGATGCCTTCATTGGCCCCGGTGCCACGTTCGATCTTGTCCTTGAGCTCGTTGCGGAACACGGTCGCCTGGGCCGAGAAATCCTGGCGGTTGTCATAGGCGACAGTGAACTCGACGTTGGTGCTGCGCTCGGGCTCCAGGTCCGGGTTGCCGAACAGCGGCGTGGAGCCACCGTCGCCATAGCCGATCACCCCGCCGGTGATCTGCTCGATATACGGGGCGCGAAAGCCCTGACCGATCCCACCCTTGAGCGTGACGGTGTCCGTCGCACTGAACACCCCGTACAGGCGCGGCGTGATCTGACTGCTGAAGTTTTCATTGTCGTCAAACCGCAGACCACCGGTCAGGGTGAACCGGTCGGTCATGAACCACTCGTCTTCGACGAACAGGCTGTACTGCCAGAAAGACAGCGAATCCGGCAGGATGCCGTCTTCCAGCTTCGGACGCAGATACTGCCCCCCGACCGTCAGCACGTGGTCATCCAGATACGTGACCACCTGAGTATCCAGGATCGTGGTGTCCAGCCGGAGCGTTCGCGGCGCGCCTTCGCGCGAGGCATCCGGAACGGCCCCCTCGTTGATCGTACGCCCGAGCGTCTCCACCCGATCCTGGGTCAGGGTGGTCTCCCAGGTCCCGAAGTCGTAATCGCCCCGATGGCCGAGACGCACCTGATCCCGCTGGAACTCGAGGTCGCGCGAATAGCCGCGCAGGAAGTCCTCGCGTGAATCGCCCGTGCCCGTCAGGCGCCCGAGCTGTCCGCGCGAGTTGTCATAGCTTTGTCGCGTGGTATCCAGCCGCAGGGAGAATTCATCCTGCGCATTGGGTGTGAACAGCAGGCGACCGCCAAAGGTCTCGACATTCGCGCTCGTCGGGTTCTGCCCCATGGTGCGGTTGTCGGTCAGGCTGGGCTCGGTGCCGGGGATGTCGATGCTGGAGGCCGAGCGCTCGTACAGACGCGTATACAGCTGCATGGACAGGCGTTCGTCCACCAGCGGGCCGGCAAGATAGCCTTCCAGGGTGGAGTAGCCGCCAAAGTCGGAATCCGACTGGAACGTATGCCCCAGCGTTGCGGAGCCCTCCCACTCGTCACCCGGCTGGCGGGTGATGATGTTGACCACGCCCCCGATCGCGTCGGAGCCATACAGGGTGGACATCGGGCCGCGAATCACCTCGATCCGCTCAATGGCTGCGACCGGCGGAATGAACACGCTGGAGGCATCCGTAAATGCATTCGGGGCCACGGTGCCGGAGACGTTCTGGCGCACACCGTCGATCAGCACCAGGGTGTATTCCTCGGGCAGGCCGCGCAGGCTGATCGTCTGATTGCCGGTCTTGCCGCTGCGGGCATCCAGCGAGCGCACGTTCACCCCTTCGACCCCGCGCAGTGCATCCGCGAGGCTGGTGACCTCGCGGCGCTCCAGCTCTTCGCGCGTCACCACGGAGATGCTGGCCGGCGCCTGTTCGAGATCCTGCTCGAAACCGCCCGCCGTGATGACGACCGGTGCCAGGCGTTGTTCTTCCTCTGGCGGGCTGGCCTGCACCGCCTCCTGGGCGTGGACAGCCGAAACAACGAACGGAAAGCCGAGGGCGGCACTGGCGATCCCGGCCAGCAGCGGTGTCTTGCGGGTGGTTTCGAGCATGACGCAGTCTCCCTGGTATCAAGGTCGACCCCTTCGCGGGGCCGGGAGGCTGGCTGGCTCGAACCGGGTTCTCGCTGGCTGGCGTTCGGGTTGTGAAAAGACCTATTTGGTCAGAATCAGCTTGTCGTTGGCGGTCTGGCGTAGGGTGTACCACTCGCCCCGGTGCCGGATACGGATCTGACGCGCGGCACCGAGCAGGTCCTCGCTGGCCACCTCGCGCGGGCCGGCGGCCAGGCGCGAGGATGATGAGCCGATGGTTCCGTCTCGTGTGTTCACCGCTCAGCCTCCGGTTCGGAGACAAAGGCCATGCGGGTCACGCCCGACTGGCGCACCTCGGCCATCACCCGAGCCAGCCGCTCGTAGCGCGTGTCCTGGTCCGCGCGCAGATAGATCGCGACATCGGGCTGCTGATCGACCGTCTCGCGCAGGCGTTCCGGCAGGCGGCTCAACGAGACCGGACTATTGTTCCAGTAGATCTCGCCATCCCCGTCCAGCGAGAGCGTAACGCTGTCCGGCAGCTCGTCTGCGGGCTCGCTGGTCGCCTGGGGCAGCTCCAGCTCCACCGAGTGGGTAATTACCGGCGCGGTAATGATGAAGATCACCAGCAGCACCAGCATCACGTCCACGAGCGGGATCACGTTCATATCCGACATCGGCTCGTTGCTGTCGCCCAGACGTCCGAAGGCCACGCTTATACCCCCTGGGGCAGCCCGGCCCCGGCGGACGTGCCAGCCTGGGCATGGTGGTCAGGTGCCGTATCTGAGCGGCGCGCCTGTCCCGGCTGCAGATCCGAATGCATCAGCAGCGCATGCAGATCGTGGGCGAAGGCCTCCAGCGTCTGGTGCTGCAGCCTCTGGGCGCGGTTGAATACATTGAAAAACGCCACGGCGGGGATCGCGGCCGCCAGGCCCGCCGCCGTCGCAATCAGCGCCTCGCCAAGCGGGCCGGCGACCAGGTCCATGGAGACACTGGCCTCCGTCGAGATATCGATCAGGGCCGCGTGGATACCCCAGACCGTACCCAGCAGCCCCACGAACGGTGCCAGACTGCCGACCGAGGCCAGAATCGTATTGCCCGCCTGCATGCGCAGGTTTTCGCGATCCATCGACTGGCGGATCATGCGCACCACGTGATCGTCCAGCTGCTGCTCGGCCTTGTCGCTGCCGTCGCGCACGCCGCGATAATGGTCGAACGCGTGGTAACCATCCTGCGCAATCGAGGCGAGCGGCCCCCGGCAATCGCCCGCGACGTTGCGAAAGCGCCGAGCGCTCTGGCTCTCCTCGAACGCGGCCAGCGTCCGGCGGTTTTGCCGGCGCACGCCCAGCAATGTGAAGAACTTGCCGGCCGCGATCGCCCAGGTGGCGATGGACATCACCAGCAGGGTCAGGAACACCCCGACCAGCAGCGGGTCGCCGTGACGGAATACATAAAAGACGTCGAAATCACTCATGGCTCTTGGCACTCGGCATTGCGTTTGATGGGTGCGGCTGAAAAGAGGCAGGCCGCCTTAGCGCAGCTGGAATTCCATCGGGACCACCACCTCGGCCTCGACGGCACGACCACCCCGGCGCGCCGGCTCGAATCGCCAGCGCTCGACGGCCGACAGCGCGGCCTCGTCCAGGCGGTCGTAACCACTGGACTCCTCGACCTCCCAGCGGACCGGTTCGCCTTCGGGGGACACCGTAACCCTCAGCATCACAGTCCCCTCCTCGCGACGACGCTGCGAGATACGCGGATAGTCGGGCGGCGGGTTATCCAGATAATCCGCTCCGAACCCAGGCTCCTCGAACGGCTCATCCTCTGCGTCGAGCTCACCCGCCGCGCCCTCTGAGGCGGCGTCCGCCGCATCTTCAAAGTCCGTGTCCTCGCGAGAGTCCGCTCCCGAATCCTTGGTCTGTTCTGGTTCTGGTTCTGGTTCTGGTTCTGGTTCTGGTTCTGGTTCTGGTTCTGGTTCTGGTTCTGGTTCTGG
>NZ_KB906519.1:716401-746401 GCF_000381425.1 Thioalkalivibrio sp. ALRh
CTTCAGCGAGCATGTCCTCGGGCTGAATGCTGTCAAGGTCGACCCAGTGGGCCTGCAGGCCACCACCCCCGGACTCCATCAGCTCGGGCTCTTCGCCGTCGCGCACGAGCCATAGGCCGCCCAGCACCGCACCGTGCAGCGCAACACTGACGGCCAGGCCTAGCGCGAGTGGGCGCAAGCTGCTAGCTGGAACTTGGCGAGGCGGCTTCACGGAAGGCATTCGCGTTCGTAGTCGGATACCGCATTATTCGGCGCACGACGCTCGCCTGTCAGCCTTTCGCTTTTCCGCCCGCCATTCAGCATGGGCGGCACAGTATCGCGAATGCGAATGGTTTGCAACACCATTAATGTGGCGACATCAATGACGGGCGGGCATAAAAAAGGCCCCGGATACCGGGGCCCTTGAGGGTCGCCCTGCGCAGGGCGAGGCATGCGGACCAATCAGTGCTGGTGACCGCCGACGCCGTGGGCGTGGCCGTGCTCCAGCTCCTCGGCGGAGGCCTCGCGCACTTCGACGACTTCGACGTCGAAGTTGAGGTTCTCGCCAGCCAGCGGGTGATTGCCGTCCACGGTCGCGGTATCGCCCTCGACCTTGGTCACGGTCACGGTCAGCGGGCCATTCTGGGTCTCGGCCTGGAACTGCATGCCCGGCTGCACGGAGTCCACGCCCTGGAAGGCCTCCAGCGGGATCTCCTGCACCATGGCCTCGATCTTCTCGCCATAGCCCTCTTCCGGCGCCACCTTGGCCTGGACCTTGTCACCGGCGGCCTTGCCCTCAAGCTCGCGCTCAAGACCCGGAACCAGCTGGCCATTCCCGTGCAGATAGGCGAGCGGCTCGCGGCCCTCGGAGCTGTCGATGGTCTCGCCAGCATCGTTGGTCAGGGTGTAGTGGATGGACACCACGGCGTTCTGTGCAACTTGCATGGGCTTCGCCCTCTCGATATGTGAACCGCACAGGGTAACGCGCATGGCCCCGCGGCGTCAGGTCCACCCTTTGTCGGGGCGGTTTCCGGGGGGAGGGGCAACCCTCCCCGGTTCCGTGATCAGGCCTTTTGCAGCAGCAGACGGTTCAGGCGCGAAACGA
Source organism: Thioalkalivibrio sp. ALRh (assembly GCF_000381425.1). NCBI lineage: Bacteria > Pseudomonadati > Pseudomonadota > Gammaproteobacteria > Chromatiales > Ectothiorhodospiraceae > Thioalkalivibrio > Thioalkalivibrio sp. ALRh. The sequence goes on from NZ_KB906519.1 coordinate 717,486, forward strand.
AGCCGGAGGGGTCCTCCAGCTGGCCGCCTTCCGCCAGCAGCGACTGGTCGAACAGCAGCGAGGCCAGATCACCGAAGTCGTCCCCTTCGGCCGCGCGCAGGCGCTCGACCAGCGGGTGCTTCGGGTTAATCTCGAGCACCGGCTTGCTGGAGAAGGTCTCCTGCCCGGCCTGCTTCAGAAGTTCCTGCAGGTACAGCGCCATTTCGTGCTCGCCGAGCACGATGCAGGCCGGCGAATCGACCAGGCGTTTCGAGGCGCGCACGGAGTCGACGCGCTCGCCCAGTGCGGCCTGGATGCGCTCCGGCAGGTCGCCCAGATCCTCGTCGGCCTTCGCGCTGTCGTCCGCGGCACCCTCTTTTGCCGCGTCCTCACCGATGATCTTGTCCAGATCAAGGTCACCCTTGGCGACATTCTTGATCGGCTTGCCATCGAACTCGCGCAGGTGCGAGAGCAGCCACTCGTCGACCCGGTCGGACAGCAGCAGCACCTCGATGCCGTGCTTGCGGAAGATCTCCAGGTGCGGGCTGTTGCGCGCCGCGCTGGCGTTGTCGGCGCTGATTACGTAAATAGCGTCCTGGCCGTCCTTCATTCGGCCGATGTAGTCGGCCAGCGAGGCGTTCTGGGTGTCGTCATCGTTTTGCGTGCTGGCGAAGCGCAGCAGGCCCGCGATTTGCTCGCGATTGGCGTGGTCCTCGCCCGGGCCCTCCTTCAGCACGCGGCCGAAGTTCTGCCAGATCTCGGCATACTTCTCCGGCTCGTTCTTCGCAATGCTCTCCAGCAGGCCGAGGATCTTCTTGACCGAGCCGGAACGGATCGAGTCGACCAGGCGGTTGTCCTGCAGGATCTCGCGCGAGACGTTCAGCGGAAGATCGGCCGAGTCCACCACCCCGCGCACGAAGCGCAGGTAGTTGGGCAGGAGCTTCTCGGCGTCGTCCATGATGAACACGCGCTTCACGTAGAGCTTGACGCCGTGGCGCGCATCGCGGTCCCACAGGTCGAACGGGGCGCGTTTGGGGATGTAGAACAGCGTGGTGTACTCCTGACGCCCCTCGACATGGTTGTGGGTCCAGGCGGACGGATCCTCGAAGTCGTGTGCGACGTGCTTGTAGAACTCGCGGTACTCGTCGTCGCTGATCTCGCTCTTCGGCCGGGTCCACAGTGCGCTGGCGCGGTTGACGGTCTCCCACTCGTCGGTGGGCTTGCCGTCGTCATCGGCCTTGCGCATACGGATCGGGAACGCCACGTGGTCGGAGTAGCGGCTGATGATGTGACGCAGACGGAAGGACTCGAGGAATTCGTCGGCATCCTCCTTCAGCGTCAGCGTGATCTCGGTGCCGGCCTCGGGGCGCTCGCAGTCGGTCAGGGTGTACTCGCCATCGCCGCGCGACTCCCAGCGGGTACCGGCCTCCTCGGGCGTCCCCGCGCGACGCGTCTCGAGGCGGACGTGATCAGCCACGATGAACGAGGAGTAGAACCCGACGCCAAACTGGCCGATCAGCTGCGAGTCCTTCTTCTGGTCGCCAGTCAGCTTGTCGAGGAAGGCCTTCGTGCCGGAACGCGCGATGGTGCCGATGTGCTCGATGACCTCGTCGCGCGACATGCCGATGCCATTATCACGCACGGTGACGCTGCGGGCCTCCTTGTCCACCTCGACGTCGATCGCCAGCTCGGCCGGCTGCGGGATCGCGTCGGGCTGGGCCAGCGCCTCGAAGCGCAGCTTGTCGCAGGCGTCGGCACCGTTGGAGATCAATTCGCGCAAGAAGATTTCGCGGTTGGAATACAGCGAGTGGATCATCAGCTGCAGCAGCTGGCTGACCTCGGTCTCGAAGCGGCGGGTCTCGGTATGGCCCTCGGCGGCCGATGCGGTCTGCGTGTCCGTCATGGTCCTGTACGTTCCTCTCGTGCGCTTGGATGGGTTCTACAGCACGCACCTTGGGGGCAGCGTTCGCATTTTCAAGCCCGCAGGCTCCGCGCGACGTCCTCTAGTCGTGGCCAGCACCCGGCCCCTACAAATAAAAAAACCACCGCGGGCAGCCCGCGGTGGTCCAAGGGGGCCGGCCCTCTCAGACCCGCCCGCGACCGTGTGAACGGTTTACTGGTTCACCGGCGAATCGGGATCCAGCAGATAGGCCATGACGTGGCTGATCTGCTCCTCGGTCAGGAAATTGCGCCCGAATCGCGGCATGTAGGTACAAGGGAAATACTGGTGGGGGTTACTGACGACCTCATGGACGTAGTTCAGCACTGACTCATCGGTGCCGCGCTCGCGGCCGTAGTTTGCAAGACTCGGACCGATTGTCCCATAGGTGGTTTCCGCCGGGTCCATCTGATGGCAGGCGTAGCAGTTCGCCCCCGGCTCGCGGGTGCCGTGGTCGTCGTTGTTGTGCCCGACGCGATAGCCATAGCCGGAACGGGCCAGTTCGGCGCCGCGGCGCCAGTCGCCCAGCTCCACTCCGCCATCGGGTCGTTCGTATGAGGCACGCGCGGCCGCGACCACCTGGCCTGCGGTTTCGCTGTCCGGGGATCCTTCGAGCGAGCACAAGGCCTGGACCTCGTCCTGCTTCATTCGCTCCCGGCCGGTGCCACCTTCCTGCACCTCCTGGTCCATGCGATAGCTATCGGTCTCGAGCACCAGATGCTCGGCCAGCTCCTCGGGGCTCATTTGGGTGATGTCGACCTCGCGGTCCGAGGCGTCCTGGAAGAACTGGTCGCAACCCGCCAGCGCCGCCGATGCCGAAACCACCACCGCGGCAGTCAGATTTTTCTTATTGAACATCCCTGAGCCTCCCCTCACGCCCGTCATGACCGATGGCTTTTCTTAGCCCGTGCCCGCACCAATCCCGCGGTCCATCGGTTCCCCTGTTCAGCCCATCTGTGCGGCCCGGCGGACACGCTCGTAAAAGAGCCGTGCAAGCACCCAACCGCAGAAATTCGTAAGGAAGCGGGTTGCCACGCGTCGTGCGCGACAACCCGCTCTACTGCCTTGCTGCACCGGCCCCGAAGGGGCCGAGCAGCTGTCGTGCAAGACGACTTACCGGTTGTTAACCGGGGACTCCGGATCGAGCAGGTAGGCCATGATGTGGCTGATCTGCTCTTCGGTCAGAAGCCCCTGGAAACGCGGCATTTCACCGCAGGGGAAGTACTGATGCGGGTTGGAGATCACCTGATGCACATACTGGCGGATCTCCTGGCTGTCGCCACGCTGCGCCCCGTAGTTCTCGAGGTTCGGGCCGATGGTGCCCTGGACCGAAACGCTCGAATCCATCACGTGGCAGTTGTAGCAGTTGCCACCCTGCTCACGGGTGCCGTGGTCGTCGACATTGTGGCCGATACGGTAGCCGTAGCCGGAATCCGCCAGCTCGGCACCCTTGCGCCAGTCACCCAGCTCGATGTCGCCTTCCGGCGCCTGGTACTGCTCACGCGCCAGAGCCACAACCTTGCCGGCCGTCTCGCCGTCCAGATCATTGCGGGTGGAGTCGAACGAGCAGGCCTTCTGGATCTCGTCCTGAGTCATGCGGTCGCGCCAGGTACCGCCTTCCTGCATTTCCTGATCACGCCAGCTGTTGGTCTCGAAGATGAGATGCTCAGCCAGCTCCTCGGCGCTCATGGCCGTGATATCCACGTCATCCGCCTTGTTGCCATCGGCGACGGCACAGCCGGCGGCCAGGGCGACGGATGCAAATGCGGCTACACCGGCCGCAACAGTGTTTTTATTAAACATACTTGATGTCTCCTATTGCGTCCGTAGTTACCGCTTCAGGTCGGGCAGGATGGCCGGTTCGCCACGCGCCGCGTCATTCCAGTAGGAGATCAGCGCGGTGTTCACCGGGGTATCCGGCAGGATACCGGCATGACGCATCTGCCATACGCAACCACGGATACGGTGGTTCTGGCTGCGGACATTGTCCTGTCCCGCGCGGTGGGCCGGCCAGGAAACCGCCTTGGTCCACTCCTGCGAGTTACGCATTTCCGGCAGCACGGACGCACGGATCTGCTTGCCCGAAGCCCCGTGGCAAGCCGCACAGTTGAAATCCATCGCGCCGCCACGGCGGAAGAAGAGGACTTCGCCGGCGTCACGCATCGCCTTTTCCTTCGGGTGATCCAGCGGCGGGTTCCACGCGTAACCAGAGGACTGATGCGCGATGTAGGTCGTCAGACGCATGATGTCCGAACCGGACCCGTGACGCTGGGAGACAGCGGAATCATCGTCGGTGAAGCCCTGGATCTCCTTCATGCAATGCACCAGGCGCATTTCGAAGTCCATCACCTTGCCGGTGTCCTCGAAGTAGCGCGGGAGCTCGACATAGGCGCCGTCCAGGACGCCCTCGCCCTTGCCGAAATCGCAGCTTTCGAGCGATGCATTGTTCGGGCCACGCTCTTCGTAGAACAGGCGCTCGCCGTCATCCAGCAGCCACAGGGCGGGGTTGTCCGGCATCATCATGATGTTCATTTCACTCTGATGCAGGTACTTCGAGTCGGGCTGCGCTTCGAGCAGCTTTTGCAGGACATCGTTCGGATCCTGCCATTCTGCCTGGGCCGCGGTACCCGCAACCCCGACCGCCATTGCTACGGGCAACGCAAGCAATGCTTTCTTGAACATGGAAACCTCCATCACACGGTTTTTTCGATACGGTCCGTGGCCGGAGCGGCCCGGACCTGTGTAGCAGAGTGCTGAACCGGGGTCCGTGCTGTCAACACAAAAAGCTATATTAGCGTTTTCTAACAGTCTGTTTTTCAAGGATTCTCGGAGCCCAGCACCGTCTGGCAGACGCAGCATACGCGACTTCTATTCCACCGAGTGATGGAATTTTCGGTGGTGTCGGCTTGCCGGCACGAGCCAGGCCAGGCGCAATGCCTGGCAAGCCTTTGAACAAGGGGAGGAAACCGCGCCTCGCACTACCGGCGCACTGCCAGTGACAGGAGTAAAAAGCGCTAGTCGAGCTGAAGCACGCCTTCGTGAACGAGCAGGGCGCGCTTCACCTCGGCCAACGGGCCATCCTGGTCACCCGCGTAGCCACCAATGTCGCGCGTACCGCGGTGACGCGCGGACACCACGCGATGACAGGGGATGAACAACGGCCAGGGGTTGGCGCGGCAGGCCTGGCCAACGGCACGCGGGGCCGAGCCGACCTGGGAGGCAATTTGCGCGTAGGTCCGCACCTCGCCGACGGGGATGGCCGAAAGTGCGGCCCAGACCCGGCGGGCGTGCTCCGTCCCCGGTGGTACGGCTTGCGTCGCCCGCCACTGCCCCGGATCGCGGGCGTAGTCTGCAGGGTCGAAGGCAGGAGGGGACCGGTCAGCGGTCGGGATATCCCGCAGTGGGGACAGGTCGGGTGGATCGTCGGGACGCTGCCAGCCGCAGGCCAGCAGGTCGCCCTGCCCGGACTCCAGCCACGCAAAAGCCAGCGCGACTCCCGGCAGGAGACAGCGCTGGCTTCGCATGGCCGATTCGGCCGACAACGGAAAACCGGGTGGGCGCGAGCGGGGCTGCGCGGCCACCCCGGTCATCAGGCGCCGTTCCGGTTCGCCTTGATATCTTCCTTGATGCGCGCGGCCTTGCCGGTGCGATCCCGCAGGAAGTACAGCTTCGAGCGACGGACCTTGCCGCGACGCTTCACCTTGATCTCGGCAATCTGCGGGCTGTGTGTCTGGAAGGTACGCTCCACGCCGTTGCCGTAGGAGACCTTGCGCAGGGTGAACGCCGAGTTGAGGCCACGGCTGCGCTTGCCGATCACCACACCCTCGAAGGCCTGCAGGCGCTCACGCTCGCCTTCGCGCACCTTCACCTGCACCACCAGGGTGTCGCCCGGACCAAAGTCCGGTACGTCGGACTTCATCTGTTCGGCTTCCAGTTGCTGAATCACGCTGTTCATCGTTCGACCTCAATCATCGCTTTCGGTGTGCGGACCGCCCTTCCGGCGTTCCACACGGTATTCGTCCAACAGGGCCAGATCCTCGGCCCCGAGTTCTTCGCGCGCCAGCACGTCCGGCCGCCGCTCCCAGGTTCGCCCCAGCGCCTCGCGTCGGCGCCAGCGTCGGATGGCACCATGATCGCCACCCAGCAGGACCTGCGGTACCGCACGCCCTGCCACCACCTCTGGCCGCGTGTAGTGCGGGCAGTCGAGCAGGCCCTCGCTGAACGAGTCCTGCCCGGCGGAATCCGCATGACCGAGCACACCCGGGAGCAGGCGCGCACAGGCATCGATCACCACCATCGCGCCCAGCTCGCCACCGGACAGGACATAGTCGCCCAGCGACCATTCCTCGTCGACCTGCGCCTCGATAAAGCGCTCGTCGATGCCCTCGTAGCGGCCGCACACCAGCGCCACCCGCGGCTTCCTGACCAGCTCTCGCAACATGGCCTGCCGGATCGGCCGCCCCTGCGGGGTCAGGGCGATCACGTGCAGGGGCGCCGTCGCGTCGGCCCGCGCCGCCTCCAGCGCGGACGCCAGCGGCGCATACTGCATGACCATGCCGGGGCCGCCACCATAGGGGCGATCATCCACCGCCTGGTGGAAACCGGCCCCCCAGTCACGCGGGTTCCAGGTCTCCAGCGCGAGCCGGCCCTGCTGCACCGCCCGCCCGGTCACCCCGGATTCGCCCACCGCCGTAACCAGCTCCGGAAACAGCGTGACGATATCGAAGCGCATCGTCCGCCTCAGAATTCCGGATCCCAGTCGACCCGCAACCGCCGAGCCTCCAGGTCCACATCCAGGATGTACTGGCCCTGCACCCAGGGGATCAGTCGTTCGCGATCACCGCGCACAACCAGCACATCATTGGCACCACCGGTCTCCATGAATCCCGAGATGCGCCCCAGCGCGGTCCCGTCCTGGTGCTCGACCTCCATGCCCAGCAGGTCGGCCCAGTAGTACTCGCCATCCTCGGCGGGTGGGAGCCAGTCGCGCTCGATCGCCAGCTCGGCGCCCATCAGGCCGTAGGCCGCCTCGCGATCCGCGGTCTCGGCAAATTTCATCACGACGCCGTGCCCGTGGGCCCGGCCCGCTTCGACATCCGCCAGCCGCCAGCCGGCGCCGGAACGCAGCCACAACCGGGGGAAGTCGGCAATCGCGGCGCGCGGCTCGGTCTCGGAAAAGATCCGGACCCAGCCCTTCACGCCGTACACCCCGGAGACGCGTCCGACGCGGATGCGTTCACCCGCCTCGTTCATCACCGGAGTTCGGTCTACTACGCGTAATCAGCGAACCGACGGCTTCAGGCCGCGGCTTGCTGCTTGCGGTAGCCCTTGACCAGGTGGTTCACGCGCTCGGACATGCCGGCGCCGTGGCCCAGCCAGTAGTCCACGCGTTCCAGATCAATGCGCAGCGGCTCTTCCTGACCGCGGGCGACCGGGTTGAAGAAGCCAATCTGTTCTTTGTAACCGCTGTCCCGACGCTTACGCGAATCGGTGACGACGATCGAGTAGAACGGGCGCTTTTTGGCGCCGCGGCGAAGCAGGCGAATCGTAACCATATGTTCTGTTGAACCCCGTTTGAGTCCGTTTTCTCGAGAAAACGCGCGATTATAACGAATCCCGCCGCCAGCACAAGGTGCCGGCGGCCGTGACAGCGGCTAACTAGCGAAACGGCATGCCCCCGCCGGGGCCACCCATTCCACCCATGCCACCCATTTTGCCCCCCAGGGCACGCATCATCTTCGATGCGCCGCCCTTGGAGAATTTCTTCATCGCCTTGCTCATTTGCGCATGCTGCTTGAGCAGGCGATTCACATCCTGAATCTGAGTGCCAGATCCGGCGGCGATCCGGCGTTTGCGCGAACCCTTGATAACGTCCGGGTGGCGCCGCTCGTGCTCGGTCATCGACGAGATCACGGCCATCATGCGACCAATCTCCTTGTCGTTGGCCTGGTTCTTCACCGCGTCCGGCAACTTGCCGCCCCCGGGCAGCTTTTCCAGCATCGAGCTGATCCCGCCCATCTTCTGCATCTGACCGAGTTGCTCGCGCAGGTCGTTCAGGTCGAAACCGCGCCCCTTCTTCAGCTTGCGCGTGAGCTTTGCGGCCTTGTCCTGGTCGACCTGGCGGCTGGCCTCCTCAACCAGGGACAGGACATCGCCCTTGCCGAGGATGCGCGAGGCGATACGCTCGGGATGGAACGGCTCCAGCGCATCCGGGCGCTCGCCCATACCGATGAACTTGATCGGCACCCCGGTGATCTGGCGCACCGACAGCGCGGCACCGCCGCGGGCGTCACCGTCAGCTTTGGTCAGCACCACGCCGGTCAGCGGCAAGGCCTCGCCGAAGGCGCGCGCGGTGTTCGCCGCGTCCTGGCCAGTCATGGAGTCGACCACGAACAGGGTCTCGATCGGGTCGATCGCCTGATGCAGGGCCTTCACCTCGGCCATCATGTCTTCATCGACATGCAGCCGCCCGGCGGTATCCACCAGCAGCACCTCGGTGCCGTCACGACGCGCTCGCGTGACCGCCTCGCTCGCGATCGCCTCGGGCTTCTGGCTGATGTCACTGGGATAGAACGTGACCTCGACCTGCCCGGCCAGGGTCTCCAACTGCTGGATCGCCGCCGGCCGATAGACGTCACAGCTGACCACCGCGACCTTCTTCTTTTCGCGCTCGCGCAACAGGCGCGCGAGCTTGCCGATACTAGTGGTCTTGCCCGCGCCCTGCAGGCCGGCCACCAGCACGACGGCCGGCGGCTGGACCGCCAGGTTCAGCGAGGCGTTCTCCCCGCCCATCGTCGCGATCAGCTCGTCATGGACGACCTTGATCAGGGCCTGCCCCGGGGTAAGGCTCCCGATGACCTCCTGGCCCAGCGCCTTTTCCTTGACGTCCTTGACGAACTCGCGCACCACCGGCAGGGCCACATCGGCCTCCAGCAGTGCCATGCGCACCTCGCGCAGGGCATCCTGAATATTGTCCTCGGTGAGCCGCGCCTGGCCTTTCAGGCGCTTCATGGTCTCCTGGAGGCGGCTGGAAAGGCCGTCGAACATCGTCTGTCCTCGTCTCGCTCGTGCTGGCCCGGCCCATGCCGGGAAAGACCGCACAGTATACCGGCCCCGCCACCCGGCCTGCACGGCCCCAGTCGCGATCCGGGTTTGCCGCCCTGAATGTGCATTCAGGCTCGGGAGCGGGGATAATCGCCGCCCATGACCACCGTTGCCGGACTGCTCGCCGTCGCCCTGTATCTCGCCACCACGGGATACCTGATCGTCGCCTCCCGCACCCAGCCCCTGGCCGCCGGGCAGCCCCGCGCGCCGCTGATGCTGTGGCTGGCGGCCCTGCTCGCGCACCTCGGGGCCCTGATCCCGCTCGTCGCGACCGAGACAGGGCTGAACCTGTGCCTGGGCAACGCCCTGTCGGCATCGATGTGGCTGGTTGCAGGGCTGCTGTGGCTGACCGCGCTACGCCACCCACTAGCCGTGCTCGGCGTGGTGATCCTGCCACTGACCGCACTGGCCACCCTGACCGCGGTACTGTGTGACGGCGACACGTCCTACGCGACCTCGGCCGGGATCGACCTGCATATCCTGTTCTCGGCGCTGGGCTGGGCCTTCCTGGCACTCTCCACCGCCCAGGCCGCGGTCATGACGGCCCAGCACCGCGCGCTGCACAACCATCACACGGCCGGGATCGTGCGCCACCTGCCGCCGCTGTTCTCGATGGAGGTCTGGCTGTTCCGCATGATCTTCATCGGCTGGCTGTTCCTCGGACTCAGCCTGCTCTCCGGCTTAGTATTTGTGGACGACCTGTTCGCCCAGCACCTGGTCCACAAGACCGTCCTGTCGCTGCTGGCCTGGGTGATCTTCTCGACCCTGCTGGTCGGGCGCTGGCGCCTGGGCTGGCGCGGCACCCGCGCCCTGGCGTGGACCACGGGCGGGTTTGTCGCCCTGGTTCTGGCCTATTTCGGCTCCAAGCTGGTCCTGGAGATCATCCTCGGGCGCGTCTGATGGTGCTCCCGGCCGACAGGCTTGACAGCCCGGCGGCGCTTGCCTGAAATGATTCAGACTACGCAGCCCCGTCAGCCCGCCCACACCTGACCGCAGGCCATCCCGTTGCAAGAGATCCCGCTGTCCGTCCTGTTCGGCGCCCTGCTCGTGCTGTTCCTGCTGTCGGCGTTCTTCTCCGGATCGGAAACGGCGCTGATGGCGCTGAACCGCTACCGCATGCGCCACCGCGCCCAGACCGGGCACCGTGGCGCCGCGATTGCCGCCCGCCTGCTGGAACGGCCGGACCGCCTGATCGGGCTGATCCTGCTCGGCAACAACTTCGTCAACATCCTGATCGCCCAGATCGCCACCTTTATCGGCTGGCGCCTGTTCGGCGATACCGGCGTGGCCATCGCCACCGGGGTGCTGACGCTGACCCTGCTGATTTTCGCCGAGACCGCCCCCAAGACGCTCGCAGCACTGCACAGCGAACGCGTCGCCTATCCCGCCGCCTGGATCTACTGCGGGCTGCTGAAGGTGATGTGGCCCGTGGTGTGGATGATCAATGTGCTGGCCAACGGCGTACTGCGCCTGTTCGGGGTGCACATGAAGCCCGGCCAGCGTTCGGCCCTGAACACCGACGAGCTGCGCAGTGTGGTCTCCGAGGCCGGCGCCCTGATCCCGGCAAACCACCAGCGCATGCTGCTGAACCTGCTGGACCTGGAACGCACCACGGTCGAGGACATCATGATCCCGCGCAACGAGATCGTGGTGGTGGACCTGAACGAGCCCTGGAACGAGGTCGTCGAGCAGCTGGTGCACGGCAGCTTCACCCGCCTGCCAGTGGTCGAGGGCGAGCTGGATCATATCGTCGGCTTCCTGCACCGGCGTGACGTGATCCCACTGATCGAGCGTGATGACTTTGACGCCGAAGACCTGCGCCAGATCCTGACCCCGCCCTACTTCATCCCCGAGGGCACGGCGCTAAACCGCCAGCTGATTAACTTCCAGCAACAGAAAAAACGGATCGGCCTGGTGGTGGACGAGTACGGCGACATCGAGGGTCTGATCACATTGGAGGACCTCCTGGAAGAGATCGTCGGAGAATTCACCACCGACTCCCCGGCCATGAGCGACGACGTGCTGCGCCAGGAGGATGGCTCGGCGATGGTCGATGGCGGCATCCACCTGCGCGAGCTCAACCGCTCGCTGGGCCTGGAGCTCCCGGTGGATGGCCCCAAGACCCTCAGCGGACTGATCGTGGAATACCTTGAGAGCATTCCCGAGGCGCCAGTGAGTGTGCGCATCAACGACGTGGTGATGGACATCGTGCAGATCAAGAACAACACCATCCGCACGGTGCGCGTGGTCGCCCCTGATCTACCGACCAGCCCGGACAACAAGGAAGCCTGATGGCGAAGGCCAAGACCCAGTACGTCTGCCGGGAATGCGGCGCGGTGAGCCCCAAGTGGGCGGGCCAGTGCGGCGACTGCGGCGCCTGGAACACCCTGGAGGAGGCCGTGCCGGCCACCCCGTCCGGACCGCGCGGCGGCTACGCGGGCGAGGTCGCCGGCATTACCCGGCTGGGCGAGGTTGAGGCCGGCGAGGTCCCGCGCACCGGCACCGGCCTGTCGGAGCTGGACCGCGCCCTGGGCGGAGGGCTGGTACACGGGTCGGTCGTTCTGCTGGGCGGCGACCCGGGGATCGGCAAGTCCACCCTGCTGCTGCAGACGCTGGCCATGCTGCCGGTCGATGACACGCTTTACGTGACCGGCGAGGAATCCGCCCAGCAGATCAGCATGCGCGCTAGGCGGCTCGGGCTTGAGGTCGACGGGCTGCGCCTGCTGACCGAGACGCAGGTGGAGAACGTTATCGCCACCTGCGAGCGCGAACGCCCGCGCGTGCTGGTGATCGACTCCATCCAGACGCTGTACACCGCCGCACTGCAGTCCGCCCCCGGCTCGGTCGGGCAGGTGCGCGAGAGCGCCGCCGCCCTGGTGCGCCTGGCCAAGCAGCGCGGGATCACCGTGATCCTGGTGGGCCACGTGACCAAGGACGGCCAGCTGGCCGGACCGCGCGTGCTCGAGCACATGGTCGACACGGTGCTGTATTTCGAGGGCGACCCGGACGGGCGCTACCGCATGCTGCGCGCGGTGAAAAACCGCTTCGGTGCGGTCAACGAGCTGGGCGTGTTCGCGATGCTGGAAAACGGGCTGAAGGCCGTCTCCAATCCCTCCGCCATCTTCCTCTCGCGCCACCAGGGCCCGGTGCCCGGGTCCGTGGTAATGGTCACGCGCGAGGGCACCCGGCCGCTGCTGGTGGAGGTGCAGGCCCTGGTCTCCGAGAGCCACGCACCGCAGCCGCGACGCATCACCGTGGGGCTGGAGCAGAACCGCCTGACCATGCTGCTGGCCGTACTGCACCGCCACGGCGGCGTCGCGCTGTTCGACCAGGATGTCTTCATCAACGTGGTCGGCGGCGTACGCGTAACCGAGACCGCGGCCGACCTGCCCATGCTCGCCGCCGCCCTGTCGAGCTTTCGCGACCGCCCCCTGCCGCAGGAGATGCTGGCCTTTGGCGAGGTCGGGCTGGCCGGCGAGATCCGGCCTGTGCCGAACGGCGAGGAGCGCCTGCGCGAGGCCGCCAAGCACGGCTACACGCGGGCGATCGCGCCGGCGGCCAATGCGCCGCGCAAGCCCATCAAGGGCATGGAGGTGGTCGCGGTCTCGCGCCTCTCCGAAGTCCTCGACGCCCTTTAGCACCCGGCCCCGCCGCCTCTTGTGGCAAGGCACCGTTCGTCATCCGGTGTTTACGTGCCTTCGGTCCACATACTGCCAAGCGCTGTCTCGCCAGCGCGCCGCGCCAGTTGTTGATCAAAAACGGGCTTCTTTGCTCGTGCAAAGAAGTACCCAAGAAACACGCCCGGGATTCGCCCGGGAACCTTGCTCCGGACGCGCCAGGCCGGCGGCGCTGAAACTCGCTGCGCCTTTGGCTTCGCTCAGACAGTCAGCGCCTTCTCCCGGCCTGTCACGCCCTCCACAAGGGGCTCATATCGGGAGGGTAGGTCAAAACACAGCCTCTGCGGTAAGCCCCGCGCTGTAGGGTGCGTTGAGCGCAGCGAAACGCACCGTTCCGACGCCGTGGCAATCCTGATGCGATTCGCTGCGCTCATCACATCCTACGATGGGGTCTGGCGCCCGCTTGCGGGCGCGGCACGCCAGGGCCGAAGGCCGCGCGTGCCCAGGATGTCGGAATACCTTGCCTCCATCCATTGGCGCGAACGTCAGGACAGCCGTTGTCTTGACCTTATCCCCCCCGTATGAAGCCCCTTGCGGAAGGGTTCTCGGGACGGACGATTCAAAATAGAAACGGGGGCGCTGACTGTCTGAGCGGAGCGACAGCGCAGCGAGTTTCAGCGCCGCCGGCCCGAGGGCCCTGGAGCAAGGTCCCCGGGCGGAATCCGGGTGCCCTTCTTTGGGTACTTTCTTGGGCAAGCAAGAAAGTACCTCGGGGTGCGCTGCCGAGACAGCGCAGGCTGGCGGCCGGACGAAGGCACCGTAAACACCGGATGCCGAACCAGGGCCAGCCTGAACAGCCACAACGTAAGTCGGAAACGAAAAAGGCGCCCGGAGGCGCCTTTGGTGAAGCGGGCAAAAAGGCCGCGTCAGTTGACGGCGTCGAGGTCGGATGCGAGCGATTCGCGCGCACCCTCGGCGACGGCGTCCAGCCGGTGGCTGTAGTTCTCGTGCTCCACCCCGATGGCAATGGCCGCACCGGATTTCGCGGCGGAGACCATCTCCGGGGTCAGCTCGAAGCGCAGGAAGTGGACCGACGAGGTCTTGTCGTCGGTCTCCCGATCCAGGTCCTCGTTCGCGATCGGGTAGACCTTGTCGTGGCCTTCGACCTGAACGTAGGTCTTGCGCTCGATCCCGATCAGCTTGGACAGCTGCACCTTGCGCTCGTCCACGTCCGGGTATTCGACCATCATGGTCGCCTTCCAGTTGGAACCGTCCGGGATCAGCGGATTGTAGGCGTCCAGCTCGTCCTGGATGCCTTCGGCATCGAAGATCTTTTCGACCCGCAGCATCTCCTGGATCTGGTACTGCATGGTCTTGCGATCCTCGAAGTGCAGGGTCACGGCCGGGCCCACCTGCACCACGCGATTGCGCTTGTGCTGCATGACCTCGTTGCGAAACTGGGGCCGCACCTCGTGGTACTTCTCCAGCGAATACAGGTCGTTTCGACTCAGCTTGTCCACACTTGCCTCCATCTCGATACCTCCGTCACGTCGGACTGGTCCGCGGGACCCCTCAGTGGTCGTGGTGTCCCTTCTTCGTGTAGTCCTTGTCGGACCAGAGGTTGTCTTTCAGTTCGTGGTCGAACACCGGGTTATGGCGACGGATCCACTCCAGCACCATTGCCGCGTGTTCGATCTCTTCGTCGCGGTTGTGCGCGAGGATTGCCTTGAGTTCCTCGTTCTTGCAGGCATCGATGCGCTGCTGATACCAGTCCACCGCCTCGAGCTCTTCCATCAGCGAGACGATGGCGCGATGCATCTCGCGCGACTCGTCGCTCAGTTCCTCGACGGGTTCGTGGTAGCTGTCACTGGCCATTTCGTGTCTCCATCCGCGGCGCCTCGGCGGGCGTACGTCGTGTTCTGGTAACCGATACCCGGCGCTACAGCCCGTAGGCCTGGCGCAGCAGGGTCAGCGGGTGTTCGGGCGCCTTGTCCTCGCCCTTGCCCTGCAGTCCGTTCTCGATCATGTGCCCGGCCATCGGGCAGTCACTCGAGTAGTGATCGGACTCGGCCTTCTGCACCCGGTTCACCACCGGACGACAGATCTTGGCCGCAGTCTCGTAGAACTCGCTCTTCACGCCATAGGTACCGTCGTGCCCGGAGCAGCGTTCGATCACGTCGATCTCGGTATTCGGCACAAGCTTCAGCAGGTCGCGAGTCTTGAGCCCCATGTTCTGCACCCGCAGGTGGCAGGCCGCGTGGTAGGCGATCTTGCCGAGCTTCTCGGGGAAGTCGGTGTTCAGCTTGCCTTCCTTGTGGCGCTCCATCAGGTACTCGAACGGGTCGAAGATACGATCGCGTACAGCGGCGACATCGGGCTCGTCCGGGAACATCAGCGGCAGTTCCTGCTTGTACATCAGCACGCAGGACGGGACTGGCGCGACAATGTCGTAGCCTTGGTCGATCATGCGCTTCATCGCCGGGATGTTCGCATCCTTCGCGGACTCGACGGCCTTCAGGTCGCCCAACTCGAGCTTGGGCATGCCGCAGCATTGCTCCTTCTCGACCAGGGTGACCTCGATGCCGTTGTGCTCGAAGACCTTGACCAGGTCCTCGACCAGGTGCGGCTCGTTGTAGTTGCCGTAGCAGGTGGCGTAGAGCGCTACCTTGCCCTGGGTGGCACCGGCCGGCTCGGGGTTGCTCACTCCCTTGGCAACCTTCGCCATGCGCGAGCGACCCTTGCTCGAGTGGTATTCAGGGACCGGGGCATCCGGGTGCACGCCCATAGTCTTGTCCAGCACCTTGCGCATCGCGCCGGTCTTGTTCGCGGCGTTGACTACGCCGGCAACCACCGGGATGCCCGCCAGCTTGCCGACGGTATCGGTGCTGGACATGAACTTGTGCGCGGCCTTCGCTCCCTCTTTCTGGAAACGCACGGCCTTGGCACGCAGCATCAGGTGCGGGAAGTCGACGTTCCATTCATGCGGGGGCACGTAGGGGCACTTGGTCAGGTAGCACAGATCACACAGGTAGCAGTGATCCACCACCTTCCAGTAGTCCTTCCGATCAACGCCGTCGACCTCCATGGTCTCGGATTCGTCGACCAGGTCGAACAGCGTGGGGAAGGAGTTGCAGAGGCTGACGCAGCGCCGGCAGCCATGACAGATGTCGTAGACCCGCTCCAGCTCGGCGAACAACGATTCCTCGTTGTAGAACTCGGGATTCTTCCAGTCCAGCGGATGGCGGGTCGGGGCTTCCAGACTTCCTTCACGTTGGTGCGTCGGCGCAGACATGCATCCCTCCGGTATCCGTATCAGTGACGATGCTTCGAGGGAAACACGGAACAACATGCGAACGCAGCCGCAGGGCTGACTTCACAGGCTGTTCCGTACCTCCCGGAAAACGGGGCCGGCGTAGCGGCCCCGCGTGCTTCCGTTACTACCGGACAATCAGTCGTCCAGCTGGTCCAGGGCCTTCTGGAAGCGGTTGGCGTGGGAACGCTCCGCCTTGGCCAGGGTCTCGAACCAGTCGGCGACTTCGTCGAAGCCTTCGTCGCGGGCGGTCTTGGCCATGCCCGGGTACATGTCGGTGTACTCGTGGGTCTCACCGGCAACGGCGGTCTTCAGGTTCGCGGCGGTGGGGCCGAATTCCAGGCCGGTGGCCGGGTCGCCGCAGCTCTCGAGGTACTCGAGGTGACCGTGGGCGTGGCCGGTTTCACCTTCGGCGGTGGAACGGAACACGGTCGCGACGTCGTTGTAGCCTTCCACGTCCGCCTTGGAAGCGAAGTACAGGTAACGACGGTTGGCCATCGATTCGCCGGCAAAGGCCTCCTTGAGGGCTTCTTCGGTCTTGCTACCTTTCAGTTCCATGGGTCTCTCCTCTTGCTGGTTAGGATCCACACACCGGTACGGCCGTTGTGCGGATCGGGCATTTAGACTTTGTCTAAAACACTTCGAAACTCTAGTTAGCACCCGGTCGCATGTCAACCGATTGCCCCGCTGACCGTGGGGGCACGGTCACGAAACTCAAGCCCCCGGCCGCCCGGCTTCTTTCCTCGCCGCGGCGGATCGGATACTTTCTCACCTTTTAGCCCCCGCGATCCAATAAGAACCCAACACGTAATCCGACACCATGACCGACACATCCACCGACAGCCCCGCCGAGTTCGAAGCCAGCCTGGAGGCCCTGGAGGCCCTGGTGGCACGGATGGAGTCCGGCGAACTGGGCCTGGAACAGTCGCTGGAGGAATTCCAGCGCGGCATGGAACTGGTCGGCCGCTGTCAGAAGGCGCTGGACGACGCCCAGGCACGCATCGAGAAACTCGCCAGCGAGCCTTCTGCGGAGGGTGCCGCGTCCGGGAGCGCACCGGACACCCCGACCGATCCCGACGACGTCCCATTCTAGGACCCGGCCTTGAGCATTCCAGATCCATCCGAGGCGCTGAAGGCCTATCAGCGTCGTATCGAGACCGTACTCGACCAGCGGCTCGCGGCCGACTCTTCCCCGGACCCGCGACTAATCGAGGCCATGCGCTATGCCACGCTCTCCGGTGGCAAGCGCCTGCGCCCAGTCCTGGTATACGCGGCCGGGGCCACCTGTAACGCCCCCGATGACGCGCTCGATGCGATGGCGGCGGCCGTGGAGATGGTCCATGTCTACTCGCTGATCCACGACGACCTGCCGGCGATGGACAACGACGACCTGCGCCGTGGCAGGCCCACCTGCCACCGTGCCTTCGACGAGGCCACCGCGATCCTCGCCGGGGATGCGTTGCAGGCCCGCGCCTTCGAGATCATGACCGCCGGCGTCCGCACCCTGCCCGGCACAGCCGGCCTGAATGCCCTGGCCGAGCTCGCCCACGCAGCGGGCCTGCACGGCATGGCCGGCGGCCAGGCCATCGACCTCGGCGCCTGCGGCAAGCCGATCGATCTGGCGGAACTGGAGCGCATGCACCGGCTCAAGACCGGCGCCCTGATCCGCGTGTCGGTGCGCCTGGGCGCAATCGCCGGTGGCGCCTCGGAGGACACCCTTGGCCACCTGACCCGCTACGCCGAATGCATTGGCCTGGCGTTCCAGATCCGCGACGACGTGCTCGACGTGGAGGGTGATCCGGAGGTGCTCGGCAAGGCCTGCGGGGCGGATGCCCGCCTGGACAAGGCGACCTTCCCCTCGCTGCAGGGCCTGGAGGCCTCGCGCGAACGCGCAGTGGCCCTGGTCGACGAGGCGCTGGACGAGCTGCAACCCTTTGGCCAGGAGGCGGACTTGCTTCGCTTCCTTGCGCGGTACATCGTCGACCGCATGAACTGACACGGCCTGCCCATGACCCCCACCCCCCTGCTGGATGCAATCGAATGGCCCGCCGACCTGCGGGCGCACCCGGCCTCGGAACTGCCGGGGCTGGCCGGCGAATTGCGCCAGTTTCTGATCGAGAGCGTCTCGCGCACCGGCGGCCATCTGGCCGCGAACCTGGGCACCGTGGAGTTGGCGGTCGCGCTGCACTACGCGTTCAATACCCCGGACGACCGCATCGTCTGGGATGTAGGGCATCAGGCCTATGCCCACAAGATCCTGACCGGCCGGCGCACCGGGATGGCCAGCCTGCGCCAGTACGGCGGGCTGGCCGGCTTCCCCAAACGCGCCGAGAGCGAGTACGACGCCTTCGGGGCCGGGCATTCCAGCACCTCGATCAGTGCCGCCGCCGGCATGGCCCTCGCCGCCAAGCACGCAGGACTGGACCGCCGCCATGTGGCGGTTATCGGCGACGGGGCGATGACCGCCGGCATGGCCTTCGAGGCGCTCAACCACATCGGCGATCTCGACTGTAATCTGCTGGTCATCCTGAACGACAACGACATGTCGATCTCGCCGAACGTCGGCGCGATGAACCAGTACTTCACCCGGCTGCTGTCCGGGCGGCTGTACAGCTCGGTGCGCGAGGGCTCCAAACGCATGCTGGAGTTCGTCCCGCCGATGAAGGCCTTTGCCGAGCGAGCCGAGGAGCACATGAAGGGCATGCTGGTGCCGGGCACGCTGTTCGAGGAACTGGGCTTTCGCTACTTCGGGCCGGTGGACGGCCATGACGTGAACGGCCTGGTATCGATCCTGAAGAACCTGCGCGGCGGTCACGGTCCGCAACTGCTGCATGTGGTCACACGCAAGGGACAGGGCTATGCCCCGGCCGAAGAGGACCCCTGCCGCTACCACGGGGTCTCCAAGTTCGAGCCGGAGAACGGGCTGACGCCCTCCGGGCCGAAGCCGCCCGCGTATACCGACATCTTCAGCCAGTGGCTGTGCGATCAGGCCACGGCCGACGACCGCCTGCTGGGCATCACCCCGGCGATGCGCGAGGGCTCCGGGCTGGTGGCCTTCTCCGAGCAGTTCCCCGAGCGCTACTTCGATGTCGGCATCGCCGAGCAGCACGCGGTCACGCTGGCCGCCGGCATGGCCTGCGAGGGGCAGAAGCCTGTGGTCGCGATCTACTCGACCTTCCTGCAGCGGGCGATGGACCAGGTGATCCACGACGTCGCCCTGCAGAACCTCCCGGTGCTGTTCGCGGTGGACCGCGCGGGGATCGTCGGCGCCGATGGCCCGACGCATGCCGGCACGTTCGATACCGCGCTGCTGCGCAGCGTCCCCAATATGCTGCTGATGGCCCCATCCAACGAGCACGAGTGCCGCCAGATGCTGTCCACTGGCTACGCCTACGAGGGCCCGGCGGCGGTGCGCTATCCACGCGGGGGCGGCCCCGGCGTCCTGCCGGAAGGGGGCAGCGAGGACCTGGAGACCCTGCCTGTCGGACGCGCCGAGGTCGTACGCGAGGGCCGAGGCCTGGCGATCCTCAGCTTCGGCGCGCTGCTGGAGACCGCCCTGGCCGCGGGCGAGGCGCTGGACGCCACCGTGGTGAACATGCGTTTCATCAAGCCGCTCGACACCGAACTGCTGGCGCGGCTGGCCGCCCGCCATGAAGGCTTCGTGACGCTCGAGGATCATGCCCGCGCCGGTGGCGCCGGCAGCGCGGTGCTGGAATGGCTCTCCGCCGAGGGCCTGACCCTGCCCTGCCAGGTACTGGGCATCCCGGACGTTTTCACCGAACATGGCTCGCGCGAACAGATCCTGGCCGACTGCGGCCTCGACACCGAGGGCGTGCTGGCCGCGATTCGCCACGCCTGCGGGCAGGAGAATTGCGCGGACGCCGGCGGCCGGATAGGCTTCGCGGGCTGATTTTTACCCCGCGACCACCAGCGTCGCCTGCCGGAATCGACCCATGAGCGCCCGTTACACCCTCCGCGTCCTGACCGACTTTGCCTCCGCGCATACCCTGCGCGATTACCCGGGGCAGTGCGCGAACATGCATGGACACAACTGGAAGGTAGAGGCCGAGGTTCAGGCCGAGACGCTGGATGACGCCGGCATGGCAGTGGACTTCAAGGTGGTCAAGACCGCCGCGCGCGAGATCGCCGGGCAGCTGGACCACCGCTATCTGAACGACGTCCCGCCGTTCGACACGGTCAACCCGACCGCCGAGCACATCGCACAGTGGTTCTTCCGCCAGATGGCGGAGCGCCTGAACCGCCCGGGCCTGCGCATGCACGCGCTGACCCTGTGGGAGACCGACCGCGCCTGCGTACGCTACAGCGAGGACGGTTAAGCCTCCCCCGCTTCACCACCCCCACCCCCCGCCACAAGCACCGTCATCGCGAGGAGCGAAGCGACGTGGCGAACTCCGTCCGGAACCATCTGCTTCCATAGCTGGCTCACCACCAGCTTCCGGAGGTTGCCGCGGCCCCTGCGGGGCCTCGCAATGACGGTGCCCGTTTCCCGCTCCGTTGCCGCCCCCAAGCGTACCTTACCCGCCGTCTACAGGTGATTCGAGGCGTAGTCCGCCAGCCGCGAGCGCTCGCCGCGGGTCAGTGTGATGTGCCCGCTGTGGGTCCAGTTGCGGAAGCGGTCCACCACGTAGGTCAGGCCGGACGAGGTCTCGGTCAGGTACGGGGTGTCGATCTGTGCGATGTTGCCCAGCGCCACCACCTTGGTGCCGGGCCCCGCGCGGGTAACCAGGGTCTTCATCTGCTTGGAGGTCAGGTTCTGCGCCTCGTCCAGGATGATGTAGCGGCTGAGGAAGGTCCGCCCGCGCATGAAGTTCAGCGAGCGGATCTTGATGCGGCTGGTCAGCACGTCGTTCGTGGCTGCCCGGCCCCAGTCGCCCGCACCTTCGGACTTGGCCAGGACCTCGAGGTTGTCCATCAACGCGCCCATCCACGGGGTCATCTTCTCTTCCTCGGTCCCGGGCAGGAAGCCGATGTCCTCGCCCACAGGGACCGTGACCCGGGTCATGATGATCTCCTTGTAGGTGTTGTCCTCCAGCGTCTGCGCAAGCCCCGCGGCCAGCGCCAGCAGGGTCTTGCCGGTACCGGCAGCCCCCAGCAGGGAGACGAAATCCACCTCCGGGTCCATCAGCAGGTTCAGGGCGTAGTTCTGCTCGCGATTGCGGGCATTGATGCCCCAGACGCTGTGGCGCGGGGTCATATAGTCGTCCACCAGCTCGATCACCGCGGACTCGTTCGGCTGGTCGATCTCCAGCACGATCGCGGACAACGGATTCTCCCCCTCGCGGTAGACGAACTGATTGGGCTGCCACTCGCTGACCAGGGGCCCGGTGACTCGGTAGTAGGTCCGGCCGGACTCCTGCCAGGAGTCCATCTTGGTCCCGTGGGTCTCCCAGAAATCCGCTGGCAGCTCGGTCATGCCGGAGAACAGCAGGCTGACGTCATCCAGGACCTGGTCGTTGTAGTAGTCCTCCGCGTGCAGGCCGATCACCGCCGCCTTGATGCGCAGGTTGATGTCCTTGGAGACCAGGGTGACCGGGAGGTCCGACCACTCCGTCTTGAGTGCCTGGGCGGTGGCCAGGATGTCGTTGTCCGGGGTCGAGCCGGGCAGCGAGTCCGGCAGGCGCGAGGTCAGATTGCGGGTCTGAAAAAACAGCCGCCCGGAGGGTGCAAGCGTCGACTCGCTGAGCGATTCGGCCTGTAGCGGTAACCCGGCGGCAATCTGCTCGTGGGTCGCGCCACTCATCAATTCGTCGATAAAGCGCGAGACCTGGCGCACGTTGCGCGCGACCTCGGAGACCCCCTTCTTGCCACGGTCGAGTTCCTCGAGCACGACCATGGGCAGGAAGATGTCGTGTTCCTTGAAGCGGAACAGCGCAGTGGGGTCATGCATCAGGACATTGGTGTCCAGGACAAACAGGCGTTTCGGGTCCTCCGGTGTTTCGCTCATGGCGCCTCCGCGGCCGGGGTGAGTCGAAAACAAATGGGGCGAACGTCTACTGCCAGTACTCTCGAAGGATTCGCGGGGCGCCTCACTGGCCGGCCATCTCGCGTACCGCGGCCAGGACCTCGTCCACATGCCCCGGCACTTTGACCTTGCGCCATTCCCGGCGCAGCACACCCTGCTCGTCGATCAAGAAGGTGGAGCGCTCGATGCCGCGCACCTGCTTGCCGTACATGTTCTTCATCTTGATCACGTCGAACGCCTCGCACAACTGCTCGTCGGCGTCGCTCAGCAGGTCGAACGGCAGCTCCTGCTTGGCGCGGAAGTTCTCGTGGCTCTTCACGCTGTCGCGCGAGACCCCGAGGATGACCGCGCCGGTGGCGTCGAACGCGGCCTTGTTGGCCGCAAAGTCGCGGCTCTCGTTGGTGCAGCCCGGCGTGCTGTCCTTCGGGTAGAAATAGAGCACCACGATCTTGCCGCGAAAATCACCCGGGCCCAGGGTCTGCTCGCCGGTGGCGGGCACGCGTAGGTCTTCGGGAACGGTCTGGTCAATGGCGATCGTCATTAGGTGTCACTCCGTGTCGTGGTGGGGCCGGACGGCGCCGGATCGGAATCAGGCCTTGATCGGATCCAGCACGCCGTCCAGGTTCAGTTCGTCGCAAAAATCCATGAATTCGCCGCGCAGGCTGGCCAGGTGCTGTCCCGCCGGGATGTCCACCACCATGTTGGCGGCGAACATGCGCGCGCCCGTGTGCTGAGCGGTGTAGACGCGCGTCTGTACGTCACGCAGGTTCACACCACGGCTGGTGAAGAAATCGGCCAGGGCATTGACCAGCCCCGGGGCGTCCAGCGCGACCACGTCCACCGCATAGGCCATCGCGGGCTGGCTGGATTCATCCAGCGGCCCACGGCGCACGGTGATCGCGAGATCCAGCTCGGCCTCCAGCCGTTCCAGGCGGGATTCCAGCGTGGCGAGGGTCTTCCAGTTGCCGCTGGCGCTCAGCGCCATGCAGCAATAGCCGTCCAGGGTCGTAATGCGGCTGGACTCCAGGTTGCAGCCTGTATCGACGATGACACGCGTAACGCCGGCCACCAGGCCAGGCTGGTCGGGTCCGATCAGATTCAGGATCAGATGGGTGTGCGAGCCGGCCCCGACGACCTCAGCCATGCCGGCCCCTGGAGCGCAGAGCGCAGCCGGGCGGCCACTGGCCTGAGGCAATGCTGGACGGGTTGGATGCATCCACTGGCATGATGGCTGGGAACATACCACCTCGCCTGGGTGGCGCCAACGGTCCGGGCGCCATCCAGACGGGGTCTGCGCACGGCTTCTTGAACGCCTTGTCGCGCGCCCGTTAGACTGCACCATTACCGTCGCTGGAGGAGTCGATGTTTCAAGGCAGCATGGTCGCACTGGCGACCCCGATGCACGCGGACGGCAGTCTCGACTGGCCGGCGCTTGATCGGCTCCTCGAATTCCACATCGAGGCCGGAACCGACGCCATCGTAGCGGTCGGTACTACCGGCGAATCCGCCACCCTCGATTTCGACGAACACTGTGAAGCGATTGCCCATACGGTCAAGACCGTGGGCGGGCGTCTGCCGGTGATCGCCGGCACCGGCGCAAACTCCACGCGCGAGGCGATCGCGCTCACGCGCTGTGCCCACGAAGCCGGCGCCGATGCCTGCCTGCTGGTATCCCCGTACTACAACAAGCCCACGCAGGAGGGCCTGTATCTGCACCACAAGGCCATCGCCGAGGCCGTCGATATCCCGCAGATCCTCTATAACGTTCCGGGGCGCACGGCCGTCGACATGCTCCCCGAGACAGTCGAACGCCTGGCCGAAATCCCGAACATCGTCGGCCTCAAGGAGGCCACGGGCAATAACGAGCGCACCGCCGAGCTTGTCCAGCGCGTGGGCGGCCGCTTCGACCTGTTCAGTGGCGAAGATGCGAATGGGCTGGCCTTTTTGCTGGCCGGGGGACAAGGGGTCATCTCGGTGACCGCGAACGTCGCCCCGGCGCTAATGGCCCGCATGTGCCGCGCCGTGCGCGAGGGACGCGCGGACGAAGCCCGCGAAATCAATCGCCAGCTGGATGGTCTGCATTCGGCCTTGTTCCTCGAAGCCAATCCCATCCCCGTAAAATGGGCCTTGCAGCGCATGGGGATGATAGAGGAAGGTATTCGCTTGCCCCTGACACCCCTTTCCGAACCGTTCCATGCACCGGTACTGGACGCGATGCGCCAAGCCGGCATTGAGGTCTGAGTCCGATCATGAAATTGCCTTTCAAGCCCTATCACTCCGCCACGCGCGCCACCCTCGCGATCGCCACGGGTCTCGCCGTCGCTGGTTGCGGAGGCTGGGGCGGTGATCGCCAGTCCGGCCCGGAATACGAAATGAGCCGGCAGATGGAGGACCTCGAAGTCCCGCCGGATCTGATCGCGCCAGACACCGAGCGGGCCTACCGCCTGCCCGATGACCCGGGCGGCCGCATCAGTGCCCGCGACATGCAGCAGGACACCGCCCAGCGCCAGCAACAACCCGCGCAGGCCCAGCCCGGCGCCCCGACCCGCACCGCCCAGGTACTCCCGGAGTCCGCCGAGGTGCAGCTCATGCGCGACGGAGGCACGCGCTGGCTCCAGGTCGACGGCGATCCCGGCGAGATCTGGGATCGACTGGTCGCCTTCTGGGACAGCCAGAACCTCCGCCTGGAACGCAACGAACCCCAAGTGGGCGTGATGCAGACCGAGTGGGCCGAAGACCGAGCCGGCATCCCGCTGCGCGGCACGCAGAACATCTTCGCCCGCGCCCTTGGCAACGTATACGACGCCAACACCCGCGACCAGTACCGGATGCGCGTCGAGCGCGTGAACGGACAGTCGGAAATCTACATCACCCATCGAGGTGCCGAAGAGCAGGCCGAGGGCCAGTCCTGGCGCTGGGCCATGCGCCCCTCGGACCCGGAGCTCGAAGCCGAGATGCTGAACCGGCTGCTCGTTTACCTCACCACCGGCGATCCGGGTGAAGGGGGCGCACGGGTTGCCGAGACCCTCGTCGACCGCCCGACCGAACTGCAGATGACGGAGCATGATGGTTCGCCCGCCCTGCTCCTGGGCGGTGAATATGAACGGGTCTGGCGCCAACTTGGCACCTTCCTGGACCGCGCCGGATTGCTGGTGGATGAACAGGACCGCCAGGCCGGCATCTACGAGGTCACCTACCGTCCCGACATGACCGGCGACCGCGACGAGCCCGGTTTCTTCGGCCGCATCTTCGGTCGCGGTGGAGATCGCAGGGAAAACGAGCGCTACCAGGTCCGGTTGGAGGATCGGGGCGATGGCGACCTCTTGATCGAGGCTCGCGACATTGAAGGCGACCGCCTGAGCGATCGCGACGCCGAGTTCGTGCTGGAGCGAATTCAGACTCAGATGCAGCGGTAAGCCACCCGGAGCCCGGGGCCACTCCAGCGAAGAAGCAGCGCCGGGGCGAAGCAACCTGCTCCCCCGTGGCGCCTAAGCCTGACAGCGTGCCCGGGTGGTCCACACGTCTACCCTGCATTCACCTTCGGAGCAGTGCGTGATCCGATTTTGTTCACTTGGCAGCGGGAGTGGCGGCAACGCGCTCGTGGTCGAGATCGGCTCGACCCGCCTGCTGGTGGACTGCGGATTTTCCGTACAGGAGATCGAGCGGCGCCTCGCACGTCAGGGGCTCGCGGCCACCGATCTCGATGGGGTGTTCGTGACCCACGAACACGGCGACCACCTGGGGTCCGCGCCGGCCCTCTCGCGCCGTTATGGCCTGCGCGTCTACGCCTCAGTCGGGACCCGACTGGCGGCACGCGACAGCGCATTTGCCCACCTCGAAGAGATCCAGCCGGACCTCCCAGTCGAGCTGGACGACGCCCTGGTCATCCCCTATACAGTCCCGCATGACGCCCGCGAACCGACCCAGTTCGCCTTTTCCGACGGCGCGTCGCGCCTCGTCCTGATGACCGATGCCGGCCACATCTCGCCCCACATGATCGAGACGGCCTCCGGCGCCCAGGGCCTCCTTCTTGAATGCAACCACTGCCCGGAGATGCTCGCGTCCGGACGTTACCCTCCCAAGCTCAAGCGACGCATTGCTGACGGGTACGGACATTTGCCCAACCGCGACGCGACCCGCCTTCTTCAACGCGCCGACACGTCCCAGCTGGAACACCTGATCGGCATGCACCTTTCGAGCGACAATAACCGCCCCGAACTGGCTGAACAGGCCCTGTGCGAGGGAGTCGGCGCCAGTCGCGACGAGATCGCGATCGCTTCCCAGGACCACGGGTTCGACTGGCGCTGCATCCGCTGAAGAGCACTTGTTCGCCATCGGAGCACGTCAATGCAGTCCAATTGCTAACGGCGCGACTCCCGCAGGAAATACACCCCACCCGCGATGAAGGCGAGCCCGATAATGGTCGCGACCGGCCCGCCAAACCCTGATCCTTCACGGGGCGCAATCGGAGTAAACGCCACCTCGCCTCCGAGAGCCGCGTAGGCTCCGATCCCGATCAGCACCAACCCGACCGTCACCAAACCACCGTCTGTCCGCTTCTTGCCTCGAGCCATCTCTTAAAACCGTCTCTAGTCGCCGCGCACAACGCACCTCAGCATCATGCCTGCCGTGTCAGCCATAAAAAAAGCCCGGCCCCCATATTGGGAACCGGGCTTCGGATTAATGCCTGGCGGTGACCTACTCTCACATGGGGAGGCCCCACACTACCATCGGCGCAGAGCAGTTTCACTTCCGAGTTCGGGATGGGATCGGGTGGTTCCTACTCGCTATTGCCGCCAGACAAACTGGCCAGATCACCCAGCGCGTGCGCTGCGTCATCTGAATTCGGAATGCATTCTAGGTGATGTGTACAACAGTGATGTGTCAGACGAGACCAACCATCAACACCTTGGGTGTTATATGGTCAAGCCGCACGGGCAATTAGTACTGGTTAGCTGCACGCGTTACCGCGCTTCCACACCCAGCCTATCAACGTTGTAGTCTTCAACGGCCCTTTAGGGACCTCGAGGGTCCAGGGAGATCTAATCTTCAGGTGGGTTTCCCGCTTAGATGCTTTCAGCGGTTATCCCTTCCGCACATAGCTACCCGGCAATGCCACTGGCGTGACAACCGGAACACCAGAGGTGCGTCCATCCCGGTCCTCTCGTACTAAGGACAGATCCTGTCAAATCTCCGACGCCCACGGCAGATAGGGACCGAACTGTCTCACGACGTTCTAAACCCAGCTCGCGTACCACTTTAAATGGCGAACAGCCATACCCTTGGGACCTGCTTCAGCCCCAGGATGTGATGAGCCGACATCGAGGTGCCAAACACTGCCGTCGATATGGACTCTTGGGCAGTATCAGCCTGTTATCCCCGGAGTACCTTTTATCCGTTGAGCGATGGCCCTTCCATACAGAACCACCGGATCACTAAGACCTGCTTTCGCACCTGCTCGACGTGTCTGTCTCGCAGTTAAGCACCCTTATGCCTTTGCACTCGTCGCGCGATTTCCGACCGCGCTGAGGGTACCTTCGCACTCCTCCGTTACTCTTTGGGAGGAGACCGCCCCAGTCAAACTACCCACCACACACGGTCCCCGACCTGGATAACAGGCCTGGGTTAGAACTTCAAAATTGCCAGGGTGGTATTTCAAGGTTGGCTCCACTGAGACTGGCGTCCCAGCTTCAAAGCCTCCCACCTATCCTACACAAACAAGTTCAAAGTTCAGTGTGAAGCTGTAGTAAAGGTTCACGGGGTCTTTCCGTCTAGCCGCGGGTACACAGCATCTTCACTGCGATTTCAATTTCACTGAGTCTCGGGTGGAGACAGCGCCGCCATCGTTACGCCATTCGTGCAGGTCGGAACTTACCCGACAAGGAATTTCGCTACCTTAGGACCGTTATAGTTACGGCCGCCGTTTACCGGGGCTTCGATCAAGGGCTTCGCCGAAGCTAACCCCATCAATTAACCTTCCGGCACCGGGCAGGCGTCACACCCTATACGTCCTCTTTCGAGTTTGCAGAGTGCTGTGTTTTTAATAAACAGTCGCAGCGGCCTGGTCTCTGCGACCTCGACCAGCTCAGGGAGCAAGTCCCATCACCGGCCAAGGCGTACCTTCTCCCGAAGTTACGGTACCATTTTGCCTAGTTCCTTCACCCGAGTTCTCTCAAGCGCCTTGGGATTCTCACCCTGCCCACCTGTGTCGGTTTGGGGTACGGTCCCGCGTTAACTGAAGCTTAGAGGATTTTCCTGGAAGCAGGGCATTAGTCACTTCGCTCCCGTAGGAGCTCGTCATCGTATCTCAGGATTGTGTCCCCGGATTTGCCTAAGGACACTCCCTACATACTTAAACCGGACACCAACAGCCGGATGACCTAGCCTTCTCCGTCCCCCCATCGCATTAACGCGAGGTACAGGAATATTAACCTGTTTCCCATCGACTACGCATTTCTGCCTCGCCTTAGGGGCCGACTAACCCTGCGCCGATTAACGTTGCGCAGGAAACCTTGGGCTTTCGGCGGATGGGTTTTTCACCCATCTTATCGTTACTCATGTCAGCATTCGCACTTCTGATACCTCCAGCATGCCTCTCGACACACCTTCACAGGCGTACAGAACGCTCCTCTACCACTTGCAAAGCAAGTCCGCAGCTTCGGTACATGGCTTAAGCCCCGTTAAATCTTCCGCGCAGGCCGACTCGACCAGTGAGCTATTACGCTTTCTTTAAAGGATGGCTGCTTCTAAGCCAACCTCCTGGCTGTCTCTGCCTTCCCACATCGTTTCCCACTGAGCCATGATTTTGGGACCTTAGCTGGCGGTCTGGGTTGTTTCCCTTTCCACGACGGACGTTAGCACCCGCCGTGTGTCTCCCATGCTCGCACTTCCCGGTATTCGGAGTTTGCAATGGTTTGGTAAGTCGGGATGACCCCCTAGCCATAACAGTGCTCTACCCCCGGGAGTGATACATGAGGCGCTACC
>NZ_KB906519.1:751401-1575754 GCF_000381425.1 Thioalkalivibrio sp. ALRh
ATTCACCTGGCAGATTGGCGACCCATTCCGGATCGCCGAAGCCACGGGCATCGACGTGATCGCGCACTTTCGCCAACGCGACCTCGCGGCGGGCGGCGAGGGGGCTCCGCTGGCCTGCGCGTTCCATGCCGCCTGGCTGGGCCACCCCTCCGAGACACGCGCGATCTTGAACCTCGGAGGGATCGCCAATCTGACCTGGCTGGAGCCGGGCCAGCCGGTACGCGGATGCGACAGTGGACCCGCCAACACCCTGATGGACGGGTGGACCCGACGGCACCTGGGTCAGCCTTATGATGCCGACGGCGCCTGGGCGCGCACGGGACACATCGACCGGCCACTACTGGAACAGCTCCTCGCGGACCCGTACTTTCAGCGCCCTGCCCCAAAGAGCACGGGGCCCGAGCATTTCTCGCCCCACTGGCTCCGCCAGGTTGGCGGCGAACGGCTCGACCGCCTGAACACCGAGGACGTTCAGGCCACCCTGGTCGAACTTACGGTGGAGGGGGTGCGGCTGACGCTCGAATCCCTGCGCACAACCGCACCCGATCGCGTCATCGTCTGCGGCGGCGGCGCCCACAATGGCTACCTGATGGAACGACTGCAAAGCCAGCTGGCCGGCAGCACGGTCGAGACCTCCGAACACCACGGAATCCCCCCTCAGCAGGTGGAGGGGGCCGCCTTTGCCTGGCTGGCGTATCGCCATCTGCAACACGAGGCCGGCAACCTGCCGGAAGTCACGGGTGCCCGTGGACCACGCATCCTCGGCTGCCGGATCCCCGGACGCGCACCGGAATCCACATAGAAATACGCACAAAAAAGGCCCGACCGAAACGGCCGGGCCCTGACAATGCGATAACAGCCCTGGACGTCAGACCGAGAAGCTGGACCCGCAACCGCAGGTGGTCGTGGCGTTCGGATTGCGAATCACGAACTGCGCGCCTTCCAGACCCTCGGTGTAGTCGATCTCGGCACCCGCGAGATACTGAAAGCTCATCGGATCGATCAGCAGGGTCACCCCTCCGTTCTCGACCACGGTATCGCCGTCGCCCACCGTCTCGTCAAAGGTAAAACCGTACTGGAAGCCGGAGCAACCACCACCACTGACGAACACCCTCAGCTTGAGGTTGTCGTTGTTCTCCTCCTCGATCAGCCCCTTCACCTTGTTCGCGGCGGCGTCACTGAAGATCAGCGGGCTCGGGATCTCCATGTCCATGTCTGCCTCGGTATTGGACGTCATGGCTTCGGACATTGGGTGCCTCCTGTAAGAATCATTTTCATTCACGCTACGGAATACTGACCGTCAGCGTCAAGAATACCCCACGAATGATGCTGGGCCACCTTTGGCGAAACGCGGGTCGCACCGGCCACCGTCAGGAGACCGCAGTCTGCGGCTCACCCTGCTCCACGGGCAGCTCCTCGAGTTCGCCCTGCAGCGGCTCTTCCATTCGCTCGAGCTGGCCGTCGATACTCGCACCCTCGGTGATCTGCAGACTCTTGTAGTACAGATGCCCGTGCAGCCGCGCGGTCGCACCGAGTTCGACGTACTCGCTCATATGCATGTCGCCGCGCACTTCGCCGTTCACGACCAGGTGCGGCACCATCACCTGCCCCTCGACGACCCCCTGGGGAGCGACCATCAGAACGGCGGAGGGATCACTCGGCGCACGAATGCTGCCGACCACGCGCCCCTCGACATACAAGCCCCCGCTAAACTCCAGCTCGCCGCGCACCACGGCGTTCTCCCCAATCATGGTGTCGACCCGGCGCGTCCGCTTGCTGCCGCGCCCCTTCTTGCGTCCGATCATGCCCCTTCTCCCGCCATGCGGCCCCACTCTCCGCGCTTCATGACTGCGTCGGGGCCATCGTCTTCATCGGGCTCCACCCTAACGGCTACCGCTTCCGGGGTGAAATCCTCCGGCAATACAACGCGTACGCGCGCGTTTCGCAGCAACCGGAAACCCTCGATTGTACGTTCCTGCTCCACGCCCAGGTCATCGTGATCGAGGGTTGTATCCTCATCGTCCCCCTCGAAACGCCCGGTAATCTCTACCGACCAACGCACATCCAGCGACCGGTTCAGGCCCGGTCGGTAGATCTGAAACACGACGTCCCAGACCCCGGACTGGCCTGTCTCCTGCAACGCCAGGTCGCGCAAGCCCAGACTCGAGTCATCATTGTTTTCCGCCAGTCGCTCGTAGAACGCCACTTCATCGCGCAACCGTGCGAGCTCGGTCTCCTGACGCTCGACATCGTCGCGATAGGCATCGACCTCGGTCTCCAGCAGCGACAGCCGCCGCAGCGCACGCTGCTGCTCGGCCTCTGCCTGCTGACGCGCCTCGACCTCGCGCTGCAGTTCGTCCGTCAGGGCATCAATGCGTACCTGGGGGTCAATCACGCCCTCGTCCGGCCAGTGCGTCCACAACCAACCGCCAATCCCGGCCACCAGCAGAAAAGGCGCCAGTAACAACACGCCCAACCCCCAGCGCCGCCGACGCTGTCGCACCGGCCGTGGTGGCGGGATCCGGGGGCGGCGTCGCGGCACCGGCGTCGGGAGCTTGGACATAAGGCAACCGAGCTACGGGAAGACCGCCAACTCGCGCAACCCCTCGTCCTCCGGGCAATCGAACATGAGGTTCATGTTCTGTACGGCCTGCCCGGCCGCCCCCTTGACCAGGTTGTCGATCACCGACAGCACCACCAGTCGATCCGAGTGCGGCGGCCGTGCCACCGCGATCCGGCAGCGGTTGGTGCCCCGCACGCTGGCCGTTTCGGGATGCGATCCCGGCGGCAGGACGTCGACGAACGGCTCATCGGCGTAGCGTTGCTCGAAGCAGGCCTGCCAGTCGGTCTCGGACTGTCGCGGCCGCAGATAGAGGGTTGCATGGATGCCGCGCGTCATCGGCACCAGGTGCGGCTGGAAGATCAGCCCGACCTCGCCGCCGGCCACACCACTCAGGGTCTGATGAATCTCCGGCCAGTGCCGGTGACCGCCGGCCGCGTAGGCGCGGAAGTTCTCTTGCACCTCGGCGAACAGACCGCCGATCTGCGCCTTGCGCCCCGCACCGCTGACCCCGCTCTTGGCGTCCGCAATCACGTCGGCCGGGTCGATCAGACCCTGTTCCAGCAGCGGCAGGACACCGAGCGTCACGGCCGTCGGGTAGCAGCCGGGGACGGCAATCAGCCGCGCCGGCCGGATCCGGTCACGGTGAATCTCCGGCAGGCCGTAAACGGCCTCGTCGAGATACTCCGGGGCCCCGTGCGCCTGGCCATACCAGTGCGCCCACAGCTCCGGGTCACGTATACGAAAGTCGGCCGAGAGATCGATGACCCGCACCCCGCGCTCCAGCAGCGCACCGGCCATCGCATGCGCCACACCATGCGGCGTGGCAAAGAACACCACGTCGCACTCGCCCAGCACGTCGGGGTCCGGCTCGCGAAAGACCGCGTCCACCGCCCCGCGCAGACTGGGGAACAAATCGGCGACCGCCGTCCCGGCCTCGCCGCGCGAGGTCACCACCGCCAGTTCCGCCGAAGGGTGCCGGGCCAGCAGGCGCAGCAACTCCACGCCGGTGTACCCGGTCGCACCGACAACCCCGATGCGGATAGGTTTGCTATTGGTTGTTGCTGTCATGCTGCGGCATGATACCGGGTTACCACATGGCACGGAACGAAGGCCCACTCAGGCCAGTCGAAACCGGCGAATCATTCGAACCCAACGGGAACCTCTGTATCCATGAGCAGCTTTCGTATCGACCGCAAGGCCATCATTGGCGGCATCTTCATCCTGGCCCTGATCGGGGTTGCCCTGGCGATCTGGCTGACCGATGACGGCATGCGCCCGGCGCCCGACTTTACCGCCACCACCCTCGATGGCGAGGAGGTCTCGCTGTCGGATTACGAGGGGCGCCCGGTGATGATCTCCTTCTGGGCCACCAACTGCCCATCCTGCGTGCGCGAGATCCCGAAGCTGATTCACCTGCACGAGACCTATGCCGAGAAGGGCTTCGAGCTGCTGGCGGTCGCCGTCTCCTACGACCCGATCAACCGGGTGGAGTCGATGCGCGAGGACCGCGAGATGCCGTACAAGGTGATCCACGACGCTGAGGACGGCATGTCGCAGGCCTTCGGAGGCGTGCGCCTGACCCCGACCACCTTCGTGATCTCGCCCGGCGGCCGCATCGTCTACCAGAAACTGGGCGACCCGGACTTCGAGCAGATCGAACGCCACCTGCAGCGCTGGCTGTCCTGAGCCAGCCACCACCGGCACCCCTGGGAGCTCTGAAGCATGGAAGCCTACAACTGGCTGCTCAGCCTGCACGTGATCTTCATGGTCACCTGGTTCGCCGGGCTGTTCTATCTGCCAAGGCTGTTCGTCTATCACGCGATGACCGACGACGCCCTGGGTCACGAGCGCTTCAAGATCATGGAGCGCAAGCTGTTCTACGGGATCATGACGCCCGGCGGGGTGCTGACTATCGCGTTTGGCGGGGCCATGCTGGCCCTGATCCCGGGGTATCTGAACGAGCCCTGGATGCACTTCAAGCTGACGCTGGTGGCGCTGCTGGTGATTTACCACATCTGGTGCGGCTGGATCGTGCGCGACTTCCGGGATGATCTGAACCGTCGCGAACACACCTGGTTTCGCTGGTTCAACGAGTTTCCGGTGCCGATCCTGGTCGGGGTGGTGGTGCTGGTGATCAACCGCTCCATCGAGGATGCATTGATCGCAATCGGGGTCGTGCTGGCGATCTTTGTGCTGGCCGCACTGATCGGCTGGTGGAAACGCCGGCGCGAGGCCGCCTGACGCAACCGAATCAGTTCTTCCCCGCGCGCACCAGCCCGCCGAGCCCGGCCTGCACCAGGGCATTGTTCAGCAGCGAGCGGATCTGCTCCGCGTTCTCCAGCATGCGGCACTGGGCCAGCAGCGCCTCGGCGCGATCCGTGGAGAAGCTGCGGATCACCCATTTCACCCGCGGGATCGCCGAGACGCTGACGCTGAGGCTGTCGATCCCCATCCCCAGCAGCAGGATCACCGCGGCCGGATCGGCCGCCATCTCGCCACAGACACTAACCGGCTTGCCCGCCCGGTGGGCCCCGTCGGTGATGGTTTCCAGCGCGCTGATGCAGGCCGGGTGCAGGGTGTCATAGAGGCTGGCCACTCGCGCGTTGTTGCGATCCACCGCCAGCAGGTACTGCACAAGGTCATTGGTCCCCACCGACAGGAAGTCCACGCGCCGCGCCAGCGTCTCCGACAGATAGACCGCGGCCGGGACCTCGACCATCACCCCGACCTTGGGCATCGGGATCATGAACCCCTCGTCCAGCAACTCCTCGCGGGCGCGGTTGAGCAGGGTCATCGCCCCCTTCAGCTCGTCCAGCGCCGAGATCATCGGGAACAGGATCTGCAGGTTGTCGTGCGCGCAACTGGCCTTGAGCATCGCACGCAGCTGGGTCAGGAAGATCTCCGGGTGGTCCAGCGAGATGCGGATGCCACGCCAGCCCAGGAACGGGTTGTCCTCCTTGACCGGAAAATACGGCAGCGCCTTGTCGCCGCCGATATCCAGCGTGCGCAGTGTGACCGGCATCGGATCGAATGATGCCAGCACCTGTTCGTAGAGCTGGACCTGCTCCTCCTCCCCGGGGAAGCGGTCGCGAATCATGAACGGGACCTCGGTGCGATAAAGCCCCACGCCTTCGGCCCCGGATTCCAGAGACGGCTTGATATCGGCCAGCAACCCGGAGTTCGCCAGCACCGGGACCGCCACACCGTCACGGGTGGCCGCCGGGTCCTTGGCCAGGGCCCGCAGGTCCTCGGCCAGCTCGCGTTCCTCGCGCACCAGGCGCTCAAACTCGGTGCGCAACTCCGCATTGGGGTTCACGAACAACCGGCCACGATAGCCGTCGACCAGGATCTCGCGGTTCTCCAGTCGGCCCACCGGCAGCTCAGAAACCCCCATCACCGCCGGGATGTTGAGCGCCCGCGCCAGGATCGCGATGTGCGAGGAGCCCGTGCCCTTGGCCGAGACCATCGCTCCCAGCCGCTCGATCGGCACCTCGGCCAGGTGGGATGCGGTCAGGTCATCACCCACCAGAATGCCGCCATCCGGGAATTCCTCCTGGCTGCGCTCGGCCGGCAACAGGTGCGACAGCACCCGCCGACCCAGGTCTCGCACATCGGACGCGCGCTCGCGCAGGTACGGGTCCTCCATGTCGTTAAACACGCGAACGCTCTCACGCACGGTGTCACGCAGGGCGGCGGGGGCCCACTGGCCGTTGCGAATGCGCGCCTCCGTCTTTTGCACCAGCGAGTCCGAGCCCAGCAGCATCAGATAGGCGTCGAACAGCACCTGCTCGTCCGCGCCAAGGGCCTCGCCCATGCGCT
The DNA here is from genome assembly GCF_000381425.1 of Thioalkalivibrio sp. ALRh. NCBI lineage: Bacteria > Pseudomonadati > Pseudomonadota > Gammaproteobacteria > Chromatiales > Ectothiorhodospiraceae > Thioalkalivibrio > Thioalkalivibrio sp. ALRh. Next base: position 757,784 of record NZ_KB906519.1, read on the forward strand.
GCTTGAGATCCTCGATTTCGGTGCGCGTCTCGGCCACCGCCTTGGCAAGGCGTTCGAGTTCCTCGTCGACCCCGACCCCCTCGCGATCCGGGATGGAGTCGAGATCCGCCAGCCGATAGGCGACCACGGCCCGGCCAATCGCAACCCCGGGAGACCCGGCGATCCCGGTCGCCTCGACATTGACGTGCCCAATCAGCGGGGTCTCGGAGGAGATCTCGTCGTTGAATTCCGCGTAGGCAATCGCACCGGCCAACTGCGCGGCCAGGGTAATCAGAAAGGAGACGTGCTCGTCATCGAACTTGCGCGCCTGGTGCTGCTGCACGACCAACACCCCCAGCAGGCTGCGCTGGTGGATGATCGGCACCCCGAGAAAGGCCAGGAAGTGCTCCTCGCCGGTCTCCGGGAAATAGCGAAAGCGCGGGTGATCCTGGGCACTGTCCAGGTTGACCGGCTCGGCGCGCGAGGCGACCAGGCCCACCAGGCCCTCGGAGGGGTCCATCTCGACATGTCCGATGGATTCCTCGCGCAGACCCTCCGATGCCATCAGCACCAGGCGGCCCGACTGCGGCGACTTCAGGTAGATCGAGCAGACGTCGATATCCAGCGCGGCCTTCACGCGGGTCACAATGATATGCAGCGCTTCGAAGAAATCGGCAGCGCCATTCACCTCCTGCACCACGCGGCGCAGGACCTCCAGCATCGAGGGGGGATTCGGGTTCGTCAACGTGGCGACACCGGGGAGACCTGTGACGGGGCCTGATCGCTGGCGTCACGTCCGTGGGCATTGCGCGGGCGCCGGGCTTCCAGTTCCGGGAACATCAGCGGCACCAGCTCGCACAGCGCACGGCGATAGACCTGGCGCTTGAAATGCACGACCTCGCGTGCCGGGCGCCAGTAATCGATCCAGCGCCAGTCGTCGAATTCGGGGGTACCCATCGCATCCAGGATCACGTCGCTCTCGTTGCCCATCATCCGTAACAGGAACCAGCGCTGTTTCTGGCCGATGCAGACCGGACGACGGTGACGTCGCACCATGCGCTCCGGCAGGCGGTAGCGCAGCCAGTGCTGGGTATTGCCGAGCACATCGACATGCTCGGGCAGCAGGCCCGTCTCCTCGCGCAACTCGCGGTACATCGCCTGCTCCGGCGTCTCTTCCGCGCGGATACCGCCCTGGGGAAACTGCCAGGCGTCCTGGCCCACGCGTTTGCCCCAGAACAGCTGGCGCTCCCGATTGCACAGGATGATGCCTACGTTGGCTCTATACCCCTCACAATCAATCACTTGCATCAACCAGACGCTTTCTTCACTGATTGCATTGTTCCACAGCCCGAGGCCCCGCGGCAAAGACCTTGGGAAACGCTGATGAATGTACACACTCGCGTTGGTACCCCAGGTTTTCCGAGGCATGGCTGCGTGCGAAGTCATGCCCCGGTAAACTCCCGCCGTCTTCCCAGCGCGACCCCTAATCCGCGGAGCGATCCATGAACCTGGCCCTGTTCGACCTCGACAATACCCTGCTCGCCGGCGACAGCGATCACGCCTGGAACCAGTTCCTGGCCGAGGTGGGTGCCGTGCACCCGACCTGTCACGCCGAGACCAATGACCGCTTCTATCAGGAGTATGTCGCGGGGACCCTCGACATCCACGAGTTCTGCCGCTTCGCGTTCAGCCCGCTGGCCGAGCACCCGCGCGCACAGCTGGAACAATGGCGGGAGCAGTTCATCGAGACGCTGATCCGCCCGATGATCGCCCCCGGCGCCAAGCGTCTGCTGGCCCGGCACCGGGAGGCCGGTGACGAGCTGGTGATCATCACCGCGACCAACCAGTTCGTGACCCAGCCAATCGCCGACATCCTCGGCGTGGATCACCTGATCGCCACCCTGGCGGAAGAACGCGAGGACCGGGAGTTCACCGGTGAGCTGACGGGCGTACCCTGCTTCCAGGAAGGCAAGATCGAGCGCCTGCGTCAGCACCTCGCGGATCACCCGGACCCCGAGGGCACCATCACGCAGGCCAGCTTCTACAGTGACTCGCGCAACGACATCCCGCTACTGGAGCAGGTCGGCCGCCCGGTGGCCGTGGATCCCGACCCGACTCTGGCCGCGCATGCCCGCGAACGGGGCTGGCCAGTGATCTCGCTGCGCGAGCCGGAAGGCTCGGTCAGCTGAACAGACCGGCCATCTGCTCCAGCCGCTGACCGGCCGGAGTATCCCCCTTGCCGGCGGCCACAACCGCATCGCGGTAGCCGGTCACGAGCTCCGGCACCACGGCCGTCACCTGCTTGCGGCGCAGACGCCCGGCGCCAGTGACCGGCCAGGTCGCGCGGAAGTCGCAGTTATCGAGCGCATCGCAGACCCACAGGCTCCATTCGTGCCGCGTCACGTCGATCTCGTGCTGGCGGATCACCAGGCGATAGACATGCTCGGCATTCATGTCCGCCATGCCCACCCCGGGACCCACGTGCTCCACCTGCAGCTCGGCGGCGATCCGGTTGATCTCCTGCTCCAGCGCGGCCAGGGCCTGGTCGACCTCCGCATTCAGCGTACCGCCGGCCTTGGCGGCGGCGACCAGGGGACGGATAGTCTCGACTTCGAACTCGTGGCTCATGCTGCGTACACTCCCGGGATTCGGAACAGGAACGCCCCGGGGGTGCCGGGGCGCGCGCAACCTTAGCACGGGAGCCCCCATTCATGAATCATCCCCCGATCGCGCTGACCATTGCCGGCTCCGACCCCGGTGGCGGCGCGGGTCTGCAGGCCGACCTGACCACCTTCACCCGCCTCGGCGTACACGGGGCCACGGCGGTGACCGCGATCACCGTGCAGGACACCCGCAACGTGGTGGATTTCACCGTGCTGCCGCCGGAGCAGCTGCGCGCCCAGATCGAGGTCACCCTGGCCGATCTCGAGGTCGCGGCGATCAAGATCGGCATGCTGGGCTCGGTGGAAAATGTCACCATCGTCTCCGCACTGCTGAACGCACACCCGCACATCCCGGTGGTACTGGACCCGGTGATGGTCGCCGGCGGCGGCGGGGCACTGGCGACCGAGGCGGTCGTCGACGCCACGCGCGAGGCCCTGCTGCCGCGGGCCACGCTGATCACCCCGAACGGACCCGAGGCCGCCCGCCTGGCCCGCAGCGAGGACCCCGCGCAGTGGGGCCACCAGCTGCGCCAACTGGGCGCGCGCAACGTGCTGGTCACTGGCGGGCACGAGGGCGCCGAGCAGGACCCGATCATCAATCGCCTCTACCGCGAGGACGACCACATGCGCCCGTTCGAGTTGCCGCGCCACCCGGCCGGCTTCCACGGCTCCGGCTGCACCCTGGCCGCGGCGATCGCCGCCTTCCTTGCCCGCGGCCGCGATATCGAACCGGCCGTGATCGAGGCCCAGGCCTTCATGAACGATGCCATCGCCCGTGGCTACGCCCCCGGCCACGGCCAGCACATCCCCAACCGCCTGTGCCCGCATGACGACTGACAGCCGAGCGCCCCTGCGCGGGCTTTACTTCATCACCCCCGCGGTACCGGAGGGCGCGGACCCGCGCGCGACCCACCTCGCCCATGCCGCGGCCGCGCTGCGCGGCGGCGCCAGCCTGATCCAGTTCCGCGACAAGGAGCTGCAAGGAGACGCGCGCGAGGCGATCACCCGCGAGCTGGTCGCCCTCGCCCACGCGCACGGGGCGCGCTGCATCATCAACGACGACACCGAGCTGGCCGCGCGCATCCAGGCCGATGGCGTACATCTGGGCCGCGACGACCCGGACCCGGCCGCGGCCCGCACGCTCCTGGGACCGAACGCGGTCATCGGGGTCTCCTGCTACAACGAGCTGGCGCGCGCCGAAGCTGCCGCCCGGGCCGGCGCCAGCTATGTCGCCTTCGGCACCATGTTCGCCTCCCCGACCAAGCCGCAGGCCGCCCACGCCGGGCCGGAGCTGATCCGCCAGGCACGCGCGGCCCTGGACCTGCCGATCTGCGGCATCGGCGGCATCACCCCGGACAACGCGGCGGAGGTGGTCGCGGCCGGGGCGGATCTGGTCGCCGTGATCCAGGGCATCAGCGCCGCGCCCGCCCCGGAGGCCGCCGCCCGACGCATCAGCACACTGTTCGACTGACCACTTTGCACCGCCCGGCGGCCGCCGCTATGGTTGCCGGGCCTACCGATTCCATTGAACTACAGGGACACCGTCATGCAGGAAACCGAGCGTCTGTTCGAGGCCGCCAAGCAGCACATCCCCGGGGGCGTGAACTCCCCGGTCCGCGCGTTCAAGGGCGTGGGCGGCACCCCGATCTTCATGGACCGCGCCAGTGGCGCCTACATGTGGGACGCCGACGGCCAGCGCTACATCGACTACATCGGCTCCTGGGGCCCGATGGTCGCCGGCCACGCCCACCCCGAGGTGATCGAGGCGGTGCGCGAGGCCTGCAACAACGGCCTGTCCTTCGGCTGCCCGACCCGGCTGGAGAACGACATGGCCGCGAAGGTCTGCGAACTGGTGCCGTCGATGGACCTGGTGCGCATGACCAACTCGGGCTCCGAGGCCACGATGAGCGCGATCCGGCTGGCGCGCGGCTACACCGGGCGCGACCGCATCGTGAAGTTCGAGGGCAACTACCACGGCCATGGCGACTCGCTGCTGGTAAAGGCCGGTTCCGGCGCGCTGACCCTCGGCCAGCCGAGCTCCCCCGGCGTGCCGAAGGAGCTGGCCGCCCTGACCAGCACCCTCACCTACAACGACGCCGACGGCGTGCGCGCCTTCTTCGCCGAGAAGGGCGACGAGGTCGCCTGCATCATCGTCGAGCCGATCGCCGGCAACATGAACTGCATCCCGCCGGAACCGGGCTTTCTCGAGACGCTGCGCGAGGTCTGCGACCAGCACGGCGCGGTACTGATCTTCGACGAGGTGATGACCGGCTTCCGCGTCTCGAAGAACTGCGCCCAGGGCTATCTCGGCGTCACCCCGGACCTGACCACGCTGGGCAAGATCATCGGCGGCGGCATGCCGGTGGGGGCCTTCGGCGGCAAGCGCGCGATCATGGAACACCTCTCGCCGCTGGGCCCGGTCTATCAGGCCGGCACCCTGTCCGGGAACCCGATCGCGATGACCGCCGGGCTCAAGACCCTGGAGATCCTGTCCCGTCCGGGCTTCCACGACGAGCTGGAGCAGCGCACCAAGAAGGTCGTCGCGGGCTTCGAGGACGCCGCACGCGAGGCCGGGGTCGCCCTGACCACCAACCAGGTGCCGGGCATGTTCGGCCTGTTCTTCTCGGACCAGAAGGTCACCGACTTCGCCGGCGCCACCGCCTGCGACACCGCCGCCTTCGGCCGCTTCTTCCACGCGATGCTGGGCGAGGGCGTCTACCTGGCCCCCAGTGCCTTCGAGGCCGGCTTCATGTCCCACGCCCATTCGGACACAGACCTCGACGCCACCGTCGAGGCCGCCCGCAAGTGCTTCAAGGCGCTCTGAGCGCGCTCCCTCCCCCCTGAACAGTGGGCCGGCACCCCAGCGGTTTGCCGGCCCACTGTTCCCTGACCCACCACCCGGCGCTACACACGAATGATCGATACGCTGATCCAGTCACCGTTGGCGCTGGGGCTGCTATTTGTGCTTCTGGGCCTGGTCGCCGGCATCCCGGCCGGGATGTTCGGCATCGGCGGCGGGCTAATCCTGGTGCCGGTGTTCGTTGCGATCTTCAGCCTGCTGGCCTTCGACTCGGCCAGCCTGGTGCAGCTCGCGGTCGGCTCCTCGCTGGGCGCCATCATCCCGACCGCGATCCTGTCGGCCCGCGCCCACCATCGCCGGGGCGGCGTGGACGGCGCGGCCGTACGCCGGCTGCTGCCCGGCATCATCGTCGGGGCCCTGCTCGGGGCCTGGCTGGCCACGCGCATCGACTCCGACCACCTGGGGCGCATCTTCGGCGCCTTCGAGGTCGCGATCGGAATCTGGATGCTGCTGAACGTTCAGCCGCCGAAGGCGCCCGTGCCGAGGCGCAGCGTCTGGCTGGGCGGCGGCACCGTGATCGGGGCCGTCTCCGCGCTGATCGGCATCGGCGGCGGCACGCTGACCACGCCGTTCCTGGTCAGCCAGGGACTGGAACTACGCCGGGCGATCGGCTCGGCCGCGGCCCTCGGCGTGCCGATCTCCATCGGCGCGAGCCTGGTGTTCGCCCTGCCGCAGTGGACCGATCCGGCCTACCAGGCGCCAGAATGGGCGCTGGGGTATCTCTACCTGCCGGCCATCCTCGGCGTGGTCATCGGCACAGCCATCAGCGTGCGCGCGGGCGTCTGGCTCACGCATCACCTGCCCATCGCCATCCTCCGCCGCGGCTTCGCCGGCGTCCTGATCCTCGCCGGTATCCTGATGCTCCTGCGCTAGTCCGTACTCCTGAGCGGTCACCCCGCGCACGCCCGAATGGTTGCGCGCCTTCGTCTTACTGGTTGATAGCTGGGCCTGGTTCGGCATCCGATGTTTACGTGCCTTCGGCCGACCGTCTGCCATGCGCTGTCTCGGCAGCGCGCCCCGAGTTACTTCTTTGCTCGTGCAAAGAAGTAACCAAGAAACACGCCCGGGATTCGCCCGGGAACCTTGCTCCGGCCGCGCCAGGCCGGCGGCGCTGAAACTCGCTGCGCTGTCGCTTCGCTCAGACAGTCAGCGCCTTCTCCCGGCCTGTCACGCCCTCCACAAGGGGCTCATATCGGGAGGGTAGGTCAAAACAGGCGGTATTCGAGCACCCGCGACAAGCCCGAACTGTAGGGTGCGTTGAGCGCAGCGAAACGCACCGTTCCGGCGTCGGGGCAACCCTGATGCGATTCGCTGCGCTCATCCGCATCCTACATGGAGTCTGGCGCCCGCTCGCGGGCGCGGCACGCCAGGGCCGAAGGCCGCGCGTGCCCAGGATGTCGGGACACCTCGCCTCCATCCACTGGCGCGAACGTCAGAACCGCCGTTGTCTTGACCTTATCCCCCCGTATGAAGCCCCTTGCGGAAGGGTCCTCGGGACGGAAAAGAGGCGCTGACTGTCTGAGCGAAGCCGAAGGCGTAGCGAGTTTCAGCGCCGCCGGCCCGAGGGCCCTGGAGCAAGGTCCCCGGGCGGAATCCGGGTGCCCTTCTTTGGGTACTTTCTTGGGCAAGCAAGAAAGTACCTCGCGGCGCGCTCGCGAGTGAGCGCTTGGCAGGCGGCCGGACGAAGGCACGTAAACACCAGAGGACGAACCGGGGCCAGCCTGAAAAGACGGAGCTACCGACGAAGGCGCTCCAGGCACTCGGGGGTGGAGACCCGGGGTGCCCAGCCGAGGTGCTCGCGGGCGCGCGAGCAGTCCATCTGGAGGGCGCCGTCGAGGCCCTGGACCCATCCGGGATCGCCGGCATGGCGGGTGAATCGCCAGGCCAACGGGTGAATCGCCCGGATCAGGCCCGGGGGCACCGGAATGCCCCAGCGGCGCCGGTATAGCGCCATCCGGCGCATGGACCAGACGGGCTCGGCCCCGAGGTTGAAGATGCCCTCCGCCTGGCGCGTGACCGCTCGTACCACGGCGTCCGCGGCGTCGTCCTCCCACAGGATCTGCACCGGCACCTCGGCGCCACCCGGATACACGCGACTGCGCGCAACCTGGCGCAGCAGCGGGTGGGCATGCGGCCCGACGATTGCCGAGGGCCGGAGGATGCAGGTGGTCAGATCGGGGTACTGCACGCCGACCGCCAGCAGGGCCTGCTCGGTGGCGACCTTGTCCTCGGCGTACGGGAAGCGCGGCCGCGCCGGGCTGCACTCGGTCAGCGGGCGCGGCGAATTTGGCCACGGCCCGTAGACCGCGGCGCTGGAGAGGAAGACGATCTGGCGCACACCGGCCGCGGCGGCTGCCTGAAAGACGTGGCGGCTCAGCTCGACATTCTGCGCACGCACCCAGTCGCGGTCGCGGCGCCGGCGCCCGCCCTGCCCACCCATCAACTGGAAGGCGAGGTGTATCAGGCTGTCATGCCCGGCCAGGTGTTCCGCGCCGAGATCCGCGAGATCGGCTTGTAAAGGGGTCGTATGCGCGTTCGCCACAACCGGGCGGCGGTCGATCGCGGTAACAGAACGGATACCTTCGGCGGCGGCCAGGGCCGGAACAAGCACCTGGCCCAGGCGCCCGGCGGCGCCGGTCACGGCGACCCGCATGGACGGCTATCCAGCCGTGCCGGTGGCGCCCGGGGCGCGTTCGGCAAAGGCCGGCATGACCTCCTCGGCAAAGCAGTCCATGGACTCCAGCGCGAGTTCGTGGGGCACGGCCCCGGCCCCGAAGGCCAGCAGGACCTGGTCGACCCCCGCCTCGCGCAGCCCCTCGATGCGCTCGCGACACTCGGCGGGCGTGCCGACCAGCGTCATGCCCAGCATGTCGAGGATCTTCAGGTTGATCCCGGCCTTGACCAGATGGCGGAAACGGCCCAGCGAACGGTAGTAGTCGTAGCCCTCGATCAGGCGCTCCAGCACCGGCAGGGTCTGCTGGAACATGTGGCGATAGAACCACTCGAAGGCGGGCTTGGCCTCGCGGCGGGCGCGCTTGCCGTCGGGCAGGCACAGCACCCCGAGGGTCATCCCGACGCGCGGCGGGTGGGCGATGTCGGTGCGCGTCGTGTCCCAGGCTTCGTGGTACAGGCGGATGTCCTCACGGATCATCTGCCAGGGCTTGAACGGACCCGCCAGCGCGCCGATGCCCTGCTCGGCGGCCCAGGTGAAGGACTCCGGGCTGACCGCGGCGGTCCAGATCGGCGGGTGCGGGTCCTGCACCGGGCGCGGCATCACGGGCACGTCGTCCAGGTGATGGAACGGGCCGTCCTGGGTGATCCGACCGGTGGCGAAGGCCTGGCGTAGCGCATCCAGACCGGCATCGACCCGCGCGCGGGACTCGCTCATCTCGGCGCCGAATGTGGCATATTCGCGCGGCGAGAAACCGCGCCCGATGCCCAGGTCCAGACGCCCGCCGGAGAGCTGGTCGAGCATGCCGACCCGCTGTGCGACCCGCAGCGGGTGGTGGTAGGGCAGCGGGACCACGCCGAGGCCCAGACGCAGGCGTTCGGTGCGCTGGCTGGCCGCGGCCAGTACCAGATCCGGCGCGGTGCTGTGGGAGAATTCCGGCATCAGGTGGTGTTCCACCAGCCAGGCCGTGCCGTAGCCAAGACGGTCGGCCTGCTCCCACAGGGCCAGGGTCCGGTCGATCACCTCGGTCTCGGAGGTCTGCAGAAACTCCGGGACCGAGAGCTCATGAAAGAGGTCGAAGCGCATGGCATCAACTGTGCCGCGCGCGCGTTGGGGATACAAGCAAGCCCGTCAGACTACGGTTGAACGAAGGACACGCGGATGTCGAAGGATCAACAAGCGCTGGAGCTGCAGGCTGCCGGGGTCGCGGGCCCCGGTGAGCCCTGGTGGGAGACCTTTTTCCCGGACGACCTCCCGACCGACTGGCAGCTGGAGTACTACACCCACTATCACAGCCGTCTGTTGCTGCCCGCCACTGCCTGGGCGGCACCGGGTGAAGGCCCGTTCGGGCCCTGGGCCGAGGCGGTCCCCGCCAAGCTGCAGCTGACACTGGAGTGGCCCGGGGGTCTTCCGCCGGAGGCGGGTGCGGCCGCCCTGGCCCGAATCGAGAACGACCTGGGTGAGACGCTGCAGGGTGTGGCCCTCGGTGTCATGGGTGCCGAGGATGCCGCCGCCGTGGAGGCGGCACTCGAGGCCGGCCACGTGAAAACCGCCGTGCTGACCGGACCTGCCGAGGCACACACACTGCCGGGCACCCGCGAGGCCCTGTGGTATCCGGGCCGAGACGGCGCTGGCCTGTGGCAGATCGAACCGGAGGCGGACCTGGACCCGATGGGGTGGCGCGCCTTGGTGGAGGCCCTGACCGCGGCCGGCGGCCAGGCTCCAACACCCGTGTTCCTGAGAGCGAGACCGGATCGACTTTCCGAGTTTCGCACCATCGCCCAGTTGCTGGGGGTGGGATGAACTACCCCCAAACCGGTTTGACCGGGCATCGGTCCCGCGCCAGACTCCCGAGTCCCATAGGCCGTACGGCAAGAGGTGCCCGTGGCTGAGCCGGTCGCCGAAGACAGTCCGCATATCGTCATCGAGAACCTGCGCTTCCGGCGCGGGCGCAAGGTGATCTTCGAGGACCTGTCCATGCGCATCCCGCGCGGGCAGGTGACCACGGTCATGGGCCCGAGTGGCAGCGGCAAGACGACCCTGCTGCGCCTGATCGGCGGCCAGCTGCGCCCGGACGAAGGCCGCATCTGGGTCGACGGCCAGGAGGTCGCACGACTCTCGACCCGACGCCTGTACGCCCTGCGCAAACGCATGGGCATGCTGTTCCAGAGCGGGGCCCTGTTGACCGATCTCTCGGTGTTCGAGAATGTCGCCTTCCCGCTGCGCGAGCACACCGACCTCCCCGAGGACGTGCTGCGCACCCTGGTGCTGCTCAAGCTCGAGGCGGTGGGTCTGCGTTCCGCGCGCGACCTGGACCCTGCCTCGCTGTCCGGCGGCATGGCGCGGCGCGTGGCGCTGGCGCGCGCGATCGCGCTGGACCCGGACCTGATCATGTACGACGAACCCTTTACCGGCCTGGACCCGATCACCATGGGCCAGATCGTGACCCTGATCAGGCGCACCAACCAGAGCCTGGGGCTGACCAGCGTACTGGTCTCGCACGACGTTACCGAGGCCATGACCATCTCCGATCACGTGGTGCTGATTGCCGATGGCCGGGCAGTGGATGCCGGGGCACCCGACGACCTGCGTGCCCGCGCCTCCGACTGGAGCGCACAGTTCCTCGAGGGCCGCCCCGATGGCCCGGTTCCGTTTCATTATCCCGGCGACAGCTACCGCGAGGATCTGCTCGGGGTACGGGAGCGGCGCGATGATTGACGGAATTGCCTCGCTGGGTCGCAGCTCGCTGAATGCCCTGGTGGTCTTCGGCCGCGCGTTCCTCTTTCTGCTCCAGGTGCTCGCCAGCCTCGATATCGTGATCCGGCGGTTCGGGCTGACAGTGGTGCAGATCTATTCGGTGGGCGTGCGCTCGCTGCTGATCATCATCGTCTCCGGACTGTTCGTCGGCATGGTGCTGGGCTACCAGGGATACATCACCCTGGTGAACTTCGGTGCCGCAGAGGCCCTGGGCGGCGTGGTCGCCCTGTCGCTGGTGCGCGAACTGGGCCCGGTGGTGACCGCACTGCTATTCGCCGGTCGCGCGGGCTCGGCACTGACGGCCGAGCTGGGCCTGATGAAGACCACCGAGCAGCTCTCGGCGATGGAGATGATGGCGGTGAACCCCTATCGCCGCATCTTCGCCCCGCGCTTCGTGGCCGGATTCCTCTCCATGCCGCTGCTGGCCGCGATCTTCAGCGCAGTGGGCGTGATGGGCGGTTACATCGTCGGCGTGGGCATGCTGGGCGTGGACAGCGGCGCGTACTTCTCGCAGATGCAGTCGGTGACCGACTGGAACGAGGATGTGCTCTCCGGCGTGATCAAGAGCATTGTGTTCGGCTTCGTGGTGACCTGGATCGCGGTATTCCAGGGCTTCAACGCGATGCCGACCTCCGAGGGCATCTCGCGCGCGACGACCCAGACGGTGGTGGTCTCCTCGCTGGCGGTGCTGGGCCTCGATTTCATCCTGACCGGGCTGATGTTCGGCACGGGCTGACCAACCAGTGTTTTCCTAGGCAGGTGGCAACAATGAAGGTACGTTTCTTCGAACTGGCGGTCGGCGTGTTTGTGCTGCTGGGTGTGGCGGCACTGTTCTACCTGGCGATTCAGGTGAGCAACGTGACCGACTACCACGACCGGGACACCTACACGGTGACGGCCTACTTCGACAACATCGGCGGGCTCAAGACGCGCGCGCCGGTCACGGTCTCGGGCGTGCGCATCGGGCGCGTCGCGGATATTCGCTATGATCCGGAGCAGTTCCGCGCCGAGGTCACGCTGGCGATCCGCGCCGAGCATGACTACCTGCCCATGGACACGCAGGCCGCGATCCATACCGCGGGACTCCTGGGCGAGCAGTACATCGCCCTGGAGCCTGGCGGCGACTACGACACCTTGCAGGACGGTGATGAGGTGATGTTCACCCAATCCGCACTGGTCCTGGAGAACCTGATTGGCCGTTTCATGACCAATATGGGTAGCGACTAAACCCGAACCGGGGACGACACGATGAAGACATTGCGATTTCTGGCGCTGCCGGCGCCGCTCTGGCTGCTCCTGCTGCTGGCCCTCCCGGGTGCCGCGCAGGCGGAGAACCCCACCGAGATCATCAAACAGTCCATCGAAGAGGTCTACGAGAAACTTCGGTCGAACGAGGACCGTGCCCAGGAAGATCCGGATTTCGTGATCGGCGTGATCGAAGACAAGATCCTGCCCGGCGTGGATGTCGAAGGCATGTCCCGGCTGGTGCTGGCGCGACACTGGCGCGACGCCTCCAGCGAACAGCGCGAACGCTTTACCAAGGCCTTCAAGAACACCCTGCTGCAAGCCTACGGCGTGCAGCTGGCGGACCACCTGGACAAGGATATCCGCGTAATCGAGCGCCGCTCGCGCCAGGATGACCGCATGGCCGTCGTTGCAACCGAGATCGTCATGGGCTCGGGGCAATCGAACTTGCAGGTCAACTACCGCCTGCGGCCGGTAAACGGGGAGTGGAAAGTGTTCGACGTCGAGGCCGAAGGCCTCAGCTTTGTCGGCAACTTCCGCAACCGCTTCAACGAGGAAATCAACCGCAATGGCCTCGACGCGCTGATCGAACGCCTCGAGGACGGCGACCGCGAGCTCGTCGATGACGCGATGGAAGGCATCGCCGACGAGGTCGACAACGGCGATGGCTGACGCCCGCCTGCACGCAACACCGGAGGGGCTCGCCCTCTCCGGCACGCTGACGCTGGCCACGGTTCCGGGCCTCGAGTCCCGCATTCGCGCCCTGCTCCCCGGGCTGCCCGCTCGCGCGCGGGTGGATCTCGGCGAGGTGACCCGCATCGACTCGGCGGGCGTGGCGCTGCTGGTCACCCTCTGGCGCCGTGTGCACGAACAGGGTGGCGAACTGGGTTTCCACTCCATCCCGCAGGGCCTGGCACCCCTCGTTGAACTCTACGATCTGCAATCGGTGATCGCCGACTCGGTTCCCGCGGCGCAGACCAACGCGGCCTGACGCCCGCCCCGCGACCGGAAACGCGCGCGCAGCGGGCAGATTCGTTATCATGGCGTGTTTCGCTGGGCCATGCTGGACCCTGCGACCGACCCGGGCTTTCCATGGACAAGCTGATCATCACCGGAGACCGCCGCCTGGAGGGGCAGGTCTGGATCTCCGGGGCCAAGAACGCGGTGCTCCCGATCCTGTCCGCCACCTTGCTGGCGGACGGGCCGATGACCATTGGCAACGTCCCGCACCTGCAGGACGTAACGACCACCATGGAACTGCTCGGCCGCATGGGCGTAAGCCTGACGGTCAACGAGCGCATGCGCATCGAGGTCGATCCGACCACCCTGACCCAGTGCGTGGCCCCGTATGACCTGGTCAAGACCATGCGCGCCTCCATCCTGGTGCTGGGGCCCCTCCTCGCCCGCTTCGGCGAGGCCGAGGTCTCGCTGCCGGGTGGCTGCGCGATCGGTTCGCGCCCGGTCAACCTGCACCTGCGGGGGCTGGAGGCGCTGGGTGCGGAGATCGACGTCGAGGGGGGCTACATCCACGCCCGCGCCAAGCGCCTGAAGGGTGCTCGCGTCGTGTTCGATCAGGTCACGGTCACCGGCACCGAGAACCTGCTGATGGCCGCCACCCTGGCCGAGGGCGAGACGCTGATCGAGAACGCCGCGCGCGAGCCGGAAGTGGTCGACCTGGCGGACTGCCTGACGGCGATGGGTGCGAAGATCCAGGGCGCCGGGACCGACACCATCCGCGTGCAGGGTGTCGAAAACCTGCAGGCCTGCGAATACGACGTAATGCCGGACCGCATCGAGACCGGCACCTTCCTGGTCGCGGCGGCGGTGACCCGCGGGCGCGTGCGCTGCCGCAATACCCGCCCGGAGCTGCTGGATGCGGTGCTGGCCAAGCTGGTCGAGGCCGGGGCGCGCATCGAGACCGGCCCGGACTGGATCGAACTGGACATGGAAGGACGTCGCCCGAAGGCGGTCAATCTGCGGACCGCGCCCTTCCCGGCCTTTCCAACCGACATGCAGGCCCAAATGATGGTGCTGAACACCGTCGCCGAGGGCACCGGGTCGGTCGTGGAGACGGTCTTCGAGAACCGCTTCATGCATGCGCTGGAACTGCAGCGCATGGGCGCGGACATCACCATCGAGGGCAATACGGCGATCGTCAAGGGCGTCGAGCGACTGGTGGGCGCGCCGGTGATGGCGACCGACCTGCGCGCCTCGGCCAGCCTGATCATCGCCGGCCTGGTGGCCGAGGGCGAAACCGCGGTCGATCGCATCTACCACATCGACCGCGGCTACGAATGTATCGAGGAAAAACTGAGCCAGATCGGCGCGGGCATCCGCCGCGAGCCGGCCTGACTCGAAACAGACGGACTGACATTCGACATGATGGATCCCAACGCCCTGACCATCGCCCTGTCCAAGGGACGCATCCTCAAGGACACCCTGCCGCTGCTGGCCAGCGCCGGGATCGAACTCCTGGAGGACCCGGACAAGACGCGCAAGCTGATCCTCGACACCAACCGCGAGGACGTGAAGATCGTGGTGGTGCGGGCGACCGACGTCCCCACCTATGTGCAGCATGGCGCGGCAGCAATCGGTGTGGCCGGCAAGGACGTACTGATGGAGCACGGCGCGGCTGGACTCTATGAACCGCTGGATCTGCGCATCGCCGCATGCCGGCTGATGCTGGCCGGACGCCCGGGCCAGCAGCCGGACCCGCAGCAGCGCCTGCGCATCGCCACCAAGTTCGTGAACATCACGCAGAACTACTTCGCCCAGCAGGGCCGCCAGGTCGAGATCATCAAGCTCTACGGCTCGATGGAACTGGCGCCGCTGGTCGATCTGGCCGACTACATCGTGGACCTGGTCGACACCGGCAACACGCTCAAGGCCAATGGCCTGGAGCCGCTGGAACTGATTACCCCCATCAGTTCCCGGTTGATCGTGAACCAGGCAGCCATGAAGATGCGACATAGAACTATTCAAAATCTGATCGAGGGCCTGCGCGAGGCCGTCACGCCCGCGACGACGTAACGAGAGCATCATGACCGCCGATACCGACGACCTGAGAATCCGCGATATCCAGGAGGTGTCCGCCCCGGACACCCTGCGCGACGAACTGCCCATCACCGACGCGGCCTCCGAGACCGTGTTCGCGGCACGCCAGGCCTGCCACCGCATCCTGCATGGCGAGGACGACCGCATGCAGGTGATCGTCGGGCCCTGCTCGATTCACGACGTGGACGCCGCGCTGGAGTACGCCGAACGCCTGAAGGGCCTGCGCGAGGACCTGTCCGACGCCCTGCACATCGTGATGCGGGTGTACTTCGAGAAGCCGCGCACCACGGTCGGCTGGAAGGGCCTGATCAACGACCCGGACCTGGACGGCAGCTTCCACATCAACAAGGGTCTGCGCGTCGCGCGCGGGCTGCTGCGTGATCTGGCGATCAAAGGCATGCCGGCCGCCACCGAATACCTCGACCTGATCAGCCCGCAGTACATCGCGGACCTGGTCGCCTGGGGGGCCATCGGCGCGCGCACCACCGAGAGCCAGGTGCACCGCGAGCTGGCCTCCGGCCTGTCCTGCCCGGTGGGCTTCAAGAACTCCACCGATGGCAGCCTGCGGGTCGCGATCGACGCGATCCGCTCCGCCTCGCGACCGCACCACTTCCTGTCGGTGACCAAGGCCGGGCGCTCGGCGATCTTCTCCACCACCGGCAACGACGACTGCCACATCATCCTGCGCGGCGGCAAGCAACCGAACTACGATGCCGAGAGCATCGAACAGGCCTGCAAGGAGCTGCGCATGGCGGAGCTGCCTGAGCTGGTAATGGTCGACTGCAGCCATGCCAACAGCCGCAAGGACCCGAAGCGTCAGGTGGATGTGGCCCGCTCGCTGGCCGAACAGATCGCTGGCGGGGATCGCCGCATCATGGGCGCGATGCTGGAGAGCCATCTGGTCGGTGGCCGCCAGGACATCCTGCCCGGCAAGTCGCTGACCTACGGCCAGAGCATCACCGATGCCTGCATGGGCTGGGACGAGACCGAGACCAGTCTGAAACTGCTGGCGGACGCCGTGCGCGCGCGCCGCAAGACCGCCGTACCGGCCTAGGGAAAACGTCCAGAGGATCCCGACCATGCCCTCCATTGCCCGACTCGATACCCAGCAGCCCGACTTCGATCAGGCCCTGGAGCACCTGCTGTCCTGGGAGTCCGTCGCCGACACCGGCGTACGCGATGCGGTGGACGAGATCCTCGCCGCGGTACGCACCGAGGGCGACGCGGCCGTGCTGCGCTACACCGCCAAGTTCGATCGCCTCGATCGCAGCGCGGTCGCCGACCTGGAGATCCCACGGGAGCGCCTGCAGGCCGCGCTGGAATCGATCCCGGCGGAGCAGCGCCAGGCGCTGGAGACCGCCACCGCGCGTATCCGCCAGTACGCCGAACACCAGAAGATGCAGGACTGGGACTTCACCGATGCCGACGGCACGGTACTCGGCCAGCGCGTGACCGCGCTCGACTCGGTCGGCCTGTACGTCCCCGGCGGCAAGGCCGCCTACCCGTCCTCCGTACTGATGAACGCCGTGCCGGCCAAGGTCGCGGGCGTGGAACTGCTGGTAATGGTCGTGCCCGCCCCGGGCGGCGAACTGAACGATCTGGTGCTGGCCGCGGCCGCCGTGGCCGAGGTGGACCGCGTGTTCACCGTGGGCGGCGCCCAGGCCGTGGCAGCCCTGGCCTATGGCACCGATACCATCCCGGCGGTAGACAAGATCGTCGGCCCCGGCAACATCTTTGTCGCTGCGGCCAAGCGCGAGGTGTTCGGGACGGTCGGCATCGACATGATCGCCGGTCCCTCGGAGATCCTGGTGGTCTGCGACGGAGAGACGGACCCGGACTGGATCGCGGCCGACCTGTTCTCGCAGGCCGAGCATGACGAGCAGGCCCAGTCCATCCTGCTGTCCTGGGACGAGGCCTTCCTCGACCGCGTGGCCGAGGCCATGGACCGCCTGCTGGCCGAGATGCCGCGCGCCGAGATCATCCGCACCAGCCTCGACAAGCGCGGGGCACTGGTGAAGGTGCGCGACTCCGCCGAGGCCGTTGCCGTCGCCAACCGCATCGCGCCGGAACACCTGGAGCTGTCGGTGGCCGACCCGCAGGCGATGCTGGACGCCGGCCTGCGCCACGCCGGCGCGATCTTCATGGGCCGCTACACCTCCGAGGCCCTGGGCGACTACTGCGCCGGGCCCAACCACGTGCTGCCGACCTCGCGCACCGCGCGCTTCTCCTCGCCGCTGGGGGTGTACGACTTCCAGAAGCGCTCGAGCATCATCCACTGCTCGGCCGAGGGCGCGGCGAAGCTCGGCAAGACCGCCGCCGCCCTCGCGCACGGCGAGGGACTCACCGCCCACGCCCGCTCCGCCGAACTGCGCGGCGGGCAATGAGCCTGCCGCACGAAAGCCGCAGCCCGGATGCCCTGATGCGTCCGGAGGTTCTGGCGCAGTCGGCCTATCAGGTGTCCGACGCGACCGGCCTGATCAAGCTGGACGCGATGGAAAACCCGCATCCCTGGCCCGGCGGGCTGGAAGACGCCTGGCTGGAGGCCCTGCGCGACCCGCAGCTAAACCGTTATCCGGACGCCGGGGCGCGCGAGCTGGAGAAAAATGTGCGCGCCGCTCACGGCGTGCCCGAAGCGGCCGGGCTGCTGTTCGGCAACGGGTCCGACGAACTGATCCAGATCCTGATCATGGCGGTCGCCGCCTCCGGCCGCCCGATCCTGGCGCCGGAGCCGACCTTCGTGATGTACGGCGTGCTGGCCCGCGCAATGGGCGTACCGTTCGTCGGCGTCCCGCTGCACCGCGATTTCACCCTGGACCTCGCCGCGATGCACGCCGCCCTGGCCGAACACGACCCGGCGGTCGTGTTCCTGGCCTATCCGAACAACCCGACCGGGACCCTGGACGACCCGGCCGCCGTGCAGGCGATCATCGAGGCCAACCCCGGCGTCACGGTGGTCGACGAGGCCTATGCCCCGTTCGCCGCCCACAGCTTCCTGCCGGAGGTCGGCCAGCACGACGGGCTCATGGTGATGCGCACGGTCTCGAAGCTGGGGCTGGCCGGCGCGCGGCTGGGCTATCTGGCCGCCTCCGCGGGCTGGATCGATGCGCTGGACCGGCTGCGCCTGCCGTACAACATCAACACCCTGACCCAGCGCTCGGTCGCCTTCGCCCTCGATCACCGTGAGGCGCTGGATGACCAGGCGCGCGGCATCATCGAGGAACGCGGCCGGCTGTCCGAGGCGCTTGCGGCGATCGACGGCGTCGAGCACGTGTTCCCGAGCCAGGCGAATTTCATCCTCTTTCGAGTGCGCGAGGGGCAGGGGCACGCGAGCTTCGCGGCCCTGCGCGACGCCGGCATCCTGATCAAGGATGTTGGCCGCGCGCATCCGCTACTCGCCGACTGCCTGCGCGTCACCGTCGGCCGCTCCGACGAGAACGACGCATTTCTCGCGGCCCTGCGCAACGCCCTCGCCGGCTGAACCCTGATTTCCGAGGGTGAACTAGGCCCAGCCTCGTAAAGGCATGGCGGCAGGAGAGGGACTAGGCGTCCTCGCCGAAGCGGTTGGCGACGAGTTCGGTGAGGGCGTCGAGGGCCTCTTCGGCGTCCTCGCCGTCGGTGGTGATGGTAACCTCGGAGCCCTGCGCCGCCGCCAGCATCATCACCCCCATGATGCTCTTGCCGTTCACTTCCTGGGCGTTCCGGGATACGGTCACATCGGACGCGTACTGACTGGCCAGGCTCACGAACTTGGCCGCCGCACGCGCATGCATCCCCAGACGATTAACGATGGGGACTTCGCGCTGCGGCATCCGAACACTCCTGGTCACAAAGAAGGATGCCATCGTGCCCGCCGGACAGGGCCTTGTTGACCAGCTCCGTCAGCGGCAGATGGCGGTAGTTCAGCACACGGATCAGCATCGGCAGGTTGATCCCGGCAATGACGCGGGCGTTCGCGCCCCGGGCCACGCGACTG
This sequence comes from Thioalkalivibrio sp. ALRh, assembly GCF_000381425.1. Taxonomy (NCBI): domain Bacteria; kingdom Pseudomonadati; phylum Pseudomonadota; class Gammaproteobacteria; order Chromatiales; family Ectothiorhodospiraceae; genus Thioalkalivibrio; species Thioalkalivibrio sp. ALRh. The sequence goes on from NZ_KB906519.1 coordinate 776,986, forward strand.
GCCACATTGGATGGGGTGGAGCCAAACATGTCGGTCAGGATCAGCACGCCGGAGCCGGAATCCAGCTCGCCCAGGCGCGCCCTCGCGCGCGCCAGCACCTCGTCGGGGTCGTCATTCTGCGACATCGCCATGGACTCGCAATCCTCGGGCAGGTCGCCCAGCATGCTCTGGGCCGTCTGCAGCAGGGTGTCGCCGAGGTTTTGATGCGTGATCAGGATCAGACCAACGCCCATGGACTCACTCCGATTCGAGGGGCAGGGATAGCTCGCGGTGACGGGTGCTAACAGTAACATGTTCGCGCCCCCGCCAGGCAGCCGCCAGCCGCTCCACGAGATAAACCGAGCGGTGACGGCCGCCGGTGCACCCGATCGAAACGGTCACATAGCTGCGGTGATCCTGCCGGATCCGCGGGACCCACTGTTCGAGAAAGCCCTGGATCCCGTCATACATCTCCTCGACCTCGCCATGGCGCGCAAGAAACTCGCAAACAGCCGCATCGCGGCCAGTCAATGGCGCCAGATCGCGCTCGTAGTGCGGGTTGGGCAGGCAGCGCACGTCGAACACGAAGTCGGAGTCCAGCGGGGCCCCATGCTTGAACCCGAATGACTGAAAAAGCAGGGACAGGCGCTCCTCGCCCAGCAGCCCGACGCGGTCGCGCAGGGTGCGCGCGAGATCGTGCATCGACAGACGGGAGGTGTCCACGGTCAGATCCGCCTCGGCCGCAACATGGCCGAGCCAGTCACGTTCGCGCTCGATCGCGTCCACCAGTGGCACGCCGTCGCGCGCCAGTGGGTGTCGGCGCCGCGTCAGGTGATAGCGGCGCAGCAGGACCTCGCTGGAGGCCTGCAGAAACATCACTTCGACCTTCATCCCCTTGCCCCGGAGCTCGCGCAGGAGGTCGGCAAAGCCCTCGAGGGCCGTCAGCCCGCTGCGGACATCCACCCCGACCGCCAGATGGCGGTCGTCGTCCGCGTCGTAATCGCCACTACGGACCTGTTCGATCAGACCGGGCAGCAGCGGCAGCGGCAGGTTGTCGACACAGAAATAGCCGGCGTCCTCCAGCGTATGCAGGGCGACCGTCTTGCCGGAACCCGACAGACCACTGACCAGCAGGAGTCGCATTCAGCCCTCCGGGTCCGGGTTGGGGACGGTGGTTGCAGGGATCGCGCGGTGGTACGGCGGCTCCTCGGGCTCGCCGCTCATCTGCCGGCGCTGACGTGCGCGCAGGTCGTCGCCGGCGACATAGCCCTGCATGTGCAACATGTGGTTGCGTACCGCCGCCTCGATCATCACCGCGATGTTGCGCCCCGGCGCGACCGGCAGGCTGATCAGCGGGATACGCAGCCCGAGGATGCCGATCTCCCCGCGGCGGCCATTCAGGCGGTCATCCGGCACCGGCGAGGGCTCGCCGTGGTCGCGCAGGTCGATAATCAGCCGCAGATACTTGCCGCCCTTGATCGCCGAATCCCCGTACATGGCGCGGACGTTCAACACCCCCAGCCCGCGCACCTCGAGCAGGTCCTGCAACAGGGCCGGGCAGTGTCCGCGCACGATATCCGGGGCGATGCGGGCAAACTCCGGTGCGTCGTCGGCGATCAGCCGGTGCCCGCGCGAGATCAGCTCGAGCGCCACCTCGCTCTTGCCCACGCTGGAGGCCCCGCTGATCAGCACGCCAATGCCGAGGATCTCCATGAACACGCCATGGCGCACCTCGAAATGGGCCAGCCGCTGCTGCAGGAAATAGCGCAGCAGGGAGATAATCTCGTGGCTGCTGGTCGAGGAGCACAAGATCAGCGGCAGCTGCTCATCGGGGACGTCCGGCATCTCCGAGAACGGGCAGGTGTCCTCGGCGAAGATCACCGCGGTCGTCCCGGTGCGGGCCATCTCCAGGATCAGTTGCTCGCGCTGATCATCGCTCAGCCGCGCGATATAGCGCGCCTCGAAATCGCCGATCACCTGGATACGGTTAGGCCGGATCAGGTTGAGGTGCCCGGCGAGGGGCAGGTCGTCGCCGTCACCGCCGACCAGGTTGCGATCCGGTGCGACCTGCTCGCCGTGTACGTAGCGCAGATCCAGGCGATTGCCCATCGCCTGGATCAGGACCTCTACGGTGATGTCGCGCGCGATGCCGCCCTCTCCCAGTGCCTCGTTCATGCACGAATCTCCGGCAGCATTGGCGCGGGGTGTCGGAATCGGGGGAGCACTGCCGGGAGAGCCATGTTCAGGCGTCGCCGAAGGCCCGGGTCAGTTCGCGTTCCAGGGCGTCCGCGTCGCCGGCACGGCGCAGCGAGGCGATATTGTCGGGCTGCGAGAGACCGCGAGCCAGCTGCGCCAGCAGGTCCAGGTGCGCGCTGGTCGCCGCCTCGGGCACCAGCAGTGCGATCAGGATGTCCACGGGTTCGTGGTCCATGGCGTCGAAGTCGACCCCCTGGTCCAGCCGCAGGACCGCGACCCGGGGGGCATCGAGCTCGGCCAGACGCCCATGCGGGATGGCCACGCCATGCCCCAGACCGGTGGAGCCAAGCTTCTCGCGGGCAGACAGGGCCTCGAAGATGGCCCCGCTGGCCGGGCCGGCGGACTCCTCGCCGCCGACGGCCAGCAACTCGGCCAGGGTCTCGAGCGCCCGTTTCTGGCTGGAACACTCGGGCTCCAGCCGGATACGGGCGCGGGTGATCAGCTCGGCAATGGTCATTGCGTTAAAGGGCCTGTTCGCGGTTGCGCTGGGCACCCTCGGCGCGGTGATGGTCCTTGACCTTTTCCTTGTGCTTGATCAGCTGACGATCCACCTTGTCGATCAGGCCATCAATCGCCGCATACATATCCTCGTGACTGGCTTCGGCGTGGATGTGATTGCCGCTGACCTGGAGATTGGCCTCCGCCTTGTTGTTCAGGTTCTGGTTTTTCTCGTGGGTCAGCACCACATGCACGTCGATCACTTTGTCGAAGTGGCGTTCCAGCTTCGCGAACTTTTCGTTCACGTAGTCGCGCAGGGCGTCGGTGATATCGACGTGATGGCCGGTCAGGTTGATCTGCATGGTCAGGCTCCTTTTTGCTTGGTTCCACTGGGCATACTCGCCATCTGCCGGCGTTCGCTGGAAGACGGTATGTGCATAGCCTCGCGGTACTTGGCCACGGTGCGTCGGGCCACATTAATGCCCCGATCCGACAGGATCTGGGCCAGTTTTGCATCACTCAGTGGCTTGTTCGGGGTCTCGCCACCAATCAATTCCCGAATCATGGCACGGATCGCGGTCGCCGAGCATTCGCCGCCATCGGCTGTGCCAACATGACTGGAAAAGAAGTACTTGAACTCGAATACCCCACGCGGGGTGTGCATGTATTTCTGTGTAGTCACCCTCGAGATGGTCGATTCGTGCATCTCCAGGGTCTCGGCGATATCGCGCAGGATCAGCGGTTGCATGGCAACCTCACCATGCTCGAGAAACCCCTGCTGGCGCACGACGATGGCCTGGGCGACCCGCAGCAGGGTGTCGTTCCGGCTGTGCAGGCTCTTCAGGAACCAGCGCGCCTCCTGCAACTGATCGCGCATAAACGCGCTATCACGCGCATCGGAGACCTGCCGCACCATGCCCGCATAGAGATCGTTGATGCGAATGCGCGGCGCAATCTCCGGGTTCAAGTCCACGCGCCAGCCATCGCGGTCATGGCGGACATAGACATCCGGCACGACGTATTCCGAAGTGGACTCGCTGATCTGGGCACCGGGCCGCGGATTCAGGGTGCGGATCAGGTCCAGCGCCCGCGCCAGCTCGTCCGGGTCGCGCACGCCGGACTGGCGCTGCAGGGCTCGGTAGTCCCGCTTGGCCAGGCTCTCCATGCCGTTTTCCAGGATGGCTCGAGCCGCGTCACGCGCCGGGGCATCCGGCGCCAAATGGCGCAGCTGGATCTCCAGGCACTCGCGCAGGTCCCGCGCACCGACGCCCAGCGGGTCGCACTGCTGAATCCAGTGCAGCACCGCCTCGACCTCGTCGACCCCCACGGGCTCGTCTTCGCCCTGGCTGATCATCTCCGCCAGCGCCTCGAGTTCACTGTCCAGATAGCCGTCCGGGCTGATCGCGTCGATCAGCGCCGCCCCGATCCGTTGGTCTCGTGGGGTCAGGTGGCTCAGATGCAGCTGCCAGAGCAGGTGATCCTGAAGGCCCTCGTCCTCGCCGTCGGAGGTATTCTCCAGCGGGTCGCGGTCGTCCAGGCCGCGTGGGCTCGGGGCGGGCTCGTAGATGTCGTCCCAGCGACTGTCGGTGCTCAACTCCTCGGGGATCACGTCATCGCCAGCCGTGTCGGCCTGCATGCGATCCCCGTCGACCCGTTCGCCCCCTTCCTCCGGGCGCTCGGGCGGGGCCTCCTCGCCCTCGTCCTCCACCTGCTCGAGCATGGGGTTGCTTTCCAGCGCCTGCTGGATCTCCGCCTGCAACTCCAGCGTGGAAAGCTGCAGCAGACGGATCGCCTGTTGCAGCTGCGGGGTCATCGTCAGCGTCTGCCCCAGCTGCAGATTGAGCCCGGGTTTCAGCATCGCGGTTTGAGGTCCATGGTGACCATCAAGATCATCTTAAGGAAACACTGATCAATGTTCACAGTCGAAAGTTTTCTCCGAGATACACGCGGCGCACCTGGGGGTCGTCCAGCAGCTCCTGCGGGGTCCCGGCGCTCAGGATGCGGCCCTCACTAAGAATATAGGCCCTGTCGCAGATTCCGAGGGTCTCGCGCACGTTGTGGTCGGAAATCAGCACACCGATCCCGCGCTGGGCCAGATGCCCAATCACGGCCTGGATATCACCCACGGAAATCGGATCCACGCCGGCAAACGGTTCGTCCAGGCAGATAAAGCGCGGGTCACCGGCCAGTGCCCGCGCGATCTCGGCGCGGCGACGCTCGCCCCCGGACAGGGCAATCCCAGGGCTGTGGCGCACGGTCTCCAGCTGGAACTCCTCGATCAGGGCATCGCCGATGCGGCGTCGCTCGTGGCGGTCGAGCTCCGAGCGCAGCTCCAGCACCGCCTGCAGGTTGTCCCAAACACTCAGCCGACGGAAGATCGAGGCCTCCTGCGGCAGGTAGCCCAGCCCGGCTCGGGCCCGCGAATGAATCGGGGCCCGGGTGATGTCCCGGTCACCCAGCGTGATGCGGCCACGATTGGGCCGGATCAGGCCGACCAGGCTGTAGAAACAGGTGGTCTTGCCTGCGCCGTTCGGTCCCAGCAGGCCCACGACCTCCCCTGGTGCCAGATCGACGTCGACACGATCCAGCACCGTACGCTTGCCATAGCGCTTGGTCAGCTCGCGGCCGGTCAGATAGCCGGCCATCGGCGCAGATTCGCCACCGGCCGCGGCGGGCGCGCTGGTGTCGAGCTCGTTCATTCGTCGTCTTCGCGGGGCTGGATCCTGATACGTACACGCTCGTCATCGGCCTCGCCACGCTCGGCCTCGATCACATCCGTCTCCAGGTCGTAGACGATGCGCTTGCCGCGCGCTTCCTCGGCTGCCGTGATCACATGCGCCTGGTCGGTCAGGATCACCCGGTCCTCGTTCAGCAGGTAGTCGATGCGCAGCGCGGTGGCGATGCGCATCTCGCCCGTCTCCGGGTCCGGGGACTCCAGCCGCGCGGGCTCGCCGTGGGCCTCCATCTCGTAAGGGCGTCGGTCGCGGCTGCGCACATAGACCTTGTCGGCCTCCAGTGTCATGTCCCCGCGAATCACCACCACATCACCGGTATAAGTGCTTACGCCCCGCCGGTCGTCCATCTCCGCACGATCGGCGGTAATCTCCACCGGCAGGGGCTGCTGCTGGGCAATGACCGGCGCGGCTAGCAGCAACAAGGCACTGCCCAGCAGCACGGGCCATCCGGCCCGGGCGAGCGACGACCCACCACGTTCAGTCATTTGCGGCTTCCTCCTCGCCCGACTCGCTGTAGAGCGTGTACACGTCATGGAACAGCTCTATGGTATCCCCTCGCGAGTCGACGCGCAGACCCGTGCCCCGCTGGAAAAGGCCAGGCTGCTCCAGCGTCGACGGGGCATCGGAGGTGGCGATCATGGTGTCGGTCGCCACCGTCATATCGGCGGATTCAATCACCGTGCGCACGCGCTCGTCACGCTCGGGCTGCACCCCCCGCGTGGGGCCGATCAGGTCCAGGATCTCGTCCATCGGTCGGTGCAGCGCCTCGGGCGCAGTCCAGTGCCATTCGATACCGCCGGCGTCAAAGATATCCAGGTCGGGGTCGTCGATCAGTTGAGGGCCGTCACGGCCAAACTCGCGCAGCCGCGTCCCGCGCAGGCGGTGACTCAACTCGCCGTCCTCGCCAGTCGCGTGCAGCGTGAAGCCCTCGATCTCCAGCGTCACCTCGCCCTCCGGCTCGTGCTCGCTGGCAACAGCGCCGGCCACCAGCGCCGCCATTGGCAACAGGATCAGCGCCACCGGTCCGGCCACCCACTTCATCCGTCGACATACTCCGCGAACAGGGCCTCCAGCCGCCCCTGGGCCGCCAGCAGGCCCTCGCAGACCTCGCGCACCGCGCCGCGACCGCCGGGGGCCTGCGTAACCCAATGTGCATGCTGCAATACCAACGGGTGGGAATCCGCCACCGCGATGCCGAGCCCCACACGGCGCATCGCCGGCAGATCGACGATGTCGTCGCCCACGAAGGCGGCCTCGTCGGGCGCATGGCCGGTCTGCTCCAGCAACTCGTGCAGTGCGGCCCCCTTGTCGCGCCGCCCCTGCACCAGATGCTGCACACCGAGGTCCCGCATGCGGTGCTCGACCACCCCGGAGGTGCGTCCGGTCAGGATCGCGACCTCCAGCCCTCCGTCCAGTGCCAGACGGATGCCGTGCCCGTCGCGCGAATGAAAGGCCTTGTACTGCTCGCCGGCATCCCCCATGAACAGGCTGCCATCGGTCAGCACGCCGTCGACATCCAGGATCAGCAGACGCACCGCCGCCTGGCGGCTGTGCAGGGGCTTATCGTGACGGTCCATCAGGCCACCCCCGCGCGCAGCAGGTCGTGCATGTTCAGCACCCCAACCAGCCGCTGGTCGTCATCCACCACCGGCAGGGCATTGATCCGCTTGCTCTCCATGGTCTCCAGGGCCTCCACGGCCAGCCACTGCGGGCGGGCGGCATGTCCGCCCCGCGTCATCACCTGGCCGATGGTCAGCGCCTCCAGGCTTTCGCCACGATCCAGCGTGCGTCGGAGGTCGCCATCGGTAAACACGCCGAGGATATGCGCCTCGGGATCGGCGACGATCACCAGTCCCAGTCCCTTGCGCGTAATCTCGAACAGGGCGTCCTTCAGCGGGGCCTCCGGACCCACGCGCGGGATCGCGTCACCGGTATGCATGATGTCCGTGACATGGACCAGCAACCGCCGCCCCAGTCGGCCACCGGGATGCGAGCGGGCAAAATCGTCGGCGGTAAAGCCGCGCGCATCCAGTACCGCGACCGCCAGGGCATCGCTCATCGCCAGCGCGGCCGTGGTGCTGGAGGTCGGGGCCAGGCCCAGCGGGCAGGCCTCGCGCTCGACCGAGACATCCAGGTGCACGGTGGCATCCTGCCCCAGCCGCGACCCGGGGTTGCCGGTCAGCGCGATCAGCGGTACGTCCAGCCGCCGGATCAGCGGCAGGATGGTCAGCAGCTCGTCGGTCTCGCCGGAGTTGGACAGGGCGATCACCACGTCGTCACGGGTGATCATGCCAAGGTCGCCGTGACTGGCCTCGCCGGGGTGGACGAAAAACGCCGGGGTCCCGGTGGAGGCCAGGGTGGCCGCCAGCTTGGAGCCGATATGGCCGGACTTGCCCATGCCGGTCACCACGACCCGGCCGCGGCACTCGAGGATGTGGCGACAGGCCTCCAGGAACGCATCGTCCACGCGGTCGGCCAGTCGACGCACGGCCTCGGCCTCATCGTTCAGGACCGCCAGGGCCAGCTTGCGAGTGGTATCAGGATTGAAATTCATGCGGTTGCCGTCATTCCGAGATGGACAAGGTAGCCCGCGAACACCACGAGCAGAAGCCCCCCCTGCCAGCGCCGCAGCTGGCTGCCTCGCGCCAGGGCAAAGACGAACAGCGTGGCGGTCATGCCGAGCATCACCGGGTAGTCGCGGACCAGCACCTCGGGCTCGATCGCCAGCGGCGCAATCAGCGCGGGGACTGCCAGCACGGCCAGCAGGTTGAACAGATTGGAACCGATCACGTTGCCGATCGCCAATCCCGCCTCGCGGCGAAAGGCCGCCACCAGGGAAGTCGCCAGTTCCGGCAGGCTAGTCCCGATGGCCACGATGGTCAGGCCAATCACCAGGTCACTGATGCCCAGTTGCTCCGCAATCCCCACCGCACCCCAGACGACCAGCTGGCTGCTGGCAATCAGCAGCGCCAGACCAAGGCCCAGCCAGGCCAGGGCGCGACCGGTAGAGGTGGCCGCCGGAATGGCCTCGACCATGCCACGCACCTCTTCAGGCGCCTCGGCCGGATCCAGCGCCTGCGCACGCCGCGCGATATGGATCACCCAGGCGGTCACCAGCAGCAACCCCGAAATCAGAAGCCCGCCCTCCAGGCGGCCCAGCTCGCCGTCCAGCAGCAGAAACAGGACAGCCAGACTCACCCCCATCAGGATCGGTAGCTCGCGGCGCACCAGGCCGTGCCCGATAACGAGCGGCGCCACCAGCGCCGCCATCGCCAGCACCAGCCCGATATTCGCGATGTTCGAGCCGATCGCATTACCCACCGCGAGGCCCGGGTTGCCCTGCAGCGTCGCCAGTACGGACACGACGATCTCCGGTGCCGAGGTGCCGAAGGCGACAATGGTCAACCCGACCAGCAGGGCACTCACGCCCACGCTGCGCGCGAACGCCGAGGCACCGAACACGAAGCGGTCGGCACTCCAGGTCAGCAGGACCAGACCGGCGATGACCGCAATAACGGGAAGGACCATCAGCGAGTGCCGGGACCGGAGGTGGGTGGAGCGGGGTGTCTCTTCACCCGCCAATTGTAGCCGATCGCTGTAACCGATCGCCGAGCCCGACCCGCGCGCACTGTCACCCCCCAGGGATCAGATACCCGGCGATGGCGAACCACAGCGGGAGTGTCACCAGCGACAGCGCCGTCGTCAGCGTGACCGCGGCCGCATACAGGCCGGTATCGAGCCGGAAGCGATCACAGAACACGAGCCCCAGGACCATCGCCGGCATCGCCGCCTCGAGCACCGAACCAATCCCGGGCACACCCTCCAGCCCGACCCACCAGACCAGGCTGAGCGCGAACAGCGGTGCCATCAGCAACTGGATGACGGACACCATCACCAGGGGGCGCAGATCGCGGCCGCGGAAACGGTCGAACACCAGCGCCAGCCCCAGCGAGAACAGCATCAGGGGGGCGACCGAGTCAGCCAGGAAGCCGAGCCAGGTATCCAGCCAGGTCACCAGCGGCAGACCGGCCAGGTTCAGCGCCACGCCCAGGACCGCCGCCCAGATCGAGGGGACAGCGACCAGCCCGCGAATGGCCCCGCCGCCGCCATACAGCCGGACCGCCTCCGGGTCCCCGTAACGCCTGGCCAGCAGGATCCCCAGCGTCAGCACCAGGGGCAGGCAGGCGAACAGGTCGTACTGGATCGCCACCGCCCGGCCGGCATCGCCGAACAGACTGTCGAGTACGGGGAGCCCCAGGTAGGTGGCATTCGGCCAGGCCGCGGCCAGCAGCATCGCCCCGACCGCCGCGCGTTCTGCCAGGCAAAGTCGGCAAGCGAGCAGGGTCACGGCCACCATCGCCAGCACGGTCGTGCCGGCCACCAGGGCGATGCGCAGCGAGTCGAGTCCCAGGGGGGCGGTCCACAGCACCTGCAGCACCAGCGCGGGCAGCAGCAGGTAGTAGACCAGGGTGGTGAGCACCCGGCGGGCGGTGTCGGCGTCCAGCCCGCCGGGGCGCAACAGGCGCCAGACGACGCCCGCAACGATGAGCGCCCCCATCTGGGTCATGACCGTCAGCATGGGGGCGCTCGTTTAGGACTATAGGTTTCGCGTCAGAAGGTAATCAGGCCTGGCCAGCCTGCTGCTCCTGCTGCTGGCGTTCGACGTCGGCACGCACCTGGTCCATGTCCAGCTCGCGCACCTTGCCCAGCACCTCGTCCAGTTGCCCGGCGGACAGCACGCCCGGCTGGGAGAAGACAATGATCTGCTCGCGGAAGATCATCAGCGTCGGGATGGAACGGATCTGGAACGCCCCGGCGATCCCCTGTTCCTCGTCGGTGTTCACCTTGGCGAAGACGACGTCGGAATGCTGCTCGGAGGCCGCCTCGAAGGTCGGGGCGAACTGCTGACACGGGCCGCACCAGGGGGCCCAGAAGTCCAGAATGACAATGTTGTTGCCGGTGATCGTGGATTCGAACGTATCCTGCGTGAGTTCCTGAACGGCCATGATGGCGGGCTCCAATGAAAGTGTGTGCGAAACCTTAACAGCCCCGCCGCAGGGTTTCAGGATTTCGATGCCGCGAGCATGGCCGCTCGCAGGCGCTCCAGGCGCTCGATCGGGTCGTCCGCCTCCAGCAGCTGCTGCTTGATCTCGAGATCGATCGGCAGCAGCTCCGTCAGCCGTCCGACCACCCAGGAGGAATCGTCAAAACGACGCTCCAGGTGTGACCAGGGCGTGCCGAGCTGGTCCAGCAGCCGCTCGAGCAGATCCGCCAGTGAGGCATAGTCCACCGGCAGGCTGACATCGGGGCGCTCCTGCAAAGGCTCGACCTCCGCCAGCCAGAGGCCGTCCTCGGCGCGGCGCGGGTTGTGAAGCTGGTGGCGACGCTCGCCCTTGACGAGGATCCCGAGCAGGCCGTCCGGCCGCTGGTCCCAGTCGACGATCGCGACCTCGGTCCCGATCGGGTGGAAGCCGACGGACGGGTCCGTCTCCGCCTCCGGACGGGGCGCACCGGACTCGGTGTCCGGCTCGATCGCGACGATCACGAAGCGGTCATCCTCGCGCAGGCAGCGGCGCACCATGTCGAGATAGCGCGTCTCGAAGATCCGCAGCGGCAGCAGCCCCTCCGGAAACAGCACGGTATTCAGCGGGAACAGTGGCAGAGTTGTCATGCCGGGCCCTCCGGCGGCAACGACGCCTCGCCCCAGCGCGGGCCCAGGGCATGTTCGATGTCCAGATGGTCCAGTACTCGCGCCACCATGAAATCAACCAGATCGTCGATGGATTGCGGCCGATGATAAAAAGCCGGGTTGGCCGGCATGACCACCGCACCCATGCGCGCCAGGCGCAGCATGTTCTCCAGGTGGATCTCGGAGAACGGCGTCTCGCGTACCACCAGCACCAGCCTGCGCCGCTCCTTGAGCACCACATCCGCCGCGCGTTCGATCAGCCCGCGCGAGGCCCCGGTCGCGATGGCCGATACGGTCGCCGTAGTGCAGGGGCAGACCACCATCGCCTCAGGCACCGCCGAGCCGCTGGCCACCGGTGCGGTCCACTGCTCCGGGCCATAGCAGCGGATCTGTCCATCGGCAGCCCCATGACGCTCGGCGAAAAAGCGAGCGATCTCGGCCGGACGCCCGGGTACGTCGAGATCAGTCTCCAGCCCCAGCACCACTTGTGCCGGTTTCGACAGCATCAGATGCACCTGCACCCCCGCCTGTACCAGGCACTCCAGCAGGCGCAGCCCGTAGGGCGCGCCGGAGGCACCGGTCAGGGCCAGGGCGATCGAACGCGGCTTTCCACTCATGCAGGGGTCCCCGAGGGTTCACGTGACTGCAACCCGGCGATCAGGCGCTGGTGCAGGCCATCGAAACCACCATTGCTCATAATGACCAGCGTATCGCCGGGGCGCACCGTGGCAAGAATCCCCTGCAACAGGGATTCGATCTCACGCGCCACCGACAGCCGCCCGCCGAGCTTTCGCTGCAGACCCTCGGTGGACCAGTCGATCTCCGGGGCATGATAAAGATGCACTGCGTCCGCGCGCTCCAGGGCGGCCCCCAGTGCGTCGGCATGCACCCCCATGCGCATGGTGTTGGAACGCGGCTCCAGCACCGCGATCAGGCGTCCGCCGGGGGCGACGCGGCCGCGCAGGCCCTCGAGGGTCAGGCGGATCGCGGTCGGGTGATGGGCGAAGTCGTCGATCACGCGGATCCCGTCGATCTCGGCGCGCAACTCCTGGCGCCGCCGCACACCGCGGAAGGCCGGCAGGGCCGCGATCCCCGCGGCCAGCGGTACCCCGGCATGGCGGGCCGCCCCGAGCGCGGCCAGGGCATTGGAAAGATTGTGCTGCCCCGTCATCTCCCAGGCCACGCGCCCCTGGGCCACCCCGTTGGCCAGCACCTCGAACTCCGAGGCATCGTCATTCAAAGGCCGCGCCACCAGGGCCACCGTATCCCCGGTGTCCGGGTCGGTGGTGATGCGCTCCACCGGCGTCCAGCAGCCCATCTCCAGCACGCGCTCCAGCGCGGCATCACCTGCGGGCGCCAGGATCAGGCCCTGGCCGGGAACAGTGCGTACCAGGTGATGGAACTGACGTTCGATCGCGGCCAGGTCCGGGTAGATGTCTGCATGGTCGAACTCGAGGTTGTTCAGCACCAGGGTGCGTGGCCGGTAGTGGACGAACTTGGCACGCTTGTCGAAGAAGGCGGAGTCGTATTCGTCCGCCTCGATCACGAAGAACGGGGTCTCGCCCATCCGCGCGCTGACGCCAAAGTTTCCGGGCACGCCCCCGATCAGGAATCCCGGGCTCAGCCCGGCATGTTCCAGGATCCAGGCCAGCAGGCTGGCGGTCGTCGTCTTGCCATGGGTACCGGCCACCGCCAGCACCCAGCGGTCATGCAGCACATGCTCGGCCAGCCACTGCGGGCCGGAGGTGTAGGACAGGCCGCGATCCAGTAGGGCCTCGATGACCGGCATGCCGCGAGTCATCACGTTGCCGACCACGACCGGTCCCGTATCCGGCAGGGTCGCCGGGTCATGTCCCTCGTGATAGGGGATACCGGCCTGCTCCAGCTGCTCGCTCATCGGCGGATACAGCTTCTGGTCGGAACCGGTGACCTGGTAGCCACGCGCGCGGGCGAGCTGGGCCAGCCCGCCCATGAAGGTCCCGCCAATACCGAGGATATGCAGCTGACCCGTGTTCACTACAGCGCTCCCAGGGCCACCTGGGTGATCACGCTGGAGACCACCACATACCCCAGCGCGATCAACATGCCGACAAAACGGCTGCCCAGCTCCAGGGCCTGCTGCAGGATATGCCCGAACACCAGCAGCAGCCAGCCCACCAGCGTCAGCAGCGCCAGGAGGGCCCCGGTGGAGACCTCCTCCGGGTCGGCCGGGGCATCGATCAGCATCAACAAGGCCATCAGCAGGCCCAGAAGGGCCCCGGTGCCGGCCATTGCGGTAAAGGTCTGCAGCCAGCGGCCAGGCACACCCCCCATGCGCAGCACCACGACGATAAACATATACAGCACGGCGAGATCGAGCACATTCAGGACCAGGGCCTGGCCCGTGCCGTACATCGGGATGCCGACCGCCATGCCCGTGACCAGGGCAATCCCGAGCCAGAAGATCAGCGTAGCGTTATCGGGCGGCAGGTCCTGCGGGCCACTGCGCAGACGCAGGATGTCCAGCATCGTCCAGAGGCTGTTCAATCCATGTCCTCCTCGGCTTCCATCGCCTCCAGGGCCTCGAGCTCGTCGAGTTCATCCAGCATCTCGGTTGCGCGCTCGTCCGACGCCCCGCGCACCAGGAAGTCGCGGCGCTGCAGATAGGCCTCGCGCATGGCGATGTATCGATCGTCGGAGATCTGCGCCAGCATACGCTCGGTCGGTATCAGTCCGGCGCGCATATCAACCACATCCAGCGCGATCAGGCCCACCCACCAACCGGTGTGATCGGTGCGCAGGTTTGTGTGATAGAGGGGGCTGGTATAGCCGTCAACCAGACGCGCCGGGGCATCGCGCGCGGTACTGGGCCCCAGGAGCGGCAGCTGCAGGTACGGGCCACGTGCCACGCCCCAGGCACCCAGGGTCTGACCGAAGTCCTCGTTGTTCTTCTCGAGGCCCATGGGAGTCGCGACATCGATCAGGCCGAGCAGACCGAAGGTCGTATTGAACATGATGCGCCCGGTATCCGAGGCGGCGTTGTCCAGGTTGCCCTGCAACAGGTTGTTGAACAGGACCGTGAAGTCATTGAGGTTGGAGAAAAAATTGCCTACCCCGGTCTGGACGGGCTGCGGCAGCCGCCGATACTGGACTGCGGCCGGGCGCAGCAGGGCCTGGTCAAAGTCGTCGTTGATCTCGAACACCACCCGGTTGTACGACTCCCAGGGGTCGTCCGGATGACGATCTTCGCTGGGCACGGTCGCACAGCCGGAAAGCGTCAGTACCATCAGGGCCGCCAACCCCATGCGTAAACGGGAAACAACCGACATACGATTCCTTTTTCGCTGCGCCCGACCTCGGGAAACACGGATCAATGTACACGCTCGCGCTCGAGTCGCTTTTGCGTGCGAACAAGGCGCGGTGACTGCCGTGCAGTCATTCTGCACAAGGGAGCCGCAACGCCGTGCGCGCGCCCGTTTTTGATAACAACGGGCAGCCGAGCCCCTGCATTGAATGAGTTGCGGGGTTGGCACCCCAGGTTCCCCGATCCTGCGTTGCGCCCCGCATTCATCAAAAACGGGCGGGTAGAACCACTACCCGCTACGCACCACGCCTTGTCTCGGAAAACTTGGGGTGCCAACGCGAGTGTGTACATTAATCTGTGTTTCCCTAGGCGTCAGGAACCGGTAATGGGGTGAATATCCGCCTTGCGGGCCAGACCAACCTGGCCCCGTCCCTTGCCCTTTGCGGTGTAACAAGCGCGATCGGCGGCCACGAAGGCCGCATCCACACTCGGCAGCGTCTCGCCCAGTTGCACCACACCCACCGAGGCCCCAATGGTGACGTCCCGCGCCTCGACCTGCAACGGCCGGTCGCCCAACGCACTGCAGATCCGCTGCCCCAGGACCCGGGCCTGCTCGGCATCGGTCTCGTACGCGATCACCGCAAACTCGTCGCCCCCGATCCGGGACACGGCATCGCGCGATCGCGTCAGCTGCCGCAGGATCGTCGCCACCCGGCGCAGAAGCTCGTCGCCTACCCGGTGGCCATGGCGATCGTTCACGGCCTTGAAGTAGTCCAGATCCACCAGCAGCAGGCTCGCCACCGACGAGTATTCCCGGGCATTGTCCATCGCGCGCTGCATCTCGCGCTCGAATGCGCGCCGGTTCAACAAACCGGTGAGCGGATCGTGACTCGCTTCATGCACCAGCCGATCCACCAGCTCGCGCTCCTCGGAGATATCGGCCAGCACGAGCAGGGTGCGCACCGAACTGCCCGCCACCGGATCCAGCGCTGTGCGGTCGATGCGCACGATCCGTTCGTGGCCGCTGGGCGTCACCAAGCGTGCCTCGGTATGCTCGCCCAGATGTTTGGCGAGCGGCTGGGATCGGTCTGCACCCAGCGGCCGATCGGTCCCCATCTCGCGCAGGTCCAGGACCTGATCCAGGCTGCACCCCAGTGCCTGCAGACGGACCAGCCCCGCCATCTGCTCGGCCGCGGGGTTCATATAGACGATCCCGCCACGGGCATCCAGCGTAATCACCGCGTTCGGGATCGCGCCCATCGCCCGGCGCAGGTTGTGCCCGGCGATGCGCATACGGGCATGTACCCGCAGCACGTACAGGAGGATCGCCGCGATACCTGCCGCCAGGACGGCGAGTAACGCCGCCAGGTTGTCGCGCGCCCATCGCAGCACGGCGAACGGCTCGGGGGCGTAAAGCCCCACGCCCAGGTCGTACATCAGGCCCTGCACGTCCTCGTAGGAACGCGGCGCGGCCCAGCCCGTAATCCCGACCGCCTGGCTCACCGGGTGCTCGGCATCCAGCGCCAGAAGGGCGCGCAGCACTGCCTGAGCGATATCCACATCGAGATCGCCGCGCATCGCCAGCGGCCACTCCGGGTACAGACGGGTCGAGGTCCGGTAGGGGAAGCGGGGCACGGCCCGCTCGCCGATCAGACGCACTTGTTCGACCCGTGGGTCGCCCTGCTCGCGCAGGTCTTCGAGGATCCCGGTGCGAAAGGTCGCGGCATCCACCTCGCCCGCCAGCAGCAGATCCAGTCCCCGGGAAACCGGGAAGCCCGTGAATACCACGCGATCCAGATCGGTCTCGACATCCAGCCCGGCGGCCTCGAGTTCCCGCCAGGCCATCCACCAGCCGCCAAAGCCGTCGGGGTGGACCGCGGAGACCCGCTGCCCGACCAGGTCGCTCAGCTCGACCAGGTCCGTGCGGTCCTCGCGCGCGATGATCACAGCCCCAAAGCGGTCTTCCTCGCGCCCGACCTCGGCCGGGAGCATGGTCGCGATACGGGAGATGCCGTGACGCTGCTCCAGCATCACGTAGGAGCCGGGGTTAGTCAGGACCAGGTCAAAGCGACCCTCAGCCGCCCCCGCCTGCAGGGCATCATTGTCGACCGGCACCAGGCGGACCTGAACGGCCTCCAGCGCCTGCTCCAGGTACTCGGCGAAAGGCGTCCACTGTTCGCGCGCGGCATCCTCGCCCCGGTGCGCCAGCACCGCGAGGATCAGCTCGCGCTCGGCCGCCCCGGCCTTCGCACCGGCCGGCGTTGCCAGCAGCGCGCCAAAGACCAGCCCCCACAGCAGAACGACACCTCCGAGACCGCCCCTGCCGAACCAGGACAGGCAACCAGACGATCGCCGGAAGTACGCACGCGGGCTCATCTCATGTGGGCTTCCGATTGCGGCTGGCGGCGATGCGCAGGCGCAGTGCGTTCAGGCGAATGAAACCCTCGGCGTCCTTCTGGTCATAGGCGCCGGCATCGTCCTCGAAGGTAGCGATCGCGTCGTCGAACAGGGTGTCCTCCGAGCGGCGGCCGGCGACGATCACGTTGCCCTTGTACAGGCGCAGGCGCACCTCGCCGTTGACCACACCCTGGGTGTCATCGATCGCGGCCTGCAGCATGCGCCGCTCCGGGCTCCACCAGTAGCCGTTGTAGATCAGGCTGGCGTAGCGCGGCATCAACTCGTCCTTCAAGTGCGCGGCCTCGCGATCCAGGGTGATCGACTCCAGCGCCCGGCGCGCCTTGAGCAGGATGGTGCCGCCCGGGGTCTCGTAGCAGCCGCGCGACTTCATGCCGACATAGCGGTTCTCGACGATATCGAGACGGCCGACGCCGTGGGCCCCGCCGCGTTCGTTGAGCTTCGCGAGCAGCTCGGCCGCGCTCATACGCTCGCCATTGATCGAGACCGGGTCGCCCTTCTCGAAACCGATGGTCAGCGTCTCGGATTCGTCCGGTGCCGCCTCCGGGGAGACCGACCAGCGCCACATGTCTTCCTCGGCCTCGGTCCACGGGTCTTCCAGCGGGCCGCCCTCGTAGGAGATGTGCAGCAGGTTGGCATCCATGGAGTACGGCGACTTCGTGCCCTTCTTAGCGTAGTCCACCGGGATGTTGTGCTGCTCGGCGTAGGCCATCAGGCGTTCGCGCGAGTTCAGGTCCCACTCGCGCCAAGGGGCGATCACCTGGATGCCCGGCTTCAGCGCATAGGCCCCGAGCTCGAAGCGGACCTGGTCATTGCCCTTGCCGGTCGCGCCATGGGCGATGGCGTCGGCGCCGGTCTCCTCGGCGATCTCCACCATCCGGCGCGCGATCAGCGGCCGTGCGATCGAGGTACCCAGCAGGTACTCGCCCTCGTAGATGGTGTTCGCGCGGAACATCGGGAACACGTAGTCGCGCACGAAGGTCTCGCGCAGGTCCTCGATGTAGATCTGCTTGACCCCCAGGGCCTCGGCCTTGGCGCGGGCCGGCTCAACCTCCTCGCCCTGGCCCAGATCGGCGGTGAAGGTGATCACCTCGCAGCCGTACTGATCCTCCAGCCACTTGAGGATCACGGAGGTATCCAGGCCACCGGAATAGGCCAGCACGACACGGGAAATCTTCGAACTCATGGGAATACCAATCCTTCTTTCTTCTTGAGAGTTATAGTCGTTTTTGTGACGGGCTTCACTACCAGCCCGCGGAGGCCGGGGCGCCCCGGGGAGACTCCGGCGCCGCCCGCGGCTCGGCCGGGGGCAGCTCGCGGCCGGCGTCAACAGCGGTTTCCGCAACGGAAGATGGTCTGGCTGCGGCGTCCGCGCCACCCAGCCACCAGATATCCACCCGGCGCGAACCCTCGCGCTCGCCGTCCGCGTCCGGGTCGACACCACCGGCCTCGACCGTCAATCCATCGCCCGGCACACCCGCCTCCACCAGCGCCGCGCGCACCGCCTCTGCGCGCTGGCGACTCAGACGCTCGTTAACCTCGCGCGGGCCTTCGGCGTCGGTCAGGCCGACCAGGCGCACGCGCGGGCGTTCTACGGTGCGCAGGGTCTCGGCCGCACGGGCGACGGTCTCGCGCCCCCTGGAATCCAGTTCGCGGCTGCCGGTTGCGAAGTACACCGACCAGCGATCCAGCGCCCCGACATCCGGGCCCTCGGCCCCGGTGTAGCAGGCCTCGAAGGCCCCGGCACGCTGGGCAAAACGAATGCCGCGAAAATGCACCGCGTCCTCGGCACCGGGGAAATCGATCCGCACGTCATGCCCCACCAGAAGGCGGGCCTGGAGCGCCTGAACATGCGCGTCCGGAACCCGGAAACGATCGGGTCGTTCGGCCCGCAACTCGAGATCCAGGGGCGACTTCGGACTCGCCCCAAGCCACTCCGGGGCCCCGGTGCGCAATCGCGCGGTGGCGCCCTCGGGCATTGCGTAGGGGGCAAGCCAGAAGGCGCGAAGCGCCAGGCCTGGCCGGGTCTCGAAGCGCAGCGTACCGCCGTGGCGAACGCCCTGCTCGATGCGGCAGGCATCGTCCAGTTCGATCACCTGCCAGTCGCTGCGCTCCAGCGATTCACGGTGAGGCACGACCCCCGCCTGAGCCACCCCGTGCGCCAGCCACAGTCCCCCGAAAACCAGGAGAGCAAGACGGCGCAGCACGGACACGAAACTAGCGACTCTTGGGCGGCAGGATATCGGTGATCGAACCGTGCGCGACCTCGGCGGCGAAGGCCACCGTCTCGCTCAGGGTCGGGTGCGGATGCACGGTCAGACCAATGTCTTCCATCTCCGCCCCCATCTCCAGCGCCAGCATCGCCTCGCCGATCAGGTCGCCGGCGGACGGGCCCACCAGGCCCGCACCGATCACCCGGCCATCGGCGTCGAACAGCAGCTTGGTCATGCCGTCCTCGGCACCCAGCGCAATTGCGCGGCCGGAGGCGGCCCAGGGGAACACGCCCTTGGTGTACTCGATGCCGTCGGCCTTGGCCTGCTCCTCGGTCACGCCCATCCAGGCGACCTCCGGATGGGTGTAGGCCACCGACGGGATCGCGCGGGCGTCGAAGTGCACCTTGTGCCCGGCGATCACCTCGGCCGCGACCTTGCCCTCGTGGGTGGCCTTGTGCGCCAGCATCGGCTGACCGACGACGTCGCCGATGGCGAAGATGTGCTCGACGTTGGTGCGCTGCTGGCTGTCGACCTCGATAAAGCCGCGCTCGGTCACCTGCACGCCCGCCGCCTCGGCACTGATCTTCGCGCCATTCGGGCTGCGCCCCACGGCAACCAGCACACGGTCGAAGGTATCCTCTTCCGGCAGGCCCTTGGCCTCGCCCTCGAACTGGCAGACGATCCCGGCCTTGGTGGCCTTGGCCCCGTTCACCTTGCTCTTGAGGAAGATATTCTCGAAGCGCTTCTTCGCACGCTTCTCGAACGGGCGCACGATGTCGCGGTCCGCGCCCGGCATCAGGGTATCGGACAGCTCGACCACCGTGACCTTCGCGCCCAGCGACTCGTACACGCAGGCCATCTCCAGGCCGATGATGCCGCCGCCGACCACCAGCATGCGCTCGGGGATGTCGGCCAGATCGAGGGCGCCGGTGGAGTCCATCACCCGTTCGTCGTCCCAGGGGAAACCGGGCAGCTTGATCGCCTGCGAACCGACCGCGATGATCGCGTGCTCGAAGCCAATCACCTCGCGGCCGCCGTCGCCCTCGACCGCGATGCTGTTGGCGCCGACAAACTCGCCCACACCCTGCACCACGCGCACCTTGCGCTGCTTGCACAGCTGCTTGAGCCCGCCGGTCAGCTTCTTGACCGTCTTGTCCTTGTAGCCCCGCAGGCCGTCGAGATCGATCTCCGGCTCGCCGAACTTGATGCCCAGCGCGGCAAAGCGCTCAGCCTCGTGCAACACCTCGCCGGCGTGCAGCAGCGCCTTGGACGGGATACAGCCGACGTTCAGGCAGACCCCGCCGATCTGCGGGTAGCGCTCGACCATCACCACGTCGAGCCCCAGGTCCGCGGCGCGGAAGGCGGCGGTATAGCCGCCGGGGCCGGAGCCCAGCACCAGAACCTGGCACTGGCTGTCGGTATTCAGGTCGGCGGCCGCCTTGGGTGCCGCCTTCTGCGGCTCACTCGCGGCGCCCGATTCCACCTTGGCGGATTCGGTCTTCTCGCCACCGGATGCGGGGGCGTCATCGCTTCCGCCCGCAGCCTCGCCACTGGCCTCAAGATCGAGGAGCTTGCTGCCCTGGGAGACCTTGTCCCCGACCTTCACATGCAGCTTCTTCACGGTGCCGGCCTCTGGGGCGGGCACGTCGATGGTCGCCTTGTCGGACTCCAGCGTGATCAGCGGGTCCTCCGGTGCGATCTCGCTGCCCGGCTGTACCAGGACCTCGATGATCTCGACGTCCTTGAAATCCCCGATATCCGGGACCTCGATGGTCTTGGTCTGGCTCATGACAAAGCTCCGGTCGTTACAGCAGCATGCGGCGCATGTCGGACAGCAATGCGCTCAGCGTGGTGGCAAAACGGGCGCCCAGCGCGCCATCGATCACCCGGTGATCGTAGGACAGCGCCAGCGGCAGGATCAGGCGCGGCTCGAACTCCTTGCCGTTCCAGACCGGCTTCATGCTGGAGCGCGACACGCCCAGGATCGCCACCTCGGGGGCATTCACGATCGGCGTGAACTGCGTCCCGCCGATCCCGCCGAGGCTGGAGATGGTCAGGCAGCCGCCCTGCATGTCCGCGGGCTTGAGCTTCTTGTCGCGAGCGCGCTGGGACAGGTCCATCAGCTCGGAGGCGATGTCGACCAGGCTCTTGCGATCGACGTCGCGCACCACCGGGACGACCAGGCCGTCCGGCGTATCGACCGCGATACCGAGGTTGTAGTACTGCTTCAGGATCAGGTTCTCGCCGGTCGCATCCAGCGAGGCATTGAAGCGCGGGTACTGCTTGAGCGCGGAGACCACCGCCTTCATCAGGAACGGCAGGAAGGTAACCTTCACGCCCTTCTTCTCGTACTCGGCCTTCAGCGACTTGCGGAAGTCCTCGAGCTCGGTGATGTCGGCCTCGTCGAACTGGGTCACGTGCGGGACAGTGACCCAGTTGCGATGCAGGTTCTTGCCGGTGAGCTTGTTGATCTTCGACAGCGGCTGGGTCTCAATCGGACCGAACTCGGAGAAGTCGATCTCCGGCATCGGCTCGACCCCCAGGCCGCCGCCGGCGCCCTGGCTCAGCGCGCGCTTGACGAAGCCCTGCACGTCCTCGCGCAGGATGCGCCCCTTGCGCCCGGAACCCTCGACCTTGCTCAGGTCCACGCCCAGTTCGCGCGCGAACTTGCGCACCACCGGCGAGGCGTGGGCCTTGCGGAAGGCCGATTCGTCGCGGATGTGCTCGGTCGGCGACGGCCGCGGATCGGCCCGACCGGCCGCTTTCGGCGCCTCGGACGGCTTCGGCTGCTCGGCCTCGGGGGCCGACTCGGCCTGCCCACCCGAGGGAGACGGCGCTTCCTGCTTCGGCGCCTCGTCGTTGGCTGAGGTGTCCTCGGCCGCGCCCTTGTCGGAGGGCTCCAGCTCCAGGATCGGGTCGCCCTGGTTGACGCGGTCGCCGGCCTTCACCTTCAGCGCCTTCACGGTGCCGCCCTGCGGGGCCGGGATCTCGATGGAGGCCTTGTCGGACTCCAGCGTGATCAGCGGATCCTCGGGGGCCACGGTGTCGCCGGGGCTGACGATGACCTCGATGATCTCGACGTCCTTGAAGTCGCCGATATCCGGGACGTGCACAGTAGTCGTGTTGCTCATGTCTGCTCCTGCCTCGGGTCCGGCGGCCTCAGGCCTGCAAGGGGTTGGGCCGTTCGACGTCGATCTTGTACTTCTTGATCGCGTCGGAGACGGTCTTGACCTCGACGGTCCCGTTATCGGCCAAGGCCTTCAGGGCCGTGACCGCGATGTGGTAGCGATCCACCTCGAAGTGGCGGCGCAGCGCGGCACGGGTATCCGAGCGACCGAAGCCGTCGGTCCCCAGCACGCGGTATTCGGCCGGCACGAAGGCACGGATCTGGTCGGCATAGGCCTGCACGTAGTCGGTCGCGGCGATTACCGGATCCTCCGAGCCACCCAGACATTCCTCCACCCAGGACTTGCGCGGCTTGGCCTCCGGATGCAGCCGCGCATGGCGCTCGACATCGCGGCCGTCGCGGGCCAGCTCGTTGAAGCTGGTCGCGCTCCAGACCTCGGCGGCGACGCCGAAGTCCTTATCCAGCAGTTCGGCGGCGGCAATGGCCTCGCGCAGGATGGTGCCGGAACCCAGCAGGCGCACCTTCTTTTTCTTGCGCCCACCCGCCTGCAGCCGGTACAGGCCGCGGCGGATGCCTTCCTCGGCGCCCTTCGGCATGGCCGGCTGCGGGTAGTTCTCGTTCATTACGGTGATGTAGTAGAAGACGCTCTCCTGCTCCGCGTACATGCGGCGCATGCCATCCTGCACGATCACCGCCAGCTCAAAGGCGAAGGTCGGGTCGTAGGCGATGCAGTTGGGCACGTTGGCGGCCATCATCAGGCTGTGACCGTCGTCGTGCTGCAGGCCCTCGCCGGCCAGGGTGGTCCGCCCGGCGGTCGCCCCCATCAGGAAGCCACGGGCACGCATGTCGCCGGCGGCCCAGATCAGGTCGCCAATGCGCTGGAAGCCGAACATCGAATAGAAGATGTAGAACGGCACCATCGCCACGCCATGGGTGGAGTAGGAGGTGGCCGCCGCGATCCAGGAGGACATGGAACCGGCCTCGTTGATCCCCTCTTCGAGGATCTGGCCCTTCTTGTCCTCCTTGTAATACATCACCTGGTCCTTGTCCTGCGGCTCGTAGAGCTGACCGACCGAGGAGTAGATTCCCAGCTGGCGGAACAGCCCTTCCATGCCGAAGGTACGCGCCTCGTCGGGCACGATCGGGACGATGTTCTTGCCGATCTTCTTGTCGCGGGCAAGCAGGGTCAGCAGACGCACGAAGGCCATGGTGGTGGACATCTCACGCTCGCCGGAGGCCTCCAGCAGACCGTTGAAGGCGTCCAGCCCCGGGATCTCCAGCGGGGTGGCCAGCGGGCGGCGCACCGGCAGATAGCCGCCCAGGTCCTTGCGCCGCTCGTGCATGTACTTCATTTCTTCGGAGTCGGGGTCCGGCTTGATGTACTCGGCCTTCTCCACCTGCTCGTCGGACAGCGGGATGTTGAAGCGGTCGCGGAACTGCTTCATGTCGTCCGCGTCCATCTTCTTCTGGCTGTGGGTACGGTTCTGGGCCTCGCCCGCCGACCCCATGCCGTAGCCCTTCACGGTGTGCGCGAGGATCACGGTCGGCTGCCCCTTGTGCTCCGCGGCCTCCTTGTAGGCTGCATAGACCTTGACCGGGTCATGGCCACCGCGATTCAGGCGCCAGATGTCCTCGTCGGACATATTGGCCACCATGCGCTTGAGCTCGGGGTACTTGCCGAAGAAGTGCTCGCGGACGTAGGCGCCATCGCGCGACTTGTAGTTCTGGTAGTCGCCGTCGACCGCCTCCATCATGCGTTTCTGCAGCAGGCCGTCAGTGTCCTTCGCCAGCAGCGGGTCCCAGTAGCGGCCCCACAGCACCTTGACCACGTTCCACCCGGCTCCGCGGAAGATCGCCTCCAGCTCCTGGACGATCTTGCCGTTGCCGCGGACCGGGCCGTCCAGGCGCTGCAGGTTGCAGTTCACCACCCAGGTCAGGTTGTCCAGCTTCTCGCGCGAGGCCAGCGTGATTGCCCCCAGGGTCTCCGGCTCGTCCACCTCGCCGTCACCGACAAAGCTCCAGACGCGGCGGTTCTCGGTCTGCGCCAGGCCGCGATCCTGCAGATAGCGCATGAAACGCGCCTGGTAGATGCTCATGATCGGGCCCAGACCCATGGACACGGTCGGGAACTGCCAGAAGTCCGGCATCAGCCAGGGATGCGGGTAGGAGGACAGGCCCTTGCCGTCCACCTCGCGGCGGAAGTGGTCCAGCTGCTCCTCGGTCAGGCGGCCTTCCATGAACGCGCGGGCATAGATCCCCGGCGAGGAGTGCCCCTGCGCAAACAGCAGGTCGCCGCCATGATCGTGCGACGGGGCGTGCCAGAAGTGATTAAAGCCGACGTCATAGAGCGTAGCGGCAGATGCGAAGGTCGCGATATGCCCGCCCAGCTCGGCCGATACGCGGTTGGCCTTGACCACCATCGCCATCGCGTTCCAGCGGATATAGGAGCGGATGCGGTGCTCCACCGCGCCGTCGCCCGGGTATTCGGGCTCCAGGTGCGTTGGGATGGTGTTCACGTAGGCGGTATTGGCCGAATACGGGAGGTAGGCCCCGCTGCGGCGCGCCTTGTCGACCAGGCGCTCCAGCAGGGCGTGCGCCCGTTCGGGGCCGTCGGTCTCCAGCACGGAGGCCAGGGCGTCAATCCACTCCTGGGTCTCCTGCGGGTCGATATCGTGTTCGGTCGCGTTCGGGTCCATGCGTCTACCCCTGAAAACGGGTTGGGAATCAGGATGCCATCACGGCTCCAGACCACCGGGCGGGCGGGCATTTGCTACCATGCGCCGGTGTTGGGCGGGCATAAAAGGCGCAAGTATCCCGACTGAGCCGCCAACAGGTCAAGCGAAAGCCGCCTATGGCGCCGATCTTCGGGAAAATCTGCGGGAAAAGCCGCAAACATCACGAAAGCCCACGCTCTCGCCGCCAACACCCGCGAATACCGCCCGCCGACCCCATTCAGGACCGAGCACACCGATGGCCGAACCCGTCCAGCTGGACCCGCAACACCGCCCCATGGCAAACCGATTTCGCGGCTTCCTGCCCGTTGTGGTAGATGTCGAGACGGGAGGCTTCGATTGTCGGCGACATGCCCTTTTGCAGGTCGCGGCCGTGTTCCTGCGCCGCGACGAAAACGACCATCTGGTGCGCGACCGCACCGTGAGCCTGCACGTGCGCCCCTATGAGGGGTCGGAGATGGATCCAAAGTCGCTGGAGGTGAACGGGATCGACCCCTACCACCCGCTGCGCGCGGCCTACCCCGAAGATCAGGCCATGGGCCGGCTGTTCAGCGAGGTCCGACGGGAGGTGAAGATCAACCACTGCAAGCGGGCGATCCTGGTCGGGCACAACGCACACTTTGATCTCGGCTTCGTGCATACCGCCGCCGAGCGCTGCGGGATCAAGCGCAACCCGTTCCACCCGTTTTCCAGCCTGGATACCGTGTCCCTGGCCGCACTGGCGTTCGGCCAGACGGTGCTGGCACGGGCGGCCGATGCTGCGGGGCTGGGATGGGATACGGAAGCCGCTCACAGCGCGGCATTTGATGCGGAAAAGACAGCGGATATTTTCTGCCAGATCGCGAACCGCTGGCAGGACGGGGTCGGGGTCCCGCAGAACGCCCTGCGCCTGCCCGACCCGGAAGAGCTGCCGCCGGGGAGCTGACCGCGACCCGGGGTAACACCCACAGATCGCCATGCCCCTACGGGGCTCGCGATGACACAATCGCAACCCCGTCATTGCGAACCCCGCAGGGGGTGAAGCAATCGCCCGACATTTCGGCGGCGGCAGGGCCCGGGGGCTACGTCAGGAGATCGCCACGGCCCCTGGCGGGGCCTCGCGATGACGGTTTTGGGGTGTGCGACAGCCCTTCGGGCTGACGCACCAGGAGTTCTAACTCGCCGCGCGCTTGGCGTGGGCCTCTTCGACCGCCTTCTTCAGCTCACCGCTTTCGAACATCTCAAGGGTGATGTCGCAGCCACCGATCAGCTCGCCATCCACATAGACCTGCGGGAAGGTCGGCCAGTCGGCGAAGCGCGGCAGGTTCTGCATGACCTCCTGGTCAGCGATCACGTTTACGTAGGCGAACTCCTGCTCGCAGCGCTTGAGCGCCTCGACCGCGCGGCTGGAGAAGCCACACATCGGGAACTGCGGGGTGCCCTTCATGAAGATCACCACCGGATTGTCTTCCACCTGCTGGCGGATGCGGTCCATTACGTCCATCGAAGTACTCCCAAAGATTCGGTGCAAAACAGGGCGAGGCACCAGCGGCACCACACCCGATAATCAATTCGCAGTGTAACGCTCAGACATTGAAGCGGAAATGTACCACGTCGCCTTCGTGCATTAGGTATTCCTTGCCTTCCAGGCGCCATTTCCCGGCGTCCTTCGCACCCTGCTCGCCATTGTTCGCGACGAAGTCGTCATACCCCACCACTTCGGCACGGATGAAACCGCGCTCGAAATCGGTGTGGATCGCACCCGCGGCCTGCGGCGCAGTGGACCCCCGACGCACGGTCCAGGCTCGCACTTCTTTCTCGCCGGCGGTAAAGAAGGTCTGCAGGTCCAGAAGCCGGTAGGCGGTACGGATCACCCGATCCAGCCCCGGCTCCTCGAGCCCGAGATCGGCCAGGAATTCGGCCCGCTCCTCCGGATCCAGCACGGCGATCTCGGCCTCGATGGCCGCACAGACGCTGACCACCTCGGCGCCCTCCTCGGTCGCCTTGGCCTGTACCGCCTCGACCATCGCGTTGCCGCCGGCCAGCGAGGCCTCGTCGACGTTGGCGATATACATCAGCGGCTTGATCGTCAGCAGATGCAGGTCATAGAGCAGGCGCCGCTCGTCCTCGTCCAGGTCCTGGGCCCGCGCCGGAATCCCCTGATCCAGGCCGGCCGCGACTTTTTCGGCCGCCTTCAGCTGCGCGATGGCCGTCTTGTCCTGCGACTTCGCCGCGCGCGCCAGTCGGGTCAGCGCCTTGCTGGCGGTCTCGAGGTCCGCCAGCATCAACTCGGTGCTGATCGTCTCGATATCGGCCAGTGGATCAACCTTGCCGGCCACGTGCACGATGTCGTCGTCCTCGAAACAGCGCACCACCTGGGCGATCGCATCCGTCTCGCGGATGTGAGCCAGGAACTTGTTGCCCAGCCCCTCGCCCTGCGCGGCACCGGCCACCAGACCGGCGATGTCGACGAACTCCACCGTGGTGGCCAGCGTACGCTCGGGCTTCACGATCTCGGTGAGCCGCGCCAGGCGCGGATCCGGCACCTCCACCACGCCCACGTTCGGGTCGATGGTGCAGAACGGATAGTTCTCCGCGGCGATCTCGGCGCGGGTCAGGGCATTGAACAGGGTCGACTTGCCGACGTTCGGCAGGCCGACGATCCCGCACTTCAGACTCATCGGGTTTCCTCGGGGGTTGTGCGACCGGGGGCCGCCTTCGACCCGCCGCCATGCAGATTGCGTACAGCCTCGTCCCAGCGCCCGGCAATCAGCGCCGGCACCTGGTCCAGCGCGGCATCGATGGCATCCTCGATCGCACGGGCATCGTCCCGACCAGGCCGGTCCAGCACGAACGGGACGACGTCGTCACGATGCCCGGGGTGACCGATACCCAGGCGCAGCCGGGCATAGTTCGGCCCACCCATATGGCGATGCAGGTCGCGCAGACCATTGTGGCCACCGTGCCCGCCGCCCATCTTCAGGCGCGCGACACCGGGGTCCAGGTCGAGCTCGTCATGCACCACGAGAATCTCTTCCGGGGCAATACGATAGAAATCCGCGCACTTGCGCACCGGGAGACCGCTCTTGTTCATGAAACTCATGGGCTTGAACAGCCAGCAGTCGCCCTCGGGCAGAGTCAGCCGCGCCGCCTCGCCATCGAAGCGGCCCTCGCTGCGAAATTCGGTGGAATGACGACGAGCCAGGGCATCCACAAACCAGAAGCCCGCGTTATGCCGGGTCTCGGCATAACGCGGGCCCGGATTGCCCAGCCCGACGATCAGGCGAATAGCCATGGGTCAGAAGGGCGCAGGAATGGCCGTGAGGCTTATTCCTTGTCCTCGGACCCGCCTTCGTCGCCGGAGGAGGACGCTTCTTCGCCACCCTCGGCCTCGGCACCCTCGGCCTCGGCGGCTTCGACTTCCTCGCCCTCTTCTTCTTCGGCCTTCGCGGCACGCGGGAGCAGGACACTGACCACGGCGTAGTCGTAGTCCTCGCCGTGCATCAGGGCCACACTTTCCACACCCTTCGGCAGTTTCAGCTCGGAGATGTGGATGGTGTCACCGACGTCCATCTCGACCACATCGATGTCGATGGACTCGGGCAGGTCGCCCGGCAGGCACTCGACTTCGATGTCGTTCAGCATGCGGCTGACCATGCCACCACCCAGCTTCACGCCCTTGCATTCTTCCTCATTGTGGAAGTGCAGCGGCACGTGCACACGGATCGGCTGGTTCGCCGACACACGCAGCAGATCCACGTGGTAGATGGTCGGCTTGAACGGATGACGCTGCACGTCGCGCAGGATCGCCTTCTCGCTCTTGCCATCCAGCTTGACCGTCAGGATGTGCGAGTAGAACGCATCATGCTTCAGGTTGTGCACCATCGCGTTGTGGTCGAGGGTGATCGGCTGCGCGTCATTCTCGCCACCGTACAGGATGGCGGGCAGCTTGCCGGCGCGACGCAGGCGGCGGCTCGCACTCGATCCCTGCTCGTCCCGCTTCTCGGCTTCAATGGTAAAACTCATGCTCATCGTTGCTTTCTCCAAATGAACACGCCTCATCCGCGACCAGATGAGGCGTGAAGTTGGGGGACAATCCCCCGAAATCGTGGCGCCAGTAGCGCCTTGCGCCCGAGGCTTCAGTCCACAAACAGCGAACTGACCGATTCCTCGAGATTAATCCGACGAATGGTCTCGGCCAGCATCTCCGCGACCGACAGCTGCCGGATCTTTGCACAGGCCTGGGCATTCGGCTGCAGGGCCAGAGTGTCGGTCACCACCAGCTCGTCCAGCGCCGAACCGTTAATATTATCAATTGCTGCACCAGAAAGCACGGGGTGCGTGGCGTAGGCGCTCACCGACGCCGCACCGTGCGCCTTCAGGGCCTTGGCCGCCTGACACAGCGTGCCGGCGGTATCCACCAGGTCGTCGATGATGATGCAGGACTTGTCGCGCACATCACCGATGATATGCATCACCTCGGACTCGTTCGCACGCGGACGGCGCTTGTCGATGATCGCCAGATCGGCATCATCCAGGCGCTTGGCAATCGCGCGGGCACGCACCACACCGCCAACATCCGGCGAAACCACGGTCAGATTGCCGGAGACATGCCGCCAGACATCGCCCAGCAGCACCGGCGAGGCGTAGATGTTGTCCACCGGGACGTTGAAGAAGCCCTGCACCTGATCCGCGTGCACATCGATAGTCAGCACGCGATCGGCACCGACCGCCTCGATCATGTTCGCGACCACCTTGGCCGAAATCGGCACCCGCGCCGAGCGCACCCGGCGGTCCTGGCGGGCGTAGCCGAAGTACGGGATCACGGTGGTAATGCGACCGGCCGAGGCGCGCCGCAGCGCGTCCACCATGATGACCAGCTCCATGATGTTCTCGTTGGTCGGCTGCCCGGTCGGCTGGATCAGGAACACGTCGCGACCGCGCACGTTCTCCAGGATCTCGACCTGCACCTCGCCGTCGCTGAAGCGGCCCACAATCGCCTTGCCCATCGGCAGGCCCAGGTGCTCGGCAACGCTCTGTGCCAGGCGGGGGTTCGCGTTCCCCGCGAAGACCATCATTCGGCTCTTGTCGACCACGGTTTTTTCCGGTCTGGGTGGTGCGGAGCGGGTGAACGGGTCACCTGGCTCCAAAATAGACCCCGGCGTGGCGCCGGGGCCGGTGGTGTGTGGCGCGGTGGCGATATCCAGCATCACCACCCGCGTTGTATGGCTGGGCCGGCAGGATTACGGCGCTTCGCGCCGCCCTTCGGGCCGCCGCCAGTGACGGCGTTCTCTCGCGGCTATGCCGCTCGAGTCGAACCCGGTTCTCATCCTGCCGGCCCTTTGGCCGGTGCCGCGGCGCCGTGCGCCGCGGGTTTCGTTGTATGGCTGGGCCGGCAGGATTCGAACCTGCGCATGACGGGATCAAAACCCGTTGCCTTACCGCTTGGCTACGGCCCAATTGCTCGTTGTTGCCTGCCCCAACCCTGCCTAGGTTCCGCTTCCGGAACCGATGGCGGATCGGCTGCCGCCGATCCGGGCCGGCAGGATGATGGCGCTGCGCGCCACCCTTCGGGCGCCACCTGCGGTGGCGTGCTCTCGCGGCTGCGCCGCTCGGGTCGAACCTGCGCATGACGGGATCAAAACCCGTTGCCTTACCGCTTGGCTACGGCCCAATTACTTGTTGTTCGGCACCCTCGGCGGCGGCGCTGCCCGGGAGCCACTGCCGCAGGGGCGACACGTTCGTCAGCGGCGTCACCCAGCTCCGCCAGGGACGGGGCTGTGCGGCCTGCGCCTGGCGGGCAGCCTGCTCGTTCGGGAACATCCCGAAGATACAGCCCCCAGTGCCGCTCAGCCGCGCGCGCTCCGTTTGCCCGCCCATCCAGTCCAGTGCCTCGGCAACGAGTGGATACTGCCGGCGAACCAGCGGCTCGAACACATTACGAAAGCGCGCGGCATCAATTTCGGGCGAAATTGTCTCGGCGGGACAGTCGCGTGTCAATTCCGCTGAGCCAAACATGGGCCCTGTCGCCACCGAAACGCCGGGGTCCACCAGCAGCAACCAGGCCAGATCCGGCTCCAGAGGAACCAGGCGATCCCCGACGCCTTCGGCCCAGGCCGCCCGGCCGCGCACAAAAACCGGCACATCAGCCCCCAGGCCCAAGCCAATCGCGGCCAGGTCATCCTCCAACAGCCCGAGATCGAATAGTCGGTTCAGTACGACCAGCGTGGTTGCGGCGTCGGAACTGCCCCCACCCAGGCCACCTCCAATCGGGATGCGCTTGTCGAGATGCACCCGCACCCCAAAGGATGAACCGCTGGCCTCCGCCAGCGCCCGCGCGGCCCGCAGGCACAGGTTGTGACCTCCATCGAGCGCCCCGGCCGACATCTCGAATCGCCCCCGCTCCAGCGGTTCGAAGCGCAGCGAATCCGCCAGCCCGACGAACTGAAACACGCTCTGCAGCTCATGGTAACCATCGGCGCGCCGCCCCGTGATATGCAGAAATCGGTTGATCTTGGCCGGCGCGGGGAAGGCCACATCGAAATCGCCGCTCATCGCGTCGCCATGTGCCAGTTAGCGATGCGCACACGCAGCTCCACGCCCTCGCGCTCGAGGTCCATGCGCACCGGGAGCGCCATGCCGTCAACCTCATCGAACTCGCCGAACTCGATCACCCAGCCGGACTGCTCGATGCGCCGGGGCAAGCCGTCCTCGTCCACCTCGAGATCGTACTCGGCGCCCGGCGCGAGCAGACCCCGCACCCAGTAGCGCATGCCGGACACCGGTATCGCCTCGTTCGTCAGGTAGGCGACCAGAGCATCCGGGTCCTCGGCCTGATACTGCTCGCCGGCTCGCGTGATCAGCACCGCGGGTTGATCCGGGGCCAGCGTCAGACGGCCACCCCCACGTCCCATGGGACCAGACAAGTCGAGGACATGGCGCTCCTGCTGCACGCGCCAATTCAGCTGCGCGGACCAGTATTCCGTCTCGGTGGAGAGCCCCAGACGGGCCGCCAGGCGCCACTCATCAAAGGCCTTCACGACCTCGGCGCGCTCGTCGAAGGCCTGTCGTGCAGCGGGGTCTTCGGTACGAGGCATTGGGGCCGTACAACCGATCAGCACCAGCGCCACGACGACACCTGACACCCAACGGGTCACTCCCGCCCACGAGGGCGCACGGGACTCTGGGGATCCAGACAACATCAATCGAGAAGTTCGTCACGCACCCGCAGCAGGCGCTCGTGATCCGGCTCGCGCTCCAGTGCCGCCTCCAGAATGGAGCGGGCCTCGTCGCGTTCGCCCCGCTCCCAGAGCACCACGGCGAGGTTGCTCGCGATCTCCCCGTCGTCGGAGAGATCGTAGGCGCGGCGCAGGAAGTCCTCGGCCTCGTCGAGGCGCCCGAGGCGATAGAGGACCCAGCCATAACTGTCGATGATCGCCGCGTCGTCGGGCTCCTGCGCGTAGGCCCGCTCGATCAGATCCAGCGCCTCCTCATAGCGGTCGGTGCGATCAGCCAGGGTATAGCCGAGCGCATTCAGCGCGGCGACGTTCTCCGGATCGTTGTCCAGGATCGCGCGGAAATCCGCCTCGGCGGCCTCGATTTCATCCTGGCGCTCGTGCACCAGGCCGCGCATATACAGCAACCGGGTATCGCCGGGGAACTGCACCAGCCCCCGGTTCAGGCGTTCGCGCGCAGTCGTGTACTCGCCCTTTTCACGCAGCAGGTTCGCCTCGCCGAGATAGGCGCGTCGGGCAAGCTCCGTATCCGGGCCCTGCTGCATCTGTTCGAAACGCTCGCGCGCAGCCGACTCGCCCTCGACCTCCAGCGTCATGCGCGCCGCACGCAGACGGGCATCATCGGCGTGGCTGCCGCCCCCGACCCGCTCGTACGCCTGGCGCGCCCCCTCCGGGTCGTCTTCCATCTCGTGCAGCCGCCCCAGGTAGTAGGCGATGTCGTCCTCGCGCTCGCCCAGGGCGTCCAGTCGCTCCAGATAGGTCCGGGCCGGTCCCAGCTGTTCGGCCTCGAGGTTCATCAGCGCCAGGGCCAGCAGCAGCTGCACATCCTCCGGGTCCTGCTCGACCAGGCGGTCCATCTCTTCGCGTGCCATTTCGCGATCATCGTGCTCCGCCAGCATGCGGGCATAGCCAAAACGGGCCTCTCGGCTCTCGGGGTGGCTGGCCACCGTCGTGCGCAGTTCTTCCAGTGCCTCGTCGGACTGCCCCACCTCGTCCAGGGCACGGGCGCGCAACAGACGCAAAGACACGGATTCCGGGAAGCGCTCCACACCCCGAGCGGTCGCCTCCAGCGCCGGCTCGCCGGGCGCGAAGCGCAGTGCGGCCTCTGCAAATACGCGATGGACACCGACGTCGTCCTGACGCTGATCCGTCAGGCTCTCCAGGGCCTCCAGCGCGGCCTCGCGGTTGCGTGTCTGACCGACCACCGCCCCCAGCGCCGCGTAGGGATCTCCACCCTGCACGGTCTGCAGGTCAATCACCGTGCCCATCTGCTCGGCAGCGGGGTCCGGCTGCCCGAGGTCCAGACGCAGCACCGTGGACAGCTGCAGGGCATCCAGGCTCTCCGGTGCCAGCTGGCGCCAGCGCTCGGAAGACTGCAGGGCCTGGTTGCGGTCCTGGGCGAACAGCGCAATGCGGGTGGCCCGTTCGGCGATAGCCGGGTCGTCGCTGAGCAGGGCCGCGGCGCCGTAGTAGCGCGCGGCCTCTTCGTACTGCCCGGAGCGCACAGCAATCTCGCCGACCAGCACACCCAGCATCAGGGCCGCTTCCGGGTCCTGCGCCGGCATGATCGGGAGGATCACGGGGCGATCCACCTCCGGGGCCTCGCCCTCCGAGGCGCCCAGAGGCATGTGGGCGCAGCCCACCAGCACGAGCGCGGCCAGCGCCGCAAAAAGGGGTCGAATCATTTCGGGTCCGATCGGATTACTCCGTTGCATTCTGGGGAGACTCGGATAAGTGCATCACTTAGTTGCATCACTAATGGGACGCCCATCCCGTGCCACGGTTCCAAACCGGCAACCGTGCGGCACACCGGCTGGACACTGTAACGGACGGCACGGGTCGTTACACTACGCGCGTAGCCCTTGGGGAAGCACAAGTATCCTGGGTGACTTGTATGTTTTGGGGGCCTTTTCCGGGTATTTGCGGCACAATAGCGTCAGCATGCTGTTCACTCTTGGTATCAATCACAAAACCGCCCCGGTCGCGATCCGCGAACGGCTGTCGGTGAATGAAAGCCAGCTCGGCGAGGCCCTGCACTCGCTGCGCTCGGGCGTCCTGTTGCCGGAAACCGCGATCCTGTCGACCTGCAACCGCACCGAGGTGTACTTCCGCGAGGGCGGCAAGCAGTCGGAACATCGCGTGCTGGACTGGCTGGGCGGCTACCACGGCATCGACCGCGACGAACTCAGGCCCTACCTCTACCTGCACCACGACGGCTCCGCGGTGCGCCACACCCTGCGCGTGGCGAGCGGCCTGGATTCGCTGGTCCTCGGCGAGCCCCAGATCCTCGGGCAGATGAAGACGGCCTACCAGCATGCCCATGACGCCGGCACGCTGGGCCGCTCACTGGAGCGACTGTTCCAGCACGCCTTTGCCACCGCCAAGGATGTGCGTACCCAGACAGCGATCGGGCAGAGCGCCGTCTCGGTGGCCTTTGCCGCGGTCTCGCTGGCGCGCCAGATCTTTGGCGACCTGAAGCCGCTGACCGCGCTGGTAATCGGCGCCGGAGAAACGATCGAACTGGCGCTGCAGCACCTGTCCGGCCACGGGATCGGCAAAGTGATCGTCGCCAACCGCACCGAGGAGCGCGCCCAGGCCGTAGCCGAGCGCTTCGATGGCGAAGCGATCAGCCTGAACCAGTTACCGGATCGCTTGGCCGAGGCCGACATCGTCATCTCGTCCACCGCTGCCCCGCTGCCGATCCTCGGCAAGGGGGCGGTGGAACGCACCCTGCGCAAGCGCCGTCACAAGCCGATCTTCATGGTCGACATCGCCGTCCCGCGCGACATCGAGCCCGAGGTTGGCCAGCTCGAGGACGTCTACCTCTACACGGTGGATGACCTCCAGGAAGTGATCGACGAGAACATGGCCTCGCGCCAGGCCGCCGCCGCACAGGCCGAGGAGATCATCACCCAGCGCGCCAGCGAATTCATGCGCTGGCTGCGCGCCCGTGACTCCGTGGACAGCATCCGCCAGCTGCGTCAGCGCGCCGAGACCGTCAAGGCCGAATCCCTGGCCAGGGCCGAGGCGATGCTGCGCGCCGGCAAGTCGCCGGAAGAGGCCATGCAACTGCTGGCCCACAGCCTGACCAACAAGCTGATGCACGCCCCCTGCAAGTCACTGAACACCGCCGCCCACGAGGGCGACGCGCGCCTGCTCAATGCCGCCCATCGGCTGTTCCAGCTTCCCAGCCCGGAAGACGACCCCGGCCACGACCCCGAGTCCGGCACCCGTTCGTGAAGGCCTCGTTCCGCACCAAGCTCGAGGGCCTGGCCGAGCGCCATGCCGAGATCGCACAGCTGCTGGCCACGCCGGACGCCGCCGAGGACGCCGACCAGCTGCGCCGCCTGTCGCAGGAATACAGCCAGCTGGAACCGGTCGCCGCGGCCTGGAAGGCCTGGCACGACAACCAGGGCGCACTGGAAGAGGCCCGCGCGATGCTCGCGGAGGACGACCCCGAACTGCGCGAAATGGCCGAGGCCGAGATCACGACCCTGGAGGAACAGGCCGAGGCGCTGGAGGCCGAGCTCCATCGTCACCTGATCCCGAAGGACCCGCACGACAACGCCAACGTGTTCCTCGAGATCCGCGCCGGCACCGGCGGCGACGAGGCCGCGATCTTCGCCGGCGACCTGCTGCGCATGTATACCCGCTACGCCGAACAACAGGGCTGGAAGCTGGAGATCCTCAGCGCCAGCGAGGGCGAACACGGCGGCTACCGCGAGGTGATCGGGCGCCTGGCCGGCCAGGGCGCCTTCTCGCGACTCAAGTTCGAGTCCGGCGCCCACCGCGTGCAGCGCGTGCCGGAGACCGAGTCCCAGGGCCGCATCCACACCTCCGCGGCCACCGTCGCCATCCTGCCGGAGCTGGACGAGGTCGAGATGCCGGATATCAACCCGGCCGACCTGCGCGTGGACACCTTCCGCGCCTCCGGGGCCGGCGGCCAGCACGTGAACAAGACCGACTCCGCGATCCGCCTGACCCACCTGCCCACCGGCATCGTGGTCGAGTGCCAGGAAGAGCGCTCGCAGCACAAGAACCGCGCCAAGGCCATGACCTACCTCGCCGCGCGCCTGTTCGAGGCCGAGCGCGAGGCCCAGGCCGCCGCGCAGAGCGCCGAGCGCAAGAGTCTGGTCGGCAGCGGCGACCGCTCCGAGCGCATCCGCACCTACAACTTCCCGCAGGGCCGCGTCACCGACCACCGCATCAACCTGACCCTGTACAAGCTGGAGCAGGTGATGGCCGGCGACCTCGACCCGGTGATCGACCCGCTGATCCACGAATACCAGGCCGAACAGCTCGCGACTCTCGCGGACGCGTAATGGAAATGCCTGCCACGCTGGATGCCCTGCTGCGGGAGCTGCGCGACCGTCTGCAGGCAGCCGGATCGGACGAGCCGGGGCTCGAGGCCCGCCTGCTGCTCGGCGCGGCGACCGGCCTCGACACCAGCGCCCTGATCGCCCGCGGGCTCGATGTCGCCTCCGCGTCGCAGCGCGAACGTGCCGACACCCTGTGCCGGCGTCGCGAGGCGGGCGAACCGATCGCCCATATCCTCGGCCGCCGCGCCT
The DNA here is from genome assembly GCF_000381425.1 of Thioalkalivibrio sp. ALRh. Taxonomy (NCBI): domain Bacteria; kingdom Pseudomonadati; phylum Pseudomonadota; class Gammaproteobacteria; order Chromatiales; family Ectothiorhodospiraceae; genus Thioalkalivibrio; species Thioalkalivibrio sp. ALRh. The sequence continues at coordinate 813,635 of NZ_KB906519.1, forward strand.
TCTGGACCCTCGATCTTGAGGTCTCCCCCGCCTGCCTGATCCCGCGCCCGGAGACCGAGCTGCTGGTGGAACAGGCAATCGCGGCCATCGACGCCTGCGAACGCGCGCATCCCCGGGTACTGGATCTGGGCACCGGCAGCGGCGCGATCATCCTCACGCTGAAGGCGGAACGCCCGGCCATCGAGGCCGTCGCCACCGACCGCAGCCCGGACGCCCTGCGCCAGGCCCGTGCGAACGCCAACACCCTGGGGCTGGACGTGACCTTCCTGCAGGGGGCGTGGCTCGCCCCGTTCAAGCCCGAGGACGCCTTCGACATGATCGTCAGCAACCCGCCCTATATCGCCCCGGACGATCCCCACCTGACCCGCGGCGACCTGCGCTTCGAACCGAGGGAGGCACTGGCCGCACCGGAAGCCGGACTTGGCGATCTGTACACCATCATCGATACCGCACTCCTCCACCTGCTCCCGGATGCCCCGCTGCTGCTGGAGCACGGGTTCGATCAGGCCCGAGATGTTCGCGCCCGCATGCAACAGGCGGGCTATCGCGAGGTGCAGAGTTTGCGTGACCCCGCCGGGCACGAGCGCATCACGATCGGGAGCCGTCCATAAAAAAGCCCCGGCGCGAACGCCGGGGCCAACCGTGTGATGCGGGTGCTGCCTAGAACGGCAGATGCAGGTGCAGGTTCATCGAGCCGCTGGGCGAGCGGTGCCGCGGGCGGCTGTGGTAGTGGTGATGATGGTGCTGCTGGTAGCTGTGATAGTGCCGGTGATGATGGCCACGCCCGCGCTTATGCGAGCGCTTGGAATGCTTGTAGCCACGATAGCCGGGATGGCTGCGGGCATGCGGCGGGCCACCATAATGGCCCGGGCGATGATGCACATGCTGCAGGGCATCAGGGTCGAAGGCCGCGGCACCGGTGTGCACAAAGCCGGAGACCGGCTGGGCCGCATGCGCCGGGGCCGCCAGGGCAAACGCCAGCAACGCCGCCGGCGCCAGGGCGATCATCATGCGTTTCATCGTGTACCTCCTTGAACTGCGCAACTGGCAGAATTGCCAAGGTCCAAATTACGGGGTCTTCCTGAACGGTTCCTAACCGAGCCGCCCCAGGAGCGTGACGCCGGTTACACTTTGCCGTACTACGTGACTAAGCCTTGACCCGATTCACACTGGAGAACGCCCCGTGGATGACCCGGAACTGCTGCGCTACAGCCGCCAGATCATGCTGCCCGGTGTCGGAGTCGAGGGGCAGCAGCGCCTGCAGGAAGCACATGCGGTCATCATGGGCCTGGGCGGACTGGGTTCGCCGGTAGCCGCCTACCTCGCGGCCGCCGGGGTCGGACGACTCACGCTGGTCGACCCGGACCATGTCGAGGTCACGAACCTGCAGCGGCAGATCCTGCATACGGACGCGGATATCGGCCGCGACAAAGTGGAGTCCGCGGCGCGGCGCCTGGCGGCGATGAATCCGAACTGCCACGTCGAGACCCGCGCCGAACGCCTGGATGTGGATGCCATGACCACCCTGTTTGCAAAGGCCGACGTGGTCCTGGACGGCACCGACAACTTCGCCAGTCGGGGCGCGATCAACCGCGCGGCCGTAGCCAGCGGCACACCGCTGGTCTCCGGCGCGGTGATCCGCTTCGAGGGACAGCTCACCACCTTCGACTACCGCGACCCCGAGGCCGCCTGCTACCACTGCCTGTATGGCGAGGGCGGCGGGGACGAGGACACCTGTGCGGCCAATGGCGTACTGGCCAGCCTGCCGGGGGTGATCGGCAGCCTGCAGGCCACCGAGGCGCTCAAACTGCTGATCGGGCTCCCGACCCTGAGCGGGCGGCTACTGATGGTGGATGCGGCCGGCATGCAGTTTCGCGAGATTCGTCTGCGCCGCGACCCGGGTTGCCCGGTCTGCGCACAGCGCCCGGCGCGGGCCTGAGCGGCACGCTGAGTCAGGCGCTGGAACGGGGCCGGAAGGCGACCACCTGGCCACGGGGGATACGCTGATCCTCCTGGGCTAGGGCGGCGGTCAGGCGGTCGGCCATACAGTTCAGGGCGCGATTGGTAACCATGGGCGCCATGGAGTGGTAAAGACGCAGCTCGCAGGCCACCGGGCGATGCAGGTTGTGCCGGTGGGCGGCGCGGAAGGCCGTCCAGGCCACCACCGGCATATCGTTGAGCACACGATCCACCACAACCCAGGCATCCGGCTGCAGGATCAGGTCCAGGTGTTTGAGGATTGGCAGGGGCAGACGGATCTCGGGGCCCAGCCGCCGCAGGGCCAGGGCCACCTGGTTGTAATAGCGGGCCTCGACCTGCCATCCGGGTCGGGTATCCAGGGTGGGAATCTCGGTATGCCGGGAATACATGACCAGCCCCCCCGCCAGGGAAACACTGATGCCATTACTATCTCTATAGCAAAGACTGTCTCTCGGCGGGAAGATTCCGTGTCCGGTTTATTTGCACCCGGCTACTGGCGCGTGTCGGGGGTTGGCGGCTGGGCTGTCTGGGTGGCGCAGAGGGCCTCGGCATCCACCGGGTCGAAGTGGTATTGCGCGTTGCAGAACTCGCAAGTCACCTCGATCTTGCCCTGCTCCTCGATGATGCCGCGGATCTCGTCCTGCCCGAGGCCGCGCAGGGTCTCGGCAACCCGCTCGCGCGAGCAGGGGCAGTGGAACTGGACCGGGGTCCCGTCGAACAGGCGCACGCGCTCCTCGGCGAACAGCCGGCCGAGCAGCGTGCCGGCATCCAGCTTCAGCATCTCCTCGGGGGTGGTGGTGTCGGCCAGGATGTTCGCGCGGTTCCAGTCCTCGGAGTCACGCGTGACTGCATGACCACCCTCACCCGGTACCGCCTGCAGGAGCATCCCGGCCGCGGACTGACCGTTGGCCGCCAGCCACAGCCGGGTGGGCAACTGCTCGGAACGTTCGAAGTAGACATTCATCGCATCCGCCAGGGTCTCGCCCTCCAGCTCGACCACCCCCTGGTAGCGCTCGCCGCCATCGCCCGGGTCCAGCGTCAGCATCAACCGAGCGTTGTCGCCGGCACACTGGGCCAGCGTCGCATCCTCGGGGGGCGTCTCGCGAAAGCGCGCCAGGCCGCGCAGCCGACCCTGGCCATCGGCCTGGGCCACGATCATGTGCACGGGACCAGTGCCGGTGATTTGCAGGATCAGTGAACCATCGAACTTGAGCGTGGCGGCCGTCAGCGCCACGGCCGCATAGGCCTGCCCCAGGAGGTCGCGCACCACCGGCGGATACTCGTGGCGTTCCAGCAGGGCCTGCCAGGCCGCGTCCAGGTGTACCCATTCGCCACGCACCCCGGCTTCTTCCAGCATGAAGCGGTGCAGGGTGTCGGTTTCAAGCATGAAGTCCGCAGCCCTGCATCATCCGTCCAGCTTGGCCTTCAGGCGCTCGTTCACCTGAGCCGGGTTGGCCTTGCCCTGGGTGGCCTTCATCACTTGGCCGACAAAGAAGCCAAACAGCTTGTCCTTGCCACCACGGTACTGCTCCAGCTGCTGCGGATTGTTGGCCATCACCTCGTCGATGATCGCGTCGATCGCGCCGGTATCGGTGATCTGCTTGAGCCCCTTGGCCTCGATCACGGTGTCGGCATCGCCCTCGCCGTTCCACATCGCCTCGAAGACCTCCTTGGCGATCTTGCCGGAGATGGTCTCGTCCTGGATGCGCGCCAGCAGCCCGGCGAGGCCCTCGGCGTTCACCGGGGCGTCGGCCAGCTCGACCTCGGAGCGGTTCATCGCGGCGGAGAATTCGCCCATCACCCAGTTGGCGGCGATCTTCGGCGCGCCACAGCCGGCGGCCACGGCCTCGTAGAAGTCGCCCATCTCGCGCGCGGCGGTCAGTACACCGGCGTCGTAGTCGGACAGGCCGTACTGTTCGACGAAGCGGGCGCGCTTGGCATCCGGCAGCTCAGGCAGCCTGGCACGCACGGACTCGATGAAGGCCTGGTCCACGACCAGCGGCAACAGGTCCGGGTCGGGGAAGTAGCGGTAGTCGTTGGCCTCTTCCTTGCTGCGCATGGAGCGCGTCTCGTCACGATCCGGGTCGTACAGGCGGGTCTCCTGGACCACGCTGCCACCACCCTCGATCACGTCGATCTGGCGCTCGATCTCGTGATTGATCGCGCGCTCGACGAAACGGAAGGAGTTCAGGTTCTTCAGCTCCGCACGGGTACCGAACTCGGTCTGGCCCTTCGGCCGGATCGAGACATTCGCATCACAGCGGAAACTGCCTTCCTGCATGTTGCCGTCGCAGATATCGAGATAGCGCACCAGCGAGTGCAGCTTTTTCATGTAGGCGACGGCCTCTTTCGCCGAACGCAGTTCCGGCTCGGAGACAATCTCGATCAGCGGCGTACCGGCGCGGTTGAGGTCGATGCCGGTCATCGACTCGAAGCCCTCGTGCAGGCTCTTGCCGGCGTCTTCCTCCAGGTGCGCGCGGGTTACCCCGATGCGCTTGATCGTGCCGTCCTCCAGCTCGATATCCAGATGCCCCAGCCCGACGATCGGCAGTTCGAACTGCGAGATCTGGTAGCCCTTGGGAAGATCCGGGTAGAAGTAGTTCTTGCGCGCAAACACCGACCGCGGCGCGATCTCGGCGTCAATCGCCAGCCCCAGCATCACGGCCCGCTCGACCGCGCCCTGGTTCAGCACCGGCAGCACGCCGGGCATGCCCAGGTCCACCGCGCAGGCCTGGCGGTTGGGCTCGGCGCCGTAGGCGGTCGGCGCCCCGGAGAAGATCTTGGAGACGGTGTTGAGCTGGGCGTGAATCTCCAGCCCGATGACGGTTTCCCATTCCATGCGGCGATCCTCAGGCGAAGGCCGCCGGCACACGGGTGTGCCAGTCGGTTTCTTGCTGGTACTGGTGGGCAACGCCGAGCAGGCGCGCCTCGTCGAAGTAGTTGCCGATCAACTGCAGGCCCACCGGCAGGCCGTCGATCTCGCCGGCCGGCAGCGACATCGCCGGCAGGCCCGCGAGGTTCGCGGCGATGGTGTAGATGTCCGACAGGTACATGCTGACCGGATCGGCCTTGGCGCCCAGGGCGAACGGCAGCTCCGGCGTGGTCGGGCCGAGCAGGACGTCGACGTCCGCGAATGCGCTGCGGAAGTCGTCGGCGATGATGCGGCGGACCTTCTGCGCCTTCAGGTAGTAGGCGTCGTAGTAGCCGGCGGACAGCACGTAGGTACCGACCATGATGCGGCGCTTCACCTCGTCGCCGAAGCCCTCCCCGCGCGAGCGGGTGTAGAGGTCCATCAGGTCCGCGGGGTTGTCGCAGCGGTGGCCATAACGCACGCCGTCGAAGCGCGCGAGGTTCGAGGAGCACTCGGCCGGAGCGACCACGTAGTAGGCCGGCACCGACAGGTGGCTGTTCGGCAGGCTCACCTCGCGGATCTCGGCGCCGCGGCCCTTGAGCACCTCGACGGCCGCGTCGATCACGCCGCGTACCTTCTCGTCCAGGCCCTCGCCGAAAAACTCCTTCGGCAGGCCAATGCGCAGACCCTTCAGGTCCTGGCTCAAACCGGCGGTGAAGTCCTCGGCCGGGCGCTCGACGCTGGTGGAGTCGCGCTCGTCGAAACCGGCCATGGCGTTCAGCATCAGGCCGCAGTCCTCGGCGGTCGCGGCCATCGGCCCACCCTGATCGAGGCTGGAGGCAAAGGCGATCATGCCGTAGCGCGACACGCGCCCGTAGGTCGGCTTGAGCCCGGTAATGCCGCAGAACGCGGCCGGCTGACGGATCGAGCCGCCGGTGTCGGTGCCGGTCGCCCCCGGCACCAGGCGCGCACCCACCGCCGCGGCGGAGCCGCCGGAGGAGCCGCCGGGGACGCGCTCGGTATCCCAGGGATTGCGCACCGGGCCATAGAAACTGGTCTCATTGGACGAACCCATCGCAAACTCGTCCATATTCGTCTTGCCGAGCATCACCGCCCCGGCGGCGTTCATGCGCTCGACGACGGTGGCGTTGTACGGCGAGACGAACGGATCAAGCATGCGCGAGCCGCAGGAGGTCCGCACACCTTCGGTGCAGAAGATGTCTTTCTGGGCGACCGGCACGCCCAGAAGCGGGGTCTGCTCACCATTGGCCAGGCGGGCATCGGCCGCTTCGGCCTGCGCCAGCGCGGACTCGGCGGTCACGGTAATAAAGCTGTTGAGCTGTGAATCGAGGCGCTCGATCCGGTCCAGATACAACTGGGTCAGCTCACGCGAGCTGATCTCGCGGGCCTGGAGCTTGCGCGCCCAGCCGGACAGGGTTTCCTGGGACATGGTTTCGGGAACTCTTGTCTAATAAAGCGTGATGAAATCGGCGAAATCGGCCAGCGGTGCCCGCGGCTTACTCGATCACGCGTGGCACCAGGTAAAGCCCACCCTCGACGGCCGGCGCAATCGCCTGAAAACCCTCGCGATTGTCGGTCTCCGTGACCGCGTCCGGGCGCAGGCGCTGCTCGGCATCCAGCGGGTGGGCCATGGGTTCCACGCCCTCGATGGGGGCGCCGTCGAGCTGCTCGACAAAATCGAAGATATCGCTCAGACCGCCGGCAAATTCGCGGGCCTTTTCGTCGCTCATCGCCAGACGAGCGAGGTGCGCGATGCGCTGAACTTCGGAGGCTTCTACAGACATGATCGGCAAGGGCCCCTGTATCAGTCGATGGTGATGCGGAATGCGGCCGGCAAACTTACCACAAAGCCGTTATTGCCCAAACCCCGGGCAGTTGCTAGAGTCTCGGGCTTTCCCGCCCGACCACCAACGCAGGTTTCTTCTTCATGCTCAAACGCCTCCTGGGGTTGTTCTCCAACGACATCTCCATCGACCTCGGCACTGCCAACACCCTTATCTATATGCGCGGCCAGGGGATCGTCCTGAACGAGCCGTCCGTGGTCGCGATCCGGCAGGACCGAGGCCCGGGCGGCCCGCGCTCCATCGAAGCCGTGGGGATCGAGGCGAAGAAGATGCTGGGGCGCACGCCGGAGCACGTGGTAACCATCCGCCCGATGAAGGACGGCGTGATCGCCGACTTCACCACCACCGAGAAGATGCTGCAGTACTTCATCAAGAAGGTGCACGAGCGGCGGATCTTCCGCCCCAGCCCGCGGGTACTGGTCTGCGTGCCCTGCGGCGCGACCCAGGTGGAGCGCCGCGCGATCCGCGAATCCGCGTTCGGCGCCGGGGCGCGCAAGGTCTACCTGCTGCAGGAACCGGTGGCCGCGGCCATCGGCGCCGGCATCCCGCTGGATGAGGCCGTGGGCTCCATGGTGCTGGACATCGGTGGCGGGACCTCCGAGGTCGCGGTGCTGTCGATGAACGGCATCGTCTACTCCGAGTCCGTGCGCATCGGCGGTGACACCTTCGACGAGGCGATCATGTCGTATGTGCGCCGGAACTACGGCGTGCTGATTGGCGAGGCCACCGCCGAGCGTATCAAGCATGCGGTCGGCTCGGCCTATCCAGGCAAGGAGCTGCTGGAGATCGAGGTCAAGGGCCGCAACCTGGCTGAAGGCGTGCCGCGTTCGTTCACCCTGAACTCCAACGAGATCCTCGAGGCCCTGCAGGATCCGCTGTACGGAATCGTCTCCGCCGTGCGCACCGCGCTGGAACAGACCCCGCCGGAACTGGGCTCCGATGTCGCCGAGCGTGGCATCGTGCTGACCGGCGGCGGCGCCCTGCTGCAGCAGATCGACCGCCTGCTGATGGAAGAGACCGGCATCCCGGTGGTCATCGCCGACGACCCGCTGACCTGTGTGGCGCGTGGCGGCGGGCGCGTGCTGGAGATGCTCGACGAGAAACAGGTGGACTTCCTGTCCATGGAGTAGACTCCGGGCTGGATCGGGGGATGGGGTGTCGCCCCGCATCCTGGGAAATTGGTGGGGCTCTTCCCATCGCACCTGCCAACCGCGGTGCCGCCCTGACCCAATCACGACCCGCAACCGGAGGTTAAGCCATCAGCAAGCCGCTGTTCAGACTGGGTGTATCGCCCACTCTGCGCCTGCTCGCGGTGATCCTGCTGGGTGTCGCGCTGATGGCGCTGGATCACCGACTGAACGAGCTGCAGACGGTGCGCAATGCGCTGTCCACGGTGGCCTACCCCCTGCAGGTCGCGGTCGATGCACCGATCCGGGCGGGCAGCCGGCTGCTCGAGTCCTTTACCAGCCGCGAAGACCTGATTACCGAGAACCGCATCCTGCGCGAAGAGAACGCTGAGCTGCGGGCCCGCCAGTTGCGCTTCGATGCGCTGCAGATGGAAAACGACCGCCTGCGCGCACTCCTGAACACCGCCGAACGGGCACAAGAGCGCGTCGAGATCGCCAAGCTCCTGGCCGTGGACCTGGACCCCTTCCGCCAGCAGATCGTGCTCAGCAAGGGCAACCGGCACGGTGTCTACCCGGGGCAGCCTGTCATCCACCCCGATGGCGTGATCGGACAGGTCCTGTCCACCCAAATGACCAGCTCCACCGCGCTGCTGATCTCCGACCCCGGCCACGCCTTGCCTGTGCTCAGTGCCCGTACCGGCCTGCGCGGCATTGTCGTCGGCACCGGCAACCCGCGGCGCCTCGAAATGCGGCACGTACCGCCCCAGGAGGACATCGAGGAGGGCGACCTCCTGCTGACCTCCGGGCTCGGCGGGCGCTTCCCGCCGGACTACCCGGTCGCCCGAGTGACCTCGGTCGAACGCCAGCCGGGACAACCCTTTCTTGATATCCAGGCCGAGCCTCTGGCGGCCCTGGACCGCTCGCGCGAGGTCCTGCTGCTGTGGACCAGCGAACGTCCGGACGCGGACGCCGATACCCGCCCGGAAGAAGAAGGGGAAACGACCGAACGGGAAGCAGAACCGGAGGGCGAGGCCGACATTCCGGGGGCGGCTGAGAACCCATGAACCGCACGCTGGGCATCCCCTGGCTAATCGCCCTGACCCTGGTCGTCGCGCTGGCCCTGGCCATCGTGCCCATACCCGATGCGCTGCCCCCAGCCCGACCTGAATGGCTCCTGCTGGCGCTGGTGTACTGGATCATGGCCTTCCCTCAGCGCTTCGGGGTGCTGACGGCCTTTGTCATGGGGTTGCTACTGGATACCCTGTACGGCCAGTTGCTCGGGCAGAACGCCATCGCCCTGGCGGTGGTGGCGTACATCGTGCTGCAGATTCATCCACGCCTGCGTGTTTACCCCGTCTGGCAGCAGGCCATCGTGGTGGCCGTCCTCACGGCGCTGTACAAGCTCCTGGCCCTGTGGCCACAGGGCGCGATTGGACTGCCGCCCGACAGCGCCTGGTATTGGGCGCCGGTGGCGACCAGCGCACTGGTCTGGCCGTTGATCTTCGTGCTGCTAAGGGACATGCGGCGGCGCTGGCTGCTCCACCTGAGCTGAACACGGGCCACCCGTTCTGGTCGAACGCCCCCAAAAGCGACTCATGCGCGAGCGTGTACGTTGATCACTAGTCCCCTGACGAATGGAGAGAGACACGATGGACCCGAAGACCCGCACCGAAATCGAGGCCGCTGTATTCCAGCGCCTCTTGCAGCATCTTGATGAACGCAAGGATGTGCAGAACATCGACCTGATGAATCTCGCCGGTTTCTGCCGCAACTGCCTGTCCAAGTGGTACGTCGCCGCCGCCGAGGAACGCGGCGAGTCGATCGATTACGAGGGGGCCCGCGAGATCGTCTACGGCATGCCCTACAGCGAATGGAAGGAGCGCTACCAGAAGGAGGCGACCGCCGAGCAGAAGGCGGCTTTCGAGGCGAGCCAGAAATCGACCCATGCATGACCACGGACTGATCGAGACGCCCGAGGCCCTGCAGGCGTTTCTCGATTCGATCACCGGGACGGACTGGATCGCGCTGGACACGGAGTTCCTGCGCGAGAAGACCTACTATCCGCAGCTCTGCCTGGTACAGGCCGCCACGCTGGATCAGCTCGCCTGCATCGACCCGCTGCGCCTCGACATCCAGCAGCTCGCCCCGCTGTTCCGGGACGCGCGCATCACCAAGGTCTTCCACGCCGCCTCGCAGGACATGGAGTTGCTGTATCGCGAGCTGGGCTTTGTGCCCAGCCCCGTGTTCGATACCCAGATTGCGGCCAGCATGCTCGGCTACGGCGAGCAGGTCGGCTATGCCAACCTGGTCAAGAACGTGCTCGATCGCGATCTCGACAAGAGCCAGACCCGGACCGACTGGTCCCGGCGTCCGCTGAGCGCGGACCAGATCCGCTATGCCGCCGACGACGTCCGCCACCTCGCGACACTGTTCAACCGCCTGCTGCACGAGCTGGATACCCACGACCGCATGCACTGGCTGCGCCCGGAGATGGAGGCGCTCAGCAATCCGGCCCTGTACGAACCGGACCCGGAACAAAGCTGGCAGCGCGTATCGGGGGTCAAGCGGCTGAAGCCCAAAGAACGCGCGGTACTCAAATGCGTCGCGGCCTGGCGCGAGCGTACCGCGCAAAGCAGCAATCGTCCCCGGCGCTGGGTGCTGTCCGACGACCTCCTGCTGGACATCGCACGCCGCACACCGGCTGATACCCAGGCTTTGCGCGAACTGCGCCAGTTCCCCGGCGGCATGAAGCCCGACCACATCGAATCGCTTCTGGCCGCCATCCGGGAAGGCCAGGCCCTGCCACGCGAGCAATGGCCGCATTTGCCGGAGAAGCCGCGCCTGAGTGAGCGTGACGAGGTGCTGGTCGATATCGGCATGGCGCTGCTGCGCGAGTGTGCCCGCGAACACCAGATCAGCGCCGCGGCGATCGCGCAACGCAAGGATGTGATCGAACTACTGAAGAGCGACGGCACGGAAGGCCGCCTGGCTAGTGGCTGGCGCCGGGAGATTGCAGGTCAGACCATCCAGCACTGGTTCAGCGGCGAGAGCCGCCTGGCCTGCAAGCCCAGTGGTGAGCTTGATATGGAACCCGTTAGCGAAACGATTGCGACGGAATAGCCGCCGCAATCGTCGCAAGATGCAGATGCAACCCGCTCAGGCCGCGGATTTGTACACACCACGGCGCGGGGACTTCAGACGTCCCTGGCGCTTGAGGTAGGCAAGCGTTTGCGAGATGTTCTTGGTATCCAGGCCGGCCTTCTCGGCACGCTCCTTGATCTCCTTGGTCGCCATCTCGGATTTCTCCGCCACGATCTCGACCAGCTGCTGACTGACCGAGCTGCCGCCCCGGCCGCCACGGCGACCACCACCAGCACGACCGACACGGCCGCCCAGTTCACGGATCTGGCGCTCAAGCTCGTTGAGTTCTTTGCGATGACGCGCGATCATCTCTTTGCGCTTTTCCATCAGCTTTTCGCGCTTCTTGCGGCGCTCGGCGTCCTGGCGCTCGGCTTCTTCCTTTTCCCGCTGACGGGCCAGTGCATACAGCTCTTCGGCGGAAAGTTCGGAGGCCTTCTTGCTATCCAGACTCATTACTCGTCTCCTCGTTCGGAACTTCTCAATGACCAGAACGGCTTCCAACTCCTCGCACGCCCTGGACGGCACATATCGCACGGGTGAATATGATAAAAATAGAAGTAAATTACAAGAGCCGAGAAATAAATTAACACTCGAAGAAGAAGCGCAAATCCGACAAAAGGTGCGCGAATTCTACATCAAGTCACAACCGGAACAGCCGAACACGGCCCCCGAAGTTCTTTTTAACCTACGAGGCAAAGCCGCCGGGCAATGGCGGCTGCGCAACGGGCACGAGCAGCTACGGTTCAACCCCGAGGCGTTCTGTCAGGACTGGGATTCACACTTCCCGGATACCGTCGCCCACGAGGTGGCGCACTCACTCGTGTACCGGACGTCCGGGTTACGCCGCGTACGCCCTCACGGCCCGGAATGGCGAGCCTGGATGGAAACGTTCGGCTGCCAGCCACGGGTTACGCACAACACCCCCCTGAAAGGCAGAAGGGTCCGGACCTATACCTACCGTTGCGCCTGCCAGACCCACGCACTAAGTGCGCGGCGACATTATCTGATTCAGCGGCGCCGATACCGCTATGAATGCCGAGAGTGCGGACAGCGACTACAGCAGGAGAAATAAAGATCATTAGAAAACCTGGCGGGGCGGTCAATGCAGATCATGCAACCGGCTTTCCAACTCGGCCAATACGCATTCCACTGCGCCACGCCCCTCCTCGATCACCGTGCGCGCCGCATCACCCATGGTTTTCCGACACTCGGAATCTCCCAGCAAATCCGCGACGGCGCGGCCCAGCGCCTCGGCATCCTGCACACGCCACAAAGCACCTTGCTCCCCGAGGCGCTCGACTGCGAATGTAAAATGCTCGGTGCTGGGCCCCACAAGCACCGGCAGCCCGAGCGCGGCGGGCTCGAGTACATTCTGCCCCCCCAGGGGAACCAGGCTGCCCCCGACAAAAGCGGCATCCGCAGCACCAAGGTAGACCCCAATCTCGCCGATCGTATCGCCCACCAGCACATCCAGCGGCGGCCCCGGACATTGCGTGCGCCTCCCGACCGAAAACCCGGCTTGCCGGGCCGCCTCGAAAGCCACGTCAAAGCGATCTCGATGGCGCGGCACCCAAAGCAACACGGCGTCGGGATGGGATTCGCGCACCGCGCGATGGGCCTCGAGCACGGCCTCTTCCTCGCCTTCCCGCGTACTGACCGCCACCCAGACCGGCACGCCTTCAGGCGCAACAGTCGCACGCAGATCCGCCGCCTGCTCATGGCCGGGCGGCAATGCGCGATCGAACTTCAGATTCCCCACCACCTGGACGCGCGCGTTCGGCGCCCCCAGCTCGCGAAAGCCCCGGGCGGCCGACTCGTCCTGGGCCAGGATCTTCTCGGCACGCGCAAGGGTTTCCCGCACCAGAGGCTGCAGACGCCGGTACCGCTTGATTGAGCGTGGTGATAGCCGCGCACTCACCACCCAGAGCGGAATACCGGCCTGTTCGCAGGCACGATAGAGATTGGGCCAAAGCTCGGTCTCGACGATCAGCGCGACGGCCGGACGGGTGCGCCGCAAGAATCGGCGAACGGCCCCGGGCAGGTCCAGCGGCAGATAGGCGTGCTGGACATCCCTCCCGAGAGCCGCTTCCACCCGGGCGGCTCCCTCCGGTGTCGTGGTCGTCATCAGGAGCGCATGCTCCGGATAGCGGCTACGCAAGGCACGTGCGAGCGGTACCGCCGCCTCCACCTCGCCCACCGAGGCGGCATGGAGCCAGATGGTGCCGGGTGTTAGCGGCTCCCCGGCTCCCAGCCATTCCCGCCAGCGGGCCACTGGTACCGCGTTTGTCCGGGCGCGGCGCACCAGCCGCGCCAGCAAGGCCGGAGAAGTCAGTCGCAGGAGGGCCGTATAGAAGATGTGGCGCATCGCGGCTAGCGGCTCAGTCGAGCCACGCAATGGCCTCGGGCAGGGTGCGGATACGGATGTCTCCGTCTTCAGTGGGCAGCGGTTCCGTGCCCGAGGGATCAAACAGCAATCGGGCGCCGACCCCGGCGCGCCGCGCGGCCTCGAGATCCGACGCGCGATCCCCGACGAGCACCGAACCAGTGAGATCCAGATCCAGGTCATCCCGCGCCCGCAACAGCATGCCCGGCTCCGGCTTGCGATCCGGACAGGCCCGACGATAGTCGGGCTGCGCATCACGGGGATGATGAGGGCAGTGGTAGACGGCCTCGATGCGGCCACCGCGCTCGGAAAAGCGCTCGCTCATCCAGTCCGTCAGCTGCCGGAAATCGCTGTCGCCGTAATAGCCGCGGCCAATCCCGGACTGGTTGGTGACGACCACCACCGGCCAGTGCCGGGAAGTGGCGGCCGCCACCAGTTCGAAGATGCCGGGGACGAACTCGACCTGGTCAGGGCGATGCACGTAGCCATGGTCGACATTGATCACCCCGTCGCGGTCGAGAAACAGGGCGCGCGCACTCACGCCGACCCCGAACGTTCCTGATCGGCCACCAGCGCATCCTCGACGATCCCGCACAACAGATGCCCGATCAGCCCGTGGACCTCCTGAACTCGCGCGGTAGCGGCATCGGGCACCCGCAGCACATGATCTGCGGGATGCGTCTCCGGCAGCCCCTTCTCGCCGGTCAGGGCAACCGTAACCAGCCCACGCTTGCGCGCCATCCCGATGGCCTCGAGCACATTGGGCGAATGCCCGGATGTGCTGATCCCGACGAATACATCACCCGGCTGCCCCAGCGCCTCGACCTGACGCGAGAACACATGCTCGTATCCAAAATCGTTCCCGATCGCCGTCAGCACCGAGGTGTCGGTCGTCAACGCGATCGCCGCCGCCCCCGGGCGCACCGCCCGATAACGACAGACAATCTCCGCCGCAATGTGCTGCGCATCCGCCGCGCTGCCACCATTGCCCGCCAGCAGCACCTTGCCGCCGTCGCGGATGCACTGCAGCCAGCGCTGCCCAACCGTCTCGACCTCGGCAACAAACGCCCGGTCCTCCGCCAGCCGCCCGAACAGCCGGCTGGCCGCCGTGAGCTCCTCGATGATTCCTTCCCGCACTTGCGCTCTCCGCCAGGGAAACACTGAACAATGTAAATGGTCAGCGGGGCACGCCCGCCGATGCCGGGCAAAGTACACCGCGTATCCTTAAGGCCACAAGCAACCGCACGTCGCGGTATCACAGGGCCATGTACAATTTGGGAATGTCTCTCAGCGCCAGTCCGAGTTTCGTGCCACCCGCAAGCCACATGCCGGGCAGCCTTGCCCCATGTTCCGCAGCCCCTGCCGCCCAGCAAGCCCCGGGCGCGACCGGGTGTGCTTTCGTGCTGGCCGGGAGATCATGTTGAGTTCAAGCGGCGCCCACGTCCCGGCTGTCCTGGTCATCGGCCCGGCCTGGGTGGGTGACATGGTGATGGCCCAGAGCCTGTTCATGACGCTCAAGCAACGCGAACCCGCACCCGCTGTGGACGTGATTGCGCCCGCGTGGAGCCTGCCGATTCTGGAGCGCATGCCCGAGGTGCGCCGTCCCATTCCGTTGCCTGTGGGCCACGGGGAGCTTGCACTCGGCCGGCGCTGGCATCTAGGGCGGTCACTACGGGACGCGAACTATCAGCAGGCGATCGTACTGCCGCGTTCAGCAAAGGCGGCAGTACCGGCCTTCGCCAGTGGGGTACCCCGACGGACCGGTTACCGCGGCGAGTTCCGCTACGGCCTGCTCAACGACATCCGCCCACTGGACCGTCAGCGCCTGTATCGCACGGTCGATCGGTTCGTCGCGCTCGCGCACGCCCCGGATGCACCACAACCACCCCCGATTCCGGAACCCAGGCTGGTGATCTCCGAACGCGGTCGGGACGAGGCACGCATTGCACTGGGACTGGGCAACCAGGAGGCACCGGTTCTGGCACTCTGCCCCGGCGCGGAGTACGGCCCCTCCAAGCGCTGGCCCGCCGAGCACTATGCAGAAATTGCTCGGGCCCGCCTGACAGCAGGCTGGCAGGTCTGGCTGTTCGGTTCACGGAAGGACCGTCCAGTGACCCAGGCGATTGCCGAGGCCGCCCCGGGCTGCGCAGACCTGGCCGGGCGCACGCAGCTGGGCCAGGCGATTGACCTGCTTGCCTGCGCAGACCTGGTCATCACCAATGACTCGGGGCTCATGCACATTGCGGCGGCCACCGGCCGCCCGGTGATCGCTGTCTACGGGTCCTCCGACCCTGGCTACACGCCGCCGCTAACCCCCCGCCGGCGCATCCTGCATCTAGGTCTGGAATGCAGCCCCTGCTTTCAGCGCGAGTGCCCCTTGGGGCATTTGAACTGCCTGCGCAAGCTGGCGCCCGAGCAGGTACTGGAGGCCGCCGACGCCCTGCATGCGGAGAGGCACTGATGCATCTGGCATTCGTGTTGTTCAAGTACTTCCCGCATGGCGGGCTGCAGCGCAACTTCCACCGCATCACCGAGCTTGCCCTGGAGCGCGGCCATCAGATCGACGTATTCACACTCGCATGGGAGGGCTGGACCCCGGAGCACCCGCACCTGAAGCTGCGTGTACTGCGGGTGCCTGGCTGGCGCAACCACACACGCTATCGCCATTTCGCCCGCCGCGTTCAATCGGAGGTCCAGGCACTACAGCCCGATCGCGTCGTCGGGTTCAACAAGCTGCCCGGGCTGGATGTCTACTACAACGCAGACCCCTGCTTCATCGAACGGGCGCAGGCTCGCAGCCAGCTTTATCGCCTCTCCGGGCGCTACCGCGTACATGCGGCCCTTGAGCGGGCGGTCTTTCGCACCGAGGCGAACAACCACATCCTGCTGCTATCCGAGGCCGAGAAGCCCCTGTTCCAGCGCTGGTATGCGACTCCCGAGGACCGCTTCCACCTGATGCCACCGTATGTCTCGGCTGACCGCTTCGCCAATGCCGACACCCCGCAACGAAGGCACGCTCTTCGCAAACAGCTCGGCCTGGGGGACGACTCGCTCATGCTCCTGATGGTTGGGTCGGACTTCCGACGCAAGGGTGTGGACCGCAGCATCCGGGCGCTGGCCGCCCTGCCGGACGGCTTGCGGGAACAGGCATCGCTATACGTACTGGGCAAGGGGCGCGCGGCCCCACTGATGCGCCTGGCCCGAAGTCTCGGTGTCTCGGGGCAGGTGCATTTCCTGCAGGGGCGCGACGACGTGGCCGACTTCCTGTTTGCGGCCGACCTGCTTCTGCACCCCGCCTACCAGGAGAACACCGGGACCGCGATCGTCGAGGCGATCGCGGCCGGTCTGCCCGCCCTGGTTACAGCCAATTGCGGATACGCCTTCCACATCGAGCGCGCCGACTGTGGCGAGGTGCTGACCACGCCGTTCGAGCAGCCCATGATGGACGCCGCCCTGGCCCGCATGCTGAGCCAACCCAAACTGCAGGCCTGGCGTGATGCGGCCCTGCGCTACAGCGTTCGCACCGAACTCGGCGCACGCGCCGAGCACGCGCTGCGGGTCATCGAAGGCCCCCGCTATGGCGAGGTGGCGGCATGAGGGTGCTCCGGCGCAATGAACTGGTGATGGACGATGCCTTACACGCGGCGTTAACCGCACGCTACGGCCCGGGAGACCCCTTCGAGCAGGCCATGGCGCTGGATGGCGAGGTCGTCCGCAACGTCGACGGGCGGCGCACGTTCCGTTTCGAACTGGGCGGGCAGCCCTACTTCGCCAAGGTGCACAACGGCATGCCGTGGCGACGCATCCTGCGCAAGCTGAGCCAGTTCCGCATCCCGGTGCTGGGTGCCGAACCCGAATGGCGTGCAATCCACCGGCTGCGGAAGCTGGAGATCCCGACCACGCCACCGGTCGCATTCGGCATCCGGCGTGGACTGAACCCGGCACGGGAACGCTCGTTCGTGATTACCCGCGACCTGGGGCGCACCCGCACCCTGGAACAGGAATGCCTGAGCTGGCCCGAACAACCACCGGCCTTCGCCTTTCGCCTGCAGTTGATCCGAGAGGTCGCCCGCATTGCCCGCACCCTACACGGGAGCGGCATGAATCACCGCGACTTCTACCTGTGCCACTTCCGACTCGACCTGAACTCGAACGAGAACGCCATCCGGTCCGGCCGCATCCCGCCGCGCCTGCACCTGATGGATCTGCACCGCGTTCAGTTCCACGCCCGCCTGCCGGCCCGCGCGCAAATCAAGGATCTCGGAGGTCTGTACTTCTCCGCCATGGATATCGGCCTCAAGCCACGAGATATCCTCCGTTTCATGCGCCTCTATCATGGCACCAGACTCCGCGCCACCTTGGTTGAAAGACACACGCTCTGGACTCGAGTGGCACAGCGAGCCCGAACGCAATACCGCAAGGAACACGGGCGCCTCCCATGTCACGGCTGATGCAATGGCTCGCAGGCATCGGGCGAAGCTCAAGCGTGAAAGGAGTCGCCCCTCTTGACGAAGACCTGAAGAACGCCGGCCTCACCCTCCTGGAAAACCAACCAAAGGCGGGCTGGACCGTCCTGGACAGCTCGGCGCAGGCCCGCGTCGCGCGCGGCCAGTGGCAAAGTCAGGCAGTTGTAATAAAGGTCTTTCTTCCAAGGGGGCCATGGGAATCCGTCAAGTCCATCGGCCGGGGCAGTCGCGGCATGCGGGCCATTCGGCATGGGCGCCAAATGAGTGAAGATGGTTTCGATACACCACGCGCACTCGCCTATGGCTGGATCGGGGTGAACGAGTGCCTGGTAATGGAGGACATCAATGGGGCCAGCCTTTCACACCTGATCACTTCCCGCCATGGGGAACCGTTCCTGGCCATTGCGGACCGTCATCTTGTTCACCGCCGACTCGCAGAAACCGTTGCTCACCTCCATGAGTCCGGATGGACCCATGGCGACCTCCGACTTGGGAATATCCTCGTGTCACCCCCCTCCGCAACCGGACGGTTGGTGTTCCTGGACAACGAAAGAAGCAAAAAACATGGCAGACCATGTGACGGCCAGAAAAACCTGGTCCAACTCAACATGACTCATCCGTCTTTTCTGCCTCGAACCAGTCGTGTTCGGTTTCTGAGCCACTATGCAACACAGCGCGGCATGGGGCGGGTCGCATTCCGCCACCTTGCTATTCGGATTGCCCAGGCAACCGAGGCGCGCCACCAGGAACGGCTGCGACGTGGTGGTTCCAAAGCGCGTTTTTCAGCCAAATAGCAATGAACTCGAACAGCCAAAGCATCCGGCTAACTTCCGGGTTTTGCGGTGCCGGCAATCCCGACCACCCTGTCGTGAAAGCGCTCCAGGCGGGGCACCCCGTACTCGACGGGGCTCGGCGCGAATGCCTGAAGACCAATGCCCAGGCCGAGAGCGGGCTCCTTTTCTCGGACTTCTCGCCCGACCCTGTCTTTTACAAGCGGTATCCATCCCGATGGAGAAACCGGATTCTTGGGCATCTTGGCATTCGCTCCCGTGCCCGCCGGGTTTGGGAGTTCTCGACCTACCTGAAAGGACATAACGCGCCGGTTGCCAAACCTCTGGCCTACCTGGACGGCTCGGCGGAAAGCTGGTTCTTCTGCGAGGCTCTGCCCCAACACCCAAGCCTGAATCAATGGCTAGAAGACGATGCGCTACCGGACGCGGCCCTACTCAGTGAACAGGCCGCTCAAGCGATCGCCACGTTGCACAACGCGGGGGTTGTACACCGTGATTTCAAGTGGGGAAACGTGCTGTTCTCAGCCACAGGAGACGTCATCATCGCCGACCTGGATGGCGCGCGGTTTCATCACCAGCCGCGCCGGGCGGATCTCGCCCGCGACCTAGCCCGTTTCGCCGTTAACGGGCTCGAGGTTGGCCTGACGCAAAGCTGGGCGCGGTCCTTCGTCGGCCGTTATTGCAAGATTCGCGGCATTCCCGTTGAACGACTTCTTCCCGCGGTCGCCCGCTCCGTCACCGTCATTAGCAAACGGCACCAGAAGCGCTATCGTCGCCCCCCTGTCAGCCTGACCTGAGCTTTGGACATCGAAGTGAAAAACCAAGATCGACTTGTACAACTCATGCTGGATCAGCACCTGGGAAATTTTCTCGTCGCCACACCGGTCCTCTCTGCTCTGGCCCAGCACGAGAAAAATCTCCTCGTCATTCATGAACCTCACGCCGAACTCGCGAAACGGATCCCAACGCTAAAGGGCCCGATTGTCACACTGCCCAGAACGGGCAGCCCGGCAAGGGACTTCATCGGATTCATCAAGCTACTCCATACAGTCCGCTCCACAAGACCCACGATTGCCCTCGATTTCGGCGGCAGCGGCAGCGGGGGCTGGCTCGGAGCCATGAGTGGCGCCCCACGGCGAATCTGTCGAGACAGCGCACCGTATGCTCGGCGCTTCAGTGAGCACGTAGCAAAGCCAGAGGGGATGCAACACCGCATCGAAATCTACGGCGCCATAGGGCGAGCTGTCGTACCCGAACTGGAATGGGGATGGCCCAAGCTTGAGCCACTGTCCTCGGACCACGCAAACCTTGAAGAGACTCTGCGTGCGCACGAAATAGACTCGGAGCGCCCGATGATCTGCCTGCATGTAGCCGGAGGGAAGGAATACAAGCACTGGCCGTTGCCGAAATATGCTCAGGTAATCGACACATTACGCCGCGAAGGGAAACAGCCCATTCTGATCGGTGCGGGGCCTGACCACACAGCGGCGCAGGAGGTTCAGGCTCTGTGCGAGGACCCGCCGGTCAACCTGGTGCAGCGACTGGGCATTGGAAGCCTCATCGCTCTCTTCGAGCGCGCGTCTCTTTTCATTGGCAACGACAGTGGCCCCATGCACATGGCTGCCGCAACGGGCACACCGGTTGTTGCGTTGTTCGGGCCGACGGATCCCGTCCGCTGGGGCCCTCTAACCAACCGGGCCCTGATCGTTCGCGGCACGGAACATATACCGCCGGAACAAGGAAAGAAGAAGTTTGCCGACGGTCGCCGAATGGACAGCATCCGGGTCGATGACGTGGTGAACGCCATTCGCCTCTCCGAGAAGCGCTTTGCAAAGTAGCTGGAAGAACCTTAAGTCCTTCGACCAAGCGCGTGGCCACCACTCACCAAATTCTCTCGTAGCGGCTCTTGTACCGCGCGTCGAATGCCGGGCAGGTATTTTCGCTGGATCAACCTGGCTGCCCGCGGCCAGACCCGTGGAATCCGTGAGGCGTGAGCCAGCCCCAGGGTGCAATACACTCTTCTGCGAAACGCCACCCCCCGAAAGGTGCGAAACGGAATGGCCGCCAGCCGAGAACTCTCTTCTCGAACTCCCTCCAGAAAGGCTCGCTGAGCTTCCACCGGATCCCCTTCCTCCAGATGAACTAGCGGATCCAGAAGCAAACGCCGGTACAGGTACCCCAGCAGGCGGTGGCCAGCGAGAGTTCGACGCCAGAGGGGTTCAGCGAATGCGGCCGCATAATCCAGGTGCATCGCACGGCCGCGGCTGACATCGAAGAGCACATTGTCCATATTGCGGTCCTTCATTCCCGCAATGAAGGCTGCTGGAAGCGATTGCCCCAGGCCATAAAACAGCTTCTCTCGTTCAAGGCCGCCAGGCTCCCGATCGACAATGGCAGCGACAGACTTTGCGGGGCTGTAAGGCATGGCCACCCAGCCAGCATCGATCACCTGAACCGGGAAAGCGGGCACTCCCAGCGCGGAGAGCACCTCGCTAACGGTGACCTCCTTGTCCGCATCAACTGTGCTCTTGACCACCAGGGTCTCCTGGCCGCCGGCTCGCACCAGAAATACCTCGCGAACCAGACGCTCCACCTGAATAGCCGGAGTACGGAGTTGCTCGGACAGCCGATCGCGAACGCCAGATGGTAGACTCTGCATTCGATCCATTCGCGTTGACGATTGCACGTTCTCTCCCAATAACGACTCGCTGCCCCGGCACCCCCCGCGAAAGCGCGCGGATCATAGCGGGCCACCAAGCCACTACATGATGTCATGACCGATACACCAGAAGAACGGCCCCTCGCCAACCAGCATATCCTCATCGTGCTGGAGAAAAAGGGCCATGTGGGTGCAAACGTCCGGGAACACTTTCGCGTCTACCGCGAGGCAGGCGCCCGCCTCACTCTGTGCTTCTTGACCGGCGACGGCTCGGAGTACCAGTCTGACCGTCCAGCTGACAGCGTTACCGGACTGCGTCTCAGCGACAAGGCAAGCAGACGGAACCGAATCGCAACCGCATGGCGCCTGGCGCGAATCCTGCGAAGGGACCGACCAGACGTCATGATTGGGGATCAATACAAATGCGTCGCGAGTCTGCTACTTGCCAGCGTCATCGCTCGCCATGGTCGCCCGATCTACGCACTGCTGCGCGGATACTACGCAACGGATTCCAGAAGCCGTCAGCGCTACTACCAAGCCTTCCGCAAGCGCCTCACGGGCATACTGACCCTGACCGACGCGCAGAGAGATCGCTTCATCGCGAACATGCCGTGGTATCCAACAGACAGTATCTCCGTCGTCCATAACTATATCGACGCCCACCGCCTGCGCACGACAATGCTGTCGAAAACGGAGGCGCGCGAAAGACTCGGACTGGATGAAGACCAGTTCGTCTTCGGCTGTGTGGCCCGTTTTGACAGCTACAAACGCATCACTGATCTACTAAAGGCCTTTGCGAAGCTGCAGACACGAGACGCCGCTCAGGCCCAACTCGTCATTATAGGCGACGGAAAAGAGCGCGCAGCTCTTCATGCCGAGACCAGAGATCTGGGTATTCACTCACGCACCCTGTTCACAGGCTTTTTAGCAGGTGCCAACCGGTACATGCAGGCGTTCGACGTATTCGTTCTGCCCTCCGAAGGTGACAACTTCGCCAGAGTCTTCCTCGAAGCGATGGCGGCCGAGATCCCTGTCGTAGGGGTACGCGGCGGCGGAACACCCGAAGTCCTCGGAACGACCGGCTACCTCGCCCCTCCCCGCGATCCGGCCGCGCTGTCCGAGATCCTCGACCAACTCATCCGCCTTTCTCCGGATGAGCGATGCGCTGCTGGGCGGAAGGGGCGGGAGGAGTCGGAGATCCGATTCACGCGGGAGGGGCTCCGACGTCAGCTACTCGGCGCCCTGAGCGGGAGCATGATGCAAGCTCGAACGCTTCAGCCTGATGGCATCTAGGTGCCTGTCGATCACTTGCGCCTGCGCCTGACCCAGCGATGAAACCTTCTGAAAAGGGGCCGCAAGGGCCTGACGAATACCCCGAGCGTGTGGGGATCGTATTTGCCCACATGCGCCACCTTTACGGCGCCGGTGGAGGACTCGAACGAAATCGCTGGAACCTCGCCAACGAGTTTCTCCGCATGGGCATCAAGGTGGACTTGCTGGTGTTGAATCCGGACGGGCTGGAACACCTTGCCGACCAACCCGATCGGCATGCCATTCGTCTGCGGCGCGAACACCCAATAGCAACGCGCATCCGCGCGCTCAACAGCGCGCCCGACAGCTGGAAGGAATTACTCAAACCCGTGATTCTCCCGGCCAAAGGTGCCAAGCCGCTTCGCTACCTAAGAAGCGTCCAGCAATATATCGAAGGGTATCGCCCAGAACGGATAATCGGAGGAGGAACCCAGGAAAACCTGACACTTGCCATCGCTCGATCCGGAACAACGCACAAACCTCGCCTGACCCTTAGCGAACATAACCCTTTGTCGAACACGCTTACGACAGAAAAACATCGTCGACTCTGGCGCTGGCACCACCTGCGCCCCCTGCTGCGGCGCATGTATTCGCAGGCCGACTCGCTCGTGGCGATCTCTGACGCAGTAGCCGATGATCTGGCAAGCACGCTCGATCTGCCAAGAGAACGCATCAAGACCGTCTACAACCCGGTAGTCACGGATGCCCTGTGGGAACGGATCCGCGAACCATTCGATCACCCTTGGTTCGCCGAAAGCTCCCCCCCAGTGATCCTGAATGTCGGGCGGATGACCGCTCAGAAGGACCAGGCTACGCTCATCCGAGCATTCGCAGCCGCGCGACAAACGCGCCCACTCCGGTTAATAATCCTGGGTGACGGGCCAGAGCGCGCCAATCTGGAGAGACTGGCTGACGAACTCGGTATTCGACAGGACATCCACATGCCGGGGTTCGCCGCGAACCCGCTAAAGTATATGGTTCGGGCATCAGTCTTCGCCCTCACCTCGCGCTGGGAAGGTTTTGGTAACGTGCTCGTCGAAGCGCTGGCATCGGGCTGCCCTGTTGTTGCCACCAACTGCCCGGGGGGACCCGCTGAAATCCTGGATCACGGTCGCTTCGGCACCATGGTGCCATCCGACCCGGCACAGATTTCAGAGGCCCTGCTGGCCACGATCGACGCCCCCCCCGATCGCTTGCTCCTGAAAGACCGGGCCTCCCAGTTCACCGCCGCCCGGGCCGCAGAACACTACCTGTCCCCCTGACCGGCGACATCACGAATCTGATCGAGCCTATTTCCAACTGTTGCGCCAGATGAAGCAAAGGTACCGACCATGGGGTTGCGAACGCATCTGAAAGTCCACCTGTCGCCTTTCTTTCTCCGCTATCCGTGTCGATACGGTACCACCAAGGTCGACACTCGAATTGCCGTGGACCGAGAACGGCGTTTCATCTATTTCCGCATACCCAAAGCGGCCAATTCCACTGTCAGCTATGCCATCAGCAATATCGAAACCGAAAACGGCGACAGCGCCGGAGCCTATAAATCCGGATACGATCGTGCGAGCTCATTGGGGTTCCTGGAGACCTACCGCCTTCACCAGCGGTTCTTCCTCTTTTCGGTTGTTCGAAACCCATATACCCGCGTAGCGTCAGCATACTTGGACAAAATCCAAGGCCAAAAGCGTCAAAGGGTCCCCGTCGCGAGAGCGCTGGGCCGCGCGAGCACCGCGCCAATCACCTTCAACGAGTTCTGCGCATACCTCGCGAAAGGCGGGTATCGCGACGACGTCCACTGGTTTCGCCAAACGGACCTGATTCCGTGCGGAACCGACTGTCTAGACTACCTAGGCTCCGTCGAAACGCTCACGAAGGATCTGAACGCTATCCGAACCCGGCTCGCGATTACAAGCGAAACCGGTCGATCCGACTGGAAACATGGCAAGACAGGCGCCACGTCGCGCCTCTTTGAACTATACGACGATGAAAGTCGGATCTCCGTTTTTGAAACGTACAAGCAAGACTTCGAGCTACTCGGGTATGCAAAGAGCTTGGACAAGAACGACCAGCCCCCGTTACGAGCCTCGATGGCCTAACCAAACAAACCAGACAGGTGGCGCACTCTCTCTAAAGGGACTGAGACCCCTCGATGATGGAGACAATCGCAAACTACAGCCCGAACTTACTCTAGCTAACGCTGAAGCATTTTTTCGGGAATCAGCTTCTGCCGAGACCCTTAAGCGAGACGGCGTCGTAGTTCATACCCAATCAGCAATGCGAGAGGAACCCAGAGGCCAAGCCAGAAATGCGGATTTACCCGGTGAATGATCTCGTGGCCATCAAACGACAACATCACGATACCGCCGAAGAACATCGATATACCAAACGCTAGTCCGGCGATACGTTCCCGACTCGTCATCCCCACTTGGTGAACAGCCTCTCGGATAGCAACTAGCACCAAGAGTGCCCAAGCGAGTGCCCCCCAAATACCGGCTACCAGCGTCGACATCAGCCAGATGCTGTGTGGGCTGTAATACGTTCGGCCATCACCGCCCATGACGGCACGATCCAGGATGAGCCCCTCGCCGTACCAGGGGTTCTGCATGATGCGATCGACAACGGCCAACCAGACAGTAAAGCGATTAGCATCCGCACGTTCGATAAAGCTTCGGAACCCAAAATCCATGACGTGAGTTACGACTACAAACGCCCCCACCCCGAAGACGAGCCCCAACAGCACCTTCCAGTAGCGAAAATATGCAAGCTGGACGACCGCCCCGACCGAGAATCCGAGCAGTAGCGCACGGCTTTGCGCAAGAAGAATAAACGCCACCCCAACCGCAACGCCGACCCAGCCCAGAATCCGCAGATATCCCTTGTCTCGATTCAAGGCGACGGCCAATCCGACTAGCGCCACCAGCAAGAAGCCGACGGAACCGCGATTCGGACTGTCGCGGTAAAAGACCATGTTGTTCAGTCGCGTCGAGGGAAACGGATGATCCGCGTAGTAAACCCCGATGGAATACACGAGAACAACCGCCGCTATGGGTATCAATACCAGAACCAGGCGATCGAACCAGTCGTCGCGGGTCGCTACAACCCAGGCTGTCGCCGAGACAAAAATGAGGGTCAGAAGCGCATAACGGACCTTGTCATAAACTTCGTCGGCGTCGACCAGACTTGGGTCACTCCACAACATCGAGGCCGAGAGCACTCCGACCCACAGGATCAGAAACTGGAAGACGCGAGAAGAAAGAAGGAGGCCCCAGTCCTGCCACCTCATGGCCAGCAGGAACGGCAACACTATCAGGAGGTACAGAACATCGCGATGAAAGCGGGTACTCCAGGCGGCAAGAAACCCCGCAAGGAATATAGCCAGCGCCCAGCCGAGCCACCGGGAATCCCTGACCCCGGCGCGGAACCGGGCAAAAGACCAGAATCCGCGCACCCGGAAGAATGCGCCTGCATTCACGGCATCAGCCTCGGCCGATCAGCGGACTTCTGCGCTCATCGATCAAGAGCCGCATTGGTTTGCAGCTCCTGCACCCAAGCCTCGTCAAATAATGAGTCACGTCGGGTCTCGAGCTTCTGCTGGTTCCGGCGATGGGTCTTCTCGGGGGAGACAGCAGCAGTGCCATGCCCAAGGTGGACGATGCGCGGCATCATGGTACGCACTGGAACAACTTTAGTCGGGTACCCCTTGTCCCAGAGCTGGGCGGAAATCGAGTAGCCACCACTCTGGTCGTAGAAACCCTTTTTGCCCTCAACACTGCGGAAAGTGAGCCCCTCGTCCAGCAGAATCTGGCGGCGATACATCGCACAGAAGTCCTTGGGATAGTGACCCTGCTTCCACACGTAGCGCTTCTTGCGCAGCCCAAGAGCGTACTTGATGTTGCTACGGATCACATGAAAGACACGCTTCTGGAACTCGTAGACGGGGTTCTTCAGCTCCAGCTTCCATGTGCCCACGCCACCAAGACGGGGATCATCCCCCATCGCCTTCAGGTATTCGTCCAGCCAGTCCTCGCGCTTTACAAACAGGTCCGTATGCATCGTGACCAGAAACTCGCCTGTGGCCTCTTTCAACGCGATATCGTGCGAGGTCCAGACGTTGTGCGGGAAATTGAACAGCCCCTCTTCCGGTCGCTCGATCAAGCGGATCCATTCCAGCGAACGCAGGTACTCCAGGCTTTCGTCTTTCGAACCATTGTCGATGACGATGACCTCCACATCCTTGCCGCGCGTGTTCTTGCGGATCGAACGCAGGCACGGCTGCAGCAGAGGCAGGACCTGCCAGTGAGGAATCGAGATGCTGATACGACCGGGAACAATGGTATGGCTCGACATAAACTACTCCGGATAGGCTGCGCACAAGCGCCCACATCAGGGGACATGGCAGGTCAGGCGCGCATGCTACCATGCGGCCAGTATCGCGTCCCTGATCCTGGGACGGATCCGGACGTCTGTTATCATGCGCACCATCTCGGCTTACTGACCCGGCTTGCGCTCCGCTTGCCCAGGTGCGCCGCACATCAATGCAGTGTCGCCAAGCCTAGCACCTAGCCTGCCAAGGAACCCAGATGGGCGCCCGCTCGATCGACCAGAACCCGAACCACCCGACCGCTGGCAAGTCCTGGCACCTTTACAAACGCATCTTTGCGTTCATCAAGCCCTACTGGCGCCTGGGCTTCCTGGCGATCACAGCGATGATCCTGGCCGCCGCCGGTCAGGCCGCGTTCGCCTGGATTATCCAGCCACTCGTTGACGGCACCTTTATCGAGCAAGACGCCGGCGCTCGCCTGTGGGTACCGGCTGCCCTGATCGGGATTTTCCTCTTTCACGGCTTGACCACCTTCGCTTCGGATTACAGCGTCGCCTGGATCGGGCGCAAGGTAGTGAAAGACATCCGCCAAGCGGTGTTCGAACATTATCTCCGATTGCCATCTTCGTTTTTCGACCGGCACTCCCCCGGCACCCTGCTGGCCAAGCTCACGTACAACGTGACGCAGATCAGTTCGGCCGCATCCAAGGCCATCGTCGTCCTGATTCGGGACAGCTTCACCGTCTTGTTTCTTCTGGCCTACATGACCTACCTCAGCGGTTGGCTCGTGCTCATCGTCTTCACCGTGGCGCCTATCGTCGGCCTGGTAATTACGGGCGCCAACCACAAATTCCGGAAGATCAGCCGCCGCATGCAGCAGTCAACCGGGGATTACGCGCAAATCGCTGAAGACGGGATTCGAGGCCAGACGGAGGTCAAGATCTTCGGCGCGATGGACTATGAAGCCCGACGCTTTGGTGATACCAACGAGCGGTTTCACCGCCAGGCCATGCGCCATAAGGCCGTACAGGCCGCCGCCCAGCCGTTATCGCAATTCGGAGCCATCATTGCCCTGGCCCTCATCGTCTACCTCGCAACCATGGACTTGGTACTCGAGACGATTTCGCCTGGAGGGATGGTCTCGTTTGTCGTCGCCATGCTCCTGCTGCTACCCCCACTCAAGCGCATCGTGGGCGTCAATGCCGAGATCCAGAAAGCACTGGCCGCAGGCGAGAGTGTATTCGAGGTCCTGGACACCCCTCCGGAGGCAGATAACGGCAAGCGCCCCCTGCACCGCGCCACGGGGCTGATCGAATTCGATCACGTAGGGTTCCAGTACCCGACGAGCCACCAACGAGTACTCCAGGATATCAACCTGGTCATCCAACCAGGCCAGACCGTTGCCCTAGTAGGCCGCTCAGGCAGCGGCAAGACAACGCTGGCTCGGCTCTTGCCCCGCTTCTACGAGATCGACGAAGGTGAAATCCGCCTGGACGGACACCCAATTCAGGAATACCGCCTTCAGGATCTCCGTTCCCAAATAGCCGTCGTCAGCCAGCACGTGGTCCTGTTCAACGACACACTGGCACACAACATCGCCTATGGGATGAAAGAACCACCCTCGGAAGACCAGCTCCGAGAAGCGGCGCGAGCGGCCAATGCGCTCGATTTCATCGACAAGCTCCCGAATGGCTTTGACACGGTCGTTGGTGAAAACGGCATCATGCTGTCCGGCGGGCAACGCCAGCGTGTCGCCATTGCGCGAGCGCTCCTGAAAAACGCACCCATTCTGATCCTTGACGAGGCCACGTCGGCGCTGGACTCCGAGTCGGAGCAAAAGATCCAGCTCGCACTGGAGACTCTCATGCGCGATCGCACCACTCTTGTGATCGCTCACCGCCTCTCGACTATTGAAGATGCCGATTGCATCGTGGTCGTAGATTCCGGACGCATCACCGAAGCCGGCACCCACGCCGAGCTTCTGGGCCGCAATGGTGCATACGCTGCATTGCACAAGGTCCAGTTCGAAGACGGAAAAGAGGGGCCCCGGTGAAGAAACATCAGCGCGGAACGTCACCTGATCCCTGCGACACACCAAGGGCCCGGATGCCCCTGATATACTGAGCGGCTCTGCCATCAACTCCCACTTGATGCCATCCCCGTGAGCGCTCACCTGGCACTTTTTTCCAACTGGGGCCACAGGCTCGGCGTAGGCCTGCTATGGCTTATCGCTCGTCTGCCCGCGCCGCTCGTGCTGCGTCTGGGCGAGACGCTCGGGCCTGTTACCTATATTTTGGCCCGCCAGCGACGACTGATCATCCGTCGCAACCTCGAACTGTGCTTCCCTGAACTGGAGGCCCGCGAACGCGAGGCCCTGGTACGCTCCAACTTCCGTTATACCGGTCGCGGCTTTGCCGAACTGGCGCTGGCATGGTTCGGCGGACCACGTGTAGACAACATCCCGCTGCGCGTCCGCGGACTGGAGCATCTGGAGGAGGCACAGGCCGACGGGTCGCCTGTAATCCTGCTCTCGGGTCATTTCACGCCAATCGAGATCGCCGGCCGCCTGCTGAGTCGGCAAATCGACATGGCCGTGATCTACAAGCCCATGGATCGCCGGCCCCAGGCGGATGCCACCATGAGGCAGGGAAGGGCCAGGATCGGGCCCGTACTGTCCAAAGATGACCTGCGCGGCATCGTGCGCACCCTTCGTGATGGTCGACCCGTTTGGTACGCGGGCGATCAGAACTATCGCAGCCGACAGAACGTCTTTGCTCCGTTCTTCGGCATCCCGGCCGCCACCGTGACCGGACTCCCGCGTCTTGCGCGAATGAGCAAGGCACGTGTCGTGCCGCTTTTCTATCACGCCCTGCCCGGACACGAGGGCTACGAAGTGGTGCTCGGGCCGAAGCTGGAGAACTATCCCTCCGGAGACGATGAGGCGGACGCCGCACGTATGAACCAGATTATCGAGCAGGCCGTACGCGAACACCCGGAGCAGTACTTTTGGGCACACCGCCGTTTCAAGAGCCAACCGGACCCCGAGGTAGACATGTACCCCGGCGTCAAGGATCACCGCCGAGCCCGTCGCTCCGGGCGCCGCAAGTCTCACAAGTGAGCCGCAGCGACCATGCCCCGCGTACTACCCCTGACCAGCCCGCCCGAGTCCCTGTGCATCCTGCGCTTCTCGGCGCTGGGCGACGTGACTCACATGACACCGGTGGTCCGCACCCTGCAACACGAATGGCCGGACACCCGGCTGACTTGGGTCGTCGGGCGCGCTGAGCACGCTCTGGTAGGTGATATCCCGGATGTGGAGTTTCGGATCTTCGACAAGACGGCCGGCTGGGCCGGTTACCGCGAACTCTGGCGGCAACTGCGCGGCGAGCGCTTCGACGTGCTGCTGCACAACCAGTTCGCCATGCGCGCCAATATCGCCAGCCTGGGCATTCGGGCTGACCTGCGCCTGGGCTATGACCGCGCCCGTTCGCGCGATCTGCATGGTCTGTTCATCAACGCGCGCATCCCGCCGCACCCCGGTCAGCATGTAATCGACATTTATTTCAGCTTCATCGAGACACTGGGGATCCGCCGTCGCCACATGGTCTGGGACATTCCCGTACCGGAGGACGCCACAGCGCGCGCCCGCGACGAGATTCCCGACGACACCCCGACGCTGGTGATCAGCCCCTGCTCCAGTCACCCCCTGCGCAACTGGACCGCCGAGGGCTGCGCGCAGGTGGCCGACCACGCGTTTCGAACACACGGCCTGCAGGTACTGATTACCGGGGGGCCTTCCGAACTGGAGCGCCAAATGGGCGAGGCCACCCTGAAGCACAGCCAGTTCTCTCACCGGAGCCTGGTCGGGGCCACATCGATCAAGGAGATGCTGGCCATCCTCGGCCGCGCGACCGCCGTGGTCAGCCCGGATTCGGGCCCAGCCCACATGGCGAACGCGATGGGTACCCCAGTGATCGGCCTGTACGCCTGCACCAACCCGGGCCGTGCACGCCCCTACTACAGCGGACCGTGGTGCGTGGATCGTTACGATGAGGCCGCCCGACGGGAACTGGGCAAACCGGCCAGCGCGATCCGCTGGGGCACCAAGATCGAGCGACCCGGTGTAATGGAGCTGATCCGGCCCGAAGACGCAATCGAACGCCTGGATGCATTGATGGCAGCGGGCGCGCCCCGCGCCCGGCCGCCGATGGCCGCGGCTCAGTCGCCCGAGGACGCGCCCGCCTCATAACCGGCACGCAGGGCCACAAAGCAGGCACCGGTGTAGACCCAGCGGCTGCGAATCCGCAGGCGCTTCTCCAGGTCGCGGCGCAGCCGCTGCAGATTGGCCTCGCGCCAGTCCGGGTCCGTTCCGGCTCGATGCCGCCCACGATCCCAGTCGATGACGCTGACCCGTCCATCCGAGGCGATTAGGATGTTGCGGCTGTTCAAGTCCGGATGCCAGTGCCCGGCATCGTGGAAGCGCCGGATGCAGGCGCCCACCGCCCGCCACGTGGTATCCGAAACCCCGGCCTCGCCAAGGTTCTCATCCAGTGAACGCGCCCCCGGTACCCGCACCGTAATCAGATCGGCCGCATACAGCGGCCCGGAACGCACCACGCGCCCGGCCACCGGGCGCGGCACAGGCAGTCCTTCACCATACAGCCGGGCCGTGTAGCTCCACTCGCGCCAGGGACGGGTCTCGGCAAGACCCTGCCACAGGTAACGATCGCCCAGAATGCGCGCAACAGTCCCGCCACGCATGTAGTGGCGCAGCACCCATTGCTCGTCGGGATCGAAAGGGCTGCGGAAGAACGCCACACTGCCACGGCCACCGCCGCGGCCCGTCACCAGACCTCGACGCTCCAGCTCGCCGAAATCGAACCACCAGGATTCCGGGACGGCGGGCAGGGCCGCATCATGCAGCACGCGGACCCGCCCGCGACGCCAGTGGCGGGCTTCCACGCTCAGGCAGCCCGGCCGGCGGCCTCCAGCACCCCCCAGGGGGAACGCTCGGGCATATGACAGGCCTCGGGACGCACGTAGAAGGTGGCCACCAGCGCGTGCTGGCCGGACAGCGCCGCATGACTGACCTGGTCGGTCAGCACGCACCAGCTGTAATACGGCTCGAAGCTCAGTTCCGTACCACGCCCCGGGGCATTCTGGAACTCGTCGCTGTCCTTCATCCAGTTGTGCATGCGCCGCATCGCGCGATCGTAGGGCGAGGTATCACCGACCACTTCGAGCTGCGGAAGGTTAAGGGCCGACAGTGCACGCAGACTGCCCGTCCATGCGCGCTCCGCCAGCCCCTGGCGCAAGCGCGGTGGAGGGGCAATGCCGGCGGCGGCGCCGAACTGGCGATAGAGTTCGCCGAACTCCTCGGCCACCCGCCAGATGCGCGCCTCTTCCGGATTGATGTTGGTAAAGAAGCGCAACGGCCGCCATCCGTGAGTGGCTCCGGCCGGGAAGGCGTCCACATGCAAAAGTTCGTTGTTGGAGTGCCGCTTGATCACCCGGCCCTTCTCCTGCACCGGACGGAAGTTGATCTTGCGCGGGCTCCAGCCGCTGGTGAATTCCGGTAGCAGATGCCCCAGGAAGCCCTCCACCCGCTGGCCGTACTCGCGCAGGATACGGCGCACGCGCGCGCCTGCGTCGCCCTCATTCTTCAGGCCGCTGATAAAGTCTCCATGCGGGTGATAGCTGATGTTCTTCAGACTGAGCAGCCGCCCGACCTCGTCGCGCAGAAAGGCCAGGTCCTGCTCATCCGGCAGCGGCAGGCGTCCCGGCTCGAACAACAACACGTGCCCCTCCTCCAGCGAGCGCTCCAGGCGATCACCGGGGGTTTCATACTCGTCCGCGCGAACGCGATGCAGGGGCTGGCCACTCATGCTACTTCTCCGGAATCAATCGGCCTGATCGGCCGCGACCGCATCGAGGTAGGCGTGCACACCGTCCTCGATATCGTGAAATTCCAGGTCGCAGCCGGCCGCACGCAGCTGCGACAGATCGGCCTGGGTATAGCTCTGGTAGCGGCCCTTCAGGTGATCCGGGAACGGGATGTACTCGATCTCGCCGCGGCCGAACCAGTCGATCGTCGCACGCGCCATGTCGTTGAAGGTCCGCGCGCGACCGGTCCCGCAATTGTAGATCCCGTTGACCTCCGGATGTTCCAGCAACCACAGCTTCAGGTTCACGCAGTCACGCACATCAACGAAGTCGCGGCGCTGTTCGCCATCGGCGTAACCATCACAGCCCTCGAACAGCCGGACCGTATTGCCCTCGCGCAGCTGGTTGCTGAAGTGATGGATCACGCTCGCCATCCCGCCCTTGTAGCCCTCGCGCGGGCCGTAGACATTGAAATAGCGCAGCCCCACCACCTGGGCGGTCAGCTGATCCATGTGCCGGCGCAAATACTGGTCGAATGCGAGCTTGGAATAACCGTATGCATTCAGCGGGCGCTCGTGAGTCGGGTCCTCGCGGAAGGTGTCGTTACCGCCGTACACCGCGGCCGACGAGGCATAAATAAACGGGATACGTCGATCCTGGCACCAGTGGAACAGCTCGCGGGTGTAGGCGAAGTTGTTACGCATGATGTAGCGCCCGTCCCACTCGGTCGTCGCCGAACAGGCGCCCATGTGGAACACAGCCTCCACTGGCCCCAGGTGGGCATCGCCATCGACCAGGTCGCGGAAATCTTCCTTGTCGTGATAGTCGGCGATGATGCAGTCGGTCAGGTTCAGCGCCTTCTGCCCATGGGTCAGGTTGTCGACCACAATGATGTCGGTGCGACCCCGACGGTTGAGCTCCTTGACCAGATTGCTGCCGATGAATCCGGCACCGCCGGTAACAATAATCACGGGGACAACTCCTGAAAAAAGCTGGGGATGCGCCGCATTGTACGCGGCGCACGAAAGACGGGGAAAGCGTGGTGAGGGACGCCGGGTGTCAGGGCTCCGAGGGCTTGCGCATGCGTTCGATCATCGACGAGGTCGAGCAACCATCGAGGAAGTCGAGGATCTCCACGCGTCCGCCGTGTGCCACCACCGCATCGTGCCCGGCGATGTCCTTCGGGCGGTAGTCCCCGCCCTTCACCAGCCGATCGGGAAGGACCTCTCCGATCAGGCGCGCCGGGGTGTCTTCGGAGAACGGCACGACCCAGTCCACCGAGGCGAGCCCGGCGAGGACCGCCATGCGCTGCTCGACGGGGTTCACCGGACGCCCCTCTCCCTTCAGGCGGCGTACCGAGTCATCGTCGTTGACCGCCACAATCAGGCGGTCGCCCAGACTGCGAGCACGCTCCAGATAGGCGACATGCCCGGCATGCAGCAGGTCGAAACAGCCGTTGGTCATCACGATGCGTTCACCATGTACGCGAGCATCCGCCACGGCGTGCAGCAGCTCATCCTCGGTCAGCACCCCACGCCCGGTCTGCTCCTGATCCTGCAGGGCACGGCGCAGTTCCGCTACGCTGACTGTCGCGGTACCCAGCTTGGCCACCACGATACCGGCAGCAATATTGGCCAGGGCCATCGCCTGAGGCAGTTCCAGGCCGGTTGCCAGTCCGGCCGCCAGCGTCGCAATCACGGTATCGCCGGCCCCCGTTACATCGAACACCTCCCGTGCCCGGGCCCCCAGGTGCACTGGCACGGCGCCCGGACGAATCAGGCTCATGCCGTCTTCGCCCCGCGTCACCAGCAGCCCTTCGATCCCACAGTCCCGGGCAAGTGCCTCGCCTCGCGCGACCAGTTCGGTCTCGTCGGCGCAGCGCCCCACCACCGCCTCGAATTCGGTCAGATTGGGGGTGATCAGCGTCGCCCCACTATAGAGCGAGAAATCACGGCCCTTTGGATCGACCAGCACGGGGACTCCGGCGGCGCGGGCGGCCTGAATCAGGGGTTGGGGATCGCGCAGCGCGCCCTTGGCGTAGTCGGACAGGACGACGGCGCCGCAGTTGGCCAGCAGGGGCTCGACCTGTGGCAGCAGGTCGGCGGCGCGGGTGCCGGGGAAACCGTCCTCGAAGTCGAGGCGGATCAGCTGCTGGTGGCGGCTGATTACGCGCAGTTTGGTGATGGTGGCCGCCCCGGGCTGGCGGCGGAAGTGGCAGGCCACTCCCGCGCCCTCGAGCAGACCGGACAGTTCGGCGGCGGCCTCGTCCTCGCCGGTCACACCGACCAGATCGGCGTGACCACCCAGGGCGGCAAGGTTCAGTGCGACGTTGCCGGCCCCGCCCGGGCGCTGCTCGATCTCGCTCACGTGGACCACCGGGACTGGGGCCTCGGGCGAGATACGATCGGTGCCGCCGTGCCAGTAGCGATCCAGCATCAGGTCGCCGACCACCAGCACACGGGCCTGATCAAACGGGGGCAGGGAGAGCTTCATCGGATGCGTGCGCGGGAACGCCCGGGGCGGGCACGATTCACCCCGGCGCAGATGCCAGGGCGCGGGCCCACGATGATCAGGCGTCGTCCTTCAGGATAAACTGGGTGCCGCAGTAGGGGCACTGGTAGCGGCCGTCCGGGGTCTCGTCGATCGGCAGGTAGACGCGCGGGTGCGAGGCCCATAGCGCCATTTTCGGCGTCGGGCAGTGCAGCGGCAGGTCTTTCTTGGTGACCGTGATCTCCGGCTGCGCGTTCGCGGTCTCGTACTGGTCCTGGTGATGAGCGGTATCGGGATTGACCATGGTTTTCGTCTCGCGTGTCAGAGGTAGGTCAGCCAGCCGTCGTGCTGACGGTCGCGGCCCTGTACGACATCAAAATAGCGCGATTGCAGGCGTTCGGTAATCGGCCCGCGGGTGCCGGAGCCGATCGGGCGGTCGTCGACCTCGCGGATCGGGGTCACCTCGGCGGCGGTACCGGTGAAGAAGGCCTCGTCCGCGATGTAGACCTCGTCGCGGGTGATGCGCTTCTCCACCACGCGCAGGCCTTCCTCCTCGGCCAGCGCGATCACCGTGCGGCGGGTAATGCCGTCCAGCGCGGAGGTCAGGTCCGGGGTGACCAGCACGCCATCGCGGACCAGGAAGATGTTCTCGCCACTGCCCTCGGCCACGTAGCCCTCGGTATCCAGCAGCATGGCCTCGTCGTAGCCGCAGCGGGTCGCCTCCTGCAGGGCCAGCATCGAGTTCATGTAGTTGCCGTTGGCCTTGGCCTTGCACATGGTCACGTTCACGTGGTGCCGGCTGTAGGACGAGGTGCGGATGCGGATGCCCTTCTCCATGCCCTCGTCGCCCAGATAGGCGCCCCAGTGCCAGGCCGCGACCATCGCGTGCACATTGAGGTTGTCCGCGCGCAGGCCCATGCCCTCGGAACCGAGGAAGCACATCGGGCGCAGGTAGGCGCTCTCCAGGCCGTTGTCGCGGACCGACGCGATCTGTGCCTCGTTCAGGTCGTCGGCCGAGTACGGGATGGTCATGCCGAGGATCTTGGCGGAGTTGAACAGGCGCCGGGTGTGGTCCTGCAGGCGAAAGATCGCCGGGCCGCGCTCGGTCTTGTAGGCGCGCACGCCCTCGAACACGCCCATGCCGTAATGCAGGGTGTGGGTCAGCACGTGGGTCTGCGCCTCGCGCCAGGGCACCATCTGCCCGTCCAGCCAGATCACCCCGTCGCGGTCGGCCATCGACATGTCTTGTATCCCTCTAGGCGTTCTTGTTGGCGACCGGATCCGGCGCGCCGAACAGGTCATTCCAAGTTTCGATTATGCGGTCGCGCACCGCCAGCAGCTCGTCGTCCGGCTCCTCGACCCGGGCCTCCCGGCCCGCCAACGTCAGGCGATGGATGCGGTTGCGCAAATCCCGATAGGCATCCGCCAGCACCTCGCTCAGGTCCTCGCCGATCACGCCCTCGCGCCCGAGGGTCTCCAGCGTGCGGATCTTGTCCGGCCAGTTGCAGACGGCGGGATGGTCGTGGGCGGATACCAAAACCCAGTATTGAACCATGAATTCGATATCAGTGATACCGCCCCGATCGCGCTTGAGATGGAAGCCCTGGCCCTTTTTCGAGGCGTGCTCGGCCAGCATGCGCTGGCGCATCTCGACGACCTCCGCCCGCAGGGCATCGGTGTCGCGTTCGCGGGTCAGCACCTCGCGGCGCAGGGCATCGAACCGCTTGCCCAGCTCAGGATCACCGGCGACGAAGCGGGCGCGCACCAGTGCCTGATGTTCCCAGGTCCAGGCGGATTCGTCCTGATAACGCCGGAAGGCCTGCAGCCCGCTGACCAGCAGACCGGAGGTGCCGCTCGGGCGCAGCCGCGTATCCACCTCGTACAGCCTGCCGGCCGCGGTAAAGGCCCCCAGCAGATGGACCACGCGCTGCGCGACCCGGGCAAAGAACTCGGTGTTGTCGATCACCTTCGGCCCGGCGGTCTGCGCGTCCTCGCCCTCGGAATCATGCAGGAATACGACGTCCAGATCGGAGCCATATCCGAGCTCGAAGCCGCCCAGCTTGCCGTAGCCGATCACCGCGAAGCGCGCCGGGCGCAGGTCGTCGCCCTCGCCGCAGCGCGGCGCGCCGTGACGCTCGACCAGCTTGTCCCAGGCGAGCTTGAGCACACGCTCGAGCATCACCTCCGCCAGCCAGGTCAGGTGGTCGGAGACCTTCATCAACGGCAGAAAGCCCATGATGTCGGCCGCCGCCACGCGCAGCGTCTGCACCTGCTTGAACTGGCGCAGGCGGTCCAGCATCTGCTCGTGATCCTCACCCGGGAACTGCGCGA
Source organism: Thioalkalivibrio sp. ALRh (assembly GCF_000381425.1). Lineage (NCBI taxonomy): Bacteria > Pseudomonadati > Pseudomonadota > Gammaproteobacteria > Chromatiales > Ectothiorhodospiraceae > Thioalkalivibrio > Thioalkalivibrio sp. ALRh. The sequence goes on from NZ_KB906519.1 coordinate 851,231, forward strand.
GCTCCGCCTCCAGTTCCTCGCGCATCCCGTCCCGGTCCGGCGGGGCATACAGGGCACGCGGGTCGAGCAACTCGTCCAGCAGGACGGGGAAGCGCGTCAGCTGCTCGCTGATCCAGGGGCTGGCCGCGACCAGCTTGACCAGCTGCGACAGCGCCAGCGGATTCTCGACCAGCAGCGACAGATACACCGAGCGGCGGGCGATGGTACGTACCATCTGAAGGGCGCGGGGCAGCACTGCGTCCGGGGCATCCATCTCGGCCAGGGCCCCGATCAGCAGCGGCATCAGACGATCCAGCCGTTGGCGTCCCGTGGTGCTCATCGCGCGCACGCCGGGGCTCTCGCGCAAATCCACGAGCCCCTCCAGGGCCGCTCCGGGGTCGTCGAAGCCGAGGGAGGACAAGGCCTCCCGTGCCACATCGTCATCCAGCGAGCCTTGCCACAGGCGATGCAACTGCTGTTCGCGGTCCGCCTCGGGCGAGCTGTCCATGGACTCGGCATCGTCGCGCTGCGGGGCGGTAAACACCTGTTCGAAGTGCGCATGCACCCGGCGCTGCTCGCGCACCAGCGCCGCCTCGAAGGTCACCTCGCTGTCGAATCCCAGCGACAGGGCCAGGCGGGTCCGGTCGCCGGCAGAGCGCGGCAGACGGTGGGTCTGCTGATCGTTGAGCATCTGCAGGCGGTTCTCGACCCGGCGCAGAAAGCGATAACTGCGCTCCAGCTGGTCGACCGCGTAGCCCGGCAACAGGTCGCGCGCTCGCAGCACCTCCATCACGCCCAGCAGGTCCCGCCGTTGCAGGGCCTGGTCGCGCCCGCCGCGAATCAACTGGAACGACTGGGCGATGAACTCGATCTCGCGGATCCCGCCCTCGCCATGCTTGACGTCCTCGTAGCGCCCGCGCCGGGCGGACTCGTCGTTGATCATCTGCTTGAGTTCGCGCAGGTTCGCGAGCGTGCCGTAGTCCAGATAGCGGCGGTAGATGAACGGACGCAGACGCTTCATCAGCGCATCCCCCGCGGCCGCATCGCCCGCCAGCGGACGCGCCTTGATCAGGGCGTAGCGCTCCCACTCGCGGCCATGCGCCTGGTAGTAGTCCTCCATCGCATCGAAGTGCATTACCAGCGGGCCCGAGTCGCCGAACGGGCGCAGGCGCATGTCCACGCGATAGCAAAAACCGTCGGCGGTCACCTCGGACAGCGCCGCGATCAGGGCACGCCCCAGCTTCTGAAAGTACGCACCGTTATCCAGGACCCGCTCGCCATCAGTCTCGCCGGACTGGGCGTAGGCGAAGATCAGGTCGATATCGGAGGAAAAATTCAGCTCACCACCACCGAGCTTCCCGAGCCCCAGCACGACCAGCGACTGAGGTGCGCCGTCGGCCCCACGCGGCTGCCCGTGGCGACCCTGGTAGTGGCGGTCGAGCCAGTCCAGCGCGCCCTGGATCAGGCCCTGGGCAAGACGACTGAGGTCATGCATGACCTCGTCCAGGTCCGCGCGCCCTTCCAGGTCCCGCCAGGCGATGCGGATCATCTCGCGATGGCGCACCTCCCGCAGCGCGTGCTTCAGCGGCCCCTCGCCCTCGGCCTTCTCCAGCGCGGCGCCCAGCATCGCGGCAAAGGCGTCGTCATCCCGCGCGGGCACCCGCCCCTTGTCATCCAGGGTGTCGAGCAGATAGTCCGGATGCCGACCCACCGTCTGGGCGAGGTAATGGCTGAAGGCCAGCGGGCTGGCCGACTGACCCGACAGGCTGCCGGGCCAGTCGGCCTTTTCGCCAAGGTCCTGCAATAGGTGCTCGACCTCCTCGTCCAGGAAGGGGGGCAGGGCTTCGGGGGTATCAGGCAGGGGCTTGTCCATGGGCCAAGCTTAGGGAAACACCGGCCGACGTGCATGCCACCCCCTTGGAAAGGTGCAAAGCCCCAACTCGGCAGCAGAAAATCGTTGACAAGGATGAGAACACAAATAACAATCGTTCTCGTCTAATTTGATCAATGGAAGATTCAGTATGCCGTTTCGCCCCCTTTCCTGGCTGGTGATGGCCGCCGCGGCCGTGGCCGTCTCCATGCCCCTGGTCGGCTGCAGCCCGGCCGACGAAGATGAAGTGAACCTCTACTCGGCGCGGCAGGAGAATCTGATCCAGCCGCTACTCGAGCAGTTCACCGAGGAGACCGGGATCAAGGTGAACCTGGTCACCGGCAGCGCAGACAGCCTGCTGCAACGCCTGCGCCATGAGGGACGCAACTCACCCGCGGACGTGCTGATCACCGTGGACGCCGGGCGCCTGCACCACGCCCAGCAGGCGGGTGTGCTGCAGGCTGTGGAATCCGACACGCTGGCCGAGAACATCCCCGAGCGCTATCGCGATCCCGAAGGCGAGTGGTACGGCCTGTCGCTGCGCGCGCGCCCAATCCTCTATCACAAGGACCGGGTCGATCCGGATGACCTGTCCACCTACGAGGCCCTGACCGACGAGCAATGGGAAGGTCGTATCTGCATCCGCTCGTCCGACAACGTCTACAACCAGTCGCTGGTGGCCGCGATGATCGCGACCGAGGGCGCGGAGGCCGCCGAGGCCTGGGCCGCCGGCATCGTGAACAACATGGCGCGCCGGCCGCAGGGCGGCGACCGGGACCAGATTCGCGCGGTGGCCGACGGGGTTTGTGATGTTGCCATCGCCAACACGTACTACCTGGGGCTGATGCTGGACGGCGATGGCAGCGACCGCGATGTCGCCGAACAGATCGGCGTCTTCTGGCCCAACCAGGACGACCGCGGCACACACGTGAACATCAGTGGTGCGGGCGTAACGGCACATGCCCCGAACCGCGACAACGCCATCCGCCTGATCGAGTTTCTGACCTCGCAGGAGGCGCAACAGTGGTACGCCGAAGCCAACCAGGAATACCCGATCCGGGATGACGTGCCGGCCAGCGAGATCCTGCAGGGCTTTGGCGAGTTCAAGTCCGACGACATCGAGCTGCACCTGCTGGGCGACAACAATAGCGAGGCGGTGCGAATCATGGACCGCGTACGCTGGCGCTGATGCCCCTCGGGTCCACGCGTTTCGCAAGCCCCCGGCTCCGTCCGGGGGCTTACTGTTTCTGCGAAGCCTTTAATGGAGGAGCGGTCTTGGTGGTATTCGAAACAAGAACCTTTATTATTCGCACTCCATGAGCGCCCAGCCCTCCAACCCAGCCCTGCCCGCTACGCGAACCATTTCTCGGGGCCGGCCGCGACTGTCGTTCAGTCTGTGGTCGGTCGTGGCGATTACGGTGGCGCTGGTGCTCGCACTGCCGGTGCTGGTGATCTTCGGGCACGTGTTCATCCCCGCGGGCGAGGTCTGGGAACACCTGCGCCAGACGGTACTGGCCGATTACGTCACCAACTCCCTGGCCCTGCTGGTCGGTGTCGGCATCGGGGTGCTGCTGATCGGCGTCCCGGTCGCCTGGCTGGTGAGCATGTGCGAGTTCCCCGGACGCAGCATCTTTCAGTGGGCGCTGATGCTGCCGCTGGCGATGCCGGCCTATATCATCGCCTACACCTATACCGGCATGCTGGACTTCTCCGGGCCGGTGCAGAGCCTGATCCGCGACCTGACCGGGCTGGGCTACGGGGAGTACTTCTTCCCCGAGATCCGCTCGCTCGGCGGGGCGATGGTCATGCTGATGCTGGTGCTCTATCCGTATGTGTACCTGCTCAGTCGCGCGGCCTTTCTCGAACAATCGGTCTGTGTGCTGGAGGTCTCGCGCACGCTCGGTCAGGGGCCATTCGGCGGATTTCGTCGCGTGGCCCTGCCGCTGGCCCGCCCGGCGATCATCGCCGGGCTGACGCTTGCGCTGATGGAGGTGCTCGCGGACTACGGTACGGTCGCCTACTTCGGCATCAGCACCTTTACCACCGGCGTGTTCCGCACCTGGTACGGGCTGGGCGACCCAGCCGCCGCCGCGCAGCTCTCGGCGGTGCTGCTGACTTTCGTTTTCATACTCATCGTGCTGGAGCGCTGGTCGCGCGCAAAGGCCCGCTTCCACCACACCAGCCGCCGCTACTCCACCCTGCCGCGCTATCGCCTGCAGGGCTGGAAGGCCGCAGCGGCGTTCACCGCCTGCCTGCTACCGGTGGTGCTCGGGTTCCTGCTGCCCGCTGCCCAGCTCACGATCTGGGCGGCACAAACCACCGACCACTGGATGAACGCCCGCTTCGCCGAGCTGGTGTTCAACACCTTCTGGCTGGCGGTGGCCGCTGCCGTGATCGCAGTAGTCCTGGCCCTGGTTCTGGCCTACGCCAAGCGCATGCAAGGCGGGACCTTTACCAACCTCGCCGTGCGCGTAGCGGGCATGGGCTACGCGATCCCCGGCACGGTGATCGCGATTGGCGTGATGATCCCGTTCGCCGCCTTCGACAACGCCTTGGACGGCTTCATGCGCGACACCTTCGGGCTGTCGACCGGGCTGCTGCTGTCCGGCACCGTGTTCGCTCTGCTGTTCGCCTACGCGGTGCGCTTTCTCGCGGTCTCGCTGCAGACCGTGGAGGCGGGGCTGGGCAAGATCCAGCCAAGCATGGACGACGCCGCCCGTTCGCTCGGCATGCGTCCCCTGCAGACCCTGACCCGCGTACACCTGCCGATCATGCGCGGCACCCTGCTGACGGCACTGTTGCTGGTCTTTGTCGATGTACTCAAGGAGCTGCCTGCGACGCTGATCCTGCGCCCGTTCGATTTCAACACCCTCGCGGTGCGCGCCTTCGAGCTGGCCGGCGACGAACGGCTGGCGGAATCCTCCAGTGCCGCACTGGCCATCGTGCTGGTCGGGCTGGTTCCCGTTATCCTGCTGTCGATGACCATCGGTCGCTCGCGACCCGGTCAGGGCGCACCCGACCAGCGCCCGGACACCGAGGCCGACGCGCCACAGAAACCGCTCCCCATGCCCGCCGGTACGACCTGACATGACACAAGCCGCTACTTCCAACGCCGCCATCCAGGTCACCCATACGCCACTGCTGGAACTGGATGGCATCGACATCGGCTATGACGGCAAGGCTGTGGTGCACGGGGTCTCGCTGGCCCTGCCCGAGGGGCAGATCGGCTGCCTGCTGGGCCCCTCCGGCTGCGGCAAGACCACCCTGCTGCGCGCGATTGCGGGCTTCGAACCGGTGATGCGCGGGGCCATTCATCTGGGCGGGCGGGCCGTCAGCGAGCCCGGACACACGGTGCCCCCGGAACGCCGTGGCGTCGGCATGGTGTTCCAGGATTTCGCGCTGTTTCCGCACCTGAGTGTCGCCGACAACATCGCCTTCGGCATCCGCGACTGGAGCCGCGATGCACGTACCGATCGCGTTCAGACACTGCTGAAGCTCGTCGGCCTGTCCGGATACGGCGAGTCCTATCCGCACGCCCTGTCCGGCGGCCAGCAGCAGCGCATCGCACTGGCGCGCGCCCTGGCGCCGAAACCCGCGCTCCTGCTGCTGGACGAGCCCTTCTCCAGCATGGACGTGGAGCTGCGCGGTGACCTGGCCCGCGAGGTGCGGCGCATCCTGCGTGCGGAGCACACCACCGCGATCCTGGTGACCCATGACCAGCACGAGGCCTTCGCCTTTGCTGACCGCATCGCGGTGATCCACCAGGGCCGCATTGCGCAATGGGATACCGCCTATAACCTGTACCACCGCCCGGCCGACCGCTTTGTCGCGGACTTTGTCGGCGAGGGCACACTGATCCCCGGCATGGTATGCACCGAGGACCAGGTCGACACGGCCTTTGGCGAGATCCAGGGTTCGATGTCCGAGCAGCTCCCGCCGGGCACTGCGGTGGACGTGCTGGTACGCCCGGACGATATCGCCATCGACAACGAACAGGGCACGGTGCAAACCGAGATCCTGGACAAGGCCTTCCGCGGGGCTGACTTCCTCTACACCCTGAGGCTCCCCGACGGGATCAGCGTGCTGTGCATCGCACCCAGCCACGACAACTTCGTGATCGGCGAGCATGTGCGCCTGCGCCTGGACTTCACCCATCTGGTGGTGTTCTCGCGCGGGAGCGGAGTGGACTGCCCGAGCGTCTGAACCCAGGGGAGACACGGACGTGATCCTTGTCGGGAACTCACGTCCGCGGCAAGACACTGATAGGGACGCCCCCTTTTCCCAAAGCCCTGCGGCTTCCCGCTATCATCGATCCATGACCCTTCTTCCTCGCCCGCATCCATTTTCCCTGCTGCATGCGCATGCGGTTCGGCGGATGAGATGGATCGGGATTCTGCTGGCGCTGCTGGCATTCCCCCTGGCGGCCGACGAGGACAATGGCCCGGTACCGGGCCTGGTGCTGGAGGGCGGCACGGAGCTCCAGCGCGAGAACATTCGCAACAGCCTCAACCTGGCGCGTCAGCCCTGCGACCTGCCCGGCTTTCGCGAGCGCCGCCTGCTACGCGATATGGAGGAGCGAGCCCGCAATGCCCTGCGCGCCGTCGGCCACTACGATGCCGAACTGGACCTGAGTCTGGAACGCGACAACGACGGCTGCTGGGACCTGCACCTGACGTTCGATCCCGGCCCTCCGACCACAGTGGAAACCGTCGACATCCAGGTCACCGGCGAGGGGGTCGGCGATCTCGCGTTCGAGGCCGTACTCAGCCAGACCGACATCCAGGAAGGCGATGTCCTGCGCCATGACCGCTACGACACCCTGCGCAATCGCATGACGCGGATTGCGGCGGATCGCGGCTATTTCGACGCGGACCTGCACACCCGCCGCCTGGAGGTCGACCGCGATAACCGCACCGCGACCATCCGCCTGCACATGGACACCGGGGAGCGATACCGCATCGGCCGGGTCACGCTGGACCAGGACATCCTGGCGCCAGAGTTCGTCGAGCGCATGATCCCTTTCGAGGAGGGCGACCCCTACAGCTCCTCGCAGATCATCGCGCTGCAGCGAAACCTGAATGACTCGGGGTACTTTTCCGGCGTACGGGTACGCCCCCTGCGTGACGAGGCCGAGGACCGCCACGTCCCGATCGTGGCCGAGTTCGAGCCTCGTCGGCGGCACAGCTACGAGGCCGGCATCGGCTACTCCACCGATATCGGCCCGCGCCTGCGCTTTCGTTTCGAGAACCGCTATGCCAACAAGCGCGGTCACCGCTATCACGCGGAGCTGGAGGCCTCCCCGGTACGCTCCGGTGTGGGCTTCAACTACGCGATCCCGCTGCGTGACCCGCTGCGCGAGCAGCTGAACCTGTTCACGACCTACCGCACCGAGGACACCGATTCCCAGCAGTCGGACCGCTTCCAGATCGGGGCCAACCGCGTGCTGCAGCGAACCGGCGGCTGGCAAACCACCGAGGGCCTGCGCTACGAGTACGAGGACTACACCGTCGGCGAAGAGACGGATCGCAGCCGCCTGCTGATCCCGTCTTACCGCATCGGCCGCATGGAGGCGGACGACCCGATGACCCCACGCCGCGGCTACCGCTTCGACATCACCGTGCAGGGGGCCCAGGAAGAGCTGCTATCCAGCACCTCGTTCGCTCAGGTGCTGGCCAGCGGCAAAGTCGTACGCGCCATCGGCCCGGGACGGGTCCTGGCCCGCGCCGATGCCGGATTCACCGAGGTGGATTCGGTCCACGAGCTACCCAGTTCCCTGCGCTTTTTCGCCGGCGGGGACGCCAGCATCCGCGGCTACGGCTACCAGAAGGTCGGCCCGACCAACGAGGACGGCGACGTGATCGGCGGGCGCCACAAGGTGGTCGGCAGCCTGGAGTACGACATCCCGGTTCGCGGCAACTGGAGCGCCGCCGCCTTTGTGGATGCAGGCAACGTCGTCAACGAATGGACCGAGTTCGACCCGGTCTACGGCGTCGGCGTGGGCGTGCGCTGGCGTTCGCCCGTGGGACCGATCCGCGTCGACTTCGCCCACGGCCCGGATTCCGATGACGACTTCCGCATCCACTTCTCCATGGGGCCGGACCTGTGAGGCGCCTGGGCAAGACACTGCTGTGGCTGATCGGCGGGGTCCTGCTGCTCCTGGTCCTGGTGATCGGGAGTTTGGTCGCCCTGCTCGCCTCCGAGAGCGGCACGCGCTGGCTGGTCGAACAGGCAGAGCAGCACGCCCCAGTGGATCTGCGCATCGAACGCGTGGAGGGCACGCTGTTCACCGAGCTCGCAATCCACGGTCTCTACCTGTCCCGGCCGGACGGCCCCCGCATCGAACTGGACGAGGGCCGCCTGGGCATCGACGCCCGCGCCGGCCTGCGCGGTGAGCTGCGGATCCCGGTTGTACATGCGACCGGGCTGCTGATCGACCTGCCACCCGAGGCGATCGATGACGACGAAGAGCCCTTCGAACTACCCGATGCGATCCGCCTCCCATTGGCCGTGCAGCTGGAGGATGTCCTGCTGAGCGACCTGCGGGTCTACCGCGAAGGCGAGCCGCTGGTCACCATCACGCAGATCGCGGCCCAGGCCCGCGCCAGCGGCGCCCTGATCGAACTCCAGCACCTCGACCTGGACATGCCGGAGATCCAGGCACGATTACAGGCGCGGGTCGAGACTGAAGGTGGCTACGCGGTGAACGCCGAGGGCACCTGGACCGCGCCCCTGCCGGACGCCGTGGCCGAAGGCCTCGACACCAACGAGGCACAGGGGCGGCTGGAGCTGGACGGACACCTGCGTGAGCGCCTGCGGCTGCATCACGCCCTGAGCGCCGGCATGGATCTGACCCTGCAGGCCGAGGTGGTCAATGTGCTGGAGGACCCGCGCTTCGACATCGAGGCCACCTGGACCCCGTTCGCCTACCGTCTCGCCCCGGACCAGACCGCGCATCTCGCCATGGGACGGCTGCGTGCTTCCGGCGAGCCCGACGACTGGTCGCTGGGCCTGGATGGCGGCGCCCGGCTGGACGACATGCCGGCAGTCGAACTCGTGCTACAGGCCCATGGTGATTTGTCCATGGCCGAGATCGAGTCACTGAGGCTGGATTCCGAGGCCGGACGCCTGGCGCTCGCCGGACCCATCCGCTTCGACGAGGTCCTCGACTGGGACCTGCAACTGGCGCTCGACGACCTCGACCCCGCCCCCCTGGGTCTGGAAATGGACGCCGGCCTGGAACGCCTGCGGGCCACCCTGCGGGGCCGCCTCCCGCTGGACAGCGAACAGATACCGCTCGCGGCCCTGGAAGCCGCGATCGACATCGACGAGCTGCGAGGCCACTTCGAGGACCACGCCCTGACCGGACAGCTGGGCCTGACGCTCGCGGACGGTACGGCCCGCCTGCGCGAGAGCGAACTCAAGGTCGACGAAGACACCCTGACGGCCGCCCTCAGTGGACAGGTCGCGGGGCTGGGCGGGGACCTGTCCGATCCGGGGCACGCGCTGGATCTCGAAATGGATCTGGCACTGACCGCACCGGATCTCGCGCGCCTGCAGGAAGAGTTGGAAGGTCACCTGGATCAGCTGCGCATCGCCGTGTCCGGCCGCTATACCCCCGCCTCGGGACAGCTCCAGGCCCAGCTGCGCCTGGACCCCCTGCGGGCTGAAAGTCATGGCATTGGCGTGACCGGCGACGGGCGCGTGGACCTGACCGAGAGCGGCGCCCGGATCGATCGCCTGCGCCTGGCGATGGACGACGGCGGGCGCCTGGATCTGGCGGGAGACGTGGGCTGGGCCGAGGGTCTCGACTGGGACCTCGCACTGCAGGCCGAGGCATTGGACCCGGCCATCATCACACCCGAGGCACCCGGCCGCCTCGACCTGACACTCAGCACCCGCGGCGGGCAGGCCGAGGACGGCGTACTGCATCTGCAGGCCGAACTGGAGCGCCTGACCGGCACCCTGCGCGAGCAGCCGGTCGAAGGGCGCGGCAGAGCCGAGCTGGAAGGCGATGCCCTGACGGTCGAACAACTGGAGCTGGCGCTCGGCGCCAACACCCTGAGCGCACAGGGCCGCTGGACCGAGGTGCTGGATTTCCGCCTGCGGGTAGATGCCCCGGAACTGCAGCAGCTATGGCCCGACCTTGCGGGACAACTGAACCTGGATGCGCACGTCACGGGGTCTCCCGAGGCGCCACAGGTAGCGGCCGAAGGCGACGGTGCCGGCCTCCGGCTGGGGGATATCGCGCTGGCGCGGCTGCAGCTGAACGCCGAGGCCGGGCTCGCGGAAGACACCCCCGCCCGGCTGGACCTGCGGCTGGAGGACCTGGAACCGGCCACCGGGATCCACCTGGCCGACGTGCACCTGAGGACCTCGGGGACCGTCGACGACCATCGCCTGGATCTGGACGTGGATGGCCGGGAACTGGGTACGCTGGCACTGGCGATGGCGGGGGGCTTCGACCTCGACGCCACGCACTGGAGCGGCCGGCTGACCCGCCTGGACCTGACGCAACCCCAGGCGGGCGACTGGTCGTTGCCGTCCCCGGTCGGCCTGGAAGGCGGCCCGGAGTCCGCAGACCTCGAGCGTCTGTGCCTGGCCCGGGAAGGCGGGCGCATCTGCGCCGAAGGTCGCTGGCAGGAGGCGACAGGCGGAGACTTCAGTGCACTCCTGGAGAACCTGGAGCTTGGCTGGCTGGAGCCCCTGTTGCCGCCTGAACTGGGCATCGAGGGGCAGATCAATGCCGAGGCCAGCGGCCGCCTGGATGAGCAGGGGCGCATCGACGCGGATCTGGCCGTACGCCCGACGGATGGGCGCCTGATGGTGCGCGACGAGGATGGCGAGTTGCAGGATGTGCCCTACCGGGATGTCCATCTCGATGCGCGGGTACGCGACCGCGACGTGGATGTCGATTTTCGACTCGGCTTTCTCGATGGCGGTATCGCACGGGCGACACTCGAACTACGTCCCGACGGCGACGATACGCGCATCGATGGCGATTTCGAGGCCCGCCTCGATGATCTGTCCTGGATTGCGGCGGCAAGCCCCGACATTCAGCGCCTTCGCGGCGTGCTCGATGCCCGGCTGACCTTCGGCGGACGCCTGGATGCCCCGCTGGTCGAGGGCGCTGTGCGCTTTAGCGACGGGGGTGTGCTGATCCCGGATGCCGGGATCGACATCCTGATCCCCGAGGTCAACGCCAATGTCGTCTCCGCCGAGGAGATGACCCTGGACGGGCGGCTGGAGTCAGGCGATGGCGCCATCGACCTCGCGGGTCGCGTGGATCTGGGGGACGATGGACCACGTGCCGAGATGCAGCTGCGTGGAGAAGACTTCCTCGCCGTGAATCGGGTGGACGCCGAGGCGACGATCACACCGGACCTGGAGCTGGTGTTCACCCCCGAGGATGGCATCCGCGTGCGCGGGGAGGTGCTGCTGCCCTGGGCACGGATCCGTCCGCCGGACCTGCCCCCGGGCGCGATCCGCGTCTCCGGAGACGAGATCATCCTGGGTGAGGAACTGGAAGAGGCGCAGGCGCTGAAGACGGATATCCGCATCCGTATCCGCCTGGGTGACGACGTGCGCTTTGACGGCCACGGGCTAACTGCCCGCTTTGCCGGCGAGGTGGATGTCGAGGAGATTGCCGGGCGCCCCACCCAGCTGTTCGGGGAGATTCGCATCCCCGAGGGGCGCTTCAATGCTTACGGACAGGATCTGCGAGTCGACCGCGGCATCCTGCTGTTCCAGGGGCCTGCGGAAACACCGGAACTGGACCTGCGCGCCGTGCGCACGGTACGCGAGTACAACGTAACGGTGGGCCTCGAGATCGGCGGGACCCCGGACAACCTGCGCTCGAGGGTGTTCTCGGAACCCGCGATGGACGAGACCGAAGCCATGGCCTTCCTGCTGACCGGACGGCCACTCTCGGGGGCGTCGGAGTCGGACGGCAACATGATCGCGTCGGCGGCCGCGGCCTACGGCCTCGAACAAAGCGCGCTGATCACCCAGCGGATCGGGACGGAACTGGGGCTGGACGAGGTTACGATTGATACTGAAGGCGGTATCGAGGAGAGCGCCCTGACCCTGGGGCTGTATCTGTCCCCGCGCCTGCTGCTGCGCTACTCGGTGGGCTTGTTCGACAATACCTCGCGGGTGTTGCTGAGCTACGAGCTCAGCCGGCGGCTGACACTGGAGACCTCCTCCGGCACCACCGAGCAGACCGTAGACCTGATCTACCGGATCGAACGCTAAGCCCGAACCAGGCTCCGGGGCCTGTCAGGATCGCTCCAGCTTCTTCGCGCGTTCCGACCTCTGGTGCGTCTATCTAGCTCGATTCCCCGTTGTGGCGGATAGCCTGCTGAATGCGCTGACGGATCTGGCTGCGGTAGAGCTGCTCGTTGGGGATACCGACTAGCGGCTGGCCCACCGGATTGCCCTCGGCGTCAAAGGCCATGATGGTCGGGACCACACGCGCCCCGTAGGCACGGCCCAGCTCGTGACCGCGGCGCACCTCGCCGTCGAAGTCGCGCACCTCGTCACGGTCGAGGATGACCTTGCGAATGTGGATACCCTCGTAGCTCGCATCCTCGCTCATCGGACCCAGGTGCTGGTGTTCCGCCCGATCACAATAGGGACAGCTGTCGGAGGCGAACATGATCAGGGTCGGCTTGCCGTCCCCGTTCTGCACCAGGGACTGCAGATCCGTGGCCCGCTCGATCCCATGCGCGGAGGCGGCGCCAGACAGCAACATGCCCCCGAGCATCAGGACGATCGTCAGGCCGACCAGACGGATGCCCTTGTGTAGCTTGAGCGTATGCAGATTCATGATCAGTAAGGTCCTCCGGTTTTGGAGTTAGTCTAGGACGGAAGGCTTAACCGGAACTTAACGCGCCCCCGCGCCGCAACCACATAACCAGGGCTCCAAGACCCTTCATAAAAAAGGCCCCGCCGAGGCGGGGCCTGATTCCCGGACCATCGGACGAACCGATGGCCGGATACCGACAGCTATAGAGACCTTAGTCGGCGCGCTGACGCACGTCGGAGGTCACTTCCACGCGACGGTTGGCCTCGCGGCCTTCGCGGGTGGAGTTGTCGGCGGTCGGGCGGTCCTCACCGTAGCCCACGGTACGGATGTCGTCTTCACGCACACCTTCGCTGGCCAGGAAGTCGGCCACGGACTGGGCGCGACGCTCGGACAGGCCCTGGTTGTAATCGGCCGGGCCGATGGTGCAGGTGTGACCTTCGACCAGCACCGAGCTGTACTCGGCGTCGTCGGCGGTCAGGCTGCGGGCCAGTTCACGCAGGGCATCGCGGCCTTCCGAACGCAGTTCGGCGCTGTCAAAATCGAACAGGGCCTGGGCGCTCAGCGTGGTGGTTTCAAACTCGGGCTCGGGCTCGGGCTCGGGCTCGGGGGCCGGATCCGGCTCGGGGGCCTCCGCGGTTTCCTGGATGTAACCGGCGCACTCGGAATGACGGACGTTTTCCGGTGCCCAGGAACGGGTGCGCACGCACTCGCCAGAGCGATCCATCACGACATTACCGCTGCGGTCGGTGACGTTGGCCGCCGGCGGCTCCTGAGCCACGGCCTGGCTCGCGGTACCGATCAGCAGCGTGGCCACGGACGCGGCCAGAATATTCTTAACCAGCTTGTGATTCATGTTCATAGCCTCCTTGTAAAAACAAACGACGACTGATCAGAGACAAGCGCGTTGCCGAACGGTTGACTCCCGACCGGAATCTGGAGCAGCGAGCGCCAAGCCCTCTACAGCAGCTTGATAGTGGCACATGCTTTCCGGTTTTGCACGCATTCCAGCCAAGAATTGTATCGGCATCACAACGTTGTCACATTAAGGAAACACCTGCCTGTGATCAGGCGACTCCCTTCTTCTGTCTGATCAGGGCAACTACCTGCCCATCAAAACGCCGACCTTACCTAGAACCTTGTTCCCTTAAGGACACACAGATTACTTGTGGGTTCCGATGTACAAGAACAGGGTGGCGCGATCCAGACAAAAAGACCCCGCCGCAGCGGGGTCTCCTGTTGCTTGGCGTCACAAAAGGCCGAGCGGCTTACATCATGCCGCCCATGCCTCCCATACCGCCCATACCACCCATGTCGTCCATGCCGCCACCGGCACCGCCGTCGTCCTTCTTCGGCAGCTCGGCCACCATGGCCTCGGTGGTGATCAGCAGGGCGGCCACGGACGCGGCGTTCTGCAGCGCCGAGCGGGTCACCTTGGTCGGATCCAGGATGCCCATATCGATCATGTCGCCGAACTCGCCGGACGCGGCGTTATAGCCGTAGTTACCCTTGCCTTCCAGGACCTTGTTCAGGATCACGGAGGGCTCTTCGCCGGTGTTGTAGACGATCTGGCGCAGCGGCTCTTCCATCGCGCGACGGGCGATGTTCACGCCGGCGGTCTGCTCGTCGTTGTCACCCTTGAGCTTGGCGATCGCCGCACAGGCACGCAGCAGGGCCACGCCACCGCCGGGGACCACGCCTTCTTCGACCGCCGCACGCGTGGCGTGCAGGGCGTCCTCGACGCGGGCCTTCTTCTCTTTCATCTCGACCTCGGTGGCAGCACCGACCTTGATCACCGCCACACCACCGGCCAGTTTGGCCACGCGTTCCTGCAGCTTTTCCTTGTCGTAGTCGGAAGTCGCTTCCTCGATCTGGGCACGGATCTGGTCGACGCGGGCCTTGATGTCCTTGTTCTGACCCATGCCGTCGATGATCGTGGTGTTTTCCTTGGTCACCTGCACCTTCTTGGCACGACCCAGGTCTTCCACCGTGGTCTTCTCCAGCGACAGGCCGACCTCTTCGGAGATCACCTGGCCGCCGGTCAGCACGGCGATATCCTGCAGCATCGCCTTGCGGCGGTCGCCAAAGCCCGGGGCCTTCACGGCGGCAACCTTCACGATGCCGCGCATGGAGTTCACCACCAGCGTGGCCAGGGCCTCGCCCTCGATGTCCTCGGCGATGATCAGCAGCGGCTTGTTGGACTTGGCCACACCTTCCAGGATCGGCAGCAGATCACGGATGTTCGAGATCTTCTTGTCGAACAGGAGGATGTAGGCGTCGTCCAGCTCGGCGCTCATGTTCTGCTGGTTGTTGATGAAGTACGGCGACAGGTAGCCGCGGTCGAACTGCATACCTTCCACGACATCCAGCTCGTTCTCCAGCGAGGAGCCTTCCTCGACGGTGATCACGCCTTCTTTGCCGACCTTGTCCATCGCATCGGCGATGATCTCGCCAATCGCGGTGTCGGAGTTGGCGGAGATCGAGCCGACCTGAGCGATCGCCTTGTGCTCGGTGCACGGCTTGGACAGTTTCTTCAGTTCCTGGGTCGCGGACTTCACGGCCTTGTCGATGCCGCGCTTCAGGTCCATCGGGTTCATGCCAGCGGTGACCGCCTTCATGCCTTCACGGACGATGGACTGAGCCAGCACGGTCGCGGTGGTGGTGCCGTCACCGGCGGCGTCGGAGGTCTGCGAGGAGACTTCCTTGACCAGCTGGGCGCCCATGTTCTCGAACTTGTCATCCAGTTCGATTTCCTTGGCCACGGACACGCCGTCCTTGGTGACAGTCGGGGCGCCGAAGGCCTTGTCCAGGACCACGTTGCGGCCCTTGGGACCGAGGGTGACCTTCACGGCGTTGGCCAGGGTGTTCACGCCCTTGGCCATGCGGGTGCGGGCGTCGTTACCAAAACGGACTTCTTTAGCACTCATGTCTCGTTCTACTCCTGCAAAAAATGGGGATAGGGGCGGATCCGCGGGGCTTAGCCCTCGATCACGGCCATGATGTCGTCTTCGCGCATCACCAGGACGTCTTCGCCTTCGACCTTGACCTCGGTGCCGGAGTACTTGCCGAACAGCACCTTGTCGCCAGCCTTCACGTCCAGGGCGCGGACTTCGCCGCTTTCCAGGATCTTGCCGTTACCGACCGCAACCACTTCGCCGCGAATCGGCTTTTCGGCCGCCGAGTCCGGGATCACGATGCCGCCGGGGCTGGTGCGTTCTTCTTCCATACGCTTCACGATGACGCGATCGTGCAAAGGCCGCAGGTTCATGGTGCGAACTCCTTATATCGATGTTCTTAACAGGTTGGAGGATGTCGGGTAGGCGCCCTGTTAGCACCCACCCCGAACGAGTGCTAATAATAGGGGCACACCAAGCCGAGTCAAGGGCGCGGGGAAGGAGAATTCTCAGCGGCGGTCGTCGTGGTCCAGGCGATCATCGGGCGCGGACTCGTCGCCGGCGTCGTGGCGACGGAACTCCCCCTCGATCGGGCCGCCCGGCCCGGCCGGACCCGAGCCACTCGTGCGTGCCCGGATCATGCCCCGACGCAGGATGCCCTCGGCCGCCCAGCGCCGCAGCGGCGGCACCAGCAGCACAAAGCCCGCCGCGTCGGTGAAAAACCCGGGCAACAGCAGCAGGACCGCCGCCGACATCAGCAGCCAGCCCTCGACCAGCCCGCGCGCAGGCATCTCGCCGCGGGCCAGGCTCTGCTGCAAGCGGCGCCAGTGGTAGAAGCCCTGCAGGCGAAACAGCAGCAGACCCGCCGCGGCCGTCGCGATCACCAGCGCCACCGTGGCGAGCGCCCCGACAGCGTCGCCCACCCAGGCAAAGCCGAAGATCTCGAGCAATACCAACCCGAGAAAAACAAACAACGGGAGGAAGGGGCTGCGCATGAATAACGGGTTCCATACAAGAAGAGCAGAACATTGGAACACGCCCCCAAACCGCTGTCGAACAGCCCTCTCAGGGGGCATGCCACCAACGCTCGCTTCGCTCTCTTTTCCTTGCAACCGAGAGGGAATTGAGGGACGCTCTGGCCCGTCTTAACTGTGAACGTCTTCAGAAATCCGGAGCCCAGCCGCATGAGACCGCGCCGCATCATTTCCCTGCTCCCCGCCCTGCTGGCGGCCCTGCTCCTGCTGCTCCCGGGATTGGGCAGCGCTGGCGTGGAAGACCCGCGCGATCCGAACCACCACTTCTTCGACCCGACCTTCGGCGACTTCCAGGAAGAACTGGAAGAGGCCCGCGAGGCCGGCAAGAAAGGCATCCTGCTGTTCTTCGAGATGGATGACTGCCCGTTCTGCCACCGCATGAAGAATCAGGTCCTGAATCAGCCGGAAGTGCAGGAGTTTTACAAGGACCGCTTCCGCATCTTCGCGGTGGATGTCGAAGGCTCGATTGAGGTCGTCACCTTCGAGGGCGATACCAAGACGATGATGGACTTCGCCACCCGCGATTTTCGGGTGCGTGCAACGCCGGTATTCCAGTTCTTCAACCTGGAAGGCGAACCCATCGCTCGCTTTACCGGGGCTACCCGGGATGTCGACGAATTCCTGCTGCTGGGCGAGTTCGTCGCCGAAGGGCATTACGAAGACGGCAATTTCACCCGCTTCCGTCGCGAACGCGCTGGACGATAGGTACCCCGATGCATCCAGCACATGCGGCGCGCCGGCAAGCGCGGCGTCGAATCGTAACGCCCCTTCTGGCCAGCCTCGTCGCACTCGGCGTTGCGCTTTTGCCTGCCACCGGTGGCGCACTGGACACTCCGGCAGATGGCGTGATCGATCCCGAACCACTGCCCGAGCCGTTGCGGCTGCAAAGCGCGCTGACCGCGGTCGACGCCCTCCACCCACAGGTCCGACGGGCGCGGGCGGAACGCGAGATCGCCGAACAGGAACTGGCCGGCACCCAGGCCGGGCGCGACGTCACGGTGAATGCGCGGCTGGAGGCTCGCTGGATCGAGCCCAATGACCTCGCCCCGGATCAGAGCCGCAACGACTCGCGGGCCACCATCGTCGCCCGCAAGTTGCTGAGCGACTTCGGCCAGTCGAACGCGCGCGAGGCCGCCAGCACCCAGCGCCTCGAGGCCGCCCGCGAGATGGAGGTTCTGGCGCACGCCCGGCACTCGCTGCATGTCATGGAGCGGTACTTCAACGTCCTGCTCGCCGATCTCGGTTTTGCCCGCGACACCGAGGCCATGGCAGCCGCATTCGTCAGCAAGGAGCGTGCGGAAGAACGCGCCGAGCGTGGACAGGTCTCGGATATCGAGGTCTTTCGCCTGGAGTCGGAGTACCAGACCCTGCGCGTGCAGCGCCAGCGCGCGCTGCAGAATCAGCGCCGAGCCCGCGACGAGCTGGCCGAGGCCCTGAACCGACCCGGCGAGCGCATCCGCACCGTCCTGGCACCCGCCCTGCCGCTGGATCTCCCGGACCTCCCGGGCCTGGACGACCTGATGGCCGAACTCGACAGCGCCAATCCAACCCTTGCCGCCGAGCGCCTGCAAGTAGAGGCCGCCGCACGCGGCGTGGATGCGGCCCGCGCCCAGCGCCGCCCACGCCTGTATGCAGAGGCCGAGACGGGCTACTGGAACCGCGAGTTTGGCGGCGATCGCAACCCCTTTGCCGCCGGGCTCGTGCTGGAAGTGCCGTTGTACGAGGGGCGCCGCCAGGACAGCCGGGTCGGGCATGCGGTCGCGGCCCGGCAGCGCGCGGAGGCGGACCTGGGGCAGGCACGGATCGAGGCCCGCAACCGCCTGCGCGAGCTCTATCACGAGGCCCAGGCCCTGCGGATGCAGCGTGACGAGGCCGAATGGCGCATGGATTATCGCCAGCTGTATATCGACCGCGCCCGCTACCTGTACGACATCGAGGACCAGGCCGATCTCGGCGACTCGATGGTCCAGCAAAGTGCGGCGGCTTATTTCAATGCCCATACCGAGTTCGAACTGGCCATGGTCTACGAGCGCCTCGCGCTGCTGACCGGCCGTAGCGACCTGAGCCCCTTTCGCCTGGCCGGCACGGCCATGGCAGAACGGGAATAACGAA
The DNA here is from genome assembly GCF_000381425.1 of Thioalkalivibrio sp. ALRh. NCBI lineage: Bacteria > Pseudomonadati > Pseudomonadota > Gammaproteobacteria > Chromatiales > Ectothiorhodospiraceae > Thioalkalivibrio > Thioalkalivibrio sp. ALRh. The sequence continues at coordinate 869,921 of NZ_KB906519.1, forward strand.
TGCGCGCCCGCGGGCGCCCCGAGGGAGAACACCCGATGTCCATCGATCGCCTGATCCCGGGCAACCCAGGCCGACGACTGCTGCTCTCGGCGCTCGCTTGTTGCGCCCTGCTGGTACTGCCCTCCACGGGGTTGGCGACCGACGACAGCGACGCACTTGAGGGTCAGCTCGACTGGGGCCAGACCTACCGCATCACAGCACCGGTGGCCGGCAAGATCGAGACGATCGAGGTCCGCCCGGGCGAGCATGTCGACCAGGACGCCGCCCTGTTCCGCCTGGATACGCGGAGGGTCGAGGCGGACCTGCGTGCCGCGCAGGCCGCCATCGAGCGCCTGCAACTGGAACTGGACGAGGCCAATCGGGAGGTCGAAAAGGCGGAGGACCTGTACGACCAGACCCTGATCGCCTTGCGCGAGGTGGAACTGGCACGCATCCAGCAGGCCACCGTCGCCGCGCGCCTGGCCGAGGCCCGCGCCCAGCGCGACCGGGCGCGCGCCGATCGCGACGACGCCACAGTCCGCGCGCCAGCCAGCGGCCGCGTCACGCGTATTGATGTCTCCCCCGGCCAGTTCGTGAATCCCGCCCTGGCGCCGGCCGTGCTGGCGGTACTGGGGGCCGGGGACACCATGCGGGTCCGCGCCCTGGTGGCACCGGAGCGCATTCAGTCGCTCAGCGAGGGGCAGGAGGTCACGATTACGGTTGGCGAGCACGAGTTTTCGGGCACGATCGACCGGATCGGCTGGGAACTTGTAGGCAAAGACGAGGATCAGGGATACCGGATCGAGGCCGAATTCTCGCCGAGCGACGATGTCGTGCTGCGCCCCGGCCAGCCGGCCCGGATCGAACTTCGCACAAACTCCTGATGCCCAAGAGTCGATGATGCCGGACAAGGAACCCGACAACTCGAACGTGCGCGCCTGGCTGGTACTCACCACACTGGACGACCCCACCGAGGCCGAGACCCTGGCGGGTGAACTGGTCCAGCGCGGCCTGGCGGCCTGCGTGCACATCCTCCCGGCCGGACGCTCAATTTACGTGTGGAAAGGGAATATCGAGACCGATTCCGAAGTCACACTGCTGATCAAAACCTCCGTCGATGCCCGCGATGAGTTGCAGGCCCACCTGACGGAACATCACCCGTATGAGACCCCGGAGATTATCGCCGTGCCGATCACGCACGGGTCCCCGGATTACCTGAACTGGATAACGCAATGCACCTCCTGAATCTGCGCAACTGGCTGGCGACCTTCCTGGTCGCGTTCCTGCTGACCCCGGCCCTGGCGAACGCCATCTTCGATGACGATCTGCTGGACCCGGATGATGCGTTCAGCCTGAGCGCGGAGGCCATTGACGCCGACACGATCCGCCTGACCTGGGAGATCGCGGACGGCTACTACATGTACCGCGAGCAGTTCGAGTTCGAACCCGAGAGCGAAGGGTTGGAGCTCGGCGAACCGAACATCCCCGACGGCGAGAAGAAGACCGACGAGTTCTTCGGCGAGGTCGAGACCTATCGCGACGAGATCAGCATCGAGCTTCCGATCCTCGCGGCTGAAAGCACCGAGATCGAACTGACCGCGCGCTCGCAGGGTTGCGCCGACCTCGGCGTGTGCTATCCGCCCCACTTCCAGACCGTATCGCTGGAGCTCCCGGGCCTGCCGGGCGAGAACGGTGAAGAGGCGACCGAAGACGAAGCCGTCGATGAGGAGCGCAGCGCCCTGGACGAGATGGGCGACCTCTCCGGCGACCTGGGTGCCGCCGACGACCTGCTCGAGCCGGAAGAGGCCTTCGCCGCCTCGCTCGAGGCCATCAGCCAGAATGCGGTCATCCTGCGTTTCGAAATCGCCGAGGACTACTACCTCTACCGCGACCAGCTCGACGTGCGCATCGCCGAGGGCGACGGGATCGAGCTGGGACCGGTCAACCCGCCCGAGGGCGAACGTCACGAGGACGAGTTCTTCGGCGAGACCGAGATCTATCGCGACCAGGTCGAGATCCTGGTCCCGATACTGCGCGACGCGGACGACGTCTCCGAGATCACCCTGGCGATTGACTACCAGGGCTGCTGGGACGGGGGCGTGTGCTACCCGCCGCTGACCCAGGAGGTCTCGGTCAGCTTCGACTCCGACCTGGCCGCAGAGGCCGACGAAGACGCCCTGCCGGAGACCGGCGACGAAGCCCTGGACGAGATCGAGACCACCGATGCCGCCCCGGAAGAGGACGACGAGGCGGCCGCCCCCGTCACCCAGCAGGACCGCATCGCGGCCCAGCTGGCCGATGGTCAGATCTGGCTGGTGGCCCTGGCCTTCTTCGGCTTCGGGCTGCTGCTGACGTTCACCCCCTGCGTATTCCCGATGATCCCGATCCTGTCGAATATCATCATCGGGCAGAAGAACCTGACCACCCGCAAGGCATTCCTGATCTCGCTGGTGTTCGTGCTGGCGATGGCACTGACCTACACCATCGCCGGGGTATTCGCGGGCCTGGCCGGGGCCAACCTGCAGGCGGCCTTCCAGAACCCTTGGATCATCGGCACGTTCGTGGCGATCTTCATTGCGCTGGCGATGTCGATGTTCGGCTTCTACGAACTACAGATGCCGGCCGGCGTGCAGAGCAAGCTGTCGCAGATCAGCAACCGCCAGGAAGGCGGCACCTACATGGGCGCCGGGATCATGGGCTTCCTGTCGGCCCTGATCGTCGGCCCGTGCGTGACCGCGCCGTTGATTGGCGCCCTGCTCTACATCAGCCATACCGGTGACGCCGTCCTGGGCGGCATCGCCCTGTTCTCCCTGAGTATGGGCATGGGTGCCCCGCTGCTGGTGATCGGCACCTCGGCCGGCCGCCTGCTGCCGAAGGCCGGCCCGTGGATGGACACCATCAAGGCGGTATTCGGTGTGGGTCTGCTGGCGATCGGGATCTGGCTGCTCGAACGGGTGATCCCGGGCGAGCTGGCGATGTTCCTGTGGGCCATCCTGCTGATCGTGACGGCGGTGTACATGGGCGCGCTGCGCACCCTGCCGGAGGGAAGTTCGGGCTGGTACACGCTGTGGAAGGGCCTGGGTGTAGTCCTTCTGATCTACGGCATCCTGCTGATGCTGGGCGCGGCCACCGGCGGCAAGGACGTCTTCCGCCCGCTGGCCACACTCAACCAGCCGACGATGACGGCCAGTGGCGAACGCTCCGGCCCCACGGAGATGGAGTTCACCTACATCGACAGCCTCGATGACCTGGAACGCGAGCTGGAACAGGCCCAGAACAACAACCAGCCGGTGTTCCTGGACTTCTATGCCGACTGGTGCGTGGACTGTGTGCGCCTGGAAAGAACGACCTTCCAGGACCAGCGCGTGATCAGTGCGATGGCGGACGTGCACCTGCTCAAGGTGGATGTGACCGACAACACCTCCGAGCACCGGAGCCTGATGCGCGAGTTCAACCTGTTCGGGCCGCCCGCGATGATCTTCTGGGATTCCGACGGTAACGAATTGCGCAACTACCGCAACGTGGGTTACCTGAACGCCGACCGCTTCCTGGCCCATGTAGAAAATGCGCTCGGGGTGACGCCATGAAGCATCGCTCGCACACATTTGGCTGGATCGCCCTTGCCGCCGCCAGCGCCTTCTTGCTGGCCGGTTGCGAGGACCCCACGCCGGAAATGGATACCGCCGAGGCGAATGGGGGTGAAGCCGCGGAGGCCGCCGCCGAAGAGGCCCAGGGCGACCGCCGCATCGACTTTACCCTTCCGGATCTGGACGGTAACGACCGCCAGTTGAGCGAATGGGATGGCGACCTGATCGTGCTGAACTTCTGGGCCACGTGGTGCCCGCCGTGCAAGAAAGAGATGCCGCTGTTCCAGGAGATCTGGGAAGAACATCGCGATGATGGCTTCACCATCGTCGCGGTCGCCGTGGATGAACTCAGCGCGACCCAGCACTTCGTCGATGACTTCGGGATCGAATTCCCGATCCTGATCGGCCAGGACGAGGCCGTGGAAGTCGGTCGCAAGTACGGAAATCGGATCGGCGCACTGCCCTACACGGTGCTGATTGACCGTGACGGCATCATCCGTGATACCCATCGCGGCGAAGTCGAGGAAGAAGATCTGCAGGCCTGGCTGGACGACTACCTCTAAGGAATCAGTGTTTCCCTATCGGCGTCAGCCGCTGCCGAGGGCATCGAATCCCGTTTGCTGGAGCTTGCGTTCTGCCAGGCGCACGCCCGCCACGAGCGCCTGCTCGGGGGGCTCGCCCGAGACCAGTGCATCAACCAGGCCGGCATTGAACGTATCGCCGGCCCCCACGCTGTCGACGACACGCAGACCCGGTGTCGGCGCGCAGTACACATGCAGGTCATCCTGTGCGAGCCAGGCACCCTCGGCCCCGGCCGTGACGGTCACGATGCGCCCGGGGTAACGGCGGGCCAGTTCGGCCGCGGCCTCTTCTGGGCGTGCGGCAATCCCCTGCGCCCAATCGCGCGACAGCATCAGGACATCGGCCCACTCCAGACACGCCTCCAGCCCTGGGCGACGCTTTTCCAGCTCCAGGGAGATCGGCTGATCCGTTACGGCTTCGCGGACTCGGGGCAGAATCTCGCGCAAGGTCTCCGGCTGGCGCCCCTCGAAATGCAGCCAGTCGTACTCCTCCCACGCGATCCGCCGCAGATCGGCTGCACTCAGCTCGGGCAGGTCGCGGTGGTGCACGATGGTACGGCTACCCGAGTCGCGCGAACGCAGGATATGCGAGGTCGGGGTCGCGCCCGGGTGCCGCACACACGCGCCGGTATCGACGCCGCTCGCCTCAAGGCGTTCCCGCAGCCAGTTACCCGACCCATCCTCCGCGAACACGGCGGCCAGGGCCGCACGATGACCGAACTGCGCAAGGATGCGGGCAGTGTTGGTCGCGTTGCCCCCTGGCTGAGAGGAGCTGGCCAGGGCGCGAATTTCGTCGTCCTCGCGCGGATAGCGCTCGACGTCCAGAGTGTGATCCAGGGTTGCAATGCCCGTTGTCAGGATGCGCGCCATGCTGCTCTCGTCATTCGACCGGGCTGTATTGTGCGGGCCGCGAAGCCCGGCGTCATCCGCGACATCCCGACGACAGCCTGCGACAATGTGGCCTCACCCGATCACGACGAGCGGCATGGCAACCTTCCCCTCCCCGGAAACCGCCGAGGCGGCGTTCTACGAGGCCTTTCAAGCAGGCGACTCCGACGCCATGCGCACGATCTGGCTGGACAGTTCCGAATGCGTCTGTATTCACCCCGGGGGCGAGCGCCTGCTCGGGACCGACGTCATCCTCGAGAGCTGGGACGACATCCTGCCGAACATGCGAGGCGTCGTGATCCACCGCACCGAGCTGAACATCATCCCGGGGCAGGACCTGGTGATCCACACCCTGCGCGAAAACCTCTACGTCAGCGGCGAACGCCGCGGCGTGATGCTGGCCACGAATGGTTACCGCCTCGAGGGCGAGAGCTGGCGGATGTTCCTGCATCATGCCAGCCCCGATCCCGACCCGCCGCCGGCCTGGGATACAGGACGGGTGCACTGATGGGCGGGGCGAGCGACGAACGCCTGGCGGCCTACTACGAGGCCTTTCGTGCCGCGGACATTGAGCGGATGATGCGGTTATGGGCAGAACGCCCGGATATCGTCTGCGTGCACCCGGGCAGCCCACGCGCGCATCGCGGGGTTTCCGAGGTGATGGAGAGCTGGCTACTGGTATTCGCACGCGAGCTGAATATCGGGATCGAGCCGCGCATCGTCGGGCGCCAGGAAACGACCGAAAGCCTGAGTCTCGTGATCGAGGAGGCAATTACCCGCCCCGGCGATGTCGCGGCCACCGGGACCATCCTGATCAGCCAGACCTGGCGCCGCAGCGGCGATAGCTGGCGACTCCAGTTTCACCATGCCTCGCACGGACGCCGCGCACCGCCCTCGCAGCAGGGGATGTTCGTGCCGGATGGGGGCGGCTCCACCCGACACTGACGTGCAAGCGGTTCTGGCGCGAAAGACTCAGCCCTCTGAACGGGGCTGGCACAGATCCGGACGCTGGACCTTGAGGGCATCACAGACCCCGCGAACGGCATCGCGCACGCGTCGTCCCCGTCCCTCCAGTGTCATGCTCGCAATCTCCCGATAAAGCGGATCACGGCGCTCGAACAGCTCCTGCAGCTTGGCCCGTGGGTCTGCCACCTCGTTCAGCAGGGGGCGTTTGCGATTGCGGCGCGTGCGCCGGAACTGCTCGTCCACCGGGACGCGCAGGTAGATCACGAAGTGCTCGCGCAGGAGGTCACGGTTCTCCGGGCGCTCGACGATTCCGCCGCCTGTGGCGATTACCGCTCCATCGCGTTCTAGTAGCGATTGCAGCATCGCCGACTCGCGCTTGCGAAAACCCGCCTCGCCCTCGAACTCGAAGATCGTGGGTATATCCACGCCGGTACGCCGCTGGATCTCCTGATCGGTGTCGAAGAACGGGCGCCGCAGCAGCCCCGCCAGCCCGCGCCCGATTGTGCTCTTGCCGGCCCCCATGGGCCCTACCAGGACAATGTTCTGCATGGCGGCAAGGCTACTGGCCTCGCTGGACAAAGAAAAGCCGGGGACAGGCCCCGGCTTTTCCTGCCAATGCGCATTCAGTAGTCAGTCGAGAACGCGCGGCGTCACGAAGATGAGCAACTCCGCCTTGGTATTCTGGGTCGAACGATTGCGGAAGAGGTTGCCCAGGAACGGGATATCGCCGAAGAACGGCACCTTTTCGAGGTTGGTACGGCTGTCGATCTCGTAGACGCCACCGAGCACAACCGTCTCGCCGTTACCGACGAACACCTGGGTCTGGACTTCGCGCTTGTTGATCCCCGGCACACCCAGTACCTCGCGCTGACTGGGCTCGTCCTTGGTCACGTTGATATCGAGAATCACGTTACCGTTCGGCGTGATCTGCGGCGTCACCTCGGTGGACAGCACCGCCTCGATAAACTGGGTGGAGGTGGCACCAGAGGCGGTGGCCTCCTGATACGGGATCTCCTCACCCTGCTTGATGGACGCCGTCTGGCCGTTGGCCGTGATCACACGCGGACTGGAGATGATCTCCCCGCGGCCTTCAACCTGCAGGGCCGAGAGTTCGAGATCGAGCAGCACTCCGCTCCGCAGGATACTGATCCCGGCCTGCCCCGCATTGCCACTGGCGGGCAGCGAGCTGTTCAGGCGATCGCCAATCGCGATGCCCCCAACCCCCGCCGTCGTTGCATCACGGGCGGCATCAGCGCCCTCGATGGAACCCGCACCACCCACTCGAGTACGGCGATCCCCTCGCGTTCCGGAAATGCCGAAGCGTGCACCCAGTTCGCGATTGAAGGTGTCCTCCGCGATCACAATGCGGGTCTCGATCAGCACCTGTTGCACGGGCACGTCGAGCGTCTGCACCAGACGCCGCACATCCTCGATACGGTTCTGGGTGTCCTGCACCAACAGAGTGTTAGTGCGGCTGTCGATCGTGATGCTGCCGCGATCGGACAGGAACTGGCCGGTCTCGTCGCCGCGGATCAGCGAGGCGATCTGCTCGGCCTGGGCAAAGTTGATCTGCACGAACTCGGTGCGCAGTGGCTCGAGTTCCTGGCGGTCGCGCTGCGCCTCAAGCTCCAGGCGTTCGCGCGCCGCAATCTCTTCGCTCGGGGCGACGTAGAGCACGTTCCCGTCCATGCGCTTGTCCAGACCACGCGAGCGCAGAATGATATCCAGTGCCTGATCCCAGGGCACGTTGTTCAGGCGCAAGGTGATATTGCCACCCACGGTATCGCTGACCACGATATTGAGATCAGTAAAGTCAGCCAGCAGCTGCAGGACCGAGCGCACCTCGATGTCCTGGAAATTCAGCGACAGGCGTTCGCCCTCGAACTGCTCTTCCTCGCGGCGCCGTGCCTCACGCTCCGCCTCGGTAATCGGCGCCACTTCCAGCACAAAGCGGCGATCGCTCTGGTAGGAGAGGACTTCGTATTCGCCATGCGCGCCCACTTCCATGCGCACACGCTCGCGCTCGGCCACGGTGTCGATGGTGCGAACCGGTGTGGCGAAATCGAGCACGTCCAATCGGCGCTCCAGGGATTCGTCCACACGAGCGCGCGGGAACGTCAGTTCAACCTTACCCGCCTGCTCGCGCACATTAACCTCGGCCCCCGAGCGCGACAGGTCGATCTCGACTCGGCCTTCGCCCTCGGAACCGCGACGAAAATCGATGCCGGTAATCTCGACCGGGCGCGCACTGCGCGTCGCCCGTTCGGAGGGCTCGCCGGCACGATCGACCACCTGCTGGACATCGCTGTCGGCCTCGGAAACCCCGCGGCCCAGCGTCAGGATCAGGTTGTTGCCCTCGACCCGGGTCTGGTACTCGGAGGGCTGGGTCAGGTTCAGCACCACGCGCGTGCGATCACCGGATTCGACCGCCGTGGCGGTCAGCAGCGGGCCCACATTGAGGTCCGTCTCGCGGCTGCGCAGCGCATTGCCAGCGTCCGGCAGGTCCAGTGCGATCCGCGGCGGGGAGTCGATGGCAAAGGCCCGCACGTCTTCGGGCGGAGTCCCGGAAAAGCGCAGATTCACCTGCACCCGGTCACCGCTAATGCTGGCCGCCCGAATCTCTTCCAGTTCGGTCGCCGCCACCCCCTGCGAAACCATGAACAGCAAAGCCGCCATCACGGTGCCCGCCAGCGCGCGCATGGAAGAACCCATGTGTAATCCCCTGTAGTTGTTGCCGGTCTTGCGGCCCATTCGGTTCATCATTGTTCTGCTCCCCCAACCGCTAGTCGGCCAGCGCCACGGAGTTTTCGCGTTCCACGTGCCCGCCGAAGGCGTCCGGAACCACCTCGACCAGCTTCACCCGGGTGGCTGTGATCTCGACGATACGGCCGTGGTTTTCACCCATGTAATTGCCAACTGTCACGCGCTGAATACCCCGATCGGGGGTACGGACCAGGGCATAACGCACCTCGTCCTGCTCCAGCGACCCCACCATGCGCAAGGAATCCAGCGGGAAGCTCTCGAGGAATTCGCGGGGGCGATCCGGGTCGACCTCGGCGTCGCCGGGCTCGCCCTGGGCTGCCGCCAGCTCGGGCTGCGCAATTACGGAGGAATCGAACGGGGAGCGGGTGTGCCCCGGATACAAGTAGGGCTCGTGCGGCTCCAGCGTCGGGATCGGGTCGATACCGCTGCCCGGACGCTCATTGATCTCCGCAATGTAGCGCTCCAGGTCGCTCTTGTCGGGGGCGCAACCCGACAACCCGAATGTGGCCACCAGACCCAGCGCAAGGGCCGCCCCCAGGGATCGCTGTGCAGGGTTCCGCATCAGTGGTCCTCCAGGTAGCGGTAGGTGCGCGCAGTGGCGTCCATCAGCAGATCGTTATCGGAATTGCCCCGACGAATGTGCATGTCGTGCATGGTGACGACGCGCGGGAGCGCCGAGGTCCCGCTGACGAATTCGGCCAGATCCTCGTAGTCACCGCGCACCCGCAGCCGAATCGGCACCTCGGCATAGAAATCCCGTCGGTTTTCGCCGCGCGGCTCGAACAGCTCGATCTCGAGCCCAGCCTGCAAGCCGGTCTGCGAGATATCCACCAGCAGGCTGGGGATCTCGGCGCTGCTCGGCAAGAGCTCCAGCAACGAGGCAAACATCCGCTCCATCTCTTCGAGCTGTTCCTCGTAGGCCCCGAGATTCGCGGCCCGCTGCTGCTTGTCCTCGAATTCGGCGCGCAGTTGCTCCTCGCGATTCTCGGCGCGTTCCAGATCGGTGCGCTGATCGCCGATGAAGAAGTAATAGGACAGCCCCAGGATGGCCAGAACGATGACGATCAGGATCAGCGCCTTTACCGCCCAGGACGCCTCACCAATGTTGTTGAAGTCGATCTCGTTGAGTTCCTTGATATTCATCAGGAATCCTCCTCGACATCCGAAGGCCGCGCCTGATTGGCGTCGAGGCGGAAGTCACGTACCTGCAGGCTGCCGTCTTCACGTGTCTCGATGATCTGCAGGTTGGAATCGGCCAGCCAGGGCGAGGCGTCGATGCGGCGCATCAGCGTCGAGATCCGGGTGTTGGATTCGGCCCGCCCCGTCAGACGAATGCGTTCGCCCTCCTGGCGCACCTCGTTGAGATAGGTGCCGTCCGGCAACGTCTCCACCAGCTGATCGAACAGATGTACGGCCTCTGGGCGGCGCGCCTGCAAGGTCTGAATCACTTCCATGCGCGCGATCAGGGCCTGGCGCTGCTCGTCCAGATCGCGGATGCGAGCAATCTTTCGATCCAGCTCGCGGATCTCGCTCTCGAGCATCTGGTTACGCGACTGCTGGTGGTCGATCAGCGCACTCATAAAGGTGTGCGCGCCGAACGCCAGCAACACGCCGACCACGAGCGCGCCGCCCACGGCACCGAAGAATTGCTTGCGCCGCTGCTCGCGGGCCTTCTCGCGCCAGGGGAGGAGATTGATGTAGATCATCCGGCGTACCCCCTGATGGCCAGGCCACAGGCCGTAAGCAGCGCGGGGGCATCATTGGCGAAGCGCTGCTGATTCACACGACGGGAAAGCGCCATGCCACGGAACGGGTTGGCGACGGATACCGGGGTCCCGGAACTTTCCTCGAGCATCTCGTCGACACCCGCGATCGCGGCACAGCCGCCACCCAGCAGGATGTGGTCGATCGAGTCCTGCGGGCGGGTCACGTAGAAGTACTGCAGCAGACGCTGGATCTGATCCATCATCGTCTGCTTGAACGGCTCGAGGATATTGCTGACGTAGTCGGCCGGAAGATCACCGCTCATCTTGGCGGAACCGGCCTCCTGATAGTTCATGCTGTAGCGGCGCATGATCTCCTCGGTCAGCATGCGGCCGCCGAAATTCTGCTCGCGGGTATAGATCACGCCCTCGGTCTGGCTGACGACATACACCGCCGTTACCGATGAGCCGACGTCGACAATCGCGACGATGGGCTTGTTCTCGCGATCGGGGATCTGCTCGACCAGTCGTTCAGAGGCGTGCTCGATCGCGTAGGCCTCGACATCCACCAGCTCGGGGGTGAGCTTGGCGGATTCGGCGATCGCCACACGCGATTCGACGTTCTCGCGCCGCGAGGCGACGACCAGGACGTCGACCAGCTGGGGATTCTTTTCGTTCTTGCCGAGGACCTGGAAGTCGAGATTGACCTCTTCCAGGGTGTAGGGGATGTACTGATCGGCCTCGACGAACACCTGGCCCTCGAGCTCAGTGTCGCTGAGCGTGGCCGACATCTGGATGGTCTTGGTGATGACCGCCGAGGACGGCACGGCCATGGCGCAGTGCTTGAGCTTTGTGCCGGAGCGCTTCACCGCGCGGGCGAGTGCGTTCCCCACCGCCTCGGTGTCCTGGCAGACCTTGTCCACCATCACACCATCCGGCAGCGGCTCCACCGCAAAGGCCTCGACACGGTAGCCCTTACCTTGCCGGGCCAGCTCCAGCACCTTCACGGCGGCGGAGCTGACATCCACGCCCAGCAGTCCCTGCTTGCTCTTTCCGAGACTCAGCACACATCCCCCTGTATACCCCAATGAAAGTAACTGGTAGCGTTACAATCAAGTATGCTAGCTCGTTCACAATATACACTCCAAAATCCGGGTTGCAAGTTGCTTTGAAAGCTGATTCTTAACTTGGCCCCACTTTTTCTACAGTCATGAAGCCGATTCTCAAGATTTTTGCGGCGTTGCTGGCCCTGATCCTTGCGGCCGGAATCGGCGTATCCGCAGCCATTGCAGCCCTGTACGTGCACTACGCCCCGACCCTCCCCGAAGCGGAGGCGGTGCGCGACGTGCGCCTGCAAACCCCATTGCAAGTCCGCACCGCGGACGGCCTGCTGATGGGCGAATTCGCGGAAGAACGCCGCATTCCCCTGCCCATCGAGGACATCCCCGAGCGCGTCCGCCAGGCGTTCATCGCGGCCGAGGACGAGCGCTTCTACGACCACCCCGGGGTCGACATCGTTGGCCTGGCACGAGCGGCGATCAACGAGATCTCCACTCGCGGCGAACGCAGCCAGGGGGGGTCCACCATTACCATGCAGCTGGCGCGCAATGTCTTTCTGACCCGCGACCGCACCTACGAGCGCAAGCTGCGGGAGATCTTCCTGGCCATTCGCATGGAACAGGAGATGAGCAAGGACGAGATCCTTGAGCTGTACCTGAACAAGATCTACCTGGGCCAGCGCGCCTACGGGATCGAGGCAGCCGCTCGGGTCTACTACGGCCGCTCGATCGATGAGCTGGAACTGGACGAGATCGCCGTCCTCGCGGCCCTTCCGAAGGCGCCGTCCACAACCAACCCCGTTGCCAGTGCCCAGCGCGCGGAGATCCGCCGCAATTACGTGCTGCGGCGCATGCTGGATACCGGCGCGATCAGCGAATCGGAATACGAGGAGGCGGTGGCCCGCCCGGTATCGTCCGAGCGGCACGTGGCCGCGACCGAGGTCGATGCCCACTGGGTGGCGGAGGCGGCCCGCCAGATCGTCTTTAACCTCTGGGGCGAGGACGCCTACCGGCGCGGCCTGCAGGTCCATACATCGATTGACTCCCGTTACCAGGAAGCCGCCAACCAGGCCCTGCGCGAGGGCCTGCTGGAATACGACGAACGCCACGGTTATCGCGGGCCCGAAGATCAGCTGAGCGACGAGACCATGGCCGACGCCGAGGCACGCCAGCGCGCCCTCAAGACACAGGGCGTACACGGGCGCCTGCTGTTTCCCGTGGTCGTCGTGGAACGCGACGGAGACGGCACGCTGCACGTCGACGGCGGCCAGATCGGCGAACTCACCATCGAACCCCGCGATCAGGAATGGGCACGCAACCCCGAGTTCGAGCCGGGCGACGTGATCCGCGTCAGGCCCCACACCGACGGACGCTGGCGCCTGGCACAGAAGCCCGAAGTCACTGGCGCGGTAATCGCCCAGTCGCCGGCCGACGGGGCCATCGTTGCGCTCGCGGGAGGCTTCGATTTCTTCGAGAATCGCTACGATCGCAGCACCCAGGCGCAACGACAGCCCGGCTCTGCGTTCAAGCCGCTGGTGTACGCGCTGGCGCTGCAGGATGGCTACCGCCCGGACGGCATGCTGGTCGACGCCCCGATGGTCTTTGACGACCCCGCGCTGGGTGCGGAGTGGCGCCCGCAGAACTACTCGCGGCAGTTTCAGGGCGAGATGAGCATGCGCGACGCCCTGGCTCAGTCGCGCAATCTGGCGTCGATCCGCCTGCTCAACAGCCTGGGTCCGCAACGCGTGCACGAACAGCTGCCGCGGTTCGGTCTGGATCCGGACAAGCACCCGAGCAACCTGTCGATGGTGCTCGGCACTGGCGGGGTCACGCCCTTGCAGCTGAACAATGCCTACAGCGTTTTTGCCTCCGGCGGGAAACTGTACAGCCCGTGGATCATCACGCGCATCGAGACGGACGACGGCGAGGTCCTCTACACAGCCCCGACCGAACGCGCCTGCCCCGAACCCTGCGAGAACCCGGCCGGCCAGGACCTGTACCTGAACGCCAGCGGGGGTCCGCTGCAGTATACCGACCCGGCACAGGTGCTGGACCCGGGTGCCGCCTGGCAGATGAGCAACATGCTGGGGCACGTAATCACCGCCGGAACCGGGCGTCAGGCGCAGCAGCTGGGACGCTCGGATCTCGCCGGCAAGACCGGCACGACCAACAGCTATCGCGATGCCTGGTTCTCGGGGTTCAACGCCGACATCGTCGCGACCGCCTGGGTCGGGTTCGACGACAACCGCGAACTGGGCCGGCGCGAGAGTGGTGGGCGCACGGCGCTCCCGCTCTGGATTCGATTCATGGACTCAGTGCTGACCGACACACCGGAGCGCCCCGTGGAACGTCCCGATGACCTGCAGCGCGTGGCAATCCTGCCAGACGGCCGCCGCGCACCAAGCGAGGAGACCCCGGGGGCGAATATCCAGTGGCTGATCCCGCAGCAGGTACCGGAACGCGGCCAGGCCCCGGCGGGCCCCCGCGGGGAGAATGGTCAGGGCCCGGCCGAGTCGGTGTTCTGATGAGCCCCTCGCGTATTCGCCAGGAGCTGGCACAGGAGGCCGCGCGGATCCTGCTCGACGATGGCATCCGCGACTTCGCGCTGGCCAAGCGCAAGGCTGCCGAGCATCTGGGTGTCGAACCGCGCCACGAGATGCCGCGCAATATCGAGATCCAGGAGGCTGCGATCGAACGCAGCCGCCTGTTCGCAACGGACGACAGCCGCCAGGCCTACCGCGAACGCCTCGAGTCCGCTCGGATCGTCATGGAGCGGCTTTCGGCACTGGAACCCCGCCTGGTCGGCCCGCTGCTGGACGGCATCGTCGAACGCCAGCCGCTGGTCAATCTGCATGCATTTGCCGAGACGGTGGAGGAGGTCATCCTCGACCTGGGCGAGCGCGGAATCCGCTGCCAGACGGGCGAACGCCGCTATCGCAGCCGGCAGGGGCGTGAGCAGCGGGTACCGTTTCTGAGTTTTCGCGGGCCGAATGACACGGACATTGAACTGACCGTATTCCCGCTGGATGGGCTGCGCCAGGCGCCGCCGTCGCCGGTAGACGGCAAGCCCATGGCCCGCGCAGGGCGCGCGGACGTGGACAGGCTGCTGGCCGCCGCGAACGCCGACGCACCAGCGGCGGCCGACGCGTCCTGACGCCAGGAAGGCGCCGCTGCCTTAGTCGCGGCGGTAGGAGGTGACGGTCTCAACCAGGGTTGCCACCCGTTCCGGGTCGATCCCCGGATGAATCCCGTGCCCCAGGTTGAAGACATGACCGGTGTCCCGGTCGAAGCCGTCCAGCACCCGCAGGGCCTCCTCGCGCACCACCGCATCCGGCGCGTACAGCACCGACGGATCCAGGTTGCCCTGCAGCGCCACGCGATCGCCCACACGACGGCTGGCCTCGGCAATCTCGATCGTCCAGTCCAGCCCCAGCGCATCGGCACCGGTCTCGGCCTGCGCCTCGAGCCAGGCATCGCCACCCTTGGTGAACAGGGTAACCGGCACGCGACGGCCGTCGTGGTCCCGAATCAGGCCATCCACGATGCGTTGCATGTAGGCCAGCGAGAATTCGCGATAGCCGCGCGGCGTAAGCGAACCGCCCCAGGTATCGAAGACCATCACGGCCTGCGCACCGGCGCGAATCTGCGCGTTCAGGTATTCGGTAACCGCGGTGGCGACCTTCTGCAGCAAGGCGTGCATCGCCTGCGGTTCGCCGTACATCAGCCGCTTGGTCTCGGCGAAGTCGCGCGAGCCCTGACCCTCGACCATATAGGTGGCCAGCGTCCACGGGCTGCCGGCAAAGCCGATCAGCGGCACTTCGCCGTTCAGCTCGCGGCGGATCAGGCGCACTGCATCCATCACATAGCGCAGCTCCTGCTCGGGATCCGGCACCGGCAGGTTCTCGATCGCCTCGAGCGAACGGATCGGGTCGCGGAAACGAGGGCCCTCGCCGGTCTCGAAATAGAGTCCCAGGCCCATCGCATCCGGGATAGTCAGGATGTCCGAGAACAGGATCGCCGCGTCCAGCGGGAACCGGCGCAGCGGCTGCATGGTGACTTCGCAGGCCAGCTCCGGGTTCTGACACAGATTCATGAAGCTGCCGGCCTGGGCGCGGGTCTCGCGGTACTCCGGCAGGTAGCGCCCGGCCTGGCGCATGATCCAGATCGGCGGGCGATCCACGGGCTCGCGCAGCAACGCACGCAGCAGACGGTCATTCTTCAGGGTCTGGGACATCGAAAAACTCAAACGCCGAGGTATTCAAGGATGCCTTCGGCGGCCTCGCGGCCCTCGAAGACGGCGGTCACAACCAGGTCCGAGCCACGCACCATGTCGCCGCCAGCAAAGACCTTCGGGTTGCCGGTCTGGAAGGCGTGCTCACCGACGGCCTGTACACGCCCGCCCTCGTCCACGCCGATCTTGTATTCGGCGAACCAGTCCGCCGGGGACGGACGGAAACCAAAGGCGATCAGCACGCGGTCGGCCGGGATCACATGCTCGGAGCCCGGCACCGGCTCCGGACGGCGGCGGCCGCGCTCGTCCGGCGCACCCATCTGGGTGCGCACCACCTTCACGCCCTCGACCTTGCCGTCGCCGACGATCTCGACCGGCTGCACGTTGAACTCGAACTGCACGCCCTCTTCGCGGGCATGCACCACTTCCTTGCGCGAGCCGGGCATGTTCTCTTCGTCGCGGCGATAGGCGCAGGTCACCGAGGCCGCGCCCTGGCGGATCGAGGTGCGGTTGCAGTCCATCGCGGTGTCGCCACCGCCAAGGACCACCACACGCTGGCCGGCCACGTCGATGAAGCCGTCTTCATCGTGCTCCCAGCCCATCACCTGGCGGATATTGGAGATCAGGAACGGCAGCGCCGGGTACACCCCCGGCAGGTCCTCGCCGGGGAAGCCACCCTGCATCGCGGTGTACGTGCCCATGCCGAGGAACACGGCGTCGTATTCCTCCAGCAGGGTGTCCATCTGGATGTCGCGGCCGATCTCGGTATTCAGGCGGAACTCCACGCCCATGCCCTCGAGGATCTCGCGGCGGGTGCGGATCACCTGCTTTTCGAGCTTGAACGGCGGGATACCGAAGGTCAGCAGGCCACCGATCTCCGGGTAGCGGTCATAGACCACTGCCTGCACGCCGTTGCGCGCCAGGATATCGGCGCAGCCAAGGCCGGCCGGCCCGGCGCCAATCACGGCCACGCGCTTGTCGGTCGGGGTGACATCGGACAGGTCCGGGCGCCAGCCGGCCTTCAGGGCCTCGTCGGTGATGTACTTCTCCACCGAGCCGATGGTGACCGCGCCAAAACCGTCGTTCAGCGTGCAGGCGCCCTCGCACAGGCGGTCCTGCGGGCAGACGCGGCCGCAGACCTCGGGCAGGGAATTAGTCTTGTGCGAGAGCTCGGCGGCGGCGAACAGGTTGCCCTCTTCCACCAGCTTCAGCCAGTTCGGGATGAAGTTGTGAACCGGGCACTTCCATTCGCAATACGGATTGCCACAGGCCAGGCAGCGGCCCGCCTGCTGCCCCGCGGTCGCCGGGTCGAACTGACCAATGATCTCGCCGAACTCGTGGATACGAATCTCGGCAGGGGTCTTCTGAGGGTCCTGGCGCGGCAGGTCCAGGAACTGCATCGGATTGGAAGCCATGGATCACTCGCTCCGACGGGAACCGGCGGCATGACGCCACGGGGTTCAACCGTTCATGCGTTCAGGAAAGGAACGTTTCGCTCAACCGAGCGTAACGGTCAAGAAATCTCCAGGGTAACGCGGGTGAATGTACGCATTCGCGCTCGAGTCGATTTTGCCTGCTGACAAGGCGCGGTGAGCGCAGTGTAGCCGAGCCACATAAGCGAGCCGCAACGCCGTCAGCAAGCAAAATTGGCCGAGCCCCTCGCCCAATAAAATGGTGGGGTTGGAGCTGCCTGTTCCCCGATACAGCGTTGCGCCACTTGCGGGTAGATCCACTACCCGCTGCACGACGCGCCTTGTCTCGGGAAACAGGCAGCACCAACGCGAATGCGTACATTCACCCGCGTTACCCTAGCGCTGCACGGACCTTCTGACTGACGACGCCCATGTCCGCGCGGCCGAAGACCCGGGGCTTGAGCACGCCCATCACCTTGCCCATATCGCTGGGGCCGGCCGCGCCGGTCTCGGCAATCGCCTCGCCGATCATCTGCTCCAGCTCGGCGTCGCCCAATTGCTCGGGCATGTAGGCCTCGATCACCGTGATCTCGGCGGCCTCGCGCTCGGCCAGGTCCTCGCGACCGCCCTTGCGGTACTGGTCGATGGAGTCGCGGCGCTGCTTGAGCATCCGGTTCAGGATGGCCAGCACCGCGTCGTCGTCGGCCTCGCGCCGCTCGTCGACCTCGAACTGCGAGACCTCGGCCTGGATCAGGCGCAACGCCCCAAGGCGTTCCTTCTCCCGGGCCCGCATGGCCTGCTTCACGTCATCCTGCAAACGGGCCTTGAGCGACATTGAAGGGTCCTCGATCCGGGCCTGAGGCCCGAGAGACGATTCTTAGTACAGACGCACCCGACGGGTCATATCGCGGGAATTCTTCTTCAGCTGGCGTTTCACCGCTGCGGCGGCCTTGCGCTTGCGCTCGGTGGTCGGCTTTTCGTAGTACTCGCGGCGGCGGACTTCCGCGACCACGCCGGCCTTCTCACAGGTGCGCTTGAAACGGCGCAGGGCAACCTCGAAGGGCTCATTCTCGCGAACTCGTACGTGCGGCATACAATCTCCGGATGCGAATGCTGATTCGTCTACCAAAACAAAAACGCCACCCGAAACACTCCGGGCAGCCATGCAGAACTCCCTATGGTAATCCAACCGGCGTCATTTGCAAAAGTCCGTGAAGCGATGCCCATCCTGACCGCGCACACGCTTACGCCCAAAGTGGCACGCACGCTATGATGCCCCTGATGAACGCACCCGGCACACAGAACCTGAACGTCGAGCTGGGCGAGCGCAGCTACCCCATCCGGATCGGACCGGGCCAGCTCGCCGCCGCCGAAACCCTGCGCCCGGCGCTCGAGGGCCGCCGCGTGGCGGTGGTGACCAACACCACCGTGGGCCCGTTGTACGGTGAGGCTCTGCGCGAAACGCTCGGCCAGTGCGAGATCGCCGGCGAGATCCTCTGGATCGAACTGCCCGATGGCGAGGCCCACAAGACCCTGGCCACAGTGGAATCGATCATCACCCGCCTGCTGGAGGCCCGGCTTGACCGAGGCAGCCGCATCGTCGCGCTGGGCGGGGGCGTGGTGGGCGATATCGCCGGCTTCGCCGCTGCGATCTACCAGCGCGGGATCGACTTCGTGCAGGTGCCGACCACCCTGCTGGCCCAGGTCGACTCCTCGGTGGGCGGCAAGACCGGGGTCAACCACCCGCTGGGCAAGAACATGATCGGTGCCTTCCACCAGCCACGCGCGGTGCTGATCGACACCGACACCCTGAAGACACTCCCCGAGCGCGAGCTGCAGGCCGGGCTCGCCGAGGTCATCAAGTACGGGCTGATCCGTGACGCCGAGTTCTTCGCCTGGCTGGAAGCGCATATCGACGAGCTGCGCGCCCTGGAATCCGAGGCGCTGGCCTGGGCCATTCACCGCTCCTGCGCCTGCAAGGCCGAGATCGTCGCCGCCGACGAACGCGAAGGCGGCATCCGCGCCCTGCTGAACCTGGGCCACACCTTCGGCCACGCAATCGAGGCCGGCATGGGCTACGGCGAATGGCTGCATGGCGAGGCCGTGGGTACGGGCATGGCGATGGCCGCGCGCATGTCGGAACGCATGGGCTGGCTGAGCACGGCCGAGCGCGAACGCGCCGAGGCCCTGATCCAGCGCGCCGGCCTGGCTCTGGATCCACCGGACAGCATGAGCGCCGAGCGCTTCCGCGAGCTGATGGCGATCGACAAGAAGGTCGCCAGCGGCCGTCTGCGCCTGGTGCTGCTGAGGGGGATCGGCCAGGCCGAACTCACCGACCAGTTCGATGTGTCGGCGCTGGACGCGACGCTGCACGAGGGCGCCCGTGTCGCCTGAGGCCCTGGCCACCACACCCCGGGTCGACCGGGCCTCCGGGCTCGCGTCGTACGCCGCCGACCCCGCGGCCTCGCGCGGGCGCGCCCACCCGGAAGCGGCGCCACGCCACCGCAGCGATTTCCAGCGCGACCGCGATCGCATCGTGCACTCCAGCGCGTTTCGCCGCCTGGAATACAAGACCCAGGTCTTCATCAGCCACGAGGGCGACCTGTTCCGCAACCGTCTGACCCACTCGCTGGAGGTCGCGCAGATCGGGCGCTCGATCGCGCGTGCCCTGTGTCTGAACGAAGACCTGGTCGAGGCCATCGCCCTGGCGCACGACCTCGGCCACACGCCATTCGGCCATGCCGGCCAGCATGCCCTGAACGACTGCATGAAAGGGTACGGCGGCTTCGAGCACAACCTGCAGTCGCTGCGCATTGTCGACCTGCTGGAGCGTCACTACGCGGAATTCGACGGCCTCAACCTGACTTTCGAGACACGCGAGGGCATCCTCAAGCACTGCTCGCCACAGCGCGCTCGGGAACTGGGCGCGATCGGGGTGCGCTTTCTCGAGAAGCAGCAGCCCTCGCTGGAGGCGCAGCTCGCCAACGTGGCCGACGAGATCGCCTACAACAACCACGATGTCGACGACGGCCTGCGTTCCGGGCTGCTCGACATGGACCAGTTGACCGAGGTCCGCCTTTTCCGCGAGTGCCTGGAAGCGGTTCGCGCACGTTACCCGGACCTCGAGCCACGACGGGTTCAGCACGAGACCGTCCGCCGCATGATCGACGCCCTGGTCTCCGACCTGATCGAGAGCAGCCAGGCCGCGATCGATCACCAGCGGCCCGACACCCCGGACGACGTCCGCCAGGCCGGCCAGCCGCTGATCCGCTTCAGCCCGGAGATGGCCGAACAAGCGCGCGAGCTGAAAGCCTTCCTGCGCGAGAACCTGTACCACCACCATCAGGTCCACGCAGTGATGCACAAGGCCCGCCAGCTGATTCAGGAGCTGTTCGCCGCGTTCGACTCCGAGCCGCGACTGATGCCCGAGCACTTCCAGCGGCATGCCGAGCAGATCGCCGCGGCCGATCCGCATGCACCGCAGCGCGCGATTGCCGACTACATCGCGGGCATGACCGACCGCCACGCCATTCGTGAACACCACCGCCTGTTCGATCTGGGCACGCTGACCTGAGACTGAGACCCATGGCGCTCTCCGACCAATGCCTGAAACAGCTCGGCCTGCACACGGCGCCGTTCGACGAGACCCCGGATGAACACTTCATCTACAGCGACCCGTTGCTGGACGGGCTGCTGGAGTCGGCGCGCGCCGCCCTCGATGCCCCGGGCGCCATCGTGATCATGACCGGCGAGAACGGCTCCGGGCGCAGCCTGCAGTTGATGCGCCTGCTGGCGATGCTGCCCGAGCCCTTCGAGCTGATCGCCTTTCGCGCCCGCATCAACACCCAGTTCGAATCGGTGGACAACACCATTCGCAACTACCTGCGCTCGCACAACGCCGATGACCCCGACCGCCCGCTGACCGAGCTACTGGCCGAGCGCGTAGCCGTCGGCCGCGACCCGGTGATCGCGATGGACGATGCCCACCTCGTCGGCACCGACATCGTGAACAACCTGATGCGCATGCGCAGCGAGGTGCTCGAGCCCCAGGGCCGCGCCCCGCGCATCGTGCTGGTGGGCTCCGGCGGCCTGCTCCGCCGCCGCCTGTACCTCCCGGACCCCTCCGACGAGGACCAGGTCACGCGCGTCAACCTGCGCGCCTTCAACCTCGAGCAAACGGCCGCCTATCTGCGCCACCGACTGCAAGCGGCGGGCCTCGACGACCCGGAACGCCTGCTCGACCAGGAAACGATCCACCATCTCCAGACCACCAGCCAGGGCCTGCCCGGCAACCTGAACCGAGAGGCCAACCAGGTCCTGGAGCGCCACTGCCGCAGCGAACGCCATGCCGCCAGTGCAGCCGGCACTACAGCGCCCGGCATCGCGCTGGGTGACGAGGCCGAGCGCGAAGAGGCGCCGTCACCCACGACACCCGAGGCCGCCGGCGTCACCATTGACTCCGATGCCGGCCTCGACCGCGAAACCGACGCCGAGCCCGTGCTTCGTGCCCAGCGCGAAGAGGACGAATTCACTCCGGCCGCCGAGGCCCTCGCGCACTCGGATGCCGATGACGAACCGGACTGGCCGCCGGAGCCCGACCACGAACTCGACGAACCCCCGGAGGAAAAGCGCACCGCGCCCTTCTGGAATCAGCGCTGGTTCGTGCCAGCGGTTGCCGCCACGGTCGCGATCGGTATCGCCGCACCCGTCGCTCTGCAGTTGATGGACGGTGGCGAAACCGAGGCGGAACAAGAGGTCATCGAACTCCCGCTGCCGGAAACCCGACCCCCGGCATCCCCCGAGCAGGACGACCTGGTCGCGGCCGACCCGTTGGAGCATGCGGACGACACGCTGACTAGCCCGGGAATCGAACCCCTGCCCGGCCAGGAACGCCCGAGCGGCGATCCGATTGCCGGCATCGAGGCCGAACCCGCCGCTGAACCTGAGCCACAGCCCGAGCCAGAACCCGCTCCGGAACCTGAACCTGAGCCTGAACCCGAGCCCGAACCAGCACCGGAGCCGGAGCCGGAGCCGGAGCCGGAGCCGGAGCCGGAGCCAGAACCGGAACCGGAACCGGAACCAGAGACGACCACCGAGGCCCTGGCCGACGAGGATGGTGACGGCGAGCGCCTGCGCGGCGATCTGGAGTGGCTCGGCAACCAGTCCTCCGATGCGTTCACCATCCAGTTGATCGCGGCTCCGGACATGTCCACTGCCCGCGGCTATGCGGATCGCCACAACCTTGGCGGCATCCGCTACATCCCCACGCGCGTGAACAATCGCGACTTTGTGGTCGTGCTGGCTGGATCGTTTACCAGTCGCGAGGCCGCCGAAAGCGCGGCATCCGACCTGCCCGAGGCGGTCCGCAACGAAGGCCCCTGGATCCGCTCCATCGGCTCCGTACAAGGCGTGGCACGCGAATAGACTCGCCGCCTTCGCACCCGCCAACCCGCACCTCCCCGTGCCTACTTGACCGGCCCCGGTTTGCCGGGAGAATGACGGTTCGGCTATATTCCTGCGCCTTTTTTCGTGTTCTTTTCCAGCCCGACGGCCCGCCCTTCGCGCGCCGTGACCGGAGTTCACCGATGCGACAGAACCAACTGAACGGCACCCTCTACCGCCCCGAATTCGAGCGCGACAACTGCGGCTTCGGCCTGATTGCGCACATGGACGGCGTAGCCAGCCACTGGGTGGTGGACACCGCGATCAAGGCCCTGGAACGGATGACCCACCGCGGCGCGATCGCCGCGGACGGCAAGACCGGCGACGGTTGCGGGCTGCTGATGAAGACCCCCGAAGCCTTCCTGCGCACCCTGGCCTCGGAGTCGAACATCGAACTGGCCGAGCGCTTCGCCGCCGGTATTGTGTTCATCAACCCGGACAAGATCGCCGAGACACGCGCCGCCGTGGAGGGTGCGATCGAGCACGGCCCGCTGAAGCTTGCCGGCTGGCGCGAGGTCCCGATCAACCCGGAAGACGCCTGTGGCGCCGAGGCCCTGAAGAGCCAGCCGCACATCCTGCAGGTGTTCATCAACGCCCCGGCCGACATGGACGGCGACGCCTTCGAGCGCGCGCTGTTCGTAGTGCGCCGCCGCGCCGAGATCGCAATGGGCGACGACCCGGTGTTCTACGTGCCGAGCCTGTCCGCGCGCGTGGTCTCCTACAAGGGTCTGGTGATGCCGGAGAACCTGCCGGTGTTCTACCGCGACCTGCAGCGCCCGGAGCTGGAGACCGCGATCTGCGTGTTCCACCAGCGCTTCTCCACCAACACCTTCCCGCAGTGGGGCCTGGCGCAGCCGTTCCGCTTCCTCGCCCACAACGGCGAGATCAACACCGTGCAGGGCAACCGCAACTGGGCGGTTGCGCGCCAGCACAAGTTCGCCACCGAGAACCTGCCGGAACTGGCCGAGCTGGAGCCGCTGGTCAACCTGGAAGGCTCCGACTCGCAGAGCCTGGACAACATGCTCGAGGTCCTGCTGGCAGGCGGTATGGATCTGTTCCGCGCGATGCGCCTGCTAGTGCCGCCGGCGTGGCAGAACGTCGCGCACATGGACTCCGACCTGCGCGCCTTTTACGAATACAACTCCATGCACATGGAGCCCTGGGACGGCCCGGCCGGGATCGTGCTGACCGACGGCCGCTACGCCGCCTGCACCCTGGACCGCAACGGCCTGCGCCCGGCGCGCTACGTGATCACCAAGGACCGCCACATTACCCTGGCCTCCGAGATCGGCGTGTACGACTACGCCCCGGAGGACGTGGTCGCCAAGGGCCGCCTGAAGCCCGGGCAGATGCTGGCCGTGGATACCGAGTCCGGCGAGCTGCTGCAGCCCGAGGACGTCGACCGCATCAACCGCACGCGCCAGCCCTACCGCCAGTGGCTGCGCGCCCACGTGAAGCACCTGAAGAGCCAGCTGGACGACAACCAGCTGTTCTCCGGCGAGCCGATGCCGGCCGAGCGCCTGGAGACCTACGAGAAGCTGTTCGACGTGACCTTCGAGGAGCGCGACCAGATCCTGCGCGTGCTGGCCGAGGCCGGCCAGGAGGCCGTGGGTTCGATGGGTGACGACACCCCGTTCGCCGTGCTCTCCAGCCACACCCGCTCGCTGTTCGACTACTTCCGCCAGCAGTTCGCCCAGGTCACCAACCCGGCGATCGACCCGCTGCGCGAGAGCATCGTGATGTCGCTGGAGACCTGCTTCGGCCGCGAGCAGAACCTGTTCGAGGAGACCCCGGACCACGCCCACCGCCTGGTATCCGACTCCCCGGTGCTGTCCGAGGCCAAGTTCCGCGAACTGTGCAACCAGACCGAAGACGCCTTCCGCGTCGAGCGCATGGACCTGAACTACGACGTCCATGCCGGCTCCCTGGAAGACGCCGTGAAGGCCCTGACCGACAACGCGGTGGAGGCCGTGCGCGGCGGTGCCGTGGTGCTGGTGCTGTCGGACCGCGGCATCGACCCGGAACGCCGCCCGATCCCGGCCGCGCTGGCCGTGGGCGCGGTGCATCACGCCCTGATCCGCGCCAAGCTGCGCACCGACGCCAACATCGTCGCCGAGACCGCCACCGTGCGCGACCCGCACCACTTCGCGGTCCTGCTGGGCTATGGCGCCACCGCGATCTACCCCTACCTGGCCTACTCCGCGCTGCACGGCATGTGCGAATCCGGCGAGATCCCGAACGCGGACCCGCTGACCCTGGCGCAGAACTACCGCCGTGGCATCAACAAGGGCCTGTTCAAGATCCTGTCGAAGATGGGCATCTCCACCATCGCCAGTTACCGCGGCGCGCAGCTGTTCGAGATCGTCGGCCTGGCCGACGAGGTCGTGGACACCTGTTTCACCGGCGCTACCAGCCGTATCAAGGGCACCCGTTTCGCCGATATCGAGGCGGACCTGGAGACGCTGTCCAAGCGGGCCTGGAACCCGCGCAAGAGCGCCGGCCAGGGCGGCCTGCTGAAGTACGTCCACGGCGGCGAGTACCACGCCTACAACCCGGACGTGATCCAGACCCTGCACCGTGCGGTGCAGTCCGGCGACTACGGCGTGTACCAGGAGTACGCCGCACTGGTAAACGAGCGCCCGGTGACCGTGCTGCGCGACCTGCTGAAGGTCCGCGATGACATCGAGCCGATTGATGTAGACGAGGTCGAGTCCGAGGCCGAGATCCTGCCGCGCTTCGACTCCGCCGGCATGAGCCTGGGCGCGCTGTCGCCGGAGGCCCACGAGGCCCTGGCGACCGCGATGAACCGCCTCGGCGGGCGCTCCAACTCCGGCGAGGGCGGCGAGGCCGTCTCCCGCTACGGCACCGAGCGCATGTCCAAGATCAAGCAGGTGGCCTCCGGCCGCTTCGGCGTAACCCCGCACTACCTGGTCAACGCCGAGGTGCTGCAGATCAAGGTCGCCCAGGGCGCGAAGCCCGGCGAGGGCGGTCAGCTGCCGGGCCACAAGGTCAACAAGATGATCGCGGAGCTGCGCTACTCGAATCCGGGCGTGGCCCTGATCTCGCCGCCACCGCACCACGACATCTACTCCATCGAGGACCTCGCGCAGCTGATCTTCGACCTCAAGCAGGTCAATCCGGATGCGCTGGTCTCGGTGAAGCTGGTCTCCGAGGCCGGGGTCGGCACGATCGCCGCCGGCGTGGCCAAGGCCTACGCCGACCTGATCACCATCTCGGGTTATGACGGCGGCACCGGTGCCAGCCCGCTGACCTCGGTGAAGTACGCCGGCACCCCGTGGGAGCTGGGCCTGACCGAGACCCACGCGACCCTGCGCGGCAACGACCTGCGCGACAAGGTGCGCCTGCAGACCGACGGCGGCCTGAAGACCGGCCTCGACGTGATCAAGGCGGCCATCCTGGGTGCGGAGAGCTTCGGTTTCGGCACCGGCCCGATGGTCGCGCTGGGCTGCAAGTACCTGCGCATCTGCCACCTGAACAACTGTGCAACGGGTGTCGCCACGCAGGACAAGGTGCTGCGCATGAACCACTTCATCGGCCTGCCCGAGATGGTCATGCACTACTTCCAGTTCGTCGCCCGCGAGACCCGCGAATGGATGGCGAAACTGGGCGTGCGCAGCCTGACGGATCTGATCGGCCGTACCGATCTGCTGGAGATCCTGCCGGGTGAGACGCCGAAGCAGCAGCACCTGGACCTGAACGGCCTGCTGGCCAGCGGCGACCTCGACGACAAGCCGCGCTTCTGCAAGGAGCCGAAGAACGAGCCGTTCGACAAGGGCGAGCTGGCCGAAAAGATGGTCGCCGAGATGCTCGAGGCCATCGAGAACAAGGCCGGTGGCGAATACCGCTTCGACGTTGCCAACACCGACCGCTCGATCGGCGCGCGCCTGTCCGGCGAGATCGCCAAGCGCCACGGCAACCAGGGCATGTCCGATGCCCCGATCACCGTGCGCATGAAAGGCACGGCCGGGCAGAGCTTCGGCGTCTGGAACGCCGGCGGCCTGCACCTGTACCTGGAAGGCGATGCCAACGACTACGTCGGCAAGGGCATGACCGGCGGCAAGCTGGTGATCCGTCCGCCGGAAGGCTCGGGCTTCGCCAGCCAGGACACCACCATCATGGGCAATACCTGCCTGTATGGCGCAACCGGCGGCAAGCTGTTCGCGGCCGGCCAGTGCGGCGAACGCTTCGGAGTGCGCAACTCCGGCGCGATCGCCGTGGTGGAAGGCATCGGCGACCACGGCTGCGAGTACATGACCGGCGGCGTGATGGTGGTGCTGGGCAACACCGGCATCAACTTCGGCGCGGGCATGACCGGCGGCTTCGCGTTCGTGCTGGACCGGGAGAACGACTTCCCGGACCGCATCAACAACGAGCTGATCGACCTGCACCGCCTCGACACCGAGGACATGGAGGCCCACCGCAACTACCTGGAGGAGCTCATCACGGAATTCGTGCACGAGACCGACAGCGCCTGGGGCCGCGAAATCCTCGAGCAGTTCGACCACTACCAGGGCTCGTTCTGGCTGGTGAAGCCCAAGGCCTCCGAACTCCGGGGCCTGCTGGCCAACCTGCGCCAGGCCGCCTGACCCGCCACCCGGCGGAACGCAGATACGGGCCCCTCACGGGGCCCGTTTCATTTTCAGTGCCGAAAACCCGTCATTGCGAGCGCAGCGAAGCCATCGCTTGATGCGGTGTTCTGGTGGCAGTTCCTGGAGATTGCTTCGCTGCGCTCGCAATGACCTGGCAGCACCCTGACACCATCCCGCGACCGGAGGCTGACGGATAGCGATTGCTTCGCCGCCCCCGGCTCCTCGCAAGGACGGGGAGGTAGAAAGTAGCGTCATCGCGAGGAGCGAAGCGACGTGGCGATCTCCACGGGCAACCCCGGCGTCCGCCCCGGAGACCACCGGGGCTCGCCGCATCGGCTGCGGCGTCCCGCAATGACGTGTTGCGCCCCGACCCTGGGCTATCATGCGAACCTGACGACGAGCACACCCCCGAGGAATAGCCGGCGAAACCATGGCAGGTCTCATCCCCCAGGCATTCATCGACGAGTTGCTCGAACGTAGCGATATCGTCGAGGTGATCCAGCGCCGCGTGAGCCTGAAGAAGGCCGGGCGCGAGTTCGCCGCCTGCTGCCCGTTCCACGGCGAGAAGACGCCGTCGTTCTATGTCTCCCCGCAAAAGCAGTTCTACCACTGCTTCGGCTGCGGGGCGCACGGCACGGCCATCAGCTTCCTGATGGAGTACGAGAACCTGAGCTTCCCCGAGGCGGTGGAGCAGCTGGCCGAGCAGGCCGGACTGGAGGTCCCGCGCGAGGCTGGAGCGGACGACAAGCGCGAGGCCCACGCGCCGTTGTACGAGGCCCTGAACGCGGCCGCCGACTACTACGTGCAGCAGCTGCGCCAGACGCCGAAGGCGGTCGAATACCTGAAAAACCGCGGCATCGACGGCAACACCGCCCGCGACTACCAGATCGGCTGGGCCCCGCCCTTGGGCCTGATCGAGGCACTCAAGCCACGCTTCACCCCGCAGCAGCTGGTGGATGCCGGCCTGGCCGCGCGACGCGACGACGGCGGCATCCGCGAGCGCTTTCGCGCACGCATCATGTTCCCGATCCGCGACCGGCGCGGGCGCATCACCGGTTTCGGCGGGCGCCTGATCGAGGCGGGCGAGCCGAAGTACCTGAACAGCCCGGAGAGCGAGGTCTTCCACAAGGGACAGACCATCTACGGCCTGTTCGAGGCGCGCAAGGCCGGCACCCGGCTGGATGACATCGTGGTGGTCGAGGGCTACATGGACGTGGTCGGGCTGGCGCGCGCCGGCTTTCGCCGCGCGGTGGCCTGCATGGGCACCGCCCTGACCCGCGCCCACCTGGACAGCCTGTTCCGCCAGGTCTCGCGCATCACCCTGTGCTTCGACGGCGACGCCGCCGGGCGCCGCGCGGCCTGGCGCTCGCTGGCCGAGGCCCTGCCCGCGATCCAGGGCCTGCGCGAGGTGCGCGTGCTGTTCCTGCCCGAGGGCGACGACCCCGACAGCCTGGTGCTGCGCGACGGCCTCGCCGGCTGGGAGGAACGCCTCACCGGCGCCCTGCCCCTGTCCGAGACGCTTGTGCGGCTGTTGCGCGAGGAACACCCGACCGAAACCGCCGAGGGCCGCACCCGCTTCGCGCATGCCGCGATGAAACTGGTCTCCACCACCCGTGACCCACTGTTCCGCGACCAGCTGGTCGAGCGTGTCGCCCAGGAGACCCACCTGAGCCCGGAGCGGCTGGGCGAGCAACTGCGCGAGGCCGAAGACGGGAACGCCCGCGCGTCGGGCCCCGTCTCCGCACCGGCGGACATCCCCGATGCCCCATCCGCCGAGCCGGCGGGCGCGGCGCAGGAGACACCCTCCGCCCTTTGGGGGGCGCTGCTTGCGCGCATCCTGCAGCACCCCGAGCTCGAGTGGTCCCAGTCCGAACTGGCCGACCTCACGGCCTTCCCCGGCACCGCCGCGCAAACGCTGGGCAAGCTGCTCACGGCCCTGCAAGAGCGTCCCGGCTGTAGCAGCGCCCATCTGCTGGAAAGATTCCGCGACGATCGCCACTTCAACCGCCTGCAGGCCCTGGCCGCCCGGGAACTTGGCGATGGCGACCCGAAGGTGACCCAACAGGTGGCCATGGACTGTGCCCGCCAGCTCCTGCTCCAGCAGGCACGCACGCGGATTCGTGAACTCACTCGCGCAGACGGCGGGCTCACTACGGAACAACGCGAGGAGCTCGCGCGTCTTAGTGCACTACTGCAGAAGAGAAACCCCGGTTAGATTCCCCCGTAGCACGCGGCCCAAAGGCCGTAAGCGATTGAAATTGAAAACTCCGCCCCCAGAGTACTTACCGGGATTTCCGCGACCCGGCAGAGGGTTTGGCGGGAGAATCCCGGCAATATAAGAATCTTCTGCTACAATGTAGGATTGATTTTTCTGCGACCCGGAATGATCCGACCCATTCAGCGACCCAGGCACCTCGGAGTACGACCGTAATGAATCGTGAAGAGCAACAATCCCAGCTCAAGGAACTGATTGCCAAGGGCAAGGAGCAGGGATACCTCACGTATACCGAGGTCAACGACCACCTGCCCGACTCGATCATCGACTCCGACCAGGTCGAGGACATCATCGCGATGATCAACGACATGGGCATCGCGGTGCACGAACAGGCCCCGGACGCCGACAGCCTGCTGTTGTCCGACGGCTCCGTCTCCGCCGACGAGGACGCCGAGGACGCCGTGGCCGCGCTCGCCTCGGCCGATTCCGATTTCGGTCGCACCACCGACCCGGTGCGCATGTACATGCGCGAGATGGGCACGGTCGAGCTGCTGACCCGAGAAGGCGAGATCCGCATCGCCAAGCGCATCGAAGAGGGCCTGATGCAGGTCCTGTTCGCGCTCGCCCATCACCCGGG
This sequence comes from Thioalkalivibrio sp. ALRh, assembly GCF_000381425.1. Lineage (NCBI taxonomy): Bacteria > Pseudomonadati > Pseudomonadota > Gammaproteobacteria > Chromatiales > Ectothiorhodospiraceae > Thioalkalivibrio > Thioalkalivibrio sp. ALRh. Next base: position 899,993 of record NZ_KB906519.1, read on the forward strand.
CGCGATCGAGCGGCTGATCCACGAGTACGATCAGATTGTCGCGAACAACGGCCGCCTGACCGATCTGGTGGTCTCCTTCATCGACCCGAACGACCACGCCAACGGCGAGGCCGTGGCCCGTGGCCTGGTGACGCCGGAACAGTCGCAGAAGGCCCAGGACGAGCAGAAGGCGGCGGCCGCGGCCGCCGCCGAACAACAGGCCAGCGCCGAGCTGGACGCCATCGTCGACGAGGTGGAGGACGCCGAGGAAGACGACGAGGCCGCCGAACCGGTCGACACCGGCCCCGACCCGGAAGAGGCCCGCGAACGCTTCGAGAAGCTGCGCAAGCTGCACGCCAAGGCCCACAAGGCCTTCGAGAAGGGCAACCGCGAGGCCTACGCCGTCGCGCGCGAGGCCACCGCCAAGTACTTCATGGAGTTCAAGCTGGTCCCGCGCATGGTCGACCAGCTGACCAGCCAGCTACATGGCAGCATCGACCAGATCCGCCGCCATGAACGCCGCATCATGGAACTGGCCGTAAACCAGGCGCAGATGCCGCGCAAGGCGTTCATCGACAGCTTCCCGAAGAACGAGACCAACCTCGGCTGGATCAAGCAGGCCTGCAAGGCCAAGGGCAAGTACACCACCGCCCTCGCCGAGCACGAGGAAGAGATCGTGCGCCTGCAGAAAAAGCTCGCCGAGACCGAACACGAGGCGAGCCTGAACATCTCCGAGATCAAGGAGATCAATCGCCGCATGTCCATCGGCGAGGCCAAGGCTCGCCGCGCGAAGAAGGAGATGGTCGAGGCCAACCTGCGCCTGGTGATCTCCATCGCCAAGAAGTACACCAATCGCGGCCTGCAGTTCCTCGACCTGATCCAGGAGGGCAACATCGGCCTGATGAAGGCGGTGGACAAGTTCGAATACCGCCGCGGCTACAAGTTCTCGACCTATGCCACCTGGTGGATTCGCCAGGCCATCACCCGCTCCATCGCGGACCAGGCCCGGACCATCCGCATCCCGGTGCACATGATCGAGACCATCAACAAGCTCAACCGCGTCTCCCGCCAGATGCTGCAGGAAATGGGCCGCGAGGCCACGCCGGAAGAGCTGGCCGAGCGCATGGAGATGCCCGAGGACAAGATCCGCAAGGTGCTCAAGATCTCCAAGGAACCGATCTCCATGGAGACCCCGATCGGCGACGACGAAGACTCCCACCTGGGCGACTTCATCGAAGACGAAAAGGTCGCCTCGCCGTCGGACTCCGCCGCGCGCGAGAGCCTGTCCGAGGCCACCCGCGAGATCCTGTCCACGCTGACCCCGCGCGAAGCCAAGGTCCTGCGCATGCGCTTCGGCATCGACATGAACACCGACCACACCCTCGAGGAAGTCGGCAAGCAGTTCGACGTCACCCGCGAGCGCATCCGCCAGATCGAGGCCAAGGCCCTGCGCAAGCTGCGCCACCCGACCCGCGCCGAACTGCTGCGCACCTACACCGACGCCGAGTAACACCCGGCCGGCTCCCCGCCGGCCACCCTCTGCGGCGCCATCTCTTCCTTTCCGGGTAGAATGGCGCCGCAGTCGTTTGTACCCTCCCCGATTACGGGCCTGTAGCTCAGTTGGTTAGAGCAGGGGACTCATAATCCCTTGGTCGTCGGTTCGAGTCCGACCGGGCCCACCACTCGCTTGCGCTCCTGCTGGGCGGGTCGGACTATTCCAGTCGCGCGCCTGCCGGCGCACGCCGTTCCGGCCTCGCGAAGACAGGCTTCGCGCCGCTGCGCGGCCGGCCTCCACCCAACCGGGCCCACCACTCGCTTGCGCTCCTGCTGGGCAGGTCGGACTATTCCAGTCGCGCGCCTGCCGGCGCACGCCGTTCCGGCCTCGCGAGGACAGGCTTCGCGCCGCTACGCGGCCGGCTTCTACCCAACCGGGACCGCCACTCGAACCCTTGCTTGCAGCACGGGGGCATTCCGGGGCCGTTGCGCTCAGGCCGCCTCTGCGGTGACGAGGCCGCGCTGCAGGTCGACGGTGATCCGTTGGCCCTCGATGACCGTGGCGCAGGCCAGCAGGAAGATCTCCACGAACTCGTTGCGCTCTTCCTCCGGCATCTCCGAGGAGGTGTTGGAGGCATTGAAGGTGCCGAACATGGTGTCGTGGGCGCCGGCCGAGTACAGGATCAGGCGCTGCATGGCGGCCTGGTCGTCCGGCGATGGGGCCGCGGTATCCAGGACCGGCTCGCCGAGCTTCTGCTTGATGGTGGAATAGAGATGAAACAGGTATTCCGCCGCGCTCTCCCGGCCCCGCCGATCCTGCAGGGTGAAGTTAGCCGAAACCGCCTCGCCACTGCGAGCACGCAGGAGGATGTGCTTCGGCTCGGGCTGATCGTCGGCGTACGGGTTCAGGATGTTGACCACGATGTCTCCAGCGGGGTTGGACAGATGGCGGGCCAGAGTACGAGACCGCCTGCGAGATTTCCATGACGCCCCCGCCAGCCATGTAGCTATCCACTGCGGGGGGAATACGCAGCCATGCTGGGCCGGCCTCCACCGAACCCGGCGCGCCTGCTCACACACCTCGACGAAGGGACTTGAAGGGACGCACCCTTGCTGGCACGTTTCAAGTCAAAAGCGTGTTCGTACCGATCCCGGTCACCAATGGAGCACCACGATGGCGAAATCCGTTTTGATGTGCCGACCGGAACACTTCGCCATCCACTATGAGATCAACCCCTGGATGGACCTTGAGTGCCCCGTGTGCCCGGACGCAGCGGCCCGGCAATGGGAGGCGCTTTATCAACTGTATACGGAGACCCTTGGCTGGGAGGTCCATCTGATCCCGCCCGTCGAGGGGTTTCCGGATATGGTCTTCACGGCCAACGGCGCGCTCGTCGTGGGTGACAAGGTGGCGCTGCCCACCTTTCGGCATCCAGAGCGTCAGGGCGAGACCTGGTGGTTCGAAAGCTGGCTGCGCGAGCAGGGGTTCACGGTGCTCTACCAGCCCCGCCACGATTTCGAGGGCGAAGGGGATGCGCTGATCTGGAACGACACGCTCTTCGCCGGCTATCCCTGGCGCAGTGACCAGGCGGCGCATGCCGAGCTCGCGTCATTTCTGGATCTGGAAGTGGTCAGCCTCCAGCTAACCGATGCCCGCTTCTACCACCTCGACACGGCTTTCACGGTGGTCGATCACCAAACCGTTGCGCTCTATCCGCCCGCCTTTACCCACGAGAGCCTGGAGGCGGTACGGCATCGGGTGCCCAATGTGATCGAGGCGAACGAGGCCGATGCGCTGGCCTACGGCCTCAATGCGGTCAGCGATGGCGAGCGAATCGTCCTCAGCGACCGGGCCACGGGACTCGCCGAACGCTACCGGCAGCACGGCATGGAGGTGCACCTGGTGGCGATCGACGAATTTCAGAAATCCGGTGGCGGCATGAAGTGCCTGACGCTGGACCTGAAAGGAAGGCTGCAAGGCCGATAATCAAGACTCTCGCCCCTTGCCCTGGCTGTTCGAGCAGACACCGTCGCGACAGGCGGGCGACTGTCGATGGCGCCGAAGTGGCCGACCCGCGCCGATTCGGACGGTTTGCGGCGGCTTTCCCTTGGATACCCATCATGGCGCAACCTGCCCTGCCTTTACGGGGTTGCGGCAAGGTTGGGATACTGCCGGTATGTGATGGCGCGCACGGTTTGCGGGCGGTCGCCGGAAACTCACCTGCCGACCGAGAGAGCGACCTCCGCCGCCTCCATGCGCCTGCTCAAGCACCCTGTATTCTTCGGCTGCCTGCTTTTCCTGGCTACGGCCGCCGGGGCGAGCAGCCTGCCTGCGGAATCCGGCAACGGCGTCGCGGGGCCCGCCCCCATAGTCGGCTCCGGCGATCAGTCGGCGGACGGGCCACTGAGGCTCACGCTGCGCGATGCACTGCAACTGGCCATCGCTCGCAATGCGTCGCTGCGCAGCGCGTATCTAGGCCGCGTGCTCGATCGGGCCAACCTGGATCTGGCCGAACGCACGTTCCAGCCCCGCAGCTCGGTATCGCTCGAGGCGCGGGAAGACCGCTCGGCCGGCTTGAACGGCACACGCACGCGGACCGCCAGCGTGGCTCCGGGAGCCAGCATGGCGCTCCCAACAGGTGCACAGGCCAGCCTGAACTGGCGAGTGGAGCGGGTGCTGCAATCCAGCGCACCCGATGGGACGGAGGACAGCACGTCCGAGGTCACGCTGGACATCAGGCAACCGCTACTGCGCGGCGGCGGGCTGGAGATTGGGCGGGCCCCCGTCGAGCGGGCACACCTGAATGAAGAACGGAACGTGCTGGTCCTGGAGTCGCAGGTCACCAGCACCCTCGCCCAGGTGATCCAGTCCTATCGCACGCTGATTCTGGAGAACCAGCGAGTGGAGCTAGCCGAACTGGCCCTGGAGCGCAGTCGCCAGAACCTCGAAACCCGCAGCGAACTGGTGGACCGCGGTCGGCTTTCCGCGGCGGACCTGGCGCTCGCGCGCGAGAGCCTGGCGCGCCAGGAACTGCAGCGCGAGCAGACCCTTGAGCGCCGAGACCAGGCCGAGCTGGAACTGGTGCGCCTGATCGGACTGGAACCGGGGACGAGGGTCGAGCCGGAAGACACCATCGATATCCGCTCCGTACAGGCGCTCCATTCTGACGCACCCAGCCTGGACCAGGCGCTGGATATAGCCATGGAGCAGCGCCCGGAGCTGCGCCAGTCGCTGGTCACCCAGCAACTGGCCGCGCTTGATCGAACGCTGGCCGAGGATGCCAACCGCTGGCAACTGGACCTGTCCGCCTCGGTCGAGGTCAGGGGCGATGCCCCTTCCACCACGCGCGCGATCGAGCAGGGCTTCGAGGAATCGCCCGGCCATACGGTAGGCCTGCAACTCAGCATCCCCTGGGGCGACCGCCCCGCTCGCCAGCAGCGCCTGGGTACGGCGCGTGTAGAGCAGCGCCAGGCGCGCCTGAGCACTGAAGAGCTGCGAACCTCTATCCGCATCGAGGTCCAGCGCAACCTGAACGCCCTCGAGAGCCGCTGGGATCAGTTGCGCCTGGCGGAGCAATCGCTGGAGCTTGCGCGCCAGGCCGTGGCCGTCGAACAGGAAAAACTCGGCGTGGGGCGATCCTCGGGATTCGAGGTGGAAAGCGTAGAGCGCGCGCTTCGCGAAGCGGAACAATCCCTGCTGGATGCCGCCATCAACTACCAGAATGCCCGAACCGATCTCGATCGCGTCATGGGTGTCGTGCTCGAGCGCTGGGAACTGGCGATCCCTCAGCCGACGAGCTGACTCGGTCTCCCACATCTCCCCCGAACACCCCGTGTACAACAATCCCCGGGGCGCTCCAGCTCACGCCGAACTAACCATTCCCGCGGGGATTACAACCTTGCTGTGCTAGGTTGAGCCACTCCACTCGACAGTCCGCACGGAGGCCACCCCCGCATGATTGATCAGCCGCTTCGACGCGCCGCGCTAATGGCAGGCGCTGTAACCGCCCTCACGGGCATCTCGGGCTCGGCTATGGCCTCAGGCGTATCCAGTGCGAGCGTGGGCGACACGCTCCGCGCCGGGGACTCTGTAAGGGTCGAGGCCGCGATCGGTTCCACGGGTTGCATGGGCCTGCGCGGGCTGTCCGACAGCGAGGTCCAGGGATACCAGTTGATCGTCTCCTACAGGGGAGGGGACCCGATCACCAAGCAGCGGGGACGCGAGAGCTGGAGGGAAGGAGAAACCAAGCGCTTCGACTTTCGCACCTCCGAGATCCGTGTGCTGTCCGGCGCCGTAGAGATCACCGAGATCAGTAATAGCGGTGGCGGCTGCCCCGACCGGCTTGGACTGCGCGTCAGCTGAACGCGGCCGCGCAAAATAAAACCGAACCCACCGAAACAGGATCCGGAATGCCAAAGATCACCCACGCTCTTGTCGCCACGGCCCTGCTCTCGATCGCCGCTACCTCGCCCACAGCCGCCTCGGGGGGCGGAAGCTCGGCCAACGAAGGCGATGTCCTGCGCAGCGGCGATCGCGTGCAACTGGCTACGCAAAGCTTCGCGACCGGGTGCATCGGCTTTCGCGGGCTCGAGTCCAGCGAGCTGCAGGGATACGCATCCGTAATGGACGATGACTACCCCCACCGGGAACGGATGACGCTGGAGGCCCGTGACCGGGAAAGCTGGCGTTCCGGCGAGACCAAGCGGCTCGACTTTTCCCACCGTTCGGAGGTTCACGTGGTCTCCGGAGAGGTCGAGATCACCGAAATTCGCTATAGCGGTGGCGGCTGCCCGAACCGCCTCGGCATACGCTGACCCGCTCGACCTCCCCGACCGGGGAAGCCGCCCGCGCGGCGGCCCTATCCCCGCCGACTGCCCTGTTTGCGCTCGCCCGCGGTGCGTTGCTGGCGGGCTCCGCGATCCTCTTTCACCTGAGTTTTGCCGAAGGGCCGCTCCCCGGGGTCTTCACTCTGTTCTCCATAAGCCTGCTGGGGCTCGCGCTGCAGGGGCTCAGGCCGGGGGCGGCCGCCGCGGCCGGGCTGCTCGCCGGCCTGGGCTACTGGTTGCCATCGGTGGGATGGGTGGTACCGGGCATGGAGGCATGGCTGGACCTTCCGTGGGCAGTGGGCGGTCTGACCGTGCTCGGGATTGCGCTGTTCCAGGCGCTCCCGTATGCCGCGTTCGCCGCGACGGCCTCGCTCCTGGCGCTGCGCCTGGAGCGACCCGCGCAGGCCCTGCTTGCGGCAGGTCTGCTGACCGTCATCCTGTCGTTCTCGCCGCAGATCCTTCCCGGTCATTTCGGCTATGCCCTGCTCGCCCATCCACGCCTCACTCAAGTGGTCGATGTCGGCGGCATCCCGCTCCTGCTGTTTTTTGCGGCTGCGCTCGGCTTTCTCGCCGCCGGCATCCTGACCGGGCTGCACCGTCGTACGCTCGCGCCGGCTGCACCGCTGCTGCTGGTACTACTGCTCGCCGCCCTGCTCGCATACGGAAGCTTTCGCCTGGACGCGCTGGACCAGGCCGCGCCGGAGCACAGCTCACGCCTGGGGCTGGTGCAGCCCAATATCCCGGTCCATGCGCGGCGCGACGACATGCCAGCGGCCGACCGCGACAACGACATCGAGACCGCGATCGAGATGACTCGACGGCTGCATGCGTCCGACCCCGACCTGGATCTGGTGATCTGGCCCGAGGCCGCGATCACGATGCAGGCGGCGCCGGAATCCTGGGGTCATCGCGCGCTCGCCGATCTCGCCGACGGGATCGGGGTGCCCATACTGGTCAACGGGACCGAGCAGCGCCGCGACGGGGATCATGTCGTCCACAATGTCGCCCTGCTGTTCGAGCCCGACTCTGGCCTGTCCGGGACCTACCGCAAGCGCAAGCTTGTGCCATTCGGGGAATACCTGCCTCTTGAAAAGCAGCTCCCCTGGCTGCGCACGCAGCTCCCGCAGGCCTCGCGCTTCAGCCCGGGATCGATGGCGGCGCCGCTGACTGGCCCCGATGGCATACCCCTCGCTCCGGCGATCTGTTTCGAGAGCCTGTTCGCTGACCTGGTGCGGGAGAATCTGGCCGGGCAGGCCGGCCTGATCGTGAACATCAGCAATCACGCCTGGTTCGGCTCCCCACGGACAGCCGATGCCCACCGGTCCATCGCCCGTGCACGCAGCCTGGAAAACCGCAGCCCGTTGATCATGCTGCACAACACCGGGGGTGGTGCCGTGTTCGATGCCGCCGGCCGGGTCGTACCCGGAAGCGAGACCCCGCATTGGGAAAGCACGACCCGAAGCATCGATGTACACACCGTAGCGGACCGGCCGTTCTATCAGCGCCATGGCGATCGTGTCCTGCAGGGCCTGGCCGTGCTGGTGATGCTGGCCGGGCTCTACCGGGGGTGGCGGCGGTTTGCGCGGCCTACTCGCTGCGCAACGCGATGATCGGATCCAGCCGCGAGGCCTGCAACGCGGGGTAGTAGCCGAAGGCCACCCCGGTCAGGGTCGACACGGAGACGCCCAGCGCGACCGCCACGGGTGCCGCCACAAAGGCATTGCCGGTGAAGTGTGCGAAGCCGTATGCCACGCCGGTACCCAGTACGGCGCCGAGCACGCCGCCCAGCAGACACAGCAGCACGGCCTCGACCAGAAACTGCCGGCGGATGTCGGCATTGCGTGCCCCGATGGCCAGACGGATTCCGATCTCGCGACGGCGCTCGGTCACCGACACCAGCATGATGTTCATGATGCCCACCCCTCCGACGATCAGGGCGATGCTGCCGATCGCACCGAGCATGACGGTAAACATGCGGCTTTGCGCCTCCATGTTCTCCAGCAGTTGCTCGGCGCTGTTGACCTCGACCCGCAGCCCCGGGACACGATCGGAAAACCACTCGATGATCTGCTGCCCCAGGGCGCTGTGATCGACCTCGTTGTGCACCCGTGCAAGGATGCCGTCCAGGTCCCCGTCCGGCTCGAATCGCTGCAGGGCCTCCAGCGGCAGAAACACCGTGCTGTTCGGTGACACCGGGCTGACACCCCCGCCCCGCGGGTAGGGTTCGAGGATCCCGGCGACGGTCACATAGTACGCCCCGATACGGACCCGCTCGCCCACCTCCAGCGGACTCCCGGCCTCGCGCGCATAACGCTGCGCCACCTCGGCGCCGAACACCCCCTGCAGGCTGACGCCATCGATATCCGATATCCAGCGACCCTGGGCGAGACGCACCCGCAGCAGGTCGCGCAGCGATTCGGTCGCGCCCGTCAGGCGCAGGTTGTGATTGTCCGCGCCCATTTGCAGCTGGGCGCTACCGGTACTGAACGGCGCCACGCGCTGCAGGCCATCGGTCTCGCGCCCCAGATCAAACGCCAGCTCCGGAGTCAGCGATACCGCTTGGCCATCCTCTTCGCGCTGAAAGCGCTCGCGGATATTGACCACATTCGTGCCCATGGCACGAAACTGCTCCAGCATCGCGTTCTGCATGATCGTGCCGACATTCAGCATCGCGATCACCGAGGCCGTGCCGATCACGATCCCCAGCAGGGCCAGCAGCGATCGCTGCTTGGTCGCGGCGATGTTGCGCAGGGCCTCGCCCAGCAGCACACGGGGCCTCATGCGCCATCCTCGTCGACCACCCCGTCGCGGATGACCAACTGACGCCGGCACTGCCGCGCGACATCAGTATCGTGGGTGATGATGATCAGCGTGACACCCTCGGAATTCAGCTCGAGGAACAGATCCATGATCTCCTGCCCCACGCGGGAATCCAGCGCCCCGGTCGGTTCGTCGGCCAGCACCACCGAGGGGCTGCCCACCAGGGCGCGTGCAATCGCCACGCGCTGACGCTGACCGCCGGAGAGCTCGTTCGGCCGGTGATCGCCGCGATCTCCCATGCCGACTCGCTCCAGGATGGCGCGGGCACGACGTCGCATCTCGCGCTTGCCGACATCCTGATACATCAGCGGCAAGCCGACGTTGTCGACCGCAGTCAGGCGTGGCAACAGGTGAAAGGTCTGGAACACGAAGCCGATCTGGTGATTGCGATAGCGGGCGAGGTCGTCGGCGGTCATCCGGGAGACATCGTGGCCGTCGAAGTGGTAGTCACCGGCCGACGGGCGTTCCAGCAGCCCGGCAATGTGCATCAACGTGGACTTGCCGGAACCGGACCCGCCCATCAGCGACACCAGCTCGCCACGCTGGATGTCCAGGTCGACCCCGCGCAGGACGTGAACATCGGATGGCCCGACGCGGTAGCGACGGTGTACATCCCGCATCTGCACCAGGGGCTGAGCGCTCACGACCCGCCACCGGGCGGCGCGATCAACCGATCCCCGGCCTCCAGCCCTGCACTGACCTGTACGCCGTCAAACCGCGAATTTCCCAGCTCGACCGCGATCCGTTCCGGCTCGCCATCGTCGCGCTGGCGCCATACCCAGTACTCGTCGCCGTCGCGCTCGACAAAGGCGTGCGGGATGACAACCGCATCGGGTTCCTCCTGGGTGACCACATCCACCGAGGCCGACATCCCGACGCGAATCCGCTCCAGCGCCTCGGCGTCCAGATCGTCGATGCGGGTGATCAGGCGAAACACCGGCAAGCCACGCCCGCTCGACTCCTGTGCCTGCGAGGAGACATACGACACTCGGGCCGGAAACTCCTCGCCGCCCCCGCGTGCAATCCGCACACGAGCGGACTGACCAACGCGCACGTCGTGGATATCCAGCTCGTCCACACTGCCCTCGATCTCCATCGACGACAGGTCGCCCACCGCCAGCAGGGCCTCGCCGCTGTTCACCCGCGACCCGGACTCGACCCGACGATCGCCGTCCTGTTCGTCGTCGATCGGGGCCAGCACGATACCGTCCACCGGCGCGATGACCCGCTTGCCCTCCATCTGAGCACGCACCTGCTCGTATTCAGCACGCGCGTTCTCGGCCTCGGCGCGCGCGCGCTCGAGCTGACGCGTACCGCCGCGGCGCTGGGTCTCGGCCATGTCCTCGCGCGCCGCTTCGACGCGCACTTCGGCTTCCTGCACTCGGTCCTCGGCCGCGCGCAGCTCGCGCTCCGGCACGATGCCACGCTCGAACAGATGCTCGACGTCATCCAGCTCGCGGCGGTCATTGTTGAGCGAGCGCTCCGCCTGGCGCAGGCTGCGCCGGGCCGAAGCCATGTCCCGGCTCTGCTCCCAGTCTTCCAGCGATTCCACCTCGGCCTCGGCATCCGCCAGATCGCTGCGAGCGCGGCGGTAACGAATGCGGACCTCGGTGGGGTCCAGCTCCAGCAGTACGTCGCCTTCGGATACGCGTTCGCCATACTCGACGTGGCGCGACAGCACGGTGGATTCGAACGGGGCGACCAAGGTAATCACATCGCCCGGCCGGAAGCGCCCCGAAAAGCCCGTCGTCGATTCAAGCGAACGCGCCTGCACCTCGAACACACCCGGATCCACAACATCCGGCGCAGCGCGCGAAGCCGTGGTCTCGCCAAAGTCCGGTAGTGAGAGGCTGGGCATGGCCCAGTACGCGGCCAGGGCAAACACGCCGATCACGGCGACGGTGGCGGCCAAACGCAGACGGTGAGTGCGTCGAAAGACATGCTGCAGGGCTTCGTTGCTGGACTCGACCTGCACATAGGCATCCTGCAACTCCCGGTGCTTGCCGCGCAGCTCCTCGGCCAGTGCGTGCTCGCTGCGCCGGGCGGCCTCGAGATCGGTGACATCCGTGAACACGGCCAGGACCGCCCGCTCCCCGCCGGCCGCCCCCTCGTCGAGGTAGGAGGTGGTCAGCTTGAGGGAACGGGTCTCGCCGTCCAGTTCAACCGCCACCACACGATCGGGCACCATCTCGCCGGAGTAGATGGCCTCCAGCAGTACATCGACGAACTCGCCATAGCCGGGTTCGCCAAGGAAGACCTCGGCCAGGCTGCGCCCCAGGGTGGCCTCCGGCGACAACGAGAGGATGCGGGCCGCAGCCGGATTGAGCGTTCGAATCATCCCGGCGGCGTCCACGACCAGGACGCCATCGGCCATCGCATCGAGGATGTGCTGACTGACCGGTTCCTGTTGACTCATGGCATGACTCCGGCTTCGGGGAGTGCCAGGCCCCAGGTGTCCAGCGTGGTGCCCAGCACACGATCCAGCACACTCTGGGCATTCAAATACGCCACAACCGCATTGAGCAACGACTGCTCCGCCTCCCGCAGGCTGCGTTCGGTGGCATTGACCTGAAACGAGGTGCTGCGCCCCACCGACAGCTTTTCGCGCTCGATCTCGAGGCTCTCGCGGGCTAGCTCCAGCGATTGCCGGGCAAAGCCGATCTGGCGCCAGCGGCTATCAAGGTCGTTGAGCGCGCGCTCAACCTCCAGACGCAGTTCGGTCTCGCGTTCGGCAAACTGGATATGCGCCTGCTGCAGGCGGATCTCCGATTCCAGCAAGCGCACCGGCCGCTCCGGATCGAACAGCGGGACCTCCATCTGCAGCCCGGCGCTGTAGCCGGGACGCTCGTCAAAGGTGGCCTCAAGAGCGCTGCGCGCGGAATCCCCCTCGCCACCGGCACCAAGACTGGCCACCAGGTCCAGCCGCCAGAGATGATTGTTCTGCGCCAGCATGCGGTTGACGTCCTCGATGGCGCGCCCGAGACGCAGGCGCAGGTAGTCAGGGCGATTCTGCAGTGCGATATCCAGCGCTTCATCGACCGCCGGGGCGTCCACGCGCAGGGTATCCAACTCATCGAGGTCGATGGTGTCCAGGAGCCGCAGCCGCGTGTCGCGCCCGAGGTTCAGCAGACGCAGCAGCTCCAGCTCGGCCTGTTCCAGAGTCTCCTCGGACTGGCTCACATTGAAACGCTGATTGGCCAGACTGGCCTCGGTCTGTACCAGTTCATTGCGCGCCATGCGCCCGCGCTCCACCATGGCCCGATTGCGTTCCAGCTGATCCTCGGTGCGCTCCAGTGACAAACGGGCGATCTCCAGGCGCCGCTGCTCCTGCAGCAGCGAACGGTACGCGTTGATCACGCTCTCGATCACCGTGACAACCTGTTCTTCAAGGCTCAACGCACTGATCGCTTCCTGGATACGCGCAATCTCGAGTGGCGCACGCCCAACCGCCAGCCCGCCTCCGCGCAGCAGCGGCTGCGAGAGATCCAGCGACAGGTTGGAGACTCGCGAGCTGGCTGCGGCCAGCCCGGTTTCGCCATGCGACTGGGCCAGGTTCCAGCTAAAGCCGATCCGGCCGCCGGTCGGCAGTTCCGCCTCCAGGGTGGGTGACAGGGTCGAGCTTCGCTGCGTCTCGGCATCGTCGCCGGGCGATCGGCTCTGCTGCGCCGACAGGTCAATCGTGCCCTGCGGCCGGAACTGCGCCTCCGCCACGGCCAGGTTGAGCTGATCCACGACCCGGTCGAGATAGGCGCTTTGCAGCTGCGTATTCCGGCGCAGAGACAACGCCACGGCCTCCGCAAGCCCAAGCTCGATGGTGCTGCCCGCGAGCGGGGCCGGGGCATATTCCATCGCCTGTTGTTCGAAGGCATCGGTGCCCGCTACGGCCTCGACAGCCGGGCCCAACAACAGCAAAGGGCTGAGCAGGAACAAGCCCCGCACAGCCCACCGAACGACCCATTCGATCCCTGTCCCGTTTTCAGTCACTCAAAAGATCATGGCGCTAATAGAGGCATTGATTGACGCGCTTCCCGACGGCCGGTGGCCACAAACACCGGCCCTGGCCTGCCGGCAAACGCCACGCAGCTGAATCGGACAGGAGGGCGCCGGCGCGCCACAGATGGAGAGATCGATGCGGATCAGGGCCAGTAGCAGGGCTCGCCGCACTCGATCTCGTGTTCCACCCCGTCGTCACCGTCGAAATAGGTGATCGTGATGTCGTTCGACAGGTAATCGCGGTTGGGAAAACGGGACTGAAAGCGCACCACATTGGGTGACTCGCCATCCAGGTTGTACACGTATTCGTGATACCAGCCGTCCCATTTCAGATCCGTTCGCGCCCCCGGGGCGAGATTAAAGGAACGCTCGGTGTAGCTGGAGAGTTCCAGCACCGAGCCCTGGATCGACTCGCTGGAGCGATTGTCGACCTCAACCACCGAGGAATCGGCCGCGGCGATCGCGCCGACGCCCAACATCGCCGCACCCACGGCAACCGCCGCACCCCACTTCGCCTTCCGCCCCACATTATTCATGCGCTGTCCTCGTTGCCTGAAATGTGCCCCCACGAACCGAGACTGGGCGACCAGGACCGTTGCACCCCTGCCGCCGCGTCTGCACCCGAATCGGGGATCCCGGACCCTGTGTATCACCCGGCCGTGGGTGGGCGCAAAACGCGGCATCACGACGGGCTAACGTCCGCCGTAGGCGGCCGCCCCCCAACGACCGATAACGCGCCGGGTAATCCTTACCCAGGAACCATGCTCAGCACTTCGAGTAGCCGCAGTCGCGACAGGTGGGGCAGCCGTCGATGATCTCGAGATGGCCATCGCACTGCGGGCAAGGGGTGGCTGTGGCCACCAGGTACGGGGCTTCCAGGATGCCGGAGGCTTTCGGGGTCCGGTCGCGGTAGTTGGCGACCAGTTCGCGTAGCGGGCGGGGGTGGCCGTCGGGATCCAGGAAGCCGCGGCGCTGGAGGATGCGCTGCAGGGCGTGGGCGATCGCGGCGACCTCGGAGGGGTGGTACAGCGGTTTGCCGTATTCGTTCTCGCCGCAGCGAACCGGGCCGCGATCCCAGGTGACCTTGCGCAGGTCGCGCAGGGCGCGGGCGGCGTAGCCGCCACGGGCCGCCAGCGACAGGCTGCGCATGGTCGCGGAGATCCACTGGTAGGACTCGGAGTGCTGCCCGGTGGGCAGGAAGAATTCGATCGGGCGCTCGATGGTCACGCGCTCGCCGCTGACCGTGCCGGAGACGGCGACGAAGCTGACCACCAGATAGACCGTCTGCGGCCCGTCCTGGGTCCAGTAGCGCACCTTCTCGGTGACCGACTCGAGTTCGCCCTCGGGGCGCGACGGAATACGCTTGCCCAGCGGGTGATCGTCCCCACCGGATGCGCCCTCGCCCTGCGGGGTGTCCGAGCGGCGAAAGGCGATGATGGGCTGGTCGATCCGGTGCATCGTGTCCTCCCCGACGGCGTCAGACGTCGTCGTAGTAGCCCTCGTCCAGCGCGGCGAAGAGATTGGCGGCGGTGTGGATCTGGCCCTCGTACTCGACCTCTTCGTCGCCGCGCAGGGTCAGCTCCCGGCCGTCCGCCAGGGCGAAGGTATACCAGGTACTGCGCAGGCGTTCGGGGTCCATCAGCACGCCCATCTGCGCCTGCGGGTTGGGCCGGTAGGTGGTGCAGCCCTTGAGGCCAGCGCGCCAGGCCTGCAGGTAGACCTGCTGGAAGTCCTCGAACGGGATATCGGTCGGGACGTTGAGCGTCTTGGAGATGGCCGAGTCCACCCAAGGTTGCGCGGCGGCCTGCATGCGGATGTGGGCGTCCACACTGACCTGGTCCGCAGTGATCGCGTGGGCGGGCAGATCCCACGGTCCCGCCTCGGCATCGACCCAAGCGCGGTAGGCCAGCAGCTCAAACGAGTAGCAGTCCACGGCCTCGCGGGTGCGCCGCCCGGGGCGGCGGATGTTGCGCGTGGTGTGATGGAGAAAGGTCGGTTCGATGCCGTTGCTCGCGTTGTTGGCGACCGAGAAGCTGATGGTCCCGGTGGGCGCGATGGAGGTGGCGTGGGTAAAGCGCGCGCCCTCCTCGGCCAGCGCCGCAACCAGCGCCGGGTCCTCCTCGGCGATGCGCTGCATGTAGGGGCTGAAGCGGGCATGCAGCTCCCGACCCTTCAGCACGTCGCCCACCTGATAGCCGGCCTCGGCCAGCGCCGGCTGACGCCGGAGCATGTCCGCGGTCAGCGTGAAGTCCTCGTCCATGATCGGGGCCGGACCCTTCTCGCGTGCCAGATCCAGCCCGGCCCGCCAGCTCTCCAGCGCCAGGCGGCGACAGACCTCTACGGTGAAGTCGGCGGCCGACTCCGAGCCATAGGTCTCCCCCAGCATCGCCAGAGCCGACCCGAGCCCGAGGATGCCCATGCCGTGGCGGCGCTTGCGCAGCATCTCGGCGCGCTGTTCCGGCAGCGGCAGCCCGGAGATGTCCGCGACGTTGTCCAGCATGCGCGTGAACACGCGCACCACCCGCTCGAAACGCGCCCAGTCGAAGGCGGCGTCTGCGGTGAACGGCGCGGAGACGAACCGCGTCAGGTTCACCGACCCCAGCAGACAGGCCCCGTCCGGTGGCAGCGGTTGCTCCCCGCAAGGATTGGTCGCCCGGATCACCTCGTCGAACCAGGCGTTGTTCTGGCGGTTGACCTGATCGATCAGGATGACGCCGGGTTCGCCGACGTCATAGGTGCTGCGCATCAGGGTGTCCCACAGCTCGCGGGCGCGCACGCGGCGGTAGATACGGCAGGCGACCCGGCCCTGGTCGTCCACGCGGTAGCCGTCCTCGACCACCGGCCAGTCGCGGTAGACAAGCTCGGAGGCGGCCACCGCGTCCTGTTCCACGGGCAGCAGCGGGAAGGCCAGCGCCCATTCGTCGTCGCGCTCGACCGCCTCCAGGAAGGCATCGCGCACCAGCACGGACAGGTTGAACTGGGTCAGCCGCCCCTTGCGGCGCTTGGCGAGGATGAAGCGTTCGATATCGGGATGGCCGATATCCAGCGTTGCCATCTGTGCCCCGCGGCGACCTCCGGCCGCGCCGATGGTGCGGCAGGTCTGGTCGAAGATCTGCATGAACGCGACCGGACCGTTGGTCGGCGCGCCCGCACCCGCGACCAGCGCACCCTTCGGGCGCAGGGTGCTGAAGTCATAGCCGATGCCGGCCCCGGCCTTGAGCGTCAGCCCGGCAGCCGTATTGGCATCGAGGATGGCCTGCAGCGAATCCCGGATCGTGCGCGAGACGGTGCAGTTGATCAGTGTGGTCTGCGGCTTGTACGCCTCGGCCCCGGCATTGGCCAGTATCCGCCCGGCCGGGATGGCGCCGTTGTCCAGCGCCCAGCGGAACTCGCGCTCGATCGACGCGCGCTTGTCCGGCGCCTCGACCGCGGCGAGGGCCCCGGCGACACGGTCGAACATCGCCCCGACCGAGGCATCCACCGGCTCGCCCCGCGCGTCACGCAGCTGATAGCGCTCGGCCCAGATCGAAGCCGACGAGGGCTGCAGGGGCACGTCGGGCGACGTGTCTCGTGAGGTGCGATCGTTGTCCTGCCATTGCCGGATCTTGCCCATATTGGCCCGCCGCATTGCGCTCGACCGAAGGGCGCGGAGCGCCCTTCCCCGATCATGGGCGCCGTCGCCGCAGGCTGCAAGAACGCGCCGCGGCCGGTGTCAGAAGCGTCAGAAGCGGTCGAGCCCGGCGAGCGGGTTGGCAAGCTCGCGCACACGCATCCAGGAGGCGATGCTGGCGCGCCAGCGGCGGGTGGGCAGCACTGCGTGCGGCACGGTCTGGCTGAGGAACATCACCAGGGTACCGGCCGTCGGCTGAATGCGCTGGCATTCGCGGTCCGCATCGTCGTAGATCGCGAGCTGGCCGCCG
Source organism: Thioalkalivibrio sp. ALRh (assembly GCF_000381425.1). Lineage (NCBI taxonomy): Bacteria > Pseudomonadati > Pseudomonadota > Gammaproteobacteria > Chromatiales > Ectothiorhodospiraceae > Thioalkalivibrio > Thioalkalivibrio sp. ALRh. Next base: position 917,026 of record NZ_KB906519.1, read on the forward strand.
TCCTGCTCGCGCCAGTCGCGGTTCAGATAGAACACCAGCGACAGCCGGCGGCAGTTGCCGGCCTGGAAGGCATCTACATGGCGCTCGTAGTGGGTCCCGGGCGGGTACAGGGCAAAGTGCGATTCGGTCTCGAACAGCCCCGGGATCAACGACCGGCTCACCTGCAGACGGATCTCATCCAGGCGTGCCATGAACGCCTGCTGCGCCGGGCTGGCGCCATCCAGCCAGTGGATCCAGTCGCCGCGGGTGGATCGGTCGCGATGGCGCTCGCCACCCCGACCGATCCGCGCCTGCGCCAGCTGCGCGGCATCACGCAGGGCATAGACCTCGTCGTGCAGCGCATCGACCGTCTCCGCAGGCAGGAAGTCAGGCCAGACGCACCGCTGATCGTGCACCAGCGCATCCAGCCAGCCCTCCGGCTCGCAGGCTTCGGGCACTCGGGATTCGATTACACCCGGCGCACGCGCCGGAAGCGTCTCGACAGGGTCCGACCACATGGGGTCAGGAACAGGCAGGTTCACGGGCGGGGTCTTCCATTCGGGCCGCGAACGCGGCACGCAGGCAAGTGCCTGCCCAATGCAATATACCGGGAAAGCAGGGGCGCGCAAGCCCCCCACTGGACCGCGCGACACTACCCTGTCAGTGGCTCAGAAAGCCCCCGGAAATTAGCTGCTGGCGCAGCGCGGCCAGCCCCTCGGTGACGCGGGCGCGGGGGCCGCGCAGGCCCAGCTCGACCTGCGGGGCCTGGCGGTCCATCCGTGGCAGACAGGAGATGCGCAAATCGGGGAATGCCGCCTCCATGGCCTCGAGCACCGGGACCAGGCGGCTCTCGGTCACGTTCTCGAGCACCAGGAGCTCCTCGACCGAGCCGGCGGCGGCATCGCGCCCGGGGAAACGCTGGTCCAGCACCCAGCGCACCATCGGTTCGGCCATGACCGGGAATCCCGGCACGCAGTGATGCCGCTGGCAGCTGAGCCCCGGGATGCCGTTGACCGGATTCGGGATCAGGCTGGCCCCTCCCGGCAATTCGGCCATGCGCACGCGATGCGGCCAGGCCTCTGCGCCAAAGCGTTCCTCGAGGATAGTCATGAAATCCGGGTGCGGCCGCAGGGGAAGCCCAAGCGCCTCGGCGAGGCAGGCGCGGGTGCGATCATCCGGCGTGGCCCCGATCCCGCCAAAGCTGAAGACCTCCGCCCCGGTTGCCAGCGTCTCGCGAAAGGTCTGCGTCAGGCGGCCGGCGTGGTCCCCGACAATACGGATCCAGGCCAGCTCCAGCCCCTTCTCCGCCAGGGCCGCGGTGAGGTGTTCCTGGTGCCGGTCACGGCGCTTCCCGCTGAGCAGCTCGTCGCCGATGATCACGGCGCCGATCTCGGTCTCGCCGGGTTCGCCGACTCGCCCGGGCGCGGTGGTCTCGTCCATCGCGGCCTACTGCTGCGCGCCCAGGGCCAGCGCCCGTTCGCGGGCGGCGGCGCGGGCCTCGGGGGCATTGTCCGGATCGTCCAGCCACGGGGCGATGTGCTGGCGGGCCAGTCCGGCCAGGAAGTCGAGGTGGTCGGACCGGTCGTTCAGCGCCGGGATGTAGTGGAAGCGTTCGCCACCGGCCTTGAGGAAGATCTCGCGGTTCTCGTCGCCGATCTCCTCGATGGTTTCCAGGCAGTCGGCCGAGAAACCGGGGCAGATCACGTCCACCGAGCGCACGCCCTCCTTAGGCAGCGCCTTCATCGTCTTGTCGGTATAGGGCTTCAGCCACTCCTCGCGGCCGAAACGCGACTGGAAGGTCACCTGCCACTGGTCGTCGTTCAGACCCAGCCTTGCAGCCAGTTTCTGGCCGGTGGCATGGCACAGGCAGTGGTACGGGTCACCCTTGAGCAGATAGCGCTTCGGGATGCCGTGGAACGACATCACCAGGCGGTCCGCCCGGCCGTGCGCATTCCAGTGCTCGCGCACGCTGCTGGCCAGTGCTTCGATATAGCCGGGCTCGGCGTCGTAGGCGGCGACGAACTGAAGATCCGGGACCCAGCGCCAGCCCTTCAGTACGTCGGCCACCGCGTCGAAGGTGGAGCCGGTGGTGCTCCCGGAATATTGCGGGTACAGGGGCAACACGATCACGCGGCGAACGCCCTGGCGGCGCAGCTCGTCCAGGCCCGCCTCGATGGAGGGGTTGCCGTAGCGCATCCCCAGCGCGACCGGTACCTCCTCGCCGACCTGGTCGGCCAGACGCTTGCGCACGCCCTCGGCCTGGCGCCGCGAGATGGCCAGCAGCGGTGAGCCGTCGTCGGTCCAGACGGTGGCGTACTTGGCGGCCGAACGCTTCGGGCGGATATTGAGGATGATGCCGTTGAGAATGAGCCACCACAGCGGGCGCGGGAACTCGACCACGCGCGGGTCCCAGAGGAATTCCTTCAGATAGCGCTTGAGCGCCGGGGCGGTGGGCTCGTCCGGCGTACCGAGGTTGGTCAGCAGTACGCCCGCCTTGCGCGGCTGGCCGTGGCGGTAATCCGCTTCTCCGAAGTACTTCATGGTGCTCCCTGCGGCAATAGAGGGTGGATGACTCCTGTCGGAGTCACGCCAGTTGCGTTGGTTCCCTGCCAAGGATAGCGCGAGCCGCGCACGAGGCGCGCGGGTGCGATCAGCCGAGGCGGCCGCGCAGGGGGCTGGTCCGGGGGAAATGCGCCAGCAGGAACTCCATCTGGTCGGCCAGCACCCGCTTGCCTTTCAGATAGATGTACTCCGCGTGGGTGGGCGTGAACGGAATCGCCAGCAGCTGCATGTCGGCCTGCTCGGGGGTGCGCCCGGCCTTGTGGTTGTTGCAGCGTTTGCAGGCGGTGACCACGTTGTTCCAGGTATCCGCCCCGTTCTGGCTGATCGGGGTGACGTGGTCGCGCGAGAGATCACGCTCGCAGAAGTGCTGGCCGCAGTACAGGCACAGATGTGCGTCGCGGCGAAACAGAGTGGTGTTGTTGAGCGGCGGGATGTAGTGATTGAAGCGGGACTGGCGGGTGCCGAAGGTGGCGATGATCGAGTTGACCTCGACTCGGGACTGCAGCCCGGTGCGGGCGTTGATGCCGCCGCGCACGCGATACAGCAGACTCCCGCAGGCGTAGGCGACCTGCTCGGTGTAATAGAGGCGCACGGCCTGTTCCAGGCCGATCCATTCCAGTGGCATGCCCGCAGCGTCCGTACGCAGGACCTGATGCTCGGTCGGCAACATGACCTCGTCCCGTCTCCAAGGAAACACGGATTTGCTCACGCGGGCCTTGCGGAGGCTCGACGCCACCGGGCGTGAGCAAATCCATGCCCCCTTCGCCGAGTCGACCGCTGCGCGGCGCGGGATCGCACGAAACTTGCTTGACAATAAACAGGCCGGGCGTTCAACGCAATTACAAGGGCATAAATACCGGTTTGAGCCGCCGGCGGTGGCCCGGAATTCGCGACAAATGGGTGGGCTGTTTAAGCGCGAAGGCGATTCCGCTACACTTGCTGGCCGTTTTTTCCGCCGAATGGGCCACAAAAGCCTTATTCGGCGTCCTTATTACCACCCGCGAGCGCGGCCGAACGTCCCGGAGGGATTGCGGGAACGCTTGGCCCGGGGAGAGAGCGCATGGCAATCAAATTATCCGTTCCCAAGGAGAGTGCCAGCGGCGAGCGCCGCGTGGCCCTGGATCCGACGGTGGCGGCCAAGTTCGCCCAGTTGGGCGTCACCGTGCAACTGGAGAAAGGGGCTGGCACCAACGCCCATTTCCCGGATGACTCTTACGAGTCGGCTACCGTAGTCGACACCGAAGCGGCCTACGGCCAGTCGGACCTGATGGTCCGCGTGGCGCCGCCGACGGTGGAAGAGGTCAATCAGCTGCCGGAGGGCTCGACCGTCGTCAGCCTGTTCCACGCCCACCGCAACCCGGACGTGGTCAAGGCGATGCAGGAACGCAAGATCCTGAGCTTCGCGATGGAACTGATCCCGCGCATCTCGCGCGCGCAGAGCATGGACGTGCTGTCCTCGCAGGCGGCCGTGGTCGGCTACAAAGGCGCGATCATGGGCTCGGATCTGTCCTGCCGCTTCTTCCCGATGCTGACCACCGCGGCCGGCACCATCCGCCCGGCCAAGGTTATCGTGATCGGCGCCGGCGTGGCCGGGCTGCAGGCGATCGCCACGGCCAAACGCCTGGGCGCGATGGTCGAGGCCTACGACGTACGCTCCGCGACCAAGGAGCAGGTCGAATCGCTGGGCGCGAAGTTCCTGGATCTGGGCGTCTCCGCCGAGGGCGAAGGCGGCTATGCCCGCGAACTGACCGCGGAAGAGAAGAAGCAGCAGCAGGACGCCCTGGGCGAATACATCGCCAAGGCGGACGTGCTGATCACCACCGCCGCGATCCCGGGCCGCGAGTCCCCGAAGCTGATCCCGAAGGACATGGTCGAGGGCATGAAGCCAGGCGCGGTGATCGTGGATCTCGCAGCCGAGGGCGGCGGCAACTGCGAGCTGTCCAAGCCGGGCAAGACCAGCAAGCACAAGGGCGTGGTCATTCACGCGCCGCTGAACGTGCCTTCTCAGGTCCCGCTGCACGCCTCCGAGATGTATGCCAAGAACCTGCTCAATTTCCTCACGCCGATGATCGCCGAGGGCGGCGAATTCAAGCCGGACTGGGAAGACGAGGTCATCGCCAAGAGCGTGCTGACCCGCGACGGCGAAATCGTGCACGAGGCCACCCGTGAGGCCCTGAAGGGAGCGCAATCATGATCATCGAAGGCTTTATCGCGCTGTACATCTTCATGCTCGCGGCCTTCACCGGCTACGAGATCATCTCCAAGGTGCCGGTCATCCTGCACACCCCGCTGATGTCCGGTTCCAACTTTGTCCACGGCATCGTGCTGGTCGGGACCATGGTCGCGCTGGGCCATGCCCAGACGCCGCTGGAACAGGCCATCGGCTTTGTCGCCGTAATCCTGGCCGCGGGCAACGCCGTGGGTGGCTATGTCGTCACCGAACGCATGCTGGAGATGTTCACGACCAGCAAAAAGGACGACAAGAAGGGAGATAAGGCATGAGTCTGATCATCAACCTCGCCTACTTCGCGGCGGCGGTGCTGTTCATCGTCGGCCTCAAGCAGATGTCCTCCCCGACCACCGCGCGTCCGGGGATCATCTGGGCCGGCGTGGGCATGGTGATCGCCACGCTCGTGACCTTCGTGCATCCGGAGATCTCCGGCGGCGTGAACTACACCCTGATCATCCTGGGTATCGCCATTGGTGGTGCGCTGGCCTGGTGGAGCGGCAAGAAGGTCGCGATGACCGACATGCCGCAGATGATCGCGCTGTACAACGGCATGGGCGGCGGCGCCGCGGCCGGTATCGGTGCGATCTACCTGCTGCAGGCCACCCCGGAAACCGTCACCAACACCGGTCTGGCGATCGCCGTGACCGGCTCGCTGATCGGCTCGGTGGCCTTCTCCGGCTCGCTGGTGGCCTACGCCAAGCTTGAAGGCCTGATGAAGAAGACCTTCACCTTCGGCGGCCAGCAGGTCGTGAACATCGCGATCTTCGCGATCACCGTGCTGCTGGGCTTCATGATGGCCACCAGTGGCGGCGAGATCGGCTCGTTCACTCTGCTGCTGTTCTTCGTGCTGTCGCTGGCCTTCGGCATACTGATGACCCTCCCGATCGGCGGCGCCGACATGCCGGTGGTCATCTCGCTGTACAACGCGCTGACCGGCCTCGCGGTCGGCCTTAAGGGGATCGTCCTCGACAACCCGGCCCTGATGATCGCCGGTATCGTGGTCGGTGCGGCCGGTACGCTGCTCACGCAGCTGATGGCCAAGGCGATGAACCGTCCGATCAAGAACATCCTGTTCAGCCAGTTCGGCGGCTCCTCCGGGGGTGCCGAGGAAGAGATCGAAGGCACGATGAAGGAGATCCAGGCCAACGATGCCGGGATCATGATGGCCTACGCCGAGAAGGTCATTATCGTGCCGGGCTACGGCATGGCCGTCGCGCAGGCGCAGCACAAGATCTGGGAGTTCACCCAGCTGCTGCAGAAGCGTGGTGTGGACGTGAAGTTCGCGATCCACCCGGTCGCGGGCCGCATGCCCGGGCACATGAACGTGTTGCTGGCCGAGGCCGGCGTGCCCTACGACATCATCTTCGATCTTGACGAGATCAACGAGGAGTTCAAGACCGCGGATGTCGCAATGGTGATCGGCGCGAACGACGTCGTGAACCCGGTGGCCCGGACCAATCCGGAGTCGCCGATCTACGGCATGCCGATCCTGAACGCCGACCAAGCCCAGAACGTCATCTGCGTGAAGCGCGGCAAGGGCGCGGGGTTCTCGGGCATCGAGAACCACCTGTTCTATGCCGATAACAACCAGATGCTGTACGGCGACGGCCAGAAGGTGGCCGCCGAACTGGTGGCCTCGGTCAAGGCCCTCGGCTAGGCCCGGACCGGGCCTGGCGCCCGGTCCTCGCTTGCGAGCCCGGCCCCCGTTTTCGGCGGCCGGGCTTTTTTGTGCGCAGCCCTCCGGGAGATCAATACCGGACCAACACCTGTACACGACCTGTACAGGATACCCACAGGCGGATAAAAACGATGGCAGTTAGGTGACACAACAGCCAACCGATATCACCAATACCTCACAAGCTGTTGATCTAAATACACAAAAACACTTTGGTCGCTTTTTGGCCATTCTGATACGAACCAAGCAGCAACAGGCGTTTAGCGCATTTCACCCCATTTCCTCCACAGAGTTATCCACAGGTTTTGTGGATAACGGTCACACTCTTGCGCCCCTGCGGACTGGCGTAGACTAGTCGCATGCCCGAGAACGGAATTGCCCAGGTCGTACTCGACCGACCGCTGGACCGCCTGTTCGACTACCGGATCCCCGACGACACCGATCTGAGGCCCGGGCAACGGGTCCGTGTACCCTTCGGGCGTGGCGAGGCGATCGGCATCGTCGTCGCACTCGCGAACCAAAGCGACGTGCCCGAGAACAAGCTGCGCGAGGCACTGCCCTCCCCCGATCCGGGGCCGATCCTAACGCCGACGGTTCTGGAACTCCTGCGCTTTGGTGCCCGCTACTATCACCACCCGCTGGGCGAGGCCCTCCTCGGCGCGCTGCCACCCGGCCTGCGGCGGGGCCACCTTGTACCCACCCTGACCCCTGAACCCCTCTGGCGGCTCACCCCGGCTGGCCACACAGCGCTGGCGGAAGGGCAGGTACGGGGCCGCCGCCAGCTCGCCATCCTTCGTGCCCTGCCCGCGCTCGGGGCCGCGCTGGACCGGACGACGCTGTCCACCACGGCCGCCCTGCAGATCACCGCCAAGGACCTGCGACAGCTGGAGACACACGGCTGGCTGGAACAGACGCGCGCCGATCCGCGCGCACCAGCGCCCCCCACCAGTATCGACTACACCCTGACCCCCGAGCAGGAGGCGGCCATCGCGGCGGTGTCGCCGGACGATCCCCGCCCGATGCTGCTGGAGGGCGTCACCGGCAGCGGCAAGACCGAGGTCTATCTGCGCATGGCCGCCGATGCGGTAGCGCGTGGCCGTCAGGTCCTGTTCCTGATCCCGGAAATCGCGCTGACGCCGCAACTTGCAGGGCGCATCCAGCAGCGCTTTCCGGGACAGGTGGCACTGCTGCACTCCGGCCTGGCCGAGGGCGAGCGCCTGCGTGCCTGGGAGGCCGCCCGCCAGGGCGAGCGCCGCATCGTCGTCGGGACCCGTTCGGCCCTGTTCGTCCCGCTACCCGAGCCGGGCCTGATCATCGTCGACGAGGAACACGACAGCGCCTTCAAGCAGCAGGACGGTTTTCGCTACAGCGCGCGGGATCTGGCAGTCAAGCGGGGGCAACTGGAACGCACCCCGGTCGTGCTGGGCTCGGCGACGCCCACCCTGGAGACCCTGCACGCCGCGCGCCAGGGCCGCTACACCCATGTACATCTGCGCACCCGCCCAGATGGCACGCAGCCACCTGGCGTGGAGACGATCGACACCCGCGTGCACAGCCCGGACGAGGGCCTGACCGCTCCACTGCTGGATGCGATGCAGCAGACCCTGGCCGAGGGCCAGCAGTGCTTTGTCCTGCTCAACCGGCGCGGCTTTGCCCGGGTGCTGACCTGTGAGGGTTGCGGCTGGGTCGCCGACTGCCCGGACTGCGATGCCCACCTGACCGTGCATGCCCATGATCGCCGCGCGATCTGCCACCTGTGCGGGCACCAGGAGCCCCGCGCCGAACACTGCCCGGAATGCGGCGAGACCCTGGCCCACCGCGGGCTGGGTACCCAGCGCCTGGAACAGGCGCTGGCTCGGCACTTCCCGCAGACACCAATCATCCGCCTGGACCGCGACAGCGTGCGTCACAAGGGGGCCCTGGAGGCCGCACTGGATCGCATCCGGCAGCTGGATGCCGCAATCGTCGTCGGCACCCAGATGCTCGCCAAGGGGCACGATTTCCCGCGCGTCGGACTGGTCGGCGTGGTCGACGTCGATCAGGGGCTGTTCAGCGTGGACCTGCGTGCCACCGAGCACACCCTGCAACTGATCGTGCAAGCCGCCGGGCGCGCGGGCCGGGGCGACAGGGGCGGGCGGGTACTGCTGCAGACCGGCCACCCCGATCACCCCCTGATGCGGGGGCTGGATGCCGGTAACTACCCGGCGATGCTGGAGCCGCTGCTGGCCGAACGCGAGGCGGCCGGGCTGCCGCCGTACGGGCACCTGGCCCTGGTCCGCGTCGAGGCCGCCGAGGCCGCGGCGGCGCATCGCCACGCGGAGACCATCGCGGGACACCTGCTCGCGACGCGGCACGGGGACCTGCGCGTGCTGGGTCCGGCGCCCGCCCCGCGCCACCGCGTGAACCGGCGTTTCCGCGAGCAGATCCTGCTGCGCGCGGCCGAGCGCCAGGCCCTGCACCGGACGCTCGCGCAGGCGCGGCATTCCTGGCAGACCGAGGATCTGCCGCGCGGGGTTCGCATCGCGATCGACGTGGACCCGGTCTCGCTCGCCTGAAACCCGCACAGAACAGGCATCGGGCCGGCATTCTGGTTAGAATGCCGGGCTTTTGAGACGACGGACTCGGTTCCCTTGAAAGACGCCCTTACCCAGGCCCTCGCGGCCGCCCTGGAGACCCTGGTGGCCGATGGCCGCGTACCCGCCGATCACGGTGTCGAGGTGCAGGTGACGCGTGCCCGCGACCGCGAACACGGCGACTTTGCCAGCAACCTGGCGATGCAGCTCGCGCGCCCGGCGAAGACCAAGCCCCGTGACCTGGCCGAGGCCCTGTGCGCCGCGATGCCGGCCGTGCCCGGCCTGGCCGGCACCGAGATCGCCGGCCCCGGCTTCATCAACTTCCGCCTGGCCGCGGATGCCCGCACCCAGGTGCTGGGCCGCATTGCCACCCAGGGTGCCGACTTTGGCCGCTCGAGCGTAGGCAACGGGCGCCCGGTGCAGGTGGAGTTCGTCTCCGCCAACCCCACCGGCCCGCTGCATGTCGGCCACGGGCGCGGCGCGGCCTTCGGCGCCACCGTCGCCGACCTGCTGGACTTCTGCGGCTTCGACGTCACCCGCGAGTACTACGTGAACGACGCCGGGCGGCAGATGAACATCCTCGCCGCCAGCGTCTGGCTGCGCTACCTGGAACAGCACGGCGTACAGGTCCCGTTCCCGGCCAACGGCTACCAGGGCGACTACATCTATCCGGTCGCCAAGGCCCTGACCGCACAGATCGGCGACCAGGCCGTGCATCCGGCCGAGGCCGTGACCCGCGACCTGCCGCCGGACGAGCCGGCCGGTGGCGACAAGGAGGTCTATATCGACGCGGTGATCGCCCGCGCCCGCGAACTGCTGGGCGTGGCGCTGTACCGCACGGTGTTCGACTGCGGCCTGAACGCGATCCTTGAAGACATCCGCGACGACCTGCGCGAGTTCGGGGTCGAATACCAGTGCTGGTTCTCCGAACGCAGCCTGGCCGACTCCGGTGCAATCGATGCCGCGGTGCAGGACCTCGAGGCGCATGGCGCGCTCTATGAAAAGGACGGGGCCCTGTGGTTCCGCTCCTCCGACTACGGCGACGACAAGGACCGCGTGGTGCGCCGCGAGAACGGCGACTACACCTACTTCGCCTCCGACATCGCCTACCACCGCGAGAAGTTCCAGCGCGGCTTCGAGCGCGTGATCAACATCTGGGGCGCCGACCACCATGGCTACGTCCCGCGCGTGCGTGCCGCCCTGCAGGCCCTGGGCCTGGAGGCCGATCGCCTGGACGTGCTGCTGGTACAGTTCGCGATCCTCTACCGCGGGGGCGAACGCCTGCCGATGTCCACCCGCGCCGGGCAGTTCGTCACCCTGCGCGAGCTGCGCGACGAGGTCGGGTCGGATGCCGCGCGCTTCTTCTATGTACAGCGGCGCTGCGACCAGCACCTGGACTTCGACCTGGACCTGGCCAAGTCGCAGTCCAACGACAACCCGATGTATTACATCCAGTACGCCCACGCGCGCATCGCCAGCGTGCTGCGTACCGCCGCCGAGCGCGGCCATACCGCCAGCGCGCTGGACGACGCCGGGCTGTCCGCACGCCTGACCGAGCCGCAGGAAGACGACCTGCTGGATCGGCTCGACCGCTTCCCCGAGGTGATCGCGGCAGCCGCCGAGACCTGCGAGCCGCACCAGATCGCCCAGTACCTGCGCGAGCTGGCCGCCGGCTTCCACACCTACTACAACGCCGTGCCGTTCCTGAATGCAGAGGACGCCAACGTCATCGGCGCGCGCCTGGCGCTGCTGACCGGCATCAAACAGGTGCTGCACAATGGGCTGCGCCTGCTCGGCGTCACCGCCCCCGAACGGATGTAGCCCATGGCCCAGGCCCGCCGCAAGCGCCGCAAGACGACCCCCGCCCGCGCCTCGCGACCGATCCCGGGCTGGGTCTGGATGTTCGCCGGCCTGCTGATCGGGCTCGGGATCGCCGCCGTGCTCTATCTCCAGGGGGCCGATCGTTCACCCGACATCGGTGCCCTGTTCGGCGAACCGGAGCCCCCGGCCGAGCGCGCACCGGCAGCGGAGCCGGAGCGCCTGCCCACCGATGACGAGCCGCGGTTTCGCTACTACGAGCTGCTGCCCGAAGACGAGGTTCGCGTCCCCCGGGGCGAACGCGAAGTCCCGCAGGATCAGGTGGTCCCGCCCCCGGCCTCCCCGGCCGAGGGCGATCCTGTGATCCTGCAGATCGGCTCGTTCCGGCGGTTCGAACAGGCCGACGAGATGAAGGCCCGCATCTCTCTGCTGGGCCTGAGCCCGCAGGTGCACGAGGTCGAGATCGAGGGCGACACCTGGCACCGCGTCTTTGTCGGCCCCTTCACCCAGGAGGACGACGTCAACCGCGCCCTGGACCGCCTGCGCTCGGAGAACATCGAGGCCCTGCGCCTGCGTCATCGGGACGGTTGATGGCCGCGGCCGGCCCGGACCTGGACGCGCTGGCGAGGACCGTAGAGGCCCTGCCGCAGGGCAGCGAACGCCGCGAACTGGGCGAACTGCTGCGCCGGGCCCGCCAGCGGCACAAGCGCGGCCAGCCCTGCGACCGGCTCGTCTCCACCCTGACCGAACGCCTTGCACACGCCGAACAGGGCGCCGCCGAACGCGAACGCCTGCGCCCGCAGCCCGTCTATGCCGGCGACCTGCCGATCCATGCCGAGCGCGAACGGATTGTCGCCGCGATCCGCGAACACCCGGTGCTGGTGCTGTGCGGCGAGACCGGCTCCGGCAAGACCACCCAGCTGCCCAAGCTGTGCCTGGAGGCCGGACGCGGCGAGGCCGGGCTGATCGGCCACACCCAGCCGCGCCGTATCGCGGCCCGCTCGGTCGCCAGCCGCATCGCCGAGGAGCTGGGCACCACGCTCGGGGGCGACAAGACTTCCACCGTCGGCTTCAAGGTCCGCTTCTCCGACCAGACCGGGCCGAACAACTGGGTCAAGCTGATGACCGACGGCATGCTGCTGGCGGAGCTGGCGCATGACCCGGAACTGCGCGCCTACGACACCCTGATCGTCGACGAGGCCCACGAACGCAGCCTGAACATCGATTTCCTGATGGGCGTGCTCAAGCGCCTGTCGAAGAAGCGCCCGGAGCTGCGCATCATCATCACCTCCGCCACGCTGGACCCGGAGCGGCTGTCGGCGTTCTTCGACGACGCCCCGATCCTGACCGTGGCGGGACGCACCTACCCGGTGGAGCTGCGCTACCGCCCGATCGAGCCGGAAGAGACTGGCGAGGACGAGAACACCGGCCGCGGCGAACGCGACCTGTTCGACGGCATCCGCGACGCGGTCGCCGAATGCGAGCGTGCCGGCCCCGGCGACATCCTGGTGTTCCTGCCCGGCGAGCGCGAGATCCGCGACGCCCACAAGGCCCTGCGCGGCCAGGTGCGCGCGGACACCGAGGTCCTGGCGCTGTACGCGCGCCTGTCCGCCCGCGAGCAGTCGCGGGTCTTTCAGTCCCACGCCGGGCGGCGCATCGTGCTGGCCACCAACGTCGCCGAGACCGCACTGACGGTCCCCGGCATCCGCTTCGTGATCGACTCGGGGCTGGCCCGCGTCTCGCGCTACTCCTGGCGCTCGCGGGTGCAGCGCCTGAGCCTGGAGCCGATCTCGCAGGCCGCCTGCGACCAGCGCGCCGGGCGCTGCGGACGGCTCGGCCCCGGCATCTGCATCCGGCTGTTCGCGGAGGACGACTACAACCTGCGCCCCCCGTTCACCGACCCGGAGATCCAGCGCTCCAACCTCGCCTCGGTGATCCTGCAGATGGCCGCGCTGAAGCTCGGCCAGCCGCGCCAGTTCCCGTTCGTGGACCCGCCCGACCCGCGCCTGGTCAAGGACGGCTACCGCCTGCTGGAGGAGCTGGGCGCGGTGGATGCGCGCGGGCGCATCACCCCGCGCGGCCGCCAGCTGGCGCGCATGCCCATCGACCCGCGCCACGGCGCGATGCTGCTGGCCGGGGCCGATCACGGCTGCGTGACCGAGACCGCGACCATCGCCGCCTTCCTGTCGCTGCAGGACCCGCGCGAGCGCCCGGCCGAGGCCACGCAGGCCGCGGACCAGGCCCATCGCGAGTTTCAGGTCGAGGGCTCCGACTTCATGGGCATGCTGAGGCTGTGGGAGGCCTGGCACACCGCACGCGAGGACCTTGGCTCGAATGCGCTGAAACGCTGGTGTCGCGAGCACTTCCTGAACTTCCTGCGCATGCGCGAGTGGCAGGAGCTGCGCGTGCAGCTCCTGCGCCAGGCCCGCGAGATGGACCTGAAGCCGAACCACCAGCCCGCCGACGCCGAGCCCGTGCACTGCGCGCTGCTGACCGGACTGGTCAGCCAGATCGGACAGAAGACCGAGCGCGGCGACTATCTAGGCGCACGCAACCGCCGCTTCCAGATCCATCCCGGGTCGGTCCTGGCGAAGAAGAAACCAGCCTGGGTGATGAGCGCGGAGATCGCCGAGACCACGCGCGTCTACGCCCGCGACAATGCCCGTATCGAGCCCGACTGGATCCTGGGCACGGCCCCACATCTGCTCAAGCACCACATCTTCGAGCCGCACTTCCAGCGCCGCAGCGGGCGCGTCGGGGCCTTCGACCGCATCACCCTGTATGGCCTGGTCGTCGCCCCTAAAAAGCCGGTGGACTTCGCGAAGCACGACCCGGCCGAGGCGCGGCGCATCCTGATCCGCGAGGGCCTGGTCGGCGGCGAGCTGCGCACCCGCTCGAAGGGGGTACAGGCCAACCGCAAGGCCGTGGCCGAGATCGCCGAGCAGGAGGCGCGCGGGCGCCGGCGCGACCTGCTGGTGGAAGAGGATCGGCTGTTCGACTTCTATGATGCCCGCCTGCCGGCGGAGATCACCGACGGCACGAGCTTCGAGACCTGGGCACGCAAGACCGAGAAGAAGGACCGGGACGCCCTGCGGATCGACCGTGCGGAACTTCTGAACGAACCGGACACCGCACTCCCACAAGGGGTCTACCCTGACCACCTGGAGGTCGAGGGCCTGCGCCTGCCGCTGGCCTACCGCTTCGAACCGGGCCAGCCGGACGACGGCGTGACCGTGACCATCCCGATCGCGGCGCTGAACGCGGTACCCGACTGGTTGGGCGACTGGCTGGTACCGGGGCTGCTGGAGGAGCGCGTGACCGGCCTTTTGAAGAGCCTGCCCAAGGGCCTGCGCCGCCAGTTCGTGCCCGCGCCGGACTTCGCGCAGGCCGCGCTCGCGCGCATCGAGCACCGCCAGGGCCCGCTGATCCCGGCCTTGGCCGAGGCCCTGCGCGCGATGACCGGTACCGAGATCCCGCTGGATGCCTGGCGCCCGGAGAACCTGGAGCCACACCTGGTGATGCGCTTCCGCATTCTCGACCCGGAAGGCAACGAGCAGGCCAGCGGCCGCGACCTGGCCGCGCTGAAGCGCCGGCTGGGCGACAGCGCCGAGGCCCACTTCGACGCCAGCCGCCCGGACGAGATCACCCGCGAGGGGATCACCGAATGGGACTTCGGCGCGCTGCCGGAGAGTGTGGAGTTCGACCACCAGGGGGCGCAGCTGCGCGCCTTCCCAATCCTGATCGATCGCGGCGATGCCGTCTCGCTGGAGCTGGAACCGGACCCGGCGCGGGCCGCGCGGGCCCACCGCGCGGGCCTGCGCCGGCTGTTCCTGCTGGGCGCGCGCAAGACCGCCCGCGACCTGCGCCGCCAGCTCCCGGAGATCGAACGCGCCTGCCTGAACTACTCGACACTCGGCAGCTGCGAGGCCCTGCGCGACCAGATCCTTGAGGCCGCGGCCGACCGCGTGTTCCTGGCCGATCCCTGGCCACGCGATGCCGAAGCCTTTCAAGAACGCCTGGAGGGTCGCCTGCCCGAGTTCTCGCCCACGGTGATGGAGCTCTCGCACCTTGCCGCCGAGATCCTGCGCCACTGGCACGACCTGCGCACCCGGCTGCAGGGGGATCTGCCGCTTTCCTGGATCGAGGCCGCACGCGACATCCGCGGGCAGCTCGAGGCCCTGGTCCCGGCCGATTTCCTGCTGCGCACCCCGCATGACGTGCTGCCCGAGCTGCCGCGCTACCTGCAGGCAATCGACAAGCGCCTGGAACGCCTGACCCAGGCGCCGGACAAGGACCGCGCCCGTCGTGTGGCGGTCGAGCCGCTGTGGCAGCAGGCCCAGGAGCTGATCGCGCGGGCGCCGGACCACCCGGACGTGCTCGCGTTTCGCTACCGCATCGAGGAGTTTCGCGTCTCGCAGTTCGCCCAGGAACTGGGCACGCGCGAGAAGGTGTCGCCGAAACGGCTGGAACGCGAATACGCGGACGTGATCCAACGACTGGCAAGTGGTACATGAGCGTTCTTGATAAGGGAAGCAGCGGATGCGCGTAGTCGTGATCGGGGCCGGCGTCATCGGTGTGACCACCGCCTGGTACCTGCAGGAGGCCGGGGCCGAGGTCGTGCTGGTGGACGCCGCCCCCACCCCCGCCACCGGCTCCAGCCAGGCCAATGGCGGCATGCTGCATGCGAGCCACGCCGAACCCTGGAACACCCCCGGCGTCGGGCTGGACCTGCTGCGCTTTCTCGGCCGCACGGAGTCGCCGCTGCTGTTGCGCCCGCGCGCCCTGCCGGGGCTGGCCGGCTGGGGCCTGCGTTTTCTGTGGCACAGCCGCCGTTCGCTGTTCGAGCAGCACACCCGCCTGAATGCCCGCCTGGCCGCGTTCTCGCTCCGGGAGATCGACCGCCTGCAGCGGGAACTGGCGAGCGCGGGGCTGGACTTCGACTTTCGCCGCTGCGGCATCCTGAAGCTGTTCCAGGACCCGGCCAGCCAGGCCAACAACCGTGCCGCCAGCGAGGCGATGCGTGATGAGGATGTGCGCTTCGAGGACTGGGACGTGGAACGGATCATCGCCGAGGAGCCGGCATTGGCCCCGGTGCGCGACCGCCTGTGCGGCGGGCTGTTCTTCCCCGGGGATGCAATCGGCGACGCCGCCCGCTTCACCGAGCAGCTGCTCGCGATCGGCCAGCGCCGGGGCATCCGCTACTACCCGAACGTCACCGTGCGGCGCCTGCGAACCCACCGCGGCCGCATCGACGCGGTAGAGACCTCCGAAGGGCCAATCGCGGCGGATGCCTGCGTGGTGGCCAACGGCTACCACGCCCCGGACCTGCTGCGCCCGCTGGGGCTGCATCTGCCCGTCGCCCCGGTGAAGGGCTATTCGCTGACCCTCCCGATGAACGCCGACTGCCGGCTGAACCTGCCGCTGATCGATGACGCCAACAAGGTGGTAATGACCCCGCTGGGGGAACGCCTGCGCCTGGCCGGCACCGCCGAATTCGCCGGCCGCGATCGCCATCTGAATACCAAGCGCGCGGCGAATGTCCTCGATCAGTGCCGGCGCACCCTGACCGGCCTGCCCGCGACCTTCGACCCGCAGACGATGGCACCCTGGACCGGGCTGCGCCCGATGAGCGCCCGTGGCACGCCGATCCTCGGCCCGACCGCCATCGAGGGCCTGCACCTGAATACCGGGTCCGGGCACCTGGGCTGGACGTTTGCCTGCGGCGCGGCAGCGCTGGTTCGTGCGGGGGTGCTGAACGAATCGCCGTCCCTTCCGATGGAAGACCTTAGGCTTTGATCTCGGCCCGGGGCGATGCGTTTCGCTGCGCTCAACACATCCTACAGCCCGCCCTGCCTATCGTAGGATGCGTTGAGCAACGCGAAACGCATCATGAGGCCATACAGGCCACCCGGTTTAAGACGCCGGGAACACCATCCGGATGCGGGCACCATGCAGCTCCGGTGCCTGTTCGATATGCAGCTCGCCACCGTGGTCCTGCACCAGGGCCTGGATGATGCTGAGCCCCAGGCCCTGGCCGGCCTCGGCATCGCCGCGCACGTCGGCGCGCTCTCCCCGCTCCAGTACCCGGGCGCGATCCGCTGGCGCGATGCCGGGCCCATCGTCATCAATGGTCAGGCTGACGGCCTGCGGCGTGCAATGCGTCGAGATCCGCACCCGGCTGGTCGCATGGCGGATCGCGTTGTCCAGGGTGTTGCCCAGCAGTTCGAAAATCGCACCCGGCTCCATGCGCAGGGCACAGCCAGGGTCGAGCTCGCTGTCCAGGTCCACGCCCTGCTGGCTGGCGAGCCGTCCGAGCGCCTGGCAGGTACGCTCGATGATGGGGGCCAGCGGCTCGGGCGCCTGGAACGGCGCCGGACCCAGGCGCTGCGCCTGACTGAGTTGGTGCTGCACCATGGCCTGCAGCCGGTCGACCTGGCGCCGCATGTCCTCGGGGTCGGGGTTCTGGCTCTCCAGGTTGAGACGCAGCGCGGAAATCGGGGTCTTCAGGCTGTGGGCCAGGTCAGCCAGGGCGTTCTGCTGGCGGTTCAGCCGCGCGCGCTCGAACTCGATCAGATCGTTGATGCTTCCGGTCAGGGCCTGCACCTCGGTCGGGTACGGGCCCTCCAGTCGCCCATGATCCCCGTGCCGCAGCGCCTCCAGGTCGCCCTGTACGCGGCGCAGCGGCCACAACCCCCAGAACCACAGCGCCAGCCCCAGGGCGACGATCAGCGAGAACGTCATCGTCATCAGCCCCTGCCAGAGGCTGGCGCGATACTGCTCCACCTGTTCCTCGAAGGCCTCTCGGTCCTCCAGCATCTGGAAGGTCAGCCCGACCTGGCCACCGTCCAGCTCCCACTGCACGGGGAGGCTGAAGGCGAAGAAGTCGTCCTCCGACCAGCCGCGCAGGGAGACCCCCACCGCGGACGGGGAGCGCCAGAGCGTGCGACCGTCGGGACCGAGGATTCGGGCATAGAGGCCACTGGCGGGCAGTTGCAGGCGGCTCTCGGGCAGCATATCGGGGACGCGGACCTCGTTGCGCCCGACGACCTCGACCAGCCCCATCAACAGCAGGACCTGGGCCTCCAGGCGTGTCTCGACGGCATCTGCCGCGTTGTCGCGAAAGGCGGCCTCCAGCACCCAGGCCGTCAGCAGGGAAAACACCAGCACGGTAGCCCCCGCGACCAGTGCCAGGCGCAGGGTCAGGCTGCTGCGGATCTGGCGCAGGGGGCGTCTCATGAGATGGCGGACGAAGGGGCGATGCAGCCTGTATGCGGCGTCATGAGTCCGAGGTGGAATCGGACGGGGTCGTGGCATCCGCCTCGCGCACGAAACGGTAGCCCCGACCGCGCAGGGTCTCGATCAGGCCCAGGCTGCCGTCCGGGTCCAGCTTGCGGCGCAGGCGGCCGATCAACACCTCGATCACGTTGCTCTCGCGATCCTCGTCGTGCTCGTAGAGGTAGTCCGCCAGCACCTCCTTGCTTAGCACGCGCCCCGGCTGGCGCACCAGCGTCAGCAGCAGGCGGTACTCGAAGGTGGT
Source organism: Thioalkalivibrio sp. ALRh (assembly GCF_000381425.1). Lineage (NCBI taxonomy): Bacteria > Pseudomonadati > Pseudomonadota > Gammaproteobacteria > Chromatiales > Ectothiorhodospiraceae > Thioalkalivibrio > Thioalkalivibrio sp. ALRh. Next base: position 935,400 of record NZ_KB906519.1, read on the forward strand.
CAGCGAGACCGGCTCGTCGTTCAGGCGGACATCGTCGGTGGCGGTGTCGATCACCAGCGGCCCGAACAACAGCCGTTCGCGGCCGGCCTGCAGGCTGCGGCGAGCCAGGGCACGCAGGCGCGCGACCAGCTCCTGGATGTGAAATGGCTTGGTCAGGTAGTCATCGGCCCCGGCCTCGAGCCCTTCAACCTTGTCCTGCCAGCGGTCACGGGCCGTGAGGATCAGGATGGGTAGTTGTGGCTTGACCTCGCGGGCCTTGCGAATGACGTCGAGCCCGTCCATGCCCGGCAGCCCCAGGTCCACCACCGCGATATCGCAGTGGTACTCGGTCAGCAGGTACAGGCCGGTGTCGCCGTCCGAGGCGGTATCCACGCGACAGCCATTGTTCTCCATCTCTTCGGCGATCTGGCTGCGCAGAGCCAGGTCGTCCTCGATTACTACCACGCGCAGATTCATGGGTCGAGCTCCGTCCCTTCCTCGATCTTGATCGTTCGTACCTGCTGGTTGTCGGTCAGGATACGCACGATAAACACGCGATTCCCGTACTCGGTCAAATCTTCGCGTGCGGACAGGACTCGCCCCGGGTAGTTGGCCTCCACCCGCGACACCGCCTCGTCCAGGGTCCAGACGGCCGCGCGCGGGTCTTCGGTGATGAACTGGGCCTGCGCCGCGAAGGGCGCCACCAGGATCGCCAGCAGAAGCCCGAGCACACCCGCGCCGCCGATGACTCGGCGTCTCCGGCCACCGCCTTTGGCAACGGTCTCCGGTCCGGGGCGCATAGCGGTAGTCTCCGTGACGGTGTGGGCGAACAAACTCTTGCAGCTACAAGGCTATAGGCCTAGCCTGAACGTTATCTGAAACCGGATGTTCCCGTCATGACCCAAGCCCCTGCCCCCTCCGAACCCGAGGTACCCCTGGAGGAAGAAGCCGGCCCCCTGCGCTGGGACGAACTGATGCCGCATTTCGCCCGTGGTGTGGTGATTCGCGTGGCCCCCGAACTGGACCTGATCGAGGTGGCCCGCGCAATTCGCGACGATGCCACGCATCAGGTCAGCGAATGGCTGGCCAGTGATCAGGTCGCCCGTGCCACGGATGACGACGCACGGCGCTGGGCGGCGAACAACCCCGTCTTTACCGCCATCGTCGCCGCCCCCTGGGTACTCGCCCAGGAGCGCAGCACGGCGCACTGACCCGGCCATGGCCTCCCCCCTGGGCATCGAGGACGACACGCTGGCCCGCCTGATCCAGGCGGCGCGGGAGTTCCACGCCAAGGAGGAGGTCGTGTTCCCCGACTCGAACCCCGACACCTCGGACGATGACTGGGCCATGCAGGTCCTGGCGGACCACGCGGGCGATCTGACCCTGCGCGAGCTGGAGGACACAATGAGTGGGCTCGGGCCGGAATACCAGGCGGAGCTGCAAGCGCTCAGTGCGGTCGGCCGAGGCGACTACGCAGTCGAGGAATGGGAAAGCGCTCTGGAGGATGCCCGCGACGACTGGAGCCCGGACACAGCCCACCGCCTGGTTGCCAATCCGATGATCGCGGACGAATGGGAGGCCGGGCTGGAACAGATGCAGGCCGCCGATCAGTAAAAAGCGCTCCGGGCTCAGCCGGAGTCGAATTACACCCCCAGCGCGGCAGAATCGAACTGTACGGCGACCCCGTCTTCCATCACTCGCACCACCTGCGCCTGCACCCGCGGCGGTTCACCGCCATCCCCCAGCAGGCCGAACACCTGCAACATAAACTGATCGCCCGGACTCAGTCCCTTCAGGACATCAATCCCGGCCTGATCACGATCCTCCCAGGCCAGGAAGGCCCCACCGCCGGAGATATCGTTTGTGGTGAGCCGTACCTGGCTTCCATCACTGCATTCCGCCACCACCTCGACGGTCATCGGGATGCGCGGATGGCGCCGACGTTCCCCTGTCATGGCCTCTCTCCTGCTGCAGATGCCTTCTCAAGGCATCGAAAAGATGGATACGTTGTGCTATATCCCAGAACAATGATCGTTCCATCACACGATCAGGCGCAACTCCGGGCGAACACACCCGGAAGTGCATACCGGCCCGGCAACCGCACCGGGCAGTAGAAACAAGGCAGTACCGAGATAGCTGTCGCCATATAACAAAGTCACTTCACGACGGAGGAGTCCGTTCACATGAAGCAATCACGTTTGTTCGTGGCGGGGCTGGTGGCCTCGCTGGCGATGGCGGGTACCGCATCCCAGGCTATCGCCGATAATGACGAAATCACCCGTGGCCAGCTGATGGCCGCTTCCTGCAAGGCCTGCCACAACGCCGCCGGCGCCGAAAAGGGCGTGCCCGATCTGGGCCGAATCCCGCCGGAGGTAATCCAGAGCCAGATGCGCGCATTCCGCGATGGCGACCGTGACGCGACCATCATGGATCGTCACGCCAAGGGCTACACGGACGAAGAGATCGAAGCGATGTCGGTCTACTTCTCGCGCTTCTGATCACGGGGGATGACAACAATGCACAATTTTACTCGACGCCATTTCCTGAAGGCCTTCGGGATCACCAGCGCGGCCGCCCTGACCGGTATTGGCTGCGCCCCGCGTGCCGCCCGTAACGGCGCCAAGGCCCATGTGGTCGTGGTCGGGGGCGGCTCCGGCGGTGCCACCACGGCGCGCTACCTGAAACAGTTCTCTCCGGACATGATGGTCACGCTGATCGAACCCAACGCCACCTACGTCACCTGCTACGGCAGCAACTGGGTGATCGGCGGATTCGAGAGCATGGATGCAATCACGCACGGCTACGACAACCTGCGCGACCGTGACGGCATCGACGTGATCGAAGACAAGGTCGTTGGCGTGGACGCCGACAGCCGCACCGTCCGGCTCGAAAGCGGCGACAGCCTGCAGTACGACAAGCTGGTCATGTCGCCGGGAATCGACTTCAAGTACGACGACATGCCCGGCATCGAAGAGGCCGACGCGGAGACGATCCCGCACGCATGGAAGGCCGGCTCGCAGACCGAGCTGCTGCGCTCGCAGCTACTGGAGATGCCGAACGGTGGCGTGTTCGTCATGGTCGCGCCGCCGAACCCGTTCCGCTGCCCGCCGGGGCCGTACGAACGCGTCTCGCTGATCGCGCATTATCTGAAGGAGCACAAGCCGCGCTCCAAGATCATCGTGCTCGACGCCAAGGACAACTTCTCCAAGCAGGGCCTGTTCGAGGAAGGCTGGGAGATGCACTACGGCGACATGATCGAATGGCGTGCCGCGTCGGATGGTGGCCTGGTCGAGGAAATCGATGTCGGCGAGATGACCGCCCGGGCCGACAGTGGCTTCGAACGCGTACGCGCGGACGTGATGAACTTCATCCCGGCGCAGCGGGCCGGCCAGATCGCCCACGATGTCGGCCTGACCAACGACGAAGGCTGGGTCCCGGTCGACCAGCGAACCTTCAAGTCGGAGATGGACGACAACATCTACGTACTGGGGGACGCCAGCGTGGCGGGCGCCATGCCGAAGTCCGGCCACTCGGCCAACAACCAGGGCAAGATCGTCGCCGCGGCGATTGTGCGCGAGTTGATGGACCAGGAGCCGCTCGATCCCTCGTCGGCCAACACCTGCTACAGCCTGATCACCCCGGAACACGGGATCAGCGTGGCGGCCGTGTACAAGTACCAGGATGGTGCTCAAGCAGGCGTCGAAGGCTCTGGCGGTGTCAGCCCCTCGGGCGAGACCTCCAGCTTCCGCGCTCGCGAGGCCGCGTACACTCAGGCGTGGTACGCCGGGATCACCCAGGACATCTGGGGCTAGCCTCACTCACAGCCATGACGGCTGTAAACGACGGATGAAGACGGCGCCTGCGGGCGCCGTCTTCTTTTGTGGGGCGGCTCAGGCGTTCAAGTCAGGGATCAAGCGACTGCGCAGCCGCTGGATGGCGTCTTTCAGCTGCAGCTTGCGCTTCTTCAGCCGCTGGATCGCGAAGGCATCCGGTGCCGGTTGCTCGTGCATCACCGCGATCGCGGAATCCAGCGCCCGATGCTCGGACTCAAGCTCCGCCAGTCGTGCACGAATCTGACTCTCCGTCTCCAACAGCCCCTCCTCGCTTGTCTGTGCGGTCACGAGATACTTCCAGCTCGCGTATCATCGCAGACCCACCCCGCCCGGACCATCCCGCGCCCATGGCCATCCGCAACACCAGCCTGCCTATCGACACCCCCCGCGGCATACGCCTGAACGGCGTCCTGGTCGAACCGGATGACGGTCCGCTGCTGGGCCAGGCCTGCATCGCACACTGCTTCGCCTGTTCCAAGGACTTCCCCGCGACCGTGCGCCTGGCGCGCGCCCTGGCGGAAGAGGGCATCGCCACGCTGCGTTTCGACTTCGCCGGCCTGGGCGACTCCGAGGGCCGCTTTCGCGACAGCACGCTGGATACCTATTGCGAGGACCTGAACGCGGCCCTGGACGCATTGAAACAGGCGACCGGCGAGCCCACCGACCTCCTGATTGGCCACAGTTTCGGCGGGGCCATGGCCATCCACGTCGGCAGCCAGCGCGAAGAACTGGGCGGCATTGTCACCATCGCCGCACCCAGCCGGCCCGGCCATGTCGCGCACCTGTTTGGTGACATCGCTGACACCATCGAGCGCGAAGGCTTCGCCCGCGTCAATATTGGCGGCCGCCCGGTCGAGATCGGACGGGCATTCCTGGATTCGATCGAAGAGCCGACACTGGACAGTGCCCTGGAACGCATGACGCAGCCGCTGCTGCTGCTGCACGCCCCCGGCGATACGGTGGTGAGCGTCGATCACGCCCGCCGGATCTTCCAGCAGGCCCACCACCCCAAGAGCTTCGTCGCCCTGCACCAGACCGACCACCTGCTCTCGCGCCCGGAGCACACCCGGTATGTCGCCGGGTTGATCCACGCCTGGGCCGCCAACCTGCTCGATTAGCCCCAGCGCACGCCACAATTTGTAGGAGGCCAGCCCTCTGGCCGATCGGGCGCGGGTAAAGCCCATCGGCCAGAGGGCTGGCCTCCTACAACAGCATGAGCCAGGCTCTACCAGTAATTCTCGGTGGTGATCTGCCCCGGCTTGCGGCGGCGGTTCTTCTCCAACCCGCGCTCGCGGAGGATGGTGGCGGTGTCCTTTACCATGGCCGGGTTGCCGCACAGCATCACCTGCGAGTGCTCCGGCGCGATCTCGAGCCCGGCGTGATGCTCCAGGCGGCCCTCGGCAATCGCCGCGGGGACGCGGCCCTCGAGCCCGCCCGGGCAGGGTTCGCGGCTAACGAACGGGATGTACTGAAACTGTTTCGGGGCGCGTTCCTGGAACTGCCGGATCGTATCCTGGTAGGTCAGTTCGTCCGCCTTGCGCACGGCGTGGATCAGCCGGATGTTCTCGAAGCGTTCCCAGGGGGTGTCGGTCTTCAGCATCGACAGGAAGGGCCCCAGCGCGGTGCCGGTGGACAGCAACCAAAGGTCGCGACTGTCCGGCAGCTCGTCCAGGGTGAAGAACCCCGTGGCGCGCGGCATCAGCTCGACCGTGTCCCCGGGCTCCAGCTGCACCAGCCGGTTCGACAAGGGGCCCTCCGGCACCGTGATCAGGTAGAAATCCAGAGGGGTCTCGTCCGGCGCGTTCACATAGGAATAGGGGCGTGCGACCGGCTCGCCGTCGATCTCCAGGCGCAGCCGGTTGAACTGCCCGGCCTTGAACGGCTCCACATCCGCCTCTACCCGCAGCGAGAAGAGGCGATCCGTCCACTGTTTGCACTCCTGCACGGTCCCCGTGACCCAGCCCATATTTCCGACTCCATGACTCAAGTATTATCCAGACTGGTGCCGCGCCCGGATGGTTTCAAGCTGTCCTTCAGATGATGCGGATTAATCCGCCCCGCCCCAATCCGTATAATCGGCGCCCGAATCCCCAATCAAAGCTTAACGGAGCAACCATGGCCCGCACCCCCTCGCAGATGATCGAACTGGGCACCGAGGCCCCGAACTTCTCCCTGCCGGACGCCATCTCCGGCGACACCATCAGCCTCGACAGCTTCCCCGACGCGAAAGGCTACATGATTGCCTTCATCTGCAATCACTGCCCGTTCGTGCAACTGATCCGCCACGAGTTCGCGCGCTACGGCCGCGAATACTCGGACAAGGGCATTGCGGTGATCGCAATCAACTCCAACGACATCCAGGCGGTACCGGACGACGCCCCGGACAAGATGCGCGACGACGCCCGTCGTTTCGGCTACAAGTTCCCCTACTGCCTGGACGAGGACCAGTCCGTGGCCAAGGCCTACCACGCCGCCTGCACCCCGGACCTGTACCTGTTCGATGCCGACCGCAAGCTGTACTACCGCGGCCAGTTCGACGAGACCCGCCCCGGCTCCGACACACCGGTCACCGGGCGTGACCTGCGCGCCGCCAGCGATGCCCTGCTGGCCGGCCAGCCGGCCCCCGAGCCGCAGCATCCAAGCCTCGGCTGCAACATCAAGTGGCGCCCGGGCAACGAGCCAGACTACTACGGCTGACGCACCTGCCGGAGCGGGCCGGCCCGCGCAGCGGCCGCGCCCGCCGTATACTGAACGCACACCCTGAACCATGGCCACCGCATGCCGCCCAGCAACGTGATCGACGGCCCGCGGGTCGCCACCTGGCGCTGTCCCTCCTGCCAGGAGGCCGTCCCGCGCCTGCTGCCCAATGGCGAGAGCAACCGCATCCCGATCCCGCCCGCGCGCATGGTCTTGCCGGACAATACCGTGCGTCAGGCCTGTGAACGCGTGCAGGGGTTGCGTGCGCCGGAGATCTGCTTTGCCTGCGGCCAGGCCTACCATGAGCTGCTGGGCACGCTGGTACGCCCGCCAGCCGAGTTGGGCGATGCCCGTGGCGAGCCCGGGCTCAATGACACCGGGATCATCGGGGCCCTGCTGCCGATCGCCGACCAGGGCACACAGATCCTGATCTTCAACGTGGTCGACCAGGAACTGCGCTGCACCGAGATCGAGCGCCTGGCCAGCTTCAACCCCGACCGCCTGACCTACCCCGGTTCGCGCGGCGCCATCGCTCCGCGCATCTGGGCCCTCTACGAAGACCACCTGGCCCAGCTGCACGCCCGCGCACCGGTCCCGTACCACCCCGAATAGCACTTGTCACCGCGAGGCGCGCAGCGCCGTGGCCATCTCTTGGAGCAGCATGAGTCCATGCCCTCTCGCCGTCATCCCGGAAACCGCGCCGCGGTTATCTAGGATCTCGTGCGCCAAGGCGATGGGAACCGCGGGAGACTCCGGCTCTACGCTGCGCTCCGGCCGGAATGACACGGGAAGCGCACTGACCGGAAAAAGACAGTGCCTCAGGCGTCGTCGTCAGCATCCACGCGCGCCAACATGCGCATACCGCCGACCATGCAGCGCAGCGCCTCCAGGGTCTGCAGATCGAAATCTGCCCCGGTCTCGCCGGGCAACTGCCAGTACTTTGGCCGGCAGGTCGCGGGGCGCTGTGACGGTATGGCGCGGGCCGCGGCCGTATCCAGCGCCACCAGCAGATCGGCCCAGGCCAGATCGGCGTCCGTCACCTCGGCCATCGCCTGCGCCGGGCGCACCTCGATCCAGTTCTCCAACTCGGCCGCCGCGGCCAGCTCCGCCACTCGCGCGGCGCGCCCGTCGGGGCGTTCCGCGGCCACCAGCAGCCGCGCACGACGCTTATACATCTCCGCCACCGGGCAGGTGCTTTTGAATGGTACCGCTGACCACCGTCAGGCTATAACGCAAATGATCGAAACGGAGAACGGACGGCATGGCCCACCTCGACTGGTCGCATTATCCGGTGAATGAACTCAAGCTCGTCTACAGCACGCTGCACGCGCAGCTTACGCTGGCGCCGGAGTTGATGGATTCCGAACTGATGGCCGACCTGCAGACCCACCTGCAACAGGCCGCGAAGGCCGACGGCGTGGACGTCTCCACCCACTCCCAGTGGGCCGCCTGGCTGAACGACCGCTGAGCCCCAAGGGCATCACTGCGCACAAGTGCCCGACTGGCCGGAGGGCTGGCCCTCTACAACGAGGCCCGCCACAGAAAAGCACTGATCACTACAACGCTTGCTGCATCTTCTCAAGGCGGCAGACCAAAGCGGGAAGGTGCTCATCTACCAGATTCCAGATCGTGTCGCTGTCGATACCCAGATACGCGTGAATCAACCGGTTTCGGGTCGCGACAATCATGCGCCAGGCGATATCCGGGTGCGCCTCCCGCGCTTCGGAAGGAATATGCCCGGCCGCCTCACCGATCAGTTCGAGGTTTCGAAGCACCGCATCGTAGACCAGCTCGTTCTGTACGAACGCATCACGATCAAGGCCATCCGTATAAGCCATGGCCTTGCGTGCAAATCGAATCATGTCGTCAAGGTAGAAGTGCCACTCGCGCGCTCCCATTGAGTCAGACACGAATCGCCTCGCGCTCGACGTACGGACGCAGCTCGGCGCGCAGGGCCTTTTCGGAGATCAGGTCCACCGGGTGTCCTAACAGGTCTTCAAGATAGAACTGAACGCCAAAATACTGCTGGGCTGAGGCCGGACCGTCGTAGCCGACAAGAATATCCACATCACTCTGCTCGCCGGCTTCGTCACGGGCCAGCGATCCGAACAACGCCAGCCCACGTACACCGAATTCACGCTCGAGATGGGCCCGATGCTCCCTTAGCGCCTGCAATACGGCAGCACGACTCAGGCTACGAGATGGTTGGTCCATTGCCTCGTCCTGTTGTTGCACGGCGGTCTTACCCATTCAAATATTCAGGCGTCGCCTTCGGTGGCCTTGCGGTGTTCGGCGGCGAAGTCGAGCATGCGCTGCGTGGCCACCAGGGCCTTCTGGCGCGCGGCTTCGTCGACGAAGATCTCGTTCTTCGCCGGCTCCGCCGTATCTTCCAGCGTCTCGGCCAGCGAGACCAGGTCGTTCATGGCCATCCACGGGCAGTGGGCGCAACTGGTGCAGGTCGCACTGTGGCCACCGGTGGGGGCCTCGATCAGGGTCTTGCCCGGGGCCGCCTGCTGCATCTTGTAGAAGATACCCTTGTCGGTGGCAACGATGAATTCCTGCTCCGGGCGGTTCTTCACCGCCGCGATCAGCTGGCTGGTGGAGCCCACCACGTCGGCCTGATGGATGACCTCGCGCGGTGACTCCGGATGCACCAGCACCGCGGCACCGGGGTGGCGGCCGCGCAGGTCCTCCAGCGCCCAGGCGCGGAACTCGTCGTGCACCACGCAGGAGCCGTCCCACAGCACCATGTCGGCACCGGTGGTGCGGCGGATGTAGTCGCCCAGGTGTTTGTCCGGCGCCCACAGGACCTTCTTGCCCTGATCGCGCAGATGCTCGACCAGCGGCACGGCGATGCTCGAGGTAACGACGTAGTCGGCCTGTGCCTTTACGTCCACCGAGGTGTTGGAGTACACGACCACCGTGTGGTCCGGATACTGGGCGCGAAATTTCGCGAACTCCTCTGCCGGACAGCCAAGATCCAGCGAACACTCGGCCTCCAGCGTCGGCATCAACACGCGCTTCTCCGGGCTCAGGATCTTGGCCGTCTCACCCATGAAGCGCACCCCGGCAACCACCAGCGTCTCGGCCGGGTGTTCCTTGCCGAAGCGCGCCATCTCCAGGGAGTCGGCTACGCAGCCGCCGGTCTCGTCCGCCAGCCGCTGCAGCGACTCGTCCACGTAGTAATGGGCCACCAGCACGGCGTTACGCTCGATCAGCAGGCGCTTGATGCGGCGCACCAGCTCGTCACGCTGGGCATCGCTCAACGAATGCAGCGAAGCCGTCACGTGATCCGTGCGCGGAACCTGGAAGATCGGAATTTCGGCCACCGGTGCGGTCATGGGTCCTCAACACCCCGGCATGCGGGGCAAATTATCGTTGGCTAATAGTACGACAGGCCCCAGGGCGCTGTCGTTCCTACACATTGTGGGGGCGTGCCCGCGCATCCCAACCCGGGCGCCTATAATGCCCACGCGATGGACGACCTCACCCGCCAATACAAGGCGCTGTCATTTGAAGAGCGCATGGACCTGGCCCTGTCCGCGGACTTGGAGGCGCACTGGCGCCCCCTGCTGGTCCGCGACCAGCACGCACAGGTGAAGGCCTACTTTTCCCGCCGCATGGACCTCACGCCCGAGGAGGTCGCCCTGCTGCTGGCCGACCCCAACCAGACCGTGCGCCTGAACTGCGCCAAGCGCCCCGACCTGACACCGGAACAGGTCGAGGCCTGCGTGAACGACCGCGACCCGAACCTGCGCTACTTCGTCGCGCGCAATCCGCTTCTGACCGAAGCGCAGCGGGAACAACTGATGGATGACGAAGACGAACTGGTGCGCATTGCGGTGCGCAAGGGCCCGAAAAAACGCGGGACCCGCGCCCGCCCCGGACAAGCCGAGATGATCCGTTGACCGAGACTCGCCCCGAAAAACCGCAACGCCCGAAGCCTTCCCGGCGCCGCCGCGCCCTGAGCTGGGGCGTCCAGATCGGCATCGCGCTGTTGATCTTCCTGGCCGTACGCGCCTGGATGGCGCGCGACATGGTCGAGGGCCCGGCACCCGAATTCGAGGCACAACTGCTGGATGGCACGCCAGTAACGCTCGCCGACTACGCGGACGAGCCCATGCTGCTGCACTTCTGGGCCACCTGGTGCCCGATCTGTCGCCTGGAGGAAGGCGAGATCGTGCGCCTGTCGCAGAGCCACCCGGTGCTCACGGTCTCCATGCAGTCCGGCACGCCGGAGGAGGTGCTGGAGCACCTGAACGAACGCGAGCGCGAACTCGCCGTGGTCAACGACCCGCAGGGCGCACTCGCTTCGCAATACAACGTCCGCGGCGTACCCGCGACCTTCATCATCAACCCCGACGGCGAGATCGTCTTCCGCAAGCAGGGCTACGCCCCGCCCCTGGAGTTGCGCCTGCGCCTCTGGCTCGCTCGTTGGCTGTAGGGAAAACTGAGCAGTCTCACGTCGAGACGGTGCAATTCGCTGCGCTCAGCGCACCCCACGCCGACCTCATGTCCACCCGCGCCCTCGCTGCCGCCACTCAAGCCGCCCGCGGCTCAATTTCACGACGCACGCGTTCCGAAAGTTCGAGTTGCGCCTGCCTCAGTTCATACTCGAGCTGGAGGTTCAGCCAGAAACGCTCGGAAGTGCCGAAATAACGCGCCAGCCTCATGGCCGTGTCAGCCGAAATGCCACGACGCTCGCGCACAATGTCGTTCATGCGCGTCGTCGGAACATGCAATGCCCCAGCAAGCGCGTTCACACTGAGATCCAACGGGGCAAGAAACTCCTCGCGCAGGACCTCGCCTGGATGGATGGGTCGCATACCGCTTGTGCTCATGGTCTAACCTCCTTCCGGAACCCTTCAGTGGTAATCGACGATCTCCACATCCTCGGGACCTTCGTCCGTCCACCGGAAACAGATGCGCCACTGGGCGTTGATTCGAATGCTGTGCTGCCCTTCGCGGTCGCCAGACAGGGCCTCCAGCCGGTTCCCCGGCGGAGACCGCAAATCCTGCAGTGTCTCCGCCGCTTGAAGCTGAATCAGCTTGCGCTCCACGATTGGTCGAACGCTCGACCAACGCCGACTCCTGCCCGTTTCGAACAGCGCCCGGGTTTCCCTACACCGAAAGCTTCTGATCATGGAAACAGAATATAACGCTTAACGGTAAGCAGCAAACTAATGGTGCAGTTCGCTGCGCTCAGTGCACCCTACGCATCGCCACCCGACCGTAGGATGCGTTGAGCAAAGCGAAACGCATCGTGCTCAGGCAACCGAGCGCCTAATCATCCAACTCCCGCAGGACGCGGAAGCCGAGATTGGTGTCCATCTCGTCGATGTTGCGGCGGCGCCGGGCAGCGCTGCGGGTGTTTACGGCCGGGTCGAACCACGAGCCGCCCTTGACCACGACCCACTCGTTGTCCGGGTCGCGACGATAGACGCCATCGCGCGGCAGGCTGGCATGGTTGTCATGCCAGGGTGAGGAGGTGAACTCCTGCACGTTGCCGTGCATGTCGTACAGGCCCCACAGGTTCGGCTGGAAGCTGCCGACATCCAGCGGACGGGACAGCGGGAAACAAGCCGGGATGTACCACCTGCGGCGCTGGCGGCGCTCCTCATAGGGAAACAGGGAGTTGAAGTGCACGTCGCGGCAGCCCACCACCTCGCCGAAGGCAAAAGGCGTGCGCGTACCGGCCCGGCAGGCGTATTCCCACTCCGCCTCGGTGGGCAGGCGGTAGCGCTTTCCGGTCTCCTCGCTCAGCCATTCGAGATACTGCTGGATCGACGCGGGCTTGATGTTGAAGATCGGCGTGCGCGGGGTCCGCGGCCACACCAGCCAGTCCCAGGGCTCCCAGCCTGCCGCCTCGGCGAAGGCATCCCACTCCTCGCGCGTAACGGCAAAGCGGCCCAGGGCAAAGGGCTTCTCCAGCACCACATAGCGCCGCGGCGACTCGTGCTCCTGATGCCCGTACTCCGAGGCATCCGCACCGATCTCGCCCTCACCCGCTGGAATCACCTGCAACTCGGGCGTCAGCGCACCCGAACGCGCCTCGTCACGAAACGTGATATCCAGCCGCGCCTTGCGCGCCGCCCGCTGCTGCAGATCCAGCAGATCCGCCTGCTCCAAGTCCTGAACGCTCTTCGCCATTGACTCCTTCCAACCCGCACTTGAACCGCATAGGGTGCCCGCCAGTCGGGCGCGCCCATTCTATAGGCAACATCCGCCTGGGGCCGTTCCCCGCTAAAGGCTGGCGAGAGACCTCAAGGTAGTCTAGGCTCGGGCTTGCACGCGATCTCAGGGAGGAGAAGCGATGCGCCACCAAGGCCTCACGGCCATCGAACTGATGGTCACCATCGGCGTGCTTGCCATCCTGGCAATGCTGGCCGCCCCGGCCTTCAGCCAGATGATCGAGCGGCAACGCGTCATCGGTGCCACCAACAGCCTGCTCAACGCCATGCACCTGGCGCGAAGCGAGGCACTCAAGCGCAACGTGCGCGTCACCCTGTGCCCCTCCAGCGACGGCGAGACCTGCCGTGATGACGGCATCTGGGTGGATGGCTGGATCTGGTTTGCGGATACAAGAAGCACGGGGAAGCGCGCCGACGAAGACCCGCTGATCGGGTATGCCGCCCCGAACTTGGCAAACATCCAGGTCAGCGGCAATTCACCGGTTCGGAACTACGTCTCGTACGTGCCCCACGGAACGACCCAGCGCACCAGTGGCGCCCTTCAGATGGGCAGCTTCACCGTATGCGGCCGCGCCGAGGAGGGGCGGCGCGTGATCGTCAGCAGCTTAGGCCGACCGCGTAGTGAACTGCACTCAGACTGTCAGTTCGAGCCATAAACATGCTCCAGACAGCCAAATGCGCGCCACTTCACCAACACTCCTCCCTACCTCCTGGAGACCCGTCACGATCGGCAGAACCGCCCGTAACCGTGAGAGTAATGGTCTGACACCTTGAGTCATTGGCTTGACGCCCTTGCGGAGAGGCCGTCGCCGTAAAGCTGGATCCGGAACTATCGGAGATCGTCAACTCGTAATGCTCATCGTCTGACAGGGAAGAAAGCCCCAGATCCGAAAGATCTCCGGTGTACTCCGGGTTGTTCGCCCGCCACCGCTCCTGCTCCAACTGGATGCGGAGCAGCGAATCATGAGCATCCGCGCGCTGGGACTTGAGGATGTGGTTCTGGTACGAGGGATAGGCAATCGCCGCAAGGATTCCGATCACCACCACCACGATCATCACCTCGATCAGCGTAAATCCGGCCATCCGGCGTTTTGTCTGGTCCATCCCGCTCTCTCCCTCTAGGAACAGCTATACGGCTACACCCAATTCCACCACAAGCCGAGCCACTCGCCCCCTTCCAGATCGACGAAGGGTCTCTTTCGCCCCGTGAGCGGTAGCCGTGCGCCATGCCCAACATACCCCAAACCGTATAATGAGAGTCGACACCTTCCGGCACTCCGAACAGGACCCGTGCATGGCTGCAACCTCCCGACAGTCCGGATTCACCCTGATCGAGCTGATGATCACCATCGCCGTCCTGGTGATCCTGATCACGCTGGCCGTCCCCGCCTTCAACCTGGCCGAACAACGGCGCGTAATCGGTGCAGCCGAGAGCGCCCTCGACCAGATCCAGACCGCGCGAAGCGAAGCAATCAAGCAGGGCCAGGACATCCATTTCGTGACTTGGGCCGACGGCAACGACTGGTGTCACGGCATATCGAACACGCCCGCCTGCGACTGCAGGCTCGACGACCCGGCCACCCCGAACGCATGCACCATCGTAATGGCGGGCGAAGAGGACCCGGTGCTGCGCACCACCAGCTCGGACGATTTCCGCAACGTCTCGATGACCGGCGAAAACACCATCACCTTCAATCACGTACGCGGCACCGTCGAGGGCGACCGATCCGACATCGTATTCACCTCGTCGCCCAACGAGTTCGAAATGCAGGTACAGATCAACCTCATCGGTCGCCCTCGCGCCTGCGGAACCAATCGGGCTATGGGGGCTTACAGCGCATGTTGAACCGCACGCACATCCGCATGTGCCCCCTACTCACGCCTGCACGCAAGCGGCACGAGGGTTTCACGCTAGTGGAACTGATGATTGGAATTCTGGTTGGGACGATTGTTGTGGCCGGAACGATCGCTCTGTACATCACGGTTATCCGCGGTGCCGCTTTCGTGACCCAGGAGGCACGGCTCGCTCAGGAAACCCGGATCGCGATGGATCTAATGGCCAATGACATTCGACGCGCTGGCTACTCCCATCCTGCTCGCATCACTCCACCGAACGATGACGAGCCTGCCAAAAACCCCTTCATGGGCGAAGACTTGAACATCACGGTCCACGGGGACACCTGCATACTGCTGGCCTACGACCCCACGTTCGCCTATGACATAGAGACCGCAGACTTCGACGCTCCCCCACCGTCACAGTATGTATTCGGCTACCGCCTCGAGAACGAGACCATCCAGATGCTGACCAGCAGCATCAACAGCACGCAGGACTGCTCCACCGGCACCTGGGAAGACCTGACTGATCCGGCCACAACCCGGGTCGGACGACTTGAGTTCGACACATCTCCAACGCGCTGCATGAAAATCGCGGATGACGGATCTGAAACTTTTGCGGACACATGTGACCAGCTGAACGCCCAACCCGGCGACATATTTGCCGAGTCTCGTCGTATCAGAATCACAATGGAGGCCTCCCACACCTCCTCTCCGGACAGCCGGATCGATTTCGAAGAAACAATCAGCGTTCGCAATCAGCGGATATTTGCCCCCAACTAAAGATCGACCCTGGAGAGACCATTCATGAGAACAGCCCATCTACCGATGGCTTCCAGGAGGCAACAGCGCGGCGTCGCGACCCTAGTGATCGCGCTGGTCATTATGGTTGCGGTAACCATCACGGTCATCTTCACCGCACAGACGTCGATTCTGGAGCAAAGGATGGCCGCTAACGAAATCCGAATGAAACAAACCGCAAGCGCTGCGCAGGGCGGCCTGGAAAGAGCTATGTCTCACATGCAGGGCAGCAACATACCCATGCGCCTGCAACCGGAGGACGCGGACGACCGCACCTGGCGCGCGGTCTTCCTGGCCCCAGAGGCTTCCACTGACACCGTTTTCAACCACATCGACAGAGTTTGCCCACCCACGCCGGAAAACTTCCCCACCAGCGAGGTTGCAAACCGCGAATTGACCTGGAATGCGAACGACCCAAGTGACCCGAATAATGACAACCTTCGGGAGGCAACGATTCTCTCCTGCGGCTGGAGCGACGACTTCTCCTCCCGCAAGGCGGTCATGCTGGGGATGCAGGCAGGCCCTGCTGTCGCGAACCCTCCCGACAATCCACTTCTGACCCGAGGGGGGGTCGATATCAGGGGGAACGCCGAGGTGTACAACGCCTATACCAACATGACCATTCGGACGGGCGACGCTGCGGGCATCAACAGCAATACTGGCGCCACGTTCATGCGCAACCCGGCGCAACAGCCACCCAGACTGGAAGATCCTGTCCCCCGCCCCGGTGACGACATCTACAGGATGATGAGCACCAAGGACGACCAAGGACTAGATGTGGTCGATTTTGATCCAAGCCTGCGTATCGATCCCGACGTGTTCTTCCGCAGCTTCATGGGCATGAGCAAGACCCAGTACCGGGAACGGATGGCAAACCACGAGCTGGTGGGCAGCACCCAAGGCGGCGGCCCGGAGATCACGCCCGACCAATGGGGCCAGGTCATATGGGTTGAAGGAGACACACGTCTCGAGGACAACGTGGGTAGCCGAGACAATCCCGTAATTCTGGTAGTCAATGGCGATCTCACGGTGCGTGGCAATTTTGATGAGTTCCACGGCATTCTCTACGTAACCGGGGACCTGGATGCCACAGGCAACCCTGAATTCTATGGCGCCGCCATCATCGAAGGCGACGCGATCATCGATGACCCCACCACATCCATAGCCGGCACGCCCCGGTTCATCTTTGACCCTGTCGCCGCCGGAGGCGGCGCCAATGTCGGGGCGCGCGGAGTCACTTCAGGCTCGTGGCGCGACTGGACCAGTTTCTAACCTTTGGCCGCTCAAATGGGTGAACACCCTGTACCGAGGCGACACATGCGACACCAATCTACCAAATCTGCTCGCGGCATCAGTCTGATCGAGGCATTGATCGCGCTCGTAGTCGTGTCCGTGGGTCTGCTGGCCATTGCCAAACTGCACGGGGAGCTTGTCGCCGCATCTGGCGACTCCAAGGCTCGCGCAGAGGCCATTCAGCTTGCCGACTCCAGACTCGACGGCCTCCGCAATGCACTCACCCGGCAATCTATTGAGGATGCGATCGCAAACTTGGAGGCTAGCGGAATCACTGGTGTCAACGCTGTATTCGACGTATCGGCTGACATCACAGAGACGCGTGACACGGACGACAATATCGAATGGCTCGAAGTCCACCTCACGATCAGCTGGAATGACGCACGAGGCGGCACCCAGGAGGTCCGGAGTTCCAGCCATGTTGCGTGGACGGATCCCGCTAACACCATCAACCTTGCCCGCGGAAGACTTCCATCGCAGGACCGGATCAGCAGTCCTTCCGGCGATGCGCGCCTCCCATATGACGGTGAGCAACCGTCCGCGGATGCAACTCTTCTGCAAGCCCGCGGGGATGGCGTCGAAGTGTGGCAAGACGGCGATCGTTTCGAACTGCGGGACGAAAGTTCCGGCGATCTTCTACTCGTTATGGAGGTCCCGGAAAATCAGGGCTTCAGTACCATCGCCGGCTACCTGCTCGCATACGACGAAGAAGACGACCTTGAAGATTTCCGCGTGGAGGTATCCGATGCGGGCTACTGCGCGAATGTCAATATCTATCTGCGTGGGGGTGAGACAGTAGACACTGTTCCCGGCCAAAGTGGGGATCTAATTGGAAAATTCTACCGTTGCTACGTTGGTCGAGGCTGGTTTGGCAACATTGGCCTCGTTTCGACCACCGCCGACGTCCGAGATGTCAACGGCACCGTATGTGTAGGCGACCCGGAACCTGACGAGGAAGCTACCGGGTTATGGAACGACCCCACGCCCACCAGCTCCCTCCGCCGTCGTTATCGTGGCTACGACGCAGAACAGGGGCTATCGTTTGGGATCGGAATAAGCCCATCCGATGGCTCCTATACCCCCCTAGACTTGGGGACACCACCTGAAGGATTCGAGTTCTCACCCGTGGGATTTGTGCTCGATCCCGAGGTCATGCTCGCCCAGGACCGCCCACTGGGACACACCTTCCTGCTGACCCGTCGCTTGTCAGGACAGACAACCTGCCGCGACCGAGTCAACAACCAAGGCAACTTGGTAGAAGGAAGGCTGACCATCGCGGCGAATTACTTTAAAGACCTCCTTCCGGGGTCACCAGAATCCCTATTCCGCTACAACTCCAGCATGAACTATTGCTTGTTTGACCCATTGGATCAGATCAACCCGGATGATCCGCTTGGTCGTGAGTGCGCTCCTCCGCCGGGGGAAGACACGTCTCCAACAGACACCGATGATGGGGGCGACGGCACCAACGGAGAAGTTTGAAGGGAGACACACCCTCAAGGGCAACACGAAGGTAGTTTGAGCGTCAGGACTTAGCCTTTTGGTTCGAGGGTCGGCACCGAAACGAGAAGCGCCCGGCGGGTAACCCGGCCGGGCGCCTGTTATTGCCTTGCCCCTTGTAGGAGGCGCTGGCGTTGACCGTTACGCCGAAGCGGCGCGGGCGGCTTTTTTGCGTTCGTGCTCGAGCAGGAACTTCTTGCGGATGCGGATGTTTTCCGGGGTGACCTCGACCAGTTCGTCGTCGTCGATGAACTCGATGGCCTGCTCAAGGGTCATGCGGATCGGCGGGGTCAGCTGGATGTTCTCGTCCGTGCCGGCAGCGCGGATGTTGGTCAGCTGCTTGGCCTTGAGCGCATTCACGACCAGGTCGTTCTCGCGCGAGTGCAGGCCGATCACCATGCCCTCGTAGACCTCGTCGCCGGGGCCGATGAACAGCTTGCCGCGATCCTGCAGGTTGAACAGGGCAAAGCCGAGCGCCTTGCCGGCGGCGTTGGCGATCAGCACGCCGTTCTGGCGCGAGGCGACCGCACCCGGCTGATAGGGGCCGTAGTGGTCAAAGATGTGGTGCAGGATGCCAGTGCCGGAGGTCGCGGTCATGAACTCGGTCTGGAAGCCGATCAGCCCGCGCGACGGGATGATGAAGTCCAGGCGCACGCGGCCCTTGCCGTCGGGCACCATGTTGGTCATGTCGCCGCGGCGTTCGCCGAGCTTTTCCATGATCGTGCCCTGGTGCTGCTCCTCGACGTCAACGGTGACGGCCTCGTAGGGCTCCTGCTTCACGCCGTCCACTTCCTTGATGACCACTTCCGGGCGCGAGACGCCCAGCTCGTAGCCCTCGCGGCGCATGTTCTCGATCAGAATGCCCAGGTGCAGTTCGCCGCGCCCGGAGACCTTGAACTTGTCGGCGTCGTCAGTCTCTTCCACGCGCAGGGCAACGTTGTGCTTGAGCTCTTCCAGCAGGCGGTCGCGCAGCACGCGCGAGGTCACGTACTTGCCTTCGCGCCCGGCGAACGGCGAGGTGTTGACCTGGAAGGTCATGGTCACCGTCGGCTCGTCCACGGTCAGCGGTTCCATCGCCTCGACGTTATTCGGATCGCACAGGGTGTCGGAGATGTACAGCTCGTCCATGCCGGTGAAGGTGATGATGTCACCGGCGCGGGCCTCCGCGACCTCGACACGCTCCAGGCCATGGAAGCCCATGATCTGCAACATGCGGCCGTTACGTACCTTGCCCTCGCGGTCCACCACCTTGACCGGGGTGTTCGGCTTGATGCGCCCGCGCTTCACGCGACCGATGCCGATCAGGCCCTGGTAGGAGTTGTAGTCCAGCGAGGAGACCTGCATCTGGAACGGGCCGTCGGCGTCGACGTTCGGCGGGGACACATGCTCGACGATCGTCTCCAGCAGACAGGTCATGTCGCCTTCGGTGACACTGGAATCCATGCCGGCGAAGCCGTTCAGGGCGGAGGCGAACACGATGGGGAAGTCCAACTGTTCGTCGGTCGCGCCGAGGCGATCGAACAGGTCGAACACCTGGTCCACGGCCCAGTCCGGGCGCGCGCCGGGGCGGTCGACCTTGTTGACCACCACGATCGGCTTGAAGCCCATCGCGAAGGCCTTCTGGGTCACGAAGCGGGTCTGCGGCATCGGGCCGTCGACCGCGTCCACCAGCAGCAGCACGGAGTCGACCATGGACAGCACCCGCTCGACCTCGCCACCGAAGTCGGCGTGTCCGGGGGTGTCGACGATGTTGATGCGGTAGTCCTGCCATTCGATGGCCGTGTTCTTGGCCAGGATGGTGATCCCGCGTTCTTTCTCGATCGCGTTCGAATCCATGATCCGCTCGCCGTGGTCGCCGCGCGCATCAAGCGTGCCGGACTGGCGCAGGAGCTGGTCGACCAGCGTGGTCTTGCCATGATCAACGTGGGCGATGATGGCGATGTTGCGAAGCTTCTCGGTCATGGAATACGAACTCTGGATACTGGCAAAAGGGCCGACACTATACAGACTTATTCGTGACCGCGCTGCGACTTCCCTGTTTTGTGCGCAGGCTCCTTCGCCTTCACGCGCCGCCAGCGCAGCACATCGACCACCTGCCCTGCATCGGTAACCGGCGGCCTCGGCCGCAACCGATTCACCTCGTTACCCCGCCCACAGTCACCCTGCCCCGGTCATCCCGGCCGCAGCGCAGCGAAGAGCCGGGATCTCCCGCGCCGGATCGGCCTCAAGGGTTCGGAATACCCCGACGCATGAGATCCCGGATAACCGCTTGGCGGTTTCCGGGATGACCGTGTGGAGGCTTCGAGGGTCCGGGATAGCCCGAGCAAGGGTCGGTTCGAGGGGGTTGGCGGCGCCATGTGCGGGCGACCGCGCGGGAGATCAGGTGCTGGGTTCGTCTTCCGGGGGCGGGAGCTGGAGGTGAAAGCCCTGCTCCTTGAGGTTGGCCAGGACCTTTTGCGGGTCTTCCTGGGCCAGGCTGCGCTCCGGGGTCAGTTCGAACTCCAGGGCGAACTCGAGGCGCCCGAGTGCACGGGTCAGGCCATCGGGGAGTTCGGAGAAGTCGTCTTTCTGCGGCAGGTAGACGTAGGTATCGGCGCGCCGGGTCGCGCGGTAGACATAGCACTGCATGGGTTCAGTCCTCGAGATAGGTGTAGCCGGTCAGGCCGTGTTCCAACTCGGCCAGCAGCCGGCCCGCGGCCTCGCCGCGCAGGCCGGCCGCGTCGATCTTGGCGCGGAAGGCGCGGCGCAGGTCATCCGGGGCAAAGTGCACATAGGAGAGCAGCTCGTCGACGGTATCGCCACGCTCCGGGTCGACCAGTCGGTACCCGCCCTCGGGCAGCAGCTCAACGTTCACGGTATCCGTGTCGCCGAACAGGTTGTGCAGATCCCCAAGGATCTCCTGGTAGGCGCCCACCAGGAAGATGCCGAGGTAGTACGGCTCGCGGTCGTTCCACGGGTGCAGGGCGAGCGTGGTATGCGTGCCCTCGCGCTCCACGTAGTGCTCGATGTGGCCATCGGAGTCGCAGGTCAGGTCCTGCAATACCGCGCGCCGGGTGGGCCGCTCGTCCAGCCGGTGCAGCGGCATGATCGGGAAGATCTGGTTGATCGCCCAGGTGTCCGGGATCGACTGGAACACGGAGAAGTTGCAGAAGACCTTGTCCGCCAGCTTGTCGGTCAGTTCCGCGTGGATCTCCGCCGGCAGGGCCTCGGGCCGCGCCAGCAGGCGCTGGCACAGGGCGAAGTAGATCGCCTCAGCGCGGGCACGGTCCGCCAGCGACAGCATCCCGCGGGCAAAGCGTGCCTGCACCTCGGACAGGCCGTAGGCGGCATCGTGGTAGATCTCGGAGGCCGGGCGTTCGCCGTCCTCCAGCAGGGCGCGCATGGCGGCGATCTCGGGTAGCTCGCCATCCTCTGTGGGCGGGACATCGCCATCCCCCGGGGCCGGCTCGCAGTCGATCACGTTGGTGATCAGCACCGCGTGGTGCGCGGTCAGGGCACGGCCGGACTCGCTGAAGACCTCGGGCATGGCCAGGCCCTGCTCCTCGCAGATGCGCTTGAGCGGGCGCAGGATGTTCAGCGCGTACTCCTCCACCGAATAGTTGATGGAGCACTCGTTGCGCGAACGCGAGCCCTCGTAGTCGATTCCGAGACCGCCGCCGACATCCACCACCCGCAGGGCCGCACCGGCCTCGGTCAGCGCGGCGAAGTAGCTGGCCGCCTCGCCCATGCCATTCTGGATGTCGCGGATGTTCGCGATCTGCGAACCCATGTGGAAGTGCAGCAGTTGCAGCCGGTCCAGCCAGCCGAGACCGCGCAGGCGCTCAAGGATACCCAGCACGTCCGCCGCCGAAAGGCCGAATTTGGCCTTCTCGCCACCGGTGTTCTGCCACTTGCCCTTGCCGATCGAGGCCAGGCGCACGCGCAGACCCAGCAGCGGCTCGACCTGCATGGCCTCGGCCTGGCGGATCACCTCCTCCAGCTCGGAGGGCTTTTCGATCACGATATACACGCGATGCCCGAGCTGGCGCCCGATCAGCGCCAGGCGCACGTATTCGCGGTCCTTGTAGCCATTGCAGATGATCGCCGCACCCGGGCGCGACTGCGCCAGCACGGCCATCAGCTCCGGCTTGCTGCCGGCCTCCAGCCCCACACGCGGGGTCAGCCCCGCGGCATCCGGCTGATCGCCGGCCGCCAGGATCTGATCCACCACGCTGCGCTGCTGGTTGACCTTGATCGGGTAGATGGCGGTGAACGCACCTTCGTACTCCAGCTCGCGCGCGGCGGTGTCGAAGGCCCGCGCCAGGCGGCGCACCCGGCCGTCCAGCACATCCTGGAATCGCACCAGCACCGGCGGACCCACATGCTCCTCGCGCAGACGACCCGCCAGCTCGTACAGATCCACGCCGGGGTGATCCGGCCAGTCCGCACGGCGCATCGCCACGTGGCCTGCGGCGTTCACCTCGAAGAAGCCACCGTTCCAGTGATCGATACCGTAGGTGGCGCGGGCCTCATCCAGATTCCAGGGCGTGACGGTCATGGTATTCCCGGATTTTAAAAGCTAGGAAAGCCCCGTCATTGCGAGGAGCGAAGCGACGTGGCAATCGCCTTCATGATCCACCCGAACACCAGGGGCAAGCAGGGCACCCAAGCGCACTGCCCTCATTCAGGAGATTACTCGCTACGCTCACCCTTCGGGCCGGCCGGCGGCCGTTCAACGCAGCTTCGCTGCTTTTGTACGTCGTCGCCTACGGTTCCTCGCAATGACGAGAAGAGCGGAGTTGCCCGCAGGATACAGGGCACTATCATAGCGGCGCATCATACCGTCCACCGCACCGGCAAGGGGAGCCGCCAATGGCACTCGACAACAACTGGTTCAGCGAACCGCACGAAGACATGGCGCTGTCCCTGCGCATCAAGCAGAAGCTGCACGAGGAACAGACCCCGTACCAGAAGATCGAGATCTACGAGACCGAGGCCTTCGGCAACCTGATGGTGATCGACGACTGCGTGATGCTCACCGGCCGCGACAACTTTATCTACCACGAGATGATGTCGCACCCGGTGCTGTACTCGCACAGCGCCCCGAAGAACGTGGTCATCATCGGCGGCGGCGACTGCGGCACCCTGCGCGAGGCGCTCAAGCACGACGAGGTCGAGCGCGCCGTGCAGGTGGATATCGACGAGCGCGTCACCCGCCTGTCCGAACAGTACTTCCCGGAGCTGTGCGACGCCAACGACGACCCGCGCGCCGAGCTGCTGTTCGATGACGGTGTGCAGTACCTGAAGGACGCCGCACCCGGCTCCATCGACGTGATCATTGTCGACTCCACCGACCCGGTCGGCCCGGCCGAAGGCCTGTTCTCCACCGCGTTCTACAAGGACTGCGTGAAGGCCCTGGGCGCGGATGGCCTGCTGGTGCAGCAGAGCGAATCGCCGCTGCTGCACACCGACAGCATCATCCGCCCGATGCACGACAGCCTGCGCGCGGCGAATTTCATCGACGCCCTGACGATGCACTTCCCGCAGGCCACCTACCCCTCCGGCTGGTGGACCTGCACCATCGCCGCGAAGGACGCCCCGGTGTCGTTCCTGCGCGAAGAGGCCGCCGAGGAACTGCCGTTTGTCACGCACTACTACAACGCCGCGATCCACCGCGCCGCCGGTGCTACTCCGGAGTTCTTCCGTCGCAAGCTGTTCGCCTGATCGCGCGCCAGGCCCCTGGCGGGGCCCTTCAATAACCCGTCATTGCGAGGCCCCGCAGGGGCCGCGGCACAAAAGCGCGAAGCGCGTTGAACGGCCGCAGGCCGGCCCGAAGGGCGAGCGCAGCGAGTAATCTCCCAACGAAACCCCCGACGTCTGCCCCGGCCGGCGTCAGGGCGCCCACGGAGATCGCCACGGCGCTGCGCGCCTCGCGATGACGGGCACCACAAACGCCGCAGGGTGCACCAATCCGGGCGTTTTCTTGCTGGCAATTCGGGCGCGCGCTACCATTACTACATTTGTAGCAATAGGAGCAGGCCATGAGTTTGCCCGTCCGCATTGATGAAACGCTCTACCAGCAGGCCCGCGCCCACGCGAAGGCCGAGCACCGAACCATCGCCGGCCAGATCGAGTTCTGGGCCGAGGTCGGGCGTACCGCCATGGACAATCCCGACCTGCCCATCGACTTCATCTGTGAACTCCTGATCGCGCGTGCCGAGGGCCGGGAGCTGGCCACGCCGTTCACGCCCGAGGGCCAGCGCGACTGATGACTACAGGCGTGGAGGTGCTGCAAAGCACCCGATTCCGACGCGCTTACAAGCGCCTGCACCCTGCCCAGAAGGCGGACGTGGACGACGCGGTCGCCGACATCATCCGCGACCCCGAGCTGGGTACCAGCAAGAAAGGGGATCTGGCGGGGGTCATGGTTTACAAGTTCAAATCACGCGGGCAACTGATGCTGCTCGCCTATGAGTACGATCCTCGCACGCGCCACCTGCTCCTGCTGGGGACACACGAGAACTTCTACCGGGACCTGAAACGCGATTCTTAATGCCGCCCGGACGTGTATCTGACCGATGCGGTTCGCTGCGCTCAGCGCATCCTACGGGGCTTCAATAACCCGTCATTGCGAGGCCCCGCAGGGGCCGTGGCAAAAAAGCGCGAAGCGCGTTGAACGGCCGCCGGCCGGCCCGAAGGGCGAGCGCAGCGAGTAATCTCCCAACGAACCCCCCGACGCCTTCCCCGGCCGGCGTCAGGGCCGCCCACGGAGATCGCCACGGCGCTGCGCGCCTCGCGATGACGGGCACCACAAACGCCGCAGGGTGCATTGAGCTCGTGACTAGGCGTGGCGGCCGGCCTTGAGGCGGTCGAGGCGCAGGCGCTCGCGGGTATCGAACAGGCGGCGGGAAGCGAACCAGACAGCGCCCAGGGTGCCGAAGCCGGTACCGGCGGTGATCAGGAACATGATCAGGATCTGGTACTTCACGGCCTCCACTGGCGGGGCGCCGGCCAGGATCTGGCCGGTCATCATGCCCGGCAGGCTGACGATGCCGGCGGCGGCCATGGCGTTGATGGTCGGCATCAGGCCGGAGCGCGCGGCCTCGCGGCGCATGGTCGTGACCGCCTCGCTCCAGGAGGCCCCCATCGCCAGCCGGCCCTCGATGGTGCGCCGCTCGCGCCAGACGGTCTGGGTCAGGCGGTCCAGCCCCAGCGCGATGCCGGTCATGGTGTTGCCGAGCAGCATGCCCAAAAGCGGGATCGCGTACTGCGGCTCCCACCAGGGGGTCGGACCGACCATGGTGGTCAGTGCCAGCACCGTGACTGCGAACGCCGAGATGAACATGGTGACGGTGCCGATCCCGTAGCCCCAGAGCCCGGCGAAGCGGCGCTGCTGGCGCGCCATCACCTCGTAGCCGGCCACCGCGAGCATGACCACGGCCATCAGCGCCACCCAGCCAAGCTGGGCGTGGTCGAACAGCGTCTGCAGGATCAGCCCGACCAGCAGCAGCTGGATCACGGTACGCGCCCCGGCGATCAGCAGGCTGCGCCCCAGGCCCATGCGCGCCCAGACGGTCACCCCGGCCAGCGCGACGACCAGCAGCGCCGCCAGACTCAGATCGAATGGGGAAAGCGAGATCAGCTCCATGCGGGGGCCTCCAGCTTGCCGTTGCTGATGGTCAGGATGCGTCCACCGAGGCGCTGGCGTTGCAGCGTGTCATGGCTGACCCAAAGGGCCGCCGCCTCTTCCTCCGCTAGATATGTGCGTACCGCGCGTTCGATGCGCCTAGTGTTTTCCAGATCAAGGTTGGCGGTGGGCTCGTCCAGCAGGAGGACACGCGGCTGGTTCAGCAATGCGCGCAACAGGCCCAGGCGCTGCTTCTCGCCGCTGGAGAGGCGTTCGACCTCCCAGTGCAGGGACTCTTCCGGAAGGGCAACCTGCTCCAGCAGGTGCAGCGCCGTCTCGCGCGAGAAATCGGCGGGTAGATGATCATCCACGCGCTCGTCCCACCAGGCGGTCTCGGCCGGCACATAGGCGACCTGCCGGCGCCATTGCACCGGAGTCATCGAGTCGCGGGGCACACCAGCCAGGCGGACCTCGCCGGTATTCGGATCCAGGTCCGCCAGCGCGCGCAGCAGCAGAGACTTGCCGGAGCCTGAAGCACCGGTAAGCTGCACCAGCTCGCCGGGCTGGAGTTGCAGTTCCAGCGGGCCCAGGTGGGCCGTTTTCAGCTCATGTGCTTCGAACAGGCGATCCATGCTGGCGGTTCCGGTCAGGCGAAAGCGGAATCGTAACCGAACCCGCGGGGCTTCGCGGGGGCAAAAAAAGAGGGCGCCGGGGAGGCGCCCTGAAAGCCAACATCCTTGAGTCCTGGGAGACTGTTGCTGTCGGCGTCGAAGGAGACACTTTGGGGGTTCGACCCGGCCCTCCAGGCCGAACCCCTGCGCGCGTTTCGAATGTTTACTGCTTCCCGGTGAATTCCGGGTAGGCCTCGAGGCCACACTCGGTGATGTCGGCACCGATGTCCTCGTCCTCTTCGCTCAGGCGAATGCCCATCACCGCCTTCAGGATGGCCCAGACGATCAGGGAAGCCGTGAAGACGAAGGCGAAGATGGCGAGCAGGCCCGCGATCTGGCCGAAGAACGTCGCGTCCGGGTTGGACAGCAGCACCGCCATCACACCCCAGATACCGGCGGTACCGTGCGCGGAGATCGCCCCGACCGGGTCGTCGATCTTCAGCTTGTCCAGCGCGACGATCGAGAAGACCACGATCACGCCACCAATGGCACCGATGATCATCGCCAGGAACGGGCTGGGCATCAGCGGCTCGGCGGTGATGGACACCAGGCCCGCGACCGCGCCGTTCAGCGCCATGGTCAGATCGGCCTTGCCGAACACCAGACGAGTGGTGATCAGGGCAGCGATCACACCCCCGGCCGCGGCCAGGTTGGTGTTGGCGAACACGGCGGCCACGGCGTTGGCGGACTCGATGTCCGAGACCTTCAGCTCGGAGCCGCCATTGAAGCCGAACCAGCCCAACCACAGGATCAGCACGCCCAGAGTGGCCAACGGCATGTTGGAGCCCGGGATCGCGTTGATCTGGCCGTCCTTGCCGTACTTGCCCTTGCGCGCCCCAAGGAGCAGCACACCGGCCAGCGCCGCAGC
This sequence comes from Thioalkalivibrio sp. ALRh, assembly GCF_000381425.1. NCBI lineage: Bacteria > Pseudomonadati > Pseudomonadota > Gammaproteobacteria > Chromatiales > Ectothiorhodospiraceae > Thioalkalivibrio > Thioalkalivibrio sp. ALRh. The sequence goes on from NZ_KB906519.1 coordinate 962,672, forward strand.
GGCACCCGTGAAGTGGACGATGCCGGAACCGGCGTAGTCGAGGTAGCCGATCTGGTCGAGGAAGCCTTCGCCCCAGCTCCAGAAGCCCTGGATCGGGTAGATGAAGCCGGTCAGCACGACCGCAAAGGCAAGGAAGGCCCACAGCTTCATCCGCTCGGCCACGGCACCCGAGACGATGGACATCGCGGTGGCCACGAATACGACCTGGAAGAAGAAGTCGGCACGATCGGAGTAGTAGATGTCGCCATCGCTACCCAGCACGTCACCCACGGCATTGTCACCCGTGATCAGGAAGCCCAGGCTCGGGATCACGGAGCTCAGGCCATCGCCGTACATGATGTTGTAGCCGATCAGCATGTACATGATGCTGGCGATCGAATACAGGGCGATGTTCTTGGTAGCGATTTCGGCGACACTCTTGGTGCGCACCATCCCAGCCTCGAGCATGGTAAAGCCCGCGGCCATCCACATCACCAGTGCACCGGCCACCAGAAAGTAAAAGGTGTCCATCGCATAGGCGAGTTCGACAACTTGTTGTTCAATTTCCATGATTGAAATTCCTCATTCGATGGAAGTGCGAAAACCCTTAAAGGGCTTCCGGGCCGGTCTCGCCCGTGCGAATACGCACGACCTGCTCCACCGGAGTGATAAAAATCTTGCCGTCGCCGATCTTGCCCGTACTGGCAGACTTGGAAATGGCCTCGACTACCTGATCGACCAGGTTTTCGTCGACAGCCACTTCCAGTTTCACCTTGGGCAGAAAATCGACCACGTACTCGGCACCGCGATAGAGCTCGGTGTGGCCGCGCTGACGACCAAACCCTTTTACTTCGGTCATGGTCATTCCTTGCACGCCGATCTCCGAGATCGCCTCGCGGACATCATCAAGCTTGAACGGCTTGATCACGGCGGTAATCATCTTCATTTCGGACTCCTTGAGCGGGGCCGCCGCTGGGCGGACCCGCAGTTACTTGAGTGGAAAAGCCAGGTTTAGAACGTCTTGGTCCAGCCCACCCAGGCGCCAACGTCCTCGTCGGACTCATCGACGTATTCGAGGTTGAAGCTGAACTCGCCCCAGTCGCCGGCGTCGCGACTCAGGCTGGCGGTGTAGTGGGTGTAGTTGTCGAGATCGGAGTCATCGAAGTTGGTGCGACCCACGAGGAAGCCAGCGCTGTAGACATCCATGAACGGGATATCCAACCCGGCGTAGTAGTACATATCCTTTTTCTCGAGCGCAGAATCACTGCTGTCGTTCACGACATAGGCCATCCCGGTGTACAAACCCACGGGCCCCGTATCGAACGAAATCTCACCGTACACTTCGCCGAAGTCGGCGCTCAGGGAACCACTGTCATCACGGGCGTCCGGGTAGGCGTAATACAGGTACCCAACATCGTAGCCAAAGCCATTGTCGAACTCGTCGGCGAAACCGAGATAAAGATCCATCTCGTAGCTGGTGTCGTCGCCAAAGTCGACATTGGAAAGCCAGGTACCGACGTAGAAACCGGACTCATGTTCGTAATCGATGCCACCCTGGATTGCGGCACCATCATCGGTTTCAGAAAAACCACGGAAGTAGTAATTGGAAACCGCCCCAATGTTCACGGAAAGCTCCGCAGCGGCGGTCGAGGTAAAGGCCACACCGCCGGTGGAGCCGACAGTGACAATGGCGGCGGCCAGTGCGGAACGAGTGAACTTCTTCATGTTGTGTTCTCCCAGTTGTGCAATCGAGTGTCGCGTAGTCGACACCCGGTCCTTGCACAGGCCGTGCCATATCGGGAAAACGGAGCCAGATCGGCTTTTCACAACACCTGTTGCAGGCGAACGACGCCGGCACGCACAAAAGCGGTGCGCACTAAAAGTGCACACGCACCATATTGGGTCAAGGAATGAGGAATCTGTGACCGGCCGCACGGCCGGGGTCGAGGCGAACTAGGACAGGAGCAGACGCAAAAGGATCAGGTGGAGGCCGGAAGGGTGCCGCGTTCGACCACGATGCCCACCTCGGCCACACCGGCGACGGCGCCGGGCTTGCCCAGCTCGATACGCACCCACGGGGTGCGAAACTCGGCCATCAGGGCCTCCGCGATCTCTTCGGCCAGCGATTCCAGCAGCGCGTGGGGTTCGCGCGTGACGATCGCGCGCACGGCGTTGGCCACCGCCTCGTAATCGACCGTGTCCGTGATCTCGCCCGAGTGCGCGGCGATGCGCGTGTCGGTGGCCAGCTGGATATCAAAGCGCAGGGGGCGCCGGATGCGCTGTTCCCAGTCATAGACACCGACGACGGCATCAATGCGCAGATCCTTGAGGTAGATTCGATCCATCCCGTACCTTCGCGGTCCGGCCTTGGCGGCCGGCGCCTATCGTACTGGCTTGCCCACAGCAGGTACACCGAACCGTTATCATGACGCGGCACCTTCCCAAGGACATTCCTGATGCCCGAGCGCTTTCACGATCTGCCCTGGCCAGACAACCCGGAAGGGTCACCCCGAAAGGTGGGCGTGGAGATCGAGATGGCCGGCGTCTCGCTCGAACGCATGGCCGAGGCCATCCGCGCCGAGTTCGGGGGGCAGGTCCACTGTGACAGCCCGTTCGTCGCCCGGGTCTGCGATACGGACCAGGGTGATTTCCAGGTGGAGCTGGATGCCCGGGTACTGAAGGACCGGGCCTATCGCAGCCACCTACGGCGGCTGGGCATCGAGCTCGACGACACCGACGAGGCCGCGCTGGATCGCTGGCTGGCCGATGCCGCCGGCCGCCTGGTACCACACGAGATCGTCGCACCACCGATACCGGCCTCGGCGCTCCCCCGCCTGGACCGCGTACGTGCCACTCTGCAGGAAGCCGGTGCCCTGGGGACGGAGCGCTCGCTGCTCTACGCGTTCGGGCTGCAGCTCAATATCGAGGTCCACAGCACCGATGCCGCCTGGATCCTCGATGTCCTGCGGGCCTTCCTGCTGCTGTACGAGATGCTGACGAACGCGGGCGAGATCGACCTGGCCAGACGCCTGTCGCCCTATATCCGCGCGTTCCCCGGCACCTTCGTCCGCGAGACGCTGAACCCGGATTTCCAGGCGGATCGGGGGGAACTGATCGACCATTACCTCGCGCACAACACCACCCGCAATCGTCCACTGGACATGCTGCCGCTGTTTGCCGAACTGGACCAGGAACGGATCGACGCGGCCCCGGTAGAACACGAACTGGTCAAGGCCCGGCCTGCGTTCCACTATCGCCTGCCCAACTGCGAGATCGACGACCCCAAATGGAGTCTGGCCCACCCCTTTAACGGGTGGGTCGAAGTGGAACGGCTCGCCGCGGACCGGGAACGCCTGCAGCGGATGAGCCGTGAATACCTGGAACGTCCCACCCAGGCACTGGGCCGCTGGGCCGACGACTGGGCCAGGAAGCTGCGTGGTTGGTTCTGAATACGACACCATGAGCAACGCCGGGCCGGCGCGGCGTCCGGTGGTCGCGATCACCGGCCCCGACCAGGGCGGAGGGCCCGCCTGGCTGTTCACCGCGCTGGCCGTCTGGCGCGCCGGCGGGCGCCCCCTGCGCGTACGCCCCGGCAAGCCGCGCCCCCATCGATCGTTCGACGCGCTGGTGGTCGGGGGCGGTGCGGATGTCGATCCCGAGCTGTATGGGGAATCGCTGCCTCAGGGCCCGAACCCGGAGGCCATTCGCGGCGCGGAACGCCGCCTGTCGCAACGACTGATCGGGTACCTGTTCTATCCCGCGCTCTGGCTGCTGCGGCGGCTGTTCCAGTCGCACGGCGGCGTACTGGACGTGGAGCGTGACCGACTGGAAAAGGCATTGATCCATCGCGCGCTGGACGAGCACCGCCCGGTACTGGGCATCTGCCGCGGGATGCAGCTGATCAACGTGGTGCGCGGCGGGACGCTACAGCAGGATCTGGCGGAGTTCTATGTCGAGACTCCGCAGGCGCGCAGCCTGCTGCCGGTCAAGCCGGTCATGCTCGACAGCCGCAGCCATCTGGCCGAGATACTGGGCACGGGCACGATCCATGTGAACGCGCTGCACAATCAGGCGGTGGACCAACTGGGCCAGGGGATGCGCATCGTCGGACGCGAGGAGACAGGTGTCGTCCAGGCGATCGAGGCCGAACACGGCTGGTGTATCGGCGTACAGTGGCACCCCGAATACCTGCCGCAAAAACGCCGCCATCAGCGCCTGTTCCGGGCGCTGGTGGCGGCAGCGAAGGAAATCGCCACCTCGCGACGCTGACCGACACCCTCAGCGGCCACCCGCCGGTGCCGCTCTGGCGGCCCCAGCAACAGCAGCGCCAGGATCGCGATGAGGCTGATCGCCCCCAGCCCCAGCATGATGTTGCCCAGCATCAACTGCTCGCCCAGGAGATACGCATTGCACAGCCTGTCCGGGGCCTCGCGGTAGAGCCAGCCCATCACGAAGAACATGGCCGTACCCTTGACCCACAGCACGCCCCGCACCAGTAATGGGAGCCGGTGTGCCGTCAACCCCAGCGGTATCCCGGCCAGCAGCACGAGTGTCACGATCTTCATCCAGCCGGCTCCGGCCTCGAGTACGGCCGCATCCAGATTGCGGGGCAACAGCCAGTAGACAACAACGAACAGCGCCAGAAGCAGTCCCAGCACCCCGTACGCATCCAGGCGCGCAGCCCGGATGCGCCAGGCCTCCGGCAGCGACCGGGCGATCAGCGCACCCGCCAGCACCAGCAGCGGGATCTGCACCAGCATGTGTCCGATCAGGCTGGCCTCCAGCCAGGGCCGCAGCGGCGTCAGGACGAGTAGTGCCATCAATGCCGGCCCCGCCCAGACGGTGGACGGCCGCATCACCAACGCGGCTCCAGGTAGGCCAGCACGTCGTCCACCGCATCGATGTCGTGAATCCCGGCCACGCGTGCGTCTGGCTCCACCACGTAAATGGCACCGTTGTGCACGAAGTCCTCGCCGTCCGGGATCACCACCACCTGGAAGTGGCGCAGTAGGCGATCCAGGTCCTCTCGGGTTTTCGGGCGTGCGAGATGCCAGGCCTCGGGGTTAGCCGAGAAGCGCTCGCCATACTCGAGCAGGCGCGCGGCATCGTCGTTCTCGAGATCGAAGGTGATGCTGAGCAAGGCTACGCGCTCGCCCAACACATCCTCCGGCAGCGCCTCCTGGATGCGGTGGAAGCTTGCCCCCAGCGTGGTGCAGGCGTGGTGGCAGCCGGTGTAGATGAAATCCAGTACCACATACCGATCGCCCAGCTCGGCCAGGTCCAACTCCCCACCCCGCGCATCCTCCAGCGTCATCGCAGGCACCGGCGCCGGATTCTCGCGGGCGGCGAGACGGCGCGCCTCCTCCGCAGTAAACGCACGAAAGCCGTCGGTGGCCAGGGACAGGGTGGTAAAACCACCCAGCCCGAGGGCGATGATGGTCAGCCCGTAGATCGCATTACGCCACATTGTTCGCCACCCGCTTCAGTCCGAGGAAGAAACGCAACGCCAGCAACAGCGTTCCAAGGATCACCAGAGCCGCGGCAACCGAACCCAGCTGGGCATAGGCCGCCCATTCGGGCAGATGCTCGGCGAAACGTCGCGGCACACTGGACGCGCCGCTGTAGAGGAACACGGCCACCAGGGCCAGGCCGCCACCGGTAAAGGTCCAGAACCCCAACCGGTCGAAGAAGCCATCCCCCTCCGCCTGCGAACGGGTCAGCCACGCCATGAAGCCGAACATCATCGCGACCACACCCAGCAGCAGATAGAAGTGGAAGTGGCCCGGGACCCAGAGGGTGTTGTGCATCACCGTGTTGACCACGATGGTCGCGTCGATGATGGCCGGGATCACGCCGGCCGCCCAGCCGAACACACCGAGGAAGACGAACCCGGAGGCGATATCCCAGCGGATACCGGAGCGGTAGACGTTGGTCAGCGCACCCCAGGCCGTCACCAGCAGTACCGGCAGACCACTCGTGTAGGAGATCACCTGCCCCAGCACGTGCAGCGAGGTCGGCTGCGAGAAGTCCATCAGCAGGTGGTGCGGGTAGACCAGCAGCACCATCACGGTAGAAGCCGCCCATGCCGCCAGGAACACCCGCGACACCTTCCAGGGACGCCCGGTGTAACGGGGCAGGATTTCGTAGACCCCGATGACCGCCATGTAGATCGTGGCGTTGATGAACACGTGGCCGAAGAAGTAGGTCAGGTTCTTCGCCCACAACGAATCAATCTCGAACCCCGGCTGGTAGAGGTTGATCAGGCTCATGCTCAGAATCGCCGCGCCTGCCACGATGCCGAGGGTGTTCACGATCAGCACCATGGTGCTGGCCACCACCGCGGGCGGCGGCGGATCACCCGCCCGACCGAACAGCTGCGGAAGACCGAGCGAGCGGCCCAGCCCGCCATAGTTCGTGATCAGCGCCCGCGCGATATCGATGTACAGCAGCAAGAAGCCGACGCCGATTGCCAGCAGCCCGAGGAAGAACGACGCCGCGGCGGCCTGCGTCCACAGGCCCATCGGGGTCTGCGGCAGCGGGTAGAGGAAGGTCCAGGCGCCGGCAAAGCCGCCAATGAAGATGCCGCCCAGGATCAGGACGGCACCCAGCAGGAACAGCGCCAGATTGAGCAGGAACACGCCGGTGGACAACGCCACATGACGACGCAGGAAATACCACATCACCGCGCTCGAACCGAGGGCCACCGCCCCGACCATGCCCGCGCCATGCGCCGTCAGGACCTGGTAGAAGCCGGCGGCTCCCATCAGGTCCATGCCCGCCTGTTCCAGACGCATCAGCAGCCCAAAGACCATCATCAGCAACAGCACGACCACCGTGGTCGCCAGATAGGTAATCACCGCGTTGCGTGCGCCGCGCGGCACGGCCGGTTCCATCGTCGTATCACTCATGACCGTTTACTCCGTGACGGTGAGTTCAGCGACCATCGCGTGATGCGCGACGCCGCAATATTCAAGGCACAGGACCTGGTAGGTACCCGGCTGCTCGAAGGTGTACTCGAGGATGTTCGTGTAGCCCGGCATCGCCTGAGTCTGGGTCAGCAGGGTCATGTCCTCGTCGTAGATGGCGAACCCGTGGTTTACGTCCTGGCTGGTGACGCGGAACTGCACCGGCTCACCGACGCGAAATTCGTCCTGCGACAGCTCCCAGCGCCACATGTGGCCGGTCACGTTGACCGTCTGAACCCCTTCGGCCTCCGCGTCGGCGCCGTAGGGCATCAAGGTCAGGGTGTAGAGAAACACCGGCGTGACCACGGCCAGCAGAACCCAGAAGCTCCAGTCACGCAGGCGATAGGAACGGGCCGCCAGCTCACCGGCATCGACCGGGGTCGGCCGCGAAAAGGCGGCCCAGAGGAAGACGGCCGTAACCGGGACAACCAGCAGGATCGTCAGCAACAACGAGACGGATTGCAGCATCGCAAGCTCCCTTTTGTTATAGATACAATGCAGCTTTATACCGGGGCGCCACTGAATCGTCAAGCGATGTATATGCTATACATGTTAATGGCGGTGGCCGCACGAAAGGCGATTGGCAGTGGTAAACTGCGCCCCCTATTGCGGACCACCGAAACGCCATGGATACCCAGACGGCCCATTCCGTAGCCCATGTCCTGATCGAGGCGCTGCCCTATATCCAGCGCTTCGCGGGCAAGACGATCGTGATCAAGTACGGCGGCAACGCCATGACCGAGGACCACCTGAAGGCCTCGTTCGCACGCGACATCGTGCTACTCAAGCAAGTGGGCGTGAATCCGGTGGTAGTGCATGGCGGGGGGCCGCAGATTGGCCAGCTGCTGGAACGGCTGGGCAAGCAGACAGAGTTCGTGAACGGTCTGCGCGTAACCGACCGCGAGACCATGGACGTGGTGCAGATGGTGCTCGGCGGGATCGTGAATCAGGAGATCGTCTCGCTGATCAACCGCTTCGGCGGGCGCGCGGTGGGCCTGACCGGCAAGGATGGCCAGATGATCCGTGCAAACCCGCTGCGCGACTACGGCGCCTCCGAGGGGCAGCCGACCGTAGACCTGGGCCATGTTGGCGAGGTCGAAGGGGTAGATCCGGCGATCGTGCATACCCTGGACGAGAGCGACTTCATCCCGGTGATCGCGCCGATCGGCTTCGACCGCGACGGCAAGGCCTACAACATCAATGCCGACACGGCGGCCGAAAAGCTCGCGGTGGTGCTGGATGCGGAGAAGCTGTTCCTGCTGACCAACACCCCGGGTGTGCTGGACGGCAACGGGGAACTACTGCCCAAGCTGTCGGCCCCGCAGGTCGACGAGATGATCCGCGACGGGACGATCCACGGCGGGATGATCCCGAAGATCCGCTGCGCGCTGGATGCGGTGCGCAGCGGCGTCAACGCCACGCATATCGTCGATGGCCGGGTGGAACACGCGGTGCTGCTGGAGCTTCTGACCGACGAGGGCGTGGGCACCCTGATCAGCCGCTAGACCCACGGGCGTTTTAGGGCGTTTCTAGCCTTCGCCGTTGACGACCAGGCGCTGATAGTCGTCGCGATCCAAGTCCAGCCGCTGCTGGATGGCGGCGAGGCGATCTTCCTGCCCGCGACGGTAGGCACGCTCGCGGTCGATACGCGCCTCCAGATCCTCGAGCTGGACCTCGAACCGTGCGCGCGCCGACGCCGACTCGCTGGATTCATACTGACGACGAATACGTTCGCGCTCGCGCAGGAGCGTGATCTCCTGCGCCTCGGAACGCGCGATATCCCCACCAATGGCTGCCACACGGCGCGCGCGCAGCTCTTCGATCTCGTCCAGATTCTCGTAGGCCTGACGCAGCTGACGCTCCCGCGCCGCCTGGTCGGCCCGCGCCTGGCGCGCGGCCTCCAGCTCCTGCTGCGCCTGTTCCTGTTCGGCCCGGGCCTGTTCACGCTCCTCTGCGGTAGGGGGAGCGGGTATGATCTCCCGCATCAGGCCGTGGGAATCAAACACGCGGCGCTCGCGCTGGCTGGCCTCGGGCTGCGGGCTGTTCGAATAGTGCACGGTGCCGTCATCATCGACCCAACGATAAATATCCGCGTGCGCCGGCAGCGCCAGCACCAACGGCAGCAGCCCCCACAAGACGCCGCGCCACCACACGGAACCGCGCTTTCTGCCCCCTGACATGACCATACTCGAACACCTCGGCCTGCTCTTCATCGCCATCCTGGCGAATGGTTTCTCCGCCCTCGCAGGCGGCGGGGCCGGCCTGTTGCAGTTGCCGGTCCTCATTTTTCTGGGACTCCCCTATCCCGTTGCCCTGGCCACACACAAGATCGCCACCGTTGCGCTGGGCGCCGGGGCCAGTCTGCGGCACCTCAAGCAAAGCACATTCGAACCGGCGCGCCTAGCCGTCATTCTTGCGGCCGGTCTTCCCGGGGTGCTGATCGGTGCCTGGCTGGTATTGGGGATCCCCCCGCGGGCCGGCGAGATCGCCCTGGGCCTGCTGACGATCGCCCTTGGCTGGTACTCCTGGCGCCGGCCGCAGCTGGGCCAGGCCGTGCGCGAGACCGACAAGACCCTGAAGCACGCGGTGATCGGCGCACTGGGGCTATTCATCATCGGCATCCTGAACGGCTCGCTGGCCTCCGGCACCGGACTGATGGTGACGCTCTGGCTGGTGAGCTGGTACGGGATGAGCTACACCCAGGCGGTCGGGTACACCATGGTACTGGTGGGGCTGGTCTGGAATGGCGCCGGGGCCCTGTTGCTCGGCACCTTCGGCACCGTCCAGTGGGATTGGCTGCCGGCGCTGCTGGTCGGCAGTTTCATTGGCGGCTATCTGGGGGCGGCCCTGGCCCACCGCTACGGCAATCGACTGGTCAAGCGGACGTTCGAGGTGGTGACCGTGCTGACCGGGATCGCGCTACTGGCCCCGGTACCCTGATCACGGGAGAAAACGCGAACAAAAAGAAGCCCCGCACGAGGCGGGGCTTCGATTAGCGACACATCTTGTAGCCGATCAGGCCGACCGGGCCTCGCGCTCGGCCTTGGCTTCCGCCTTGGCCTCGTCGCTGTCGTCGTAGCCGATGTTCGGCGCGAGCCAGCGCTCGGCATCTTCGAACGACATGCCCTTGCGCTTGGCGTAGTCCTCGACCTGGTCGCGGTTGACCTTGCCCAGACCGAAGTAGCGCGACTCCGGATGGGCGAAGTACCAGCCGGACACGGCCGAGACCGGCAGCATCGCGTAGCTCTCGGTGAGCGTCATGTCCGCGTGCTCTTCGGGCTGCAGAAGCTCCCAAAGCGTGCCCTTCTCGGTATGCTCGGGGCAGGCCGGGTAGCCCGGGGCCGGGCGAATGCCCTGGTACTTCTCCTCGATCAGGTCCTCGTTCGGCAGCGCCTCGTCCGGGACATAGCCCCAGTAGTGCTTGCGCACGTACTGGTGCATGCACTCGGCAAAGGCCTCGGCCAGGCGGTCCGCCAGGCTCTTCACGAGGATCGCGTGATAGTCGTCGTTGGCCTTCTCGTATTCTTCGGCCTTCGCGTCGACGGCGCCACCGGCGCTGACCGCAAACGCACCCAGGTAGTCCGGGCCACCGGCCTCCTTCGGCATCAGGAAGTCGGCCAGCGAGTGGCTCGGCTGACCACGGCGCTTCTCGGTCTGCTGACGCAGGTGGTGCAGCTTCTTCAGCACCTTCGAGCGGCTCTCGTCGGTGTAGACCTCGATGTCGTCGTCATTGACGGTGTTCGCCGGGAAGAAGCCGACCACACCACGCAGGGTGACCCACTTCTCCTCGATCATGCGATCGAGCATCTCCTGGCCATCCTTGAACAGCTTGCGCGCCTCTTCGCCCACCTTCTCGTCATCGAGGATGCGCGGGTAGGCGGCGTGCAGCTGCCAGGAGTGGAAGAACGGCGTCCAGTCGATGAAGTTCTTCACCTCGTTCAGGTCGAAGTCATCGAAGCGCAGCAGTACGGAGCCGTCGCCATGCGGGTGCAGCAGCTTCGGCTCGCCCGGCAGCTTGTCGGTCTCCAGCGCCTTCGGCTTGGTCGGGGTGTAGCTCGACCAGTCGATCTGCGGCTTGTTGGAACGCGCCTTCTCCAGGGTGACCCACTGGGTCTTCTTCTTGCGCCCGGCGTTCTGCACGCGCAGCTTTTCGTACTCCTCGCGGATGTCGGCGGCGTACTTCTCGCGCAGCTCGGGGCTGATCAGGCTCTGGGCCACACCCACCGCACGCGAGGCGTCCTTCACCCAGACCACCGGGCCGGAGTAGTTCGGCTCGATCTTGACCGCGGTGTGGGCGCGCGAGGTGGTGGCACCGCCGATCATCAGCGGCGTGCTCATGCCTTCGCGCTCGAGATCGGCGGCGAAGTTGGCCATCTCCTCCAGCGACGGGGTGATCAGGCCGGACAGGCCGATCACGTCGACATTGTGCTCCTTGGCGGCCTTCAGGATCTCGGCGCCCGGCTGCATCACCCCGATGTCGATGACCTCGAAGTTGTTGCACTGCAGCACGACGCCGACGATGTTCTTGCCGATGTCGTGAACGTCGCCCTTCACCGTGGCCATCAGGATCTTGCCGTTGTTCTCGGTGCCGGTCTTCTCGGCCTCGATGTACGGGATCAGGTGGGCCACGGCCTTCTTCATCACGCGCGCGGACTTGACCACCTGCGGCAGGAACATCTTGCCCTCGCCGAACAGGTCGCCGACCACGTTCATTCCGTCCATCAGCGGACCTTCGATCACCTGGATCGGGCGGTCATAGGCCTGGCGGGCCTCTTCGGTGTCGTCCACCACGTAGGTGTCGATACCCTTGACCAGGGAGTGCTCGAGGCGCTTGGTGACTTCCCACTCGCGCCACTCGAGGTTCTCTTCCTTCTTGCCGCCGCCCTGGCCCTTGTACTCCTCGGACAGGTCAAGCAGCCGCTCGGTCGCATCGTCGCGACGGTTCAGGACCACGTCCTCGACCGCTTCCTTCAGCTTCTCGTCGATGTCGTCGTAGACCGCCAGCTGGCCGGCATTGACGATCCCCATGTCCATGCCCGCCTTGATGGCGTGGTACAGGAACACCGCATGGATCGCCTCGCGCACCGGCTCGTTGCCGCGGAAGGAGAACGACACGTTGGACACGCCACCGGAGACCAGCGCATGCGGCAGGTCCTGCTTGATGCGGCGGGTGGCCTCGATGAAGTCCACGCCGTAGTTGTTGTGTTCCTCGATGCCAGTCGCGACCGCGAAGATGTTCGGGTCGAAGATGATGTCCTCGGCCGGGAAGCCGACCTTCTCGGTCAGCAGCTTGTAGGCACGGGTGCAGATCTCGACGCGGCGCTGCTCGTTGTCGGCCTGGCCGTCCTCGTCGAAGGCCATGACCACGATCGCGGCGCCGTAGCGACGGCACAGCTGGGCCTGCTTGATGAAGTTCTCCTCGCCCTCCTTCATGGAGATCGAGTTGACCACCGCCTTGCCCTGCACACACTTCAGGCCGGCCTCGATGATCTCGAACTTGGAGGAGTCGATCATCACCGGCACGCGGGCGATGTCCGGCTCACCAGCCAAGAGATTCAGGAAGCGGACCATCGCGTCCTGCGACTCCAGCATCCCCTCGTCCATGTTGATGTCGATGATCTGGGCGCCGCCCTCGACCTGGTTCAGCGCGACTTCCAGCGCGACGTCGTATTCCTCGTTCTGGATCAGGCGCAGGAACTTGCGCGAGCCGGTCACGTTGGTGCGCTCGCCGACGTTCACGAACAGCGAGTCGTCGGTGATGTTGCACGGCTCGAGGCCGGACAGGCGGCAGGCCGGGGCGATCTCCGGTACCTTGCGCGGCGGGAATTTCTCCACCGCCTCGCGCATCGCGCGGATGTGCTCCGGCAGCGTGCCGCAGCAGCCGCCGATGATGTTCAGCAGGCCCTGCTCGGCCCAGGGGCCGACGTCCGCGGCCATCTGCTCCGGGGATTCGTCGTAGTCACCGAACTCGTTCGGCAGACCGGCGTTGGGGTGCGCGGACACGTGGGTGTCGGCGATGCGCGACAGCTCTTCCACGTACTGGCGCATTTCCTTCGCGCCCAGCGCGCAGTTCAGGCCGATGGAGACCGGGTTCGCGTGACGCACCGAGTTCCAGAAGGCCTCGGTGGTCTGCCCGGACAGAGTACGGCCGGAGGCGTCGGTGATCGTCCCGGAGATCATGATCGGGAGTTCCTTCCCGAGCTCGTCTTCCAGGGTCTTCACCGCAAAGATCGCGGCCTTGGCGTTCAGGGTGTCGAACACCGTCTCGATCAGCAGCAGGTCCACGCCGCCCTCGACCAGGGCCTCGGCAGCCTCCTTGTAGGAATCGACCAGGGTGTCGAAGTCGACGTTACGCGCACCCGGGTCGTTCACGTCCGGCGAGATCGACGCGGTGCGGTTGGTCGGCCCGAGGATGCCGGCGACAAAGCGCGGCTTGTCCGGGGTCTTCTCCGTCCAGGCATCAGCGGCCTTGCGCGCGAGCTTCGCGGATTCGCGGTTCAGCTCGGGGACCAGGTCCTCCATGTGGTAGTCCGCCATCGCGATGCGGGTACCGTTGAAGGTGTTGGCCTCGATGATGTCGGCGCCGGCCTCGAGATAGTCGTTGTGGATCTGCTCGATGATGTCCGGACGGGTCAGCGACAGCAGGTCGTTGTTGCCCTTCAGATCGGACTCCCAGTCCTTGAAGCGCTCGCCGCGGTAGTCGGCCTCCTCCAGCTTGTACAGCTGGATGGTCGTGCCCATCCCGCCGTCCAGAATCAGGATGCGCTCTTTCAGCGCTTTCTCGATGTCGTTTCGCGTTGCCGTCATGTGCGGTACACCATTGTGTTGAATGGATTCATGGTCATGGCCGGGCGTCCAGGCCCGGCGGGAACCCGCCTTTGGGGCGGTGTTCCGGATATTGATGTACGGGCCCGGTCTCCTCTTTTGCGCCCGTCGCGAGTCGTGTCACGATAGCCGTATGCAGGAGCACCCGATCCGTTGGTTTGTCACGGCCCCACAGGCCTGTCCCTATCTGGACGACCGCGAGATGCAGAGCCTGCTGGTCGACCCCGCGGTCAGCCTGGGCGGGGCGCGCTATGGGCAACTGCTCGCCGAGGGCTTTCGCCGCAGCGGCCAGTTCGTCTATCGCCACCACTGCCCGACGTGCTCGGCCTGCGTTCCGGTGCGGATCCCGGTTGCGGATTTCGCACCCAGCCGCAGTCAGCGCCGCTGCCTGAAACGCAATCATGATCTCGCGGTCACAATTACGCGCCCTCCGGACCAGCCCGGGCATACGCCCTGCGCGGATCTCGACGAGCACATGCCGCTGTTCTCACGCTATCTCGCCCACCGCCATACCGGCGGCGGCATGGAACGCATGGGGCGCGACGATTACGCGGGCATGCTTAGCCACCGCAACGGTCCGGTGGATATCCTCGAATTCCGCCGGGACCACGAGCTGGTGGCCGTTGCGCTCACCGACCGCACCCCACAGGGGCTGTCGGCCATGTACAGCTTTTTCGATCCGGAGACCCCGGATCGCGGCCTGGGCACCCTCGCCGTGCTTACGCAGATCGCGCATGCCCGGCGGCAGCGCCTGCCGCATGTCTATCTCGGGTACTGGATCGACCAGGCCCCGAAGATGGCCTACAAGACCCGATTCCGGCCCATCGAGGGCCGGGTGAACGGGGTCTGGAAGCGGCTGACGACCCACCCGTAGCGGCCGCCAGCCCTCCCCGGTCGACTTACTCGGCCGGCTTGCGGAAGCGGAAGATGCCCCAGGTCAGATAACCCGACTGGCCGCCATCCACCCAGTGCTGCAGACCCTGCTTCATGCGGTCGATGTAGTCCTGGGAGATATAGCCACGCAGCTCCTCTTCGCGCGACTCCAGTTCCTGCTTCACACGACCATAATGCGTCGCGATCTGGTTGGAGTGCTCCTCGAAGCTGACCTCGTAGAGCCCCGCTTCCTTGGCCGCCTCGCGATAAAGCGAGGGGCTGGCCAGCGAGTCGAGGTGGATGCGGGCCAGGATCGGATCGAGCACGCCATCCGGGCAGTTGTCGGTCTGCATCGGATCGGTGAAGATCAGCCAGCCACCCGGCTTCAACACGCGCGCGGCCTCCTTGATCACTTCCTTTTTCTTGTCGTTCTGGCTGTGCAGGAACGAGTCCTCCGACCAGACGACATCGTAGGAGGCATCCGGCTCGTCGACCTTCTCGAAGGAGCCGTCGACCACGGTGATCTTGTGGTCGAGATGACGCGCCTTGTTGATCTCGCGATCACGCTCGTTCTCCTTCTCGGAGAGATTGAGCGCGGTCACGTCACAGCCGTAGTTCTCGACCAGGTAGCGGGCCACGCCGCCATACCCGGCACCCATGTCGAGCACGCGCCATTCCGGCTGCGGCTCGCCGAGCAGGTCGGACATATGGGCGACGGTGCGCCGGCTGGCGTCACCGATCGGCTCACCCTGGTACTCGTACATGCCGATGTGCAGGTCTTCGCCACCCCACACCAGCTTGTAGAAGGTATCGGCGTCTTCGCTGTTGTAGTAGTCGCGCGCCGTCTCGACGACGTCGGAATACTGGTTGCTCATCGGTTCTCGTCCTCGATGTAACGCTTGTCGGCGACGTGAATGAAGAAGTCCGGATCCGTCTCGCGGTAGGTTTCCTGGAAATCGCCGTAGGTCTCGATCTGCTGGAAGCCGACCTCGCGCATCAGGCGACGCACATAGGCCTTGCGCAGCGGGAACATGTTCAGGAAGTACTCGGAGCCATCCGGGAAGCGGTACTGGAAGCGGGCCAGCCCCTCATCCACATGCGCCGGCTGCACCTGAACGTCGTCGCCGCAGTAGTAGTACGTATGCTTGGACGAGTAGCCGTGATCCATGATGGTGTCGTAGTTGCGCTGATCGAGGATCAGCACGCCATCGTGGTTCAGGGCGGAGTAGAACTCGGCCAGGGCCTTGCGGCGGTCGTGTTCGTTGAACAGGTGGGTAAAGGAGTTACCCAGGCAGACCACCGCGTCGTAGCGGCCGTAGATGTCGCGATTCAGCATGCGCCAGTCGGCCTGCACGGTGCGCAGGATGTGACCCCGCTTGCGACCGTTTTCGAAGGCCTTGGCCAGCATCTCCGGGGCACCATCGGCGGTCACCACATCGAAACCGGCCTCACGCAGCTGCACAGAATGGAAGCCGGTCCCGGCCGCCACATCCAGCACGCGTTTGGCGCCACGCTTTTTCAGCTCTTCGATGAAGAAGGTGCCTTCGCTCTTGGCACGGTTATCCCAATCGATCAGGTCGTCCCACTTGTCGACAAAACCGGTGGTGTATTCGTTGAGATAGTTCTCGGTATCGCGACGTTCGGTCGGCTTCTCGCCGAAATCCTGATCATTCTTGATGTTCGCGGACATGCTGATTCCTCTTGGCTGTACTGCGTTATTCACGCGGTCCAGCCGACCTTCGGCCGGACCGCCGGAACCAAGCCCACCGGACGCCGTCGCGCACCTCGCTCGGGCGGCACATCGACGATGATCCGGACCGGGCTGACTGCGCCCGGCGATCAGGCGTCCTCTCCCGCAAGCGCGTTGTCGGGCAGCGCCTGCGGCCGGCCTAGGCCGGTTTTCCCTCGCATCCGGAAGGGCAATCGGGCCCAGATGCCGAACCGTGGTCTGGCGGGCCCACCCGCCTGGTTCGGGGAAACGGTAACGGCGCCTCGCAACGCGTCGGGTCGCGGGCGATTTGGTTCCGAAATCGTTTTAATACCCTGAAGGTTTTGCACAAAAATTACAAGTTGTTTTGCGCAAAAGTACGAGCGAACGGCCGCCACGGGGGCCTCGAACACGGACCACCCCTCCTGACGAGCTTCGCTATAATGGGGGCTTTTGATCCTTTCCCAGAGGCCCCCGAATGACCGCCAGCCGCCCCGTCCGCCGCGCCCTGTTATCCGTATCCGAAAAGACCGGCGTAGCGGAGCTCGCGCGCGCCCTGCACGAACGGGGCGTCGAACTCCTGTCCACCGGCGGCACCGCCCGCCTGCTGGCCGAGGAAGGCCTGCCGGTGACCGAAGTCTCGCAGCACACAGGCTTCCCCGAAATCATGGATGGCCGGGTGAAGACCCTGCACCCGCGCATCCACGGCGGGCTGCTCGGGCGGCGCGATATCGACGCCGACGTGATGGCCGAGCAGGAGATCCCGCCGATCGACCTGCTGGTCGTGAACCTCTATCCGTTCGAGGCGACGGTCGCGCGGCCCGGCTGCACACTGGAGGAGGCGATCGAAAACATCGACATCGGCGGGCCGGCGATGCTGCGCGCGGCGGCCAAGAACTATCGCGACGTGGCCGTCGCCACCAGCCCGGAGCAGTACGGCGCCATCGTGGACAGCCTGACCGAGCACGGCGAGGTCCCGGCGCACCTGCGCTTTCGCCTGTCGGTGGCGGCCTTCGACCATGTCGCCCGCTATGACGCGGCGATCAGCAACTACCTCTCGGCGCTGGACGAGAATGGCGAGGCGGAACCCTTCCCGGGTCAACTCAATGCGACCTTCGAACGTGTCGAGGCGCTGCGCTACGGCGAGAACCCGCACCAGCGCGCCGCGTTCTATCGCGATCCCGCGCCGGCACCCGGCTCGCTGGCCAGCTACCGCCAGCACCAGGGCAAGTCCCTGTCCTACAACAACCTGGCCGATGCCGACGCCGCCTGGGAATGCGTGCGCCAGTTCGAGGCCGGGGCCTGCGTGATCGTGAAACACGCGAACCCCTGCGGCGTGGCCGTCGCCCCGACCCAGCTGATGGCCTACGAACGCGCCTTCCAGACCGACCCCACCTCGGCCTTCGGCGGCATCATCGCCTTCAACCGCCCGCTGGATGGCGATACCGCACACGCGATCGTCAGCCGCCAGTTCGTGGAGGTCGTGATCGCCCCGGAAATCACCCCGGGCGCGCTGCGCGCCCTCGCCACCAAGAAGAACGTCCGGGTACTGGAGATCCCGCCGGCCGCCACGGCCCCGGGCCTCGACTACAAGCGCATTGGGGGCGGGCTGCTGGTGCAGGATGCCGACCGCGGCTCGCTCGCGGATGTGGAACTGAAGACCGTGACCGCGCGGGCCCCTTCCGAGCAGGAGACCCGGGACCTGTGCTTCGCCTGGCAGGTCGCGAAGTACGTGAAATCGAATGCCATCGTCTATGCGCGTGACGAACAGACCATCGGGGTTGGCGCCGGCCAGATGAGCCGGGTCTATTCCGCGCGGATCGCAGGCATCAAGGCGGCGGACGAGGGCCTGCAGGTCGCCGGTTCGGTGATGGCCTCGGACGCCTTCTTCCCATTCCGCGACGGCATCGACGCAGCCGCCGAGGCCGGCATCACCGCCGTGATCCAGCCAGGCGGCTCGATGCGCGACGATGAGGTAATCGCCGCCGCCAACGAACACGACATCGCGATGCTGTTCACCGGCATGCGCCACTTCCGCCACTGAGGTCCGTGATGAACGTACTCGTTATTGGGAACGGCGGCCGCGAGCATGCCCTGGCCTGGAAACTGGCCCAGTCCTCGCGCGTACAGCGCGTGCTGGTCGCCCCCGGCAATGCCGGCACCGCGCGCACGGACAAGTGCGAGAACCACGCGGTGGACGTCACCGACATCGATGGCCTGCTGGCCCTGGCCGAGCGCGAAGACATTGCATTCACGGTAGTCGGCCCGGAGGCGCCGCTGGTTGCCGGCGTGGTGGATGCCTTCCGCGCCGCGGGCCGGCGCTGCTTCGGCCCGACGGCGAAGGCCGCGCAGCTCGAGGGCTCCAAGAGCTTCGCCAAGGACTTCATGCAGCGCCACGGCATCCCCACCGCCGCCTACGGCAGCTTCGAGGACGAGGCGGCCGCGCTGGACTTCATCAAGACCCACGGGGCCCCGATCGTGGTCAAGGCCGACGGGCTGGCCGCCGGCAAGGGCGTGATCCTCGCGCAGACCGAGGACGAGGCCTGCGCAGCGGTGCGCGACATGCTGGCCGGCAACGCCTTTGGCGAAGCGGGTCATCGTGTGGTGATCGAGGAATTCCTGCGCGGCGAGGAGGCCAGCTTCATCTGCATGGTGGACGGCGAGCATGTGCTGCCGCTGGCCTCCTCACAGGACCACAAGGCACGCGACGATGGAGACCAGGGGCCGAACACCGGCGGCATGGGCGCCTACTCGCCGGCCCCGGTGGTCACAGACGCGCTGCACGCGCGTATCCTGCGCGAGGTCATCGAACCGACCGTGCGCGGTATGGCCGCCGATGGCGAACGCTATAGCGGCTTTCTCTATGCCGGCGTGATGATCGACGCCGAGGGCAATCCGAAGGTGCTGGAGTTCAACTGCCGCTTCGGCGACCCGGAGACCCAGCCGATCCTGAGTCGCCTGGAGTCGGACCTGACCGATCTGGTCGAGGCCGCGCTGGACGGGCGCCTGGACCAGATCGAAGCACACTGGGATGCCCGCGTCGCCCTCGGCGTGGTACTGGCCGCCGGAGGATACCCGGGCGCCTACCGCAAGGGCGACGCGATCACCGGGCTCGAAGCGGTGGAGAATGACCCCGAGGCCTACGTATTTCATGCCGGGACCGCAACGCGCGAAGATGGCGCGGTCGTGACCGCCGGGGGCCGCGTGCTTTGCGTCGTGGGCCTTGGAAGGGACGTGAGATCCGCCCAAAAAAAGGCCTACGAGGCCGTGCACCGGATCCACTTCGAGGATATATACTGCCGGACAGATATCGGCTATCGCGCCGTCGCTCGCGAGGGATGATCCCGGGCGGCGGCCCACACCCTATTCTGGAGACCGCCGAATGGCCGCCCCCGAAGTAACGCACCTGCCTCACCTCCCCAATGACGTGGAGGGCCTGCGGCAATCGATTCGCGATGCCATCGTCCGCGTGGTGGGTGAAGACCCGCGCAAAGCCACCCACCGCGACTGGCTCGAGGCCCTGGCCTTCGCCATCCGCGAGCGCATGGTGGAACGCCGCCTGCTGACCCGCCGCCAGTTCGCCGAAGAAGACGTCAAGCGCGTCTACTACCTGTCGATGGAGTACCTGATCGGGCGCATGCTCGAGGCGAATCTGCGCAACATGGGCATCCTCGACGAGGCGCGCCAGGCAATGAGTGACCTCGGCGTGGATCTCGACCAGATCGTGGATCTCGAGGACGACGCGGCTCTGGGCAACGGCGGCCTCGGTCGACTCGCGGCCTGCATCCTGGAGTCACTGGCCACCCAGGGCTATCCCGGCTATGGCTATGGCATCCGCTACGAGTACGGCATGTTCCGCCAGGAGTTCGAGCCCCACCGCCAGGTCGAACACCCGGACAACTGGCTGCGTTACGGCAACCCCTGGGAGTTCCCGCGCTCGGATCGCAAGTACTCGATCCACTTCTACGGCTACGTGGTCGAGCACCATCATCCGAACGGCGAGACCCGTTACACCTGGGAAGACGGCGAGGAAGTCCTGGCCATGGCCTACGACTATCCGACCGCGGGCTACGGGCGACGCAACGTGAACAACCTGCGCCTGTGGGCCGCCAAGGCGACCCGCGACTTCGACCTGCGCTACTTCAACGAAGGGGATTACATCCGGGCGGTCGCGGACAAGAACGAGTCCGAGACCATCTCCATGGTGCTGTACCCGAACGACGCCACCGCGATCGGCAAGGAACTGCGCCTGAAGCAGGAGTACTTCTTTGTTTCTGCCTCGCTGCAGGACGCCCTCGAACGCCACCTGGGGCTGGGCTACCCGCTGGACGCCCTGCCGGACAAGGCCGCGATCCAGCTGAACGACACCCACCCCGCGATCGCCGTGGCCGAACTGATGCGGCTGCTGGTCGACCACCACGAAGTGCCCTGGGATCGCGCCTGGGATCTGACCCGGCGGACCTTTGCCTATACCAACCACACCCTGATGCCCGAGGCGCTGGAAACCTGGTCGGTCCCGCTGATGCAGCACGTGCTGCCGCGCCACATGGGCATCATCTACCAGATCAACCACGAGTTCCTGGAAGAGGTCCGGCATCGCTACCCGGGGGACAACGACCGCCTGGCGCGCCTGTCGATCATCGACGAGGAAGGCGAGCGCCGGGTCCGCATGGCGCACCTGGCGGTGGTCGGCTCGCACCACATCAATGGCGTCGCCGCACTGCATACGCGCCTGCTGCAGGAGACCCTGTTCGAGGAGTTCTTTGAGCTCTGGCCGGAACGCTTCGTCAACGTAACCAACGGCGTGACGCCACGGCTGTGGATGATCCAGTCCAACCCGGCCCTGACCGAGCTCCTGGGCCGACGTATCGGCAACGACTGGCAATACGACCTGGAGCGCCTGCGCGCACTGGAACCCTACGCCACCGATCCGGAATTGCAGCGCGAATTCATGGCGGTGAAGCGCGCCAACAAGGCCCGGCTCGCGGACCTGGTGCGCGAACGCACCGGCGTGGAGCTGAACCCGGACGTGCTGTTTGACGTTCAGGTGAAGCGCATCCACGAGTACAAGCGCCAGCTGCTGAAGCTGCTGCACGTAGTGGACCTCTACCGTCGCATCCGCGCCGGCGAAGACATCCCGCCGCGCGTAGTGCTGTTCGGCGGCAAGGCCGCACCGGGCTACGCCCGCGCCAAGGCGATCATCCAGGTGATCAACGAGGTGGCCGACATCGTGAACCACGACCCGGCCGTTGGCGATCGCCTGAAGTGCGTGTTCTTCCCGAACTACGAGGTCAGCTCCGCCAGCATCATCATCCCGGCCGCGGACATCTCCGAGCAGATCTCCACCGCCGGCTTCGAGGCCTCCGGCACCGGCAACATGAAACTGGCGCTGAACGGGGCCCTGACCATCGGCACGCTGGATGGCGCCAACATCGAGATCCGCGATGCGGTTGGCGACGAGAACGTCTTCATCTTCGGGATGACCGCCGAAGAAGTGGTCGAGCACCGCGCCCGTGGCGAACAACCATCCGCCATCCTGAAGCGCACACCCGACCTGGCAGCCGCGGTGGACATGATCGAGTCGGGGTTCTTTACCTGCAACGACGCGGATACCCACCGCGAACTGGGGCGCTACCTGCGCGAAGACGATCCGTTCTTCGTACTGGCCGACTACTCGGCCTACGCGGAGGCCTGTGATCGGGCCGATGCCCTGTACGCGGACCCGGCCGCCTGGGCCGAGGCGGCGATCCACAATGTCGCTCGCATGGGCTTTTTCTCCATCGACCGCACGGTGCGCGACTACGCCAACCAGATCTGGGACGTCACCCCGGAGCCGGTTGCCCCCTCCAAGACCAACGGGGCCGCTTGACGGGTCAGTGTGCCGAGGGCTCGGGGGCGATCGCGCTGTAGATCGCGGAGTAGTCGGCGTTCGCCAGCCCGCGATCCTGCGCCTGCTCCAGTAGCTCCGCCAGCAGTGGGAGCCACGGGCCGATCAGTTGCGCGTCCTCTGCGGCGCGCTCGGCCAGGCGCACGTCCTTCAGCAGGTGCTTGACCGGGAAGTTCGCCGTACCGAAGTCACCGGAGAGCATCTTGTCGAGCTTCTTGTCGAAGGTCGGCGCATACAGCGCCGACTCGCGCAGGATATCCATGAAGGTATCAACGTTCGCCCCTTCACGGCGGACCAGCCCCAGGCTCAGGGAAAAGGCGGCGGTCAGACTGGCGATCAGCTGGTTGAATGCGAGCTTCAGGGCCGCGCCCTGCCCCACCGGACCGACATGCCGCGGGTTCTCGCCCAGCGCCGCGAGGACCGGACGCGCGCGATCGAAATCCGCCTCCGTATCGGCGCCGGCCATGACCAGCAAGCGGCCCTCGCGCGCTTCCGGGATCGACCCCAGTACTGGCGCCTCGACATAACAGGCCCCAGAGCGGCGCAGGTGCTCGGCCAGCTGGCGGCTCTCGGCCGGCAGGATCGTCGCCATCTGGATCACGCAACGCCCGTTCAGCGCGCCTTCCGGCAACGCCCTCAGCACCGCCTGGATCGCGGCGGCATCCGAGAGCATCAGCACCAGGGTATCGGCTCCGGCGACGGCCGCCGCCGGCTCGGTGTGTACCGTTACCCCCTCGCTGGCCAGGTCGCTGGCACGCTCCGGGGTGCGGTTGTAGGCCTCGACGGAAAAACCGGCGCGCAAAAGACGCAGGCCCATGGGTTGCCCCATGAGCCCGCAGCCCAGCAGCGCCACGCGGGACGCAGCCATAGTGACCTCCTACTTGATCTTGTCGTCCAGGTCCTCCGTATACCCCAGCAGGGTATGCGGCGGTGGCGCCTCTTTCTGGTACTTGGTGGGCGTCACGGCCTCGGTGGAATGCAGGCTCTTCCACAGCCCGACCACCATCACGAGCATCACCACCGAGAACGGCAGGCCGACGCTGATCGCCGCCGCCTGCAGGGCGGCAAGCCCCCCCGCCAGCAACAGGATCGAAGCCACGACCCCCTCGAGGATTGCCCAGTAGACCCGCTGGGTCACGGTCGGGTTGCGCACATCACCCGAGGCCAGGGTGTCGATTACCAGCGAGCCGGAGTCCGAGGAGGTGACGAAGAAGGTCACGATCAGCACCGTGGCCGCGGCCATGGCCAGCACCGCCAGCCAGTCCCAGAGCGGCATCGCCTCGATCGTCGCGAACAACGCGGTGGACACGCTCTCCTCGACCGCGCCGGAGATATTGGCCACGCCACCCACCTCGTAGCCCATCGCGGTACCGCCGAACACCGAAAGCCAGACGAAGGCAGCGGCCGTCGGCGCCAGCAGCACGCCGGCCACGAATTCACGGATCGTGCGCCCGCGCGAGACACGGGCGATGAACATGCCGACATACGGGGCCCAGGAGATCCACCAGCCCCAATAGAAGATGGTCCAGGCGGTGGCCCAGCCAGTCTCGTCGATGGTATCGGCCCACAGACTCATCTCGGGCAGGTGCTGCACGTAAACACCGGTCGACTCCACCAGCAAGCGCAGGATGAACAGTGTCGGCCCCATGATCAGCAACAGCGCGAGCAGGATCACCGCCAGCCCGATATTGAAATTGGAAAGCCGTTTGATGCCGCGATCTACCCCGAGGGCGACCGAGCCCACTGCGATCAGAGTAATGATCGCGACCAGGATGATCTGCATGGCCGTGGATTCCTCGATCCCGAACACGTAGTTCAGACCCGAGTTGATCTGCATGACCCCGAGGCCCAGCGAGGTGGCCACCCCGAACATGGTCCCGAACAGGGCCACGATGTCGATCAGGTGCCCCCAGGGGCCATAGATGCGGTCCCCGATGAACGGATAAAGCGAGGAGCGAATCAGCAGGGGCAGGTTATGCCGGTAGGCATAGTAGGCCAGCGACAGCCCAACGACGATGTAGATCGCCCAGGCATGCAGCCCCCAGTGGAAGAAGGTGTAGCGCATCGCTTCGGCCGCGGCCGCGCTGGTCTCGCCATCGGCATGCGGCGGATCCAGGTAGTGGTACATCGGCTCGGCAATGCTCCAGAACAGCAGCCCGATCCCCATGCCTGCGGAGAAGAGCATCGCGAACCACGCGGCGTAGCTGAAACGCGGCGCCTCGAACTGGTCTCCGAGCCGTATGCCCCCGTAGCGCGAGAACATCAGGTACACGGAAAAGACCAGGAAGACCGTCACGACCAGCACGTAGTACCAGCCGAGATACTCGGAGATACCGGTCTGCAGCTTCTCGAAGATGCGCTCCGCCGTGTCCGGGAAGATCGCCCCGAACAGGACGAATGCCGCGATCACGGCACTGGAGATCCAGAACACCGGGCTGCAAATGATGCCGAAGCCGGCGATCCGGGTCTGGTTCAGCCCCGGGCTTGAAGACGGTTCTTCCATGCTTGGCTCCCCTATTCTTGTGTTGCGTTCAAACGCCGCACCGGCGTGTTGGGCACACCTCGGGACCTTGCATCCCGAGCCTTCCCGTGCGCCTAACGTTCGGGGACGCGCTCAGCCGGCGAAACAGGGCCGGCGGACGACGTTCCTACCGTAGCCAATGCCCCGGCAAACTGCAAAACACTTCACGGGTCGTCCTCGCCGCCGCTGCGTGTGAGCAGGAGGCCGCGCGCCTGCCCGCACACGCGTTCGCGCTCGATCGCCCACCCCCCCTCCTCCACGAAGCCCGGGTCGACCTCCGACTCCAGTTCCGCGTAGACGCGTGCACCGAGGCTCAACCAGCCCTGGGCGGCCAGCGCGGCGAGCGTCGGGGCCACCCGGCCCTGACCAAAGGGAGGGTCGAGAAACACGACATCGAAGGGGCCGCCCTCCGGGGGCTGGCCCAGCAAACGGGCCACATCATCACACCGGATATGCACCTGGGTGGCCCCCAGGCGTTCACGGTTGGCCTCGAGCTGGGCCGCCGCCCGCGCGTCGCGCTCGACCAGCCAGACTTGACGCGCGCCCCGCGAGGCGGCCTCGAACCCCAGGGCACCCGTGCCGGCGTACAGGTCCAGCACTCGCGCCCCCGGCAGCTGCGGCTGCAGCCAGTTGAACAGGGTCTCGCGCTGGGCATCCGCGGTCGGGCGCAGCCCCCCGACGGACGGCACCGGCAACCACTGGCGGCGCCAGGCACCCCCAATGATGCGGATACGCGCGCTGCGCCCTGGCGGGCCGCGCCTAGTCTTCCTGGCCACCGACAATGACCGTGACCAGGGCCTCGGGGTTGAGACGGTCGGCCAGCTGGGTGTTCATAGTCTCCAGCTCCACCGCTTGCATGCGCTCGACATAGCGCTCCAGATAGTCATCGGAGAGTCCGTAGAAACCGATCATGCCGAGCAGGCTGACGATGTCGCTGTTGGAGGCCAGCGACAAGGGGAACGAGTTGATCACGTTCTCGCGCGAGGCCTCCATCTCTTCAGGGTCCACCCCCTCGGCGTGCCAGCGCAGGACCTGCTCGCGCAGGACCTCCACGGCCTCGTCCGTCTGGTCCACGCCCGTCTGCATATTGATCACGAACGGGCCTTCGACCGCCATCGGCTGGAAGCGGCTGTGCACCGAGTAGGCCAGCCCGCGGGCGCTGCGCACCTCCTGGAACAGGCGCGAGGTAAATCCGCCCCCGCCCAGGGCATGATTGGCCAGCGTCAGGGCGAAGTGCGCCTCGTCGCCGCGGCGCAGGGCCGGGGCCCCCATAAAGATGTGCGCCTGCTCCGACGGGAACGCGATGCGCTCCTCCACCGGCTCCTCGCGCATTGGCACCGGCGGCAACGGGTCAACTGCATCGCCACGGGGCAGCGCGGCCGAGATCCGGGCGGCCAGCTCCTCGGCCTGCTCGCGGCTTACCCCGCCGGTGATCGCCAGCGAGCCGTTCCCCGCCGCGTAGTGACGCTCGAAGAAGGCCCGGGCATCATCGCGCGTGATCGCCTCCAGCGTATCGACCTCACCACCCGGCCAGCTGCCATAGGGGTGGTCTTCATACATCAGTTCGTAGAATCGCCGGCTGGCCACCACGGCCGGTTCCTGGCGCTCGCGCTGCAGGGACTGCAGGGCCTGTCGGCGACTGCGCTCGAAATCGCCCTCGGGGAAGGCAGGGGCGGACAGCACGTCGGCCAGGGTGCCGACCGACGTCTCCATCCAGTCCGGCTCGGTCAGGGTGCGCAGGCTGACGATCGCCATATCCCGCAGGGAGCTGGTACTGAAGCGGGCGCCCACCGATTCGAAGCGTTCGGCCAGTTCGGAGGCATCCATCTCCTCGGTGCCGTGGCGCAGACCACGGGAGGTCATCATCGCCAGCCCGGGCAGATCACCATCGCGTGCCGCGCCACCATCGAAGGTCAGGCGCAGATCCACCATCGGCAGGTCCGGCGCCTCGACATACAGGACGCGCAGACCCTCGTCGGTTTCCCAGCGATCAATCTCCACCGCCTGCACCGGCATCACCAGCAGGGTCAGCGGGACCAGGGCCAGCGCCGCCAACCGGGAACGACGCGAGAGTTTCTTGAGTGCGTGCAGCATTAGTGATCCCCCTCCGGATAGCCGCCATCGAGATCCGGGGCGCCGTAAGGCCCGGGTGCCGGGGCCTCTTCGTCATCCATCGGCTGCGGGTCGAGGATCCCGACCGTGCGCCGCTCGGGCACCAGGTACTCGCGCACCACGCGCTGGACATCTTCGGCCGTCACCTCGCGTACCCGCTCCAGGAAACGATCGTTCTCCCGCCAGCCAACGCCAACGGTCTCGAGCATGCCCAGCTGGAAGGCCTGGGCACGCACGGAATCGCGTTCAAAGACCTCCGAGGCGATCACCCGCGCCTGCACGCGTTCCAGCTCTCGGTCATCCACGGGTTCCTCGGCCAGGCGATCGATCTCGTCCAGCAGGGCCTGCTCCAGGGTCTCGACATCCGTGTCCGAGGTCGGCACGGCGGCGACCATGAACAGATCGTCCAGCCTCGCGAACGGGCTGTAGCGCGCCGAGGTGGCGCTCGCCAGCTCCTGCCCCCGGACCAGTTCGCGCGCAAAGCGCGAGGCCTCGCCCGAATCCAGGATCCCGGCGGCCACCAGCAGGGCGTAGGCGTCCTCGTGCGAGTCCAGTGTATTCAGCACCGGGGTCTTCCAGCCCATCATCAGAAACGGGACCTGGGCCGGGGCCTGCACGGTTATCCGGCGCTCCCCGGCCTGCGGGGTCTCCCGGCGCGGCTTGGCCTCGGGCACGCTGCCGCTGGGGATGGCACCGAAGTGCTTCTCGGCGGCCGCGATGACCTCGTCGGCATCGACATCGCCGACGACCACGACCACCGCGTTGCTGGGGTGGTAGTAGCGGTCATACCAGTCCTGCAGATCTTCCAGGGTGTAGGCCTCGATGTCGGTCATCCAGCCGATCACGGGCTGGCCGTACGGGTGGTTGAAGAAGGCCGTCGCCATCAACTGCTCGCGCAGCAGAGAATTCGGCTGATCCTCCACACGCAGGCGCCGCTCCTCCTGCACGACCCGCAGCTCCGGACGGAACTCGTCTTCCTGCAGCTTCAGGTGCCGCATGCGCTCGGCCTCCATGGCCATCACGGTCTCCCAGTGGTCGGAGCCGATCACCTGGTGGTAGCCGGTATAGTCGCGCCCGGTAAAGGCGTTCTCGCGCCCGCCCAGGCGCGCAACGATCCGCGAGAACTCGCCCGGCTCGTACTTCTCCGAACCGCGGAACATCATGTGTTCCAGCATGTGCGAGATACCGGTGATGCCGCTGTGTTCATCGGCGGAGCCGACGCGATACCAGACCATGTTGGCCACTACCGGTGCGCGCCGGTCCTCCAGGACCAGCACGGTCAGACCGTTGTCGAGCGTGGCCTCCACCACATCCGATTCGATCTCCAGTTCCCCGGCCACGACACTGGCACTGATCAGCCAGACGGCCATCCATCCAACGAGACTTCCGAGCACTGCTCTACGCATTGCAATACGATCCCCGTGCTAGCATGAACACTTTCTACTGGACCACCTGAAACATGTTCGGTTTCCGCAAGAAGAAATCCGAAGAATCCGCCACGCCCAGCCCGGATACCACGCCGGAGGCCCCGCCGGAAACCGCGGCGGCGCCCGAGCCGGAACCCGACGCGCAACCGGCCCGTGGCGGCTGGTTCCAGCGCCTGCGCCAGGGCCTGGCCAAGACCGGCCAGGCCCTCGGCGGCGACCTCAAGAGCCTGTTCCGGCGCAAGATCGACGACGAGCTGTTCGAGGAACTGGAAGAGCGCCTGCTCCTGGCCGATGTCGGCCTGGATGCGACCCAGCGGATCATGGATCGTATCACCCGCGAGGTAAAACGGCGCGAGCTGGACAACGCCGACGCGCTGATGGACGCGCTCGAGACCGCGATGGTGGAGATCCTGGAACCGGTCTCGCGGCCGCTGGATATCCCGCAGGCCGAGCGGCCGTTTTCGATCCTGGTGGTCGGCATCAACGGTGCTGGCAAGACCACCACGATCGGCAAACTGGCGCATCGCTTCAAGGACGAGGGCCGCTCGGTGCTGCTGGCCGCCGGGGACACCTTCCGCGCGGCCGCGGTGGAACAGCTGCAGACCTGGGGGGAACGCAATGGCGTCCCGGTAATCGCCCAGGGGACCGGGGCCGACTCGGCCTCCGTGGTCTACGACGGCCTCCAGGCCGCCCAGGCGCGCAAGACCGATATCCTGATCGCCGATACCGCCGGACGCCTGCACACCCAGACCAACCTGATGGACGAAGTGCGCAAGGTGAAGCGCGTGATGGGCCGGCTGGACGAAAGCGCCCCGGACGAGGTGCTGCTGGTGGTCGACGGCGGCACCGGCCAGAACGCGCTGAGCCAGGCACGGCAGTTCCACGAGGCCCTGGGGCTGAACGGGATCGTGGTCACCAAGCTGGACGGGACCGCCAAGGGCGGCGTTCTGTTCGCGCTGGCCGAGCAACTGGGGGTACCGGTGCGCTTTATCGGCGTGGGCGAGAAGGCCGAAGACCTGCAGCGCTTCGATGCCCGCGCGTTCGTGCGCGCTCTCCTGGGTCGCGAGGATAGCCAGTCGGCATGATCCAGTTGCAGCGCGTAACCAAGCGCTTTGGCAGCGCGGCCGATGCGCTGTCCAATGTCAGCCTGCGCGTGGATGCCGGCGCGATGGCCTTTGTCACCGGCCCGTCCGGGGCCGGCAAGAGTACGCTGCTGCGCCTGATCGCCGGTCTGGAACGCCCGACCCGCGGCCGCATCCGCGTGAACGGGCACGAACTGGACCGCCTGTCGGCTCGGGCCATCCCGCGCTTTCGCCGCAGCATCGGCCTGGTCTTCCAGGATCACCGCCTGCTGTTCGACCGCCCCGTGTTCGACAACGTCGCCCTGCCGCTGGAGATCCTGGCCTACCGTCGCCCGGAGATGCGCAAGCGGGTGCGCGCGGCGCTGGACAAGGTCGGGTTGCTGCACAAGGAGACGGTCAACCCGCGCACCCTGTCCGCAGGGGAGCAGCAACGCGTCGGCATCGCCCGGGCCATCGTGCACCGGCCGGTACTGCTGCTTGCGGACGAGCCGACCGGCAACCTGGACCCGGCCCTTTCGGAGGAGATCCTCGCGCTGTTCGACGACTTCAACCGCGTCGGCATGACCGCCCTGATCGCGAGCCATGACCAGGAACTGATCGGCCGCATGGGCAAACCGGTGCTGCACCTGGAAAATGGCCGCATCGAGGCTCGCGGCGGGGCGAGCGCATGAGACCCGGGCGCCGCCTGATTGATGCCCTACCGGCCTGGCTGGACAGCCACCGCGATGCCGCCCGGCGCAGTCTTGGCCGGCGACTGCAGGCCCCGGTCCTGAGCCTGATCACCATCGCGGTACTGGGCTTCATCCTCGCGCTCCCTGCCTATCTCTGGGTCCTGCTGGACAACGCGCGCGCCCTGTCGGCGCATGTCGACCACGACCCGCGCATCGCGCTCTATCTCGATCATGTCGACGAAGAGACGGCCGGGCGGCTCGAGGATGCGCTGGACGATGACGAACGTGTCGCTCGCTGGGAGCGCATCGACGCCGACACCGCACTGGGTGCCTACCGCGACAGCCTGCCGGACCCGGAACTGCTCGACTGGCTGGAGGACAACCCGTTACCGGACGTGATTGACGTCGTTCCCGCCAGCACCCAGCCGGATACGGTGGCGGCGTTGCGTGACGACCTGCGGGCGTTGGCGCCCGAGGCCGGGGTAGTCGCCGACGACGAGTGGGTGCGCCAACTCAACAGCCTGCACGAGCTGGGCCTGCGCATCCTGTCCGTGGTTGCCGCGCTGCTGGGGCTCGGCGCCGTACTGATCCTGGCGCTCGCCACCGCCTCGGAACTGCGCGAGCGCCAGGAAGAAATCGCGATCTCGCGCATCAGTGGCGCCACCCACCGGTTTCTGCGCCGCCCGTCGCTCTACGGGGGTGTGCTGACCGGGTTCGGTGGGGGTGTCTTCAGCGTTATCCTGCTGCTGGTGGGGGTCGCGCTGAGTCGCGAACCGCTGACCGAGGCGGCTGCCGCATTCGACCTGGAGTTCACCCTGCGCCTGCCGCATGCCGGGGATCTGCTGGGCCTGATCGTGGTGGGCCTGATACTGGGCTGGCTGGGCGCCCGACTGGGCAGCGGCCACGCGCTGCGCGACGCGCCTTGAGCGCATGCGAAACAGCAATAACTCCCGGAACTTTCAGCGGGTTTAGCACTCTACTGAAACGAGTGCTAATCTCTGGCTTTATTCTCAGGAGGCATCCATCACGATGAACAGCAAGGCCCTGGCAACCGTGCATGCAGACCTGCCCGTTCCCGTCGGGAACCTGGACCATTACATGCAGGCGGTCAGCCGGATCGAGGTTCTGGACCCGGAACACGAGCGCGAACTCGCCCGGTCGCTGCAAGAACGCAGCGACCTGGACGCGGCGCGCCAGCTGATCCTGCACAACCTGCGCTTCGTCGTGCATGTGGCCCGCGGCTACCAGGGCTACGGCCTGCCCCTGGGCGACCTGATCCAGGAAGGTAATGTCGGCCTGATGAAGGCCGTGCGGCGCTTCGACCCGAACCAGGGGGTGCGCCTGGTCTCGTTCGCGGTGCACTGGATCCGCGCCGAGATCCACGAGTTCATCCTGCGCAACTGGCGCATTGTGAAGGTGGCGACGACCAAGGCGCAGCGCAAGCTGTTCTTCAACCTGCGCAGCGCCAAGCAGCGCCTCGGCTGGATGTCGAACGACGAGGTCTCGGCGGTCGCCAGGGACCTCGGGGTATCCGAGAATGACGTCTGGGAGATGGAACGGCGCCTGTCCAGTCAGGACGCGAGCTTTGATCCCGCGCCCGATAGCGACGACGAGCACAGCTACCTGGCCCCGGCCCAGCGGCTGAGCCTCGAGGACATGAGCGACGACCCGGCGCAGGTGGCCGAGGACGAGGACTGGGACCGCCATTACCAGGAGCGGCTGGCAAGCACTCTGGGCGAGCTGGACGAACGCTCCCGCGACATCCTGGCGCGCCGCTACATGAGCGAGCCCAAAGCGACGTTGCATGAACTGGCGGCCGAGTATGGCGTCTCCGCCGAGCGCATCCGACAGATCGAGAACAACGCGATCAAGCGCATCCGCACCGCGTTCGCCGACTGATTCGCTACCTAGGCAACCCCCCAACGAAAAAGGCCCCGACCGCTTATGCGATCGGGGCCTTTTTGATGGCTTCCGGCGCCGCTCACGCGGCGCACGGGAATCCCTGGCTCAGCCGCCGAACAGGATCACCGAGAAGAAGCTGATCCAGGACCAGATGATCAGGGCGGCAGTGAACGTCAACGGGAAGTTCGCAAAGGTAAACCACTCACGCATAGCCAAAGCCCTCAACACACATCGATTTAAGAATGGGTAAAGGTTAAGCGGCAGGAGGCCCCGGCGCAAGTTTCCGGATCAGCGCGGTCGGTCTTCCGGGCGCTGCGTCTCCCTGGAAGTCTGGTCCTTCTCGTCGTCTTCGGTAGTCGGGATCCGCGGATCATCGTCATCCATCAGGATACGGTGCGCCGGACCCTCGAGGTCATCGTACTGACCCGACCGTATCGCCCACAGCAGGACCATCCCCACGACCAGGGCAAACAGCATCGCCAGCGGGATCAACAGGTAAAGAATCGACATGGCGACCAGTCTACTCGTCCTGCGCCGAGCCTCAACCCGGGGGCGAGGCAGACGCCTCGGCAGGCGCACGACTGGCGTGCTCGCGCGGAGCGGCCACACGGTCGCGCCCCGGACGCAGACGCAGGGCATTGCCCACCACCAGCAGGGAACTCATCGACATCCCCAACGCGGCCAGCCAGGGCGTGAGCAGGCCGGCAGCGGCAAACGGCAGGGCGACTGCATTGTAGCCGATGGCCCAGGCAATGTTCTGGCGCACGATTCGCGTCGTGCGGCGGGCCTGATCCAGTGCTTCCGGCAACCGATCCAGGCGGTCGGAAGTTAGCACGAGATCGGCCTGGGTCTGCGCCAGACGGGTACCACCACCCATGGCCAGGGAGACATCCGCCCCCGCGAGCACCGGCGCGTCGTTGATTCCCTCCCCGGCCATCAGCACGGTGCGGCCCTCAGCCTGGAGGTCGCGTACATGGCGCAGCTTGTCCTCCGGCGTCAGGCCGCCATGGAACCGGTCGATACCCAGGTGCTCAGCGAAGCGCTGCCCCGCCTCCGGACGGTCGCCGGTCAGGAGTATCACCTCGAGCCCGCGCGCGCGCAGCGTCGCGACCGTCTCGGCCGCCTCGGGTCGTGGCGTGTCGGCGAGCCAGAAGGTCGCAACCGGCTGACCATCCACCACCAGCCAGACCGGCGAGGCGAACGGACTATCCGCCGGGGCCTCGGCGGCCGGAGGGTCCGCTTGCGACAGCATTCCGCGCCCCCCGATCGCCACCTCGCGCCCGTCAATCTGGCCGACCAGTCCACTGCCCGGCTCGTTATGGACGGCCCGGGCAGCCACGCCGGGGGCGGGCACGGCCTCACGGAAGGCCCGCGATAGAGGGTGTTCCGAATGGGCCTCCAGCGCCGCGGCCCA
The DNA here is from genome assembly GCF_000381425.1 of Thioalkalivibrio sp. ALRh. Lineage (NCBI taxonomy): Bacteria > Pseudomonadati > Pseudomonadota > Gammaproteobacteria > Chromatiales > Ectothiorhodospiraceae > Thioalkalivibrio > Thioalkalivibrio sp. ALRh. Next base: position 996,038 of record NZ_KB906519.1, read on the forward strand.
CGTGCGCCAGTCCTGCCCTGGTGGCGGCGCCACATGATCCTGCTGTGCCACGAGGCGCGGGCGGCCCTCGGTCAGGGTGCCCGTCTTGTCGAGGCAGACGGTATCGACACGCGCCAGGGCCTCCAGGGTGCGGCCGCGCGTTACCAGGAGCCCCAGGCGTGACAGCGTGCCCGTGGTCGCGGTGAGCGCGACGGGTGTTGCCAGCGCCAATGCGCAGGGACAGGTGGCGACCAGCATCGCCACCATCACCCACAGCGCCCGGCTGGGGTCGATCCAGGCATACCAGACGAGGCCTGCGAGGGCGGTCAGGAGCAGGACCGCCCCGACAAACCAGCCGGTCCCGGTCTCGGCGAGACGGGCGATCCGGGGTTTCTCGCTCTGCGCGCGATCGAGCAGGCGCTGGATCGCGGCCAGCGTGGTCTCGGCGCCGACGCGGCGGACCTCCACGACCAGCGGCCCATCGACATTGACGGTGCCGCCCACGACTTCGTCGCCCGCGGCAACCGGCTCGGGATCCGGTTCGCCAGTCAGCAAGGCACGGTTAATGGTGGAACGCCCCTGGGCGACCACGCCATCGGCCGGGACCGACTCTCCGGGCCGGACGCGTACACGGTCGCCGGGGCTCAGGTCGCCAAGGGCCACGGGCTCCTCCTGGCCGCCGGCATCCAGTCGATGGGCCAGGGCCGGCACCAGTCGATCCAGGCGATCGATGGCCTGGCTCGCATGCTGTCGCGCGATCAACTCGAGGTAGCGACTGGTCAGCAGGAAGAAGACAAACATGACGACCGACTCGAAGTAGACATGCTCGCCGGTCCCGAGCAGGACCGCGTAAAGACTGGCCAAGTAGGTCACGATGATCGCCAGGCTCACCGGAACATCCATGCCGAGCCTTCGCTGGCGCAGATCGCGCCATGCGCTCTGGTAGAACGGGATAGCCGAGTAGAAGACCACAGGGGTAGTCAGGGCCGCTGCCACCCAGCGCATGAACTGCATCAGGTCGGCGTGCTGGGCGTCGTCCTCGCCCAGCCAGATGGCCAGGGCCAGCATCATCACCTGCATCATGCCGAGCGCGGCCACCCCGATCCGGCGCAGCGCCACACCGCGTTCGCGGGCGATCGCCTTCTCGCGGGTGCCCGGATCGTACGGGTGGGCGTGGTAACCGATATCGCGGATCGCCTTGAGGATCGCGGACAGGGCGATGCGCTCCGGGTCCCAGACCAGGCGGGCGCGATGGGTCGAGTAGTTGATGCTGAAGGCGATCACGCCCGGCAGGGACTGCACATGGCGCTCGTTCAACCAGACGCAGGCGGCGCAGGTGATCCCCTCGAGGATCAGTGCGGCCTCGAGCCGGGGGCCGCCGCTGGTGGCGGCGTCTGATGCCGGTGTCACGAACGAGCGCTGGACGGCCTCGGTATCGAAGAGTTCGAGCTCCCGCAGCTCGTCGGGGACCAGGGGTTCGCCGGCCTGCCCGGGCGGCGCCGGACGATGGTGATAGTAAGCGCCCAGGCCGCGCTCGATGATCGCGCCGGCGACGGCCTGGCAGCCGGGACAGCAGGTTGACTGCTCGCGTCCCTCGAACAGGACCGGGTAATGCGCACCGCCCGGAATCGGCAGACCACAGTGAAAACAGCCACCACCCGTGTCAGCGGGCGTGGCCGTGGAATCGGGCTCGGGGCGTGATCCGCTCACCGGCGGTCGGCGAGATTAGCTGGACTGGCCGCGAACGCGGGTGCGCGCCTGCTGTTCGACCAGCTGGCCGTCGTGTTCGATATGGAAGCGCAGGTCCCAGCGCCCCGGCGATGGCAGTGACAGCTCGACCTGATAGAGCCCTTCACCGATCGACTGCATCTCGAAGGCCTGGTCGCGGCGTTCGTCGGCGACCCACATGAACAGGCCACTGATATCGGCATCGGAGATCGGACGCCCCTCGGCATCCAGGACTTCCACCTGGAAGGTGGCGCTCTCCCCTTCGACCGGGGTTTCCACCCAGCCCTGGCGCACCTGCCAGCCCAGTTCGCGCTGTTCCTGGAGCCGCGTCATGCGGTGCACGGCGAGGGCCTCGTCGCGCTCCTGGATGCCGCCGACCGTCCCGGGGAAGGCCGAGGTCACGCGCTCGGCCGGCGTCTCGGGCTCGGGCAGCAGGGTGCCGATAAAGCGCTCCGGCATGCCGTTGTGGGCGAGCGTGATCAGGACCGCCTGGACCGACGCGATGATCGTAAAAAAGCCGACAATCACCAGCGGGGCCCAGTGCAGGCTGAACGATCCCTTCTGTCCGTCCTCGGCTTCCGCCTCCTTCTGGGTGAGGATGATGCCCAGCCCGTAGGGCACGATGATGTACAGCGCGAGATGGATCGCGAACACATCCGCGCCCTGCCAGGTGAGGATGGAGGTCGGGATGAACACGAACAGCATGATCGCCACCACCACGGCGGCCGTGTTGTAGGCGCGCAGACGGGTGAACTTGTAGATCAGCGCAAACAGCAGCGCGAGCGCGGCGCTGCCCAGTCCAAGGGAGATGACGAGATTGCTCATGATGTCTTCATCGTGTCGTTCCGGCGCAGCAGGGTATCACTCGGTTGGCGGCGCGCCAGTTTCGCCAGCCGGATTGTCGTATCTTATAAAAGCGCTCAATAAAGCCGTCCTGGCTTTCAGAGCCGCACGCGGCGCTTCACCGTCTTTCGGCCTTTGCACGAGCAAAGGGATTTGCAGCTTGCTTCGGAATCAACCACCTGCGGTGGTCGATTTCCGGCGGCACGTCCATGTGCCGCAGGGAAACGCCGATATTTCAGCGTTTCCCTGGCCGCGCGGTCAGCGGTGGCTGAAGCGGGCATCGGCCTCGACCGGGTCGATCCGTCCCTCGCGATCGCGGATCACGAAATAGAAGCGGAGCGGCGAATCCGCCCCGGCCTCCACGTCGTGGCGTATGCGGGCCAGTACGGTCAGCCGCTGGCCGGGTTCAAGCCGGATCTGCTCGACCTGGCCCAGGTCGAGCGTCGCGCCCTCGAGCCCATCGATATCGAGCGTGAAATCGAGCTCCTGGTCGGAGACGTTGTTCAGGCGCAATTCGTAGCTGTTCTGCACCCGACCGTCGGACATCTGCACGAATAGCGGCTGTCGCACCTGGTTGACGTTCACATCGACCGGCGGGCGTTCGAGGATACTGAAGACCAGCGCACCGACGACCACTAGCACCGCCGCCCCGTATCCAAGCGTCTTGCCCTTCAGCCAGCGGGTCTTGCCGCCTTCGAGCTCACGCTCCGACGAATAGCCGATCAAGCCGCGGGGCCAGCCCTGTTTGTCCATGATGGTGTCGCAGGCATCAATGCACAGGGCACAGTGGATACACGAGACCTGCAGCCCATCGCGGATATCGATCCCTGTAGGACACACCTGGACGCAGTACCCGCAATCGATGCAGTCACCGACCCCGGCCGCCTGTCGCTCCTCTCGGGTCTTCAGGCCCGCTTTCACCTTCGCGCGACCCGCTGAGCCCTCGCCGCGGTTCTGGTCATAGGAAACGATCAGGGTATCGCGATCGAACATCACGCTCTGGAATCGGGCGTACGGACAGATGAAGGTACAGACCTGTTCGCGCGCCAACCCGGCAAAGGTATAGGTGGTGGCGGTCAGCAGGCCCGCAGTCACGTACGCGGCGAACCGGGCATCACCGCTGAAGAAGTCGCGTGCCAGAGTCGGGGCATCAGCCCAGTACAGGACGAAGCCGAGCCCCGTGGCAAAGGCGACGAGGAGCCAGGAGAGGTGCGTCGCGCCCAGTTTCCAGAGCTTCTCGACATTCCAGGGCTGCTTGGACAGGCGGAGACGGGCCGGCCGCTCGCCCTGGATCTTGCGCTCCAGGTACATGAACACGTCGGTCCAAAGCGTCTGGAAGCAGAAATAGCCACAGAAGACCCGACCCAGCACGCCGGTGACGAAGAACAGCAATAGCGCCGCGACGACCAGGAAGCCCGCCAGCCAGAAGATGTCCTGGGCGTAGACGACCAGATCAAACAGGAAGAACTGTCGGTTGGGGATATCGAACAGCACCGCCTGGCTCGGACCGTATTCTCGGTCCCAGCGCAGCCAGGGGAGGCCAAAGAACACCCCGTAGGCCAGGAGAAGGATCCCGGTCTTGAGGTTGCGAAAACGGCCCTTGACCGATCGCGGGTGGATCGGAATGCGAGCCTCGTAGATTGGCTGGCCTTGCGCCATGAATCCTCCCGGGAATGAACCCGGCGTGCGCACACCACCATGTGCGAGGGAGTGTCTCCCCAACGGAAGCAGGGGCCCGGACGGCCGTCAAGAAACCCGTGCGGAACCCCTGTAGTGCGAACCGGGACTCACCCGCTGGTGAACCCCGGGAGCAATGCGTTTACTGACCGCCGCCCAGCGAATGGACGTACGCCGTCAGCATCTTGATCTCGTCGTCCGACAGGCGGTCGGCAAATCCCGGCATCTCGCGCTGGATGCCATCACGGACGAAGTTGGCCACCAGGCGCAGGCGCTCGGAGTCACTCTCCGCACCCTGCACGTCGATAAGGCCCCAGATGTTGTTGGTCAGATTCGGCGCGCCCTGTGAGGCCAGGCCCTGGCCATCCTCACCGTGGCACTGGAAGCAGCCGCCTTCCATGCCGGCGAAAATCCGCTCGCCGGCATCGGACATGTCGGAGTCAACGTCGTAATCATTCAGCGACAGGACGTAGGCCGCCACTTCGTTCATCTGATCGCGGGTCAGCGTGTCGCGATACCCCGGCATGTAGCCCAGACGACCTTCACGGATTGTGTGCTCGATCTGCTCGACCGTGCCGCCCCACTTCCAGTGGTCGTTGCGCAGGTTCGGATACTGCCCGATCACACCCGCGCCGCCGACCTGGTGACAGGCCGCACACCAGGTCCCGAAGGAACCCTGGGCGTACGCGTTGACGAAGCTCATGGAGTCGGCATCGGCCAGGATCGTCTCGTAGTCCTGGCTGGCGACCTGCTCCAGCATCTCGCGCTGGCGCACCGCGTACTCGCCGGTCTGCATGTCGCGCGCCAGCAGGGCACGGGTGTTCCAGTGCGTGGTGCGCTCTTCGCCGTTCACCTCGTAGGTGATGGTGGCAAAGCCCTTGGTGAAGCTGTCGCCGATAGGCCAGGCCGGATAGATCAGCCAGTAGACCAGCGCAAACACGACCGTGGCGTAGAAGCCCCACAGCCACCAGCGCGGGAGCGGGTTGTTGTATTCCTGAAGGTCCCCGTCCCAGACGTGCCCGGTGGTCTCGACCTGGTTCTTATCGCGGTTGTCCTGTGTGCTCATTGCTTTTCGCTCTCGGTTTTGTCGCGCCGGGCCGTGGGCTCCAGGTGCGAATCATCTTCTTCCAGAGGAATGTAGCGATACGTCTCGAACTTCTTGGCCCGGCTCGGCTTGGCGAACAGGTAAATCACGATCCCGATGAACGTGCTCATGAACAGCACCAGCGCAAACATCTTGCTGTTGCCGAGATCCGTAATCCATTCCCAGGCTGCTGCCATGTCTCCCAACCTTGGCCGGGCCGAATTCCCTAACGGAATTCGGCGAAGTGGCCGTCGTCGTATTCGCTGAAATCAACCATGGTGCCGAGCACCTGCAGGTAGGCCACCATGGCATCCATCTCGGAGATGAACGAGGAGTCGCCGTCAAAGTTCTCGGCCTGCGCCTGCTCGATCAGCATCTCTTCGGCGTTGTTGATGTCGAACATCCGGGCGTGTTGTTCGCCGAACTTCTCGACATTGGCCTCGTACTCTTCCTCGGTAATCGAGTACGGCACGCCGACGCGCTTCAGGGCACGCATGCGCGCCGCGACATCGGAGTAGTCCAGCGGCGTGGTCGCCAGCCAAGGATAACCGGGCATGATCGACTCGGGCACCAGCGACTGCGGGTCAATCAGATGCTGGACCTGCCATTCGTTGGAGTACTTGCCACCGACGCGCGCCAGGTCCGGCCCGGTACGCTTGGAGCCCCACTGGAACGGATGGTCGTACTTGGACTCCGCTGCCAGCGAGTAGTGGCCGTAGCGCAGCATCTCGTCACGGAACGGGCGCACCATCTGCGAATGGCAGGTGTAGCAACCCTCGCGGACAAAGATGTCACGCCCGCGCTGCTCCAGCGGGGTGTACGGGCGCACGCCGTCTACTTCTTCGATCGTGTCGTCGATGTAGAACAGCGGGACAATCTCGACCAGGCCGCCCACACTGATCACCGCGAGCGTCAGGATGATCAGCAGGCCGGCATTGGTTTCAACGCTTTCGTGCTTCATGGATCTAGTCTCTCCCTATCAGGCCGTGCGGGCTTCGGCCGCGCGGGCTTCTTCACGCTCGCGAGCTTCGGACTTGATGCCCATGCGGACAGTCATGGCGACGTTCCAGGCCATGATCAGCATGCCGGCGAGGAAGAACCCGCCACCAATGGCACGCACCACATACGGACGATGCAGGAACACCACCGACTCGGTGAAGGTGTAGGCAAGGTTCCCGTACTGGTCGAAGGCACGCAGCATCAGGCCCTGACCGATACCGGCCACCCACATCGCGGTGATGTACAGCACGATCCCGATGGTCGCCAGGAAGAAGTGCACGTACACAAGCTTGAGGCTGTACAGGTTGACGCCCCACAGACGCGGGATCAGGTGGTACAGCGAACCGAAGGTGATCATCGCCACCCAGCCCAGCGCACCGGAGTGCACGTGGCCGACGGTCCAGTCGGTGTAGTGCGACAGCGCGTTCACGCTCTTCAGCGACATCATCGGACCTTCGAAGGTCGACATGCCGTAGAACGACAGCGCGGTGATCAGGAACAGCATGATCGGGTCGGTGCGCAGCTTATCCCAGGCCCCCGACAGGGTCATGATGCCGTTGATCATGCCACCCCAGGAGGGCAGCAGCAGCAGGATGGAGAAGGTCGCCGCCAGGGTGGAGACCCAGTCCGGCAGGGCGGTCCAGTGCAGGTGGTGCGCGCCCACCCACATGTACAGGAACACCAGCGCCCAGAAGTGGATGATCGACAGCTTGTACGAGTAGATCGGTCGACCGGCCTGCTTGGGCACGAAGTAGTACATCATCCCGAGGAAGGCCGCGGTCAGGAAGAAGCCCACCGCGTTATGGCCGTACCACCACTGACGCATCGCATCCTGCACGCCGGAGAACAGCGGGTAGGAGTGCGAGTGGAAGATGCCGACCGGCACTTCCAGGTTATTGAAGATGTGCAGCAGGGCTGTCGCCAGGATGAACGACATGAAGAACCAGTTCGCCACATAGATGTGCGGCTGGGTCCGGCGCAGCAGGGTCTGCAGGTAGATCCAGAAGTAGACCACCCACACGACCAGGATGATCAGGTCGATCTGCCAGTTGAACTCGGCGTATTCGCGACCCTGGGTGATCCCCATGGTGTAGGTGATCACGCCGAGGATCAGCGCCAGGTTCCACCCGTAGAAGGTAAAGCTCGCCAGCGAATCACCGTACAGCCGTGTCTGACAGGTGCGCTGGACGACATAGTACGACGTCGCAAACAGGGCATTACCACCAAAACCAAAGATAACCGCCGTGGTATGTACCGGACGGAATCGGCCAAAGGTGATCTGGGCGATATCGAAATTCAGGAACGGGAACGCGAGCTGCGAGGCAATCCAGACCCCGGCCGCCATGCCAAACACGCCCCAGAGGACGGCGGCAATCGCGAAACGCTTGACGATCGCGTAGTTGTACTGCTCGGTTGAAGCGACTGACGTTGCGGGTACGGAACCCGCCGTAGTGGCTGCTTGCGACATGACTTTTTCCACCTTGCTGCGGGGAACACGGATGTCCCGATGGTTTCGGGGGGCGTGAACTTTACCCCATTCCAGACGCACAAAAAACCAATACCGCCTGTAACACTCGGAATTAGCCCCAAGTCAGGCGGAACTTTCAGCGCCAGAGAGAATACATCTTTATGGCCTTGCTCCGCGAGGGGCCAATCGCCCCGGATTGATCTGGATCAAGAGACCGGCCGAACGGGAATCACCCGGCCTTGCGGCTTCGAGGGCGGCGGAGCCTCCGGCACCCAGGCATGGCCGTACACAATCTCCCAGGTCGCCGGCAGTCGACCCTCGACCGCAAACGCCCGCGCATAGGCCTCAGCCACGGCCTGCAGCCGACGCGGACCCAGCAGCCCGCGCCCACGCCCAGCCAGCGCATTGCGCACCCCCACCCCACGCAGATCACGCAACAGAGTCTCGAAATCGCCATAGGTGAGCGTCAGGCTCTCCTGATCCATCACCGGGTCCGCGAACCCCGCACGCACCAGGGCATCACCGATGTCGTGCATATCGACAAAGGCATTCACGTGTTGCGCGTCCCCGCCGTCGACCTCGGCAAAGGCCGCGCGCAGCTCACGCAGGGTATCCGGGCCGAAGGTGGAAAAGGTCCACAGCGCCCCCGGGGCCAGCACACGCCGCACCTCGGCAAAGGTCTGATCGAGGCTGGCACACCACTGCAACGCCGCACTGGAGATCGCCAGATCGTAGTGCGCCTCCGGCAGGGGCAGCGCCTCGATGTCCGCACACACGGCCAGCGGCCGTCGCCACCAGCGGCCCCGGCGCTGCGCCGCCGCGACCATACCCGGGGCAAAATCAACACCGGTCAGCTCGGCCTTGCGGTAGCGCCGCGCCAGGAGATCCAGCGCCTCCCCGGTGCCGCAGCCCAGATCCAGCACGCGGACCGGTTGGAGCTTGACCAGATCGAGTCGCTCGAGCAGCCGCCCCTGGACCTCGCGCTGCAGCACCGCATGGGCCTCGTAGCCCGCGGCCGCCCGCCCGAAGGCCTCGCGTACGCGCGCCTTGTCCAGTGCGTATTCATCTGCCCCCGTCATGGATCGCCGATCACTCCAGTGCCGCTACAAACTCGTTTATGAAGGCCGCCACGGGCGCCGGGTCCCGCCACCACTGCGCATGCCCCCCGAGCCGCACGGCCAGTCGGGCGTCCGGGCGCAGGCCGCGCAGGCCGTCCGCCACGGTGGACGGCACCAGCGCGTCCCCCTCGGCGAGGCAGGCCGCGACCGGCACCGGACTGGATTGCCAGCAGGCGCGCTGGTCACGGCCCATCAGGCAGGCCAGCCCGGCCGCAAGGCCCTGATCGGTCGCCGGGGTACCCTCCAGCTCGCTCGTCAGGTCGGCGGCCAGCGAGGCCGCTTCCGGCGAGCCCCTGGCGCAGAGCATGGCCAGTCGCCGGTGCAGCCGCCGCCGGGGCCCCTCGAGGGCCAACTGAAAGTCCGCAAGCTCCGCGGCCGGCAGCGCATGGCCCCAGTCCGGGGCCGCTGCAAAACGCGGCGTGGAATTGAGCAGCATGAGCCCCCGGGTATCCGGCATCTGGCGCGCCAGCTCCAGCGCAACCAGCCCGCCGAGCGACCAGCCCAGCCAGATGGGGCGCGACAGCGGGCGCGGCAGCTGAGCCCGGATGGCCTCGCAGGTAGCCACAGGATCGCCCAGGGCCTCTCCACCAGCGAGTTCCCCGTGCCCCGGCAGGGCCGGCGCGTAGATCTCGAACCCGGGCAGCGCGGCACGCAAAGGCGCCCAGACTGCCGGGGAGAACCCCCAGCCGTGCAGCAGCACAAGGGTCGGGCGCGTCATCGCGGGCCAACCCGCCGCCACCCTGAACGCAGCGCCCCGGCTTGCGTATCATGGGCGCCGTTTCGCGCCACACCCCACCCAACCGAATCTTCAGGTCGAGTTTGCATGGACATCGTACTGGGCATTGTCATCGCGTATCTGCTGGGATCGCTTTCCACGGCCATCGTCGTGAGCAAGTTGCTGCGGCTGCCGGACCCACGTCACACAGGCTCGGGCAACCCCGGTGCGACCAACGTACTGCGCTACGGAGGCAAGAAGGCGGCCATCATCACGTTGATCGGGGATGTCGGCAAGGGCTGGCTGCCGGTGTTCGTCGCCGCCCAGCTCAGCATCTTTCCGACCTGGGCCCTCGGCCTGATCGGCCTGGCCGCCTTCCTCGGACATGTGTTTCCCGTGTACTACGGCTTTCGCGGCGGCAAGGGCGTGGCCACCGCGCTGGGCGTGCTTCTGGCACTCAACCCGCTGGTCGGCGGGCTCACGCTGCTGACCTGGCTCGTGGTCGCCGCGATCTGGCGCTACTCCTCGCTGTCGGCCCTGGTCGCGGCGACGCTGGCACCCGTTTACTTCGTGTTCCTGGAACCGGATTTCTGGCTCGCGCTGATCGTGGCGGCCATGGCGGTGGTGCTGTTCATCCGCCACGACACCAACATCCGCCGCCTGATGCGCGGGGAGGAAGGGAAGATCGGCTACAAGAAGGACGAGGCGGCAGAACCGCCGCGAGACTAGCGATCTGCCTCAGGCGGAGAGCTCCGCCAGCGGCCAGCGGGCACGCGCCGTGATCGCCGGGGCCTGGTCGTCGGGCGCCCAGCCCGCCTGCAGGCGGCGCAGCCCGGCGAGCGCGATCATCGCCCCGTTGTCCGTGCAGAACTCGATCCGCGGGAAATACACCGGCACCCCCTGTTGCGCGGCCATCGCCTGCAGTCCCGCGCGCAGCCGGGTGTTCGCGGCCACCCCGCCGGCGACCACCAGCGCCGGGGCCTGACTCTGCTCCAGCGCCCTCCGGGTCTTCTCCACCAGGGTCTCGCTGACCGCCTCCTCGAATGCGCGCGCGACATCCTGCGGGCGGTATTCCTGCTTGTTCAGGGCAGTCAGCACGGCCGTCTTCAGGCCGGAAAAGCTCATGTCCAGCCCCGGCCGGTCGAGCATCGGGCGCGGCAGACGCAGGGCATCGCTCACCCCCTGCTCGGCCAGGCGCGACAGGGCGGGACCGCCAGGATAGCCCAGCCCCAGCAGCTTGGCGGTCTTGTCGAAGGCCTCGCCGGCGGCGTCGTCGATACTCTCGCCCAAGAGTTCGTAATCGCCCAGAGACCGGGCATGGATCAGCTGCGTGTGCCCGCCGGAGACCAGCAGCACCAGGAACGGGAAATCGAGTCCGGCGTCCTCCAGGAACGGGGCCAGCAGGTGGCCTTCGAGGTGGTGCACCGGCATCACCGGCACGCCCCAGCCCCAGGCGAGCGAGCGCGCGACCGAGGCCCCCGTCAGCAGGGCCCCCAGCAGTCCCGGCCCGCCGGTATAGGCGATTGCATCCAGCTCGGGCCCCTTCACGCCCGCCTCGTCCAGCACCGCCCGCAGCAGCGGCAGCAGGCGCCGGATGTGATCGCGCGAAGCGAGCTCCGGCACCACGCCGCCGTAGACCGCATGCAGGTCGGTCTGGCTGTACAGCCGGTGCGCGAGCAGGCCGCGCTGATCATCGATCAGCGCCACGCCCGTCTCGTCGCAGGAGGTCTCGATACCCAGGACTTTCATAGGAGCAGCATGCCTCGGGGCGCGGGTACGGGGAAGGATTCCGGGCGAACCGGACGGGATTGCGAGTCCCTCACAGGCGGCCGCGCCGATCGGGGATCGCGGAGAAGTCGAGCGCAGCACAGGCGCGACCCAGGGTCATCACCTGAAAGCGCTCGCCCATCTCTCCGGGCAGGGTCAGCATGCGCACGGCCTGGGCGGCCTGCATGGTCTTGCGGGCATCCTCGCCACTGCCGACGCGCGCCTCGAAGCGCTGCGCCAGGCCCGCACCCAGCAGGAACTCGCCCTGCGCGGCATAACCGAGCACATCGAGCCCCGCCGCATCCGCGGCCTCGGCCACCGCAGTGAAATCGACGCTGGCCGTCAGGTCCATCAGCCCGGGCTCCGCCAGGGGGTCCAGCATCATCTGCTGACGGTAATAGCCAACCAGCGTGCCCTGGTGGCGCTCCGCGGCGTAATACGCGGCCCGCGGAAACCCGTAGTCGACCAGCAACGCTACACCCTGCTCCAGACAGGCGGCCACGCTCGCAACCCAGGCCGCCTGAGCCGGACGCCACTCGGAGGTGTATCCGTCGGGCCAGGGGCCATGCACCGCCTGCAGCTCGCGCACGACGTCCGCCAGTGGCTCGGGGGCCGACTGCTCCGCCAGCACCAGCCTGCCGTCGCCATCCACTGTGACACCCATCTGCCAGGGCTGGCCCTCGCGCCAGCGAAAGAGCTCCACCGGCAGTGCGTCGAGCACCTCGTTCGCCAGTACCACACCCCGGATCGGCTCCTCGGGCAGGGCATCGAGCCATTCCACCCGGGCGTACTCCTCCGGCTCCAGGCGTTCCGCCAGGTGCTCCTGCTGCATAGCCCGCAGGTCCGGGCTGACCTCGATGATCTTGTAGCACTGCCAGCCCACGCCCAGCTCGCGCAGCGTCACAAGCACATCGCCGGCCAGCCGGCCGCTGCCCGCGCCAAACTCCAGCAGCTGCCCGCCGCCCGCCAGTTCGTCGCGCAGCAGCGGGGCCAGCCAGCTGGCCAGGGTCTCGCCGAAGAGCGAGGACAGCTCCGGCGCGGTCACGAAATCACCGCCCGCGCCCAACTTGCGCGCCCCGTTCACGTAATAGCCGAGCCCCGGCGCATACAGCGCCTGGTGCATGTAATCGACAAACGGGAGGAACCCGCCGTGCGCGGCGATACTCTGTTGCAGGGAGTCGTGCATCTGCCGCGCGATGGCGGCAGCCGGGTCGTCCGGCGCGGGTGTGCTAGGTTTCGGCGGCAGCATGGCGACAAATGGTACCAAGGCGAGGCATGACGTGACGGAACACACACAGGGAGAGCGATCGGAAACCGGCGTGGTGCTGGTCACCGGATCCGCGCGCCGGGTCGGCGCGACCATCGTGCGCTGGCTGCACGGCGAGGGCCTGCGCGTGCTCATTCACTATCGAGGGTCGCGCGACGACGCTGCCGCCCTGGCCGACTCGCTGAATGCCCGGCGCGAGGACAGCGCGCGCATCCTGCAAGCCGACCTGCTGAACCTGAACGACATCCAGCGCCTGGCACGCGAGGCGGAAGAGGCCTGGGGGCGGCTGGATTACCTGGTCAACAATGCCTCGACCTTCTACGCGACCCCGGTCGGCGCGATCGATACGCAGGCATGGGATGACCTGGTCGGGTCCAACCTGAAGGCCCCCACATTTCTGACCCAGGCCTGTGCGCCGGCGCTCGCGCGCACCCGGGGCGCAGTGGTCAACATCGTGGACATTCATGCCCTGCGCCCGCTGAAGGGTTACCCCGTGTATTCCGCGGCGAAGGCGGGACTCTGGGCCCTGACCCAGGCCTATGCCCGCGAACTGGGCCCGGACGTGCGTGTTAACGGCGTCGCACCCGGCGCAATCCTCTCGCCCGAGGATCCGAACAATGCCGGGACGCACGAAGCGATGGTCGAGCGCACCGCCCTCAAACGCGAGGGCCACCCCGACGACATCGCCCGTACGGTACGCTTTCTGCTGCTGGATGCGCCCTACATCACCGGACAGGTGATCCCGGTGGATGGCGGGCGCTCCGCCTCGCAGTAACGATCCGCGCGACGCGCTACACTGAATACATCCTCGAATCAAAAGAAGAGAACGGCCCATGATCGACCCCAAACGCTTTGACGATCTCGCGCGCCGGATCACCGAGAGCCTGCCGGAGTCGGTGCGCCATATGCAGGAGGATGTCCAGCGTCAGGTCCGCTCGTCGCTGCAGCACGGCTTCGAGCGCATGGACCTGGTCACCCGCGAGGACTTCGACGTCCAGGTTGCGCTGCTGGAACGCACCCGCGAACGCCTGGCCGAGCTGGAAGCCCGCGTGGAGGCCCTCGAGGCCGAACGCAAGACCGCGGAGTAACACACTCCCCATAGAACCACCGGGCACGGAGGCCCGGACCCGCAACAGGGAGGGCAAGGATGCCCATTGCCATCAGCCATGCCCGTGCGGTCGCCGGGATCCAGGCACCGCTGGTCACCATCGAGACTCACCTGGCCAACGGCCTGCCGTCATTCCAGATTGTCGGCCTGCCGGAGGCGGCCGTGCGCGAGAGCCGCGACCGCGTCCGCGCGGCCATCCAGACCAGCGGCTTCGACTTTCCCCGCCGCCGCATCACCGTCAACCTGGCCCCGGCCGACCTGCCGAAGGATGGCGGGCGTTTCGACCTCGGCATCGCATTGGGCATCCTCGCCGCCAGCCAGCAGATCCCGGGCAGCGCCCTCGAAGGGCGCGAGTTTCTGGGCGAACTGGGACTGGACGGGACCCTGCGGCCGGTCGGCGGGACGCTGGCCGCCGCACTGGCAGCCGCTAATGAGGCGCGCGAGCTGATCGTGAACCCCGAGGACGGGGCCGAGGCGGCACTGGCCAGCGCCGCGCGGGTGCGCACCGCCGACCACCTGATCGCGGTCTGCGCCGGGCTGCAGGGTCAAGGGGAGCTGGACGAGGGCCGACCCGTCGAAGCGGAACCGGATCGCTACCCCGACCTGGCCGATGTGCGCGGTCAGCACCAGGCACGTCGCGCACTGGAGATCGCGGCCGCGGGTGGCCACCACCTGTTAATGGTCGGCCCGCCCGGCAGCGGCAAGTCCATGCTGGCCGCACGCATACCGGGCATCCTGCCACCGATGTCCGAGGCGGAAGCACTGGAGACCGCCGCGATCCACAGTCTGCGCGACACCGGCCACCTGCAGCGCGACTGGCGCGCCCGACCGTTCCGCTCGCCCCACCACACGGCCTCGGGGGTCGCACTGGTCGGTGGTGGCTCCACACCACGCCCGGGCGAGATCTCGCTGGCGCATCACGGCGTGCTGTTTCTGGACGAGCTGACCGAATTCCAGCGCAGTGTGCTCGATGTCCTGCGCGAGCCGCTTGAGACCGGGACGATTCATATCGCCCGAGCCGCCCGGCAGGCCGAGTTTCCCGCCCGGTTCCAGCTGGTAGCGGCGATGAACCCCTGTCCACAGGGCTTCGACTGCGACCTCGGGGCGCGCTGCCAGTGCTCCCCGGAACAGATGGCGCGCCACCGGCGACGCCTGTCCGCGCCGCTACTGGACCGCATCGACCTGGCGATCGAGGTCCCGCGCATCCCGCCGCCCGAACTGGCCTCGCATGGCGAACCCGGCGAAGACTCCAGGACCGTCGCGCAACGCGTCGCCCTGGCGCAGGAACGCCAACGGCAACGCCAGGGCTCCCTCAATCGCGAACTGGCGGGCCAGATGCTGGACCAGCACGCCACCCTGGAGGCAGGCGATCGCGCCCTGCTGGACCGCGCTGCGGAGCGCTTTCGCCTGTCGGCACGCGCCTACCACCGCATCCTGCGCCTCGCGCGGACGATCGCCGACCTCGAACCCAGCGACCCGATCACGACCGGTCACCTGACCGAGGCGCTCAGCTATCGCGCGCTGGATCACTGGCGCACCCAGTAACCCGGCAAAGAAAAGGCCCGCACGGCAGCTGCCGACGCGGGCCTTGAGATCGGATCGAAACCGATCAGTCTTCGAAGGTCGCGACGTACACCGCCAGGTCGGCAATATCCTGGTCCGACAGGCGGGCCGCATTCGGCGCCATCAGGGCCGTGCGGTCACCCACGGTCTCGCCGGCACGGTAGCGCACGAGCTTGTCGGCGGTGTACTCGGCGGTCTGGCCGGCAATCTTCGGGAACGCTGGGGAACCCTGACCCTGGGCACCATGGCAAGCGATGCAGGTGCTGTACAGGGACTCGCCACGACTCACGTCACCGGTATCCAGGGCAATCCCTTCCAGTGCTTCGTCGTCCTCGACAGCGGCATCGTCATCTTCGGTCACGGCCTCGCCGTTACCGTTTTCGTCACCATTGCCGTTCTCATCGCCGTTGGCGTCTTCGGGCTCCCAGCCGTGATCAATACCGGCTTCGTCCAGCATGTAGACCACCACCAGCTTCACTTCCTCGTCACTCAGGCTGGAATCACCGCCGCGAGCCGGCATCGCACCTATGCCGTTGATGGAGTTGTCGAACACCTCGTCCAGGCTGCGCTCGTCGAGGCGGGCGGCCCAGGCGTCGGAGTCGCCCTTGATCGGGGCATCGGAGGCCCCGGTGTCGTGACAGGCCGCACAGACATTGCTGTAGATGTCACCCGGACTCAGGTCGGCGGTCTCTTCCTCCATATCGACCGGACCGGAGGCCACGCGACCGATCGGCTGGATGCGTTCGACGATCCGATCGCGCTCGGCCTCACTGGGCTCGCCTAGCTGGAGCCCTCCCATGAAGTTCGCCAACTGGATCAACAGGTAGATCACAGTGGCGAGCAGCGCCACGGATGCGATGAACATCAACACCTTGTTACCGGTGTCCATCTTGATCGGTTGATTCGCCACTTGCTCTCCCTCCGAAAGGTGCGGGCCGCGCGCGGCCGTAATGGTTCCTAGCCCAAGTATTCCCACGCGCCAGGCGCGCAAATCGGGCGCCGAGTATAGGGCATCGTCCCTCTCGAGACCACAAACCCAGTAGGGCAGTCAAAAATGCGCTGGACGGACCCGCTCAGCGCCCCGTATCATTACTCGTCTTGCGCCCGTAGCTCAGCTGGATAGAGCGCTGCCCTCCGGAGGCAGAGGTCAGAGGTTCGAATCCTCTCGGGCGCGCCATTACGCAGAAAGGGACCCTCGTGGTCCCTTTCTGCGTAATGGGGTGCTGGAGGGCCCGATTCGAACCTCCCGTTCGAATCGGGCCCGCGAAGCGGGCCGACATCGCGGTGCAGCCAACGGCTGCACCGGTCCGAAGGACCGAGCCGCCAAAGGCGGCGAAGCCATCCTCTCGGGCGCAACATCAGTTCCGCTTCCAACATGCCCTGGCCCGGCCAGCGCGGCGATCCGGCATCCTGACCGGCAAATGCCGCCACTCCCTTGATCCAGATCAAATCGAAGCCCCGGCAGCAGCGCTAGCTTGAAGGTGACCACTGCAACCGGGAGTGCGTGATGTTGACTGAAATCATGTTTCAATCGCCCATCGGGATCCTGACGATCCTGACCCTGGTGGGCATCGTGGCGTTCTTCGTGTACGTCGGCTACTTCATCCTTCATGGCATGCACGAGGACGACAAGGCGAAATAACCCGCCTTGGGGAAACCAGGCACCATAAGAAAACGGGCCAGCATGCTGGCCCGTTTTAGTTGGGTATTCCCTGACGAGACCCTCGGTGGTCACCCGGCAACTGCGCCCGGCAACCGCCGAAGGCCGGCCGACATCAGGAGCCGGAGCCCCCGGGGGTATTCCCTGACGAGACCCTCGGTGGTCACCCGGCAACTGCGCCCGGCAACCGCCGAAGGCCGGCCGACATCAGGAGCCGGAGCCCCCGGGGGTATCCCCCAGCTCCCAGCGGCGCGCGTCAGTCGGGTCCGTGACCGGCGCGACCGAGGTACGGCCGCGAGCGGGCTCGGCCAGGGAGTTGGTGCAGGTCTGGGCACCGTGGTACAGGCGCACGACGTGCTTGGCCTCGGCGAAGAACAGCCACCGCTCCATGCCGATACCGATCAGGCTCGAGACAGCGGCCAGCCAGGCGATGCCGGCCGGGGCGCCCGACAGGATCGACGCGAACACCAGGACCGGGGCCACAAAGCCGAGCAGGAAGACGCCCATCTTCACGTTGTCGATGGTGTCCTTGCGCGGGTCGTAGCCGAACTCGTCGGTCAGGAAGGTGCCGGCGGTGTGGCCGGTATCCAGCAGGCGCACGGTCGCACGGTTGAAGGTGGTGGCGGTATTGATCGTCGGGCCATTCACGCGCGAGATCCAGAAGTAGTAGATCGCCTTCAGCACGGCGGCAGCAACCAGCGCGACCATCGCGACACCCGCATGCATCGCCGTGGCATTGCCGAACACGGTGGCAATGGCGGCAAACAGCGTGGTGCCGGTCGCGATGCCCAGCATGATGTAGTTGGCCGGGGTCAGCGCGGTGTTCCACTGGCGGATGGTCTTCAGACAACCGTAGATCATCCCCGTGGAGAACAGGGTGATCACGGCCAGCACGGCGGCGATCACGCCGGCCAGCGCCGGCAACGGCCCGATGGCCGCGCCCTGCAGCAGGACGCCCAGGCCGTAGATCCCGGCGAAGGGATAGAACAGCACCGCGAACACGGCCTCGCGCGACAGCCAGGAGGTCTTGAAGCGCATGAACGAGCGCCAGGCGTTTTTCTTGTTCGCCAGGTGGCCGGTGGAGAGCATCAGCCCCAGGGTGATCATCCCCAGCGAGACCGCGCCGTGTGCCAGCAGCTCGCCGTGGCTCATGGCCGGACCGATGCCCGCGAGGTGGAAGGCCGCCAGCAGGATGAACAGGCCGTAGCCCGCACCGGAGATGACGGTAAACAGGATGACGGAAAATGCCGGATGCATATGAATTCTCCCGATCGGGCCGCGCCTAACGCGCGACCATCTTGTTGACCCAGTCCTTCACCGAGCTGACCAGACGGTTGGCCCGCACGTCGTCGATGGGGATGGGACGGGTGATACGCGGGGGCAGATAGGTGTTGACTGGCTTGTAGCCCAGCTCCGGCATCTGCTTCACGCCGCCACGCTCGCGCACCAGGCGGCTGACCTCGGAGTTGTCGTCGTCGAAGTCACCGAAGAACCGGGCATGGGCCGGGCAGGTGATCACGCAGGCCGGCTGGCGTTCTTCCGGCGGCAGGGCCTCGTCGTAGATGCGGTCCACGCACAGCGTGCACTTCTTCATCACGCCGTCTTCGCGGTCCAGCTCGCGCGCACCGTAGGGGCAGGCCCAGGCACAGTAGTTACAGCCCATGCACTTGTCCTGGTCGACCAGCACGATGCCGTCTTCCGGACGCTTGTAGGAAGCGCCGGTCGGGCAGACATTCACGCAGTCAGCATGCTGGCAGTGCATGCAGGACATCGGGATGTTGACGGTCTTGTTGTTGGGGTAGTCCCCGACCTCGTAGTGGCGCACGCGGTTGAACCAGACGCCGCTCGGGTCCTCGCCGTACGGGCGATAGTCGGTCAGCGCACCGGTGGTGCCGCTGGTGTTCCACTGCTTGCAGGCCACCGCACAGGCGTGACAGCCCACGCAGGTGTCCATGTCGATTACGAGTCCAAGTCGCATACAACTACTCCTCAAATTTCCTCGGGCCGCCGGCCGGGGCCGGCGGCATGGCCCGGATCCGTGATACCTAGCGGTCTTCGTCCAGCGAGCCGCGGGTCAGCACGTCACGGATGGAACGATTCAGGTGCACCGGCTTGTGCGCGGCGTAGCGCAGCTGATCCGGGGCCTCGGACATGCCGGGGGCCGGCTTGACCGTGTCGAAGTCGGGCCAGGTGCTGGCCTCTTCCGGATCGGCCGGGGTGATCTTGACCTTCAGGTCGTACCACGCGGCCTGGCCGGTTACTGGGTCGGAGTTGGTGATGTTGTCCACCGGATCGCCCTTCTTCGGCAGCAGCTCGCTGATCAGGTGGTTCATCAGGAAGCCCTTGTTGGACTCGTTCGCGTCCGGCTTCAGGCCCCAGGCGCCCTTCTGCTTGCCGATCGCGTTCCAGGTCCAGACGGTGCTCGGCTCGCAGCCCTCGATCAGCTTGACCTGCACACGGACCTTGCCGTTGTGCGATTCCATCCACACCCAGGACAGGTCCTCGATGCCCATGGACTCGGCCTTGCCGCGGTTCATGTACAGGTAGTTCTGGGCGCAGATCTGACGCAGCCAGGCGTTCTGCGAGTCCCAGGAGTGGTACATGAACATCGGGCGCTGGTTGACCGCGTAGAACGGGTACTCGTCCTCGTCGATACGGGTCTGCTCCAGCGGCTTGTGCCAGATCGGCAGCGGATCGAAGAACTGGGTCAGGCGATCCTTGTGCTCCTGCTTGGTCGGCTGCGGGCCGTCATACAGGCCCTGACCGGCCAGCTTGAAGCGCTGCTGGGTCTCGGAGTAGAGCTCGATCGTAATCGGATCCGTCTTGCCCACCCAGCCGGCGTGCTTGGCCAGCTCCAGGTACTCCTTGTTCGCGTAGCGGTAGAACTGCTGGTTCGGCGCCAGGTGATGCACGAAGAACCCCTGGTTCTCGATGTACGCCTCCCACTGCTTCGGGTTCGGCTCGCCACGCAGATGGCTCTTGCCGTCCTTGCCGCGGTAGCCGGACAAAAAGCCGATCCCCGGCTCCTTCTCGAAGTTGACGATGAAGTCCTTGTAATCGTCGAACTTGCGGCTGCCGTCGTCGTTGGTGAACGCCGGGAACTTCAGACGACCGGCCAGCTCGACCATGACCTCCTGCCAGGGACGCACGTCGCGGTCGACCTCGAGGATCGGGTGGCGGATGGAGTCCGCCGCCGCGGCCGGCTCGGAGATCGGGCGGTCCAGCATGGAGATCGTGTCGTAACGCTCCAGATAAGTCGTGTCCGGGAGCACCAGATCGGCAAAGTTGACCGTCTCCGAGTGGAACGCGTCCGCGACCACCAGGAACGGGATCTTGTACTCGCCGCTGTCGTCCTTCGCCCGCAGCATGTCCATCACCTCGGCGGTATTCATCGAGGAGTTCCAGGACATGTTCGCCATGAAGAAGATCAGCGTGTCGATCGGGTAGGGATCGCCGTTGACCGCGTTGGTCACCACCATGTGCATCAGGCCATGGTTGGAGATCGGGGCATCCCAGGAGAAGGCCTTGTCGATGCGCAGCGGGTTGCCGTCGTCATCGATGACCAGGTCCTCCGGCGCGGTCGGGAAACCGAGCGGCGGGCTCTTCAGCGGGGTGTTCGGCGCGCATTCCTTGGCCGGCTTGATGCCCGGCGGGACGTGCTTGGGGTACGGCGGCTTGGCCAGGTGACCACCAGGGCAGTCCACCGAGCCCAGCATGATCTGCAGCAGATGGATCGCGCGGCAGGTCTGGAAGCCGTTGGAGTGCGCGGAGATGCCGCGCATCGCGTGCATGGAGACCGGACGGCCGAACACCTTGTCGTGCTTGCGGCCCCAGGAGTCGGTCCACTCGATGTCGAGCTCGATCGTCTCCTTGAACGCGACGTGCGCCATCTCCAGCGCCAGACGCTCGGTCTGGTCGGCCGGCACGCCAGTGATCTTGGCGGTATTTTCCGGGGAATACTCCTCCGACAGATAGCGCTCGGCCAGCAGCGTCATCACGGTCTTGACCGGGCGGCCATCGGGCGCGGTGTACTCGCCGAACAGCGCCGGCTTGATATCGACCTGGGTGCCGTCGACGAACGCTTCCTGCTCCAGTTCCCAGACCAGCGGGTTGCCGGCCTCGTCACGCAGGATCAGGCCATCACCCTTCTGCCCCGGGGTCTGCACCACCAGCTGGGTGGCGTTGGTGTAGCGCACCAGGAAGTCCCAGTCGAACTGGTCGTTCTTCAGCAGCACGTGCAGCATCGACAGCGCGAACAGGCCGTCGGTACCGGGCTTGATGCCCACCCACTCGTCGGCGATCGCCTGGTAGCCGGTGCGCACCGGGTTGATCGCAACGAACTTGCCGCCGCGGCGCTTGAGCTTCTCCAGCCCGATCTTGATCGGGTTGGAGGCATGGTCTTCCGCCACGCCCCAGAGCATGTGGTACTTGGTGCGGTCCCAGTCGGGGTCGCCGAATTCCCAGAACGCGAAACCGGTAGTGTACAGGCCGCCGGTGGCCATGTTGACCGAGCAGAAGCCGCCGTGGGCCGCCCAGTTGTAGGTACCGAACTGGGTCGCCCACAGGCCGGTCAGGGCCTGCATCTGGTCGCGGCCGGTAAAGAACGCCAGCTTGCGCGGGTCGGTCTCGCGGATCTTCTGCAGACGCGTGGACAGCATGTCCAGGGCCTCGTCCCAGGAGATCGGCTCGAACTCGCCGGCGCCGCGCTCGGTACCCGGCTTGCGGCGCATCGGCTGGTGCAGGCGCGCCGGGGACTGTTGCTTCATGATGCCGGCGTTGCCCTTGGCACACAGCACACCCTTGTTGATCGGGTGGTGCCGGTTGCCCTGGATATAACGGACCTTGTTGTTCTGGACCGTAACCTTGATGCCGCAGCGGCAGGCACACATGTAGCAGGTGGTGTACTTGATCTCCTGCTCGCTGTGGTTCTCGAACTCGGGTAAGGCACTCATTCAGGCGACCCCATAGATTATGGTTTGCTTATTCACGCTGGGCATATTGGCCATAAAGAAGCCTTTTGGCTAACGAAAAGTTCTTATCTAGGAATAAGCAGAAATAATCTGCGAGAGAATTTATTTATTGCCGCATCGAATCTGGGGCCTTGTTGTGGCAATCACGGAAAAGTGGTCTACGATGTGTACCATGAAACATATCGCCCCCAGCGGCAGGACGGGACACCGTATGCAACACGCCCTCAAGGACGAGAACGCCCTGGTCGACGCCTTCGGCCGCCGCATCGAATATGTCCGTCTCTCAGTTACCGACCGCTGCGATCTGCGCTGCTTCTACTGCATGCCCAAGGGCTTTCGTGACTTCGAGGAGCCGGAGCACTGGCTGAGCTTCGAGGAGATCGAGCGCGTGATGGGGGCCTTCGGGCGACTCGGCACCCGCCGCGTGCGCCTGACCGGCGGCGAGCCGCTGGTGCGCAAGAACCTCCCGGATCTGGCCGCGCGCCTGAACGCCCTGCCCGGCATCGACGACATCTCGCTGTCCACGAATGCCACGCGCATGGCGCGCCACGCCCAGGAGCTGAAGGACGCCGGCGTGGCCCGCATCAACGTCAGCCTCGACTCGCTCAAACCCGAGGTCTTCAAGGAGATCACCGGCGGCAAGCTGGAGAAGGTGCTGGACGGCCTGATGGCCTCCAAGGCCGCCGGGCTCGACCCAATCAAGATCAACATGGTGGTGATGGGCGGGATCAACGAGCCGGAGGTCGAGGACATGGTCGACTTCTGCATCGAACACGGCTTCACTCTGCGCTTCATCGAGACCATGCCGATGGGCGATACCGGCCGCGAGGCGAAAGAGGGGCACTATGTGAACCTGCAGGACGTGCGCGCCCGTCTGGAGCAGCGCTACAACCTCGTCCCCGGCGTGATGCCCGGCGGCGGCCCGGCGCGCTACATGCAGATCCCGGATACCGACGTGCGCATCGGCTTCATCACCCCGATCTCGCAGCACTTCTGCGACACCTGCAACCGTGTGCGCCTGTCGGTGGATGGCACCATCTACACCTGCCTGGGCAACGAACACAGCCTGAACCTGCGCCCCTACCTGCGCGAAGGCTGCAGCGACTCGGAGCTGGAAGACCTGGTAATCCAGGCGATCAACCTGAAACCCGAGCGTCACGAGTTCTCGGAACGCCCGGAGAAGGTCATGCGCTTCATGTCCATGACCGGCGGATGACACCACCGCAAGGCTTGCTAACAAGAAAGGCCCGTCCAGCGAGACGGGCCTTTCTTGTTAGGGGGGCCGCTTTATTAGGGCCAGGGCTTGCCGCCTCTGCAGCTAACCGAGCAACCCGCGCAGAATGAAGAAGAACACGATGGCCAGGATCGCCCCGGCCGGCAGGGTCACGATCCAGGACATGAAGATCATGCGCACCAGGCGCAGGTCGATCGCGGCGATCCCGCGCGCCATGCCGACACCCAGGATCGCCCCCACCAGCGTATGGGTGGTGGAGATCGGCAGCCCGGTACCGGAGGCCAGTACGACGGTCGCAGCCGCCGCCGCGGTGGCCGCGTAACCGCGGCTGGGCGTGAGCTGGGTGATGCCGGTGCCGACCGTGGCGATCACCTTGTGGCCATAGGTAAACAGCCCGAACACGATCCCGAAGCCGCCCAGCAGCAGGACCCACATCGGCACCACGGTCTCCGGGTCCACCTCGCCAGTCTGGATCACGTCCACCACCGCGGCCAGCGGCCCGACCGCGTTCGCGACATCGTTGGAGCCCAGCGCGAAGGCCATCGCACAACCGGTGACGACCATCATCACGCCGAAGACCTTCTCGACATCGCTGAAGTGCGAGCCGTGGGCTTGCAAGGAGGCCTCCTCGAAACGCAGGCGCCGGATCGCGAAGAGTCCGACCACCACCACCGCCACGCTGATCAGTACGGCGAAGCTGTAGGCCTGGGCGGTAGTGAGGTCCAGCCCGACGTGCGTCAGCCCCTTGAACATCGTGACCAGCGCAGTCACGAAGGCCGTCAGAAAGATATACAGCGGCGCCCAGCGCTTGGCGTTTTTCAACGGGTCGACGGTGTCGAGGATCAGCAACTGGATGCTGCGGAACAGCGCGAAGGCGATCATCCCGCCGATCATCGGGGACAGCACCCAGGAGATCGCGATGGTCCCGACGCGCTCCCAGCGCACCACTTCAAATCCGAGGCCCACCACCGCAAAGCCGATGATCGCGCCGATGATGGAGTGCGTGGTGGAGACCGGCCAGCCGAAATAGGAAGCGGTCAATAGCCAGGTGCCCGCCGCCGCCAGCGCCGCGAGCATGCCGTAGACCAGCAGCGAAGGACTGTCCGCGAGCAGTGCCGAGTCCACCATCCCGCTGCGGATGGTCTGCGTCACCTCGCCGCCCGCCAGCCACGCCCCGGCAAACACGAACACCGCGGCCACAAAGACCGCCTGGCGAATGTTGAGGGCCCGCGAGCCGACCGAGGTACCCATTGCGTTGGCGACATCGTTGGCGCCAATACCCCAGGCCATGAAGAGCCCGAAGATGACTGCAAGGCCGAGCAACAGGGTGCCGTATTCCATGCGGTCCTCGGTACGTGGTGCGAGTGGTTACTTGGCCAGCATCAGCTGCAGGCGGCTGCCCACGCGCTGGGCCAGATCGGCCAGCTCGCCTATGGAATCAATCACGCGATACATGAAGATCACGTTCACCGGGGGCAGCTCCGCCTCCTGGGCAAACAGGATCTCGCGTACCTCGCGCTGGGCCTCGTCGGATTCGTGCTCGATCTGGTCCAGCTCGGTCAGGATGTCGTTGACCACCTCGACCTCGTGTCCGCGAAAGCCCGCCTCGACCAGCTCGTCCAGCTCGTTGACCGCGCGCCCGGCCTGATTGACCGCATCCACACTGCGATCCAGAAAGCGCTGCAATGGACCCTGCATATTGGCCGGAAACTGCATCTGGCGTCCGAGCATCAGCCCCGCGATGTCCTTGGCCATGTTTGCGATGCGGTCCTGGATCAGCAGGGTGTCGAGCACGTCGCGGCGCGACATCGCCAGCATCATCCCCTTGGGCAGGTGCAGCCGCAGGTCCTTCTTCAGGCGGTCGGCCTCGTGCTCGAGCTTGACGATCTTCTTCTGCTGAACGCGCGCAGTGTCCCAGTCATCCCGGGCCATGGCCTCGATGAACGGCGGGAGCTCGGCGATGCAGGCGCGCACCTTCTCCATGTGCGCCTGCAGGGGGCGCACCGGCGAACGGCCAAACAGTTCGAAGACGAAGTTCTTGGGGCTCATGGCGGCGCGAAGAATGTCACAAAGGCGCAATGTACCGCAAAACAACCCTCGATACCCTGTCGCCTGCAGGCGAATGTGTGCCGCGTGCGCTACAATCGTGGCCCAGAGCTGGGGGTGCCCGTACCACATGTCGGGCTGAGAGAGTCCCCTTGAACCTGAACCGGTTAACACCGGCGGAGGGAAGCTCGGTCAACGGTCTGCTGTACTTGGGGTTCCTGCCCCCGCGATCGCCCTGCCCGCGCTCCCTTCGCCCCACGCGTCAGCAGAGGTCCGATCATGAGCGCCATCCCCGAGTCGTTTGCCCGCAAGACCGCCGAGGTCTCCGCGGAGGTCACCCGCCCGTTCCCGAACTCCGAGAAGCGTTACGTCGAGGGTTCGCGCGCGGACATCCGCGTGCCGTATCGCGAGGTCGCGCAGACGCCGACGATGACCTCCGGCACCCCCGAAGAGAACCCGCCGATCCCGGTCTACGACACCTCCGGCCCCTACACCGACCCCGACGCAAGCATCGACCTACACCGGGGGCTGGCGGACCTGCGCGGCCCCTGGATCGACGAACGCGCGGACACCGAGTGGCTGGACGGCCCGAGCTCCGAGTACGGCCGCGCCCGCGCCGCCGATCCGGAACTGGCCCGCCTGCGCTTCGAGCACATCCGCCCGCCGCGCCGCGCGAAGGCCGGCGCGAACGTCTCGCAGATGCACTACGCTCGCCAGGGCATCATCACCCCGGAGATGGAGTACGTCGCGATCCGCGAGAACAACCGCCTGCAGGAGCTGCGCGCCGACCCGCGCTACCGGAAGCTGCTGCGGCAACACGCCGGCGAGTCGTTCGGCGCCGCGATCCCGGACGAGATCACGCCCGAGTTCGTGCGCGAGGAGATCGCCCGCGGCCGCGCGATCATCCCCGCCAACATCAACCACCCGGAACTCGAGCCGATGATCATCGGCCGCAACTTCCGGGTGAAGGTGAACACCAACATCGGCAACTCCGCGGTCACCTCCTCGATCGAGGAGGAGGTGGAGAAGCTCGTGTGGTCCGCGCGCTGGGGCGGCGACACCCTGATGGACCTGTCCACCGGCAAAAACATCCACGAGACCCGCGAGTGGATCCTGCGCAACTCGCCGGTGCCGATCGGCACCGTGCCGATCTACCAGGCGCTGGAGAAGGTCGACGGCAAGCCCGAGGACCTGACCTGGGAGCTGTTCCGCGACACCCTGATCGAGCAGGCCGAACAGGGCGTGGACTACTTCACCATCCACGCCGGCGTGCGCCTGCAGTATGTGCCGCTGACCGCCGACCGCGTGACCGGCATCGTCTCCCGCGGCGGTTCGATCATGGCCAAGTGGTGCCTGGCGCATCACCAGGAGAACTTCCTCTACACCCACTTCGACGAGATCTGCGAGATCATGAAGGCCTTCGACGTCTCCTTCTCGCTGGGGGACGGCCTGCGCCCCGGCTGCCTGGCCGACGCCAACGACGCCGCCCAGTTCGGCGAGCTGGAGACCCTGGGCGAGCTGACGCAGAAGGCCTGGGAACACGACGTGCAGGTGATGATCGAGGGCCCCGGCCACGTACCGCTGCAGAAGGTGAAGGAGAACGTCGACAAGGAGCTGGAGGACTGCTTCGAGGCGCCGTTCTACACCCTCGGCCCGCTGGTGACCGACATCGCCCCGGCCTACGACCACATCACCTCCGGCATCGGCGCGGCCAACATCGGCTGGTACGGCACCGCGATGCTCTGCTACGTGACGCCGAAAGAACATCTGGGCCTGCCCAACAAGCAGGACGTGCGCGACGGCATCATCACCTACAAGATCGCCGCCCACGCCGCCGACCTGGCCAAGGGCTTCCCCGGCGCGCAGCTGCAGGACAACGCCCTGTCCAAGGCACGCTTCGAGTTCCGCTGGGAGGACCAGTTCAACCTGGCACTGGACCCGGAGCGCGCGCGCGAATTCCACGACGAGACCCTGCCGAAGGAGGCGCACAAGGTCGCCCACTTCTGCTCCATGTGCGGCCCGAACTTCTGCTCCATGAAGATCACCCAGGACGTGCGCGACTATGCCGCGGCCCAGGGCATCAGCGCTGACGAGGCCCTGCAGAGGGGCATGCAGGAGAAGGCGGTGGAATTCGTCGAGAAGGGCGCGGAGATCTACCGGAAGACCTGAGGCCCCAACAACGAAACCCGGGTGGCAGCCCGGGACACGCTGATTCAATCGCAAGAGGCGATCATGGCGGCGTTATCGGCTGACGGGGAGGCGGGTTCTGTGACGAGCCACTAACCGATCGCTCGCCCCGCGCAGAATGGACGTCTACGCTTGTTGTACTGCGCCCGGCACAAGTACCGCCAGGAGGACCACGGCATCGCGACCGCCAGCCGCTATCGCAGCGCCAGCGCCCTCGCCGCGTTGCTGGCCGCCTGTCAGATTGGGGCGGCCACAGCCCGAGACGACGGAGCGGCCGTGCAGCAGCGGCCAGACATCTCGGTCTTCGCCTATGGCGCTCGCTGGACCGACACCCGCTTCGTCGAGATCCTCCAGTTCCAGACCGCGATGCAGGACTCGCACCTGGCGGCCGTGGGCATCTCTCGCCGCCTCCACCGCTTCAGTGACCATCTGCATCTCGGAGGCGAGATCAATGTCGCCCGGCACTGGGGTCAGCAGGATCACTTCGAACTAAACGCGGCCGCCAACCTGCGCTGGACCCGCTTCCCCTGGGACCACCTGGTGGACACCTCGGCCGCTTGGGGCATCGGCCCCTCGCGTGCCTTCGGCGATCCGGTCATCGAGGATCGCCGCCCCAGCCGCACCCAGGCGTTCATGATGGCCGAAGTCACCTTCGCGCCGTCCGCGTCACGAGAAAGTTCATGGGAGGCCTTCCTGCGTATCCATCACCGCTCCGGCGTCTTTGGTGTGGTCAGCGATGCCAGCGGTTCCAATTTCATCGGCACCGGTGTCCGCTTTCACTTCGGCCCTCGATAACACGCTAACCGGCCACACCAGCGGCCGTCGGAAAACCACTACTGTGCCCTTGTCCGGGCTCAACGCACCTCGATGCGGTTGCGGCCGTTCTTCTTGGCCGCGTACAGGGCCTGGTCGGCCCGGTCGAAGGTATCGACCCGGCGCTCGCCCGGGCGGTATTCGGTCACACCGAAGCTCGCGGTGCGCCGCCCGACGGCGTCAAAGTCAAAGGCGTTGATCCGGGCCTGCAGGTCGCGGGCCGCCGCCTGCGCCTGCTCGGCGTCGGTCTGTGGCAGCAGCACGAAGAATTCCTCGCCGCCAATACGCCCAATGGCATCCACCTTGCGCAGGTTCTGGCGCAGAAGCTCGGCGAACTGTTTGAGGACCGTGTCACCGGTCCTGTGGCCCCAGGTATCGTTCACGGCCTTGAAGTAGTCGATGTCGATCAGGATCACAGAAAATGGCTGGCCATAGCGCTCGGTGCGCGCACACTCCTCCTCGAACAACTGCTCGATATGCGCACGATTCGACAATGAGGTCAGCTCGTCGACCTGCGCCGAATGCGCCAGCTCCCGTTGCTGCAGGAAGGTAAGTTTCAGGGCCCGTTCCAGCACGAAGGCACTCAGGCAACCAAACGAAAACGCCGCCAGCACCCACAGCAGGTGCAGCTGTAGCAAGCCGGTCTCCAGGGTCTGGAGGAGACTGGCCGCCACGACCAGCACCACGATCCCGGTAGCGGCCAGTGCGGCCTGACGCAGGGCCAGGCCCGAGATCGCAAAGGTCCACATGATGCTCAGATAGATCTCGGGGGCGAACACCAGAAACTGTGGCGAACCGGCATTCAGGTAGAGGTTGGCGGCATTCGCGACCACTGGCGCGATAATCAGCAAGGCCCACATCGGACGCTGGAGCGACGCGCGGAAAGTCATCGCCGCCACGGCCAGCAACATGCCGGGCACCAGCAAGCCATGGGCCAGCAGCCGCTGGCCCGACGCATCGACGGCTACCGTCTGCTCGATGGCGGCATACAACAGATATAGCGCAGCGGTCAGAAACGCGATGTAGCGCACCTGCGGAATGCGCGTGGCACGCAGCCAGGCCGCAAACCCTCGCCGTGTGTCCTCGCCCTCCGCGTATAGCGGATCCATCCGTCCCCGCAGTCGCCTTGCTATATCCAAGATCCTGTTCCTTGCTTGCCAGGGTCGGCCGTTATGACCCCGGCTTGCGGAAGCCGTTCCGGGCGGGAGATGGCCCTGCGGTTACTGCATGTGTTCGCCCATGGCGCCGAGGCCCATCATGCCAGCGCCAATGCCGAACAGCATGCCGACGATCATCAGGGCCAGGTAGATCAGCAGCAGCACGCCGAAGATGGTGAAGTAGATGCGCAGTCGGCTCAGCGCGTATTAAATCTCTAACGGGTCCTTGCTGTCGAATGCGCAATGCCAGACACCCGCCGCCCGCATGAGCATCACACCGGCCCAGATCGGGGTCCAGGCGATGATGATGCCGACAATGGACAGGGCGGTGAGCACGTCCGAGCGGATCAGCCTTTCGCACCGTGCTACGGCTCGCCCACGCGTACGGGGGGTACCCCAACGAGCGGTCGCTGCGAAACCTAACGCCGGACTCACGCGTCACCTTTCACTCGAATACCTATTTATGGGACTTGTAGGCTCGAGAACCCGCCTCAAGCGGGCCGGGCCGACTGTCACAAATAGGGGGACCAGCATGCGCGTCATTTCCGAACAAGGGTTCGCATGTTGTCGGACATCATTTCAGCGAGTCCTTGGCGCTTACCCGCAGCCCCGGACGCTCGTGCTTGCGGTTGCTGCCGCGCTTGGTGCCAGTATCGCAGCCCCACTGCATGCCGATGACGAGACGATCGAGATGGTCCTCCAGATTAACGATGACCGGATGGAAGCCCGGATCGTCGAACAGTCGGAGGGGTGGCTGACCCGCCGCAACAGCCTGCCTCTCACCCGTGAAGCCACAGGCATCGAGCTCGTGCACGACTGGATCGAGTCGCAGGAGGACCACGAGCCCCAGCAAGAGAACGCGGCCTTCATGGTGGGGATGGCATCCACCGTGTCCGAGGTGGATGCGACGGCGCTGGTCATTCAGGACGTGGATCAGGAAAACCACATTGAACGCGACCTGATGGTCGTGCAAAGCCAAGCCGGCTGGACGTCCCTGGAAAACACCGGGCATGCCGTAGCGGGTGACGACGGCCTGCGGCTGATCTCCCGCGCACGGACCCTGCAGACGCAGGGCGCCGGTCAGGTCAACGTTGCGGAACTCGAAGCGCAGGCCGAGGCGGGCGAGAACAGCCTCTCTGCAGGCATTCAGTCCAGCCTGCAGCGAAATACCCTGAGGCAGCACCGGGTGGTGTCGGAAAGCACGGTCGGGCGCTCCCGCCTGGTGAATAAGGGCCGTATAACGGCCGGAGGTGCCGGACTGCGCGCCGACCATTCGGCGTCTCGGGTCCAGGTCTTCGACACGGACCAGGTCAATACTTCGGGGCAGGACTTCGTGGGAACGGGCACCGAAATCACCGGGGACGGCTCGGGAGTGATCCTGGGTGATGTCTCAGTCGAGCAGGCCAACGAGCTGGGCCAGACCCATGTGGCCGCGGATTCTCGGTTGGGCGAACTTGCGATCGAGAACCACGGCGATATAACCAGCGGCGATCACGGAGTCGCAGCAATCCTGACCACCCCCGACACTCAGATCATGGATGCCATCCAGGAAAATACCTGGCAGGGCACGGCCGAACTGAGCGCGCCCTCGGGCGAGGTGGATGATTCGGGCAGCACGGGCACGCCTGGCGGTCTTGCCCTTTCCACTCGGTATGTTGAGCAATCGAGCGAGGCCAGCCAGACCGACATCGCGACCGCGACCAGCGTGGGCCATGGAAGGATCCACAATACCGGAAGCGTATCCGCAGAAGGATACGGGCTGGCCCTAGAGGTCGATGCGAGCCGGGTCCAGGTGCAACAGGTCGAACAGATCAACGACGTGACAGGCGACGCCAGCTCGGTGGCCGGGTCGGGCGGTGACGGTGGTGCCGGCGATCCAGACACGGGTGCAGACGGTGGCGCCGGGGGCAATGCGCTGGCAGAGCTGCGCCTGAATCAGTCCAACGAGCTGGCTCAAACCCTTGTACTGACTGATTCGCGTATCGGCCAGGCCGAGGTACGCAACGCGGGATCGGTCCAGGCGGGAGGGGGCGGCATCGTCGCACGCGTCTCTACCGACATCGTACAGGTGCAGGAAGGGGAGCAGGCCAATCAGGCAATGGATGCGTTTGACGCGACCGCGGGCGATGCTGGTGCCGGAGGCGCCGGGGATGTCGACGGTGGCGCCGGTGCGGATGGTGGGGATGGTGGGGATGGTGGGGACACTCTGGCAGAGCTCATCTGGTCGCAATCCAACGAGGCAGGCCAGATCGTGTTGTTGTCGCATAGCCGTCTTGCCGAAGTCGAAGTGGAGAACTCCGGTCGCGTGTTTGCCGGCGGCCGCGGCATCACCGCCGAAAGTGGGGTGTCACTGGTACAGGTACAGATTCTCGATCAGACCAACTCGGCAGAAGTCGAAACCAGACTTGTGGGCGGAGACGGAGGCGAAGGAGGCATCGGGTCGGACGGCAACGATGGTGACGGAGGAGCCGGAGGCTCCGCCGAATACCACCATCGGTTGGGTCAAGAAAACGAAAGCGAGCAGATCCTCCTGATATCCGGGGGATCGCTGGCCAGCACGAAAGTTTCGAATCACGGGGACATCCGTGCCGGGGGTGACGGCATCGTGGCGCGTGCGAACGCCGAGGTCGTCCAGAAGGAGCATGTCAATCAGGCCAATACCGATGAGATGCAGGAAGCAGGAGACGGCGCAGGCGGCGAGCCCGATGGGGAGGCCATAAACGACATATCGGTCGATCAATCCAATCACCGGGCCGGGATCATGGTGATCGATGCAGTGGAGGTCGCGCGGGTCCGGGTGGAACACCACGGCGAGATTGACGCGGACGGCCGAGGTATCGTCGCCCATTCCTCGATCAGCGGGGTGTCGGATTCCGCGACTGCCGTGTCTGTCCTGAGCTCCGGCCACATCCGGGCCGGGCAACAGGCGATCCATGCCATCAGCGACGGCGGGTCGGCGCGCGATATCGAGGTACGGATCACGGATGGGTCGGTGATCGGGGGGCCGGGATACTATGGGCTACAACTCGAGGGGTCGGGCAGCAACACGGTCTGGAACGACGGGGTGCTGACCTCGATGTCGCGGCGCGCCGTACTCGGTGGTGATGGCGACGACACGATTTACAACACGGGGTTGCTGGCAGGGGACGTGGACCTCGGAACTGGCAGTAACGCCCTGTTCAATCAGGAGGCCGGCCGGTTCGAGAGCGAGGCCATCGTCGACCTAAACGGCGGCACGCTGGAGAACCGCGGTTGGCTCAACCCGGGTGGCACAAATCGGATCGTGACCACCCAGGTCGCCGGTGACTGGACCAACACCGCTACTGGGCGCTATCAGGTTTCCCTGGACATGGTTTCCGGCGATTCCGATTTCCTGGATATCTCCGGAACCGCCTCCCTGAATGGCGAGGTCGTCCCCCGAATCCTGGTTCCGGACGATTCCGGAAGCTTCACCATCGCCGCGGCAACGGGCGGGGTCACGGACGAGGGGATGAATGTTCAAGATACGCTCTTCGTGGACTACAAACTGGACTTCTCCTCGGCCAGCGAGCTGGGCCTGAGCGCGGAAATCGACATCCCCGAAACGGTAACCGGACTGAACTCCAACCAGCAGTCCGTGCACGGGGTTATCGAAGGGCTGTGGGCGACGGGGTCAACAGGAGACCTCGACACCGTGTTCGGCGCCCTGCTCTCTGTCTCGGATGTTGCCGAATTGGCACAGGCCTACGAACAGCTCAGCCCCGAGCCCCATATGAACAGCGCCGCCAGCGCGACCCACGCGGCCGGCGTGTTCGCCAGTGACCTGCTTAGCTGCAGCGTGGACTCCGGCGCACATGTCCATGTGCGCCAGGGCGAGTGCGCCTGGGTACGGCTCGGACGGCGGAATCTGGACCAGGATTCCACCTCGCGCCAGGCTGGATTCGAGGAAAACAGTATCTCGGTATCCACCGGCGTGCAACGCGCACTTGCCAACGACTGGCATCTCGGAGGCGGAGTGGGATTCGAACGCGGCGATGTACAGTCGGATTCCGGCGCGCAGACAGAAGTGGACCGCATGCATGCCGGCGCTGTACTCAAATATGCTCCAGGGCCGTGGATGGTTTCTGGGTCAGTGTCGGGCGGTTACGGCTGGCATGACAGCACGCGCGTCGTCGACTTCACCGGCGAACCATCCGAACTCACTGCCGACTATCGCGTACGCCACCTGGGGATCGACCTCCATGCGCAGTACGAGATCGATCTAGGTGGGTCCTACCTCAAGCCCTATGCCGGGCTTGGCTACCGGCAGGTCCGCCTGGGTGGATTCTCCGAAAGCGGTGGGCCCGAGGCACTGGACGTGGACAGCGAGCGCGACCGCGCCGGCAGTATCGCGCTGGGTACACGCTGGGGTACCGAATTCGAGACCGGAAATGACACACTTGTACGCCCCTATCTCTCGGCGGGCGCCACTCGGTATACCTCGGACGAGACCCAACTTACAGCCTCGTTCCAGGGGGGCGGCGATTCGTTTCGAATCAGCCGAAGCCGTGACCGCACAGTGGCGGACATGGGCGCTGGTCTGGAAATTCTCGCTGGGGACTCCGGTTCGGTTCGTGTGGACTACCGTGGCCGCTTCTCCAACAACATGACGGATCACGCCATCGGGATGCGGGTGCAGATCCCGTTCTAGCCGCCGACCAAATGACCGGGGGCCTGCTGCGCACCTACATGTGTTCGCCCATGGCGCCGAGGCCCATCATGCCAGCGCCAATGCCGAACAGCATGCCGACGATCATCAGGGCCAGGTAGATCAGCAGCAGCACGCCGAAGATGGTGAAGTAGATGCGCAGTCGGCTTAGTGCGTACTTGATCTCCAGCGGGTCGGCGCTGTCGAAGGCGCGCTGCGAGGCGCCCGCCGCCTGCATCAGCACCACCCCGGCCCAGATCGGGATCCAGGCAATCAGGATGCCGACAATGGACAGGGCAGTGAGCACGCCCGAGATGATCAGCATGATACCGATCAGCTGCATCCAGAACTTGCCGCGCACCAGTGGTTCGATCAGTTCGCGAAGCTGCGGGTTGCCTGTCGATTCTGCTTCCATGCGAATACTCCTGTCCGTTGGGTTGGGAACGGTTCCGAGCATAGCAGCCTGACCGGGGCACCGTGCATTGTTCGCCATTGGGGCGAAAGGCATACTCGGGCGGTACACCGCAGCTGCGCAATGGAGGCCGCATGAGCGATCAGGGACGAGACAGTGAACGCGAGCGTAGTGGGCCGCAAGGGACCATGCTGTTCCAGGGCGCGACTTTGCCCGAGACGGAAGCCACCGCAGAGCAGTCGCGAACGCCCCCCGGTGGACACCCCGTCCTGGTGGGCGTCGCCGAACCCTTCCGCCAGCAACGCCTGACCCTCAAACCCGGCAAGCAGTCCGTCGGCCGACAGGGCGACAATGACATCGTGCTGCAGGAAGGCAGTGTCTCGTCGCAACACGCCTGGCTGGTCAACGACGGCGGGGCCTGCCGCGTGGTCAACCTTCTCTCGACGAACGGCACCTGGGTGAACGAGCGCAAGGTGCACGAGGCCACGCTGAATGACGGCGACCATGTCCGTTTCGGGCGCGCGGAGTTCATCTTCCGGCGCCGGGATGACGGCTCCGAGGCCGTGCCCGTCGGTGGCGTCCGGCGGTCCTCCTGGCGCTGGATCGGCGTGGCAGTGGCGATTCTGGTGCTCGCCGCGGTCGCGCGCATCCTGCTCGAAAACACCTGAACGAGCCGTCCGGCGTGCAGCGCATCGGTCGCTATGGCGTAGGCGAGGAGATCGGTCGCGGGGCGATGGCCGTAATCTATCGCGGCTTCGACCCGGAGATTCGCCGCGAACTTGCGATCAAGTGCCTGCAGGATGACTACGCACGCCGGCCCGAGTATCGCCGCCGGTTTCTGGTGGAGGCGCGCGCAGCCGGCACACTGACCCACCCGGGGATCGTGACGATCTTCGACGTCGGCGAATCCGGGGACCGCCCGTTTATCGCGATGGAACTGCTGGACGGGATTACGCTCGCCGCCTTCGCCGAGCAGTTCCGCCCGCTGCTATTGCGCAACGTACTCAAGATCGCGATCCAGCTGACCGAGGCGCTCGATTACGCCCACCGCAATGGTGTGGTGCATCGCGATATCAAGCCGGAGAACATCATCGTCACCAGCGCCACGGTGAACATCAAGGTGATGGACTTCGGCATCGCCCAGACCCTGAATGATCCTGCCTGGCGGGCCGATTCGGATGGCTACGTCGCCGGCTCGCCCCACTACATGGCTCCGGAACAGATTCGTGGCCTGTCCACCGACGCCCGAGCGGACCTCTACTCGGTGGGGGTCGTCCTGTATGAACTGCTCACCGGCTCGACACCCTTTCGCGGGCACGAGGTCGAAGGGCTGCTGACCCGAGTGGTGCGCGACCCGCCACCGCCCTTGCGCCCGATCGTCCGGGATTGCCCCCCGGAGCTGATCGAGCTGGTCGAACGGCTGCTGGAGAAACAACCGGACCAGCGCTACCAGTCAGCCGGAGAGCTGCTAGTAGAGCTGCAACGGATCGACGAAGAGCGCATGGAACGCGAACGCGCCGGCGCCGGACGGCGGATCATCCCGCTGCGGTGGCGCTGGCCGGCAATCCTCGGAGCGACCGTGGCCATCACGCTGGCAGCCGCCGGCGCCCTGGTGCAGAAAAAACAGAACGAGGTGATCACGGACCTGGCCTTCGACTACGGGTCCACGCTGGCGCAGATCATCTCGGTGGAGAGCGCGGAGGACCTGCTGCTGGAGGACACCATCGCCGTACAGGGGCGGCTGCAGGACATGCAGGACAATCGCGAGATCGCGCTATTGAGCGTGGCGGACCACCAGGGGCGCGTGGTGGCGAGCAGCGATCGCGCATCGCTTGGCAGCCCATTTGAATCGCCCCCGGAGGAGCACCTGCTGACCCGTCGCGGGGGCCAGGCGATCTGGTCTCTGGAGGACCCGGACGGGCGCGAGATGTTCCTGTTCGAGGCACCCGTGCGCTTTCAGGAGATCGAGATCGGGCGGCTGCAGGTGGGCCTCTCGACCCGCTCGCTGCGTGCCGCCAATCAGACCACACTGCTGGCCCTGACGCTGCTCGCGCTGGTGACGTTGCTGGCCGTTTCGCTGGGTGCTTACGTACTCGCACGACGGCTGCAGGCGCCACTGGACACTCTGCGCGGGGCCCTCGATCAGATCGGACAAGGCCGGCTGGACACGCGCATCCGCGCCCGGCGACGCGATGATTTCGAACGGGTATATGCCGCCTACAACGCGATGGCGGACTCGCTGGAGGCGCGCATGAAGCAGCGCCCGGCACCCCAACAGCAAGCCCCGCAAGCGGAATCCGACAGCGAGCGGACGCTGATACTGGAGGAGGATACGGAGGCGGACCGCCCGGAACGGACGCCCCCCGCCTGAGCAAGCCGAGCCCCGGCTACAAGAGCTCGGTGTCGCCGTGCGAATAGGGTGGCGCGCAACTACACAGGATATGCAGCGGCTCGGTCCCGGTATTGCGGATGTTATGCGGGGTGCCGGGGTGGATGCAGACGGTATCCCCGACCGTCACCTCGAAGGTCTCCTCCCCGAGCCGCATCTCTCCGCGTCCGCGGGTGATGTGGTAGAGCTCCTCGGTCTGCGCATGGCGATGCAGGTGCGTGGTCGCACCCGGGGCGACCACTGCCTCGGCGAGGCTCTGGGCCGCATTGCCATGGGAATCCGGGTGCATCAGCTCGCGGATTTCGGAGCCGTCCTTGGTGTCATAGGCCGGGATGTCGTCGTAGCGCGTATACATGATCGGCCTCATGCCGGCTCGGGGACTTCCTCGAGCAACAGGCTGCAGCCACCCATTGCGGCGGGCTTGGGTACCCCCATCAATTCCAGCACCGTCGGGGCCACATCGGCCAGACCGCCGCCGGTACGCAGACGCCAGCGCTGCGAGTCGGTAATCATGCACATCACCGGGTAGATCGTGTGCTGGGTGTGCGGGTCGCCGGTCACCGGGTCGATGTACTCGTCGCAGTTGCCGTGGTCAGCGGTCACGATCACGGAATAACCCGCATCCTTCGCGGCATCCAGCACGCGTCCGACCTCGCGATCCAGCACCTCGACCGCCTGGAGCAGGGCCTCGCGCTTGGCCGTGTGGCCCACCATGTCGCCATTGGCAAAGTTCACCAGGATGAACCCGTAGCGCCCGCCTTCCATGGCTTTGATGGTCTCGTCGGCCACCTCAACCGCGCTCATCTCCGGCTGTTCGTCGTAGGTATCCACTGGCGGCGAGGGCACCATCACGCGCTGTTCTCCGGCGTAGGGCTCTTCCTTCCCGCCATTGAAGAAAAAGGTGACGTGGGCGTACTTCTCGGTCTCCGCGCAGTGGAACTGCGGGATACCGGCAGAGGCGATCGTGCTCCCCAGGGTGGTCGAGGGGCGCTCGGGCGGGAAGGCGATCGGCGACAGGAAGCGCGGGTCGTACTCGGTCAGACAGGTCTCGGCCACCGGGCGGAATTCACCACGGTCAAAGCCGTCGAAGTCGTCCAGCCCCAGCGCGGCCGTCAGTTGACGCGGCCGGTCGTTGCGGAAGTTGAACAGCACGCAGACCGCGTCCTGCCCGAGCGGGGCACCGCCGTTGATGATGCGGGGATTGATGAACTCGTCGTCCTCGCCGGCGGCGTAGGCGGCCTCGATGGCCTCGCGCGCCGACCCTGCGGGCTCGCCCTCGGCGTAGGCAATCGCGCGGAAGGCCTTTTCGGTGCGGCTCCAGCGCTTGTCGCGATCCATGGCGTAATAACGACCGCATACCGTGGCAATGGCGCCGCCGGCGCTGGCCAGCTCCTCTTCCAGCGGGTCGAGGTAGTTGAGCGCGGAACGCGGGGCCGTGTCGCGACCGTCGGTGATCATGTGCACCATCGGCCGGGCGCCTTCGCGCTGGCAGATCTCGACCAGCGCGCGCAGGTGGCGGATATGCGAATGAACGCCACCATCGGACACCAGGCCAATCAGGTGCAGCGGCAGGTCATTATTCGCGGCCGCGCGGGCGGCACTGACCAGGGCGTCGTTCTCGTAAAAACTGCCATCGGCGATGGAGTCGTCGATGCGCACCAGATCCTGGTTGATCACGGTCCCGGCACCCAGGGTCAAATGGCCCACCTCGGAGTTGCCCATCTGGCCATCCGGCAGGCCGACGGCGCGGCCACAGGCATCCAGCGTGGTATGCGCATGGGTAGACAGGTACTCGTCAAGGCGCGGCGTGTTGGCCTCGGCGTAGGCGTTGTTCACCTTGGAGGGGTTTACTCCGACCCCGTCCATAACGATCAGCAGGACGGGGCGGCGGGGGGTCGGACGCGGGTCGGCCATCGCGGGTTCATTACCTGGGTCAATGGGTTATCCGGGCATTTTAGCAAGTTCCAATGCGCAGATGGACACCGCGGGGATCCAGTAGACGCTGGCGTGTGAAACAGTCAGCGTCTACCGGGAAACACCGATCAATGTTTCCTAGCGGAAACGCCCCTCGTCATAGTCTTCCTGCGAGGGCCCCTCGTCGGCCCGGGCATCGTCACGGGCAGGTTCCTGAGGCGTGTCATCTTGCGACAGATCGGTGCCTGGAGTTTCGTCCGTCTGCGATTCCGAGGACTTGCGCGCCTCTTTCTGGCGCTGGAGCTCGGCCTGTTCCGCCTCGATGCGGTCGAGTTCGGCATCCATCTCCTCGTCGGTCATCGGGGTGTAGCCCGCGCGCGCGGAGGCCGGGGTCTCCCGAGCCCCGGCGCTGGAGCTGGAGCTGGCCGCTCCAGCCGTGGCCGTGGCGGCTGCGGCCTTGCGGCTAGAGGTGCCAGACGCACCCTTGCCGCCACCACCAGGCCCACCGTCCGGGTCGTCGGGCCCATCGCCGGAGTCATCGCTCAGGTCATCGGGCTCATCGCCCCCTTGCGCGCGACGCTTCTCGGCCTTCTTGCGCTCCATGATGCGCGAGAGGATCAGGCCAATCTCGAACAGCAGCCACATCGGCAAGGCCAGCAGCGTCTGCGAGATGATATCCGGCGGCGTGAGCACCATGCCGATCAGGAACACCCCCACGATCACGTAGGGGCGCTTCTTGGCCAGCTTGTCGGGTGTGGTCGCCCCCAGCGAGACCAGAAGAATCGTCGCCACCGGCACCTCGAATGCGATGCCGAACGCGATGAACAGCATGATCACGAACGAGAGATAGCGCGAGATGTCGGTCATCACCGAGACCCCCTCGGGGGCGGTCGCGGTGAAGAAGGCGAAGATCAGCGGAAAAACAACGAAATACGCGAAGGCCATCCCGAGGTAGAACAGGATGGTGGACGAGGCCACCAGCGGAAGGGCCATGTTCTTTTCGTGGCTGTACAGCCCCGGCGCAACAAACGACCAGACCTGATAGAGCAGGTACGGGATGCTGATCACCACCGCCAACAGCAGGACCAGCTTGAACGGGATCAGGAACGGCGCGGCGACGTCGATCGCGATCATGCTGGTGCCTTCCGGCAGGTGCTGCATCAGCGGATCCGCCAGCCACGTGTATATCGGGTTGGCGAACGGGAACAGCACCAGGAACACCACCAGAATGGCGATGAACATCCTGAGGACACGATCACGCAGCTCGATCAGGTGCGTGAGCAGGGTTTCGGTGGCCTCCGGACTCGGTTCGACCTCCGGCTTGGTCTTGCTCATGAGTGCTTGTCGGGGGCCTGGTCGTCGTGAGTGGAGTCGCTTGACTGGTCCGGGGCGGCATCCTGGCGGTCCGCGGACTCGGGGGTATCCGACTTCGCGGTGCGACGCGGGCGCACAGCCGGCTTCTTGCGCTTGGGTCGATCCGCCTCTCCAGCGCGTGCCTTGCGTTCGGCTTCCAGCGCCGGGTCGTCGGTCATCAGGTTGCCGTCTATACCCGAGCGGGTCGGCACCCGACGCACTTCAGCCTGCTCGGGATCGGCCTCGTCCTGGGCGTCGTCCGCATCCGCCGGGCGGCGCTCACGCACGGCCGGCTTCTTCGTCTGTTTATCCGTTGCAGCGCGCTTGTCGTCCAGGGCCTTCAGGTGGTCCTGCGTCAGGCCCTTGCGGGCGGCGGCCTTCCCCTCGATGTCCTCGCGCAGATCCTTTTCGGTTTCCTCGATGTCCTCGCGGAGATCCTTCTCGGTCTCCTCCATGGTGCCCTTGAGCTGACGGATCTCGCGCTCCTGGCTCTGGAGCATCTTGCGCAGCTCGTCGGTCTGTAGTTCCTGCTCGAAATCCGAACGCACGCTGTGCACGAAACGCCGGGTCTTGCCCACCCAGCGGCCGATCTCGCGCGCAAGGCCGGGCAGCCGCTCCGGTCCGACGACCAGGAGCGCGACCAGCACGATGATGATGATCTCCCAGAAACCGATGTCGAACATGCGCTAGCGCCGCCCGAGTCCGGCCGTTCCGCGCGGGGCGCGGATCAGGATTTCTTGTCCGACTGCGAGGTCTCGGTTTCCTGCTCCGAGCTGTTCTTCACCTCGCCGTCGACCACACGCCCCTTGTCGCCGGTCTGGTCCTCGACCTCAGGGGTCTCGCCATCCTGGCCTTCCGCGTTGTCATCCTGCTTGTTCTGGCCGTCCGGGTCCTTGACCGCCTGACGGAAGTTCTTCAGCGCGGAGCCGACGTCACCGCCCATGTTGCGCAGTTTCTTCGTGCCGAACAGCAGCACGACGATGAGCAGGATAATAAGAAGTTGCCAGATGCTGATGCCACCAATACCCATGGACTCTCTCCAAGATCATTCAACTTTGGGATAAGCCTGAACGGCGCCAGGCCCATAATCAATACGCAGCGTTTTATTTATCGTTTTTATCAGAGCGCTGCCCACTGGCCCGGCGCGCGGCCTTTTCCGCGATACCGGACAACCCGAAGCGCCGAGCCAGCTCGTCGAGGACGTCGTCGGGGTGGCGGCCCCGGGCCGCGAGCACAATCAGGCTATGAAACCACAGGTCCGCCATCTCCGACACCAGCGCGTCGCTGTCGTCGTTCTTGCCGGCGATGATGGTCTCCGCCGACTCCTCGCCGAGCTTCTTCAGCATTTCGTCGAGCCCCCGGGCGTGCAGCTTCGCCACGTAGGACTGCTCCGGGTCGGCCTGGCGCCGCTGTTCGATCACCTCGGCCAGCGCGCTCAGGAGTTCGGCACCCGCCCGGGCATCTGACGCACGCCCGGCCATCAGGCGGCCACCCCAGCGTCGTTCGGCCGTACGGGCACACCTGCCGCGGCCATCGCGTCCTTGGCCTCGCCCACCGTGTGCTGACCGAAATGGAAGATGCTGGCCGCCAGCACTGCGTCGGCATGGCCTTCGGTCACGCCCTCGACCAGGTGCTGCAACTCGCCCACGCCGCCGGAGGCAATGACCGGGATACCCACCGCATCGCTGACCGCCCGGGTCAGTTCCAGATCGAACCCGATCCGGGTGCCATCACGATCCATGCTGGTCAGCAGGATCTCGCCGGCCCCGAGGGACTCCATCCGCTGCGCCCACTCGACGACTTCCAGATCGGTCTCCCGGCGCCCACCGTGGGTGAACACCTCCCAGCGAGGGGACTCGCCTTCCGCGCTGACGCGCTTGGCGTCGATCGCCACCACGATGCACTGGCTGCCGACCCAGTCGGCCGCCTCGCGCACCAGCTCCGGGCGGTGCACGGCGGCGGTATTGATCGAGACCTTGTCGGCCCCGGCATTCAGCAGGCGGCGGATGTCCTCCACCGCACGCACGCCGCCACCCACGGTCAGCGGGATAAAGACCTCGCGCGCCACCTCCTCGACCACATGCAGGATGGTGTCGCGATCATCACTGGAGGCCGTGATATCGAGGAAGGTGATCTCGTCCGCGCCCTGCGCGTTGTAGCGCCGCGCGATCTCCACCGGGTCGCCGGCATCGCGGATGCCGACAAAGTTCACGCCCTTGACGACGCGGCCGGCATCGACATCCAGGCAGGGGATGATGCGCTTGGCCAGCATCTCAGCCCCCGGACGCCGCCTTGCGCGCCTCTTCGAGCGTGAACGCGCCCTCGTACAGCGCGCGCCCGACGATGGCCCCCGTGATGCCCTCTTCCTCGTTCTCGGCGAGCTGGCGCAGATCGTCCAGCGAGCTGATCCCGCCGGAGGCGATCACCGGCACACGCACGTTGCTCGCCAGGCGGGCGGTGGCCTCCACATTGGGCCCCTTCATCATCCCGTCGCGGGCGATATCCGTATAGACGAACGCCACCACGCCATCGGCCTCGAAATGCTGGGCCAGGTCGATTACATCGTGGTGCGACAGCTTCGACCAGCCATCCACCGCCAGCTTGCCGTCCTTCGCGTCCAGCCCGACGATAATGCGCCCGGGAAACTCCAGGCACAGGTCATTGACGAAGTGCGGCGCGCTCACCGCGCGGGTGCCGATGATCACGAACTCCACCCCGGCATCCAGATAGGCCTGCACGGTGTCCTCGTCGCGGATTCCGCCGCCGATCTGGATCGGCAGGTCGGGGAAGGCCTCGGCGATCGCATGCACGGCCTCGGCATTACGCGGATGGCCCGCGAAGGCGCCATCCAGGTCGACGATGTGCAGGCGCTCCGCCCCGGCATCCACCCAGCGCTTCGCCATCTCGACCGGGTCTTCGCCGAACACGGTGGAATCCTCCATCTTGCCCTGGCGCAGGCGCACGCATTTGCCTTCCTTCAGATCAATTGCAGGAATGACCAGCATCTTGGACTCCTCACGCAGCCCCGGGACCCTCACCGTCCCAGCGCAGAAAGTTGTGCAACAGGCGCAGCCCGCAGGCGGCGCTCTTCTCCGGGTGGCACTGCATGGTGAACAGCGAGCCGCGCGCCAGTGCCGAGGCAAAGGTCTCGCCATAATCGGTGCGCCCGGCGATATCCGCCTCGTTCTCCGGCAACACGCGATAGCTGTGTACAAAATAGAACCACGGCGTCTCGGGCAGGCCGTGCCACAGGGGGTGCTCGCCGGTCGGCAGGACCCGGTTCCACCCCATGTGCGGGATCTTCAGGCGCCGGCCGTCCGGGCCATCGCATTCCGGGAAACGTGCGACCCGCCCCGGCAGTATGCCCAGAAGATCGACCCCGCCGCTCTCTTCGCTGTGCTGCATCAGGATCTGCTGCCCCAGGCACAGGCCAAGGAAGGGCCGATCCGCAGTCAGCTCGGGCAACAGGCGGTCGAGCCCCCGCGCGGCCAGCGCGCGCATCGCATCACCGGCCGCCCCCTGCCCCGGGAAGACCAGGCGATCGGCCTCACGCAGGGTGTCGGGATCGTCCGTCAGCAGGATGCGCTGGCCGGCACCGGACTCGTGTTCGAGCGCGCGAACGACCGAGTGCAGGTTACCCATGCCGTAGTCAATGACGGCAACTGTTTCCATGGCCGGGAAATCCCTTTAAAGACTGCCCTTGGTCGACGGGGTAATCCCCTCCGCGCGCGGGTCGGCCTCGGCCGCCATGCGCAGCGCGCGTCCAAAGGCCTTGAAGATGGTCTCGGCCACGTGGTGCGCGTTGTCTCCGCGAAGGCTGTCGATGTGCAGGGTCATCCAGGCATGGTTGACCAGCCCCTGGAAGAACTCGTGAAAGAGATCCACATCGAACTCGCCGATGTGCGAACGCCGAAAGTCCGCGTGCATCTCCAGCCCCGGGCGCCCTGAAAAATCGATCACTACCCGCGCCAGGGCCTCGTCCA
Source organism: Thioalkalivibrio sp. ALRh (assembly GCF_000381425.1). Taxonomy (NCBI): domain Bacteria; kingdom Pseudomonadati; phylum Pseudomonadota; class Gammaproteobacteria; order Chromatiales; family Ectothiorhodospiraceae; genus Thioalkalivibrio; species Thioalkalivibrio sp. ALRh. The sequence goes on from NZ_KB906519.1 coordinate 1,040,138, forward strand.
GCGGGACGTAGGCATGGCCGTAGCGGCGGATGCCCTTCTTGTCCCCCAAGGCCTTGGCCAGCGCCTGCCCGAGCGTGATGCCGACATCCTCGACCGTGTGATGCGCGTCGATATGCAGGTCGCCCTGCGCACGCACCGAGAGATCGACCATGCCGTGGCGGGCCACCTGGTCGAGCATGTGATCGAGGAACGGGACACCGGTCTCCAGCTGGCTTGTGCCCTTGCCATCAAGGTTGAGCTCGACGGTGATCTGGGTCTCGAGGGTGTCGCGGCGGATGCTAGCAGTACGTTCAGTCATGATTCCGATTCAAGACGACAAAGGCTCAGTGTAGCAAGGCTGGCCACGGCCCGGTACGCACACCGGATCGGGGCACTCGCCTGCCATGCAATTGGCAAAAAAAAGCCGGGACCCGAGGGCCCCGGCTGGACGTCAGGAAGCGAGGCTTCCTTAGCCGACTTCGACTTCGGTCGAATCGGATTCGCCCTTGTTGTCCGTCCAGGAGACGGACACGGTGTCGCCGGCGGAACCGTCGAACTCGACCTGCAGGAACGGGTTACGAGAGACAGTGAAGTTCCAGTAGGCGGTAATGGCGTCTTCGCCGTTACGCTTGATTTCCACGGTTTCGATGAAGTGCGGACCACCATCATCATCCGGGACCAGCATGTCGTGGCTCATCAGAGCGCGGACGTTAACAACGCCGTTGCTTTCTTGGGCGCGAACTCGAATAGACATATCTTATTCCTCCAATAGGGTTCGATCAGCGATTGGGGCGCGCGGCTTAACCGCCGCAGCCACCGACCGTGACCTTCACTTCGCGGACCGTCTTGTACCAGCTGTCGCCAGACTTCACGGCGGCCACGACGTTCGAGGACTCACCCAGACGGATGCGGCTGGACACTTTCGGCTTGGTGCCGGAGGCCAGGATGTAGTGGGCGGTCGCGGCGAAGTCGTTTTCCTCGGCGAACAGGGCGATCTCGGTGACGTCGTCCAGGCTGGTTTCGATCGAAACCGGGACCACGGCGCCGTTCTCGGCGATTTCCGGGGCGCTCAGATCGATGTCGTCGCTATCCGGGATGTCGGTGGAGCCGAGCGCAGCTTCCATCGCGGCGTCCAGGCCCTCGGCCTCGAACGTGGAGGACGGCCAGGCGGCCAGCAGCTTGCTCGGAGCCAGCAGGCCAGCCCCAACGGCCACGCCGACGGTGCCGGCGGCGAGAGTGCCTTTCAGGAAGACACGACGCTTGGTGCTAATCATGGAGATCTCCTCTCATCTTTTTGGGTCAGTTCCGGGTTATCCGGCGGCGTTTTAGCGGTTGCCCGCGTTTACGCCTGTTGCTTTGGACGGCGACCCCCGGGGATCTATTCCTTGGGGTCGGGCTCCATCGCTGACCAGCTTCAGTGGTCTTCTGCTGGTCTGGCAGGTTCATCCTCCCAAAGTTCGCTGAATCGATGATGAACAGATCACCAAGGGTTCAAAATCGGGTGAATGACAACGGATGGACCTGAAGCCAGCGCCGTATCAATGGCACACTATTGCCCTTCATTGCAACGACACCCCGGAACGAACATGCGCTCATGCAAGGCCCAGTGGCTCCTGATTGCGGTCGTGGTCGTGCTCGGCACGATGCAGATGCTCGCCTCCTGCGGGCAGAAGGGCGATCTCTACCTGCCCGATGACGACGACCCCGCCGAGGAGCGCCGCTGAATGGATTACTTCGACTACCACGGTGACACGCTGCATGCCGAAGGCGTGGCGCTGGACCACCTCGCCCAGCTGGTGGGTACGCCCGCCTACGTGTATTCGCGCGCCACCCTGGAGCGCCACTACCGCGCGTTCAGCGAGGCCCTGATCGGCACGCCGCACCAGGTCTGCTTCGCGGTGAAGGCGAACTCCGCGCTGGGGGTGCTGAACGTGCTCGCGCGCCTGGGCGCCGGCTTCGACATCGTCTCCGGCGGCGAACTGGAACGTGTACTGCGCGCCGGCGGCGACCCGGCGAAGGTCGTGTTCTCGGGCGTCGGCAAGACCGCGGCCGAGATGCGCCGGGCACTGAAGGTCGGCATCCATTGCTTCAACGTCGAATCCGCCCCGGAGCTGGAGCGGCTGGAGTCCGTTGCGGCCGAGATGGGCGTGACCGCGCCGGTCTCGATCCGCGTGAACCCGGACGTCGACGCCGAGACCCATCCCTATATCGCCACCGGCCTGCGTGAGAACAAGTTCGGCGTCGCCATCGAGGAGGCGCCGGCGCTGTATGCCCGGGTACGCGACAGCCAGCACCTGGAGGCCACCGGCGTCGATTTCCACATCGGCTCGCAGCTGACCCGGATCGACCCGTTCACCGATGCCCTGAAACGCGTGCTGACGCTGGTCGACCAGCTGGCCGCAGACGGCATCGAACTCGAACACATCGATGTCGGCGGCGGACTGGGCGTGCGCTACCGCGACGAGACGCCGCCGGAGCCGGACGCCTGGGCCAGCGCCCTGCGCGAGGTAATGGGCGAGCGCCCGCTGAAGGTTCTGCTCGAACCGGGGCGCGCGATCGCGGCCAACGCCGGCGTGTTCCTGACCCGGGTGGAGTACCTCAAGCACACCGAGGCCCACGACTTCGCGATCGTCGACGGGGCGATGAACGACCTGCTGCGCCCGGCCCTGTACGGCGCCTGGCAGGAGATCATCCCGGTCGTGCAGCGCAAGGACTCCGAGCCCCGCACCTACGACATCGTCGGCCCGGTCTGCGAGACCGGCGACTTCCTCGGCCGCGAGCGCGAACTGACGCTGGCCGCAGGCGACGTGCTCGCCGTGCGCTCGGCCGGGGCCTACGGCTATGTGATGGCCGGCAACTACAACTCGCGCCCGCGCCCACCGGAGATCATGGTCGACGGCGACCACTTCCAGATCATCAACCGCCGCGAGCAGGTCGATCACCTGATGATGCGCGAGAGCATGCTGCCGCAAGACCCGGACGATAGCGATCCGCCCGGAAGCGTGGACCCATGATCCCGCGCCGCCCCGAACCGGAGCTTATGCTGGAGCCTGCGCAGGCCCGCGCCTATGCCGAGGCCGACTTCGCCGCGCCGCACGAGGGCTTCGTGGACGCCTTCGCCGAGGCCTTCCCCGGCCCGGTCAGCGGGCCCGTGCTCGACCTCGGCTGCGGGCCGGGCGATGTCTCGCTGCGCTTCGCCGCGCGCTACCCGGCCTGCGAGGTCGACGGGATCGACGGCGCGCCCGCGATGCTGGCCGCCGGTGACGCACTGATGGCCGGCCACCCGGCCGCGCCGCGCGTGCACCTGGCCGAGGGCTGTCTGCCCGCGGCACGCGGCCCGCGCGCCCCGTATGCCACCATCATCAGCAATTCCCTGCTGCATCACCTGCATGAGCCCTCAGTGCTGTGGCAGGCGATCCGCCTCGATGGCACCCCCGGCGCGGCCGTGTTCATGATGGACCTGCGGCGGCCGGACTCGGAAGAAGCGGTCAAGGCCCTGGTGGCGGAGTACGCCGCCAACGACCCGGACGTGCTGCGCCGCGACTTCGAACACTCCCTGCACGCCGCCTTCACGCCCGACGAGGTGCGCGCGCAGCTGGCCGCCGCCGGACTCGGCGGCTTCACCGTCCGCGCCACCTCGGACCGGCACATGATCATCTTCGGGCAGCTGCCTGAGGCCACCTGATGCGCCTGGAATTCACCAAGATGCACGGGCTGGGCAACGACTTCGTGGTCATCGACGGCACGCGCCAGACCGTCCGGCTCGACGAGGCGACGCTGCGCCATCTGGCGGATCGCCACTTCGGCATCGGCTGCGACCAGATCCTGCTGGTGGAGCCCCCGGGCGACCCGACGCAGGCCCTGTTCCGCTACCGCATCTTCAACGCCGATGGCTCCGAGGTGGAGCAGTGCGGCAACGGTGCGCGCTGCTTCGCCCGCTTCGTGCGGGAGCAGGGCCTGACCGAGGCCCGCGAGATCCCGGTCGAGACCCTGGGCGGACGCATCGTGCTGCATGTCGAGGACGACGAGCGCGTGCGGGTCAACATGGGGCGGCCGGTGTTCACGCCCGAACAGATCCCGCTGGTCGCCGAACACGAGGCCGACGCCTACACCCTGGACGTGCAGGGCCATGCGCTCACGCTGGGCGCGGTGTCCATGGGCAACCCGCATGCCGTGCTGCTGGTCGACGACGTCGCGAGTGCGCCCGTGGCCGAGGTCGGGCCGCTGATTGAGCGGCACGAGTGCTTCCCGCGCCGCGTGAATGTCGGCTTTGCCGCGCTGCGCGACCGCGGCCATGTGAACCTGCGGGTCTTCGAGCGCGGGGTCGGCGAGACGCTGGCCTGTGGCAGCGGCGCGGCCGCCGCGATGGCCATTCTACGCCGCCGCAACCTGGTCGACGACGAGGTTGAAGTCTCGCTGCCGGGCGGTACCCTTGTGCTAAGCTGGAACGCACAGGCCGAGGCCCCGGTTTGGCTAACCGGACCGGCCACCACGGTTTTCAACGGCTGGATCGATCTATGACTGGGCAATCCTCCAACGCCTCTGCTGCAAACACCCCCAAGCCGCAGGCGACGGACGACAAGAACAACAAAACGCTTACTGCGGCCGACGTCGAGGCCTATCTGCGCGATCACCCGGATTTCTTCCAGGACCACCTGCCGCTGCTGGATATCCTGCGCCTGCCACACCCGGCCGGCGGGGCGGTGTCGCTGCTGGAGCGCCAGGTCGCCCTGCTGCGCGAGAAACACCGCGCGATGGAGCATCACATGGGCGAGCTGGTCGAACGCGCCCGCGACAACGAGCGCATGGGCCAGCACCTGCACGAACTGGCCAAAACGCTGATGCGCGCCGAAAACCTGGATGCCGTACTGGCGCTGACCCAGGACGCCCTGCGCAACGAGCTGGGTGCCGAGCGCGTCAGCATCCGCCTGGCCGACCGCGAGGTGGACGACCTGCACGCCCTGGAGTCCGGCGAGCTGAGCACGTTCGATCCGCTGTTCGCGCGCGGCAAGGCCCAGTGCGGCCGTGTGCCGGGCGAGATGCTGGACGTACTGTTCGATTCGGCCGACGACATCGGTTCCGCGATCCTGATGCCACTGGGTGACGAGTCCGACCGCATCGGGGTGCTGGGCCTGGCCAGCGACTCTCCGGACCGTTTCCAGCCCGACATGGGCATCTATTTCGTCACCCATATCGGCGACCTGCTGGCCGAATCGATCCGCTGCCATGTCGAGCGGACCCACGCCGCCGCCTGAGGCGGCGACTGATTCCAGCCCGCCGCAGGATGCGGATATCGCGGCCTTTCTCGGGCATTTAAGCGATGTTCGCGGCCATTCACCGCATACCGTCAACGCCTACCGGCGCGACCTGAACCGCCTGCGCGGCCTGCACACGGGCCCGTGGGCCGATCTCCGGGCCGCGGACATGCGCCGCATCGCCGGGCAGCTCGCCCGCCAGGGCCGCCACCCGCGCTCCATCCAGCGCTTTCTGTCCGCCGCGCGCGGCTTCTTCGCCTTTCAGGTCGAGCACCGCCGCATGCCGGCCAACCCCGCCGCCGGCCTGCGCGGACCGCGCGCGGGGCGCGCCCTGCCACGCGATCTCGACGTCGACCAGACCCAGCAGGCCCTGACCCCGGCCGAGGACCTCGATCCGACCCTGGCCGCCCGCGACCAGGCCATGCTGGAGCTGCTGTACTCCTCCGGGCTGCGCCTGTCCGAGCTGACCGGGCTGGACCTGACGGATCTCGACCTCGATACCGGGCTGGTGCGGGTACTCGGCAAGGGCCGGCGCGAGCGCAGCGTCCCGGTGGGGCGGGTCGCGCGTGATGCGATCCGCAGCTGGCTTGAGCGCCGTGGGGACTGGGCCGCGCCCGGCGAACGCGCCCTGTTCGTGACCCGCCGCGGCGCCCGCATCGGCAACCGCGCAGTCCAGCGCCGCGTGGCCGAGGCCGGCCGGCGCGCCGGGCTGGACGTGCGCCTGCATCCGCACCGGCTGCGCCATGCCTTCGCCAGTCACCTGCTGGAATCGAGTGGCGATTTGCGAGCCATTCAGGAACTTCTTGGTCACGCCAACCTTGAAACCACCCAGATCTATACCCATCTCGACTATCAGCACCTGGCACAGGTGTATGATGCCGCCCACCCGCGTGCCCGGAGAGACCGTTCGCCAGGCAAACGCTGAATCCAGCTTTCTCCGGGCGGGGAACCAACAGCAACGACCGGGACCCAACCGCTTCCGGACCGCAAAAACCTCGGACGTCGGCACAACCTGACCCCCTCGTGCCTGCGAGCAGCCCCTGGCGGTCTCGCAATGCAGCAAGGCGGGCGGCCGGCCGGCCCCGACCGCAGCACAAAGGAGAGCGCCCGTGGAACAGTTTCGCGGCACCACCATCGTCTGCGTCCGCAAGGACGGCGCCGTCACCCTCGGAGGCGACGGCCAGGTATCGCTTGGCAACACCGTGATGAAGGGCAACGCGCGCAAGGTGCGCCGCGTCTACCACGACCGCATCCTGGCCGGCTTTGCCGGCGGGACGGCCGATGCCTTCACCCTGTTCGAGCGCTTCGAGGGCATGCTGGAGAAACACTCCGGCAACCTCACCCGCTCCGCGGTCGAGCTGGCCAAGGACTGGCGAACCGACCGCGCCCTGCGCCGGCTGGAGGCCCTGCTGGCCGTGTCCGACCGCGAGAACTCCTTCGTGATCTCCGGCAACGGCGACGTAATCGAACCGGAAAACGCGCTGATCGCGATCGGCTCCGGCGGCCCCTATGCCCAGGCCTCCGCCCAGGCCCTGCTGCAGAACACCGACCTGTCGGCCCGCGACATCGTGGAGAAGTCGCTGAACATCGCCGCCGACATCTGCGTGTACACCAATCACAACCTCACGCTGGAGAGCCTGGACGCGGAATAACGCGCCCGGCCCCGCACGAACGATTCGACCAAGGCCCCTTTTGCCATGACCGACATGACCCCCCGCGAGATCGTCCAGGAACTGGACCGTTACATCATCGGCCAGGACGAGGCCAAGCGCTCCGTCGCCATTGCCCTGCGCAACCGCTGGCGCCGCCGCCAGCTGCCCCCGGAGCTGCAGCCGGAGGTCACCCCCAAGAACATCCTGATGATCGGCCCGACCGGCGTCGGCAAGACCGAGATCGCCCGGCGCCTGGCCAAGCTCGCCCGCGCGCCGTTCATCAAGATCGAGGCGACCAAGTTCACCGAGGTCGGCTATGTCGGCCGCGATGTCGAATCGATCATCCGTGACCTCGCCGAGGCCGCGGTCAAGCAGCTGCGCGACGAGGCCATCAAGGAGAACCGCGTCAAGGCCGAAGACGCGGCGGAGGAGCGCATCCTCGATGCCCTGCTGCCGCGCCCGCGCAACGCCGGCTTCACCGAATCCGCGCAGGACGACTCCAACAGCGACACCCGCCAGAAACTGCGCAAGCGCCTGCGCGAGGGCGACCTGGACGAGCGCGAGATCGACATCGAGGTGCAGCAGAACCCGCACGGCGTAGAGATCATGACCCCGCCGGGCATGGAGGAGATGGCCAGCCAGCTGCAGTCGATGTTCCAGAACATTGGCGGCCAGAAGACCCGATCGCGCCGGCTGCAGATCGCCGAGGCCCGCAAGCTGCTGATCGAGGAAGAGGCCGCGCGCCTGATCAACGAAGAAGAGCTGAAGCTGCAGGCGATCGACCGCGTCGAACAAAGCGGCATCGTCTTTCTCGACGAGATCGACAAGGTCGCCAAGGGCAGCGACAAGGGCAGCAGCGGCGAGGTCTCGCGCGAGGGCGTGCAGCGCGACCTGCTGCCGCTGATCGAGGGCACCACCGTCTCCACCAAGCTGGGCATGGTGCGCACCGACCACATCCTGTTCATCGCCTCCGGCGCCTTCCACCTGTCCAAGCCGTCCGACCTCGTGCCGGAGCTGCAGGGCCGACTCCCGATCCGCGTCGAACTGGGCCCGCTGTCGGTGGACGCCTTCGTGCGCATCCTGACCGAACCCACCGCCTCGCTGACCGAGCAGTACACCGAGTTGATGAAGACCGAAGGCGTGGAACTGCGCTTCGAGGAAGACGGCGTCCGCCGCCTCGCCGAGATCGCCCACGACGTGAACGCGCGCACCGAGAACATCGGCGCCCGCCGCCTGCACACCGTGCTGGAACGCCTGCTGCAGGACGTCGCCTACCGCGCCCCGGACGTCGACGGCGCCGTCGTAGTCGACCGCAGCTTCGTCGACGAACGCCTCGGCGACCTGGTCGAAAACGAAGACCTCTCCCGCTACATCCTCTAAAGCCGGCCCTGCCGCCTGCCACCCCGCGTACCGGTTGCAGAAGGCCTTCTTCAAGGAGCACGCGGGTGAACCGTGCGGCCGTTTGTCGGGGAATCCGGGTGCTTCAAGTGAGGCGACTGTTGGGAAATACCGTCCAGGTAACCAGATAGTCCAGGGCGAGGACGAAATACCGCGAGCCGAGCACCTCGGCAAAACGCACCTTCATCGCCTCGTAGTGATCGCGGATGGAGCGAGCCACGTGCGTGCTGCTTTGGGCCTGTTCGCTTACGGCGTCCAGGAAGAAACAGGACCATCCGTCCCAAGTGCCGTTGGCGTCAACAAATCGCCCCAAATGGTGGCATTTGTGTTCAAAAAATCCCCGCAAATTAACACCAAGGTTCCTTGCATTTGTTCCGTTAACATCAACCCAGCTTGTTTCCCATTCACCCGGAACTACGGGTAACAAGCAGCGCTGGCCTCAGTGTTCGTTCAGGCTTTCGCGCGCGACCGGCCGTTCCGTCAGGCCCGCGCTGCGCGTGGGAGATGCCACGCTAGCGTGCTGGGCTGGTATCCTCGCAGTCCTTTGACGATGGCCGCCTTGGGCGGTTGCGCAAGATCTTTCCGGGCTCGCCCCGACCGAGGATTCTGGAGGCCGCATGAGCAGTAAGCACCGACCCACCGATATCCAGTTGCATCAGAAGTCGCGCATCCTGGAGCTGACCTACTCCGATGGCTCGCATTTCGAGCTGCCCTGCGAGTTTCTGCGCGTGTACTCGCCCTCCGCCGAGGTGCGCGGGCACGGGCCGGGCCAGGAGGTGCTGCAGGTGGACAAGGAGGATGTGAACATCACCGGCATCGAGCCGGTCGGTAACTATGCAGTGAAGCTGGAGTTCTCCGACGGCCACGACACCGGCATCTACGACTGGGATTACCTGCACAAGCTCGGCACGGAGCAGGAAAGTCTGTGGCAGGATTACCTGGATCGGCTGAAAGAGGCCGGCCACGAGCGCAAGACGCACTGACAATGAAAGAAGAACCCGGCAAGACCCACTTCGGCTACCAGAGCGTCCCCGAGTCCGAAAAGGCCTCACGGGTCGGCGAGGTCTTCCACTCGGTCGCCTCGCGCTACGACGTGATGAACGACCTGATGTCGATGGGCGTCCATCGCATCTGGAAGCGCTACACGCTGGAGCGCACCGGCGTGCGCCCGGGCATGAAGATCCTGGACCTGGCCGGGGGTACCGGGGACCTGGCCGGGGCCTTTGCCCCACGCGTCGGGCCGAAGGGGCAGATCGTGGTCTGCGACATCAACGCCTCGATGCTGGAGGCCGGGCGCGACCGCATGCTGGACGAGGGCCATGTGGGCAACCTCGACTTCGTGCAGGCGGACGCCGAGCAGCTCCCCTATCCGGATGACTACTTCGACCGCGTGACCATCGCCTTCGGCCTGCGCAACGTGACCCGCAAGGAACGCGCGCTGGCCGAGATGCGCCGGGTGACCAAGCCCGGCGGGCGCGTGCTGGTGCTGGAGTTCTCGCAGCCGATGGCACCGCTGCGCCCGATCTACGATATCTATTCGTTCAAGATGCTGCCGCTGATGGGCAAGCTGGTCGCCAACGATGCCGACAGCTACCGTTACCTGGCGGAGTCCATTCGCATGCATCCGGATCAGGAGACCCTCGCCGGGATGATGCGCGATGCCGGACTGGAACGGGTCGAGTACGACAACCTGACCGGCGGCATCGTCGCCCTGCACCGCGGCACCAAGCTCTAGATGGCCAAGCCGATTGCACTGCCCAGCCCGTTCACGGCACTCGTCGAGGTCGCGCTGAACGAGCACCTGGCGAGCGCGCCGGAGAAGGACCGCGCACGCCTGGCCGGGCGTGCAATCGCCATCGTGATCGAGCCCCCGGGGCTGGCCTTTTCGCTGGTCGGGGCCGACGACCGGCTGCAGGTCATCGGCGGTGTCGAGGAACCGGTGGATGTGCAGCTGGCGGGATCGCCGCTGTCGCTCGCCGCGGCCATGGGCCGGGACGACCGCTCCGGGCTGACCATCACCGGTGAGGCCACCGTGCTCTCCGATCTGCAGCATGCGCTGCGCGACTCCGGGGTCGACTGGGAGGGGCTGTTCGAGCGCTTTGCCGGCGTCGGGGCCGCTGGGCCGCTGCGCCACCTGCTCGATCAGGCTCGTGGCAGTCTGCGTCACCTCGGCCGCCGCTCCGCCGAGGACACGGCCGACTATCTGCGTGACGAGCTCGAGTGGCTGCCAGCAGGCGGGGCCTTCGAGGCCTTTGCCGAGGACGTCTCCGACCTGCGCGACGGCGTCGCGCGACTGGATGCACGCCTGCACCGGCTGGAGGCCGGGGCCGCCTCCGATACCGACGACCGGCAGGCCTGATGCGCCGCGCGCTGTACCGGGGGCTGCGGCTGTGGACCATCGCGCGGGTCCTGGTGCGCTATCGCCTCGATGTCATCCTGTTTACGCTGAAGCCGCTGCGCCCGCTTAGCTTCCTGCTCTATCTCGCACCCTGGAATTGGTTTCGCCGCACCGAAGGCACACGCGGCGAGCGCATCCGCCGCGCGCTGGAAGACCTGGGGCCGATCTTCATCAAATTCGGGCAGATGCTCTCCACCCGGCGCGACCTGCTGCCGGACGACATCGCCATCGAACTGTCACGGCTGCAGGACCGGGTCCCGCCGTTCCCGAGCGACCAGGCGCGCGCACTGATCGAGTCCGAACTTGAGCGTCCGATCGAGATTGCCTTTGCCACGTTCGAGGACACCCCGATCGCCTCGGCCTCCATCGCCCAGGTGCACGCGGCCACGCTCCAGGACGGGCGCGAGGTGGTGGTCAAGGTCGTGCGCCCCGGCATCTTCAAGACCATCCGCGCGGATCTCGAGGTGATGCACCTGATCGCGGATCTGGCCGATCGCTACTGGTCCGAGGCCAAGCGCCTGCGCCCGCGCGAGGTGGTGGACGAATACGAAAAGACCGTCACCGACGAGTTGGACCTGATCCGCGAGGGCGCCAACGCCGCCGCGATCCACCGCAACTTTGAGGACAGCCACCTGCTGTACATCCCGGAGATCATCTGGGACTACACGCGCCGCAGCGTGCTGGTGATGGAGCGCATCGGCGGCATCCCGGTGGCGGATATCGCGGCACTGCGTGAACGCAACGTGGACCTGAGGCTGCTGGCCGAACGCGGAGTGGAGATCTTCTTCACGCAAGTGTTCCAGCACAACTTCTTCCACGCCGACATGCACCCGGGCAACATCTTTGTGGACGCCACCCACCCGGACAACCCGACTTATCTGGCGGTGGACTTCGGCATCGTCGGCTCGCTGCTCGACTCCGACCAGCGCTACCTGGCAGAGAATTTCCACGCCTTCTTCAACCGCGACTACCGCCGCGTGGCCGAGTTGCACGTGGAATCCGGCTGGGTGCCGAAGGACACCCGCGTGGACGAGTTCGAGGCGGCGATCCGCACCGTCTGCGAGCCGATCTTCCAGCGCCCGCTCGAGGAGATCTCCTTCGGTCAGGTCCTCCTGCGCCTGTTCCAGACGGCCCGGCGCTTCAACATGGAGGTCCAGCCGCAGCTGGTGCTGCTGCAGAAGACCCTGCTGAACATCGAGGGTCTGGGCCGCCAGCTCTATCCGCAGCTGGACCTGTGGACAACCGCCAAGCCGTTCATCGAGGACTGGATGCACGAGCGCATGGGCGTGCGCGCATTCATCCGCAATGCGCAGCAGCACCTGCCGCGTCTGCTCGCCCAGCTGCCCGAAATGCCCATGCACCTGGAAAAGGCCCTCACGGTGGAGGAACAGCGCGCCGAGCGCGACGCCGCCCTGCGCCAGCAGATCCGCGATCTGGAAGAGGGGCTGCGCCGCCAGAACCGCAGGCGGCACGAGGCCTGGGGAGGCGCGGGTCTGCTCGCCCTGGCGGGGCTGGCCACCCAGCTCGACGTGTCCACCTGGCTCGGACTGGCCTGGCCGTCCTGGCCGCTCGGCCTGGTCGGCGCCGCCATGCTGCTATTCGGGCTGCGCCCGGGCCCGTACCGCCGCCCCGTCGATCGCACCTGAACACCACAGGCAGCGTCGCCCGTTCATTCATGGGCCGTGTCGCCGCAGACAGTAGGAGGCCAGCCCTCTGGCCGATGGGGCGTTGGACAGGTCCCCATCGGCCAGAGGGCTGGCCTCCTACAGGGGGCGGGGTTCGGGGCCGACGCGGGGTCAGACGTCGAGGAGCAGGCGTGCCGGGTCCTCGATTGCGTCCTTGATCGCGACGAGGAAGCGTACGGCATCGGCGCCGTCGACCAGGCGGTGGTCGTAGGAGAGGGCGATATACATCATCGGCCGGATCACCACCTCGCCGTCCACCGCAACGGGGCGCTCCTTGATCGCGTGCATGCCGAGGATGGCGCTTTGTGGCGGGTTCACGATCGGGGTGGAAAACAGCGAGCCGAATACACCGCCGTTGGTGATCGTGAAGGTGCCGCCGCGCAGCTCGTCGATGTCCAGCTTGCCGTCGCTGGCGCGTTCCGCGAAGTCGCGGATGCGTCGCTCGATGTCGGCGACGCTGGCGTTGCCGGTATCACGGAGCACCGGCACCACCAGCCCGCGCGGCGAGGACACGGCGATGCCGATGTCGCTGAAATGGTGATAGACGATCTCCTCGCCATCCAGCGCGGCATTGATGATCGGGAAGCGCTCCAGCGCACGACTGGCAGCGGCCACGAACAAGCCCATGAAGCCCAACTTGATCGAGTGGCGCTTCTCGAAGGTCTCCTTGTAGCGCGCGCGCAGGTCCATCGCCGCGGACATGTCGATCTCGTTGAAGGTCGTCAGCATCGCGGTGGACTGCTTGGCCTCCAGCAGCCGCTCGGCGATGCGCGCACGCAGGCGCGTCATCGGGACGCGTTCGATACTGCCGGCGGACGGCGCCCGCTCGCGCTCCGGGGCACGCCCCTGAGGCGACGCCGAAGAAGGCGCCTCGCTGCGGCGCGATCGGTCCGTCTGCACTCGCTCAACGTCCTCGCGCAGGATACGGCCGTCCTCGCCCGTGCCCTCGACGTCCTCGGCCTTGAGCCCGGCCTCCTGCAACAAGCGCCGCACGGACGGGCTGGGGGGCGGGGCGGCGCCACCGGAGCCGCCTTCGGGCACAACGTTCGCGGTGTCCCGGGCCTTGCCCCTGTCCTCGGCACGGGGTGACGAGGTCTTGTCATCGGACGATTCCCGAGCAGCCGGCTGTGAAGGTATCGAGGCCTCCTCCCCTTCCGACTCGGAGTCTTCCTCGGCCGCTTCATCGGCCGCGCCCAGGTAGGCGATCACCGCGTCGGTCTTCACGGTATCGCCCTCGCTGACCTCCAGCGCTGTCAGGGCCCCCGCAGACGGGGCGGAGACCTCGAGCACGACCTTGTCGGTCTCGAGCTCGGCGATCAGTTCATCGCGCTTGACCGTGTCGCCTGCCTTTTTGTGCAGGGCGACCACGGTCGCATCGGCAACGGACTCCGGGAGTTCGGGGACCTTGATCGGGGTGGGGTCGGGTGCCATCTCGCTTCCTTGTGCTGTGCGTCAGTGTTCAGGGCGTGGGGTGCGGGGTGTCGCGCGAGCTGATCGGGCCGAATGCCCGCTCGAGCAGATCCTTCAACTGCGCCTTGTGGACCTCCGGGTAGCCGACCGCCGGCGCGGCGGCCGGGGGTCGTGCGACCGCGTGCAGCGTCTGACCACGCACCGTCAGCAGTGGATTGATGCGCGGCGCCAGGAATCCCAGATAGCCCTGATTTTCCGGCTCGTCCTGCACCCAGACGAACTCCTCCGCGTGTGGGTAGCGCCCCAGCAGTTCGGTCAGGCGCTCCTCGGGGAACGGGTAGCTCTGCTCCAGGCGCAGGATTGCGACATCCCAGTGCTGGCCCTCGGACTGGCTTGTAGCCAGGTCATAGTAGATGCGGCCACTGGTCAGCAGCACCCGCTTGACGGCCTTGGGGTCCTCAATGCGCGCATCGTCGATCACCGTCTGGTACTGCCCGTGCGCCAGCGCCTCGAGATCGGAGACCGCATCCTGGTGCCGCAGCAGGCTCTTCGGCGTCATCACGATGAGCGGCTTGCGATAGGGGCGCACCATCTGCCGACGCAGCAGATGGAAGATCTGCGCGGGCGTGGTCGGCACACAGACCTGCATGTTCTCCTGAGCCGCCAGTTGCAGGAAGCGCTCGGGCCGGGCCGAGGAATGCTCCGGGCCCTGACCCTCGTAACCATGCGGCAGCAGCAGCGTCAGCCCGCACAAACGGCCCCATTTCTGTTCGCCGGAGGAGATGAACTGGTCGATCACCACCTGCGCGCCGTTCACGAAGTCACCGAACTGCGCCTCCCAGACCACCAGGGCCTCCGGCGCGGCCGTTGCATAGCCGTACTCGAATGCGAGCACGCCTTCCTCGGACAGCAGCGAATCGATGACCAGGAAGCGCGGATGATCCGGGTCCAGCCGACGCAGCGGCACCAGCGCCTTCCCTGTCTCCTGGTCGTGCAACACCGCGTGGCGGTGGAAGAATGTGCCGCGCCCGGAGTCCTGGCCGGACAGGCGAATACGGTAGCCATCCTGGATCAGCGTGCCGTAGGCCAGCGTCTCGGCCGCGCCCCAGTCCAGCAGCTGATCGCCCGCGGCCATCGCCCGGCGGGCGTCGAGGATCTTCTGCACGCGCGGGTGGACCTGAAAGCCCTCCGGCGGTGTCGAGAGCTGGTCGAGCATACGCGACAGGCGCGCGCTCTCCACGCCCGTCTCCACGTCCTGATCCCAGGTCTGGTTCACATAGGGCGCCCAGTTGGTTGTGGTGCCATGCCCGTCGTCGTGCAGCGACAGGGCCACGGGCTCGCCGGCATCCAGGCGGGCGCGATAGGCCTCGACCGCCTCGTCCTGGGCCTTCTCTTCGGTCAGCCCGGCCTCGATCAGTGAGCGCGCGTATAGCTCGCGGGTGGTCGGCAGGTCGCGGAT
Source organism: Thioalkalivibrio sp. ALRh (assembly GCF_000381425.1). Classification (NCBI taxonomy): domain Bacteria; kingdom Pseudomonadati; phylum Pseudomonadota; class Gammaproteobacteria; order Chromatiales; family Ectothiorhodospiraceae; genus Thioalkalivibrio; species Thioalkalivibrio sp. ALRh. The sequence continues at coordinate 1,055,374 of NZ_KB906519.1, forward strand.
ACGGCGGTACATGTGCGGCTGCGTGGCGGCCGGCTCGTCGGCCTCGTTGTGTCCTTGGCGGCGGTAGCAGACCAGGTCGATCACCACGTCCTTGCCGAAGCGCATGCGGTAATCCAGCGCGACCTGGGTGACAAACACCACAGCCTCGGGATCGTCGCCGTTCACGTGCAGGATCGGCGCGTTCACCATTTTGGCGACATCGGTCGCGTAATGCGTCGAGCGGGCGTCTTTCAGGGTCGATGTGGTAAACCCGACCTGGTTGTTCACCACCACGTGCACCGTGCCCTTGGTGGAAAACCCCCGGGTCTGGGACATGTTCAGGGTTTCCATGACCACGCCCTGGCCGGCGAACGCGGCATCGCCATGGATCACCACGGGCATCACCCGGTTGCCCTTCCGATCGGCTATGCGGACCTGGCGGGCGCGCACCGAGCCCTCGACGACGGGCGTCACGATCTCCAGATGCGAGGGGTTGAACGCCAGCGCCAGATGGACCGGGCCGCCGGGCGTCTCGACATTCGAGGAGAAGCCCATGTGGTACTTGACGTCCCCGGTGCCACGATCGTCGCGCGGGCGGCCCTCGAACTCGCCGGCCAGATCCGCGGGGGCCTTGCCGAACAGGTTGACCAGCACGTTCAGGCGCCCGCGATGCGCCATGCCCAGCACGACCTCCTGCAGCCCGCGCGCACCGCCGCGCTGGACCAGGGCATTCAATAGCGGAATCAGGCTCTCCGCGCCTTCCAGGGAGAAGCGCTTCTGTCCGACATAGCGCCGGTGCAGATAGCGCTCCAGCCCCTCGGCCGCCGTCAGGCGCTCGAGGATGGCCAGCCGCGTCTCGTCGCCAAAGCCGAAGTGGCCATGGGCCGACTCCAGCCGCTCCTGCAGCCAGCGCTTTTCCTCGGTCGCCGCGATGTGCATGTATTCGGCACCGATGCTCGCGCAGTAGGTCTCGCGTAGCACCCGCTCGATCGTGTCCAGCGACACCGGGCCCTCGATGAACAGGGAACCGGGATCGAACAGGATCTCCGGGCCGACCCGGTCCAGCCCGTGATACCCCCGACTCAGCTCCACCGGCGGCTCGGGGGCCTCCCGCTCCAGCGGATCCAGACGCGCCCCGAAGTGGCCCAGATAGCGATAGGAGTTGATGAACTGAAGCACCCGGATCTGCAACTGCTCATGGGCCAGATCCGGGCGATCGGTCGAACGACGCCGTTCCAGCCGCGGCGCACCCTCCAGCGAGCGGAAGTAGTCGGCCCAGGCCGGCGGCACCGACTCCGGGTCCTCGCGGTAGCGTTCCAGCAGGGTCTCGGCGAAAAGCAGGTTGTCCGGGTGCAGCTCCTGTCCGGAGACCGGCGTATCCAGCCGGTGCAGCGAGGGCATGTCATTCATTCGCGATGTTCCGATTGCGCGTGCGCGGTGTTGTTACTTGGGACCGTTCTCGGCTGCGAGGTTCCCCGCGCGGGGCCGATGAGGACTTTGCCCGAGAGTAGCGCGTTTGCGCGGCGGAAGGCACACGCCCCGCGTGCACAACGTGCGATTCCGGCCGGGTTTCCCTACCATTCGCGCATGGATGTCTCCCCCCTGCTCGATTCCCTGAACCCGGCCCAGCGCGAGGCCGTGGCGGCCCCGCCACAACCCCTGCTGGTGCTGGCCGGCGCCGGCTCCGGCAAGACCCGCGTGCTGGTGCACCGCATCGCCTGGCTGATCGGTGTGGAGGGCGTGGCCCCGCACAGCCTGCTGGCGGTCACCTTCACCAACAAGGCGGCGGCCGAGATGCGCGGGCGCATCGAGGCGCTGCTGGGCCACCCGGCGACCGGGCTGTGGGTCGGCACCTTCCACGGGCTGGCCCACCGTCTGCTGCGCCAGCACTGGCAGGACGCGCGGCTGCCGCAGGGCTTCCAGATCCTCGACTCCGACGACCAGCTGCGCATGGTCAAGCGCGTGCTGCGCGGCCTGGAGCTGGACGAGGCGCGCTGGCCGCCGAAACAGGCGCAGTGGTACATCAATGCGCGCAAGGACGAGGGCTCGCGCCCGGAACACCTGCCGGATACCGGCGACCCGGTCGCCCGCCAGTGGGTGCGCGTCTACACCACCTACCAGCAGGCCTGCGAGCGTGCCGGGGTGGTGGATTTCGCCGAACTGATGCTGCGCTCGCTGGAGCTGCTGCGCGACAACAAGGCGCTGCTGGAGCACTACCGCACGCGCTTTCGCCATGTGCTGGTCGACGAGTTCCAGGACACCAACGACATCCAGTACGCCTGGCTGCGCCTGCTGGCCGGCGACAGCCCCGTGTTCGCGGTCGGCGACGACGACCAGTCCATCTACGGCTGGCGCGGCGCGAAGATCGAGAACATCCAGCACTTCCAGCAGGACTACCCGGGTACCCAGGTCGTGCGCCTGGAGCAGAACTACCGCTCCAGCGGCAACATCCTGAACGCCGCCAACGCACTGATCCGCCACAACTCCGGGCGTCTCGGCAAGGAGCTTTGGACCGAGGACAAGGAAGGCGCCCCGGTGCGCCTGTACACCGCGCTGAACGAGCAGGAAGAGGCGCGCTTCATCGCCGAGACCATCGCCCGCCATGTGGACCAGGGCGGGCTGCATCGCGAGTGCGCGGTGCTGTATCGCTCCAACGCCCAGTCACGTGTACTGGAGGAGACCTTCATCGGTCGGCGTATGCCCTACCGGGTCTACGGCGGCCTGCGCTTCTTCGAGCGCCAGGAGATCCGCGACGCCCTGGCCTACCTGCGCCTGGCCGGCAACGGCGATGACGACGCCGCCTTCCTGCGCGTGGTCAATCAGCCGCCGCGCGGGATCGGCGAAAAGACCCTGGAGGGCCTGCGCCAGGCGGCCCAGGCGGCGGACACCAGCCTGCTGAAGGCGGCTGTCCATGCGGTCGACGCCGACGCGCTACCCGGCCGCGCGCGCAACGCGGTCGCCGGCTTCATCCAGCTGATCCACAGCCTGCAGCAGGAGCTGCCACGCCAGCCGCTGGCCGATCAGGTGGAGCAGGCGATCGAGCGCGCGCAGCTGCGCGAGCACTACAAGAAGGAGAAGGGCGAGCGCGGCGAGGCGCGCCTGGAGAACCTGGACGAACTGGTAGGCGCGGCGCGCGCCTTCGACATGGAGCCCACCGCCGAGAGCGAGGAAGGCGAAGGCAACCGCCTGACCGAGTTCCTCGCCCACGCCGCGCTGGAGGCCGGCGAGGGCGCAGCCGACCCGCACGAGGACGCGGTGCAGATGATGACCCTGCACTCCGCCAAGGGCCTCGAGTTCCCGCTGGTCTTCCTGACCGGCCTGGAAGAGGGCCTGTTCCCCAACTCGCGCTCGCTGGAGGAGCCGGGGCGACTGGAGGAGGAGCGCCGCCTGGCCTACGTCGGCATGACCCGCGCGGAGCAGGAGCTGTACCTGATCCACGCCGAGACCCGGCGCCTGTACGGGCGCGAGTCCTACAACGTTGCCTCGCGCTTTATCAACGAGATCCCGGAAGAGGCCCTGGAGGTGCTGCGCCCGCAGGCCTCGCCGTTTGGTGCGGGGCGCTTTGCCGCCAGCCGCCAGCGCACCGCGGGCTTTGGGTCGCTGGATACCTCAGATGCCGCGGCCCGCGACAATGGTCTGTCGATCGGGGCCCGCGTGCACCATGCGAAATTCGGCGAGGGCCTGATCACCCAGTTCGAGGGCTCGGGCAACTCGGCACGGGTGCAGGTGAACTTCGCCCACGCGGGTTCCAAATGGCTGGTACTCGGATTCGCCAAGCTCGAGGTCCTGGGCCAGCACTAAAAAGCCCCGCCGAGGCGGGGCTTGAGACTGCCTTCAGCGGCGCCGGTTACTCGATCTTGATGTAGGCGAATCCCTTCTCGTTCTGCAGCTCGGCGATACGTACCACGCCCGAGGGCACCATCTCGACGTTGTCGTACACCAGGTCTTCGTCGAGATTGATCTGACTACGGGTGATCTCGCACAGCTCCAGTTTCACTCCGTGAGAACTGACCAGGCTGGACAGGCGACCACGCAGCTCATCACGCTGCTCCTGGAGCTCCTCATCAGCCTCGAAGGGCGAGCCGTCGAGGTCGTCATCGGTCAGGAAACGGATGCCGTGTGCGACGAACACGATGCGCACATCCACGTCCATGAACTCGTCCTGGTAGTGCGTCATCATATTGTTGATGCTGGTCAGCATCGCGGAGAAACGCCGGGGATCGGCGAAATCGGCGTGATATACCACCTTGGCCTCGGGCTCCATGGCCTCGGCACGGGGCGTGAACGCCAACGCGGCGAACAGCAGACCCGTCAGCATCAGGGCCATCGCAAAACCGGGCAGGCGTGCCATTCGAGCGGCGCGGGGGAGCGGAAACATCGTGGTTCTCCTTGTGGGGTTGTCGTGTCTTATACAGTAGACGCCACGACCCCGCGACGCCATCCAGAACCCCAGCGGCACAAGGTTGACGCGAACCGGGGCCAGCGGTATGCTCTGCCGCCTTTTCCAGAACCTAGCGCATCAACGCGAGGGAAGTACTTTGGCGAATATTGCTTCTGCCCGTAAACGGGCCCGTCAGGCGGTCAAAAATCGCGCTCACAACGTGGCGCTTCGCTCCCGTTTCCGTACGGCCATGAAGGCCGTACTGAAGCCGCTGCAGCAGGGCGATGCCCAGGCAGCCAGCGAGGCCTACAAGAAGGCCGTGCCGGTCATCGACGCGACCGTGAGCAAGGGGCTGATCCACCGGAACAAGGCGGCGCGCCACAAGAGCCGCCTGAACGCCCGCATCCGCGACCTGGCCCAGGGCTAAATGCCCCGGCCGTTCGGGGCCCAGCCCCGAACGGGATTGCCTGCCAAGCCGCGCCCGGACATGATCCGGGCGCGGCTTTTTGCGTGGCTCGCTTCAGGAAAACATGGCAGCCGCGGCAGCTGGGCGCGAACCGCGAACTTGGTTACTCGGAGAGCACGCGGGCGCCGCCCTCGCCACGCGGGTCGGAGGCTGCCTCCAGCCGCCCTTCCCCGCGCTCCCACAGGATCGCCTGCATGTCGCCGAAGGGGCGCACCTGAGGCACCAGGCGGTGGCCGCGCGACACCAGTTGCCCGCGCGTTTCCATATCGAATGCACTGGTCTCGTGTTCCACGCGATCCGGCAGGTACTGGTGGTGATAGCGCGGCTGCTCCACGATCGCCTCCGCATCCAGGCCCTCCACCACACCCAGAATGCCGTGCAGCACCATGGTGATGATACGGCTGCCGCCCGGGGTGCCCAGGATCGCCACGCGATCATCGGTCTCGACAAAGGTCGGGCTCATGCTCGACAAGGGCCGCCGATACGGGGCAATCGCATTCGCCTCAAAACCGATCAGCCCGTAGGCATTGGGCTCGCCCGGCTTGGCCGAGAAGTCGTCCATCTCGTTGTTCAGCAGTACCCCGGTGCCGGGCACCACATAGCCGGAGCCGAACGGGTAGTTCAACGTCAGCGTGGCGGCCACGCGGTTACCGTCGGCGTCGATCACGGAGAAATGGGTCGTCTCCGGGCTCTCGGTGGCCTGCGCCGGGTCCGGGACATCCGCCTGCGGGTCCACCGATAGCGGCAGGTAGCGGCTGGGCGTGGCCTCGTCCGGGTGGATGGTCGCGCGCAACCCTGCCGCGTAGTCGCGCGACAACAACCGCTCCAGCGGCATGTCGACATGGTCCGGATCGCCCAGGTACTCGGCACGATCACGGTAGGCGCGGCGCATCGCCTCGATGGTCAGATGCGCGCGCAGGTCCGGGGCCAGCTCTTCGAGGTCGTAGAACGAGAGGATGTTCAGGATTTGCCCCAGGGCGACGCCGCCCGAGGACGGCGGCGAGGCCGTGGTAATCCGTGCACCCCGATATTCGATGTGGATCGGGTCGCGCTCGACGGCCTCGTAGCCCTCAAGGTCTTCCAGCGTCCAGATGCCGCCGGCCTCGCGCACCCCTTCGACCAGGCGCCCGGCCAGGGCGCCGGTATAGAAACCGTCGCGACCCTCTTCGGCCAAGAGACGCAGGGTGTCGGCCAGATCCGGCTGCACCAGGCGCATGCCCGCGTCGGGCACGCCGCCGTTGTCGAGGAAAATCTGCGCCGCATCGGCGCCATCCCGCAGCGCCTGGTGGCGGAAGCTAGCCATCTGGTTGTAACGGCTGCCCACCTCGACCCCGTCCTCGGCCAGGCGGATGGCCGGCTCCAGCGCATCGCCAAGCGGGAGGCTGCCGTAGTGGCGGGACAGGTGGTCGATCCCGGCGGGCATGCCGGGGATCCCGGCGGCGAGGACCCCGTCGAGCGAAAGACCCTCGACCACCTCGCCATCGTCGTCCAGGTACATGTCGCGATGCGCCTCGCCCGGAGCGGTCTCGCGGGCGTCCAGCATCACGCTGCGATCATTCGCCGCGTCGTAGAGCAGAAAGAACCCACCGCCGCCGAGGCCGGAACCATAGGGCTCGGCCACACCCAGGGCCGCTGTTACAGCGACGGCGGCATCGAACGCGTTGCCCCCGGCGGCGAGGATACGCTCGCCCGCCGCAGTGGCCTCCGGGTGGGCGGAGGCCACTGCCCCCTGGCCGGGCCCCTCGGCCTGAACGGGTGCCGCCAGCAGGGTGGCAGCCAGGGCGGCGGGGAGCAGGCGCGCGAGCATCGTTACGCGCCCATCAGCTTCTCGTACTTCGCCTGTAGCTGCTCGCGTGTTTCCTTGCGGTCAGGGTCCAGCGGGATGCAATCGACCGGGCAGACATCCTGGCACTGCGGTTCGTCGTAATGCCCGACGCACTCGGTGCAGCGCTCCGGGTCGATCTCGTAGATCTCGTCACCGGGATAGATGGCCTCGTTCGGGCACTCGGGCTCGCAGACATCGCAGTTGATGCATTCGTCGGTGATCATCAGAGCCATGGGGTTGTCCTCGTATCCAGTCGCAGGGCCCGGCTAGCGGGTCTCGCCGTTTTGTTCGGCCAGCATGCGCGCCACGCCGGGGCTCACGAATTTTGAGACGTCACCGCCCAAACGGGCGATTTCCCGTACCAGACTGGAGGAGACAAAGCTGTATTCCTCCGCCGGCGTCAGGAACAGCGTTTCGACCTCGGGGGCCAGCTGACGGTTCATGGCCGCCAGCTGAAATTCGTGCTCGAAATCGGATACCGCGCGCAGGCCGCGCAGGATCACGTTGGCCCCCTGGGCATGAACGAACTTGGCCAGCAGCACGTTGAAGCCCTGAACCTCGACCCCGTCGATCCCCTTCACTGCCTCTTCGGCCAGCGCGACGCGCGTCTCCAGCGGAAAGGCTGGCCCCTTGTTCGGGTTGGCGGCCACCGCTATCACCACACGATCGAACAGACGCGCGGCTCGGCGCACGATATCCGTGTGCCCGTGGGTGATTGGGTCGAAGGTGCCGGGGTAGATCGCAGTGACTTGGGACATGCCAACAGCCAGCAGGGAACAAGGCCCGTATTAGACCGCAAGGGGTGGGGGCAAACCAAACACCCCCACCCGGGCATGTTCGGAAATCGCCGGGCCAGGCTTTACACTGCCCCGTCTCGTCCACCGCCGCCAAGGGCTACCGATGACCGATGACTACCGTCCGCCGCTCGCCGATTACTGGGACCAGCTCGAGGCCCGCTACGGGGGCGGGTTCAACTTCCACCAGATCTCGCGCGAGGAACTGGCGCAACTGGTCGAGCACCTGCGCCACGCCGTGAAGGAAGACCCGCAAGTCACGGACGTCGAGAAACAGAACCTCGGGCTGGTCCTCAAGCACGCCGAACAGACCCTGGAGAAGCGCAAGGCCTGACGGGCCGCCCGCTACTCCTGCGGCGCGCGTGCTTCCAGCGCCGCGGGGCAGGGCGGAAGGGCGCGACACTGATCGCCGTCGTCAGGCGCCCCGGCCGCCGCCCCCAGGGTAGGCGCATAGCTCCCGGGACCGGCCAGTTCACCCGCGCAACTGGCAGCCTCGCGGGCCTGCTCGCCGCACTGGCGGGCAATCAGCACATGGGCCAGGTTGTTCCAGCCCTCGTGCCGTTGCGGGTCCCGTTCGATCAACTGGCGCAGCGTGTCCTCCGCCGTTAGCAGGTCGCCCTGGGCGAAGGCCACATTCGCCCGCCCGACATAGCCGATCGGGTGTTCCGGCCAGCGCTCCATCGCGGTCTGATATCCCGTGGCGGCCGGGCCCAGACGCCCCACCTGCTCCAGTTCGTTCACGGCACGCAGCCAGCGCAGCGGCTCGGCCGTGGCCGGCAGCTGATCCGGCTCGGTCACCAGGAAGGCCCAGCGATCGCCGCGCGCCCAGGTGCGCTCGAAGCGGGCGAACGAATTCACGTGGCGCTCGATAGGCCCGCTGCGCAGATACACCTCGCGCTCCTCCAGGTCGTAACCCATCACCACGGCAAAGTGCCATTCGGGGAACATCGCGACCCCGAGGTTCTGGAACACCACCACCGGGTTACCCTCGGCCACCTCGCGCAGGATGGACTCCAGCTGCGGCTCGACGCGGTAGGCGACCAGGTCACGGGCACGCGCGGCGGCACGCATCTCGGCCTGCAGACTGCCCTCGCGAGCCGGGATGTAGACCTCGTCGATCAGTTCTTCCAGCGAGGCGTCGATCCCGCGCGCACCCAGTACGGTGGCCAGCGCCGCCGGACCACACTGGTAATCCTCCTGCGGGAAGAACGGGGTGTCTTCCAGCTCCACGCGGGCCGGGATGTCTTCCGGGACCTGACTGGAGAGCTGCGCGCTCTGTGGCGCCGTGGCGCAGCCACTGAGCCAGAGCACGGCCAACAGGCCGCAAACGAGCGCGGCGAGCCCGGAGGCTCGCCGCCAGTACGCAGGCGTCATGAGAGACCTAGCGTTCGCGGGCGGGGCCAACAAACGAGAAGATGTCGGTCACGCCGACCGCGTCCAGGATCACGAGCACGACGAACACGATGGCAACCACGCCGACCACGCCGGCGGCACCGGCCGGATCGGTTTCCATGCGGGCCTCGAGGTGGGCCAGCTCTTCAGGGGTCAGGCGGGCGACGCGCTCCTGGGCCCGGTCGGGGTCCACGCCCATCTCGACCAGCTTCTCGCGCACGGCCTGATCATCCAGCTGCTTGAGCAGCTGTGCGCGGGTGTCATCCGCGCTGGCCTGCTGGATCATGGAGCCGGTGTCCAGCATTCCCGCACCGGCAAAGGCCGGGGTCGCGGGCAGCAGGGCCAGCGCCATTGCGATCAGGAAAGCGGCCGGGGCGGACAACCAACGACGATGCGGTGCGTGGGACATGGTCGAACTCCTTTTTCGATTGAACAGGGCCGGCAATCCGCCGGGGTGACACCACTTAAGTGTACCCGCCGGCACCTGCTCGCCAAGCCCCGGGCCGCTCATTTTTTCGCGCCCGGTCACGCTATCAAGCCCCGGTCAGGGAAACGCGGACCACGAAACGCGAGCTGGCTCAACTCTCTTCGGGCGGATCGACCTTTTCGATCTCGTACTCGAGCACTTCGACCGAACGCGCCCAGGCCCCGCCGCAGACGCTGTCGTCACGCGTGCGCTCACGCATGTCGCCCGGCGCAATCGTGCCGAAGCGACGCACCGTGGTGCGTACGTCATCGTCGAGCTCGCCGGGGCAGGTGTAGGCCGTCTTGGTCACGGTTACATCGACGTAGTCATCGCTCTCGTTCACGACGCGCCACTCACCGCGGACGTTGTCGCAGCCATGATCGCGCAGCCGGTATTCGACCTTGATATCGTCGGGCGAACCGTCGGCCGCCAGCCAGTAAGCACCTTGGGCCGACACCGTGCCCGGGGCGGCGAAAGCCCCCATCAAGGCGACGGCCGCAAAGCCCGCCAGCGTCCGGTTCAGGGTTTGGCTCTTCATGATCTCCTCCACAGTCTCTGGACTTCGGCTGGCCCTCTTGCGTGGCCTTTATCACAGATTAGACGCCCGGCTTGCACTGGCTACTCCGTTTCCGGGTAGCACACGGGGTTTTTCCGCCCACAGGCGCCTTGTACATTGCTCATCATGCCGCCTTCGCCTGAAACGCAGATGAATGAAGTCGTCCTGGAGTCGACCCTGACCTGCCCCGAATGCGGGCACGAGAAAGGGGAAACCATGCCTACCGATGCCTGCCAGTGGTTCTACGAGTGCACCGGCTGCGGTGCCCTGCTGAGGCCGGTGCCGGGCGATTGCTGCGTCTTCTGTTCCTACGGAACCGTGCCCTGCCCACCCATCCAGCAAGAAGGCCCCGGCGGCTGCTGCGGGCCGAACAAAGCACCCGAGCAGCAGGCAGGCGACACTAGTCGGTGTTGACCTCGTACGGCGGGCAGCGCTTGGGCAAGAGCTCGCCGCGGATGCGCGGGTAGCAGGGCAGGCCGCGCTCGAACGGCGGAGCGTCCTCGCCCTGGATCAGCGGGCGCAGGTAGTCGCGTGCGTCCTGAGTAATGCCGTAGCCATCCGGGGTGATGTAGTTGCGCGGCATGCCCTGCTCGATATCGGCGACGGTCTCCAGCGGGGTAAAGCCGATGCTCCAGCGATAGGGCTTGCTGGAGTCACGCCGGATGATCGGCATGAAGGCATCCTCGCCGGCGACCACCCCCTCCACCGCCGCGCGGCCACAGGCATAGGCCTGCTCCACGTCCACCTTCGACGCGATATGGCGCGCGGCACGCTGGATGTAGTCCACCACCGCCCAGTGCAGCTTGTGCCCGGTCTTTTCGCGGATCAGCTCGGCAAGGCGCGGGGCGGCACCGCCGAGCTGGGTGTAGGCATAGACATCGTGGCTCTGCGCGACCGAGAACAAGCCACCGTCGGGATTCTTCAGCCCCTCGGAAACGACCACCACGCAATACCCGTGACGTTCGATGGTGCGGTTCAGATGATCCAGGAAGTCGTCCTGATCGAACGGGACCTCGGCGAACAGGATCAGCATCGGCGGCTGGCCGTCGAACTCCTGCGCCAGCGCCGCCGCGGCCGCCAGCCAGCCAGCATGGCGCCCCATCACCTCCATCACGAACACCTTGGTGGAACTGGTGTGCATGGACTCGACGTCCAGGCTGGCCTCGCGCACCACGGTGGCGATGAACTTGGCGGCGGAACCAAAGCCCGGGCTGGAGTCGGTCACGGCAAGGTCGTTGTCGATCGTCTTGGGCACGCCAATCGCCTTGATCGGAAAGCCCATGCGCTCGCCCATCTTCGCGATCTTCAAGGCGGTATCCATGGAGCCGCCACCGCCGTTGTAGAAGAAGGTGCCGATGTCATGGGCGCGGAAGACTTCGACCAGGCGCTCGTATTGTTGCGGGTCCTTGTCGGGGTCACCCAGATCGAAGCGGCAGGAACCGAACGCACCGCCCGGCGTATGGCGCAGGGCGGCCAGGGTCAGCGGGTCCTCGTGGTCGAGGTCGATGATCTCTTCGCGCAGGACGCCCAGGATGCCGTCGCGCGCCGCATAGATCTTGCCGAAATGGGCCGGGTGGGCGCGGACCGCCTCGATTACCCCCCAGGCGCTGGCGTTAATGACAGCGGTGACCCCGCCCGACTGGGCGTACAGCGCGTTCTGGGGCATGCGAATCCTCCATGTTTTTGTTGGACCCCGAAGGCCGAGCAAGCACAGTGCCAGGCCGGTCACGCCACGATCAGTGCTGCGGATCGGCCCCTCCGGGTGCTTTTGCTACACTATGCCGCCTTTGACACCCGGCGCGCCGGGGCCGTTCGCCCCGCGACGGGGCTGCTGTGCCCCATTTCGCGCCGTGTCGCCCGATTCACAACAGCATCAGGATTGCATCATGCATATCGGCACCACTCTGACCAACTGCATCATCGAAACCCAGCGCGGCATCCAGGGCGCAACCGGCGAATTCACCGGTCTGCTGAACGACATCTCCGTGGCGTGCAAGAAGATCTCCGACCTCGTCGACAAGGGTGATCTGGTCGGCGTGCTCGGCTCCGCCGGCTCCGAGAACGTGCAGGGCGAGACGCAGAAGAAGCTCGACATCATCACCAACGAGGTGTTCATCGAGAGCCTGAGCCACAACGGCCACGCCGCCGGCCTGGCCTCCGAGGAGATGGACGAGATCTGCGAGATGCCGGCCAACGAGCCGCGCGGCCACTACCTGGTCCTGTTCGATCCGCTGGACGGCTCCTCGAACATCGACGTGAACGTCTCCGTCGGCACGATCTTCTCCATCCTGAAGGCCCCGGAAGGCGTCACCGATCCCAAGACCGAGGACTTCCTGCAGCCGGGCACCAAGCAGGTCGCCGCCGGCTACTGCCTGTACGGCCCGTCCACCATGATGGTGATGACCACCGGCCAGGGCGTGAAGATGTTCACCCTGGACAAGGACTTCGGCGAGTTCCTGCTGACCAAGGACAGCGTGCAGATCCCGGAAGACACCCAGGAGTTCGCGATCAACATGTCCAACAGCCGCTTCTGGGAGGCCCCGGTCAAGCGCTACATCGACGAATGCCTGGCCGGCAAGGAAGGCGAGCGCGGCAAGGACTTCAACATGCGTTGGGTAGCCTCCATGGTCGCCGAGGTGCACCGCATCCTGTGCCGCGGCGGGGTGTTCATGTACCCGATGGATACGAAGATGCAGGCCAAGGGCACGACCGGCAAGCTGCGCCTGATGTACGAGGCCAACCCGATGAGCTTCATCGTCGAACAGGCCGGCGGTGCCGCCACCACCGGGCGCGAGCGCATCATGGACATCAGCCCCGAGGGCATCCACCAGCGCGTGCCGGTGGTCCTGGGCGCGAAGAACGAAGTGGAGCGCATCACCGGCTACCACAACGAGGGCTGATCCCTACGCCCTTTGCAGTCAGGTAGACGCTGGCGCGAGCGCGGACGCGCGATCAAGTCAGCGCCTTCCAAGAGGCCCGGCCCCGCAAGGCGCCGGGCTTTCTTGTGCCCGGAAGCCATTGGTTGTAACGGACGTTACGTTACTGCTATACCTGTAACATGGATTTTCCGGATACCGACTGGCAACTGCTCATCCTCGCCTTTCAGAGTGGGCAGAACTCGACCCGGGTTCGGCTCTGGCGCGCGCTGAAGGCGCTGGGCGCCGCTACGCTGCGCGACGGGGTCTACTTGCTGCCCAATCGCTCGGATCTGCGCGACGCTCTGCTGGAACTGGCGGAATCCGCCCGGGCGGCGGGCAACCAGGCCTACCACCTGCCGGTGGCGGCCAGCGCCGAGGAGCAGGCGCATTACCGCAGCCTGTTCGACCGCGAGGCCGAGTACCGCACGCTGCAGACCAGCGCCGAAACCCTCCTGGGCCAGCTGCCTGGGCTGGGCGAGGCCGAACTGCTCAAGCGCCTGCGCCAGGTCCATCGCGAGGCGGAGCAGCTGCGCCGCACGGACTACTTCCCGGGCCCCGGACGCGGGCCACTGGAGGCCCAGCTGGCCCGGCTCGAATCCGCGGCCCAGTCGATGCTTTCGCCGGACGAACCTTCACCCGCACCGGATTCCGGAATCCCCCGGCTGGACTTGGCGGACTACCGGGGCCGGCTGTGGGCCACGCGCGCGGCCATGTGGGTGGACCGGGTCGCCAGTGCCTGGCTGATCCGCGAATTCATCGACCCGGAAGCCCGCTTCGTCTGGATTCCCACCCCGGCCGACTGCCCGACCGAGGCCCTGGGCTTCGACTTCGACGGGGCCGCCTTCACCCACGTCGGCGACCGCGTCACGTTCGAGGTACTGCTGGCCGCCTTCGGCCTGGAGCGCGACAGCGGTCTGGCCGGGCTCGCCGAGATGGTGCATTTCCTGGATGTCGGGGGCCGCCCCATCCCCGAGGCGGCGGGCTTCGAAAGCATCCTGACCGGGGCCAAACAGCAGTGCACGGACGACGATGCCCTGCTGGCCCGGGTAACACCGGTGCTGCACGACCTCCGCCAGGCCTTTGAGCAACAATCCGGACGCGACCCCAGATGACCGATCCCCGACACTCCTCGACACAACGACCCGACCCGCCCACTCGGGCCGAGGCCTTTCGCTACTGGCTGAAGCTCGGCTTCATCAGTTTTGGCGGTGCCGCCGGGCAGATCGGGATGATGCACGAGGAACTGGTGGAGCGCCGACGCTGGGTCTCCGAGAACCGCTTTCTGCATGCGCTGAACTACACGATGGTGCTGCCGGGGCCCGAGGCGCAGCAGCTGGCGACCTATCTCGGCTGGCTGCTGCACGGCACCTTCGGCGGCCTGATGGCCGGGCTGCTGTTTATCCTGCCTTCGCTGTTCCTGATGATCGGTTTGTCCTGGGTGTACCTGGCCTTTGGCGATGTACCGGCGGTGGAGGCCGTGTTCTATGGCATCAAGCCGGCGGTGGTCGCGATCATCGTCTACGCGGGCTGGCGCATCGGCGGACGGGTACTCAACAATGGCCTGCTGTGGTTGATGGCGATCGCGGCCTTCCTGGCCATCTTCGCGCTCAATATCCCGTTTCCGTACATCATCATTGCCGCCGGCATCCTCGGCTGGCTGGGCAGCCGTGTGTGGCCGGAGCGCTTTCGTGGCGGCGAATCCCACGGTGAGGGCGCCCACGAGGCCCGCGGCCCGGCGGTGGTGGACGACGACACGCCGCCCGCCCCCTGGATGCAGTTTCGCTGGCTGCGGGTCGTCCGATTTCTGGTGGTGGGTCTGGGCCTGTGGGCCGCCGTATTCGGCGCGTTGCTCGCGGTGTTCGGCTGGGACGCCACGCTGACCCGAATGGGGCAGTTCTTTACCCAGACCGCGCTGGTCACCTTCGGCGGGGCGTATGCGGTACTGCCCTATGTCTATCAGGGCGGGGTGGAGACCTATGGCTGGCTGAGCCCGACGCAGATGATCGACGGGATCGCGCTGGGCGAGGGCACGCCCGGGCCGCTCATCATGGTGGTCACCTTTGTTGGCTTCATCGGTGGCTGGACGCAGGCCTTTCTCGGGCCGGATCAAGTCGTTCTGGCCGCCCTGCTGGGTGCGCTGGTCGCGACCTTCTTTACCTTCCTGCCGTCGTTCCTGTTCATCCTGGTCGGCGCACCGCTGGTCGAGCGCACCCGCGGGGACCTGCACTTTACCGGGCCGCTGACGGGCATCACCGCTGCGGTGGTCGGGGTGATCGTCAATCTCGCGGTCTTCTTTACCTGGCACGTCTTGTGGCCGGACGGATTCGAGGGGGCCTTCGAATGGTTCTCCGCGCTGCTGGGCATCGCTGCCTTTATCGCCCTTGCCCGCTTTCGGGTCGGGATCATCCCGCTGATCGCTGTCTGTGCCGCCCTCGGTGCGGGGTATCAGCTTCTGCTCTAGGAGTACCTGACATGCTGAAACAAGGACGAAAAGGGGGCCTGTCGGTCCTGGCCCTGGCGGCATTCGCGCTGGGTCCGGCTCTTGCGGCCAGCGAGACCCCGATCCTGCCAGAACCCGAGGCCGTCTCGGATCATGCCCATGCCTGGATCGGGCCGTACGGCGGGCCGGACACCGAGAACCAGGGGTTTCGCATGAACCTCGGCTACGTGGTCGGCGAAGATGCTGTGGCCGTGATCGATTCCGGCCATACCCCGGAGATGGCCAAAGAGATGCTGGAGCATATCCGCGCCACGACGGACAAGCCGGTGCGCTACATGATCAACACCAACTCACAGCCGCACCGCTTCATGGGCAATGACGTCTTCCGCGAGGCGGGAGCCGACATCCTGGCCGCTCCCGAGGCCATCGACCGCATGCAGGGCAGCGCCTCGATGTTCGCCATGCAGCTCGAGAACGCGCTCGATCGGCCGGAAGGCTCCGCCGAACATCCCGAACCACCGAACGTGATGGTCGAAGATCGCGAGGAACTGGACCTGGGCGGTGTCACGCTGACGGTTCGTCATGTGGGCAGCGCACACACCCACGGCAGCCTGATCGCGGTGGTCGAGCCCGACAACGTCGTGTTTGCCGGCGACGTTCTCTACGGCGGCCGTCTGCTGGCCATCCTGCCCGACGGCAGCATGGAGGGCTGGCTGGAGGCCTACGAACTCCTGCAGGATGAGTACGCAGATGCGAAATTCATCCCGGGCCACGGGAAACCGGGCGCACTGTCGACCTTCGACCACGCAACCCACGATTACCTGCGCGCGCTGTGGGACCACATGTTTGAGGCGGCGGACATGGGCACCGACATGCAATCGGCCATCCGCTCCTTCGATGCTTCGCCCTGGCAGGACCTGGCCGATTTCGACGACCTGGCGCCACGCAACGCGAATCTGGCCTACCAAGAGGCCGAAAGCGCGCTGTTCTAGTTGGGGCTGGATCTTGCCTTCCTCCGGGACCGAGTGCCCGGGGGAAGTCATGACGCTATCAGACGACGCGGCCTTCGGGTTGCGCGTCCGGATCCCGGTGCAGGGTGGTCAGGTTGGCCACGGTGGTGTCGGCGATGTTGGTAAGCGCCTCGTGGGTCAGGAATGCCTGGTGGCCGGTGACCAGCACATCGTCGCGCTGCATCAGCCGCGCCAGACGCCGGTCCGGCAGACCGGCCAGCGACCAGTCGTGGAAGAACAGCCCCGCCTCGGCCTCGTAGACGTCCAGCGCAAATCCGCCCAGCTGACCCGAGTCCAGCGCGACCTCGGCGGCATTGGTATCCACCAGCGCCCCGCGCGCGGTATTGATCAGAAAGGCCCCGCGCGGCATCCGCGCCAGGGTGTCGGCATTGATCATGTGCCGGTTCTCCGGCGTCATCGGACAGCTCAGGCTCAGCACCCAGGACTCGGCCAGCAGCGTATCCAGGTCCCGATACTCCACCCCCGCCGCCTGCAGTTCCGCATTCGGGTAGGGGTCGTGCGCGAGGACGCGGCAGCCAAAGCCGAGCATGATCCGCGCGAAGGCCTGGCCGATGCGTCCAGTGCCGACCACCCCCACGGTGCGCCCGACGAGATCGAAGCCTGTCAGGTGGTCAAGGCGAAAATCGCCGCGCCGAGTCCGGTCCCAGGCCCGGTGCACCTGACGGTTCAGGGTCATCAGCAGGGCGACCGCATGCTCCGCGATCGCGTTCGGCGAGTAGGCCGGCACCCGCCCCACGCGCACCCCGCGCTCGCGGGCCCGCGCGACATCCAGGTTGTCGTACCCGGAGCAGCGCAGCGCGATCACATGGATGCCCTGATCCGCCAGCCCGTCGATCACCCGCCGGTGCAGGTCGTCGTTGGTGAACACGCAGACCGCATCCGCGCCCCGCGCCAGGTGCACCGTCTCCGCGGTCAGGCGCTCGGCGTACACCACCGGCACCATTCCGGCGGACACCAGAGCGGGTACCAGGGACTCGCGATCATGCTGCTGGATACTAAAGACGGCGACCTTCATCGGTTCTCCCGGGTGTTGTCTGGATTCCGTCCCAGCATAACCGGGAAGGGGCCCCTTCGGGATGGATCACGATCCAGGGTTGGCGCACTATAATTTCAGCCACGGTCGCCCATCGAACGAAGGTCGATGCAGGTTGCGGCGAGCGTTCGAGGATGACCCATGCACGTGATCGCACCACAAGTCGTGGATACGCTGATCCGCCTGCTGGCCGGCGACGGCTACGAGGTGGTGGGTCCGACGCGGCGCGACGGGGCGATCGTCTACGATCGCGTGCACGGTCTCGACGACCTGCCGGCGGGCTGGACCGACGAGCACGCCCCCGGCCACTACCGCCTGCGCGCGCGTGACGACGCGGCCCTGTTCGGCTATGTGGTCGGGCCGCACTCCTGGAAGAAGTACCTGTTCCCGCCCGAGGAGACCCTGTTCCGGCTGACCCGCCAGCCGGACGGCAGCTTCGTGACCGAGCCGGGCAAATCCGACGTTCCGCCGCGCGCGTTCATCGGCATGCGCGCCTGCGAGCTGGCGGCGATCGAGGTGCAGGACCGGGTATTCCTCGGCCAGGCGGTGCAGGATCGCGGCTATGCGGCGCGGCGCCAGGATGTGTTCATGGTCGCGGCCCACTGCGCGGAACCCGGCGGCACTTGCTTCTGCGCCTCGATGGACACCGGGCCGCGCGCGCGGGAGGGCTTCGACCTGGCCCTGACCGAGGTGATCGACGGCGCCACGCACTTCCTGGTCGTCGAGGCCGGGAGCGAGGCGGGACGCGCGATGTTCGAGCGGCTGGAACCGCGCCCCGCCAGCGCTGCCGAACAGGCGGCGGCCGAACGCGTCTGGGCCGAGGCCCCAGACAAGATGGGCCGGCAGATGCCCGGCGACGCGCGCGAGGTGCTGAACCGAGCCTTCGAGCACCCGCGCTGGGAGGAGACGGCCGAGCGCTGCCTGTCCTGCTCCAACTGTACGCTGGTCTGCCCCACCTGCTTCTGCTCGCAGGTCGAGGAGGTGCCCGATCTGGAGGGCCAGCGCACCGAGCGCGTGCGGCGCTGGGATTCCTGTTTCAACCAGGAGCACTCGCACCTGGTCGGCGGGCCGCACCGCGACTCGGTGGCCGCGCGCTACCGCCAGTGGATCACCCACAAGCTGGCCACCTGGCACGACCAGTTCGGCACTTCCGGCTGCGTCGGCTGCGGACGCTGCATCACCTGGTGCCCGGTGGGGATCGACATCACCGAGGAGGTGACCGCGGTGCGCCGTGATGCGGGGGACTCGCCATGAAGGAACTGCTGGCCATCCTCGAACAGCAGCCGTTCTTCGAGGACTTCGACCCGATGCATCTGCGCCTGCTGGCGGCCTGCGCCGCGAAGCTCAGCTACCCGGCGGACACGCGGCTGATGCGCGACCACGAGCCGACGGAGACCTTCTGGCTGATCCGCGAGGGCCAGGTCGCGCTGGAGAGCCCGCTGCGCGAAGGCTGCGTGACCTTTCAGACCCTGGGGCCCGGGGACATCCTCGGCTGGTCGTGGCTGCTGCCGCCGTATCGTGCCAGTTACGACGCCCGCGCCCTGACCGAGCTGCATACCCTGCGCTTTGATGCCGGCGTGCTGCGCGAACACATGGAGGCCGATCCGGCCTTCGGCTACATGCTGATGAAACACTTCTCCGCGCTGATCGTGCAGCGGCTGCAGGCCGCGCGATTGCAGGCGCTGGACATCTACAGCCACGGAGGGCCCGGGCATGGCACCTGAGACCCTGCAGCCCCGCACCGACAGCGCCCTGCCGGAACAGGCGATGGCGCCGCAGCCCTGGCGCATCCGTTCGGTGCGGCCGGATGTCGCCAGCAACGAGGTGTTCAGCTGGACGCTGTACCCCGAACCGGGGGTGGAGCCGGGGCCGCTGCCGACCCCCGGGCAGTTCAACATGCTCTACCTGTTCGGCGTGGGCGAGGTGCCGATCTCGGTGTCCGCGATCACCGCGGACGGCGGCATCGTGCACACCACCCGCGCGGTGGGTAGCGTGACCCGCACGATGCAGGATCTGGGGCCTGGCGCGGTGGTCGGCCTGCGCGGCCCGTTCGGTACCGCGTGGCCGGTGGAGCAGGCCCGAGGCCGCGACCTGGTGCTGGTTGCCGGCGGCATCGGTCTGGCCCCGCTGCGCCCGGTGATCCATGCGGCGCTGGAACGGCGCGACGACTTCGGCCATATGGTGATCTGCTACGGCGCCCGCTCGCCCGGGGACATGATCTTTCGTGACGAGCTGGAGGCCTGGGGCGCGCGCGACGATCTCGACCTGCGCATTACCGTAGACCGCGGCACCGCCGCATGGCGCGGCGATGTTGGCGTGGTCACCCAGCTCGTTGATCGCGGCGGCTTCGACCGCCGCAACACGCTGGCGATGACCTGCGGCCCGGAGGTGATGATGCGCTTCGCCGCCGCCGCGCTGGAGCGCCGCGGGCTGAAGCCGGGAGACATCTTTGTCTCCATGGAGCGCAACATGCGCTGTGCGGTGGGCTTTTGCGGGCACTGCCAGATCGGGTCGCAGTTCGTCTGCCGCGACGGACCCGTGTTTCCCTACCCGGTGATGGAGCCGGCCTTCCGGATACGCGAGCTATGAGACGGGAACAACCCACCCTGGCGGTGTTCAAGTTCGCCTCCTGCGATGGCTGCCAACTCTCGCTGCTCGACTGCGAGGACGAGCTGCTGGCGGTGACCGACCGGATTCAGCTCGCGCACTTTCCCGAGGCCACGCGCACTCGCATCGACGGGCCCTGGGACCTGACGCTGGTGGAGGGCTCGATCACCACGCCGGAGGCGGCCAAGGAGATCCGCGAGATCCGCCGAGCCTCGAAGTTCCTGGTGACCATCGGCGCCTGCGCCACCACCGGCGGCATCCAGGCCCTGCGCAATTTCGCGGACGTCGAGGAATTTACCCGCCAGGTCTACGCCCACCCGGAATACATCGAGACCCTGGCCACCTCGGATGCGATCAGCCAGCACGTGCCGGTGGACTTCGAACTGCGCGGCTGCCCGATCGACAAGTACCAGCTGCTGGAGGTCATCAGCGCGTTCCTCTACGGCCGCCGCCCGCAGGTCTCCAGCGCCAGCGTCTGCGAGGAGTGCAAGCGAGCGGGGCAGGTCTGCGTGATGGTCGCCCACGGCACGCCGTGCCTCGGCCCGGTCACCCACGCCGGTTGCGGCGCGCTGTGCCCCGGCTGTCACCGCGGCTGCTACGGCTGCTTCGGCCCCAAGGAGACGCCCAACGCGCCCGGCCTGTCCGGGCAGCTGGAGGCCCTCGGCATGGAGCGCGCCACCCGCGTGCGCTTCTACCGCACCTTCAATGCCGGCGCCGACGCCTTCCGCGAGGAGAGCGAGCGCGAAGAATCAGGAAACGGACCATGAGCGAGACCCGCACCATCGAAGTCGACTACCTCGCCCGCGTGGAGGGCGAGGGCGCAATGTACGTGCGCACCGAGGGCGACCGCGTGGAGGAGGTGAAGCTGTCGATCTTCGAGGCCCCGCGCTTCTTCGAGGGCTTCCTGCGCGGGCGCGACTTCCGCGAGGCCCCGGACATCACCGCGCGCATCTGCGGCATCTGCCCGATCGCCTACCAGCTGGGCGCCTCGCTGGCGATGGAGGACGTCTGCGGCGTGACCGTGGACGGCGTGCTGCAGGACCTGCGCCGGCTGGCCTACTGCGGCGAATGGATCGAGAGCCACGCCCTGCACGTGTTCATGCTCCACCTGCCGGACTTCCTCGGCTATCCCGACGCGGTCACCGCCGCGAAGGACCACCCGGACATGGTGCGCAACGGCCTGCGCATCAAGAAGACCGGCAACGCCATCCTGCGCCTGCTGGGCGGGCGCGAGATCCACCCGGTCAACCTGCGCGTCGGCGGCTTCTATCGCACGCCAACGCCCGCCGAGGTCGCCGGGCTGCGCGAGGAGCTGGCCTGGGGCCTGGAGGCTGCCTGCGAGGTGGCCGAATTCCTCGCCACCCTCGACTACCCGAACCTGGAGCGCGACTACGAGTTCGTGTCGCTGGTGCACCCGGACGAATACCCGATCACCCATGGCCGCCTCGGCTCCGGCAGCGGTCTGGACGCCGCCATCCGCGACTACGACAACGTCTTCACCGAGGAACACGTCGCCCACTCCAACGCCCTGCACAGCCACCGCTCCGACAGCGGCGAACCGGTGTTCATGGGTCCGCTGGCGCGCTTCGCGCTGAACCGCGAGCGCCTCACCCCGCGCGCCGCCGAACTGGCCGAACGCGCCGGGCTGGGCGCGGCCTGCCGCAACCCGTTCCGCAGCATCCAGGTGCGCATGATCGAGATCTTGCTCGCCTTCGAGGAGGCCCTGCGCCTGGTCGACGGCTACCGGGGCGCACCGGCCGAACCCGCGCGGCCGGTCACCCCGCGTGCCGGCACCGGTTTCGGCGCCACCGAGGCCCCGCGCGGCATCTGCTACCACCGCTACAGCATCGACGACACAGGCATCATCACCGACGCCAAGATCGTCCCGCCCACCTCGGTCAACCAGCCCACCATCGAGGCCGACCTGCGCGAACTGGTGCAGACCCACCTCCACCTGCCGGACGACGAACTGCGCCACCACTGCGAGGTCGCCATCCGCAACTACGACCCCTGCATCTCCTGCGCCACCCACTTCCTCGACCTCACCGTCGAGCGCCAGTGAGCGCAGGCATGGATCGCGCGCACAAGGGGCCGCTGGTCATCGGCATCGGCAACCCCTGGCGCGGCGACGACGGCATCGGCCACGCGGTGGTGGACGCGCTGGTCGACACCCCGGGCCTCGCCACCGCGAAAAGCCACGGCGAACCCGCCGAACTGATGGAGCTGTGGCAGGGCCATGATCCGGTGATCCTCGTGGACGCCATCGTCACCGGCGCCGCCCCCGGCACACTCCACCGCCTGGACGCCCGCGAGCCGCTGCCGCGCGGCGCCCGCTACTCCTCCCACGGCATCGGCCTCGCCGAGGCCGTCGAACTGGCCCGCTCCCTGGGCGAGCTGCCGGACACCCTCATCGTCCACGGCATCGAACCGACGTGCCTCAAGGACGCCGCCGATCTCTCGCACGAGGTCCGCGAGTCCATTGCCTCAGCCGTCTCCCGAATCACCGACGACCTCGCGGCGGCCGTGCACGGGCAACCTCCGTGCACCAACAGAGCAGGGTCACAGCACTCGAACTGATTGAACGTGCTGGCGAAAGACGCGATATGGAGACCGCTCAGGACCTTGGAGGGCCGGCTATGGTGGCCAAATGGCGGGTCAAGGTGACCCGCCGGCGACAGTCTGGAGCCCGAAGCACTGTCAGCGTCCCTCGAACGCGGCGAGGATTTCGGCCTCCAGCAGGGATTCATCGCCGCTGTGGCGAGGGGAGAAGTGGAACGGGATGACCCGCCGCGCACCGGCCTCGCGGGCCAGCTGACCCGCCTGACGCGCGGTCAGGTGGGCCGTGGTGGCGGCACGCTGTCCCGCGGCGTGGAGGAACGGGGCCTCGATGTAGAACAGGTCCGCGTCCCGGGCCAGTTCCACAATGGCGCGGCGGTTGGCCTCGTGGAAGGCGACATCGGTCACGTAGGCGATCTTCTGCCCGCGAGTCTCTTGCAGTACCTCCCGGCGCAGGCGCCCGAGCGGGAGTTCGCGCCGATGCTCGCCGTGGCGGTCGTGCCAGGCGACCTCCACCAGGGTGTCGTCCGCCGCCTGCTCCCGCACCAGGCGCTTCAGGTGCGCGAGCCACGGACCGGTCGGCAGGCCGAGGGCCTCGAGTCGGTTGCGCCAGACGTTGATGTGGGTCTTCTCCTCCAGCACAAAACCGAGACAGGGGATGCCGTGATCCAGGTGCACCGCACGGATGCGGAAGCCGGGTTCGTCGAGCAGTACGCCATCGTCGGGTGCCGGCGGAGTGGCGTCCTCGCGGCGAAAGCTATCGCCGGAACGAAACCGTGCGCGGGCATGGCGACCATCGGCGCCGAACTCGGTTACCTCGAACACCAGTTCGGTCGCGAAGTGGTGCAGCAGATTCCAGGTGTAACCCTGCAGGTGGTGGCCGGCACGTTCGATCAGACCCGGCGGTCCGTACAGCCGCAGGTGCGCATCGCGGCCCAGTAGCAGCCGTAACAGGGTGTCGAAGCCGATGAAATGGTCCATATGGACATGCGAGACGAACACGTCCGACAGGCGCAGGACCCGGCGCGGAGGCAGGCGACTCATCTCGCCAAGGTCGAACAACAGCGCGCGGCGCTGGAACAGGCAGTCGATATAGAGCGCCGGGTCGCCGCAGGGTCCGTTGACCAGATGGGGGTGGAACAGTGGCGTCACCAGCGAACCCCCTCGCGAATGGCCCCGACATGGCCTTCGGGGCCTTTTGCTCCAGTGTCGCAGGAACCGCTAACCGGACGAACCGGGGTTGGAGTTCGGCAACCGGCTGAACGGGGACGAGAATGCACAGCCACGACGACGTTCAGGCGCTTGGAGGCGCGGTTTCGGCGTTGCAATGGGGCTCCACGATGCCCTGCGAACGAGAGGCCGGACCCGGGCTCACGGGCCTGGCAGGCGGTAGCCCAAGAGGATCCGCCAGCACAACGGAACCGCAGCATCGGGCGCGCCCGTTTTCGTCAACAACGGGCGGCCGGGCGCCTGCTGGCAATGGCTTGTGGGGTTGGCACCCCAGGTTTCCCTAATGGTGTGCGGAAACCGCAGCCGCAAACTCGCCGCAAAGCTCGTGGGTGGCCGAGTGGGAAATGTCTCCGAGGGACAGCATGCCCACCATCCGCTTGTCCTTGTTCATAACCGGCAGACGGCGGATCTGGCGCTCTTCCATAAGGTGTACGGCGTGTTCGAGGTCATCGTCCTCGAAGCAGTAGATGATCCCCGCTGTCATGACATCACGCGCCGTTAGGGACGCCATCTCTTTGCCCTCGGCGATGCCACGGCAGACGATGTCACGATCGGTCAGCATGCCGATCAGGCGATCGTTCTCGCCAATCGGGACTGCGCCAATATCCTTCTCGCGCAGGAGCTTTGCGATTTCGATGATGGACGTATCCGGAGCGCACCACTCCACTCCGCGGTGCATGGCTGATTTGATGTCCATGGCCCTGACCTCGCTGTATGAGTAATTACTCTTGTATAGCCAAGGCTTAGGGCACTGGCCAGGCGAATAATTTCATCATTCGGGCGAAGCGGAGGAATGGGCTCCGAACGACGAGGTCGATTGAGAAGCCCACAGCCATTCGACCGAGGACGGACCCGGGGGAGACACTGAATTAATCGCGCGTGCCCGCTCGGACGGCTCGGCGCACCCCTCACGACCGCACCAGGACTCCGCGGCGTGAAGCCCCGGGCGGTACTGGCATTCCCTGGCTCAGATGTGACCCAGCGCCTCCATGGCGCGCGCCACCTTGACGAAACCGGCGATGTTGGCACCCACCGTGTAGTTGCCGGGTGCGCCGTACTCCTCGGCCGTCTCGTGGCAGGTCCGGTGGATGTTGGACATGATCTCCTGCAGGCGGGCCTCGGTGTGTTCGAAGGTCCACGAATCCCGGCTGGCGTTTTGCTGCATCTCCAGGGCGCTGGTGGCCACACCGCCGGCGTTGGCCGCCTTGCCGGGCCCGAAGGCGATTCCGGCCTCGCGGAAGGTCTGGATGCCCTCCGGCGTGACCGGCATGTTGGCGCCCTCGGCCACCGCAATGCAGCCGTTCTCGACCAGCGTCTTGGCATTCTTGCCGGTCAGTTCGTTCTGCGTGGCACAGGGCAGGGCCACTTCGCAGGGGATATCCCAGATACAGCCGTTCTCGGTGTACTTCGCGCCCTTCTTGCGCTCGGCATAAGCACTGATCGGGCCACGCTCGCGTTCCTTGATCTGGCGGACCAGCTCCAGGTCCAGACCGTTCTCATCGAGCAGCACCCCACGCGAGTCGGAACAGGCAACCACCCGGGCGCCCAGTTGCTGGGCCTTCTGGGTCGCATAGATGGCCACGTTGCCGGCCCCGGAGATCACCATGCGTTTGCCGTCCAGCGAGTCATTGCGGGCCTTGAGCATGTCCTCGGTGAAGAATACGGCCCCGTAGCCGGTGGCCTCGGTGCGAGCACGGCTGCCGCCCCAGTCCAGACCCTTGCCGGTGAATACGCCGGACTCGAAGCGGTTGGTCAGGCGCTTGTACTGCCCGAACATGTAGCCAACCTCGCGCTGGCCCACACCGATGTCGCCCGCGGGGACGTCTGTGTATTCGCCCAGGTGGCGGTACATCTCGGTCATCAGGCTCTGGCAAAAGCGCATGATCTCCGCGTCGGAGCGGCCCTTGGGATCGAAGTCGCTGCCACCCTTGCCGCCACCGATCGGCAGTCCGGACAGGGCATTCTTGAACACCTGCGAGAAGCCCAGAAACTTGATGATCCCCAGGTATACCGACGGGTGAAAACGAATGCCTCCCTTGTACGGCCCCAGGGCACTGTTGAACTGCACGCGGAACGCACGATTGATGTGCAGCTCGCCGCGGTCGTCCTGCCAGGGGACACGAAAGATGATCTGGCGCTCGGGCTCGCAGATCCGCTGAATGATCTTCAGCTCGGCGAATTCCGGGTACTTCACCAGGACCGGGCCCAGCGTATCCAGCACGCCGTGTACCGACTGGTGGAACTCCGTCTCGCCCGGGTTGCGGTGCAGGACTTCCTGATAAATGGGTTCAAGCTTCTCGTCGAGACTTCCGTTCATTGGGTCGTATCCTGATGGTCAGATTCACGCGAATTTAGGCGCGGAGCAGCAGGAAAACAATCCCGACCGCCCCATGCCGGGGCTGCGCGGCTGTCGCGCCACCCGCTTGACCGACTCTCGGGCCGATGGGCGTCTGCGGGAACCCTGGAGGCGCCCCTGGGGCGCGGAAGCGGACTCACTCCGAGACGCGGTCCCGTTCGGGCGCGGGCGGGGTCGCGCGGGAGGAGACGCTGAGGGCGGTGACCGTGACGAGGATGAGGGCCATCCCGATGATCTGAACGATTGCCAGGCTTTCGTGCAGGATCACGACCCCGAACAGCGTGGCGGTGACCGGCTCGATCATCGCCACGATAGAGGCCACGGCGGGCGCGGTCGTCCGGAGCCCGTTGATGTAGAACGCGAACGACAGGCCCGCTCCAAACACGCCCAGCGCGGCGAACAGCGGCCAGTCCGTGGTAGTCAGGACTGCGGCCATCTGCGTGTTGTCGCCCGGCAGCATCAGCAGGATCACCAGCACGCCGAAGGCAATCGTAAGGATCGCCTGCGGGCTGCCATGCTGGCCCGCGTACTTGAAGCCAAAAATGAAGATCGCGTAGGACAGGCCCGCCAGCAGGCCGGCACCGGCACCGATGAGCGTCACGCCGCCGGCTCCGGTGTCGTAGATCTGGGTGAGCAGGACGATGCCGACCATGACCATCGCGATGGCCACCAGCTTGAGCGTGGTGGGGGTTTCCAGCTTCAGAGCGAAAGAGATGATGTAGACAAACACCGGGGCGCAGTACATCAGCGTGGCGGCAACCGCCACACTGCCATGCGCGATGCTGAGAAAGTAGAACGCGAAGTTACCGGCCACGCCCAGACCGGCCACGGCCGACCAGAACCACATCCGGCCACTCCCCAGCCCGCTGCCACCCGGGCGCCAGGCCAGCCACACCAGCACAAACAAGAGACCAATGGCCCCGCGGTAGAACGAGACCACAAAGGCATCCCATCCCTCGGCCATGAGGATGCCGCCAATCCCGCCGGACAGCCCCCAGAAGAAGGCCGCCAGCACCACCAGTCCCACACCCAGGCCCATCAATAGCTCCCTTTGTTTCGTTGTATGCAACGGGCCGTCATCGGGGACGGAACAAGGCCGAGGTTCTCGGGCAACCTGCCCGTCCGCTGGCTGGGAAGGCGCCGGCATCCCGCTTGGAGCCCCTGCAGGATACGTGCCCTGAAGGGCGCGTCCAGAACCACGGTACCCTGCCAGGCCTTTGGCTGCTCTGCTGGCGGGGCATGAGGCGGCTACGACACGGCTTCCTCGATCCGCTGGGTCACGCGGTCGGCGACCTTGCCTCTCACCACGACCGCGTCGGCTCCCGCCTGGCGCGCGGCCTTCAGCATCGCGCCTTCGACGTGGGGGCCAAAGGCCAGGATGGAGGCATCGGGACAGCGTTCGCGCCAGTTGGCCACGGTGTCCACGTCGCGGGTCGCCAGGTCGACCACCACCAGATCGGGGCGCTCGGCCCCATCGCCACTGGTGACCGTGGCCCCGGCCGAGCGCCAGCGGGATTCGAGGCGCACGCGGGTCATCAGGTCCGGGGTATCGAGGTGGATGTGCATGGGCGTCTCCGGCGGAAGGGGTCTGTGACCTGGATGCACAGCCTCGCGCACGACGGGCAGGCGCACCAGAGACGCCATACGGGACAGCGAAAATTCAGTCCCGGAAAACATCCGCGCCTGTGCGGTTGAGCGCACCCCCGGGTTGGAGGAAGCTTGAGGTTGACACCGACTGCGCTGGCGCACCGAACCCAAGGGAAACACTGATTAATGGACACACTGTTGCGGTTCCCTTGTGCAGAATGACTGCACAGCAGTCACCGCGCCTTGTTCGCACGCAAAAGCGACTCGAGCGCGAGTGTGTCCATTAATCCGTGTTTCCCAAGGAGTCGAGATGCACGAGTTTTCGTTGATGGCCGACCTGATGCGCAAGATCGAGCATGTGGCGGCGGACAATAACGCCGAGCGGGTGACCCGGGTGCGGGTGTGGCTGGGCGCGCTGTCGCACATCACGCCGGAGCACTTCCGCGAGCACTTCGAGGATGGCACCCGCGGCACGCTGGCCGAGGGCGCCGAGCTGGAGGTAGAGACCTCGGATGACGAGACCCACCCCGAGGCGCAACAGATCCTGCTGCGGAGCCTGGACGTGGCGTGAACACGGCCACGACACGCACCCCGGCGCGGGAGCACTGGCGCCTGGTCGTCACCGGCCGGGTGCAGGGCGTGGGATTCCGGCCATTCGTCGCGGCGCTGGCAAAACGCCTGGCGCTGACCGGGACGGTCGGCAACACGCCCGCGGGCGTGGTGATCGAGGCCGAGGGGGACGCGGCCAGCCTGGATGCGTTTCGTACGGCACTGGTGCAGGAGGCGCCGGTGGCC
Organism: Thioalkalivibrio sp. ALRh; assembly: GCF_000381425.1. NCBI lineage: Bacteria > Pseudomonadati > Pseudomonadota > Gammaproteobacteria > Chromatiales > Ectothiorhodospiraceae > Thioalkalivibrio > Thioalkalivibrio sp. ALRh. The sequence continues at coordinate 1,083,786 of NZ_KB906519.1, forward strand.
GCGCGGATCGATGGCATCTCTGTCAGCCCCGTAATCCCGACTGGCGCGGCCAGTTTCCGGGTCACCGCGGGGCCGAACCGGGGCGGTGCCCCCGCCCTGGCCCCGGACCGTGCCCCCTGCCCTGACTGCCTGGCCGAGATCCGCGATCCGGGATCGCGGCGCTACCGCTATCCGTTCATCGCCTGCACTGCCTGCGGCCCGCGCTGGAGCATCACGACCGCGCTGCCCTGGGATCGTGTCCACACCACCCTGGCTGACTTCCCGCTATGCCCGGCCTGTCGGGCGGAGTTCGAGAACCCCGGGGATCGGCGCTTCCATGCCGAGGCGATGGCCTGCCCGGACTGCGGACCCCGGCTCGTGCTGCGCGGGCCGGACGGCGCCGAACAGGTCACCGGTGATGCGGCACTGGATGCCGCTGTGGCGGCCCTGCGTGCGGGGCAGATCCTGGCTCTGAAGGGCCCAGGCGGGTTCCAGTTGCTGGCGGACGCCACCCGCGAAGAGGCCATCGCCCGCCTGCGCGCGCTCAAGCAACGCCCGGAAAAGCCGCTGGCGGTGCTGCTGCCGGACGGCGACTGGCTGGGGCGTCTGGCCCATGTATGCGCTGCGGAACGGGCACTGCTGGACAGCCCGGAGTCCCCGATCGTGCTGGTGGATCGCGAGCCGGGCGCGCCACTGGCCGGGAACATCGCCCCGGGGCTGAATCGCCTCGGCCTGATGCGGGCAGCCACACCTTTGCACCACCTACTGCTGGACGCGCTGGGCACCCCGCTGGTCTGCACCTCCGGCAACCGCAGCGGCGAACCGCTTTGTATCGACGGCGAGGAGGCGGTGGCCCGGCTGGGCGGGATCGCGGATGCCATCCTCGACCATAACCGGCCCATTGCGCGGCCGCTGGACGACAGCGTGTTCCAGTTCGCGGCCGGACAGCCGCAGTGTCTGCGCCTGGGACGGGGAGCCCTGCCCCTGCGCATCCCGCTGCCGCAGCCCGGCCCGGTCACGCTGGCGCTGGGCGGCCACCTGAAGGCGGCACCGGCGCTGGCCCTGGACCGCGAGGCCGTGGTCGGCGCCCATGTCGGCGACCTCGACAGCGATGCGGCCCTGCGCCGCCTCGACAGCGAGGCCCGCGCGCTGGCCGGGCTCTGCGGCGTGCAGATCGAACGCATCGCCTGCGACCGGCACCCGGACTATGCCTCCACCACGCTCGCCGAGGGCACGGGCGTGCCGGTCTTCCCCGTGCAGCACCACCACGCCCATGCCGCGGCCTGCCTGGCCGAGCACGGGGTGCAGGCCCCGGCTCTGGCGCTGATCTGGGACGGCGCGGGGCTGGGTGCCGACGGGACGCTCTGGGGGGGCGAGTGCCTGACCGTGGGCGCCGATGGCGACTGGCAGCGTCTGGGTCACCTGCGCCCGTTCCGCCTGCCGGGGAGCGAGGCCGCGATCCGCGAGCCGCGACGCGCGCTGCTCGGGCTGCTGCATGCGCACTTCGCGGGCGATACGGCGGCCCTGGCGGCCAGCCCGGTCCGGGCGCTGTTTAGCGATGCCGAGTGGGCACCCCTGCTCCGCGCCCTGGATCGCGGGGTCAATGCGCCCTGGACCAGCAGCGTCGGGCGGCTGTTCGATGCGGTGGCGGCCCTGACCGGGCTGCGCACCGGTGCCGGCTTCGAGGGGCAGGCCGCGATGCTCGTGCAGCAGGCGGCGGAGGCCTCACCGAGAGCAGCGGATGCCCCGGATCTGGTGCTGGATAACGCGATGCCCTGGCAGGCGGACTGGGGCCCGCTGATCGCCGCCCTGCTGGCGGCGCAGGCGGCCGGTGCATCCCCCGGGGGGATCGCCGCGCAGCTGCATGTCGCGCTGGCGCGGTTCGCGGTCGCCGCCGCACGGGCGGGCGGGCGCGAGACCGTGGCATTGACCGGCGGATGCTTCCAGAATCGGCACCTGCTGCAATGCTGCGTGGCGGCCCTGCGGGACGCCGGCTTTCACCCGCTGTGGCCACAGGCCGTTCCGCCCAACGATGGTGGACTGGCGCTGGGCCAGGCGGTGGTCGCGCGCCACGCCGCACACCCGGCCCGACCGGAAGGAGGAGACTGACCCATGTGCCTTGCGATCCCCGGCCTTATCGACGCGGTGGAGGGCGACGACCCGCTGTTCCGCCAGGCGCAGGTCCGATTCGGCGGGGTTGCGCGCACGGTGTCGCTCGCCTGCACCCCGGAGGCCGGGCCCGGCGACTACGTGCTGGTGCATGCCGGCATCGCGATCGCCACCATCGACGAGGCCGCGGCCGAACGCACCCTGGCGGCGCTGCGCGCGATCCCCGAACACGAGCCGCCCACCCCGGAGGGCCCGTGAGGCACCTGGACGAATACCGCGACCCGGCGCTGATCCTGCAGCAGGCGGAGGCGATCCGCGCGGCCTGCACCCGGCGCTGGACGCTGATGGAGGTCTGCGGCGGCCAGACCCACGCGATCCTGCGCCACGGGCTGGACGACCTGCTGGCGGGCTCGGTCGAGCTGCTCCACGGGCCCGGCTGCCCGGTCTGCGTGACCCCGACCGAGACCCTGGACCAGGCCGTACTGCTGACCCGCCGCCGGGAGGTGATGCTGTGCACCTTCGGCGATATGCTGCGCGTGCCCGGTGCGCTGGGCGACCTGAACGCCGCGCGCGCGGCCGGCGGGGACGTGCGCGTGATCTACTCGCCGCTGGATGCGGTCGCCCTGGCGCGCGAACACCCGCAGCGCGAGGTGGTGCTGCTGGCGGTGGGCTTCGAGACCACCGCCCCGGCCGCCGCGATCACGGTACTGCAGGCCGAGGCCCTGGGGCTGTCCAACCTGTCGCTGCTGGTCTCGCACTCGCTGGTGCCGCCGGCGATGGAGGCCCTGCTGACGGACCCGGCCCACCGCATCCAGGGCTTTCTGGCCGCCGGGCATGTCTGCACCGTGGAGGGGGCCGCGGCCTATCAGGCGATGGCCGAACGTTTCCGGGTGCCCATCGTGGTGACGGGCTTCGAGCCGGTGGACCTGCTGGCCGGGATCCGGGCCTGTGTGGAGCAGCTGGAACGCGACGAGGCCCGGGTCGAGAACCGCTACGACCGGGCCGCCCGCGATGACGGCAACGCGGCCGCCCGCGATGCGGTCGCCCGCGTATTCGAGCCGGTGGAACGCGAGTGGCGCGGCATGGGCCGCCTGCCCACCAGCGGGCTGGGCCTGCGCCCGGCCTACGCCCGCTTCGATGCCGTCGCGCGTTTCGGGATCGCGGCCCCCGCGACCGGGGCGGACAGGCCCTGCATCGCCGGCGAGGTGCTGCGCGGGCTGCGCCGACCGACCGATTGCCCCGCCTTCGGCCGCGCGTGCACCCCGGACACCCCGCTGGGCGCGCCGATGGTGTCCTCCGAGGGGGCCTGTGCCGCCTACCTGCACTACCGGGGCGGGGCATGACCACGGAGGTGGTCCGCCTCGCGCATGGGGGCGGGGGCCGGCTGCAGGCGAAGCTGCTGGACGAGGTGATCCTGCCGGCGCTGGGCAGCCCGGCCCGCGGGGCCCCCGATGCGGCCGTGCTCGACGCACCGGGCGGACGCCTGGCCCTAACCACCGACAGCTTCGTGGTGCGGCCGCTGTTCTTCCCCGGTGGCGACATCGGCCGCCTCGCGGTACACGGCACGGTCAACGACCTGGCGATGGCCGGGGCGCGGCCGCTGTGGCTGACGCTGGGCCTGGTCCTCGAGGAGGGGCTCCCACTGGAGGATCTGCGGCGCATCCTCGCCTCCGTAAGCGCGGCTGCCGAAGAATGTGGTGTGCAGGTGATGGCCGGCGACACCAAGGTAGTCGAGGCCGGACGCGGCGACGGGGCCTATCTCAACACCAGTGGCGTGGGCGTCGTGCCGGAGGGGGTGCGGATCGCACCGGATGCGATACGGCCGGGAGACGTGCTGCTGGCCAGCGGCGATCTGGGCCGGCATGGCGTCGCCATCCTGGCCGCGCGCGAGGGTCTGGGGCTGGACCCGCCGATCCCCAGCGACAGCGCCCCGGTCGCCGGGGCAGTGGCCGCGCTGCTGGCAGCCGACGTGCCCGTGCATGCCCTGCGCGACCCCACCCGCGGCGGCACAGTGGCTGCGCTGCAGGAACTGGCGGACGCCTCCGGCTGCCGCCTGGTGCTGGACGACGCAGCCATCCCGGTGCGCGAGGACGTGCGCGGGGCCTGCGAGATCCTCGGGCTGGACCCGCTGCACAGCGCCTCGGAGGGCCGCTTCCTGGCCGCCGTGCCGGAACCCGCGGCCGAACACGCCCTGAGCGTACTGCGATCACGACCGGAGACGGCCGGTGCCGTCGCCATCGGCCAGGCCGAGGCGGGCGAGCCCGCGGTCATCCGACGCCTCGCGACCGGCGTGGAACGCCGGGTGATCCTGCCAGCCGGCGAGCAGTTGCCCCGCATCTGCTGAGGGACCACTGAAACCGCCCGATGGAGTCTGACAGAGACACGGGATGACGGGCATGACGGCGGCGCCCGCCGGACGTTATGGTGAAACTCACGGTTCAGTCAGGAGAAACCCACGATGTCGATGCGCCCGTTGATTCCCGCATTCCTCGCGCTCGCCAGCAGCCCCGCCCTCGCCCACCCGGGGCACGGCCATGGCGACGGCTTCTCTCTGCTGCACTACCTGAGCGCCCCGGAACATGTGGCAGGACTGGTATTGCTCGCTATGGTCGGCGGGGGCATTGTCGGCTGGTGGCTGCGCCGCCGAAGCCGTGACAACCGCCAGGACTGATCCAGGCGCCCCGCGCGTTCATGCGCCGGCTTCGAGCGGCCACCAGTAGCGCTGCTCGAAGTCCCGGTCCCGATCGCGTACCGGCACCGACTGGAAGCCGACCCGGGCGAAAAAGCCGGCCGCCGACGTCTGCGCCTTGACCAGCACCCCGTCTACATCCGCAGCGCGGGCGGCCTCCTGGCAGGCCACTACCAGTTGCCGTCCGACACCCGTACCACGGGCGGTGCGGGCCACGTACAGGCCGTGCAGCAACAGACCCGCCGTCACGCCCTCGGGCAGGTCGCGGGCACCTACCGATTCCCAGGTCGCCACACCGACCACCTGTCCGGCCTCCTCCCGCACGACGGCGTCCAGGAACATCAGATCGGCCTCGGTGTAGCGATAGGCCGGCAGTGCCAGCCGGCGTACCCGCTCCGGCAAGGGCCAGTCCTCGATCGCCTCGGCGACCAGCTGATTGATCGCCCCCAGGTCCTCACGGCAGGCGGGGCGCAGGCCCGAACTCTGGACAACGCTGGCGGCCATCGGACACCCCTTATTCGGCACGGTTCCTGCTGGGACCACGAGAGGGGTCAGGAGTGCCCCATGCCGAGGGCTTCACGACAGCGACATGTTCGATCAGAGATAATCACGCCGCACCGAAAAGAGACGACAGCGCACCATGACGGAACTGAAAAAAGCCATCGAGCACCAGCGCGAATATCTGGAAGCCCGGCTACAGGAGCCGCTGGCCGAAATCGCAGCCCGTATAAGCAAGGCCTGGCCGCGACGCGAGGCACTGGATTCGATCCTGGAAGAGGCGATCCGGCAGATCCCGGAAGCCACGTTTGTCTATGCCCTGAACACCGAGGGCATCCAGCTATCCGACAACATCTCGCGCAGCGGCGTGCTGCCGGAGCACTTCGGTCGCGACCGCTCGCAGCGCCCCTACATGAAGGAGGCGGTGCCAGCCGAGGGCTTCCTGCTGTCGGAGGCCTACATCAGCCTGCTCGGACGCCGCCCTTCGCTCACCTCGCTACAGCTGGTGCGCGACGAGAACGGCACGGCTCTCGGGTTCCTCGGCGCGGATTTCGACCTGCGCAACCTGCCGGATCTGTCGGAGGATCTCTACGAGGAACCGAACGAGTGGCGCCAGATCAAGGGCGACCCGTCCATCCGCGGTACCCTGTTCCTGCAGAGCCGCACCGAGAGCCTGATGGACCAGCACATCGACACCGCGCTGGCCATCCTGGAAGAGCTGTTCACCGAGCGCGGCGTATTCCAGGGCGTGTTCCACTTCTCCAGCTCGCGGGCGACGCTCTGGACTACGGAGGACCCCTACCGCTACCGCATCCTGACCCATGAATCCCTGGCCGACCCCGATGTCTGCCTCGCCTTTCCCCACGAGCCTTACCCGGAGGAAGCGCTGATCCCGAAAGAGTCCGTGGGCCGCGTGCTCGAAGGGCTCAAGGCCCTGCGCTTTGCCGACGAGACCATCTACCTGCGCTCGGCCTCGGTGAACCTGTTCAACGGCATGGTCAGCCTGACTTTCTCCTGCGACGGCTCCCACTACATGACCTGGGACGACTTCCTCGGCCGCTCCATCGACTTCTGGATCGGCGCCACCGGGTAGGAAACGCCCTCTCGCGCTGACAGCGACCCGTCGCCTGGGCCATGATGGTCTCGGAGCCAGGTGCGGGGACAACAGGGGATGGAGACCGCGGTAGCCAAGGAAATCGGCGGGCGGCGCGAGCAGCAGGACGCAGCCGGTGTATGGACCTGCCCGAATACCCGGTGCGCGTTGCTGGTCGTCGCGGACGGCATGGGCGGGCACGCGGACGGCGCTCAGGCAGCCCGGATGGCCATCGCCACCGCCGAGCGCCTGTGGCACGACTGCGACGGTCGCCCGGAGGACCCGGCGGCACTCCTGGAGCGCCTCTTTCGCGAGGCCCAGGCCGCCCTGCACAACCCCGGCGCGGCACCCGGCGAACAATCCGGGACCACGCTGGTGGCGCTGTATGTCGGGCCGGAGCGGGCCTGGTGGGCCCACTGCGGCGACAGCCGTCTGTATCACTTCGAGGGGGAGCGCCTGATCGCCCGCACGCGGGACCACACGCGGGTGCAGGCGCTGGCGGATGCCGGCGAGATCCGCGAAGAAGACATGGCAACCCACCCGGAACAGAACCAGCTCCTGCAGGCCCTGGGCGTGGTCGATCCGATCCGGGTGAAACATGGCGAGGCCTCGCTAACGCCCGATAGCCGCTTCCTGCTGTGCTCCGATGGGTACTGGGAACAGCTGGACCCCGAGGAAAGTGCTCAATGGATGAGTCAGCCGGATCTTCAGGCCGCCTGTACGCAGACGGCCGCCCGCGCGGCACAGCGCGGCGGCGTGCATGGCGACAATGTGGCCATCGCCGCCTGGCGTGCACAGGCCATGACCACCCCGGCTCGGCGCCACCTGCGTGCCGCCATCCGGCCGCTACTGCTGGGGGCCCTGCTCCTGCTCGCCGTCCTTGCAATCCTCTTCTGGCCTCTGGACTGAACATGACGCGTCTTGCTGTCGGGGCAGCATTGCCCCTCGTCGCCCTGCTGACCGGCTGTGCAATGCTGGGAGTCGAAGGAGATGAACCGGCCACCGAGGCGCCCGAGGTGTCAGAAGAGGCCGCTGCAGAAGGCCCCGCGCCAGCGGAGGACCTGACCATCGCGCAGATCATCGAGGCCCTGCAAGAGGGGGACATCGAACGGGCAGCCCCGGCCCTGGACCGATTCCTGAAGGGCGAGCCCGGGCACCGGGTCGCGCGCAGCCTGCGCGCGCAGCTGGATGCGGACCCGCGCGAGGAACTGGGCTCGGCCTACTTCACGCACACTGTCGAGCCGGGCGAGACACTGGGCCAGCTGGCCCGGCAGTACCTGGGTGATGCCAACCGCTTCCTGATCCTCGCGCGTTACAACGACATCGAGCGCCCGTCGCGGCTACTGGCCGGCCAGCGCCTGCGCATACCGCAGAGCGCCGCGCGCGAGGTACCGGCTGCCAATGCGGAGGGACTCGAAGACCAGCTGACCGCCCTGGGCGGACAGGACGACGAAGAGGCCTACCTGCGCGCGATCGAGGCCGACCTGGAGGCGGGGCGTTACGAAGAGGCGCGCGACGGGGTGCGACAGGCGCGTGCACAGGCCGGCAATGGCCTTCGGGGGCAACGACTCGACGAGCTGGAACGCACGGTGGACGGCCGCTACTGGGAGCGGCACGGGCACGCGGCGCGGGATGCGGGTGACCCCGAGGCCGCGCTGGCCGCCTACGACCGGGCGTTGGAGGCCGACTCCGGGCGCGCCAAGGCCCGGGAGGCGCGCGAGGAACTGCGCGAACAGCGCAAGGACGAGCTGCATTCGGCCGCCATCCAGCGTTATCGCAACCAGGACCTGGACGAGGCGATTGCCCTGTGGGACAAGGCGCTGGAGCTCGACCCCGAGTTCGAGGCCGCACGCGGATACCGCTTGCGGGCCCTGGAACTGCAGCGCCGCCTGGAGCGTCTGGGACGCTCGGAAGAAGGCTCTTCCTGAGCCAGTCAGACCCCGTATTCGGCGCGGTAGGCGCGCAGGGCCTCGAGGTGCTCAGGGGCGCGGCCGGTCTGCTCCAGCATCTGCACCAGGTCCCCCAGCCGAGCCACGCGCACGACCTCCAGGCCCAACTCGTCCTCGACCTCCTGAATTGCCGAACGCTCGCCGCGGCCGCGCTCTTCGCGATCCAGGGCAATGGCCACCGCCACCGGCGTGGCGCCCGCCGCGCGGATCAGCTCCACCGATTCGCGGATGGCAGTGCCGGCGGTGATCACGTCGTCCACGATCAGCACGCGCCCGGCCAGCGGTGCCCCCACAATGTTGCCGCCCTCGCCATGGTCCTTGGCCTCCTTGCGGTTGAAGGCCCAGGGCCGGTCCATCTCGTGGTCGCGGTACAGCGCCTCGGTGACGGCCGCAGCCAGCGGGATGCCCTTGTACGCCGGACCAAAGACCAGGTCGAAGGAGACGCCGGAATCGACGATCGCCTGTGCATAGAACTCGCCCAGGCGTACGAGATCGGAGCCGCGGTTGAACAGGCCGGCATTGAAGAAATACGGGCTTACCCGCCCCGACTTCAGTGTGAACTCGCCAAAGCGCAGGACATCGCGTTCCAGGGCATAGTCGAGAAAGGCATGGGCGGTCATCGTGGGGCTCCGGTCGGAAAACGCCGTATTCTGACACAGGCGGGGCTGGATTCATCATGCCAGCCCTTTCCTGCACGCGCGCGCGCCGGTATCGTTCCCGGCCATGCGCATACTCTCGATGAACGCCAACGGCATCCGTGCCGCCGCCCGAAAGGGCTTCTTCGACTGGCTCCCGACGACCGAGGCCGACGTGGTCTGCATCCAGGAGACCAAGGCCCAGATTCACCAGATTCAGGGCGAGCCTTTCCATCCCCCCGGCTACCACTGCGCCTATGTGGATGCGGTCAAGCCCGGCTACAGTGGCGTGGCCCTGTACAGCCGGCGTCAGCCGGACGAGGTGATCACGCGCATTGGCTTCGAGGAGGCGGACAACGAGGGCCGCTACGTGGAGATGCGCTTCGGGGACCTGTCCGTGGTGTCGCTCTACCTGCCCTCGGGTTCCTCGGGGGACCACCGGCAGGATTCGAAGTGGCGGTTTCTGGACTTCTTCCGGCCCTGGCTGGCGGAGCGCATGCAGGACGGGCGCGAGTGGGTGATCTGCGGCGACTGGAACATCGCCCACAAGGAGATCGACCTGCGCAACTGGAAATCCAATCAGAAGAACTCGGGCTTCCTGCCCGAGGAGCGGGCCTGGCTGGATCACCTGTTCGACGAGATCGGGATGGTGGATGTATTCCGGCGGCTGGACGACCGCCCCGAGCAGTACACCTGGTGGTCCAATCGCGGCCAGGCCTGGGCGAAGAACGTGGGCTGGCGCATCGACTACCAGATTGCCACCCCCGGCATCGCGGAGACCGCGCGGGCCCCGTACATCCATACGGACGACCGCTACTCCGATCACGCCCCGTTCTGGATCGACTATGACTACACCCCCTGATCGTCGTTCGCGGGCCTCTTCGTGAGCACGGCTGCCGAGTCGCAGAACCGGCCAAACCGCGACTGGCGCGAGGCGCTGGCCGTCTACCGCCACCCGCGGGTGGTGGGCATGCTGTTCCTCGGTTTTGCCGCCGGACTCCCGCTACTGCTGACCGGCGGCACCTTCACCGCCTGGCTGCGCGACCTCGGGGTCGAACTGGCCTCCATCGGTTTCCTCTCCTGGGTGGGCATGGCCTACAGCATCAAGGTGCTGTGGGCTCCCATCGTTGACCGGATGCGGCTACCGCTGCTGACCCGGATCTTCGGGCGACGGCGGGCCTGGATGCTGGCGGCGCAGGCGACCATCATGCTGGGGCTGTTCGGAATCGCCTTTACCGACCCCACCGAACAGCTCTGGCTGGTCGCGGTCTGGGCGGTACTGACCGCCTTTGGTGCCGCGACCCAGGACATCGCGATCGACGCCTACCGCATCGAGGCGGTCAGCCAGGAGCGCCAGGGCGCGATGGCCGCAGCCTATGTCTTCGGCTATCGCGTGGCATTGCTGACGGCCGGGGCGGGGGCGCTGCATATTGCGGCCGCCGGCAGCTGGAGCCTGTCCTATATGGCTATGGCGGCGCTGATGCTGGTCGGGGTCGTATGCACCCTGATCGTGCGCGAACCCGAGGTGGCCACCCGCGACGCACAGACCGCCCGGCTCGAACAACGCGTGGTGCATTACATCAACAACACCGCCGACACCGGCCTCTGGCGGGACTTCAAGGCCTGGTTCATCGGCGCAGTGGTATGCCCGTTCGTGGAGTTCTGGCAGCGCTTCGGACGAATCGCCCTGCTGGTGATCGCGTTCATCGCGATCTTCCGCATCAGCGACATCTTCATGGGGGTGATGGCCAACCCGTTCTATCTCGACCTGGGCTTCACCAAGGACGAGATCGCCAACATCGCCGCGGCCTTCGGGCTGGCGATGACGCTGACGGGGGCCGCCCTGGGCGGACTGCTGGTCGTGCGTTTCGGGATCATGCGCATGCTGATCGCCACCGCCATCCTGGCGCCGGCTACCAACCTGACCTTCTCCTGGCTGGCGACCCTGGGCCCGGAAACCTACGGTCTGGTGTTCGCAATCATGGCCGACAATCTCTCCGGCGGGATGGCGATCTCGGTGTTCATCGCCTATCTCTCCAGCCTGACCAACTCGGCCTACACCGCGACCCAGTACGCCCTGTTCAGCTCGATCATGACCCTCCCGGGTCAGTTCCTGGCCGGATTTACCGGCGTATTCGCCGAGCACCTGGGCTGGTTCTGGTTCTTTGCCAGCTCCGCGCTCATTGGCATCCCCACCATCCTGCTGGCCCTCGCCCTGATGCGCTGGGCCAATCCGGACCGCATGGCCCAGCCGGGCCGACCGTCGGAGTTGCAGGCGCCGCCGGAGGGAGCGGAACGCGCCCCCTCGTAAGAGGCGGGCCCGGGTTCCGAACGTCGGCCCGTCCGTCCGGGGCCTACCAAAACAAAAACGTCCGCCGGCGATAAACATCGCGAGCGGACGGCAGGGCAGCGCCCCCGGTCTCGAAGGGGCGGCTATCGACTACTCCCGGCTTCAGGGGCGCTTCGGCGTCTGGTATTCCGCCTCTTTCTGGAAAGACTCCCAGATCGTCTCGTAACCGACGAAGCCCTTTTCGTTGGGCGGCATCTGGCGGGTCACCAGGTAACGGGACTTGCCGTCCGGGACCTGCGGGTGTTTCTTCTCGGTATCCTGGCTCATGGTTCATTCACCTCGCTTCGATGAAAAAGAGGGGATGGGACATTAACGTCTCGCTCCCCAGACATACTGAAAGGCCGGGCAAACCGGCCCCATCACTCGATGGGCACCGCTCGTCCGCTGTCGATTTCCGGGCCCGACTCCACCTTGCCACCATGCTCGATTTCGTCCGCAGTGGCATCACGCACCAACAACACATTCAGTTTGAAAATCACCTGCCGACCACACAGCGGGTTATTGCCATCAATGGTGATCGTCTTGTCGTCGAGCCGCGTAACCAGAAAATTCTTGGTCTGGCCACGATCGTTTTCCATCAGGATCGCCGTACCGAGCTCGCGGTACTCCTCCGGCACGTTTTCGATCGCTTCCGTGATCACCAGGGACTCGTCGCGCGGGCCGTACAGCGCATTGCAATCGATGGGGACCTCGATGGTTTCGCCCTGCGCCTTGCCCTCAAGCTCGCCCATCACCTTGGGCGACAGGACCTCATTGACGCCGTGCACGTATCCCAGGGGGAACTCCACCTCGGTCAGGACCTGGCCGGATTTCTCGTCGATGACCTGGTAATTCAGCTCGACGTACTTGTTGTCCTTGATTACATCTGTCATTCAAAGTCCCGCTGTCTTAGAAAATGGACGCACCGAAGATTCGCACTTCGCCTTCCTCGTAGCCGAGGACCATGCGGCCGAGCCACTCCCCTTCTTTCTTCGTGCTGCGCACCCGATACAGGACCGTGACATGTTCGCCGCGGCGAATGATGCCGAGGTAATCCCAGTCATCTTTCAGGTTGCGGGTCAGCTCGCTCTGGGCGAACTGCTTGCCCACCTCGACCTCGTTAAGGCCGAACAGCAGGTGGTAGGAGAACCGGCGGACGAACTTGCCGTACTGGCCCTTGTTCGAGTACTTGATCAGATCGCTCCACATGGGATGGGCGATCTCCAGGATCTCCTCGTCGGAGTGATCGATGATGTTCATCGAGGTCTCCGGCATTGGCTGTGCTCCAGCTGCACTGGTCATGTTGAAACCCCCAGGGGTGACGGTTGAAAGAGAAGACCAACGCGCGAACGCGTTGGCCATCGCTGCTTGCCAGCCGTGGTGACGGGGCCGCACCCGACCCCGTCACGTTAGCACCCTAGGCTTCCGCCTTCTCGGGTTCGGCCGGGGCCTCGTCCTTGTCGACCAGGTGATAGCACGGCGCCTTCTCCATGGTGTACTCGCCCGTCTTCGGGTCACGACGAGAGACGGTCAGGTGATGCCAGTTCTTGTCGTCGAGCTTCATGTAGTCGCCTCGGTAGTAGTAACCCGGCCAGCGGGTTTCCTTGCGGAACAGCGTGTGTTGGAAGACGCTCTCGGCCGTGCGCACGCGGTGCTTCAGCTCCCAGGCACGCAGCAGCTCGTGGATGTCCTCCGCCGCCAGCTTGTCCAGATCCTCTTCGAGGATGTGCATCTTCTTCAGGCCGATATTGAGCAGCTTCTCGTTGGTCATGTAGCTGACCGTCACGCCGCCGCAGTATTCGTCCATCAGCTTCTGCAGGCGGTCAAGACCCTGGCGCGGGTTGATGAAGTTCGGATTGACCGAACCGGCCACAACCTCGTTGCTATAGATCTTGTAGTGCTCGAGCGGCTTGTAGATCTCCTCTTTGCGCTTGTTGATCTGCGAATCGGAGACGCGGATGCCGTCGGCCTTGCCATCGTCGATGTACTTGCAGGCAGCCTTCGCGGCCAGCCGGCCCTCGGTGAAGGAACCGGAGGAGAACGCATGTGGCGTCCCGCCCACGGCGTCGCCGGCACCAAACAGGCCTTCGACGCTGGTCATGCGGTTATAGCCCCAGAAGTACTCGGGCGGGGAAACATCTTCCGGACCGGAGCACCAGGCTCCGCAGCCCGTGGCATGCGAGCCCATCACGTAGGGCTCCGAGGTGGTCAGCTCGGGGTTCTCGTTCTTGGGGTCCACGTCGGTGGCGGCCCAGAGCACGGCCTGGCCGACGGTCATACCCAGGAAGTTCTCCCAGCCCACCTCTTCGAGGTGCGGATCCTGGAAGGCCTCCATGGTGACCATGTGGATCGGGCCACGGCCGGCATTCACCTCGTTCAGGAACGCGTGGTTGCGCAGGCAGGTCGGGATCGGGCGATGGGTCCGGTGGGAGACCTCCGGATCCAGGTACTCCTTGCCGACCATCTCCTGCAGCTGCGGCCACCACTTGGACTCGTACTCTTCGCCGTTGCAGTTCTGCGTGCGGGTCTTCAGATGCAGGAAGTAGGCACCGACCGGGCCGTAACCATCCTTGAAGCGGGCCAGCACGATGCGGTTTTCCATCTGGGTCATCTTGGCACCGGCATTGATCAGCAGACCGTAGGCCGAGCCGGAAGACCAGGGCGCGTACCAGACACGGCCCGCCCCTTCACCGACCGAGCGCGGCTTGAAGATCATCGATGCGCCGCCGGCAGCAACGATTACCGTCTTCGACTTGAAGACGTGATAGTTGCCGGTGCGCACATTGAAGCCCACGGCGCCGGCCACCCGGTTCTCCTTGGACTCGTCCATCAGCAGATGGGTGACGCAGATGCGGTTGTAGATCGTATCGGCCGACTTCTTGGCGGCCTCGGCCACGATCGGCTTGTAGGACTCGCCGTGGATCATGATCTGCCAGCGGCCTTCCCGCTGGTAGGCGCCCGTCTTCGGGTCGCGCATCAGCGGGAGACCCCATTCCTCGAACTGGTGCACGGTGGAATCCACGTGGCGCGCCATGTCGAACAGCAGATCCTCGCGCACCATGCCCATCAGGTCGATACGCGCGTAGCGAACATGGTCCTCGGGGTTGTTCTCGCCCCAGCGGGTGCCCATGTAGCAGTTGATCGCGTACAGGCCCTGGGCCACGGCGCCGGAGCGGTCGATGTTGGCCTTCTCCGCAATCACGACCTTCTTGTCCTGGCCCCAGAACCGGGCTTCCCAGGCGGCGCCCGTGCCGCCCAGGCCGGCGCCACAAACCAAGATGTCGATGTTGTCTTCGACGATTGTCTTGTAGGCCATCAGTAGTACACCCCTTCTTTCAGTTTGAGACCGGCGGCCTCAAGCGTGTGCAGATCCCCCTCATCCATACGGATGTACTTGGGCTCGTTGAACAGCAGCTGGCTGTCCCTCATCGACTTGTCCGGCGCAGGAACGTCGGCCAGCTGCGGGATGTGCTTGCCCCAGGGTTTGGTGGTAATGGGCGACAGGAACTCCTTTTCGCGACCATCGCGGAACTTGATCTTCCAGGCGATAGTTCCCCGCTCTTCGTCGCGGTCGACGCGTACGCTGTGCCCAAGCGGCGCGAAGTCCGCATAGCCGCGCACGTCAATGGCGTGGTGCGGGCAGGCTTTCACGCAGGAGAAGCACTCCCAGCACATATTGGGCTCGATGTTGTAGGCACGACGGGTGGTTTCGTCGATATGCATGATGTCTGACGGGCAGATATCCACGCAGTATCCACAGCCATCGCAACGGGTCATGTATACGAAAGTTGGCATGGTAGTCCTCGATCGATGCTGATGTTCGGGTAAATGGCTTTAGTAGTGGTTGGGCGCTTCACGCTGGATACCCTTCCCCATCTCCATCGGCGCGTCGCGCAGCAACTCCATGGAATGGCGCTGCTGCTGCTCGGGGTCATCACGCGTAAGGGTCGGAAGGTTCTCGGCGGAGCCGTCGGCCCGGGTAAGGCGCTTCTGGTAGGCCGCGGCGGGCTTGAAGAACATGTGCGCGAATTTCGACCAGTAGACCGTTGCGAACAGGGTCGTGGTAGCCGCGAGGAAGAGCACGAAGAAGAGCCAGCCGAGGGCACCTGCGCCCTGGGTCAGCGACCACAGAATGGCGAACGTCGACATCGCCAGCAGCGACACGATGAACAGGTCCGCGCGGACCAGCTGGTACCAGCGACGGCCTTCGGAATTGACATCGACACGAATGAAAAACCAGAACCAGTAGCCGCCAAAGGCGAGCGACAAGGCGCCCAGGTGCCACAGGAGCGGCCACACGCCGGCGGCCGGCTCGGCCGCGTAGCCAAAGATCAGCACGGCGGAGGAGACGACGAAAACGATAAAGCCCCACATGGTGAAGAGGTGGGAGGCACGACGCGTCGGATTCTTGAATTCGCCGGAGGTGATGACCTCTTTCCCGATGGTCTGCATCGCCAGCGAGAATTTCTCGCCACCGCTCACGCTTCGGCTCGCATTCTTCTCGGCTTTCTTGGCGTTCTCGAAAAAGTACTTGGCACTCCTCTTGTGCATCATGTCGAGGATCGTGCCGCCGGCCACGAGAATGACCATGAGCACGACATACCACTGCATTGCGGCTGGTGGAATAAACGCAGCCAGTTCGGCAAAGGGATTACTAGTGATCACGGCGTCAGGCCTCCTCAGAGTGTCCAATTGGCCCACCGAGTCTGTGCCAACTCCATCTTGTGCTTCAAATCAAACTTGCTTGCCGAGACATAAGTTCAATGTATGGGGTCATATGCTTATTTAGGGAAACGCTAATCTATGGAGCTGCTTTCACGGGCTTTGCGCGCCACAAGCCGGTCGCGCGACTGGAAGGTAATGTGGCGACCAGCACAAGAGCCTTTAATCAACCACGAAACCCGCATTGGGACCGAACGGCAGCCGATTGATGAACCGCGCCGCTCCAGACGCGGCCGACAAGGGGTCAAGTAACCCGGCGCTTTATGGACTATCTTGTGCTACGTTCAGGGTCGACTTGCAGCACGGCCGGCGACCAGACCGGCTGGCCACGTACGGCCCGAGCACGACACTCGGCGGGATAATCCGCCCAATCCATGCAGTCCACATCCAGCGTCGGCAGGAGATAAAGCCCCATGATCAAACCGCACGGTGCAGACACCCTGAAGCCCCTGTTTGTCTACGACCCCGAACAACACCATGCCTTGTTGAAAGAGGCCGAAAGCCTCCCCTCCGTGGTGATCAGCTCTGCGGCCGCCGGCAACGCCGTGATGATGGGAGGGGGCTATTTCACGCCCCTGACCGGCTTCATGAATGTCGCAGACGCAATGGGCTGCGCGGAGAACATGCGGACCACCAGCGGCCTGTTTTTCCCGGTCCCGGTGGTAAACCTGTTGGAGAATGCCGACGCCATCCGCGGGGCCAAGCGAATCGCCCTGCGCGATCCCAACATGGAGGGGAACCCGGTACTCGCCATCCAGGAAGTCGAGGCCATCGAGGAGTTCACCCCCGAACAGATGGAGACCATGACGCAGAAGGTCTACGGCACGACCGACATGGAACACCCCGGGGTGGCCGCCTTCAACAGCGAGGGCCGCGTCTGCGTGTCGGGCCCCATTCAGGTGCTCCACTTCTCCTATTTCCAGGATGACTTCCCCGACACCTTCCGCACTGCGGTCGAGATCCGCAACGAGATTGCGGAACGCGGCTGGAACAAGGTGGTGGCCTTCCAGACCCGCAACCCGATGCACCGCGCTCACGAGGAGCTATGCCGCATGGCACTGGACCAGCTGGGCGCCGATGGCCTGGTGATCCACATGCTGCTGGGCAAGCTGAAGCCCGGCGATATCCCGGCCCCGGTGCGCGACGCCGCCATTCGCAAGATGGCCGAGATCTACTTCCCCCCGAACACCGTGATGATCACCGGGTACGGCTTCGACATGCTTTATGCCGGCCCGCGGGAGGCCGTGCTCCATGCGCTGTTCCGGCAGAACATGGGGGCGACCCACTTCATCATCGGGCGCGATCACGCCGGGGTTGGGGACTACTACGGACCGTTCGACGCCCAGACCATCTTCGACACGGAGGTCCCGAGCGACGCACTGGAGATCGAGATCTTCCGAGCGGACCACACCGCCTTCTCGAAGAAGCTCGGCCGCGTGGTCATGATGTGTGATGCGCCCGACCACACGAAGGAGGACTTCGTGCTCTTGTCCGGCACCAAGGTGCGCGAGATGCTGGGCCGCGGCGAGGCACCCCCGCCCGAGTTTTCCCGCCCGGAGGTGGCCGAGATCCTGATGGACTACTACCAGAGCATCAATCAGTAACCGGGCTCGACTGCGTCAAAGCCCGGAAACAGAAAAGGTGGCGGGAGATCCCGCCACCTTTTTGCGTTCTCAGTAGGTCTTCGACAATGCCGCCTGGATCTCGGCGAAGGTCCGCGCGACATCAAAGGTCTGCACCGACACGCCCAGTTGGCGGCCAATCTGCGTGGCCGAGAACATGCCCCGGATGCGGGTCTCGCCGGTCGCCGGATCCGCCTGGCCCACGAGCGCATGCTGACGCCCCCAGTCCTTCAGGGTTGCGATGATGTCGCCAACGTCCGCCTGCATCACCCGTTGCATGTCCAGAAGATCCACATCATCCAGGGGCGCCATCAGGTCACGGACCCGGAGGTCCTCATGCCGCAGACCACGCTCATTCACCATCTGGATCGGGCGCTCCCCCTGCGTATCGCGAGCCGTAATCAACCCGCGCACCTGCCGCGCGTCGTCGACCACGATCAGCAACCGCACACCCCTGGCAATCATCTGCTCCGTCGCCTGACCGAGGGTCGCGTCGGGACCAATTGTGGCCACCGGCACTCGGCGGAAGTCGGTCAGCACACACAACGCGGAGGAGGCCAGCGTAACCCGCGGTTCCTCGTCGGTTACCTGCTGAAGCCCGGTTCCGGGAGCTGCCTTGCTCGATGGCAGGGGCTTGTGCGGGAATTCTGCGGTCATCGCATTTCTCCATCCAGGGTGGGAACCTAGACGATGCCCTGAGATGGGCGCGCTGACAAGCGGGTCCCGTCTGACGAAACCGCGGGGCGGCGCAGCGCCGGGGAGGCGCCAGGGAACCCCGATGGGTCACTCGATTCCGGCTGCTGCCTCTTCCGGCGTTGGCCGGATCTCGAACGACATGCGGTCGAGATCCCCCAGCGCCCAGGTCGCCTCGGGCGCGCCGAGACCCGCGACCGTGCCGGGATTCACGACCCAGGTGGAGCCATCCTGCACATGCGGCTGCTGACGGATCTCGGTCTCGTGGCTGTGGCCGCAGCAGACCAGGTCGTAGTCACCCGTGCATGCCATCGCATGGGCGTAATGGGGGTAGTGCGTGACGAAGATGCGGCGCCCCCCCAGGGTGATCGTGGCATCCAGCCCGTAGTAGTGCAGCAGGCCGTTGGACTGATGGGCGATGCGCGAGATCGCGACCGGGTCCCCCAGGTTGTTGCCATGCACCGCGTGTATCGGCACACCCAGCTTCAGCGAGGCCCGCAGCGTATTGCCGCCGATCACGTCGCCACAGTGGATGACCGCCTCGGCGCCCTCGACAATACCGGCCTCGATCGCGCGGGCCAGCATCGGGCCGCGGTCATGGCTGTCGGAAACAATGCATACCTTCATGGGTTCGCAGGCCTCTGTTGCCAAATTCCAGTGCCGGGACGATAACACTGCCGCGCCCCGCCCTGCCCCCGGGCCCAATTCGAGGCATCCGAACGGGCACGCAGAATCCATCTTTGACTCCCTTGTGGTGGGCACCCCGGAACTGCATAGTGGGGGTAACCCCGACCGAAGTAAGGGGTATTGCAGTATATCGCGATTGTCTAACTTACAAGGCGTTGACGATTTATGGCACAGACCCCGTCGCACGAAATCAAGAACACCACCTGTTACATGTGCGCCTGCCGCTGCGGCATCCGGGTGCACCTGCGCGACGGGGAGGTACGGTACATCGACGGCAACCCCGAGCACCCGATCAACGAGGGCGTGATCTGCGCCAAGGGCGCCTCCGGGATCATGAAACAGCACTCCCCGGCGCGGCTGACCCAGCCCCTGCGGCGCAAGCCCGGCGCCGAGCGGGGCGACGGCGAGTTCGAGCCGATCTCCTGGGAGGAGACCTTCGAGATCCTCGCCGAGCGCCTCGGGCACATCCGCGAGACCGACCCGAAGCGCTTCGCGCTGTTCACCGGGCGTGACCAGATGCAGGCCCTGACCGGGCTGTTCGCCAAGCAGTTCGGCACCCCCAACTACGCCGCGCACGGCGGTTTCTGCTCGGTGAACATGGCCGCCGGCATGATCTACACGATCGGCGGCTCGTTCTGGGAGTTCGGCGGTCCCGACCTGGAACGCTCGAAGCTGTTCGTGATGATCGGCACCGCGGAGGACCACCACTCCAACCCGCTGAAGGTGGCGATCTCCAAGTTCAAGCGCCAGGGCGGGCGCTTTATCTCCATCAATCCGGTGCGCACCGGCTACTCCGCGATCGCCGACGAATGGGTCCCGATCCGTCCGGGGACCGACGGCGCCCTGCTGCTGGCCCTGATCCACGAGATCATCAACAAGGGCCTGTACGACCGCGACTTCCTGGTCCGCTACAGCAATGCCGGCCAGCTGGTGAACATGGACGAGGATCAGGACGAGTTCGGCATGTTCCTGCGCACCGAGGATCCGCCGGAAGAAGGCTGCTACGACGCGCAGAACCAGCTCTGGTGGGATCGCAAGACCGGGCGCCCGGTCGCCACCCACACCCCGGGCGCCGACCCCTACCTGCTCGGAGAATTCACACTCGACGACGGGACACGGGCGAAGCCCTCGTTCCAGCTGCTGCAGGACCGGGTCGCGGAGTACACCCCGGAATGGGCCGAGCGCGTCACCGGCATAGCGGCCAAGGATATCCGCCGCCTGGCCCACGAGATGGGCGTGACCGCGCGCGATCAGCGCATCGAGCTGCCGATCGCCTGGACCGATTCCTGGGGTGTGGAGCACGAGTCGGTGACCGGCAACCCGGTCTCCTTCCATGCGATGCGCGGGCTGGCCGCACACTCGAACGGCTTCCACACCATCCGTTCGCTGTCGATCCTGATGTCGCTGCTGGGCACGATCGATCGCCCCGGTGGCTTCCGCCACAAGGCCCCGTTCCCGCGTCCGATCCCGCCTTGCGCCCGCACGCCGAAGGGGCCGGAGGGCGTTCAGCCCGGCAAGCCGCTGGACGGCATGGTGCTCGGCTGGCCGGCCAGCCCGGACGACCTGTTCGTGGACGACAAGGGCGAGCCGGTGCGACTCGACAAGGCCTTCTCCTGGGAGTACCCGCTGGCCGTGCACGGCATGATGCACAACGCGATCACCAATGCCTGGCGCGGCGACCCCTACCCGATCGACACCCTGCTGATCTTCATGGCCAACATGGCGTGGAACTCGACCATGAACACGGAAGAGGTCCGCAAGATGTTGAACGACAAGGACGACAACGGGGAATACAAGATCCCGTTCCTGGTCGTGGCGGATGCCTTCCAGTCCGAGATGACCGCGTTTGCCGACCTGGTGCTGCCGGATACCACCTATCTGGAACGCCACGACGTAATGTCGATGCTGGATCGCCCGATCTCCGAGTTCACCGGCCCGGTGGACTCGGTGCGCATCCCGGTGGTGCCGCCCAAGGGCGAGTGCAAGCCCTTCCAGGATGTACTGATCGAGCTCGGGTCGCGCCTGAAGCTACCGGCCTTCGTGAACGAGAAGGGCGATCGCAAGTTCCGCGACTACCCGGACTTCGTGGTCAACTACGAGACCGAGCCGGGCTCCGGCATCGGTTTCCTGGCCGGCTGGCGCGGCAAGGGCGGCGAAAAGTCCCTGCGTGGCGAACCCAACCCCAACCAGTGGGAGATGTACGCGAAGAACAACTGCGTCTTCCAGTACGAACTGCCGCGCAGCTACCAGTACATGCGTAACTGGAACAAGGGCTATCTGGAGTGGTCGCAGCGCAACCGCATCACGCGCTATGGCGAGCCCGTGCTGATCCACCTCTACTCCGAGGTGCTGATGAAGTTCCGCGCCGCCGCCCAGGGCAAGGGGCCCACGCGCAAGGCGCCGGCGCACCTGGCCAAGCGCGTCGAGACCTTCTTCGACCCGCTGCCCTTCTACTATGACCCGCTGGAACACCAGTCCACGGACAAGCACACCTACCCGCTGGCGGCCGTCACCCAGCGGCCGATGGCGATGTACCACTCCTGGGACTCCCAGAACGCCTGGCTGCGCCAGATCCACGCCCACAACCTGCTGTACGTGAACGCGCGCACCGCGCGGGCCGCCGGCATCGAAGACGAGGACTGGATCTGGGCGGAAAGCCCCTGGGGCCGGGTGCGCTGCATGGCCAAGTACTCGGAGGCTGTCGAGCCCGGCACCGTCTGGACCTGGAATGCGATCGGCAAGGCCGCGGGGGCCTGGAACCTGACCCCGGGCGCCAACGAGTCACGCAAGGGCTTTCTGCTGAACCACCTGATCTCCGAGGAGCTGCCGGGGCAGAGCGGCCCGATCTCGAACTCCGATCCGGTGACTGGTCAGGCGGCCTGGTATGACGTCCGCGTACGAATCTACAAGGCCGAAGAAAGGGAGCCGCAGGAGACCTCTCCCCAGTTCAAGCCGCTTAAACCGTACCCCGGCCAGTCCACACGGGCACGTGTTTTGAACTTCTTTGCGGGCCTGGGGAAACGCTGAACAATGTACACACTCGCGTTGGCACCCCAGGTTTTCCGAGACAAGGCGCGGTGCGCAGCCGGTAGTGGTTCTACCGGCAAGAGCCGCAACGCTGGATCGGGGAACCTGGGGCGCCAACCCCACAAACCATTGAAAAGCAGGGGCTCGGCCGCTTTTGCATGCGCACGGCGTTGCGGCTCCCTTGTGCAGAGTGACTGCACGGCAGTCGCCGCGCCTTGTTCGCACGCAAAAGCGACTCGAGCGCGAGTGCGCACATTGTGCAGCGTTCCCCCAGGAGGCAAGAAATGACCCAACTCGCCCTCGTCATCGATCTCAACGTCTGCGTGGGTTGCCACGCCTGCGTGACCAGTTGCAAGGAATGGAACACCTCCGGCGATGCCGGCCCACTGGTCGACCAGAACCCCTACGACGCGGACCCCACCGGCACCTTCTTCAACCGGGTGCAGAGTTTCGAGGTGGGTGAATACCCGAACACCGAGACGGTGCACTTTCCCAAGTCCTGCCTGCACTGCGAAGAGCCGCCCTGCGTGCCGGTCTGCCCGACCGGGGCGTCCTACAAGCGCGAGTCGGACGGCATCGTGCTGGTCGACTACGACAAGTGCATCGGCTGCAAGTACTGCTCCTGGGCCTGCCCCTATGGCGTGCGCGAGGTGGATGCCGAACGCAAGGTGATGACCAAGTGCACCCTGTGCGTGGACCGCATCTACAACGAGGAGCTGCCGGAATGGGATCGCAAGCCGGCCTGCGTGCGGGCCTGCCCGACCAATGCGCGGCTCTACGGCGATATCCATGACCCCGAGTCGGTCGTCTCGAAGGCCATCCGCGAGGCCGGTGGTTACCAGCTGATGCCGGAATGGGGGTCCAAGCCGGCCAACCACTACCTGCCGCGGCGCAAGACCCAGCTCACCATCCGCGAAGACGAGGTCGAACGCGCGGACAACCCGCTGAAGATCGACAGTCAGTTGCCGAAGCCCGGGCAGGACGAACCCTCGCTCGACGACGTCACCAGCTGGTAAACAGGGACGAAGACACTATGCATCCAGCCTTCTCGGTCATTTTCCTCACCACCCTGATCGGCGCCGGCCAGGGCCTGTTTCTCGGCCTGTTCGGTGCCGAGGCACTGAGCCTGCTGGGCGTGCTGCCGCCCCCGGGTTCGGACTTCCTGGCCCTGGGCTCCGCGCTCGCGCTGGCCTTCCTGGTGCTGGGGCTGATCGCCTCATTCTTTCACCTGGGGCGGCCGGAACGCGCCTGGCGCACCGCCACCAAGTGGCGCACCTCTTGGCTTTCGCGCGAGGTGATCGTGCTCCCGGCGTTCATGGGCGTCGTGTTCCTGTACGGCGCGGCCCATGCGTTCGGGTTCAACCCGGCCCTGGGTACGCTGGCCGGGGATGTCCCCGTCCTGCTGACCGTCGTGCTTGGCGCCATCGGGGCGCTGCTGGCCATCGTGCTGTATGTAACGACCGCGATGATCTACGCCTGCATCAAGTTCCTGCAGGAATGGCACTCCCCGCTGACCGTGGTCAACTACACCGTGCTGGGGGCCGCCAACGGCTTCACCCTGGCGGCCGCCTATGCGGCCTGGGCCGGTGTCCCGCTGGTCGCCTTCCTGGCGACGGTCGCGATCGTCCTGACGCTTCTGGGACTGGGTACCCGCAGCGCATCGCTGGTGCGCAACTCCCGTATCAAGTCGAAGTCCACGCTGCAAACCGCGATCGGGGTGAAGCACCCGAAGATCCAGCAGAAGTCCCAGGGCTTCATGGGCGGGTCATTCAATACGCGGGAATTCTTCCACCACATGTCGGCCGCGTTCCTGCGCGGGATGAAGTGGATCTTCCTGCTGGGTGCGTTCGTGGTCCCGGCGATCCTGCTGCTGGTCGTGCTAGTCACCCGCATCGACCCGGTCAACCTGCTGATCGCCGCATTCGTGATCCAGTATCTGGGCATGGTCGCCGAGCGCTGGTTCTTCTTCGCCCAGGCCAACCACCCGCAGAACATCTACTACCAGTCGGTGGCCTGAGGACACAGCCGGGGGCGGCCTGACCGCTCCCGGCCCATCCAGGTTCGAGGCCCAGCCCCAAATCGCTCCGATCAGACCGCCGACCAGGCCTCGGTCGTGATCCCCTCACCCAGATCGAGCTCTACCAGGCGGCGGCGCACCTCCAGCAACTTCTCGACCAGGGCCGGTTCGACGTGCTCGTAGGCCTCCGCGTCCGGCACCCGGTTGACCACCACCCCCAGCAGCTCAGTGATCGCGTTGCCGATCGAATTCTGACTGATCGTGACGATCAAGCGGCCCTCGTCGTTGCGGTAAATCAGCTGCTTGAAGGCCGGCTGCCAACGGATCGCATGGGCGTACTTGGCGTCGGTGAAGCAGCGATCGCGCACCTTCTTGGCGGTCTTGAGGAAATCGTTGTTGAACAGCAGGACCTCCTCCACCGCATCGGGGAAGTGCACGCCCTCGGGCATCGGGGCATTGCGGGTGGAGACCTGCGAGAAGAAGGTGCGGTAGAAGTCCAGAAAGCCCTGCAGGACCGCGTCGTATTCGCGCCAGAAGCGGATGTCCTTCAACGCCTCGACCCCACCCTGGATCTCCCAGCTCGGGAGGCCGTGCGGGTAGCCGGTCAGCGCGAGTCGGGCCTCGTGATCGGGCGCCGGCCGCAGGATCTGCAGGTCCAGGGCGCGGGTAAAGAAGGCCCGGTAGACATCGCGCATATAGGCCTGGAACAGGCTGTGCTGGCCGCCATCGGTCAGGTTGGGGTTACCGGGATCGGCCAGCGGCGCTTCAGCCAGCGTCGCCATCGGAAAGACGATGAAATGGTTGTGCAGCATGCGGATACTGGGCACCCCGGGCGCGGTCAGCGGCCAGGTCGCGTCCAGGCTGGCCTCGCCCGCCAGCACCAGGGCCTCGGCCGGGTCCGGGTACTGCTCCAGCATGTACTCGATGATCACTCCGTTCATCCGGTTCCAGACATGCCGCACCGGCTCCGGCACCTGGGTGCGCCGCACCGGGCGCCCCATCGGGTCGAGGATGGTCTGCGAGGTGTTGTAGATGATAGAGCAGTCGAACTCGTTGCTGTGCCCCAGCGCCTTGCGGTAGAGCAGGAGGTTTTCCGGATTGACCAGCAGCCCGTTGTTGTTCACCAGGTCGGCGAGGTTCTCGGTGCTGTTGAAGAACTCGTTCGGTTTCATGCCCTCCGGGATATCCAGGGGGATGGGCCGAAACGGCGTGGTGATCTCGCGGGGGCCGGCTTGCATAACGGTCGGTGACTCCTTGCAGGGGGCGGGTGTCACATAAGGATGGGCAGGGTTGTACCGACAACCACAACCCCTGTACTGTAACTTGCGCGGATCGGGAGTGTCTGCAGCGACCATAGCACAACCACCCACTCCTCATAGGAGCGAGAGCATGCGACTGATTCTGTTGGGGGCGCCTGGCGCCGGCAAGGGCACCCAGGCCCAGTACATCTGCGAGAAGTACAACATCCCGCAGATCTCCACCGGCGATATGCTGCGTGCAGCCGTCAAGGCAGGCACCCCACTGGGTCTGAAGGCCAAAGAGGTCATGGATGCTGGCGGCCTGGTCTCCGACGACATCATCCTGGGCCTGGTGAAGGAACGCGTGGAGCAGCCCGATTGCTGCGACACCGGCTTCCTGTTCGATGGCTTCCCGCGCACCATCCCGCAGGCCGAGGCCCTGAAGGAGCAGAACGTGCCGCTCGACTTTGTCGTGGAGGTGGATGTCCCCGACGAAGAGGTGATCCGCCGCATGAGCGGACGGCGGGTACATCCGGGCTCCGGCCGCACCTATCACGTCGAATTCAATCCGCCGAAGGTCGAAGGCAAGGACGACGTCACCGGCGAGGACCTGATCCAGCGCGAAGACGACAACGAAGAAACGGTGCGCAAGCGCCTCGAGGCCTACCACAGCCAGACGCGCCCGCTGGTGGACTTCTACTCGAAGTGGGCGGACAGCGGCGAGCCCGACGCGCCGCAATACGTCCACATCAAGGGAACCGGGTCGGTGGAAGACATCCGCGACCAGATCTTCAAGGCCCTGGGCTAAAAAACGACCCGCCAGGTATTCCGGGCGGGTCGTCTTGATTGGGCCACGGCCCCGCGCCTGCCGCCCCTGGGCCCGGACACGGGACCAGGGGCGTTCTTGCTACTAGCGACCGAGCACCTTGGTCACCTTGTTCTGACGCAGGCGGTAGGCATCCGGCATGCCCGAGCCCAGCAGCGGACGCAGATACATCCGGAAGGCGTCGGTGACGTCGGTGCCCGAGGCATCGATGAACTCGTCCGGCATGACCTTGGTCTTGCCAGCGACGGCCTCCAGCGGCACGTACTCGTAGTCCACCGAATAAAAGCCGGTACGCTTGATCGCGACCGAGCCGTCGCGGCCCTGCCACATCGCAAACTGCACGGCCTTCTCGCCCACTTCCCGGGCCTCGCGCTGGTCGACGTCCGAGACACAGCCAATAAAGGCACGCTGCAGATAGCCGAAGGTGTCGCCGCGTACGCGCTTGACCCCCAGCTTGTCCCGGATCTCGCCACAGAGCATGTCGGCCAGGGCGCCGGTGCCCGAGAGCTGAACATTACCGTGGGCATCCTTCTCCACGTCCTTGGCGAGCTTGGTCGCGATCGGCTCACCGTCCGCGTCATGGATCCCCTCGCTGACCGCGATCACGCAGCGCCCGTAACGGTCCATGGTCGCCTTGACGTCCGACAGGAAGCGGTCGACTTCGAATACGCGTTCGGGCACGTAGATCAGGTGGGGCCCGTCGTCCGGGAATTTCTTCCCGAGGGCGGAGGCCGCGGTCAGGAACCCGGCATGGCGGCCCATGACCACCGCCAGATAGATTCCCGGCAGGGCATAGTTGTCGAGGTTGGCGCCGACGAAGGCCTGGGCCACGAAACGCGCTGCGGACGGGAAGCCCGGCGTATGGTCGTTCTCCACCAGGTCGTTGTCGATCGTCTTCGGGATATGCACGCAACGCATCGGATAGTTGGCCTTGCGCGCCTCCTCGCTGACGATACGCACCGTGTCGGAGGAGTCGTTGCCGCCGATATAGAAGAAGTAGGTGATCTCGTGGGCCTTCAGGACCTTGAAGATCTCCTTGCAATAGTCGAGATCCGGCTTGTCACGCGTAGAGCCCAGCGCCGAGGAGGGCGTCCGCGCGACCATCTCCAGATTGTGGGTGGTCTCCTGGGTCAGGTCCAGGAACTCCTCGTCGATGATCCCGCGGACCCCGTGGAAGGCCCCGTATACCAGCTCGACGTCGGTAAATTTCCGGGCTTCCAGGACTGCGCCCACCATGGATTGATTGATTACCGCCGTCGGGCCTCCACCCTGGGCGATCAGAACCTTGGCCATCTTCGTCCTCCTTCTGCGACTTTAGTGCGTTCCAACCGTGAATCGGCCGCGCAACGACCGGGCATCTCAGTGACATAAGGCCCGAAGATAGCAAATTCCGCACTCTCCGCACGGAAACGTTTAATTGTATTATCAAAGACTTATTGACCTGAGAGGACCTGAAGGCACAACGGCACCACCAACCCGATGGGTCGGTGGTGCCGGCTCGCAGGCCAGGGGAGGAAGTCGAGGGAGAACTCAGTCGCGCAGATGCTGGTTCACAAAGCGGGTGACCCGGATCATCGCGTCACGAGAGGCGAGATCGTCGGCGAAGGTGCGGTTGCTGCCATTGCGAAAATCGAAGCCGCGGCCAACGCCTGGATATTCGATCCAGGTCACATCACCGCCGCGGCTTTCCAGACCGTCCGCGGCCATCTTCGCGGTCCGGTGGCGCTGATACTGCTCTTCGTCGCCGATCAGGATCATCATCGGGATCTCGAGCTGATTGACCTCGTTGGCGTAGCGATACACCTGGTGCGGCTCGCCGAGGTTCGGGTCCTGCAGGTGCGGGTAGTAGCCGGCCCAGCAGGCAACATCCTCGACCTGCCGCTCAAAGGTCACGGCCACCTTCAGCGTCTTGTAGCCCCCGCGCGTGATGGAGACCAGGCAGGCCCGGTCACCGACGATGTCGTCACGCTCGAGCAGGACATCCAATCCCTTGTTCAGGTCGCCCTCCAGCTCGTAGTCATGATCCAGCGGATGGCTTTCCATGAAACGGCCGGTGTACATGTCCGGCGCCATCACCACGAAGCCGCGCGCGGCCAAGCGCTTCACATGCAGGATCGCCAGATCGTCCAGCCCGCGCCGGCCATGGGCCCAGAGGATCGCGGGATAGGCCTCGCCATCGGCGGGGCGCGCCACCAGCGCCGGGATGTCCACGCCGTCGCGCTCATACTCGAATCGCTCGATCTCGACCTCGTGATTCTCGAGATCGGAATACAGCACGCCGTCTTCCCACCAGTCGTCATCCCACCACCAGTTGTCAGAACCGGTGGGTTCATCCGCGGCGAGCGGCGAAACGAGGAGGCTGGTGGCGGCCAGCAGGCAGAACGATCGAACAGCAGAAACCATGAATCCCGAACCCCTTCTTATTGGAGCCGCGCAGAAGACCCAACTGGGGGTCCCGCAGCCGTGAGCCACGCCTTCGAGCTTAGAGCAAAGCACGGCGTCCTGCCCAGCACATCGGACCCTAGACCCCGCCCGGAAAACCGAGTTGGCGCCAGGCCTCGTAGACGACCACGGCCACCGCGTTGGAGAGGTTCAGGCTGCGGCTATCGGGCTGCATGGGCAGACGCAATCGCTGTTCGGGAGACAGTGCGTCGAGTACCGCTTGGGGCAGTCCGCGGGTCTCCGGCCCAAACAACAGGGCATCACCGGACTGGAACCCGGCCTGGTCGTAACGGGCCTGCCCGCGCGTGGTCAGGGCGAACTCGCGCTGCGGCCGGATCGATTCCCGCCACCGTTCGAGGCTGTCATACTCTTGCACCCGGGCCAGCTCGTGATAGTCGAGCCCGGCGCGGCGCGCCCGGGCGCTATCCAGCTCGAAGCCGAGCGGATGGATCAGGTGCAACGCCGCCCCGGTGTTGGCCGCCAGACGAATAATATTGCCCGTGTTCGGCGGGATTTCCGGTTCATAAAGGACGATGTGAAGCATGAGTGATTCGCGCACCGATCCGCGGCTGGCCGTTGATTTCTGCGGGCTGCATTTGAACACGCCGCTGGTGCTGCTGTCCGGCTGTGTCGGCTTTGGCGAGGAATACACCCGGGTCGCCGGGTTCTCCAACCGCGACGCGGGTGCGATCTGCCTGAAGGGCACGACCGGCCAGGCGCGACTGGGCAACCCGCCGCACCGCGTCTACGAGACGCCCGACGGCATGCTGAACGCGATCGGGCTGCAGAATCCGGGCGTGGACCGGGTGGTGGACGAGATCCTGCCCGCGCTGGATTTCGAGGAGACGCGCTTTTTCGCCAACGTCTCGGGCTCCACGATCGAGGAGTACATCGAGGTCACCCGGCGTTTCGACGACTCGCCGATCGATGCCATCGAGATCAATATCTCCTGCCCCAACGTGAAAGAAGGCGGCGTGGCGTTCGGCAACGACCCGGAGATGTCGGCGCGCGTGGTCGAGGCCTGCCGCTCCGTGACCTCCAAGCCGTTGATCACCAAGCTGTCGCCCAACCAGACCGACATCGCCGAGAATGCCCGCCGCTGCATCGATGCCGGGACCGACGGGTTTGCCGTGATCAACACCCTGATGGGGATGGCCGTCGACGTGGAAAACCGCCGCGCGGTGATCGGCAACAACCAGGGCGGACTCTCCGGCCCGGCGATCAAGCCGATCGCGCTGTTGAAAGTACAGCAGGTCTATCAGGTGGCCGCACCGCATAATGTCCCGATCATCGGCCAGGGCGGCGTGATGAATGCGCGCGACGCGCTGGAATTCCTGATCGCGGGCGCCAGCACCGTGGGCGTGGGTACCGGGCTGTTCTACGATCCGCTGTGCCTGCCGAAGATCCTGGACGGCATCCGCGACTACATGGATCGCCACGGCATCCAGCAGGTCAGCGAGCTGACCGGGAGCCTGCAGCTCAACAGCGCGATCTCCGCCTGCGCCGCCCCGGCCCCGGAAGACCCCACGACCTGATCTGCCCTACTCGTCGTCGATGCCCAGCTCCTGAATCTTGCGAGTCAGGGTGTTGCGGCCCCAGCCCAGCAGGGCAGCGGCCTGCTGGCGATGCCCACCGGTCACATTCAGCGCCTCGCGAATCACCGTACGCTCCAGTTGTGGCAGAACCCGGCCGAGCAGGTCGCGCTCGCCCTGTTGCCAGTGCTGCCGAGCGACCTGGGCCAGCTCGCTGGTCCAGTCACGCGGCGTGGCCATCTGCGCGTCCGACAGGCCTCCGTGGGTCTCCATGGGCGGCGCATCCTGATGCAGCTCGGCCGGAAGGTCGTCCAGGTGCACCTCACGTCCCGAGGCCATGACCGTCAGCCAGCGACAGGTGTTCTCCAGCTGGCGAACATTACCCGGCCAGGGCAGACGCTGCAGCTCGCGCACCACCTCCGGCCGCATGGTCTTCGCCTCGACCCCCAGTTCGCACGCCACCTCGGCCATGAAGTGCTGCACCAGCAGCGGGATGTCCTCCGGGCGCTCGCGCAACGACGGCACATGGATACGGATCACGTTCAGGCGATGGAACAGATCCTCGCGGAACAGCCCGGCGCGCACGCGCTCCTCGAGGTCCTGGTGGGTGGCGGCGATGATGCGCACATCCACCCGGATCGGGGTATGCCCACCGACGCGATAGAAGGTTCCGTCCGCCAGCACCCGCAGCAAACGCGTCTGCAGGTCGAACGGCATGTCGCCGATCTCGTCGAGGAACAGTGTGCCGCCATCGGCCTGCTCAAAGCGGCCCTTGCGGCTCTGGCTGGCGCCGGTAAAGGCGCCACGCTCATGACCGAACAGCTCGCTCTCCAGCAGGTCTTTCGGGATCGCGGCGGTGTTCAACGCGATCAATGGCTGATCGGCCCGCGGGCTGTGCTGGTGCAGGGCCCTCGCGACCAGCTCCTTGCCAGTGCCGGACTCGCCGTTGATCAGTACGGTGATATTGCTGCGCGACAGACGCCCGATCGCGCGGAACATCTCCTGCATCGCCGGCGCCTCGCCGATGATGGGGGTGTCCTCGATCCTGGCGCCACCCTCGGCATTTTGCTGCGCAGTCGCCCGCGCCTCCAGCGCACGCTGAACAAGGGCCACGGCCTCGTCGACATCGAACGGCTTGGGCAGATACTCGAAAGCCCCGGTCTGGTAAGCGCCGACCGCGCTCTCGAGATCCGAAAACGCCGTCATGATGATGACCGGTGGCGGATCCGGGCGGGTCTGCATACGGGCGAGAAAATCGAGGCCGTTCAGCCCCGGCATGCGGATGTCGGCCACCACCGTATCCGGGGCCTCGTCAGTCTCCAGCGCAGCCCAGGCCGCGTCGGCCGTCTCGAACCCGCGCACATTGATACCGGCGCGCTGCAGGGCGCGATCCAGCACCCAGCGGATCGAGTCGTCGTCGTCAATGATCCAGACGATGGGGTCCATCAGTTGCCGGCCTCCTTGGCATTTTGGGGTTCGATCGGCAGCAGGATGTCGAACGAGGTGCTGCCCGGTCGCGAACGGCATTCAATGAGTCCGTTGTGCAACTGGATCAGGCTCTGGGCGATGGGCAGGCCCAGGCCGGTGCCCGCGGCGCGGCCGGTCACCATCGGGAAGAAGATGCGCTCGCGGATCTCCTCCGGGATGCCCGGGCCGTTGTCGCGCACGCTCAGGCGTGCCACCAGGCGGTGGCGGTGACCGGAAATGGTGTACTGGCGCAGTACGCGCGAGACCAGGGTGATCTCGCCGCCCTCGCTCAACGCCTGCACCGCGTTCTGCACCAGATTCAGGATGGCCTGCACCAGCATGTCGCGGTCGGCCTGCACATCCGGGATGCTCGGGTCGTAGTCGCCGCGGATCTTCAGACCCAGCGGCAGTTGCACACTGACCAGGCCGCGCACGTGCTCCAGCACCTCGTGGAGGTTTACGGCCTCGAGGCGGGGCAGGTTGTTCGGGCCCAGCATGCGATCCACCAGGCTGCGCAGCCGGTCCGCCTCGCGAATGATGATGCCGGTGTATTCCTTCAGCCCGTCGTCATCCAGCTCGCTGGCCAATAGCTGCGCCGCCCCGCGCAGGCCGCCCAGCGGGTTCTTGATCTCGTGGGCCAGCCCCCGGGTCACCGCACGCGTGATCGCCTGCTGCTTTTGCAGCTGTTCCTCGCGACTGATCCGTTCATGGCGATCAATGGCGTTAAGTTCAAACAAGAGTTGTGGCTCGCGGCCATCGTCACCGCGCAGAGGCGTGATGGTGATGTCCGCCAGGAAGGGCTCGGCGCGCAGTGGCTCCATCTGTCGGGCGCGCAGGGTAATCGGCTGATCGAGTGACAACACCGACCGCAGCCGATTGGACAGGCTGCGGTCGAGCCTGAGGCACTGCCCCAGTCCGTGGCCGACGATACGCTCGCGGCTAAGCCCCAGCAGGACCTCGGCCGCACTGTTCAGGCTGACCAGGCGCAGCTCGCCATCCGTCACCAGCACGGCAGTTGACAGGTCGTCCCACCAGGGCCATGGCGCTGGGGCGGGCTTGGCAACAGGATTGTTCATCAACGGGCCTCAAGCAGGAATCGCGCCAAACAGGGGCACAGCACAGGGTGGATCATCCGCGGGCAGGAGAGCGCCCAGGCAAGGCGGCCGTGGCGGCAATCACCAAGCGCCGCCCCATTATAGTGCAAATACGGCACCATATTGGGGCAGAATGCGCACGGAGTTGGTGCGGCCGACTAGTTCTGCGGAATCTGCTGGACCTGGGGCTGAGGTGCGCGCGGGGCCTGGGGGGCCCGAGGGGCCTGCGGGGCGCCGCCCTGGGGGAATTGCTGCGGGCGCTGTTGTTGCTGCTGTTCGCGCGGGATCGCGATGCGCAGCACGTTGAACTGGATGGTGTCGCTGCTGGCGAGCTCCTGCCCGGCGTCGTCTTCTACTCGCGCCTGCAGGCTGTATTCGCCGCGGTTGAGCCCCTCGAAGGTGATACTGGAGCCGGTGCTGTCGCCAGCCTCCTCGCCGTTCAGCAGCCAGACGACGCGATGGCCGGCCTCGGTATCCAGGGCGGGCTCCAGCGCCACCTCGGCGGTGACATTGCCGTCATTGGCACGCACGCCGGCCCCGTCCTCCGGCTGCGTAATCGCGACGCGTTCGTAGCCACTGGCATCGGCCTCCTCTTGCTGAGGCCGCACCGGACGTTCAAGGATCTCTCGGGCACCCTCGAGCGGCACCCCGCGCATGGGCTCACGTACATCGACCGACTCGCTGGCGCTGCCCTCGGGAGGACGGTCGCCAAAGTGCACATTGCCCTGGTCGTCAGTCCAGCGATAGACCTCGGCCTGGGTGAGCGCCGGCAGGCACATCGCGACTAGAAACAGCACCCAGACCTTGTTCATCGTCGATCTCCTTGGGCCGAAACCCCCGAGCCACCTACGCGGCACGTACCCACATGCCCTGCACACGGGCGGCGTGCCCCTGCAGCGCAACGAGCCGCTGGCGTTCGGCCTCGCCCGTCGCGCCGGATTCGCGACGACCGATCCAGTCGTCCAGTGCGGCCAGGCGCAGCAATGTCGGTGCGGCCCCGCGCTCGATCGCGGCCAACGGGCGTCTGGCATGGTAGCCCGCAAGCAACGCACGGTAGGCATCGGCTCGAATCTCGCCGGCCTCGTCCACCGCAATCGCCAATGCGATGCGCGCGAGCTGCCAGAAAGCGGGCACCGGCGCCGGCGGCATCACCAGATCCGCGAGCCCGGCCCCTTCCGAATAGACCCGCACCGAGTGCCAGTAGCTCCCGGCCAGCGGCAGATCCTCGAAACGATAGAGGCTCTGGTGGTGGAGTTCGGCGTCCAGCGTCTCCCGCTCGCCGGCCAACAGCGTCTGGCCCAGGGCATCGGCGCGTTCGCGCAATAGCTGCTGCAGCACCCCGCGGCGATAGCCCGTGGCCTCCGGCATCGCACTCGCCGGGTGCAGGGCCTGCCAGCTCGCGGCCCGCTCCCCCAGGGCGTTGAGGCTTCCGGGGCCCTCGGCCGACAGGGGTTCGCGCAATGCCTGACCTAGATCCAGGAAAAGAATCCGCGTCCCGTCGGCATCAGCGGTGGCCAGCGGGCTGATGCCTGCACCCTTCAGGGCCGCCTCGATACCGGAGGCGGCATCCGCCGACAGACGCAGGCACTGCACGGGCTGCCCCGCCAGCAAGGCCTCGCCCTCGCGAAACTCGATGCTCACCCCGCAGGCCTCGGCACAGGCCTGGCAGTCGTGTTCGTTCATTACCATTGGAAAATCACCCAGGACGGCGGTACGAAATCGGGTTCCAGCTCACGCTGACGGCGATCGAGCAGGCCGTCGCCGGTGCTGTCGATCAGGTAGTAGGAGGGACCGGCCGCGGGGATCACCTCCACCATCACCAGTTGCCCGCCCATGCGGTACTCGCGCCGGGTCTCCCCGTCGCGTTCGATGATCACAATGTCGGCCTCTTCCAGGCCCCGCTGCTCGCGCGCGCGTTCGTCGAGCACGGGCGGCGCGGGGTCGGCCTCGGCCTCGTCCGGCATCTCGGGCGGCGGCGGGGCATCGTCCCACTCGCGCTCCTGCTGGGCAATGGCCAGAGCCGGCGCGAGAAGCAGACCGACCAGGAGGGCGGCGGGATAATGGGTGCACTTAGCGGCCATGCTCACAGCTCCATCATGCGTTTCTTTTCTTCCGCGGAAGGCTCGAAGCTGCGCGCCTCGTAATGCTCGAAGATCACGTCCACCACGTCTTCCGGGGCATCCACCAACGAGTATAGCTTCAGGTCCTCGGCATCGATTGTGCCTTCGGACACAAGAGTGTCGTCGAACCAGTGCAGCAGCCCCTTCCAGAATTCGGAGCCGACCAGCACGATCGGGATGCGCCGGGTCTTGCCGGTCTGCACCAGCGTCAGAATCTCCGCCAGTTCGTCCAGCGTGCCAAAACCGCCCGGCAGGACCACATAGGCGGAGGCGTATTTCACGAACATCACCTTGCGCGAGAAGAAGTGGCGAAACCCAAGGCTGATGTCCTGATACGGGTTGGCGCTTTGCTCGTGGGGGAGCTGGATATTCAGGCCGATGCTGGGGGAGCGCCCGGCGAAGGCGCCCTTGTTGGCAGCCTCCATGATGCCCGGGCCGCCGCCACTCACCACCGCGAAGCCGGCATCCGACAGCTGGCGGGCGACTTCTTCGCCCAGTTGGTAATGCGGATGTCCGGGTGGAAAGCGCGCGGAGCCAAAGATGCTCACAGATGGCTTGATGTGCGCCAGGCGCTCGAAGCCCTCCACGAACTCCGCCATGATCTGGAAGATCTTCCAGCTTTCGCGGGTCAGAGCGGAGTCGTCAATCGGGCGCAGGCCGGGGTGTTCGGCGCGTTCGCGGTCGTTCATGCGGAGGGTTCCTCGTGTCGAAAGCCAAGCGTAACGGGCGCCCCGGGTCGGTACAAATGGTCGCGGCACAAAACGGGGCTGTAGAATGGCGCGCACCTTCCGCACGGATACCGCATTGATGTCACAAGCCCCCCTCGTTCTGGTCGACGGTTCGTCGTATCTGTTTCGGGCCTTCCATGCCCTGCCGCCGCTGACCGCGCCGGATGGCGCCCCGACCGGGGCGATGATTGGTGTGGCGAACATGCTGCGCAAGCTGCGCGCGGACTACGGCCCGGAACACATGGCGGTGGTGTTCGACGCGAAGGGCAAGACCTTCCGCGACGACATCTACCCGGAATACAAGGCCACCCGCCCGCCGATGCCGGACGAGCTGGCCGCCCAGATCGAGCCGCTGCACGAACTCGTGCGGGCGATGGGCCTGCCACTTTTGTGCGTCGAGGGCGTGGAGGCCGACGACGTGATCGCGACCCTGGCCGATCAGGCCGCCGCGGCCGGGCATGACGTGGTGATCTCCACCGGCGACAAGGACCTCGCCCAGCTGGTGAATGACCGCATCACGCTGGTCAACACCATGAGCGGGGTCACGCTGGACCGCGAGGGCGTACAGGAAAAATTCGGCGTGGCCCCGGAGCAGATCGTCGACTACCTCGCGCTGATGGGCGACAGCGTCGACAACATCCCGGGCGTGGACAAGGTCGGCCCCAAGACCGCGGCCAAGTGGATCGCGAAGTACGGCGATCTCGACACCATCCTCGAGCAGGCCGACGACATCGGCGGCAAGATCGGCGAGAACCTGCGCGCCGCGGCCGAGCGCCTGCCCACCTCGCGCGAACTGATCACGGTCAAGCGCGATGTCGAGCTGGATGCCGGCCCCAACGACCTGAACATCCGCGAGCCGGATCACGAGCGCCTGCTGGAGATGGTGCGCCGCTACGGCTTCACCCGCTGGCGCGCGGAGCTGGAGGGTAGCGAGGACGAGGCCGCTGACGGCAATCCGGGCCCGTCGCAGGCAAAGGGCGACTACCGGACGCTGCGCGAGGAGGCCGAACTGGCCGAGCTGCTGGAGCGTCTGGACAAGGCCGACCGAGTCGCCTTCGACACCGAGACCACGAGCCTCGACGCGATGCGCGCCGAGATCATCGGCATGTCCTTCGCCTTCGAGCCGGGCACCGCGTGGTATCTGCCGCTGGCCCACACCGGGCCGGACGCCGACCCGCAGCTGCCGCGCGCGGAGACGCTGGAACGTCTGAAGCCCTGGCTGGAATCCGAGGACCACGGCAAGCTGGGCCATCACCTGAAGTACGACCGCAACGTGCTGGGCAATCACGACATCGCCCTGCGCGGGATCGTCGACGACACCCTGCTCGAGTCGTTCTGCCTGGACGCCGGGGCCAACCGCCACGACCTCGACTCCCTGGCCGAGCGCCACCTGGACTACAAGACCACGCACTACGAAGACGTGGCCGGCAAGGGGGCGAAGCAGATCCCGTTCGCCGAGGTGGATATCGGCATCGCCACCGATTACGCCGGCGAGGACGCTGATATCTGCCTGCAGCTGGATGCGGTGTTCCAGCCACGTCTGCAGGCGGCCGAAGGCCCCGCGTTTGTCTACCGCGAGATCGAGATGCCGCTGGTCCCGGTGCTGGCGGATATCGAACGCGTCGGCGTAAAGGTGGACCCGGATCGGCTCGGCGAGCAGAGCCAGGAGCTGCTGGCCGAGATGGAGCGCATCGAGCGCGAGGCCTTCGAGGAGGCCGGCGGCGAGTTCAACCTCGGCTCGCCCAAACAGATCCAGGAGATCCTGTTCGAACGCCTGGGCCTGCCGGTACTGCGGCGCACCCCCAAGGGCCAGCCCTCCACCGCCGAGGACGTGCTGGAGCAGATGGCGGACGACTACGCCCTGCCGCGCCTGATCCTCGAGCACCGCGGCCTGTCCAAGCTGCGCAGCACCTACACCGAGACCCTGCCCCGGCGCATCCACCCGGAGACCGGTCGGGTGCACACTTCCTATCACCAGGCGGGGGCGGCCACCGGGCGGCTGTCATCCTCGGAGCCGAACCTGCAGAACATCCCGGTGCGCACCGAGGCCGGCCGGCGCATCCGCCGCGCGTTCATCGCGGATGAGGGCCACCAGCTACTGGCGGCAGACTACTCGCAGATCGAGCTGCGCATCATGGCTCACCTGTCGCAGGATGCCGGCCTGCTGAAGGCCTTCGCGGAGGGTCAGGACATCCACCGCGCAACCGCCGCCGAGGTCTTCGGGCTGGACCCGGAGCAGGTCTCCGGCGATCAGCGCCGCGCGGCCAAGGCGATCAACTTCGGCCTGATCTACGGCATGTCCGCCTGGGGCCTGGCGCGCAACCTCGGCATCGAGCAGGGCGAGGCGCGCGAATACATCGACCGCTACTTCAGCCGCTATCCCGGCGTGCACGACTACATGGAACGGGCGCGCGCCTCCGGGCGCGAGAACGGCTACGTCGAGACCCTGTTCGGCCGCCGCCTGTACCTGCCGGAGATCAACAGCCGCAACGGGGCGCGGCGCCAGCAGTCCGAGCGTGTCGCGATCAACGCCCCGATGCAGGGCACGGCCGCCGACATCATCAAGCGCGCGATGGTACGGGTCGCGCACGACCTCGAGGACACCGGGATTGACGCGCGCATGATCATGCAGGTGCACGACGAACTGGTGTTCGAGGTGGCCGACGCGGCGGTGGAGGACCTGACCACGCTGGTGCGCAAGGCCATGAGCGGGGCCGCCGACCTGGACGTGGAACTGGTCGTAGACGTCGGCGTCGGCGCCAACTGGGACGACGCCCACTAGCCCCCATGCTGGCCCATCGCTTCAACCGAATCGCCGCCTGGCTGGTCGCGCTGCTGCTACTCGCGAGCGCCTGGATGCTGGCCGAACGCTACCTGGACAGTGGCGCCGCCGAGGTGCCGATCGTCCAGCCACAGGCCTGCGACCTGAATGCCGGCCCCTGCAGCACCGCCCTGGCACAGGGCGGCGAGGTGCGCCTGGAGATCACGCCGCGCCCGGTACCGATGCTGCGGGAGCTGACGCTGGACCTGCAGCTGGATGCCGCGGCGCAGACCGCGCTGAACAACCCTGAGGCCCTGGACCTGGACCTGGCCGGAGTCGAAATGTATATGGGCTACCAGCGCCCGCGCCTGGAACACACGGGTGATGGCCGCTACCGCGGCACGACCACGCTGCCGATCTGTACCACCGAATCCATGACCTGGGCAGCCACCGCGATGCCGGCAGGCAAATCCGAGGCCGCCTTCGTACAATTCCGCTTTGTCACTGCCCGCGATCACTGATGAACCCCTTATGAACCGTATCCCCGTCAGCAGTCTCTTCTGGGCCTTCGCGGTGGTCGCCGCAGGTGCTCTGCTGGTGTATGTCACTCTGGAGCCGGGCGAGCCGCCGCCGCGCGATCTTGCAGGTCATGCGCAACTGCCCATCGCCGACGAGGTACAGGGCGGACCGATCGAGCTGCCGGTCGCCACGCACGCGGAGCGCTTCGACCTGGGCGATTACACGGACCAGTACGTCTGGCTGTATTTCGGCTATACGAGCTGCCCGGATGCCTGCCCGACGAGCCTGGGGTGGATTGGCGGGGCGCTGAACCGCTTGCCGGAAGAGTTGCAGGGCCAGGTGAACGGTGTGTTTATAAGCGTCGATCCGGAACGAGATACCGAGGACCGCCTGGCCGATTACGTGGCCCATTTTCATGCCGACATTCACGCGGCCACCGGATCCGAAGAAGACTTGAAGCCCGCCGCTCAGCGCTTTGGTGTCTTCTACGAACGCCGCGCAACGGATTCGGCGATGGGCGACATCATCGACCACAGCTCATCGACCTATCTGATCGGGCCCGAAGGCGACTTGCTGGAGATTCACCCTCACGGGACCAGCGCGGCCGATCTGGTCGAGACCCTGAGGGCACACGCCCAGTCCCAGGGAACCGATGACTGACGGGGCAACAGCCACAGGAGCGCTGCATTCAGGAGTGTGAAGCCAATCACGTTCATTTTCGGGAACGGATGGAACTCAAGGCAACTGACGCTTTCTTACGTTACAAGCGCTCTAGCCCAGCGCGAGCCCGCTTCTCTCCCTGAGCGGGCAGGCCTCGCTCCCCCCTGTCGAGGCCGAATCTTGCCCCGGCCCTCCCCAAGGCCGGGGCATTTTTTTGTCTGGGGTTCATGGTTCGCGCCCGGGGCGGGCCACGGTCAGTCTTCGACCGGCTGGAGCCACTCGGTCAACAGGCCGCGCAGGTCATCGACCCCCTGATTTTTCAATGAAGAAAAGGTCTGCAGGGTCGCCTCGATCCCCAAGCCTTCCAGCTCACGCTGGGTCGCGTGCAATTGCTTGTCGGCCGCCTGCCGCGAGAGCTTGTCGGCCTTGGTCAGCAGGCAGTGCAACTGGCAACGCTCCAGCGGCACCCACTCCAGCAGCTGACGGTCGAGCTCGGTCAGGGGACGACGGATGTCCATGATCAGCACCAGCCCTGCCAGGCACTCGCGCGACTGCAGGTAATCCCCCAGCAGCCGATCCCAATGCTGGCGCTGGCCGGCGGACACCTTCGCGTAACCATAGCCGGGCAGATCCACCAGCCGCCATGCCTCGTCCGGCGGCAGGGCGAACAGGTTGATTTCCTGGGTGCGCCCGGGCGTGCGGCCCACCCGGGCCAGGGCCTTGCGCCCGCACAGGGCATTCAGGGCGCTGGATTTGCCGGCATTCGAGCGCCCGGCGAAGGCAATCTCGATGCCGTCATCCTCCGGGAGCTGCTCGACCTGGGCCACGCCCTTGATAAAGGCGGTCTCGCGAAAACGGGGTTCCATGGGGCGGGGGACGTCCTTGGCCGAGTGCGGAGCTCGGAATATTTTTGAGCGCAATTTAGCATTGTGCTATAAACTGCGCCGCTCAAGGAAACACTGGTCAATGTACACCCTCGCGTTGGTACCCCAGGTTTTCCGAGACAAGGCGCGCCGTGCAGCGGGTAGTGGTTCTACCCGCAAGCGGCGCAACGCAGGATCGGGAAACTGGGGTACCAACCCCATAACCCATTACAATGCAGGGGCTCGGCCGCTTTTGCGCGCGAACGGCGTTGCGGCTCCCTTGTGCAGAGTGACTGCACGGCAGTCGCCGCGCCTTGTTCGCATGCAAAAGCGACTCGAGCGCGAGGGTGTACATTGACCAGTGTTTCCTTCATGTTGATCGCCCTGCCAAGGGGCACAAGGAACGCGGGTCCGACCCGGCACGCATTTACATGCAGGAGAATCTTCGATCATGAACCACAAGCTTTCCGCTCTCTTTGCTGCCCTGTCCGTCTCCCTGCTGCTCCCGCTGTCGGCGGCTCAGGCGGGCGATCCTCAGCGCGGCCAGGAAATCTCCCAGTCCTGCGCGGCCTGCCACCAGGCGGACGGCAACTCGACCAACCCGGAGTGGCCGAAGCTCGCGGGCCAGCACCCGAAGTACACCGTCAAGCAGCTGCGTGACTTCAAGGAAGGCGAGACCCGCTATGATTCGCTGATGGCGGGCGAAGTCGCGGATCTGGACGAGCAGGATATGCGCGACCTGGCGGCCTACTTCGCCGAGCAGTCCATCACCACCGAAACCGCCGACGAAGACGTCGTCGAACGCGGCGAGCGCATCTACCGTGGCGGCATCCCCTCCCAGAACGTCGCCGCCTGCATCGCATGCCACGGCCCGAATGGCCAGGGCAACCCGGAGGCGATGTTCCCGAAGGTTGCGGGGCAGCACGCCACCTACAGCGCGGACCAGCTTTACAAATTCCGTGACGGAGAGCGTTCCAACGACGCGGGTCGGATGATGCGCAATGTGGTTCAGCGCATGTCCGACGAAGACATCGAGGCCGTGTCACAGTACATGGCCGGGCTGTCGTCCGACTGATCGTGCCGGAGCGCCGTGCAGTCCGGGCGGCGAACCTCCCAGGGAAGGGGCGGCCATAGGCCGCCCCTTTTTTGCTGTCCGGGGCAGACAAATTTTCCGCCACCGGGAATGGAGCGGGGGCTCGGCACGTCAGACAGGTCGGATCAGAGAAACTGGCCCGCTCCAGTAACAGGGTTTGCACGAAACTTCCGTGCAGTTTGTCTAGGAAATTGAACCCCGACAGGGGTGCTTCGCATAGTCGCGAAGGTCAACGCAGGTTTCAGCATGTCGAATAACGAACAGGTGGCCGGGTCTGCTCCCGCGACCGGTGCCCGCAGCAAGTCCGCCCGCGCCCCGCGGCGCAGCCGCATCCTGGTCGAGTTCATGGGTTCCATGAGCCTGGCGATCACCCTGCTGGTGGCACTGGCCATCGCCTCCGTAATCGGTACAGTGCTCGTCCAGAACCAGCCCTATACCGACTACCTGATCGACTACGGTCCCTTCTGGCATGAGATCTTTGCCGGCATGGGGCTTTATCAGGTCTATTCCGCCACGTGGTTCCTGCTGATCGTCACCTTCCTGGTGGTCTCCACCTCGTTCTGCGTCTACCGTCAGAGCCCGGGCATCCTGAAGGACCTGCGGCGCTACAACCTGCAGGTGAAGGAAAAGTCCCTGCGCTCGTTCCACTCGAGCGCGACCGGGGAGCTGGACCAGTCGCAGCAAGAATTCATTGATCATGCCCGGCGTGTGCTGAAGGCCCAGGGCTTCAAGGCACGCGAGAAGGAATCCGAGGGCCAGACGGTGATCGCGGCCATGAAGGGCCGCTGGAACCGCCTCGGCTATCTGCTGACCCACGTCGGGATCGTGGTGATCTGCGTGGGCGCGCTGGCAGACGGCTCGACGCTGCTCAAGGCCAAAGAGTGGCTGGGCATCATCGAGATCGAGACCCGGGGCGTCCCGGTGTCCGAAGTACCGCGCTCGGCCTGGGTGCCGGTCTCCAATCCCTCGTTCCGCGGCATGGTCGAAATCCCGGAGGGCTCCTCCGCGGACGTGGTGTTCCTGCCGATGCGCGAGGGCTATTTCGTCCAGCAACTGCCGTTTCGTATCGAGCTGGAAGAGTTCCGAATCGAGCGCTTCTCGACCGGCGCGGAAAGCTCCTACGAGTCGGATCTCGTGATCCATGACCCCAACCGCGACGAGCCGCTGCGGCATACCATCTCGGTCAACCACCCGCTGATCTACAACGGGTACGCGATCTACCAGGCCAGCTTCGCCGATGGCGGCACCCGCCTCGATATCGAGGCGATCCCGCTCGGCGGCGAAGCCCTGCGCTCGCTGGAAGTCCCCGGGCGCGTATTCCAGGAGCAGGAAATCCCGACCCCGCAGGGTGACACGCGCATCATCGAGTTCATCGACTTCAAGGACCAGAATGTCGTACCGCTGCTGAATGAAGAAGGCCAGCGCGAGAACCGTCAGCTGGGCCCGAGCTTCGATTTCCGCCTGATGGATCGCACCGGGCACGGGCTTTACTACCGCAACTACATGCGGCCTGCACTGCAGGAAGGGGCGATGTACTTCCTCAGTGGCGTACGCGAGAGCCCGAGTGACGAGTTCGTGTACCTGTTCCTGCCGGCGGATGCCGATG
This sequence comes from Thioalkalivibrio sp. ALRh, assembly GCF_000381425.1. NCBI lineage: Bacteria > Pseudomonadati > Pseudomonadota > Gammaproteobacteria > Chromatiales > Ectothiorhodospiraceae > Thioalkalivibrio > Thioalkalivibrio sp. ALRh. The sequence continues at coordinate 1,126,784 of NZ_KB906519.1, forward strand.
ACTCGCTGGACCGTTTCCGCACCTACCTGGCAATGCTGCACAACGCCGAGGTGCGCAACACCATCGCGCGCGAAGTCGCGGCCGACGATCCCTCCGGCACCGCGATCGCCCAGACGACCTCGGAGCTGATGCGCCTGTTCGCCGAGGGCGGATACGGCGCGGTGCACGCGGAGATTGACCGCCGCGTGCCGGAAGAACAGCGCGAGCAGGTCGGCCAGCTCCTGATGCGGGTGCTGCACGCCGGACTACAGGGCCTGTACATGGAGGTCCTGGAAGACGAGGGTGTGGTCTCGATCCAGGAAGAGGAGCAGCGCTGGCTGGAAGACGCTGTCTCCGCAATCAACGCGATCAGCCTCTACGAGTCACCGTTCTATTTCCACCTGAGCGACTTCGAGCACCGCGAGGCCTCCGGTCTCCAGATTGCGCGCGCCCCGGGGCAAAGCACGGTGTACACCGGCAGCGTGATGCTGATCATCGGGATTTTCCTGATGTTTTACGTGTCGTATCAGCGTCTGTGGATCATCGCCCGACGCCGTGAAGACGGCAGCGGGACGCAGGTGACCATGGCCGGAACCAGTAACCGGCACAAGGTAGAATTCGAGAACCGTTTCGCGCATCTTAAGCGTTGGATCATCGATCAGAAGCCGGCCAACGGCTCGGGCGATGGCCAGAAGTGAATCAACTAATAAGAACGACTAACCGGTAGCAGTCGGAGGAGCGATCCATGTCAGTACCCCATGAGGCCCTGGATTTTGAACGGCCCAGTATCTTCCGGCGCATCCGGCCGCTCGACTGGGCATACTTTGCGCTGGTGCTCGCCGTTGCGGTGATCGCTCACTGGCAGTATGGCCACCTGATGGATCGCTACGACACCGGCGGCCTGATCCTCGCCGCCGGCATGAGTGCCTGGTTGGGCTGGTTCTGGCGCCCCTGGCAGCTCTTTTCGATCATCGTCGCCGCGCTCTCGCTGTTCGGGGTCTGGTTGTACGGTGACGATCTGGCCCGGGGCAGCACCAACTTCTGGCTGAACTACATTGGCTCCGGCCAGGCCGGTGTGATGTGGATGAGCGTGATGCTCTACATGGCCACCGCGACCTACATCCTCGGCCTGTTCAGCAAATCCGACTTCCCGTCGCGCCTCGGGGCCGCTTTCGCCTGGATCGGCTCGGGCGCCGGCATGATGGCGCTGATGGTGCGCTGGCGCGAGATCTACCTGACCGACCCCAGCTGGGGCTACATCCCGGTGTCCAACCTCTACGAGGTATTCATCCTGCTGGCGGTAATGACCACGCTCATGTACCTGTACTACGAGCAGCGCACCGGTCAGCGCACCATGGGCGCCTTCGTGATGCTGGTGATCGCCGCCTCGGTGACTTTCCTGCTGTGGTACATGTGGGACCGCCAGGCGCACGAGATCGAACCGCTGGTGCCGGCCCTCAACTCCTGGTGGATGAAGATCCACGTACCGACCAACTTCGTCGGCTACGGCGGCTTTGCCATCGCGGCCATGCTGGGTGTGGCCTACCTGATCAAGCACCGTTTCGAGCGCACCCGGCCGGATGCCGCGATCACCCATCGGCTGCCCAGCAAGGATGCGCTGGACAGTGTGATGTACAAGGCCATCGCGATCGGTTTCGCCTTCTTCACCATCGCCACCGTACTGGGCGCGATGTGGGCGGCCGAGGCCTGGGGCGGCTACTGGACCTGGGATCCGAAGGAGACCTGGAGCCTGATTCTGTGGCTGACCTACGCGTCCTGGCTGCATATGCGCTTCACCAAGGGTTGGCGCGGCCCGGTCATGGCCTGGTGGGCCATCATCGGTCTGTTCGTGACCACCTTCACCTTCCTGGGCGTGAATATGTTCCTGTCCGGGCTGCATTCCTACGGAGAGCTGTAAATGAGGCGTCGTGATTTCCTGGGTGCCATGGGCGGTGCCGGATTGCTGCTGGCAACCGGCACCAGCCTGGCCCGCGAATACCGGGATGGTCAGAACTTCCGCACCATCCAGCCGCCGGTCGACACCGGCCTGGAGGATGGCAAGATCCAGGTGGTCGAGGTCTTCTGGTATGGCTGCCCGCACTGCTACTCGTTCGAGCCCTATGTGCAGGAGTGGCAGAAGGGGCTGGATGACGATGTCGAGTTCGTCTATCTGCCCGCGCCGATGAACGATGTCTGGGCCCTGCATGCGCGCGTCTTCTACACCGCACAGAAGCTGGAAGTGCTGAACGAGGTCCATCAACCGTTCTACGACGCCATCCATGACCAGGGTCGCGAGCTGCGCTCGGAAAGCGCCATCCTGCGCTTAATCAACCAGCGCGGCCTCGACGCCGACGAGTTCCGCGAGGTGATGCGCTCCGAGGAGATCCGCCGCAAGGTCACCGAGGCCGGCCAGGACGTTCAGGAGTACGGCGTCGAGGGTGTGCCTACCCTGGTCATCGACGGCGAGGCCGTGGTCTCGGCCAGCATGACGCGCAGCCACGAGGAGATGCTCGAAGTCGCCGATTTCCTGATCGAACGGGCCCGGGGCTGACCCCGCCCGTGTCCAGGGTCCAGCGTCGGGTGGCGTAACGCGTGAGCACAACCGTCACTACGGCCCAGCGACTGGTCGAATGCCTGGAACAGGAACAGGTCGAGCGCGTGTTCGGCCTGCCGGGCGAAGAGAACATGGCCGTTCTCGACGCCCTGGCCGATTCCCCCATCGAGTTCATCACTACGCGCCACGAGCAGGGCGCGGCCTTCATGGCCGACGTCCATGGTCGCCTGTCCGGCCGTGCCGGGGTCTGCCTGGCGACCCTTGGCCCGGGGGCGACCAACCTGATCACCGGTGTCGCCGATGCCAACATGGATCACGCCCCGCTGGTCGCGATCGCGGGCCAGGCCAGCACTCACCGGCTGCACAAGGAGTCGCACCAGGTCCTTGACCTGAAGGGCCTGTTCCAGCCGATCACCAAGTACAGCTCCAGCGTGGTCGAGCCCGAGATACTGCCGGAGGTTGTCCGCAAAGCCTTCAAGTGGGCCGAGGGCGGCAAGCCCGGCGCCAGCTTCATTGAACTTCCGGAAAACGTGGCCGCCCTGCCATGCCCCAACCCGCCACTCCCGGTCCATGCCGGACCCGAGGCGGTGCCGGCCGAGGCCTCCCTGGAGGCCGCGGCGAAGTTGCTCAACGAGGCCCAGCATCCGCTGATCCTGGCGGGCAACGGCGTCATCCGCTCGGGAGCCAGCGGAGCCCTTTCGCAGCTGGCCTCCGCGCTGAATATCCCGGTCGCGAACACCTTCATGGCCAAGGGCGTGTTGCCGTTCCGCCACCCGCTGGCCCTGGGCTCGGTGGGCCTGCAAAGCCAGGATTTCGTCAATTTCGGCTTTCACAAGGCCGACGTCATCGTCTGTATCGGCTACGACCTGGTGGAATATCCACCCAGGCTCTGGCACCCGACCGGCGACCGCACGCTGATCCACATCGACTCCGCCCCGGCCGAGGTCGATGGCCACTACAATGTCTCATCCGAGGTGATCGGCGACCTAAATACCTGCCTCGCCCGCCTCACGGATCTCGTGGACCCGCGCGAGGAGACCATCCTGCGCCCGCTGCGCCAGAACCTGATCGACGACATGAACGAGCATCGCGAGGACACCCAGTTCCCGCTGAAGCCGCAGAAGTTGATCTGGGACCTTCGCACCGCGGCCGAGCTCGACGCCGTGGTGATTACCGATGTCGGGGCGCACAAGCTCTGGATGGCGCGCATGTTCCGCTGCGAGCTCCCCAACACCTGCCTGATCTCGAACGGGTTCGCCAGCATGGGCATCGCGCTGCCGGGAGCGATCGCGGCGGCGGCGCTCTACCCCGAACGCCAGGTGATCGCGGTCACCGGAGACGCCGGCTTCCTGATGAATGTGCAGGAACTGGAAACGGCGGTGCGCCTGAACCAGAGCTTTGTCGTGCTGATCTGGAACGATAATGCGTACGGCCTGATCGAGTGGAAGCAGGTGCGCGAGTACGGGCGCAAGGCCTTCGTCGATTTCGGCAACCCGGATTTTGTCCAGCTGGCGCACTCGTTCGGCGCCAGCGGTGTGCGCATCGGCCCGGGCGACAGCCTGGAGGCCGCCCTGCGCGAAGCCCTCGCCACCCCCGGTGTCACCATCATCGACTGCCCGGTCGACTACAGCGAAAACCTGAAGCTGACGGAACGTTTGGGCGAGTTGGTCTGTCCATTCTAGGTAGTATCCGGGCGGACCTTCCGCCGTTCTCTGGGGAACAAAGCAGTATGACGGCCACGGCCAGCGGCAAGCATGCCGAACCCGTTCGCGCACAACCGGCCTCGCCGGAGGTACGCGGACTGACCTATCAGCACGACCAGGGCGCGCAGCGCCTGCGCCTGTTGAGTTTCAATGCCCAGGTGGGCATCCCCTCGTCGCGCCTGCACCACTATCTGACCAACTCCTGGAAGCACGTCCTTCCCTATAAGGGGCGGATCGGCAACCTGGATCGCGTGGCGCGTTTCATCTCCGACTTCGACATCGTCGGCGTCCAGGAGCTGGACGGTGGCAGCCTGCGCTCGAACTTCGTGGACCTGGCCTCCTATCTGTCGGAAAAGGCCCGCTTCCCGCATACCTACAATCGCATCAACCGCAATCTCGGCCAGTTCGCCAAACACTCGCTGGCCTTGTTTTCGCGGCTTGAGCCGGAACGGGTCGAGATGCACCGCCTGCCCGGGCCGCTGCCGGGGCGCGGGGCCATCGAGGCCCGTTACGCAATGGAAAATGGCGAGGAGCTGGTGCTGTTTCTGCTGCACCTGGCACTCGGCCGGCGCGCACGCCAGGCCCAGCTGGACTACGTCGCCGAACGGATCCAGTCGGAACGCCACGCCGTGGTGATGGGGGATCTCAACTGCCAGCAGGACAGCCTGGAGATCCGGCGTTTGGTCGCCCGTACCGGGCTGCTGGAGCCGATCAGCTGCCCGGCCACCTACCCCTCCTGGGATCCGCGCCTCGTGTTCGACCACATCCTGCTGACCCCGGACCTGCATGTCAGCGACATGCGCGTGTACAACGTGGCCCTGTCCGACCACCTCCCGGTCGGTATCGAGATCGAGCTGCCAGCCGCCCAGTCGCTGCACGGAACCCGCCACACCGCCTGAGTCCCATCGCTGGCGTCCGCGTCGCGGACGCGGTTAAATGATCCCGGCACGTCCAGACCCCACAGCCCTTTCGGGAGCCCCATGTCCGCCAGCGAGATGCGCAGGACCATCATCGACCTCGAGCGCCGCCTGGAGCGCGAGCAGGTCCAGCAGGATGCACTGAGGCGGGTGGCCCTGAGGGCACTGGCGGTGGTCAGCGCCCGCGTGCCGGCACTGGATGGCGCGGTTCAGGACCTGTCCCGCGCGGTGGAGTCCAGCCCGCCCGACTCTGCCTGGATGGATCGGCTGGGTGCACAGCTGGCCGACGCGGTCCGCAGCTCCGATCACCACGAGGACCTGGCCAGCGCTGTGCTCGAGGTCGTGCGCCGCGGACTGAACGGGTTCGATTTCCTGGACCCCGGCCTGGATGACCTGCATCGCGCGACCGAACGGCGCGACCGCTCGGAGATCGAACGAACGCTTTCTCAGCTCTTCCGGGTGCTGCACGACAAGTGCGAGCGCGCCATGCACGAGCGCGACGAGCTGTCGGACGTCGTGGGCGAGATCTGGCATCGCCTGGAAGACGTCGACTCGGCCCTGTCGGAAGACGAGAAACGCAGCGAACGTACACGCGCCTCGGTTGCCACCCTGCACGATGGCATCTCGGACAATGTCCGGGCCATGAAGGGCCGCATGGACGACCTGGAGGACATCGCCACCCTGCGCCAGGAAATCAGCCGGGGTCTGGATCGCGTGGTCGAACATGTGGCGGCCTTTCGCAATCAGCAGGAGAACGATCTGCTCGAGGCCCTGGAGCGCAACCGCCTGCTGCGAGCGAAGGGCCGTACGCTGGAGTCGCAGGTCAGTGCCCTGCGCAAGCGGCTGGATCAGGCGCGGGCGGAGGCCTACCGCGACAGCCTGACCGGGCTGCCCAATCGCACGGCTTTCGAGCGCTACCTTGATGGCCTGCGGGAGGACCTGGGGGCGGAGCAACCGGCCTGCCTGCTGGTCTGGGACATCGACCGCTTCAAGGCGATCAACGACGAATACGGCCACAGTGCCGGCGACAAGGTGCTGAAGGCCGTCGCAGAGATCCTGGCCGAGGGCGTGCGCAGCGAGGACTTCGTTGCGCGCTACGGGGGCGAGGAATTCGTGATGATCCTCACCTCCGACCCGGACACCTGCCAGCGCCGTGCCGATTCGATCCGCGAGGCCGTGGATCGCCTGATCGTACGGGCCGGCAAGACGCGGCTGCGCGTGACCATTTCGGCGGGCATGTGCCCGATCGCGGCCGGACAGTCCACCGCGGCCATCTTCGACGCCGCGGATCACGCCCTGCTACAGGCGAAGAAGCTCGGGCGCGATCGCGTGGAGCGGGCCGACCGCGAGCCACACCCTTCCTGATCCCCCGGGAGAATTTCCCTGATAGGAGGCCGTTGTGATTGCCGAGCCATCCCCCCAGCTGATCTTTGGCGAGGTCCTGTTCGATGTCTTTCCCGATGGACAGCGCGTCCTGGGCGGAGCGCCGTTCAATGTCGCCTGGAACCTGCATCAGCTCGGGGAGCCGGTCTGTTTCGTCGGCGGCATAGGCAACGACCCAGCGGGCGCCGCGGTGCAGGCCCGCATGGATGCGATCGGCATGGACGCCCGCGGGCTGTATCGGCACCCCGAAGCCCCGACCGGCGAAGTCCGGGTCGAACTCGCCCGCGGCGAGCCCAGCTACACCATCGTGCCGGACCAGGCCTACGACGACGTACCCGCAGCCTGGGCCGATGCGCTGCCCGCCTCCACGCCACTGCTCTACCACGGCACACTGGCCCTGCGCCGGGGGAATCACGACCTGCTGGCACGCCTGCGCGAACGCGCCGGGCACCGCTTCGTGGACGTGAACCTGCGCGACCCCTGGTATACGCGAGACACGACGCTGGACCTTATACGGGACGCCGACGTGGTGAAGCTGAACCAGGACGAGCTGGCCACCCTGGTCCCCGGGGCTGCGGACGACGAGGCGGAGACCGCCCTGCTCGAGCAGGCGGGCATCCGTCAGGCCCTGGTCGTCACCGCCGGGGCCGGCGGGGCGATCATTCGTACCGTCAACGGCGAGCGCTTTGCGGCCCCGGCCCCGCCGGTACCCGAGCTGCGCGATGCGGTCGGGGCCGGCGATGCCTTTGCCAGTGTCGTCCTGCTCGGCATGCGACAGGACTGGGGCTGGCCGACCACCCTCGAACGCGCGCTGGCGTTCGCGGCGGCGGTCTGCACCCTGCAGGGCGCCACCAGCGAAGACCCCGGCTTTTACCAGAACGCCCGCAACAGCTGGGATTGAGCACCGGACCACCCGGTCCCCTCTTGCGAGGCAGTTCCTGGCCGTCCGTAACCCGGGTTTACGGCCGCCAGCCGAACTCGTCGGCCTTCTGGCGAGCCAGCGCCGGGATGTCAGTGGCGACGAACTTCTCGTGCAGGACCTGCACCCCGATCATGTGGTTGATCACCGCGTCCAGCTGGACCTGGGTGGCCGCCGGGGTGGTCTCGTCCTCGTGGATCTCGAACACGCGGCGCACGCCTTCCGGGTCCAGCAGACCCGCCTCGGCCACCTTCTCCGGCGACAGGTAGCGGTCGGCCAGGGCCTTCATCGCTGCCCACTTGACCGGGTCGGTGTGCGCCGGCGGGGCCATGAACGCGAACTTCTCGCGCTCGTAGAGCACCTTCGGGAGCAGGCCCTTCATCGATTCGCGCAGCACGTACTTCTCGGTGCGGCCCTTGATGCGCAGGGTCGGCGGCAGGTGGGCGCAGAACTCGGCCAGGTGGTGGTCGAGAAACGGCGGGCGCGCCTCCATGGAGTTGGCCATGTCCATGCGGTCGCCACCCCAGGTCAGGATCTGGCCCTCCAGCATGGTCTTGATCCAGACGTACTGGGCCTTGTCCAGCGGATGCCGGCCATCCAGCATGTCGTCGTCCAGGGCGTTGGCGATCGCCTTGCCGGGCTGGTAGTCCTGCATGCGTTCGCGGCGCTCCGGCGCCAGCAGGCCGGGCACGTGCTCGGCTGCCGCCAGCCAGGGCTGCAGACAGGACGGCGTAAAGCCCATCATCTTCGTGAACTCGGGGTCGTCGACCTCGTCCTCGGCCAGCATCGCGCCGGAGAACAGCTCGTTGGACTCGTTCAGCATCTGCTGCCAGGCGGCGCGGTCAGCCTCCGGCAGGGTGTCCAGGCCGTGCAGGAACATGTCGCGGCGGAAGGCCGGGTAGCCACCGAACAGCTCGTCCGAGCCCTCGCCGGTCACCACCACCTTGTAGCCCGCCTCGTTCACGTGCCGGCTCATCAACAGCTTGGCCACCCCCAGCGTGTTGTAGATGGTGCGCTCGGCGTGCCACAGGGCCTCTTCGAAGTTGTCGTAGAGGTGATCCGCATTCAGCTTCAGGATGTCCTGGTCGGCGCCGACGCTCTCGGCCATCTCGCGGGCAATCGCCGTTTCGTCGTAGTCGTCGTTGTCGAAGCCGATGGTGAAGGCCTTGACCGGCGACTGCTGGCTGGCCGAGGCCAGGCCCAGGGTGATGCAGGAGTCGATCCCGCCGGAGAGGTAGCAGGCGACCGGCACGTCGGCCTCCAGGCGCAGCTGGACGGCCTCCATCAACTGTTCCCGCACGCCCTCGATCCAGTAGTTCTCGTCGGCATCCTCCTCCGGCGGGCGCTCGGAGGCCAGCGGGAAGTCCATGTCCCAGTACTTCTCCTGGCGCACCTTCAGCTTGCCGTGGGCCCGTTCGACGATGACCATGTGGCCGGGCTTCACTTGGTGGATGCCCTCGAACGCAGTGGTGCCCGGGACCATGGTCTGCATCAGCTGGTGGTACAGGCCGTCATCGGCAAACTGGCGCGGGACGTCGGGATTGGCGAACAGCACCTTCAGCTCGGAGCCGAACACGAAGCTGCCATTGGCCTCGGTGAAATACAGCGGCTTGATGCCGAAGCGGTCGCGGATCAGCACCAGGCGATCATGCTCGCGGTCATACAGCGAGATCGCGAACTCGCCGCGGAAGTGCTTGATCGCATCCTCCAGCCCCTCGCGCCGGTACAGGTGCATGACCATCTCGGAGTCGCTCTTGGTGCGGAACTGCACGCCGCGCGAGGTCAGGTCGGTACGGATGCGCTTGTAGTCGTACAGCTCGCCGTTGACCGCGGTCATGATCGATCCGTCGGTCATACAGAACGGCTGGCGGCCGCGGTTTTCGTCCAGGTCGATGATCGACAGGCGGGCATGGGAGAAGCCCACGCCGCGGTCGTCCAGCGTCTTGTAGCCGAAGCCGTCGGGGCCGCGGTGATACTGGATCGCGGCCATGTTGACCAGGGTCTGCGGGTCCACCTTGCGGTTGGGGTCGGCGTGAAAGATTCCGGCGATGCCACACATGGCATGTCTCCTTGGTTCGATTCCGTGGGTGCGAGCGGGGCGCGGTTTACGGCGCGCCACGCCGCTCGCGGTTCAAGTTCGACTTTGGCTCAGTCTTCCGGGGTATCCATGACCGCGCTGATCCGGCGGACCACCGTGGTCAGCAGCGCCATGCGCACGAACACGGCCCCGCGGGCCTGGGCGAAGTACCAGTTGTGCGGGGTGTCGTCGAGGTCCGTGGACAGCTCGTCACCGCGTGCCAGCGGGTGCAGGATGACCGCGCCCTTCTTGAGCGGGGAGTTGCGATCCAGCTTCAGGCCCTCGCCCATGGACTCGAACGTATCCCCCACCCAGGCAATGGCGTTGATGTAGACGACGTCCAGCTCCGGCAGCAGCGGGTCCAGTTCGTGCACCACGCGCAGCTTCAGGCCGGCCTCTTCCAGCTCCTCGCGCTGACCCGGGTCAAAGTTCTCGTCCTCGCGCGAGATGATCACGACCTCTTCGATTGCCTCCGGGAACAGGCTTAGCAGGCGCAGCAGCGAACGCACCGTGCGCATGCGCGAGGGCACCCCGATGATACCGACCTTGATGCGGTCCTCCCGCGCCACCGGGCCGGTGAACAGCTCCGGTCGCCACTTGGCCAGGGTGTAGACGTCCGCCAGCGCCTGGGTCGGATGCTCGTCGATCCCGTTGCCCGCGTTGACCAGCGGGATGCGCAGGTTCTCCAGCATGTTGTGCGCCGCCTCGCCATCCGAGGAGCGCAGCACCAGCACGTCGCCGTAGTTGTTGAACATCTCGGCGATGTCCGCCAGCGACTCGCCCTTGGCGATGCCGGTGCTCTTGGGGTCGGTGATCGACATCACCGCCCCGCCAAGCCGGTGCCAGGCGCTCTCGAAGGACAGCCGCGTGCGCGTGGACGGCTCGTAGAACGCACTGATCAGAATCTTGCCGGCCAGCGGCAGGTGCATCAGCGCCGGAGTGGTCTCGTACTGCGCCGCCAGACGGAACAGCTGCAGCAGTTCATCGCGCGAGAACTGCTGACTGGAAACCACATGCGCGGCCGCCAGCTTCAGGAGCGGGTCCGGGTCTTCCTCCACGGCCTCAAGGAGCGCCTTCGGGCGGTCGGTGCCGGCGGCGCCGTCTTTCGGGTGGAGCACGTGCAGGGGATCTTCGGTGTAGTTCACCAGAGGCATCCTTTTTTCCAGTCGCGAATGAACAGGGCCAGCAGCAGGATCGGGGTCAGGGTGGCGACCAGCGTGGCAACCACAACGATCACGGACAAGGCAGTCGACGAGATCATCATGCGGTCCGGACCTCCTCGGCTGCGGCGTCGCGGGACAGGCGACCCCAGTCGAACGGCCGCGGCGCCAGCCAGGTACTCAGCACCATCACGGCCAGGGAGACGGCCGCGCCCACCAGTGCCGCGACATAGAAGCCGATCAGGAAATAGCTGGCCAGCCCAATGCCCGACCCCAGTATCATCGACCAGGCCGCGCCCTGAGGGTTCGCCCGCCGCCAGTACAGCCCGGCGACGATCGGCCAGATCGCCGAGGCCACGAAGGCCCCCGTAAAGTACAGCAGTTCGGCCAGCGAGCCGATGATCGGCAGCGAGCCGCGATAGCTCGCGGCCAGCCAGGTCAGCAGACCCAGCAGCACAACGATCACCTTGGTCGCGCGGAACTGGCTCTGCTCGCTGGCCTGCGGGCGGATATGGCCGCGGTAGATATCGCGGGTGACCAGGTCCGAGGTGGCCGCCAGCAGCGAGTCGAGGCTCGAGGCCAAGGCGGCGAAGACGACGATGAAGACCACGATCGCGCCGGTCAGGCCGAGGACCTCGGCCGCGACCAGCGGCCCGACCATGTCCGCGGCGGGCACGTTGATGCCCAGCGCCGGCGTGGCCAGGGCGATGAAGCCGGCGACGATCGGGATCGGCAGCCACAGCAGCCCGCCCAGCAGGTAGGCACGAAAGCCGACGTTGCGGCCAAAGGCAAAGGCGCGCGACCACCAGACGTTGGAGTGGAAGATCTCGCCCACCCCGAACAGCAGGTTGTTGAACAGGAACATGATCGCGGCCGGGAACAACAGGCTCAGCAGTTCCGGGCGCTCTTCCATCAGGTTGAAGTGGATCGCCTCGAAACCGACCTTGTCGATGGTCAGCCAGGCGATGAACGCCGCGCCGGCGATGATGATGATGGTCTGGATGAAGTCCGTACCGATAACCGCGCGCAGACCGCCCAGCAGGGTGTAGATCACGCAGACCGTGAGGATCACGGTCATGCCCACGCGATAGTCGATCCCGGCCAGGGCATTGATCAGCACCCCGCCGGCCATCGCCATCGAGACCAGCCAGCCGAAGGCGTAGATCAGCGAGACCACCAGGAATACGCGCCAGGTGAAGGTGCCGAAGCGCAGGCGGATGAAGTCGCCGGACGTAAACCCGCGCGGCATCAGCTCGCGGATACGACGAGCCAGCGGCGCGAACAGGATCAGCCCCAGCGCCCCCAGCGAATACCCGAGCATGCCCCAGACGCCCAGCTGCAGCGCCAGCTGCGGGGCGGTCATCGTGGTGTTGGCCGTCACCCAGGTGGCCATCGCGGTCGCGGTGGCCAGCGCCAGCCCGACGTTGCGCCCGGCCAGCATGTGGTCTTCGGCGGTCTTGTTGTGACGACCCAGCCACCAGCCGAGCGCCACCCAGAGGATGCTGAATGCGATCAGCAGCCCCCAGGCGATCGAACTCGGGAGGATCGGGTCGTCGAGGCCGGTCACGAGGCCTCCTTCACCTTCTTGATCTCGCGGATCGCCTCGTCGGTGGTCATCACGCGGGCGTAGCGATCCTTGATGGTGGTGATCGTCGCCTTCTGCATCTCCGGGGTCACCGTGGCGGTGGCGTCGTCCATCAGCGTGACATAGAAACCCAGGTCACAGGCATCGCGCACGGCCGTGGATACGCACTCGTTCGAGTACACACCCACGATGAACAGTGCCGAGATGTTCAGGTTGCGCAGGATGTAGTGCAGGTTGGTCGAATTGAAGACGCCGCTGGCGGTCTTGTCCAGCACGATCTCGTCGCCCACCGGTGCGACCTGCTCGACGAACTCCGCATCCTTGGAGCCGGGCGCGGCATGCAGGTTCAGGCGCTTGTGGCCCGGGCTGCGGTCGCGCCCGTCGTGGGTCAGCGAACGGATACGCGTGTGGATGACCTCCAGCCCCTGCTCGCGGAATGCATCCTGCAGCCGGCGCACGTTCGGCAGCACCGTCTGCTCCAGGCGGTTGAAGTAGTACTCCTGCGCCTCGGGCGGCACGCCGGACTGCACCGAGTCGGCGAACACCCCATGACCGCGCGCGGCATCCAGGTACTGCAGGTCAATGCACAGCAGGGCGACGTGGTGCTCGCGCAGTTCCTGACGCAGCACCGGGGTCGTGATCAGGCTCTCCTGGTACTGCTCGCGCAGCGGGTCCAGGGAGTCGTAGTCAGTGAGCTGGGAGACGTTGTCGTTATTGGCCATGCCGGGCGGTCCTTGGGTCGCGGTGATCGGGGATGCTCACGAACGGGCGGCCAGGGCCAGGGCGCTTTGCAGCGTCAGGTTGGCGCCGGTCTCGATGTCCTCCCAGTTTGTCCATTCCGCCGCGGAATGGCTACGCCCCTGCAGGCTCGGTACGAAGATCATGCCGGTACGCGTGATTGCACTCATGCTCTGGGTGTCGTGCGCAGCGCCGCTGGGCATGGTCAGGTACTCCAGCCCCATGCGTTCGGCGGTCGCCTCGATGGTCTGCACGATGCCCGTGTCGCAGCGCACCGGATCGATCTCCGAGAGCACGTCGAACTCGAACATCAGGTCACGCCGGCGCGCGAGGCTGGACAGCGTGCGGCGGGCCGCATGGGCCAGCGCGGTCAATACCTTCTCGTCGGTATCGCGCACCTCGAAGGAGAAAGTCGCCATGCCCGGCACGGTGTTCGCCGCGCCCGGCGAGAGCTCCACGCGGCCGATAGTCGCGCGCGAGTTCGGGCTGCCGTGCTCCTCCAGCAGGCGATTGATCTCGCCGCCGAATTCGGCCAGCCCCTGGAAGGCGTCGATGCGCATGTCCATCGGCGTGGTGCCCGCATGGTTCGGCTGGCCCTTCAGGCGCACCTCCCACTTGAACAGGCCGGTGATGGCCTCGACCACGCCCACGCTCAGGCCGCGGCGATCCAGCACCGGGCCCTGCTCGATATGGGTCTCGATGAAGGCATGCAGGGTGTGCGGGTCGCGTCGCGCGCTCAGGGCGTCGTCGGCATTCAGGCCCCAGTTGGCCATCGCCTCGACCAGGGTGATGCCCTCGAGGTCACGGGCATGGCTGATGCTCTCCGGGGTCAGCTTTCCGGCCATCGCCTGGGAGCCGAACATGCCGCCGAAGCGGCCCTCCTCGTCAGTGAAGTCGATGACCTCCAGCGGGTACTGCAAGTCGACCTCATGTTCCTTGGCCGTGCGCAGCACCTCCAGCCCGATCAGCACCCCCAGGGCACCATCCAGCGGGCCACCACCGGGGACGGTATCGAGATGCGAGCCCATGGCGACCACCGGGCGCTTGCCGTCGTAGTCCAGGCGACCGTGCAGGTTGGCAGCGCCATCCTGCCAGACGTCGAGGCCCGCGGCCTCCAGGCGGCCGCGAAACCACTCGCGCCCCGCGCGGTCGCCCTCGCTGAACGCCCGGCGGTGCAAACCACGGTCGGCATCGCGTCCAATCTGCCCCAGCTCGGTAATGTCCTGCTGCAGGCGCTGCATGTTGATCTTGAGTTCGTGCATCGTGTTCTCCGATAGGGCCGCCGGCCCCGGTCGCGGTACACGCGGATCGACGGGGCGGGGCAGGTGAATTCAGTCGCGCGGGCGACCGCGCAGGATGGCCACGATCAGGACCAGAAAGACGACGCCTCCCAGCGCGAAGAAGCCGAACGCGCGGGCCAGGCTGTGGTGCGCCACATCGATCCGGGCCTCGTCGGCCCAGTCGTCCGCGCCATCGGCCCGCAGGCGAAAGCGATATTCGCCGTCCGGGAGGCCGCTGATTACGCTGCTGGTGTCGCCACCGCGATAGATCACGCGGGCGTCGTCGAAGTCCGGACCGCTCGCCTGTTCGAGTTCGACGGGCCCCTCGGCGTTCCATTCGAGGGTTAGACCGCCATCACGCGAGTCCGTGGGCGGGTCGTCGAATCGGGGCTCGGCCAGTACAACCAGCGGCAGCAGCAGAAGCAGCAGGCTGGCGGGCAGGAGGGAGCGCATGGCGCGTTACCTGGCGGCCACGCCGCTCAGGTTTTCACCTCGAACGGCTGCAGACCGGCACGAGGCTCGGTGGTGTTCATCGCCTCGACCAGGAGGGTAAGCCCTTCGTCCAGATCCGCCAGCCGCTCGGGCGGGAGAGCGTGCAACGCGCGGTTCAACTCGCCCTGGGGGGCTGCCGGGGCGTCGGACAGGAGCGCCTCCCCCTTGGGCGTGACATACAGCCGCACGATGCGCTGGTCCTTCTCCGGGCGGCGGCGCTCGACGAGCCCGCTGTATTCCAGCTTGTCCAGCAGGTTCGAGGTGGTCGAGGCATGCACCGACAGCCGGCGCGAAAGGTCGCTGACATTCAGCCCGGGCGTGCGCTGCAGCTCCCACAGGGCCCACAACTGCGAGGCACTGATCCCGCAGGCACGCTCCACTGCCCGCGAATGCCCCTGCAGGGCGCGGATGATCACGCGCAGCTGACGGATCACGGAACGCGACAGATCCGGTTCCCCTTCCGTCGCGGGGCGATGAGGTTCGTTCTGGGCAGAAACAGCTGACATCACAGTCGGACTCAGTATGGCAAATGCCATATAGTTTTGTACAAAAATAATGGAGTTGCAACTTGTCCTTTGCTGGCGAAAGCGGCGAGCGCGTTCTATTAATGGGGTTTCCGGCTAGCCGAGGTCACCAGGATCCGGTCTCTGGGCAACAAAACGGGCCTCTCGTTAGCCATACGCGACAGAAACGGTTGTGGCGGTTCCTCGGGAGCTCGCCATCGGTCCCCCGGGGGTACAGGGGCCTGTTTCTCTTTCGGATTCCAGGATCGAACTGCCAAAAGGAACGAATAATGAAAAACAACATTTCGTGGAATCTCACTCCACTGGCCGGGGCCGTTGCCACGGCGCTTCTTCTGGCGCCAGCGGTCAGCCCCGCAGAACAGGAGGGTGCAGGGGGCGTCGAGTTCGATTTCTACGGGTCACTGAGACTGCAGTACGAAACGGCGGACCCGGATGGCGAGGACAGCTATGACGGCTTCCGGGATGCCTATTCACGCATCGGCTTCAACGCCAACTATGAGATCAATGAAAGCCTGAACGCGTTTGCGCAGCTGGAAATCCCGCTCGACCTGGCCAACGGCCGAGTACAGGACCCCTTCAGTGGCGAAGACGAGGACGTCCGCATCGGCAAGGTCGGGCTCGACGGCGCATTCGGTACCGTGGCGTATGGCCGCGATTGGCTGCCGTATTACAACGCGATCGCCTTCCCGGTGGACATGTTCTACTCCTACCAGAGCGGCTTCGCGACCTATACGACCTTCCGTGAGAGCAACAGCCTCATGTACTACTCTCCGGACTTCAACGGCTTCTCGTTCGCGGCCTCCTACAGCGCGAACGGCGGCTACGACGATGCATCGGGCTCTCCAGATGATCGCTACCAGGTGACCGGTTCGTACGCCTTCGGCGACACGACTCTTTCCGTCGGGGTCGATGATGCCAATGGCGAGCAGAACACTCGGATCTGGGGGGTGTCCGCGATGCACAGCATGGGCCCATGGTCGATGGGTGCCAAGGTCGAATACATTGAAAGCGACCAGGACGCCGGGGCCTTCGGGGACGACGGCGACGTCGCCGCGAACATCTACGCCGCCCACGCCGTGGGGCAACATATATTCCACGGAACCTACGCCAACGTCGACAACTACGGCGGAGACGTCTTCCACCTGGGCTACGCGTTCAACTGGATGGACGGGCTGTCCCTGTTTGCCGAGTACTACTACGAAGAAGAAGCAACCGGTGCGGTACCGGCATCAAGGGCCCGAGACACCGGCCGGGCCGGGGCTGACTTTCCCGAGGATGGAAGCAACAACGTGTTCATGGTCGGCATGCACTACAGCTTCTAGCAGCCAATCCGCCGCGCACGTTTGTTGCTCACCCGCTAGCGGGTGAGCAATGGAAGTCAGCCATGAAGGTCCCGAATTTTTCGTTTCGGATTCCGACGGCCGGATGCCAGAACGAAACGACTCGTACCTCGGGAGACGCGGTCTCAATCGAAGACTACCGCCCTGGCGGTCAGACAGTTCCAGGCAATGGACCGGAGAACGTCTGGACCAGCGTCCCCCAATCACACCAAGGAGGTGAGCGTGAGCGACAACGCACAAGACCCGAAACGGGAGATCGAGGAGCTCGAGGCCCGTTACGAGACCGATCACGAGATCGGGGAACAGAACATCAACCCGCTGGGGCTGGATCTGCACAACCCGGTATTCGCCGTCAGCGCCCTGCTGATCCTCGCGTTCGTGATCCTGTCCCTGATGTTCCCGGAACAGGCCGACGAGGGCCTGGGCGCCACGCGTGCCTGGATCGGCGAGACCTTTGACTGGCTGTTCTTGTCGGCCGGCAACCTGTTCGTGCTGTTCTGTCTGGCCCTGATCCTGCTGCCGGTCGGGAGCATCCGGATTGGCGGCCAGGATGCGAAGCCGGACTTCAGCGTGTTGTCCTGGTTCTCGATGCTGTTCGCCGCCGGCATGGGCATCGGCCTGATGTTCTGGGCCGTGGCCGAACCGGTAGGCTACTTCACCGAGTGGTTCGGGACGCCTTTGGGCATCGAGGGCGGCACCGAGGAAGCGAAGCACGCGGCCCTGGGTGCGACGATGTATCACTGGGGCCTGCACCCATGGGCGATCTATGCCGTGGTAGGCCTGGCGCTGGCGTTCTTTGCCTTTAACAAGGGCCTGCCGCTGACCATCCGCTCCGCGTTCTACCCGATCTTCGGCGAGCGGATCTGGGGCCCGCTCGGGCATGTGATCGACACCCTGGCGGTACTGGCCACCCTGTTCGGCCTGGCCACCTCCCTGGGTCTTGGGGCGCAGCAGGCGGCATCGGGGCTGGAGTCGGTGTTCGGCATCGAAGCCGGCCTGAACACCCAGGTCGCGATCATCATCGGCGTCACGGTAATTGCCCTGTTGTCGATCATGCGCGGCATCCATGGCGGGGTGCGCGTGCTCAGCAACATCAACCTGACGCTGGCGGTGGTACTGCTACTGTTCGTGGCCCTGTTCGGCGGCTTTATCGCCTTCCTCTCCAATACCGGCATCACGCTGAGCGCCTACGCCCAGTACATGTGGCCGCTCAGCAACCCTGTGGGTCGTGACGACCAGACCTTCTACCACGAGTGGACGATCTTCTTCTGGGCCTGGTGGATCTCCTGGTCGCCGTTTGTCGGCATGTTCATCGCGCGGGTCTCGCGCGGGCGCACGGTGCGCCAGTTCGTGACCGCGGTGCTGCTGGTGCCGACAGCCGTCACCGTGATCTGGATGAGTGCCTTTGGCGGCACCGGCCTGGATCAGGCCCGCGACGGGGTCGGTGCACTGGCCGACGGCATCAGTGACTCCTCGCTGGCGCTGTTCCAGATGCTCGAGCACCTGCCGCTGACCACGATCACCTCACTGCTGGCAATCACCCTGGTCCTGGTTTTCTTCATCACCTCGTCAGACTCCGGCTCGCTGGTGATCGACTCGATCACCTCCGGCGGCAAGACCGACGCCCCGCAGTCCCAGCGCCTGTTCTGGGCCACGGTCGAGGGCGTGATCGCCGGTGTGCTGCTGGCGGTGGGTGGCGCGGCCGCGCTGCAGGCCCTGCAGGCCGGTGCCGTCAGCGCCGGCCTGCCCTTCGTGATCGTGCTGCTGTTCATGTGCGTCAGCCTGATGATGGGGCTGTTCCACGAACTCAAGCTGATCCGACTGAAGGAGGCGACGGGGTAACTCAGCAAGGCTCCGCCCTTTAGGCCGGCACAGGGCCAGATGCTCCCGGCCTGGCTGCTAGAGAAACAAAAACCCCCGCCGGGGCGTAGTCCGGCGGGGGTTTTTTGTTCAGCCGTGTCCCGGACCCCGGGACACGGCTGGGGCCACGACCTAGAAGTCGTAGCGCATGCCGATCGAGAAGGCGGTGGCGTTTTCGCCCAGCGCTCCGCCCGGGCCGGAGGTCCGTGCTGCACCCCAGGGCGTCAGGGCGGAGTGGTCGTCGTTGTCGACCAGCGCAATGTTGCCGTAGAAGCGCAGGTCGCTGTCGATACGATATTCCAGGCCAACGGCGTACATCGTGGCGTCGGCATCGTCCAGGTCGGAGTCCAGCTGGAAGACGTGGCCGTTCAAGTACATGCTCGGGGTCATCCGAAACTGACCGCCCAGTCCGTACACATCCGCCTCGTCACCGTTGACCGTCTCGGAATTCTGGTAGAGGCCGCCGATGCGGAAGGCCTCCGTGATGCGGTAGCCGACAGCAAGGCGCCAGGCGTCCGGGTTCACGTCACCGTCTTCCTGCTTTTCGTAGGCCAGCGCGCCGGTCCAGTCGCCCATGCTCAGGTTCAGCGAGGTCGAATAGGCCTTGTTGTCA
Source organism: Thioalkalivibrio sp. ALRh (assembly GCF_000381425.1). Lineage (NCBI taxonomy): Bacteria > Pseudomonadati > Pseudomonadota > Gammaproteobacteria > Chromatiales > Ectothiorhodospiraceae > Thioalkalivibrio > Thioalkalivibrio sp. ALRh. The sequence goes on from NZ_KB906519.1 coordinate 1,145,908, forward strand.
GCGCCGTCCACCGTCGTGGCGCCATCGGTCTCGTTCGAGTACTGGATATTCCAGGTCAGGCCGCCGAAGCTCGGGGTCTGATAGTGGATGCTGTTGTTGAAACGCTCGTCGAAGCGCCCGGTCTGGGCGGCGGAACGTGTCAGGTTGCGCAGATCACCGACCTGGTCGCCAAAGAAGTTGGCCGGCCCGCGGGCCCGCTTGAACGGGGTATCGAACTTGCCGATGCGCAGCATCCCCCAACGGTCGCCCTTGATCCCGGCGAAGGTGTCACGGGTGGCGAAGTGGGTACCATCCGTGTCGAAGTCGATCTGCTGCTCGATCTGGAAAATGCCGGTGAGCTGGTCGCGGAACTCGCGTTCGCCACGAAAGCCCAGGCGGCTCGAATTGCTGGATATGTTGAACTCGTTGTAGTCGGCACCGTCGTCGAGGACGTCGGCGGACAGATGGGCACGCCCGTACAGCGTCCAGTCGGCGGTGGCCACAGCCGGGACGACGAGGCCCGCCGCGATCAGGCTGGTCAGCAGTTGCTTGCGATTCATAGGTTTTCTCCCCTAGGCGAATGCGTTCGATGCGTCGAAAAGCGGTCGCGACGCACAGGCATCCCGACCGGCCGCAAGCATGGGGAGGCCGGATGAAAGGCCGGTTAAGAAGCGGTGAAGATCCGGTTAAGGCGCAACACCGTTGCCCGGGGGGAGACAACGGAAGTGGAACCGAGCCCATCGTGGCCGGTCAGGTGGAAATGAGGCCTACGGGCTCAAGTGCTCACGATCAGGCAGGGGAGTTTCATGATGAAGCAGTCCGCAATCGCGGCGGCGGCCGCATTTTCGCTATTGGGGCCCGCGCTCGCACAGGCCGCTCCGCTTGGGGTCGCCCACGGGCTCGATCACCAGGACCGCGTGCTGGTGCATGCCGACGGGATGACCGCCGATGATGCGTTCATGACGCTGGGGGCACTGACGGTCAAGGGCCGCCTGATGCGCGACAGTGAGTTGGGGCATGACGACTACCGTCCGGAACTCGCCGATGGCCCGATGCGGGAGATCGGCGAGACCTGGCTCGGCCTGCTGGATACGGTGCACGGCAAGCTGGTAGATGAAGGGCGCATCCGCGCACAGTCCGGCAGTGACGACGAGGCTGCTCCGGCGGCCTATGCCGATGCCGCGTATCTCTACCATATGCATCACAGCGGGGGTCGCTTCGAACACCTGGGCCTGTACGACGAGATCACCCACAACCCGGCACCGCTGATGTCGGCGCTGGCGGACCACCTGGTCAACGAACGCTACGCCGACGGCGAGGTGGCAGCGGCGAATGACTCGGGCACCGATGCCCTCGCCTTCGGCCTCGACGCCCTGCACGGCCCCGCATACGCCTGGGTGCGCCAGCACAAGCCGGGTGGCGAGGACGACATGGGGCAGCTGGAGCATGAGACCCTCGCGGGCTGGCTGGGCCACTCGCGCGACGACATGGTCGAGATCGCCCGGGCCATGGCGGACACCGCCGACGCGGCCTGGGATGATGATGCCGGGATGTTTGTCCGCGACCAGGGCGCGGAGTGGTCGGTGGATCAGGTCGGGGCGCTGCTGCGTGGCCTCAAGGGGGTCTACGAGACGCTCTACCTGTTCGGGGATGCGGACGATCAGGGGCGCGCCGAGACGCTGGCGGACCGCACTGCGTCCATCACCCGCGCCATCGTGTCCGAAGACGGGCCGATCCGCGACTGGGGCCTGCCCGAACGCATCGCGTTCGAGGACGGCGAGGCCCGTGCGGCCTCCGACCACGTCGACGTCGCCGCGCAATGGCGGTTCGTCCACCAGGTCACCGGCGGCTTTTCCCTGCTGCGCGAACGCGAGGGGACCGCAAAGCTGCTGAGCGAGCGGGCGCCGGAGCTGGAAGGCGAACTGGGTGCGGCGATTGACCGCCTGCTCGAGGGCGCGCTCGAATACCAGCTCGGGTCTGCCATCTTCCCCACACGCCTGGCCTACGAGGATGGATCGGTGACCGACCCGACCGTGACCACCCGATCCGTCGCGGCCTTCATGATGGCCGTGGCCAATGGCTACCGTACGGGCGAGGCCTTCGACCGCCCAGGGTCCTGGGGCGACGACGAGGCGCTGGCGGAACGCAGCCGGGCGCTGTACGACGCCTTCCTCGATCATGGCGAGCTCCTGACCGAGCAGCTGACCCTCCGGGACTAACGCGCGATGCCCAGGCGACCGGCAGACGGGCAGACCCGGAGCCTCAGGGGACCGGTCGCTCTGCTGCCGCTGTCCCTGCCGGTGCTGGGCCTGGCCGCTCCGACGGCCATCGCCGAGGACGACGTACCCGTGCTCGACCCGGTCGAGATCACGGTGACCGCACCCAGGCTGGCCACGCCGCTGGCGGACCTGCCGGCGGCGGTATCGCGCGTGGACGAGCGCCAGGCCACCGAGGGGCGCCAGGGCCTGCAGCTGGACGAGTCGCTGAATCGCGTTCCGGGGCTGTTCGCCCAGAACCGCTACAACTTCGCGCAGGACGCGCGCATCTCCATCCGCGGCTTCGGCTCGCGCGCACCGTTCGGGGTGCGCGGGCTGCGCATCCTGCAGGATGGCATCCCCGAGACCACCCCGGACGGCCAATCGCAGGTGGACGCCATCGACCTGCTGAACCTGCGCGACATCGAGGTCCTGCGCGGGCCCAGCGCCGCGCTGTACGGCAATGCCTCCGGAGGCGTGATCTCGGCGCGCACCCGCGACGGCCGCGACGCGCGTGGCTTTGGCGGCGGAGTCATGCTGGGCAGCTACGGCTATCGCCGCGCCGAGGCGATCGCCGAGCAGGATCACGGGACCCATCGCTACTCCCTGACCGCCCACGACTTCGCCATCGACGGCTACCGCGACCAGTCCACCGCCGAGAAGCGCTACCTGCGCCTGCATACCGCCTCGGAGCTGGAGGCGGGGACGCTGAATTTTCACCTGCGTTACCTCGATGCCCCGCGCACCGATGACCCCGGCGGGCTCACGCGCGAGGAGATGCGCCAGAACCGGCGCGCGGCCGCCCCGCTGGCCACGGCCCTCGACAGCACCCAGGAAGCCGAGCAGCTCACAACGGGGCTGCAGTGGGAGCAGTCGCTCGGCCCCGGCGAGCTGCGCCTGGGTGGTTTCTGGACCCAGCGCGACTACGCGCAGCAACTGCCATTCCCCGGCGACTCACGGGTAGCCTACGAGCGCGACTTCTACGGCCTCAACGCCCAGTACGAACAGGACATCGGCCCGACCCGGGTGCTGACCGGGATCGACCTGGAGGAACAGCGCGACGACCGCACCCGCCGCTGTACCGATATCCAGGGACAGGCGAACTGTCCGGGCGGCACCCCCTCGATCGACGACCTTGCGCTGGACCAACGCGAGCGCGCCCGCTCACGCGGGGTGTTCGTGCAGACCGACACCGCGCTGGGGTCGGACTGGAACGTGGTGCTCGGCGCACGCCACGACCGCATCCGCATGTCCATCGATGACCACTTCTCCGACCGGGTGGGCGAACCGGATCGCTCGGATGCGCGGACCTTCCGCGAGACCAGCGCGATGGCGGGGCTGATCTGGCACTTCCAGCCGGACTACCGGGCCTACGTGAACGTAGCCACCAACTTCGAGACCCCGACCTTCACCGAGTTCGCGAATCCCGAGGGCGGGGGCGGCTTCAACGACGGCCTCGACCCCCAGCGGGCACGCAGCATCGAGGTCGGAATCCGCCGCGAGACCGGTCGCCTGGCCTGGGATGCCTCGGTCTACGCGACCCGCGTGCGCGACGAGATCGCCCCGTTCGAGGAGCCCAACGTGGACGGTCGCACGTTCTACACCAACGCCGGCCGGACCGCGCGTAACGGCTTCGAGCTGGCGGTCGACTGGTCCGCGACGGAGCAGTGGACGCTGTCCAACGCGCTCAGCCTGAACGATTTCCGCTATCGGGATTTCGTGGACCAGCAGGGCGAACGGCGCGACGGCAATCGCCTGCCCGGGCTGCCGCGCGAGCAGCTGTTCGTGGAGGCCGACTGGCGTCAGGGACCTTACTTTTTCACCATCGATGCGCTGTACACAGGCGGGCGCTACGTGAACGACGCCAACGACGAACGAGTGGGCGGACAGACCACGCTGAACCTGCGCGCGGGCCGCCACTGGCAGGATGGCAACGCCCATGTCGAGGCCTTCGTGGCCGCGAACAACCTGCTGGACGCGGACAACGTCGACAACATCCGCATCAACGACGGCAACCGCCGCTATTACGAGCCAGCCCCGGGCCTGACCCTGATGGCCGGCATGCGCATGACCTTCGGGCGCTAGAGCGCCACCACGCCGGACCCTGAGCCGTCATTGCGAGGAGGCGAAGCCAACGTGGCAACCTCCGAACGCTGGCAACGCGGTGCTTCCGGAGCGAGATTGCTTCGTCGGCTTCGCCTCCTCGCAATGACGGTGCGACGAAGCGCCGTCACCGCTACGTCGCGGGATGCACCGAGCGCGGCGAACGGCATCCAGAAAGGGTGTCCGACTAATCGCGCCGCCCGGGCTCCTCCGGCGGTTCTTTCGGCTCGATCTCGTCGAGCCGCCCCTGTTCGATCTTGCGCAGGGTCTCGGGGTCGGTGGGGTCGTCGTCCTCCCAGTCGTGCCGCCGATACACCGGGAACGGATCTCGGCGATAGAGGAACCAGCCACAGACCGCACCCACGACCGCGCCGAACAGGTGCGCTTCGAACGAGACCTTGGGGCCGCTGGGGAAGACACCCCAGAGCATGCTGCCGTAGAGGAACAGGATGATGATGGCCACCGCGATGGACAGCGCATCGCGCCGGCGGATCCCGATCACCACGGCAAAGAACATCAGCCCGTGGGTCAGACCCGAGGCGCCAATGTGCAGCCCCTCGCGGGCGAACAGCCAGACACCCAGCCCCCCCATCAGCCAGATCAGCGGGACTGCAACGCGCGTGGCGCGCGGGAAGCCGTAGAGCGTGAGCATGCCGAGCACCCACAAGGTCGGCACATTGGCGAGCAGGTGACCCCAGGAGCCGTGGATCAACGGCGAGGTGATGATGCCCAGCGCCCCGACCGCGTCGCGCGGCAGAATGCCCAGGCGCGACCAGTCCCCGCCCAGCAGGTCGTGCAGGGCGTGGATCACGATCAGGACGGCGGCCCCCAGCATCGGCCAGAGCAGCGCACGCCGAATCCGCTCCTGCTCGGCCCGGGGGTCGGCCGGAGGCGCCGGCCGGCGAAGATTCATCATCCGCCTAGCCTGCCATGCCTGGACAGGAGGTCCAATCTCTCCCATCCCCCGGCGCCGCCACGGGCACCGTCATTGCGAGGTCCCGCAGGGGCCGCGGCAACCTCCCGAAGCTTGCGCAGTGTCGGGGTCCGAGGGTTTCGGAGGGAGGTTGCTTCGTCGCTGCACTCCTCGCAATGACGGTGGCGGCATTAGTGCCCGCCCGGCCCCAGGTCGGCGCCCTTGTCGTGTTGCGCGAGCTTGTCGTGGAGTTCGCCGCTCTCGCCACGCGGCGTCCTGACTTCGACCTCCATGCCGTTGCGGCGGAACTTGCCGACGACCTTGTCGATGGCAGCCACCGCCGAGCTGTCCCATAGCGAGGCGCGCGTCAGGTCGATCTCGATGTGGTGGATGCCCTCGCGGTAGTCGAAGCTGTCGATGAACTTGTCCACGGCGACGAAGAACAGCTGGCCGCGCACGGTGTAGATGCGAGTCCGGCCGTCCTCCGACAGCGCACTGGTGACTTCGACGGCCTTGACCATCTTGCGCGCGAAGAAGATCGCCGAGAGCAGCACGCCGGCGAACACGCCCAGCGACAGGTCGTGGGTGATCACGGTGGTGCCGACGGTCACGATCAGCACGGTGGCGTCGGTGCGCGGCAGCTTGTGCAGGGTGGTCAGCGAGCCCCAGTCGAAGGTGGCGATGGAGACCATGATCATCACCGCGACCAGCGCGGCCATGGGGATGATCGAGACCAGGTCACCGAGGAACACGATGAAGATCAGCAGGAAGATGCCCGCCGACAGCGTGGACAGGCGCCCCAGCCCCCCGGACTTGATGTTGATCACCGACTGGCCAATCATCGCGCAGCCCGCCATGCCGCCGAAACAGCCGGTGACGATGTTGGCGATGCCCTGGCCCTGGGCCTCGCGGTTCTTGCCGGAGGGCGTGTCGGTCAGGTCGTCGAGGATGGAGGCGGTCAGCAGCGACTCCAGCAGGCCGACGATCGCCAGCGCGAAGGCGGTCGGGAAGATGATCTGCAGGGTCTCCCAGTTCAGCGGGATGTCCGGGAACAGGAACACCGGCAGGCCGTCCGGCAGCTCGCCCATGTCGCCGACCTCCAGCGTCGGCAGGCCCATGAAGTAGACCAGGACGCTGAGCACCACGATCGCGACCAGCGGCGGCGGCAGCAGCTTCGGGTAGCCCGGGATCATCGGCAGGCCGTAGAGGATGAGCAGCCCGGCGGTGACCAGCGCCCACATGGTGGTGTCGCCGTCCACCAGATAGGGCACCTGCGACAGGAAGATCAGGATCGCCAGCGCATTCACGAAGCCGACCAGCACCGTGCGCGGGATGAACATCATGTAGCGCGCGAGCTTGGCCCAGGCGAACAGGATCTGGATGATCCCGGTCAGGATGGTCGCGGCCAGCAGGTACTGCAGCCCGTGTTCCGCCACCAATGTCACCATCAGCAGCGCCATGGCCCCGGTCGCGGCCGAGATCATGCCGGGGCGTCCGCCGGCGAAGGCGATCACCACCGCCATGGTGAACGAGGCGTACAGGCCCACGCTCGGGTCGACCCCGGCGATGATCGAGAACGCGATCGCCTCGGGGATCAGGGCCAGCGCGACCACGATCCCGGCGATCAGGTCCGCGCGCACATTGAACAACCAGATCTTGCGCTGGCGTTGCAGGAAGTCGGTCAGGGTCTGCTGCACGTGGGAATCCCCAATACGGATGCGCGCCGCTGTATCGACCGGGGCCGGGACTGGCGGGCGGACAGATGCGAGGGGAGGCTCACCGGTGTTCCACCTCTCGCAGGCGCGGTTGCAAGCGGTCTGGTGCCAGTACAGACTGAAACCGCCGAAAGGGGGCGAAGTCTAGCACCTCGCACCAAGACGCTGAACCGCGCGCCCCCTGTGGGGTCTCGCCGAGGCCCTTCCCACGACCAGCCCGAGGATCCCCATGCTGCAGCGCGTCATCATCGCCGTCGACTTCTCGCCTGCCTCCGCCGCGGCCCTGGCCGTCGCGCGGCAGCACTGCTCGGGGGCGAAGAAGCGCTTGCTCTACGTGATGAAGCCCTCTGATGTGGCCGGGCCCAGCGCCGCTGGCGCCTTCAGTGGCGCCGGCACCTCGCCGCTGAACGCGAAGGACATGCGTCACTCCGCGGAAGACAAGGTCCGCGCACAGCTCGAGGCGTGGGCCGAGGAGGACGACGAGGTCGCCGTGGCCATTGGCAGTGCGCCGGAGGAGATCTCCCGCCATGCCGAGGAATGGGGTGCGGACATGATCGTGATGGGCACGCGCGGTCGCAGCCAGATCGCCAGCATGCTCTCCGGGTCCGCGACCGAATGGCTGGTGCGCAATGCACGCCTGCCGGTACTGGTGGTGCACGACGTCCCGCTGTCCGACGCCATGAAGCAAAAGCTGCCCCCGGAGGGCGCGGTCAACTGACCACGCAGCGGGGCCTCAGGAGGAGCAACTCAACTGGATGCCGGCGGCCCAGGCGGGCGGCAGGTCCGCGTAGGCCTCGAACTCGGACTGCTCGTCGTACGGCTGCGCGAGGATCGCCTGCAGCCGCAGCAGCTCGGACGTATCGCCCGCCTCGGCCTGCTCGATCGCGGCCTGCGCCAGGTGGTTGCGCAGGATGTACTTCGGATTGACCGCGTTCATCGCCGCCCGACGCGCCTCGAACGGGCGGGCCTCCGTCTCCAGGCGCGCCTGATAGCGCGACCACCATGCGCGCCAGGTCTCCGCGTCCTCCAGCTCGGCCTCGAGCTGTTCGCGGATCTCGGGCTGCTCCAGGTCCGGTAGCTGGCGGAAGAAGCGCGTGTAATCGACGCCCTCCGCGGCCATGCGCGCCAGCAGGTCGTGAATCAACTCAAGGTCCCCTTCGCGTTCCTCCGCCAGCCCCAGCTTCGCGCGCATGCGCGTTAGCAAGGCCTGCTCGAACCGGGGCATGAAGTCCACCAGAAGTGCCTTGGCCCGCTCGATCGCGGCTTCGCGGGTGGCGTCCTGGAAATGGATTACCAGGGTCTCGGCCAGACGGATCAGGTTCCACTGCGCGATCGCCGGCTGCTGGTCGAAGGCGTAGCGGCCGCCCTGGTCGGTGTGGTTGCAGATGTAGCCCGGGTCGTAGGCATCCAGGAACGCGAACGGGCCATAGTCGATGGTCAGCCCCAGCAGGCTCATGTTGTCGGTATTCATCACCCCGTGGCAAAACCCGACGGCCTGCCAGTCGGCGATCATCTCGGCGGTGTTCGCGATCACCTGTTCGAGCATCGCGGCCACCGGGTCGTCGGCGTCCGCCAGCTCGGGATAGTCGTGCGCCAGCGCATAGTCGATCAGTTCGCGCAGGCGTTCGCTGTAGCCGCTGTAGTGGAAATACTCGAAGTGCCCGAAGCGCAGGAAGCTGGGTGCCGCGCGCAGCACGATCGCCCCCGGTTCCACGCGCTCGCGCAGGACCTGCAGGCTGGAGCCGAACAGGGCCACCGCGCGGGTGGTCGGCACGCCCAGTGCGGCCATCGCCTCGGAGATCAGGTACTCGCGGATCGAGGAACGCAGTACCGCGCGGCCGTCGGCGCCGCGCGAATAGCGCGTGCGGCCAGCCCCTTTCACCTGCAGTTCCCAGTGCTCACCGGAGGTGGTTCGAACCTCGCCCAGCAGCTTTGCGCGTCCGTCCCCCAACTGCGGGACAAAGACGCCGAACTGGTGCCCGGCATAGACACTGGCCAGCGGGTCGGGGCCCTCCATCGGGTGTCCTTCGGTGCAGGCCCCCAGCCAGGGCTGGCGGGCCAGGTCGGTCGCGGCCAGCCCCAGGCGCCGGCACATCTCGGCGCTGGTCGCCAGGCACGTGGCATCCGGGAACGGGGCCGGCGCCGGACGGTCATAGAAGGCCTCCGGCAGGCTCGCAAAGCGGTTCACCCATTGCAGTTCGGGGGTGCTGGGCGCTGGGGCTTCGGCGCGGGACATCGATACCTCGGCAGATCGCGGCTTCAGGCGTTATGATGCGCGACGATTCGATTTTGCACCTTTGGGCCCACAGTGCCCGGGTGTTCCGTCACGCGGGCACGGCGACCATGTCGTACGCCCCATTTCCGGGAGGAGACTCGTGACCGAAGAGCAGGACAACAAGAATCAGGGTGGCCTGAAGAACAGCGAACGCCTGGCCTGGCTGGGCTTCATGCTGTTTTTCGTCATCATCCTCGCCATCTACATCGCCCGTGCCACCGGGCTGGAGCAGGATGTGACCGAGGCCCAGCGCGAGCTGTACCAGACGCAGGTGCAGCTACAGGAATACACCCGGCACGAGATTCCGCGCCCGGTCGAACTGGGCCTGACGAACGCGCACATCCAGGACCTGCAACGCCGCGGCATGGCACGCGCCGAGGAGCGCCTGCGTGCAGATCTGATGGAACATCCGGAGCTGATCCCGCACGAGGCGGAGGGTGACGAGGGCTTTACGTTCCGGCCCGACGGCATCCACGTGCTGAACCACCGCTGGGTACTGGCGAACTTCGAGGGCGACGATGCCCATGGCCAGGTCCTGCTCGGCTACGAGGTGGTGCACGGTAACGTGATGTGGGAAGTGATCGACTCGACGCTGGCCTACTGACGATCCTGGTAAATCAGGTGGTGCGCCTTCGCACCACCTCGATCGTGTCTCAGCCCATCGTGCCCGCAAGGTGCTCGCGGGCGACCGCGACCTGGCGCCGGACCTGCTCCGGGGCCGTGCCGCCGGTCAGGTTGCGAGCAGCGGCCGACCCCTCCGGCGTCAGCACCGTGTAAACATCGTCGCCCACCGCGTCGCTGATGGCCTGCAGGTCGGCCAGCGGCAGTTCCGCCAGATCGACCCCACGATCCTGCGCCACCCGTACCGCACGACCCACGACCTCGTGGGCATCACGGAAGGCCACACCCCGCCCGACCAGGTAGTCGGCAAGATCCGTTGCCGTGGCAAAGCCCTTGCGCGTGGCGGCCAGGGTGTTCTCCGCACGCACCTCCAGGTTGGGCACCATGTCGGCAAACGCGCGCAGCGAGCCGAGCAAGGTATCCACGGTGTCGAACAGCGGTTCCTTGTCCTCCTGATTGTCCTTGTTGTAGGCGAGCGGCTGGCCCTTCATCAGGGTCAGCAAGGACATCAGGTGGCCATAGACCCGGCCGGTCTTGCCACGCACCAGCTCGGGCACGTCCGGGTTTTTCTTCTGCGGCATGATCGACGAGCCGGTGCAGTAGCGGTCCGGCAGGTCGATGAACGCGAACTGCGCACTGGTCCAGAGGATCAGTTCCTCGGCCTGGCGCGACAGGTGCATCATCAGCGTGGCCGCGGCGGCGGTGAACTCAATCGCGAAGTCGCGATCCGAGACCGCGTCCAGCGAGTTGCGCGTCACCCCGTCAAAGCCCAGCAGCTCGGCGGTGTACTCGCGATCCAGCGGATACGGTGTCCCGGCCAGCGCGGCCGCGCCCAGCGGGAGGACATTGACCCGCGCGCGGCAGTCGACCAGGCGCTGGGCATCGCGCTCCAGCATCTCGTACCAGGCCAGCATGTGGTGCCCGAAGGTGACCGGCTGCGCGGTCTGCAGATGGGTAAAGCCGGGCATCACCGTCTCGGCCTCGCGCTCGGCCAGATCCACCAGCCCGCGCTGGTAGGCCCGGACAAGGCTCAGGATGTCGTCGATGGCGGCGCGCAGCCACAGGCGGATGTCGGTCGCCACCTGGTCGTTGCGCGAACGGCCGGTGTGCAGCTTCTTGCCGACGTCACCGATCCGCTCGATCAGCCGCGCCTCGATGTTCATGTGCACATCTTCGCGGCCGATCTGCCAGTCGAACTTGCCGGCGGCGATCTCGTCGCGGATGGCGTCCAGCCCCTGCAGGATCTGTTCGGCCTCGGCGTCGGTCAGGACGCCGACCTTGGCCAGCATGCGCGCATGCGCCTGCGATCCCTGGATATCCTCCCGGTACAGGCGCTGGTCGAACTCGACCGAGGCGGTAAAGCGTTCGACAAAGGCATCGGTGGGTTCGGAGAAACGGCCGCCCCAGAGCTTGGCCTCGCCCTCGGGGGCCGGGGCCTGTGGCTTGTCGCGTGCGGAATCCTGCGTCATGGTGCACCCTGAACCGGGTTGGAAAGACTCGGAAGTATAAGGGAGACGCGGCACAGTGTCCCCCGACCAAATACAAGGATGGACGGCACCCGGAGGGGAGACGGGTCGTGAAGGCACCTGCGCCGGACGACGAGACCACCGAACTGGCGAAACAATCGCCGCTGCCGGATTTCTGCAGCGCCGAGACGCTGTTGCGCGTGCTGATGGTCGCGGTACTGCTGGCCCTGGCGGTGACCCTGCTGCGCGGGGGCGGGCAGGACTGGGTGCCGGGGCTCGCCCTGCATGCGCTGTTCATCTTCTGGGTCGCGCTGACCAGCCTGCTGATCCTGTGCGCCGGCAAGCGGCTGCTGGTGCGCCTGCCCCTGTGGGGCCAGATCGTCCTGCCCCCGCTGGTGCCAATCGCCAACACGGCGGCGGTCTTTCTGGGGGCCGAGGGCCTGCAGCTGGCCGATCCGGCCTGGCGCTGGCCGGCGATCGCGGTGGCCACGATCCTGAGCCTGGTGGCGATGCATTACCTCTACCTGCAGGCGGCCTGGCAGCGCGAGACCCAGGCCGTCTCCCGCGCCCGCGAGCAGGCGATGCGCGCGCGGCTGCGGCCGCACTTTCTCTACAACAGCATGAACACCATTGCCGGGCTGTGCCGCAGCGAACCCGCGCGCGCGGAACAGATCACGCTGGATCTGGCCGATCTCTTTCGCGCCACCTTCGCGACCGCGGATCGCCAGTCCCTGCGCGCGGAGCTGGAGCTGGTGCGAGCCTTCCTGAATATCGAGCAGACGCGGTTTGGCGAACGCCTGGAGGTGGAATGGGACTGCCCGGACCAGGCCGGTCTGGACGTCAGCGTGCCCACCCTGATCCTGCAGCCGCTGGCGGAAAACGCGATCCAGCACGGGATCGGGCCGGCCCGGGGTCCCGGCTTCGTGCGCGTTCGCTGTCGGCTCGACTCCGGCACAGTGATGCTGTCGCTGACCAACAGCGTCGACCCGGAGGCACACAGCGAGGGGACCGGCACCGCCAGCGAGGCCGTGCGCCTGCGCCTGCACCATGCGTTTGGCGATCGGTGTCGCTTCGAAACCGTGACCCGGGAGCGCGAGTTCGAAGTCCGTATTCGCCTGCCACTGGAACGGGGGAATCAACATGTCGAGTGAAGCCTTGCGCGTCCTGATCGTGGACGACGAACCGATTGCGCGTCAGCGCCTGGCCGGGATGGTCAACGACGCCGGACATCAGGTGATTGGCCAGGCGGCCGAGGCGATCAGCGCACGCGACGCCATCACCCGCGAGGCACCCGATCTGGTGCTGCTGGATGTCGAGATGCCCGGTGAGTCGGGCATGGAGCTGGCCGCCGAGATCGGCGCCCGGCGACCCGACCTGATGGTGATCCTGGTCACCGCACACGAGCAGTTCAGCCTGGACGCCTTCGAGGCCGGCGTGCGCGACTACGTGCTCAAGCCCGTGCGCGGCGAGCGCCTGACCCAGGCCCTGGAGCGCGCGGCCCGGCACAAGGCCGGCTCTTCGGCACCCGCTCCACGGACGGTTCGCCTGACCATCGGGCGGCGCGAGGAACGCGTGGCCCTGGACCGTATCGCCTACTTCACGGCCGAAGACGGCTATGTGATTGCGCGCGGTGAACAGCTCGAGGGGTTTGTAGATACACGACTGCACGAACTGGAATCCCGGTTCGGCGATGCCCTCCTGTGCGTGCGCCGGGGCTGCCTGGTGGTGCGCACGGCGATCCGGGGGCTGGAGACACGCGGCCCGGCCGATCACCGCCTGCTGTTTCACGGCCACGTCGATCCGGTGGCCGTCAGTCGCCGTCAGCTGCCACAAGTGAGGGCCTTCCTGCGCGGCAATCTGGCATAGCAAGAAGCGACAGCCCCTGGATCCGGGAGGGTTCGGGCCACTGCGCCGAAACCGTTATACTACGGCGCTTTATTCTCCAGCCGCCGGACCCCGCATGAAACCCCTGCGTATCGCCACTCGAAAAAGCCCGCTCGCCATGTGGCAGGCGGAACATGTCGCCGCGCGCCTGCGGGGCCTGCACCCGGATCTTCCGGTGGAACTGGTCGGCATGACGACCCAGGGCGATCGCGTGCTCGACTCCCCGCTGGCCCGTATCGGCGGCAAGGGGCTGTTCGTGAAGGAGCTGGAGGTCGCAATGCTGGAGGATCGTGCGGACATCGCGGTCCATTCGGTCAAGGACGTGCCCATGGAGCTGCCGGAGGACCTGGTGCTACCGGTGATCCTCGATCGGGAAGATCCGCTGGATGCGTTCGTCTCCAACACCTATGCCCATGTCGACGAGCTGCCCCAGGGCGCGCGCGTGGGTTCGTCCAGCCTGCGCCGGCAGTGCCAGCTGCGGGCACGGCGGCCGGACCTGAAGATCACCGATCTGCGCGGCAACGTGAACACCCGGCTGGGCAAGCTGGATGCCGGCGAGTACGACGCGATCCTGCTGGCGGCGGCCGGACTGAAGCGCCTTGGGTTCGACGAGCGCATCCGCGCCCGGCTGGAACCGGCTGTCAGCCTGCCGGCGGTGGGCCAGGGGGCAATCGCCATCGAGTGCCGCGAGAACGACCCGGAGATCGCGGCGCTGATCGCACCCCTGAACGACCGCGACACCTCCGACCGCGTGCGTGCAGAACGCGCGTTCAATCGCCGCCTGGAGGGCGGCTGCCAGGTCCCTCTGGCCGCCCACGCAACCCTGGACGGCGACCGGCTCCGCCTGGACGGTCTGGTCGGCGCCGTCGATGGCAGCCAGCTCCTGCGACGGCAGGTGGAAGGGCCGCGCGGCGACGCGGAGGCCCTCGGGGTACAGCTGGCCGAACAACTGCTGGAACTGGGGGCTGGCGAGCTGCTGGCCGCCGCCCACGCCGAGAACGCAGCCTCCACGAAAGGATCCTGAAAATGGCCGAGCTGGATATCATGAAGCCCACCGCGGACGGCCCCCTGAACGGCTGCGGGATCCTGGTCACGCGGCCGGCGGCGCAGGCAGAGGAGTTCTGCACCTTGCTGGCTGGCGATGGCGCCGAGGTGATCCGCTTTCCGGTGCTGGAGATCCTGGCGCCCAGCGACCCGACCGACCTGCGCGCGGTACTGAATCAGCTGGATAATTTCGATATTGCGGTCTTTATCAGCCCGAACGCGGTGCAGCGGGTGCTGAACCTGGCGCTGGCCGACCGCACCTGGCCCGAAGGGACGCGAATCGCAGCCATCGGCAACCGCACCGCGAAGGAGCTGAAGGGCTTCGGGCTGAACGTGGATATCGCCCCGCCGCGGCGCTTCGACAGCGAGGCGTTGCTGGAACAGCCGGCGATGCAGGACGTGGCCGGCCAGCGCGTGGTGATCTTTCGCGGCGACGGCGGGCGCGAATACCTCGGCGATACGCTGAAGTCGCGCGGCGCGGAGGTCACCTTTGCCGAGGCCTATCGGCGCGGGCGCCCGGAGGGCGATACCGGCGCGCTGATGTATGCGTTCTCGCGCGACCAGATCGACATCATCACGATCACCAGTGGCGAGGGGCTGCGCAATCTCTACGAGATGGTCGGCAAGCTCGGGCGCATGTGGCTGCGCAAGACACCGCTGGTGGTGGGTTCCGAACGGATCGGCGAGATCGCCCACGAGCTGGGGTTCAAGGCCGCCGTAGAGGTCGCAGAGGACCCGACTGACGCCGCGATGCAGCAGGCGGTGCACCGCCTGGCCGCGCAACTCGCGACCAGCTGATCAGCGGGGTCGCGCGCCCCTATTCGTGGGGCGCGGCCGGCTCGAAGCTGTCGTAGTAGAGCTGTTCGGTCGGCAGGCCCGCGGCGAGGAAGGCATTGGTCGCCGCCTCGATCATCGCCGGCGGACCGGCCATGTAGACATCGAAGCCGGACAGGTCGGGGTATTCGGCCAGTACCGCATCGTGTGGCCAGCCCGCGACAGCCGGGAACCCGCCCGCCGTGTCCGCCGGCACATCGGAGAGCACCGGCGTAAAGCGAAAATGCTCACCGTGTTCGGCGCTCATGCGGCCGAGCCAATCGGGGGCGTAAATCCCTTCTGCACTGCGCGCGCCCCAGAACAGGTGGTGCGGGCGGTCGAAGCCCTCGACCGCCAGATGGTCCAGCATCCCCTTGAGCGGGCCGAAGCCCGTGCCACCACCAACGAACAGGCGCGGCCGCTCCGATTCCTCGTCGACAAAGAACGTGCCGAGCGGCCCCTCGATCCGTAACAGCGCCTTGGACTGCATCTCCTCGAACACCATCTTCGAGAAGCGCCCACCCTCCAGGTTGCGCACATGCAGGACCAGCTGTTCGTCGTCATGCGGGGCATTGGCCAGCGAGTAGCTACGGCGCCCGCCGCCCTTGAGCAGGACATCCAGGTACTGTCCGGCGAGGAACTGCATGCGCTCGGTTGCGGGGAGCTGAAGACGCAGCTCCATGACATCGTCGGCCAGGCGGTTCAGCTGCGCGACACGACAGGGCAGCGTCTTCACGACGATATCCTTGGCCGCGCCGATCTCGCGCACCTCGATCTCCAGGTCATCCACCGGGGCCGCCTGGCAGAACAGGGCCCAGCCATCGGCCAGTTCGGCCTCGGTAATGCCCGGCGGCTTTTTCGGCCCGTGGTCCACTTCGCCCGCGAGGACGCGCCCCTTGCAGGATCCGCAGGCGCCGTTACGGCAGCCATAGGGAAACGCAAACCCCTGGCGCAACGCGGCCTCGAGTACGGTCTCGTCGTCTTCGACCTCGAGTTGCTGCCCGCTGGGCTGGATGATCACGTCAAAGGCCATGCGCTGCTCCCGCTGCTGGTCCAACAAGGGGGCCTATTGTCTCCACGGTCCGGGCGAACGCAAGCAACCCCGGAAGCCGCATGTAGCGGTCCCGGGGTGCATTCCATGGACGGGATGGGGCAGACTCGGGGGCGCCAATCACAGGCAGGGAGAAAGGAATGCAAGGAGAAAAATGGACAGCCGCACTGGCCGCCGTCGGGGTGATGGTTCTGGGCGGATGTGCAGCCAACGAAACCCGTGACACGACGACCGATGCAGGGGCCGAAGCCGCTGCCGAGGTCACCGATCCGGAGGTGATCGTCGCGGTCCCGGAGCGGTTCGCCTACAGCGACGATGCAACGGTGTCCGAAGCCATTCGCCGCGAATGCGAGCTGGAGGAGCGCTTCCCCGGCTTCGTGCAGGAGTTCGGGGCTCGCCATGATGTCCGCGTGGAATCCGGCGCGGACGTGAGCCCCGGGGATGCTGGAAAGGTACTGGTGGTGGAGATCACCCAGGCCCGCAATGACGGCAGCGCCTGGTCCGGACACCGGTCCCTGGCGGAGGCCGAGGGCACGCTGTACGAGAACGGCGAGGCGGTGGCTGACTTCACCTCACGCCGGGTGTCTGGCGGCGGGGCATTCGGCGGGTTCAAGGGCAGCTGCGCGGTGATGGGTCGCACGGTACGGGCCATGGGCGCCGACATCGCGGCCTGGGTGCGGCTACCCGAGGACGGCGCACACCTGGGCAACTAGGGGCCGGGCGGGGCTGTGGCGACGGCTACAGCCCCAGCTCGTCCCAGAGGGCATCCACCCGCTCACGTACGGCCGGATCCATGGTGATCGGTCGGCCCCACTCGCGATCGGTCTCGCCCGGCCACTTGGAGGTCGCGTCCATACCCATCTTGGAGCCCAGCCCCGAGACGGGTGAGGCGAAATCCAGGTAGTCGATCGGCGTGTTCTCCACCAGCGTCGTGTCACGCGCAGGGTCCATGCGCGTGGTAATCGCCCAGATTACATCGTTCCACTCGCGCGTGTTCACGTCATCATCGACGACGATCACGAATTTTGTATACATGAACTGGCGCAGGAACGACCACACCCCCATCATCACGCGCTTCGCGTGGCCCGGGTACTGCTTGCGCATGGAAACCACCGCCATACGGTAGGAGCAACCCTCAGGCGGCAGGTAGAAGTCCACAATCTCCGGAAACTGCTTCTGCAGGATCGGGATGAAGACCTCGTTCAGGGCAACCCCCAGGACCGCCGGTTCATCGGGCGGACGCCCGGTATAGGTGGAATGATAGATCGGCTGTTCACGGTGGGTGATACGGTCGATGGTGAACACCGGGAACTCGTCCACCTCGTTGTAGTACCCCGTGTGATCGCCGAACGGGCCCTCGGGCGCGGTTTCGTCGGGGTGGATATGGCCCTCCAGCACGAACTCGGCGGATGCCGGGACCTCGAGATCGGAGCCGATGCAGCGGGTGACCTCCGTGCGGCTGCCGCGCAGCAGCCCGGCAAAGGCGTATTCCGACAGCGTATCCGGCACGGGTGTGACCGCGCCGAGGATGGTCGCAGGATCGGCCCCCAGGGCCACCGCAATGGGGAACGGCTCACCTGGATGGGCCTGGCACCATTCCCGGTAGTCCAGCGCGCCCCCGCGATGCGACAGCCAGCGCATGATCACACGGTTGCGGCCGATCACCTGCTGACGGTAGATGCCGAGGTTCTGCCGCGACTTCTCCGGCCCGCGGGTCACGACCAGGCCCCAGGTGATCAGCGGCCCGGCATCCCCCGGCCAGCAGGTCTGCACCGGCAGGGTGGACAGGTCCACGTCGTCGCCTTCGATCACATGGCGCTGGCAGGCGGCCCCGCGCGTCTTCTTGGGCGCCATGTCGAGCACCTTGCGAAACACAGGCAGCTGTTCCCAGGCCGCCTTCAGGCCCTTGGGCGGGTCCGGCTGCTTGAGAAAGGCCAGCAGCCGGCCGACCTCGCGCAGGGCCTCGACCGAGTCCTCGCCCATGCCCATGGCCACCCGTTCCGGCGTGCCGAACAGGTTAGCCAGGACCGGGATATCGGAACCCTTGGGGTTCTCGAACAGCAACGCGGGTCCGCCGGCGCGCAGGACACGATCGGCGATCTCGGTCATCTCGAGGTTCGGGTCGATCTCGGTGGTGATGCGCTTGAGCTCGCCGCGGGCCTCTAGCCCGTCGATGAAGTCACGCAGGTCCCTGTATTTCAAAGGTGTCTCCCAGGGCGCGGCCGTCGGCCGGGCCTAGTCGCTGAATTCGGCCCAGACGGGGGCGTGGTCGGAGGGCCGTTCCCAGCCGCGGGGCTCGCGGTCGATCCCGGCAGCGGTCAGGCGTTTTTGCAGTGCGGGGCTGGCGAGGACCAGGTCAATCCGAAGGCCGCGGTTGCGCCGGAAGGAAGCGGCGCGGTAATCGAACCAGGAGAATTCCTCTTCCGGCTGCTCGAACGCTCGGAAGGTGTCCGCGAGACCAAGGTCCGTGAGGGCCGCCAGGGCCTCCCGTTCCGGGGTCGAGCACAGGATACGCTCGTGCCAGGCCTCGGGGTCGTGCACGTCGCGGTCTTCCGGGGCGATGTTGAAATCGCCCAGCACCACGAGGTTCGGGTAGGTCTCGATCTCGGCGGCCAGCCAGGCGCGCATGCGTGCCAGCCAGTCGAGCTTGTAGGCGTACTTTTCGGTCCCGACATTTTCGCCGTTCACCACATAGAGGTTCACGATACGGATATCGCCGATCGTGGCCGCCAGGATGCGGCGCTGGGCGTCCTCCAGCCCCGGCGGATCAGTGACGACGTCCGTTGCCTGTGTACGCGAGAGGATGGCCACGCCGTTGTAGGTCTTCTGGCCGGAGTAGACCACCTCGTAACCGGCATCCTGGATCGCACTGACCGGGAAGTTCTCGTCGGTTAGCTTGGTTTCCTGCAAGGCGAGGATGTCCGTGCGCGAGCTACCCAGCCAGTCGAGGACCTGGGGCAGGCGGACCTTCAGGGAGTTGACGTTCCAGCTGGCGATCTTCACGCGGCGTTCTCCAGTCCGCTGTGCCGCAGCAGGGCGTCGATCTCGGGGTCACGACCGCGGAAGGCCCGGAAGGAGTCGGCGGCTGGACGAGAGGCTCCGACCTCCAGGATCTCGCGCAGATAGGCTGCACCGACCTCGGGCGAGAACAGACCCTCTTCCTCGAATCGTGCAAAGGCATCGGCGGACAGGACCTCCGCCCACTTGTAGCTGTAGTAACCCGCCGCATAGCCTCCGGCAAAGATATGGGCAAAGCCATGGGGGAAGCGGTTGAACGCCGGCGGACGGACCACCGCGACCTCGTCACGCACCGTCTCCAGGAGGTCGAGGATGGCCTGGGCGCTGTCGGGTGCCGGCCCCGCGTGCAGGCGCATATCGAACAGGGAGAACTCGACCTGTCGCAGGAGCTGCAGCGCGGCATGGAAGTGGCGGGTATCGACGAGGCGCTGATAGAGGTCATCCGGCATGGGCTCGCCGGTCTCGTAATGAAGGGCGAACAGATCCAGGGCCTCGCGCTCCCAGCACCAGTTCTCCATGAACTGGCTTGGCAGTTCGACGGCGTCCCACTCGACGCCATTGATCCCGGCGATCTCGGGCTCGTTCACGCGTGTGAGCATGTGGTGGAGGCCATGGCCGAACTCGTGGAACAGGGTGATCACCTCGTCGTGGGTAAACAGCGCAGGCTTGCCATCCACGGGCGGGGTGGAGTTGCAGGTCATGAAGGCGACCGGGACCTGCTGGGCCTCTGCCGAGACAAAACGCTGGCGGCAGACATCCATCCAGGCACCGCCTCGCTTGTTCTTGCGGGCGTAGAGATCAAAGTAGAAACCCGCACGTTCGACGCCGTTCGCGTCAACGACGCGATAGTAGCGAACGTCGTCATGCCAGCTTTCGACGGTCGGGTCGGCCTCGAAATGCACGCCGAACAGGCGCTCGACCAGGCGAAACAGGCCTTCCACCGCCTGGCTGGCGGGGAAATAGGGCTTCAGCATTTCCTGGCTCAGTCCAAGACGCCGCTCACGCATCTTCTCGGCGGCATAGGCCATATCCCAGGCTTCCAGGGAGTCGAGCCCGAGCTCATCGCGGGCGAAGGCACGCAGCCCGTCCAGATCCTGTTCGGCCCGGGGACGTGCCCGCTGGGCGAGGTCCTGCAGAAAGGTATCGACCTGACCGGCGTTCTCGGCCATCTTGGTCGCCAGTGAGCG
The DNA here is from genome assembly GCF_000381425.1 of Thioalkalivibrio sp. ALRh. Taxonomy (NCBI): domain Bacteria; kingdom Pseudomonadati; phylum Pseudomonadota; class Gammaproteobacteria; order Chromatiales; family Ectothiorhodospiraceae; genus Thioalkalivibrio; species Thioalkalivibrio sp. ALRh. The sequence goes on from NZ_KB906519.1 coordinate 1,166,232, forward strand.
CTCCGCGTAGTGCGCAAACCCCGTGATGCGCGCCTTCTCCTCCCGCAGCTGGAGGATTTCGACCATGACCTCGCTGTTGTCGAAGCGACCTTCATCGGGGCCCTGGTCAGATGCGCGGGTCGCGAAGGCCTCGTAGACGCGGCGGCGAAGCTGGCGGTTGTCAGCATGGCTCATCACCGCGAAATAGCTTGGGAAATCCAGTGTGACGACGTAACCGGTCTGCTCGTGGGCGCGGGCGTTCTGGGCCAACATGGCCTGTTCTGCTGCGGGTATGCCGACAAGTTCGTCCTGATTGTCGGTCTGCCAGGTCCAGGACTGGGTCGCATCGAGGACGTTCTCCTCGAATCGCGCCGTGAGTGCGGACAGACGGGCATCGATTTCCCGCAAGCGGGCGCGCGCATCCTCGGGGAGATCGACACCACTGAGGTGGAAATCACGCAGGGCGTCATCAATTACCTTGCGTCGCTCGGGCGCGAGCTGGGGGTATTCCGGGCCATCGGCCAGGCGGCGAAAGGCGGCATACAGCCCCTGATGCTGCGACACCCAGCTCCCAAACTCGGACAACTTGGGCAGGCAGGCATTGTATGCCTGGCGCAGCTCCGGACTGTTCATCACCGCATTAAGATGTCCGACCGGTGCCCATACCTGAGAGAGACGGGCATCCAGGTGCTGCAAAGGCGCCACAAGTCCGTCCCAGGTCGGGGCGTCGCCAGCCTGGGCGACGAGCTGTTCGATCCCGTCGCGATTCTCCTGAAGGACGGTGTCGATAGCGGGGAGAACGTGTGCCGGGACGATGGATCGAAACGCGGGCAGGCGATCCGTTTGCAGCAGAGGGTTGGTCACGTGGACTCCAGATTCGAGTAGGACGGGAATTATGCCATTCGGACCACAGGCCCGGGAGGGTGTTCCGCCGTTGCGAGACTCCATCGAACCGGTCGCTGGAGGGTGCTGGAAAGGCTAGGCAGGATTGTCCGGATCGGAGGATGGGGGTTGCAAGGGTGTGTAACGGCCCATTCCGGCGAGCCAGGCGAGCGGTGCGTAGAAGGGCGAGCGGCAGGTGTGCCGATACGTCTGCAGGGCGGCGTTATAGCGAATCAGGGTGTCGCGAATGGCCTGATCCAGAGCGACGACCCGTCGCGTCGACTCGTCCAAACTTTCTCTATTAATATCAATAGGTTGTTGGTATATCGAGTCCCACAGGGCGCGGATTTCGCGCTCCGCTTCGGCGACGGTGGTCAGGTCGCCCCGGCGACGAGCCGTCTCCTGACGCTGCAAGGATCGGTGCAGATCCTGGACGGCCGGTGGTCCGCTGTCAGCTTGGATGCAGACCTTCTGCAAGTGGCCGTTGCGCTGCACAAGAAGGCGCTCCAGTTGATCCCAGGTGCCGACCACTTGGCGTTCCTGGACGGCCAGATGGGAGTACAAGCGCGCAATGCCCAGAGTCAGACCCACGAGCCCGGCGATCGTGACGATGACGAAGATCGCCATCCGGGATCAGACGTCAACGTTCTCCGCGCTCAGAGCTCGGCTTTCGATGAAGTCCCGGCGCGGTTCGACCTGATCCCCCATCAGGGTGGTGAAGATTTCGTCCGCGCGGATCGCATCCTCTACCCGGACCTGGAGCAGGCGACGGGTTTCGGGATTCATCGTCGTTTCCCAGAGCTGATCCGGATTCATCTCGCCCAGGCCCTTGTAACGCTGGGTGGCCAGGCCCCGGCGGCCCTCCTGGAGCAGCCATTCCATGGCCTCGGAAAAGCCCTGGATGCGGTGAACGCGTTCGCCTCGCTTGATGTAGGCACCAGACTCAAGCAGGGCATTGAGGCGGGCAGAGAGGTCCAGGATCGTCTGGAAATCGCGCGAGGCGAGCGTATCGTCGGTGATGTACTGCGACAACGCGGCGCCGTGCTCGAGACGATCCAGGCTCAGCTGGGCGTGACCGTCGACATTGTTAACCGGACCCAGGCTGTAGCGGGTAGCACCGGCGCGATCACTGGAGATAGACTCCAGGATGCGCGAGAACCAGGCTTGAACTTCTGGGTTGGTGACGCTGCGCGGCTCGGGAATCGCGTCGGCCTCGAGCATGGCCCAGAGGATGCGCGAGTCGTACAGACGTCCGAGCCGCTCGACCGCGCGGGCGGCCTTCTGGTAGCCCTTCACCAGTTCTTCGAAGGCCTCGCCCGTGACGGGCGGGGCGTCCGGACCCGGATGCAGCGCGGCGCCGTCCAGGGCAAGCGAGACCACGATTTCGCCCATCTCGGCTTCGTCGCGGACGTATTGCTCGCGCTTGCCGCGCTTGATCTTGTATAGCGGCGGCTGCGCGATATAGACGTGGCCACGCTCGATCAGCTCGGGCATCTGACGGAAGAAGAAAGTCAGCAGCAGGGTGCGGATGTGCGATCCGTCCACGTCTGCGTCGGTCATGATGATGATGCGGTGGTAGCGCAGCTTGTCCGGATCGTATTCGTCCTTCCCGATCCCGCAACCCAGCGCCGTAATCAGGGTCCCGACCTCGGCGGATCCGAGCATGCGATCAAAGCGTGCTCGCTCGACATTGAGGATCTTCCCCTTCAACGGCAGGATCGCCTGGAAATGCCGATCCCGTCCCTGTTTGGCAGAACCGCCCGCTGAGTCGCCCTCCACCAGGTAGAGTTCCGAATGCGCCGGATCCTTTTCCTGGCAATCGGCCAGCTTGCCTGGCAAGCCGGCGATGTCCAGCGCACCCTTGCGGCGCGTCACCTCGCGCGCCTTGCGCGCCGCCTCGCGCGCACGCGCCGCCTCGAGAACCTTGTCGGTGATCGCCTTGGCCTCGGGAGGGTTCTCCAGCAGGAAGTTGGTCAGTGCATCGGACAAGACGCTCTCGACGATCGGCTTGACCTCTGAGGAGACCAGCTTGTCCTTGGTCTGGGATGAAAACTTCGGGTCCGGGACCTTGACCGAGAGTACAGCGGTCAAGCCCTCACGCATATCATCCCCGGCGGTGGCGACCTTGGCCTTCTTGATCAGCCCCTCTTTCTCCAGGTACTGATTGACCGTACGCGTGAGCGCCGCGCGGAAACCGGCCATATGGGTGCCGCCATCGCGCTGCGGAATATTATTGGTGTAGCAGAAGATGTTCTCCTGATAGGAGTCGTTCCACTGCAGCGCGACCTCGACGACGTAGTCATCCTCGCGTGTCTGGTTCGCGTAGATCACGGTGGGATGCAACGCCGTCTTCTTCTGATTCAGGTGCTCGACAAACGCACGAATACCGCCCTCGAACAGAAAGGTCTCTTCGCGGTTGTCGCGTTGGTCGCGCAGGGTAATCCGGACACCGGAATTCAGGAATGAGAGCTCGCGAAGGCGTTTGGCGAGGATCTCGTAGTGGAATTCGATGTCGGTGAAGATTTCGTCACTGGGGCGGAACCAGATCCTGGTGCCAGTCCGATCGGTGGGGCCTGCGACCGCCAATGGGGCATCAGGTACACCGAGATGATAGATCTGCTCGTGACGCTGGCCGGCACGATGGATCTCCAATCGGAGCTCTTCCGACAGGGCATTCACGACCGATACCCCGACGCCGTGCAGGCCCCCGGACACCTTGTAGGAGTTGTTATCGAACTTACCGCCGGCGTGGAGGACCGTCAGGATCACTTCTGCGGCGGACGTGCCCTCTTCCTCATGGATATCCACCGGGATACCGCGCCCGTTATCCGAGACCGACACCGCGTTGTCTTCGTGGATCGTGACCTCGATGGTGTCGCAATGGCCGGCAAGGGCCTCGTCAATCGAGTTATCGACGACCTCGAACACCATGTGGTGGAGACCGGTCCCGTCATCGGTATCCCCGATGTACATGCCAGGGCGCTTGCGCACGGCATCCAGGCCCTTGAGCACACGGATCTGGGAAGAATCGTAGGTTTCGGGGTCGAGCGGTTCAGATTCGGACATGGATTACGGCATCCGGCGGTAACAGACACTGCAGTATAACGCAAAGGCGGGGGCCGGGGCGCGGCTCAGTCCGGGGTCACCACACCATGTTCCACGTGAAACAATCGCGTGGATCGCCCACCCTCCAGCCCGGGGATACGCGACTCGACTGCGGTGACCAGTACCTGCCACCCGAAGTTCTGGAGGCCGCACATCAACCCTTCCACCGCATCCACATCCAGTTCCGAAACCACATCATCCAGTAGCACGACCGGTGCCCTACCGGCCTCACGTTCGAGCATCCTGGCCTGCCCGCCGGTCAACGCCGTGATCAGCCTTTTTTGTTCACCCCGCGACGCCTCCGCCGCCACCCGACCATCAAAGCGGAGGTCGATGTCTGCGCGTTGCGGCCCGACCTGTCCGAAGCCCCTCTCTTCGTCCGAGGCCCGGCTGCGTGCAATTGCGTCCGAGAGCGGACGATCCCGTTCCCAGCCAACACGAAGGTGCACCTGGAAGCCTTCCAGGCGCTGCGAAAATCCGAAGGCCCGCGCCGCCTCCGCAGTGCTGCTCTCCCAGCGATCGATATAGGCCTGTCGCACCTGCGTGATGATCTCACCGGCGGCGACTAGCGGGCGTTCAAATTCTCGCGCCGCACGACGATCGCCCTTGCGCAAAGCGGCGTTGCGTTGCTCGTGCGCCCGCCTCCATTGCTGCCAGTGCCACCGATACCCCTGCACGGAATGAAAGCAACCCCAATCGAGCAAACGGCGCCGTTCCTCCGGCGATCCCGTGAGCAGCTCAAAGGATCCCGCATGCAGCACCCGGACCGGCAGCCACTCCGCAACGCTGGCATGCCCTTCCATCCATCGCCCGTCGACCCGCGACCGCCGTGTGCCTTCCCAGCTCACGCCCAGGCGATGCTCACCTCCACGCAGGTCACGCACCCGCCCCCCGATCCACAGGCCCTTCTCGCCTGACCGAACGACCCGACGAAGCTGCGGCGTCCGGAACGATCGTCCCGCGGCAAGCACATGACAGGCCTCCAGCACCGACGTCTTGCCTGCGCCATTTGGACCCACGAGCCGGTTGATACCTTTGCCCGGCTCGAACGTCTGCTCCGAGAGATTTCGCACCCCCCTCCACCACAGGGCTTCCAGCACGGCGTCTGTTCGCCCGGTCGCGACTACAGGCGCATCGGCATCACGACGTAACGCGCGCCACCCGGAGGATCGGCCTGCACCAGGATCGAGGAGTTCCCGTCCCGCAGCCCGATCCGGACCTGATCGGTTTCAATGGCATTGAGGACATCGACCAGGTATCCGAGGTTGAATCCGATCTCCATCGGCGGGCCCTGATACTCGGCTTCGACTGACTCCTGGGCCTCTTCACGATCCGCGTTGTGGGTCATGACCTGACAGCCCTGATCGCCAAGCGTCATCCGCACCCCGCGGTACTTGTCCGACGCGACGATGGATACGCGTGCCAGTGCCTGCTTGAGACGCTCGCGTTCCACCGTCAGGGTCGCCGGAAGGTCCGCTGGAATCACGCGCTCGTAATCCGGGAACCGCCCTTCGATCACCTTGCTGCGCAGCACCGCATTCCCAAGATCGAACAGCACCTGATCCTCACTGAACCCGACGCGAACTGGTACATCGTCGTCCGACAGGTTGCGGCGCAGCTCCGCGATCGTCTTGCGCGGCACGATCTTCTCGATCCGTCCATCGATCGCCTGGTCAAGCTCGGCCTCGGCCAGTGCCAGTCGATGCCCGTCGGTTGCCACCGCGCGCAGGCTGTGACCACTGGCTACCAACAGCAATCCCTGAAGGTAATAGCGAACGTCCTGCTGCGCCATCGAGAACATCGTGGCCTCAAGCAACCGACGCAGCCGGTTCTGCGGGATGTCCAGGGTCCACTCCGAGCTCTTGCTCTCCCAGTCGGGGAAATCCGCACCCGGCAACGTGGCCAGACTGAAACGCGAGCCAGCGAACCCCACGGACATCCGTTCTCCATCGATCGTCGCCCGGATCTCGCTCTCTTCCGGTGCCGCCTTTACCACATCCAGCAGCTTGCGTACCGATACTGTCACGTCGCACTCGCCGGGGATGGTTCCCGTCGCCTCACCTTGCCAGGCCAGTTCCAGGTCGGTGGTATCCATGCGAATGCCGCCCCGTTCATCCGGTCGCAAGCGCACGTTGCCGAGGATCGGCATCGTCAAACGTTTCTCGGCCGCCCCGACAATCCGTTGCAGGGCGTCAGTCATCGCTTCGCGCTGGAAAGAGAGTTCCATGGCGGTGTCCTGTAATTGGGTTTAAGTAATTTAAAACTGATGATAATAAGGTCCGCTTCTCCCTGTGCGGAAAACCTTTAACTTATTGATTTTTCGACGTTTATTATTCAAAAAACGGCTTTCAAACCTCTGTATCGCCTGTGTCTATCCTGTGGATGAAATCAGGCACCAAAAATTTACGCTGACTGCGCACGACTTCCCCCCATCTTATCCACAGCTTGTTCGGTCAACCTGCAGGGATGTGCGTCAGCGTCAGCTGCTCAGGGTCCGCAGCAGATTTGCATAGTCTTCATCCAGGCTCGCATCCGCCTCGCGCAACTCGACGATCTTGCGACAGGCATGAATGACCGTCGTATGGTCCCGTCCGCCGAAGGCCTGGCCGATCTCCGGCAGGCTGTGCTGCGTGAGTTCCTTCGCGAGTGCCATCGCCATCTGGCGCGGTCGAGCCACCGAGCGGCTGCGGCGAGTGGAGAGCAGATCCGCCACCTTGATGCGGTAGTAATCGGCCACGGTCTTCTGGATGTTCTCCAAGGTGATCAGCTTGTTCTGGACGGCGAGCAGGTCGCGCAGCGCCTCTTTGGCGAAGTCCAGGGTGATCGGTTTGCCGGTGAAATGCGCGTTCGCGATGACCCGGCGAAGCGACCCCTCCAGCTCCCGGATGTTGGACCGGATGCGCTTGCCCATGAAAAAGGCGACCTCGGTTGGCAACTCGATCCCGGCCTGTTCCGCCTTGCGCTGCAGGATGGCCACGCGCGTCTCCAGCTCCGGGGGTTCGATGGCGATGGTCAGGCCCCAGCCAAAACGTGATTTCAGCCGTTCCTCAAGCCCCTCGACCTCCTTCGGATAACGGTCCGAGGTCAGGATGATCTGCTGCTGACCTTCAAGCAACGCGTTGAATGTATGAAAAAATTCTTCCTGGGAACGTTCCTTGTTCGCAAAGAACTGGATGTCGTCGATCAGGAGGGCATCGGCCGTGCGATAGTGCTGCTTGAAGTCGTCGATCGCGTTGTGCTGCAGCGCCTTGATCATGTCGGCGACGAAGCGCTCGGAGTGCAGGTAGATGATCCGGCCTTCCGGCAGCCGGCTCAGGATGCTGTTGCCGATCGCGTGCATCAGATGGGTCTTGCCCAGGCCCACGCCGCCATAGATGAACAGCGGGTTGTACGCGACCCCCGGGTTTTCGGCCACCTGCAGACTGGCCGCGCGCGCCAGTTGATTCGATTTGCCCTCGACGAAGGTGTCGAAGGTGAAGGCCGGGTTCAGGTTGCTGACCGGCCCCTTGGGGACCGCTGCTCGCCGCGCTGGCGCGCTCGCGGGTGCCCGTGAAGGTGCGGAGCCTTCGGGCTCCGCGGCGGTCCACTCCGTGCCCCCGATCCCCAGGCGAACGCGTTGCCTATCGGTCTCTTCGGTGCCGGGGCGCAGTTCGCTGACGGCCTCTTCGATGGAACTCAGGAGATGGTCGCGGACATGTTCGAAGACAAACTGGTTGGGTGCCAGCAGGCGCAAGGCCCCGGCTTCCTCCTCGGCGTGCAGGGGTCGCAGCCAGGTGTTCAGCTGCTGCTCACTCACACGACCCTGCAGGCGATCCAGACAGGCTGTCCACAGGGTATTGGCAGTCACACGCGGGTCTCCGGGATCACGAGGGTTCGGGGGCCCCTGAGTCTACGCCGATGGTGACCCCGTGCGCTAGCCAAGTCTCGCCCGCTGATTGACTTCGCGCACGGTTGACGGTAGTTTTCTCCGCCCTTTATCCCATTGTCCGAGATTCGTCATGAAGCGCACCTTTCAACCGAGTCGGCTTGTCCGCGCCCGTACCCACGGCTTCCGTGCCCGCATGGCCACCCGTGGCGGTCGCAAGGTCCTGAACGCCCGTCGCGCCAAAGGCCGCAAGCGTCTCTGCCCGACCAACTGATCGCGCTGTCCGGCTGGCCATCATGACCGCCGGGGCGCAGGGCTTCCCGCGCCAGGCGCGTTTGCTGGTCGGTGCTGATTACCGGCACGTCTTCGCCGACGCGCGTCCGATCCGTGGCCGCTATTTGACGCTGCTGTACCGTGCCCGCGAGGGCGGCGGCGAGCCCCGGTTGGGGCTCGCGATCGCCAAGCGCCATGTGCGCAACGCCACGGATCGCAACCGGGTCAAGCGCATCGTGCGCGAGGCCTTCCGCCAACGCCGCGCGGCGCTGCCACCGGTGGACCTGATTGTCCTGGCCCGCGCCGGTGCGGGCACCTGTGACCGACGGGCCCTGCGCTCGGAGATGGAAACGCTGCTGGATCGCCTGCAATGACCCTTGTACGCAAGATTGCCCTGTTGCCGGTTCGGGCCTATCAGTACGGCATCTCCCCGTTCATGGCGCCGCATTGCCGGCATTACCCGACGTGCTCGGCCTACACCGTCGAGGCGGTGGAAAAACACGGCGTCACACGCGGCTTCTGGCTCGGACTGCGGCGCATTCTGCGTTGCCACCCGTGGTCCCCCGGGGGCTATGACCCCGTGCCGGAACCCCATCTGTCCGCCCACTCGCATCGATCCCGGAAATAGTCGCGCTCATGGATAACTTGCGTCCCCTTTTGTGGCTCAGCCTGGCCTTTGTCCTGTTCCTGATGTGGCAGGCCTGGAACCAGGACTACGGCACCCCTGCCCAGCCGGAAACGGCCGAGCAAGAGGCGGAGGATCCCGATGCCCGCCCGGAGGATGTCCCCGACGCGCCCCAGTTCGAGGACGAGGACGATCCACGTGCCGCCGCGGATGTGTCCGAGATCAGCCCGATCCAGGAGCCGGATCGTCGCCAGTTCACCGTCCGCACCGACAAGCACGAGCTGCTGATCGACACCCGTGGCGGCACCATCCTGCGCGCAGACCTGCTGCAGTATCCGCGCGATCTGCAGGATGACCCGCTGGTTCCGGTTCGCCTGTTTGACCACCGCGTGCGCGGCTACGTGGCTCAGAGTGGCCTGACGCACGACCGCGTCAACGACCGCGCGATGGAGGGGCGGGCCCCCTCGCACCACGCCAATTTCGAGGTTGACGGCGACCACTTCGAGATGGCCGAGGGCGACGATACCCTTCAGGTCCCGATGCGCTGGGTCTCGGACGATGGCGAGATCGAGGTCATCAAGACCTACACCTTTACCCGCGGGACTCATCTGATCGAGGTGGGTTACGAGGTCCGCAACCAGGGCGATTCCACCTGGAGTGGGCGCCAGTATCGACAGTTGCGCCACGGGCCGACCCCGGACCGCGAGTCCTGGTGGTTGTATACGTTCACGGGGGCCGCGTATTTCGACGGCAGTTACCAGCGGGAGCGTTTCGAGTCGCTCGCCGACGACCCCATCCAGCAACGCCTGCATGGCGGCTGGGTCGCGATGATCCAGCACTATTTCGTCTCTGCCTGGGTCCCGGGCGATGACGAGGTGAACGCGCTGTATGCCCGCGCCGTGCCTGGCGAGGTTGGCGAGGAATACCTGATCGGCCTGCACTCGGCCGAGCCCCTGACCGTGCGCCCGGGCGAGAGCGGGCAGCTTCAGACCCGACTGTGGGTTGGGCCGAAGCTCCAGGACGAGCTTTCCCAGATCGCCCAGGGCCTGGAACTGACCGTCGACTACGGGATGTTCACCTTCCTGGCCAAGCCGCTGTTCTGGCTGCTGGATCTGATCCACAGCGTCGTCGGTAACTGGGGCTGGTCGATCGTGCTGCTCACCATCCTGATCAAGCTCGCGTTCTTCAAGCTGTCCGCCACCAGCTATCGCTCGATGGCGCGCATGCGCAAGGTTGCGCCCAAGCTGCAGGCCCTGAAGGAACGCTACAAGGACGACAAGCAGCGCATGAACCAGGCGCTGATGGAGTTGTACAAGAAGGAGAAGATCAACCCGCTGGGTGGCTGTCTCCCGATCCTGGTGCAGATCCCGGTGTTCATCGCCCTGTACTGGGTGTTGCTGGAGAGCGTGGAACTGCGTCAGGCCCCGTGGTGGCTGTGGATCCAGGATCTGTCCTCGCGTGATCCGTACTTCATCCTGCCGATCCTGATGGGCGTGTCCATGTTCGTGCAGTACAAGCTGAACCCGCCGCCGATGGACCCGGTGCAGCAGAAGATCTTCATGGCGCTGCCATTCGTGTTCACGATCTTCTTCGCCTTCTTCCCGGCGGGCCTGGTGCTGTACTGGTTCACCAACAACCTGTTCTCCATCGCCCAGCAGTGGTACATCACGCGCAAGATCGAGGGCGGCGAGGACCCGGACAAGCAGAAGAGCTGACCGGGCCGTGACCGTGGCGGATACCATCGTCGCGGTCGCCACCCCGCCGGGGGTCGGCGGCATTGGCGTGGTCCGTCTGTCGGGCCCCCAGTCGCTGGTGATCGCCCGGCGCCTGACCGGGCGCGACCGCCTGCGACCACGCCAAGCTCATTACGGCCGCCTCACTGATCCGGCCAGCGGCGAGACCATCGACGATGGCCTGATCCTCTATTTCCCCGCGCCCCATTCGTATACCGGTGAAGACGTGGTCGAACTGCAAGGCCACGGCAGCCCGGTGCTCCTGGAGGCGCTCGTCGCGGCGGCGGTCGGCCTCGGTGCGCGCCGCGCGCGGCCGGGCGAATTCACCGAACAGGCCTTTCTGAACGGCCGCCTCGACCTCGCGCAGGCCGAGGCCGTCGCCGATCTGATCCATGCCCAGACGGCCCAGGCCGCGCGCCTGGCCCGCTCCAGCCTCGACGGGGCGCTGGCCGCGGAGCTGGAGCCGGTCTCCCGGGCCATCCGCGACATGCGCGTGGTCATCGAGGCCGAGATCGACTTCGGCGAGACTGACCTCGAATCCGAGGCCGCCCCGGACATCGCCCGGCGGGCGGAGGTCCTGCACACGACCATCCTCGCGCTCCTCGAGCGCCTGCGCCCGGCCCGCTATTTCGCCCAGGGCCTGCGTCTGGCCCTGGTCGGTGCCCCCAATGTCGGCAAGTCCAGCCTGATGAATCGACTGGCCGAGAGCGAGGTGGCGATCGTCACCGACCGCCCCGGGACCACCCGGGACGTACTGCGCTCGCCGATCGCCATCCACGGGATCCCGGTGGAACTGATCGACACCGCCGGGCTGCACGCCAGCGACGACCCTGTGGAAAAGATCGGGATGCAGCGCGCCCGCGAGGCTGCGACCGGGGCCGACCTGATCCTGGACCTTCGGGATCTGACCCGGCCGGAGGCCGTCCCCGAGCTGGAGGCCCCGCCCGAGATCCCGCGGCTCACGGTCTGGAACAAGCAGGATTGCGTCGCGGATTCCCGATCTACAGAGGGGATCGTCATCTCGGCGCGCACCGGTGCGGGCATTGATGAACTCAAGCAGGCCATCGTCGAGCGGCTGGGTGCCAGCGAGGGCGGGCAGCAGCGCTTCAGCGTGCGTGCGCGCCACCTCGATGGCCTGCGCCTGGCGGCGCTGCATCTGGGCCGCATCGAGGCCAGCGCCGCGCCCGACCTGATCGCCGAGGAGCTGCGCCTGGCCGAAGCGGCGCTGGACGCCCTGCTGGGTCGCCAGGACCACGAGGCCCTGCTCGGCGAGATCTTCGCCGGTTTCTGCATCGGCAAGTGATGGCGTAGGGAAACATGGATCCCCATGCGGCCGCTTCGACGCCACCGCCACTCCTGCTAAACTGCTGATTTTACTTTTTCGGGCCGCCCAGCGGCCGGGTTTCAAGAGGTCATGGCAGAAGAATTTGATGTCATCGTGATTGGCGGCGGACACGCCGGCACCGAGGCCGCTCTGGCCGCGGCACGCGCGGGTGCGCGCACGCTGCTGCTGACCCATAACATCGAGACGATTGGCCAGATGAGCTGCAATCCGGCGATCGGCGGCATTGGCAAGGGCCACCTGGTCAAGGAGATCGATGCCCTGGGGGGCGTGATGGCGCGCGCGGCGGATGCCGCCGGCATCCATTTCCGCATCCTCAATAGGCGCAAGGGTCCGGCGGTGCGCGCGACCCGCGCCCAGTCCGACCGGCAGCTCTACCGCCAGGCCATTCGCCAGTTCGTGGAGGCCGAGCCCAATCTGCAGATCTTCCAGCAGCCGGTGGCCGACATCACCATGGACGGTGATCGTGTGACCGGTGTGGTCACCGAGGCGGGCCTTGCGTTCCAGGCCCGCGCCGTCGTGCTGACGGTGGGGACCTTCCTCAACGGCCAGATGCATACCGGGCTGACCCAGCAGCCGGGCGGGCGCGCGGGCGATCCGCCGAGCGTGCGCCTGGCCGCGCGCCTGCGCGATATGGCCTTTGCGGTCGGGCGCCTGAAGACCGGCACCCCGCCGCGCATCGACGGGCGCAGTGTCGACTTCTCGCGCCTCGAGGTGCAGCCGGGCGATGACCCGCGCCCGGTGTTCTCGTTCACCGGCTCGCCCGGCGACCACCCGGAACAGCGCCCCTGTCATATCGCGCGTACGAGCGAGCGGACCCATGACCTGATCCGCGCCAACCTCGATCAGGCGCCGATGTACTCCGGCCAGATCGACAGCACCGGACCGCGGTACTGCCCCTCGATCGAGGACAAGGTCGTGCGCTTTGCCGACAAGACCAGCCACCAGGTCTTCGTCGAGCCGGAGGGGCTGACCACCCACGAGCTCTACCCAAACGGCATCTCCACCTCCCTGCCCTATGCGATCCAGGTGCCGCTGGTGCAGAGCATCGAGGGCTTCGAGCACGCGCGCATTACCCGTCCGGGCTACGCGATCGAGTACGACTACTTCGACCCGCGCGGCCTGCGCCCATCGCTGGCCACGCGGGAGGTGGCCAATCTGTTCTTCGCCGGGCAGATCAACGGCACCACCGGATACGAAGAGGCCGCCGCCCAGGGCCTGGTCGCCGGACTGAATGCCGCCCGCCTGACCCGGGACGCCGAACCCTGGATCCCGCAGCGTTCCGAGGCCTATATCGGTGTGCTGATCGACGACCTGGTCACCCGCGGCACGCAGGAGCCCTACCGCATGTTCACGTCGCGCGCCGAGTACCGGCTGCTGTTGCGCGAGGACAACGCGGATCTGCGCCTGACCCCGGTCGGGCGCGAACATGGCCTGGTCGACGATGCCCGCTGGGCACGGTTCGAGCGCCGCGCCGCCGCGATCGAGTCGGAAATGAGCAGGCTTGCACAGACGCGACCGGACCGGGATCAGCGCAGCCGCCCGGCCCTGGTCGAGCTCCTCGGCAAGGCCCCGGAGCCGGATGCCACACTGCTCGACCTGCTGCGCCGACCGGAGGCCGACTATGACGCCCTGATGCAGGCACTCCCGGAACTGGATGCGGGCTGCACGCCGGACGTGCGCGAGCAGGCCGAGATTCAGGCCAGATACGCCGGGTACATCGAACGCCAGCAGGCCGAGGTCGCGCGCCAGGCGAAGGCCGAGCAGACGGCGCTGCCGGACAACCTCGACTACGCGCGGGTGCATGGTCTGTCCAACGAGATCCGCCAGAAACTCGCCGAATTCCGTCCGCACACGCTGGGTCAGGCCCAGCGCATCCCGGGCGTGACCCCGGCCGCGCTTTCGGCTCTGGCTGTTCACCTGAAGCAGCGCGCCAGTGGCGAGTAACGACTGGCGGGCGGCCCTGGGCGCCGTCGCCGACGAGTGGGCGCTGGACGCAGCCGCCATCGAGGCCCTGGCGATCTATCTCGAGCAGCTCGGGCGCTGGAACCGGGTGCACAACCTGACCGCCGTGCGCGATCCCGCGCAGTGGATCCCCCGTCACATCCTCGACAGCCTGACCCTGCGCCCGTATCTTCACGGGGACCGCATCCTGGATGTCGGGACGGGCGCCGGCCTGCCGGGCTTCGTGCTGGCCGCCTGCGAGCGCGAGCGCGATTTCTGCCTGCTGGACAGCGCGGCCAAGCGCATCCGCTTCCTGCGCAACGTGATCGGGCTGGCCGGGCTGACCCGGGTCGAGGCCGTGCATATGCGGATCGAGGATTTCGGACCCGCCGCGCCCTACACCACGGTCCTGGCGCGGGCATTCAAGGCACCGGCGGACATGGTCGCGCGCGTCGCACCGCAGGTGGCCACGGGCGGGCGGGTGCTGGCCATGCTCGGGCAGCGCTCGGTGGCGGACGCGCCGCTGCCCGCCCCGTGGTCGTACCGGGCTGTGGACCCGGTTACCATTCCCGGCGAGGCCGCCCAGCGGCACATCGCCATTATCGAGAGAGCCGAGACGTGACCGATACGCTGGCCATCACCAATCAGAAGGGCGGGGTGGGCAAGACCACGACCTGCGTGAATCTCGCCGCCTCGCTCGCCCGGCTGGGCAAGCGCGTGCTGGTCGTGGACCTGGACCCACAGGGGAATGCCACCACCGGTTCCGGCGTGGACAAGCACGCCGACGACCCGACCTCCTGCGAGGTGCTGCTGGGCCAGGCCACGGTTCCGGAGGCCGCTCACCGTGTGGAGGGCGGTTTCGATCTGGTGCCGGCGAACGGGGACCTGACCGTGGCCGAGGTGCGCCTGATGGATCAGGAGCGACGCGAATATCGGCTGCGCGACGCCCTGGGCCCGGTGGCCGCCGACTACGACCACATCCTGATCGACTGCCCGCCGTCGCTGAACCTGTTGACGGTCAACGGGCTGGTGGCCGCCGACGGGGTCGTGATCCCGATGCAGTGCGAGTACTACGCGCTCGAGGGCCTGACCGCGCTGATGCGCACGATCGAGAGCATCCAGAAGGGGCCCAACCCGCAGCTGCGCATCGCCGGGTTGCTGCGCACAATGTTTGACCCGCGCAACCGGCTGTCCGGTGACGTCTCCGACCAGCTCACCGGGCACTTCGGCGAACGCGTGTTCCGGACTGTGATCCCGCGCAACATCCGCCTGGCCGAGGCCCCCAGCTTTGGTCAGCCGGCCTTGTTGTATGATGCCTCCTCGCGCGGGGCGGTGGCCTACCTCGCGCTGGCCGGCGAGATGCTGCGCCGCTGATCGCGCCCAGGGAAACACTGATTAATGCACACGCTCGCGTTGGCACCCCAGGTTTTCCGAGACAAGGCGCGTCGTGCAGCGGGTAGTGGTTCTACCCGCAAGCGGCGCAACGCAGGATCGGGGAACCTGGGGTGCCAACCCCGAAGGGGCTCGGCCGCTTTTGCGCGCGCACGGCGTTGCGGCTCCCTTGTGCAGAATGACTGCACGGCAGTCACCGCGCCTTGTTCGCACGCAAAAGCGACTCGAGCGCGAGCGCGTGCATTAATCAGTGTTTCCCTAGACGAGCAGGACTGAAACGATGGCAAAACGTGGACTGGGCCGCGGGCTCGATGCCCTCCTGTCGGGGGCACAAAGCGGCGGCAACGAGAGTGACTCCCTGGCGCAGCTGCCGATCGAACAGATCCGCCGCGGTCAGTATCAGCCGCGCGTGCACATGTCCGAGCCCGCGCTCGCGGAGCTGGCCGAGTCGATTCGTGCCCAGGGCATTGTTCAGCCGGTTGTCGTGCGCCGGGTCGAGGGCGGCTTCGAACTGATTGCTGGCGAACGCCGCTGGCGAGCCGCCCAAATTGCGGGGCTGGAGAGCGTGCCGGCGGTGGTGCGCGACATCCCCGATCAGGCCGCGGCCGCGATGTCGCTGATCGAGAACATCCAGCGCGAGGACCTGAACCCGCTGGAAGAGGCGCAGGCCATCCGGCGCCTGATCGACGAATTCGAGATGACCCATCAGGCGGCGGCGGATGCGGTCGGCCGTTCGCGCACCTCCGTCACCAACCTGCTGCGTCTGCTGGAGTTGCACGACGTGGTCAAGGAACATGTGAACGAGGGCCGGCTGGAGATGGGCCATGCCCGCTCTCTGCTGGCCCTGCCGCTGGACGACCAGCCGGGGGTTGCCGCGACGGTCGTCAAGCGTGACATGACCGTCCGCGCCACCGAGCAACTGGTCAAGAAGGTCCTCTCGGCGCAGCCGGAGCCGCGCAAGGAGGCCGGCCCCTCGCCAGAGGTCCGGCAACTCGAAAGCCGCCTGTCTGATCGCCTCGGGGCCCCCGTCCAGGTCCGCTACAACCGCCAGGGCAAGGGCCGACTGGTCATCGAATACAACAGCCTCGACGAGCTCGACGGCATCCTCGAACACATCCATTAAAAAGCCCGTCTGCCTCGCCCAAAGCCTCTCCCCACGCCCCTTTGGCCACCCCATAACGGTTTGACCTAATAGAAGGGTGCTCTTATAATGCGCGCACTTTTTGGGAGAGGGGTGGGTGTGCCCATCCGCTGAATGACACCGCGACGCTTCAGACACGCCTTACAATCGATCGGTCTGCAGCTCGCCCTAACGCTGATACTGTCGGGCCTACTACTGGCCCTGTTCCCCCCGATCGTGGCGATCTCGGCCATGGTCGGCGGCTTGACCGCGACCCTCGGCAATGCCGTGGCCGCGGTCGTTGTGTTTCGAGCCTATCGCTCTGATCAGGTGGGCTCGCTCACGGCGCGAATGATGGGCGCCGAGCTGGGACGACTCGTAATCATCGCGGTGGCATTCGGGGTGGCGTTCGCTTACCTGGACGAGCCGAACTTGCTGGCTTTGTTCGGCATCTTCCTCCTGGTGCATCTGGCCCCGCTCTGGTGGCTGCACCGGGTTTCTGATCAAGCAATGACGAGATAACTGCATGGCTTCAGAAAGCGAACTGCCCACGATGGAAGAGCACATTGCTCACCATCTCACGAACCTCACCTTTGGGCTCCACCCCGAGAACGGGTTGAGCTTCGCCACGACCAGCACCCAGGCCGCCGAAATGGGCTTCTGGGCGATCCATGTCGACTCCATGCTGTGGTCGATTGGTCTTGGCCTCCTGTTTATCCTCACGTTTCGCGCTGCCGCCAAGAAGGTCACCGCTGGCGTCCCGGGTGGCTGGCAGAACTTTGTCGAAATGACGATGGACTTTGTTAACGACAACGTCCGTGGCTCGTTCAAGCACAAGAACGACATGGTCGCGCCACTCGCGCTGACCATCTTTGTCTGGATCTTCCTGCTCAACCTGATGGACCTGGTGCCGGTGGATCTGCTGCCGCACATCGCCTATCTGCTGGGTATCCCCTACTTCAAGATCGTGCCGACCACGGACATCAACGTGACCGCGGGTCTGGCGCTGGGCGTGTTCGTCCTGATCATCTACTACTCGCTGAAGATCAAGGGCCCGGTGGGCTTTATCAAGGAACTGACGGGCATCCCGTTCCAGACCAACATCGTGTTCCTGAAGCCGATCTTCTGGGTGATCAACTTCGCGCTGGAGTTCATCAACCTGCTGGCCAAGCCCGCATCGCTCGCCCTGCGACTGTTCGGCAACCTGTACGCGGCGGAGATGATCTTCATCCTGATCGGCGTTATGTACTCCGCGGGCCTGATCCTGGGTCTGGCCGGTGGTGTGCTGCATGTCGGCTGGGCGATCTTCCACATTCTCGTGGTGCCGCTGCAGGCCTTCATCTTCATGGTGCTGACCGTCGTCTATCTGGACATGGCGTACAGCGAAGACCACTGATTCGATTCACCTTCAAACTGACCGTTTCAACACTCGACTGGAGATACAAAAATGGAAATGGCTAACGCTCTGATCGTCCTGGCTGGCTCTCTGCTTCTGGGTCTGGCCGCTGTCGGCGCCGCCATCGGCGTGGGTACCCTGGGTGGTCGCTTCCTGGAAGGCGCCGCGCGTCAGCCGGAACTGATCCCGATGCTGCGTACTCAGTTCTTTATCGTGATGGGTCTGACCGACGCCGTGCCGATGATCGGCGTGGGTATCGGCCTGTACGTTCTGTTCGCCCTGGGTTAACAAGGCTGAGCGAGTCCCGAGGTCCCCTCCACTCGTCAACCTGAGGTAGCAGGATGAATATCAATCTGACCATCATCGGCCAGCTCCTGGCGTTTGCCGTATTCGTGTGGTTCACGATGCGCTACGTTTGGCCGCCCATGTCCGCCGCCCTGGAAGAGCGCCGCAAGAAGATTGCGGACGGCCTGGCCGCCGCCGAGCGTGGCGAAAAGGAACAGGAGCTCGCCCAGGAGCGCGCGACCGCGGTGATCAAGGAGGCCAAGCAGCAGGCCAACGAGATCATGGCCTCTGCGCAGAAGCGTGCGACAGAGCTGGTCGAGGAAAGCAAGACCACCGCGCGCGAGGAAGGCGAGCGTATCAAGGAACAGGCGCACTCCGAGATTGAGCAGGAGATCAACCGTGCGAAGGAAGAACTGCGCAAGCAGGTCTCCCAGCTGGCGGTTGCCGGTGCCGAGCAGATCCTGGCCAAGGAGATCGATGCCAAGGCCCACGGCGATCTGCTGAAGAAGCTCGCGGCCAAGCTCTAAGGAGACGTTATGTCAGACCTGATTTCGGTCGCCCGACCCTACGCCCGCGCCGCTTTCGAGCGGGCCCAGGAGAAAAACGATCTCGCTGGCTGGGCCGAGCAGCTCGAGTTGCTGGCGGCCATCGCCGCCGACTCGCAGATGCACAGTCTCCTCTCCAACCCGCGGCTCCCGCGTGCCGATCGCGCGCAGCTCGTGCTGGACGTGGCCGGCGACAAGGTCGGCCCCGAGGCCGGCAACCTGGTTCGGCTGCTGGCCGAAAATGGTCGCCTGCCCGCGCTGCCCGCCGTCTACGACGCGTTCTCCGCGATGAAGGCCGAGGCCGAAAAGCGCGTCCACGCCGACGTAATCGCCTTCCGCAAGCTCACGCAGGCGCAGGAGAAAGAGATCCACGATGCCCTGGCCAAAGGCCTGGGCTGCGAAGTCGATCTCGAGTGTTCAGTCGACAGCTCCCTGCTCGGCGGGGCCATCATCCGCGCCGGCGACCTGGTAATCGACGGCTCCGTGCGAGGCCAGCTGAACCGCCTGGCTGCCAATTTGAGTCGCTAAGAGGATATTTAACATGCAACTGAATCCCTCCGAGATCAGTGATCTGATCAAACAGCGCATCGAGAAATTCGATGCCTCCTCCGAGGCCGCCAACGAGGGCTCCGTGGTCAGCCTGACCGACGGTATCGCTCGCGTGCACGGCCTTGGCGATGTCATGCAGGGCGAAATGATCGAGTTCCCCGGCGACACCTTCGGCATGGCGCTCAACCTCGAGCGTGACTCTGTCGGCGTCGTGATCCTGGGTGACTACAAGCACATTAAAGAAGGCGATACCGCCAAGTGCACCGGTCGCATCCTTGAGGTGCCGGTGGGCGAGGGCCTGCTGGGCCGCGTGGTCGACTCCCTCGGCCGCCCGATCGACGGCAAGGGTCCGGTGGAAACCGGAGTCTCCAGCCCGATCGAGAAGATTGCCCCCGGTGTTATCGACCGGCAGTCGGTTGACCAGCCGCTGCAGTCCGGCATCAAGGCGATCGACGCGATGGTCCCCGTGGGCCGTGGCCAGCGCGAGCTGATCATCGGTGACCGCCAGACCGGTAAGACCGCGGTGGCGATCGACGCGATCATCAACCAGAAGGACTCCGGCGTTAAGTGTATCTACGTCGCCGTGGGTCAGAAGGCCTCGTCGGTTGCCTCTGTGGTGGCCAAGCTGGAAGAGGCCGGTGCGATGGATAACACCATCATTGTGGCCGCCAACGCCTCCGAGTCGGCCGCGATGCAGTTCATCGCCCCGTACGCCGGCTGCGCGATGGGCGAGTACTTCCGCGATCGTGGTGAAGACGCCCTGATCGTCTACGACGATCTGACCAAGCAGGCCTGGGCCTATCGTCAGGTGTCGCTGCTACTGCGTCGTCCGCCGGGCCGCGAAGCCTATCCGGGTGACGTCTTCTATCTGCACTCGCGCCTGCTGGAGCGCGCCTCCCGCGTGAACGCCGACTACGTCGAGCAGATGACCAACGGCGAAGTGAAGGGCCAGACCGGCTCGCTGACCGCGCTGCCGATCATCGAGACCCAGGCGGGCGACGTGTCCGCGTTCGTGCCGACCAACGTGATCTCGATCACCGACGGCCAGATCTTCCTCGAGACCGACCTGTTCAACTCGGGCATCCGCCCGGCGATCAACGCTGGTCTGTCGGTCTCCCGAGTCGGTGGGGCCGCGCAGACCAAGATCATCAAGAAGCTTGGTGGTGGTGTGCGTCTGGCGCTGGCGCAGTACCGTGAACTGGCGGCGTTCTCGCAGTTCGCCTCCGATCTCGACGAGCTGACCCGCAAGCAGCTTGACCGCGGCAAGCGCGTCACCGAACTGATGAAGCAGGGCCAGTACCAGCCGATGTCCATCGGCGAGATGGCGTTCTCGCTGTACGCCGCCAACGAGGGCTACCTCGATGACGTCGAGGCGGACAAGGTCGTGAGCTTCGAAAAGGAACTGATGGCCTACGCGCGTTCCTCGCAGAAGGAGCTCCTGGACGAAATCAACAGCTCTGGCGACTACAACGACTCCATCCAGGAAAAGCTGAAGAAGGCCCTGGAAGAGTTCAAGGCCAAGCACAGCTGGTAACGGGAGCACGCAATGGCGGGCACTAAGGAGATCCGGACGCAGATCAAGAGTATCCAGAATACTCAGAAGATCACCAAGGCCATGGAGATGGTCGCAGCGTCCAAGATGCGCAAGGCCCAGGACCGCATGGAAGAGTCCCGGCCTTACGCCCAGAAGATCCACGACGTGATCGGTCACGTCGCGATGGCCAACGCGGAGTACAAGCATCCGTTCATGGTCGAGCGCGAAGTGAAGCGTGTGGCGCTGATCATCGTCTCGACCGATCGTGGCCTATGCGGCGGGTTGAACACCAACCTGTTCAAGAAGGCCGTCGGCGAGATGCGGCGTTACCGCGAAGAGGGCGTCGAGGTGGACCTGTGCGTCGTCGGCAACAAGGCGCTGCAGTTCTTCAAGCGCCTGGGTGGCAACATCGTGGCCGAGGCGCGCGATCTGGGTGATCGCCCGCACATCACGGACCTGATTGGCTCCATCAAGGTGGTGCTGGACAACTTCCGCGATGGCAAGGTCGACCGCGTCGTGCTGCTGGAGAACAAGTTCGTCAACACGATGACCCAGCAGCCGGAGGCGACCCAGCTTCTGCCGACCGCGCCGAGCAAGGACGAGTCTCTGAAGCATCACTGGGACTACATCTACGAGCCCGATACGGTTCCGGTGATGGATACCCTGCTCGAGCGCTATGTCGAGTCGCTGATCTACCAGGCGGTGGTCGAGAACGTGGCCTGCGAAATGGCCGCGCGCATGGTCGCGATGAAGTCGGCCTCCGACAACGCCGGCACGATGATCAAGGACCTGCAGCTCGTCTACAACAAGGCGCGCCAGGCCGCGATCACCCAGGAGATCTCCGAGATCGTCAGCGGCGCGGCTGCGGTCTAGCGCCCGCCGGCACGAATCGATCGGCTCGGCACGAATTACGACTTACGAGGATGAACAAATGAGTTCCGGAAAAATTGTCGAAATCATCGGCGCCGTCGTGGACGTGGAGTTCCCCCACGGCGAAGTGCCCAAGGTCTACGACGCCCTGACCCTGGAAAACGGCCTGACCCTGGAAGTCCAGCAGCAGCTGGGTGACGGCGTCGTGCGCACGATCGCCATGGGGACCACAGAGGGTGTGAAGCGTCAGACCCCGGTCACCGCGACCGGCAAGCCGATCTCCGTGCCGGTCGGCAAGGGGACCCTGGGCCGCGTGATGGACGTGCTCGGCCGCCCGGTGGACAACGCCGGCGACGTGGAGGCCCAGGAAACCTGGTCGATCCACCGTGCCGCCCCGACCTTCGACGAGCAGGCGGGCTCCACCGAGCTGCTGGAAACCGGAATCAAGGTGATCGATCTCCTGTGCCCGTTCGCGAAGGGTGGCAAGGTCGGCCTGTTCGGCGGTGCCGGCGTGGGCAAGACCGTGAACATGATGGAGCTGATCCGCAACATCGCGATCGAGCATTCCGGTTACTCCGTGTTCGCCGGTGTGGGCGAGCGTACCCGTGAAGGGAACGACTTCTACCACGAGATGAAGGACTCCAACGTCCTCGACAAGGTGGCCCTGGTCTACGGCCAGATGAACGAGCCGCCGGGTAACCGCCTGCGTGTCGCGCTGACCGGCCTGACGATGGCCGAGTTCTTCCGTGACGAAGGCCGCGACGTGCTGATGTTCATCGACAACATCTACCGTTACACCCTGGCCGGGACCGAGGTCTCCGCGCTGCTGGGGCGTATGCCGTCCGCGGTGGGCTACCAGCCGACCCTGGCGGAAGAGATGGGTGTGCTGCAGGAGCGCATCACCTCGACCAAGAAGGGCTCGATCACCTCCATCCAGGCGGTCTACGTGCCGGCGGATGACTTGACCGACCCGTCGCCGGCCACGACCTTTGCGCACCTGGATGCGACCGTCGTGCTCTCGCGCCAGATCGCCGAGCTGGGCATCTACCCGGCCGTGGATCCGCTGGACTCGACCTCGCGCCAGCTGGACCCGCAGATCATCGGGCAGGAACACTACGACACCGCCCGTGCGGTGCAGAACACTCTGCAGCGTTACAAGGAGCTGAAGGACATCATCGCGATCCTCGGCATGGACGAGCTGTCGGAAGACGACAAGCTGGTCGTGGCCCGTGCGCGAAAGATCCAGCGCTACCTGTCGCAGCCGTTCTTCGTGGCCGAGGTGTTCACCGGGGCGCCGGGCAAGTACGTGTCTCTGAAGGACACCATCCGCGCGTTCAAGGCCATAGTGGCTGGCGAGTATGACCATCTGCCCGAACAGGCCTTCTACATGGTCGGCACCATCGAGGAAGCCGTCGAGAAGGCCGAGAAGCTCGGCTAAGGAGTGAGCAACATGCCCATGACGATGCACGTGGATGTGGTCAGTGCCGAGGAGTCCATCTACTCCGGGACCGCGCTGATGATCGCGGCCCCGGCCGAGGGTGGCGAGGTCGGTGTCTATGCGGGCCACACCCAGATGCTGGCGCGCCTGAACCCGGGCGAGCTGCGCATCCTGGAAAAGGAAGGCGCCGATCCGCAGCCGGTGTTCGTCTCGGGCGGTATCCTCGAGGTCCAGCCGTATCATGTGACGGTCCTGGCGGATACGGCGGTGCGGGCCAAGGATCTCGACGAGGCCGAGGCGCTGGAGGCGAAGAAACGTGCGGAGGAGGCCCTGGAGAACTCCAAGGCCGATTTCGACTACGCCAAGGCGCAGGCGGAACTCGTGGAGGCCGCCGCCCGCCTGCAGATGATCCAGAAGTTGCGCCGGAAATAATCCGGCAAACTGCGACGAATGACCGACCCCAAGGGCCAACCGATTCGGTTGGCCCTTTATGATTGCACCCATGTCTGAGACGACACCCCTTCATATCGCGGTCCTCGCGGCCGGCAAGGGGACGCGCATGCGGTCGCGCCTCCCCAAGGTCCTGCAATCTCTAGCCGGACGCCCCCTGCTGGACCATGTCCTCCAACGCGTGGCGCCGCTGGAAGCCGACGCGCTCCACGTCGTGGTCAGCCACGAACAGGAACGTGTGCGAGCCGCATTTGCCGAGCACGTCCCCGCACTTGACTGGATCGACCAGGGCGAGCCGCGGGGGACCGGGCATGCGGTTTATCAGGCCCTGCAGCACATCCCAGACCATGCGCGTGTCCTGGTGACCTATGGGGACGTCCCGCGGATCCCGGTCGCGGACCTGGAGGCCTGTGCTCGCGGCACTGGCGTAACCGTCCTGGCCGCTCAGGTTCCCGACCCAACCGGATACGGTCGCCTGATCCTCGATGCCGCGGGCCAGCTGGAGCGGATCGTCGAGCACAAGGAGGCCACCAGCGGGGAACGTGCGGTCGACCTGATCAATACCGGCGTGCTCGCCGCACCGGCCGGGGACTTGCGTGGTTGGCTAGCTTCCTGCGAGCCCGATCCGGCAGGGCCGCGCGAGTGGTATCTGACCGACATTGTGGCCGTGGCACGAGGTCAAGGACGGGTGATCGATGTCGTGCGCAGTTCCGATCCCGTCGCCGTGCTGGGTGTGAACGACCGCGAGCAGCTGGCCGTCCAGGAGCGCCTGCACCAGGCGGAGCAGTGCTCCCGGATGATGCGGGATGGTCTCGCAGTGGCGGACCCCGCCCGCCTGGATGTGCGCGGCGTCCTGAAATTCGGACACGACTGTTCGATCGACGTGAACGTCGTGATCGAGGGCACGGTGACGCTGGCGGACGATGTCTATATTGGCCCCGGCTGCGTGTTGCGCGATTGCGAGATTGGATCCGGCACGCAGGTTGCGGCACACAGTGTCCTGGAAGGTGTAAGGATCGGCGAGGGGGCCAATGTTGGGCCGTTCGCCCGGCTGCGCCCGGGGACCGAGCTCGGCCCCGGTGCCCGCGTCGGCAACTTTGTCGAGATCAAGAACGCCACGCTGGGTCCGGGCGCGAAGGCGAACCACCTGACCTACGTCGGGGATGCCAGCGTCGGGGCCGGCGCCAATCTGGGCGCAGGGACGATTACCTGCAACTATGATGGTGCCAACAAGCATCGCACCGAGATCGGCGAGCGAGCGTTCATCGGCTCCAACACGGCCCTGGTGGCGCCCATCCGCATCGGCGATGACGCGACGGTGGGGGCGGGCTCGACCTTGTCCGACGATGTCGACCCGCGTGCGCTGGCGCTGACCCGTGCACGCCCGCGCGTTATCCAGGACTGGCCGCGCCCCAAGAAGAAGTCCGACTAGACACAAAAGTCCGACTCGACATAAGGAGTTTGCATGTGCGGTCTGCTGGCAGGTATTGGTGAGCGCAACCTGGTCCCGATCTTCGTCGAGGGTCTGCATCGACTGGAATACCGCGGGTACGACTCCGCCGGTGTAGCGGTCATCGAGAACCGCGCGTTACGCGACGTCCGTGCGGTCGGCAAGGTCGCCACCCTGGAGGAACAGATCGACACGATCGGCCTGCAAGGGCCGGTGGGGATTGCCCATACGCGCTGGGCGACCCACGGGCCGCCCACCGAGGTGAATGCCCACCCCCACCGTTCCCGTGACGGCCGGGTCGCGATTGTCCATAACGGCATTATCGAAAACCATGCCCGGCTGCGAGACGACCTGGCCGCTGCCGGCTGGCACTGCGTGTCGGCAACCGACAGCGAGGTCATTGCCCACCGGATCGAGCAGGCCCTGGTCGACGGGGCCTCGCCCCTCGAGTCCATGCGCCGCGCCTGTGCCGACCTTGAAGGGGCCTATGCCATCGCGGCGGTCTTTGCCGACTATCCCGACGAGCTGATCGTCGCGCGTTTCGGAAGCCCCCTGATCCTCGGGCTCGGAATCGGCGAGTTCTTTGCCGCCTCGGACGTCCAGGCCCTGCTGCCGGTGACCCAGCGATTCGTCGACCTCGAGGACGGGGATATCGCCCGCCTGACGCGCAAGGGCGTGGAGGTCCAGGACCTGCACGGCCAGGCGGTCGAGCGCAGTGTCCGCGAGACCCGCTGCCAGGCAAGCGTTGCCGATCGTGGCGAGTATCGCCACTTCATGCTGAAGGAGATCTACGAGCAACCGCACGCACTGGCGGAGACCCTGTCCGGCCGTCTGGGCGAGGACGCCGTCCTGGAAAACATCCTCGGGCCCGGTACCAGCGAGCGCCTGGCCGAGGTCAGCGCCGTGCAAATCGTGGCATGCGGCACCAGCTATCACGCCGGAATGGTGGCCGCCCACTGGATCGAGGAGCACCTGGGCCTGCCCGCCCGCGTCGATGTGGCAAGCGAATACCGGTATCGCCGTCACGTGCTGGCCCCGGCCACGCTGCTGGTGGTGATCTCCCAGTCGGGGGAGACCGCCGATACCCTCGCGGTGCTGCGCCAGTCCCAGGACGAGCCGTTCCTGGCCCGTCTGGCCATTTGCAATGTCCCCGAGAGCACCATGGCGCGGGCTGCCGATCTGGTCCTGATGACCCATGCCGGACCCGAGATCGGCGTCGCCTCGACCAAGGCGTTCACGACCCAGCTGGCCGCCCTCGCCACCCTCGTACTCCTGCTGGGCCAGACCGCTACGGCCGCCCGTATGACCGCCGAGGAACGCGTCGCTGCGGTGACGGCCCTGCGCAGCCTCCCCGATCAGGTGGCGCGCATCCTGGCCCTGGACAACCCGATTGCGCGCGTCGCCGAGGATCTGATGGAGCGGCACCACGCCCTGTTCCTCGGGCGCGGGGCGCACTTCCCGATCGCCCTGGAGGGCGCGCTCAAGCTGAAGGAGATCTCCTACATCCATGCCGAGGCGTATCCCTCGGGCGAACTGAAGCACGGACCGCTCGCGCTCGTGGACACCGAGATGCCGGTAGTCGCCGTGGCCCCCGACGACGCGCAGCTGGAGAAACTCTCCAGCAACCTCCAGGAGGTGCGCGCCCGGGGCGGGCAGCTGATCGTGATTGGCGAGTCCAGTGCGGCGCGTACCCTGGCCCCGGAGGACATCTGGATCGGCCTGCCGCAGAGCGAGCCGCTGAGCCCCTGGCTGGCGCCGATCCTGCTGACCGTGCCGTTGCAGTTGCTGGCCTACCATACGGCGGTGCTCAAGGGCACGGACGTTGATCAGCCGCGCAATCTGGCGAAATCGGTGACCGTGGAATAGCCCCTTGCACGCGGTACTCCCGGAGTTTCTATCAGGAAACGCTTGTATTCGCCGGGCGGGTCGGCTAGATTCGGGCGCGCTCGAATAACCGTACGATCAGGAGTATCCCATGGATCAGCAAGAGCTCAACAACCGCTGCGTCACCCTGTTTCAGTCCCCGCGTATCCAGACCAAGCTCTGGAACCCGCGCATGTTCTGGAACGTCGGCCGCAAGCTGAACGTGACCCCCGAAGAGCTGACCGAGCCCAAGGTCGACCTCTGCGAGCTCGAGGTGATGCTGTCCGCGGCTGCCTACGAGCCGTCCCAGTGCGCCGACAACCTGAATGGTCGCGATGCCGGCCGCGCCGACTTCATCCGTCGTGCCGTGCAGTCCGGCCAGCGTCCGTTCCTGCGTCGCGCCGCCTGATCCGGTCTCCAGACTGGTGATGTCGAGGACCCGGCCTTTGCGCCGGGTCTTTTGTTTGGGCCCTCGGTCAGGCCTCCTCAGCCGCGCGTCTCCAGCCAGAACGTCACTGGGCCGTCGTTCACCAGGCTGACCTGCATGTCCGCGCCAAAGCGCCCGCTAGCGACTTGCGGATGCGATGCCTGCGCCTGCTTCGCCAGATAGTCGAACAGCGCCTGGCCGTGCTCCGGGCTCGCGGCGCTGGTAAAGCTTGGGCGCATCCCCTTGCGCGTATCCGCGGCCAGCGTGAACTGCGGCACTAGCAAGAGCCCCCCGCCGGTATCCTGAAGGCTCAGGTTCATGCGGCCTTCGGCATCCGCGAATACGCGGTAGCCGAGCAGCCGCTCCAGCAGCCGCCTGGCCGCCGCTTCGCTGTCATCGGGCTGCACCGCGACCAGCGCCAGCAGCCCTGGCCCGATCGCACCGGCGCGCTCGCCGCCGATGTTCACCGCGGCCTCGGTCACCCGCTGGATCAGCGCGATCACGTCGAGGCAGCCCCGGTCCCGCCCGAGACCTGCCCCTCGAGATCATCGGCCAGGGTGTCGGTCGCCGCGATCAGCTTGCGCACGATGCCTGGCTCGGCCGCCGAGTGCCCGGCGTCCGCGATGATCGCCATGCGCGCCTGCGGCCAGACCCGATGCAGTTCCACCGCCTGCTCCACCGGACACACCACGTCGTAGCGTCCGTGCACGATCCAGCCCGGTATGTCGCGCAGGCGTGGTGCGTCCCGCAGCAGCTGGTCCGGTTCCAGGAAGGTGTCGTGCATGAAGTAGTGGCACTCCAGCCGCGCCAGGCTTACGGCCACCTCCGGATCGTCGAAATGCGCGATCACGTCATCGTTCGGGATCAGGCAGGAGGTGTGTCCTTCCCAGCCTGACCAGGCGCGAGCCGCGGTGTGCCGGATCTCCGGATCCGGGTCGGTCAGCCGACGGTAGTAGGCCCCGACCAGGTCGTCGCGCTCCTCCGCTGGAATCGGCCGTAGGTAGTGCGCCCAGGCCTCGGGAAACAGGCGGTCGGCCCCCGACTGGTAGAACCACTGGATGTCCCGCGGCCGGCACAGGAATACCCCGCGCAGGATCAGTCCCAGCACGCGATCGGGATGGGTCTGTGCGTAGGCCAGCCCCAGCGTCGAGCCCCAGGAACCACCGAACACCGCCCAGCGCTCGATGCCCAGGTGCTCGCGCAGGCGCTCGATATCGGCCACTGCATGCCAGGTGGTGTTGGCCTCCAGACTCGCGTGAGGCGTCGAGCGCCCGCAGCCGCGCTGGTCGAACAGCACGATGCGGTAGCGCTGCGGGTCGTAGAAGCGCCGATGCCACGGCTCGCAGCCCGAGCCCGGCCCGCCATGCAGAAACACGACCGGGATCCCGTCGGGTGTGCCGCATTCTTCAAAGTAGAGCTCGTGGCCGTCACCGACCGCGAGCCTTCCTGTGCTGTGCGGTTCGATCTCCGGGTAAAGGGTGTCCATTGAGTCAGTGTTTCCTAGATTGCGGGCCCCGAGTGTCGCCAAAACGTTCGCGCAGGGAAAGTCCGCAGTCCGTCTATTCGTCGATGATCTGCCCCCGATAGACCCGGCGCCGTTGCGGCTCCACGTGGCGTTCCGACGAGTCCGGCCCAGCTTCCGGCGGTGCCAGGTGCCCCGAACGCTGCAATTCGCTGCGCAGCGAAAGCGCGGCGGCCTGGGCGGCGCTCGACTGCGAGCGTGAGGCGTAGTCCAGGATGGCCTCCATGAAGTCGGGGTTGGTGACCGACAGCCGCGCCACCGCCGGGAACTCTGCGCGCAGGTTCCGGCGCAGCTCGGCGGCCAGGCTCAAGCTCTTGCGATCGTGCATACCGGTCCCCCACCGTTGAAGCGCCTGTCCAACCCGTATGCAAGCGCGGTGCCATGCGTGTGGCCCGCGTCCGGCGCTGGGCGCCGGGGCTTCTTGCCTCCACCGGGTGCATAACGGCGCATGGATGCACCGACAATGGGCGCCATCCGGCAACCGCTGCGGGTATGGCGGCGCTTGCGAAGCGGGCCTCGCCGCCCTATGTTGCGGGCCATGGAAACGCCCGCCGTCCCCACCTCCATCCGCCGCCTGGCCGGCCGCGCCATCGCGGACTTCGACATGATCCGCGAGGGCGACCGGATCCTGGTCGGGCTGTCCGGTGGCAAGGATTCGCTGACGTTGCTGTGGCTGCTGCATGGCCTGGCGCGGCGGGCGCCCGTGCGCTTCGAGGTCGGCGCGGTCACGATCAATCCGGAGATCGAGGGCTTCGAGCCACAGCGGCTGATGGACTATCTCGGTGGTTACGGCATCCCGTATCACTTCGTCTCCGAGCCAATCGCGGAGCTGGCCGGCGAGCACATGGACAACGACTCGTTCTGCTCCTTCTGCTCGCGAATGAAACGCGGCCTGATGTATCGCACCGCGCGCGAACACGGCTACAACGTGCTGGCGCTGGGCCAGCACCTGGATGACCTGGCCGAGAGCTTCATGATGAGTGCCTTCCACGGTGGCCAGCTGCGTACGATGAAGGCCCACTACGCGATCGACGCAGGCGACCTGCGGGTGATCCGCCCGCTGGTCTATGTGCGCGAACGCCAGACCCGCGATTTCGCCGAGGCCGCCGGGCTGCCGGTGATCCTGGACAACTGCCCGGCCTGCTTCGCGATGCCCACCCAGCGCGAACACATGAAGCAGCTGCTCGCGCAGGAGGAGGCCCAGCACCCGCGGTTGTTCCGCAACCTGCGCACAACCCTGAAGCCGCTGATGACCGAGGGCGGCATCCCGCCTCGGACCCCGGCCGATCCACCCGAATCCCGCGATCATGGCCGAACGCCGGCATCTGCGTGACCGGTTGATCGCCGGCGGTCTGCGCCTGCTCGCCCGCCTCCCTCTGCGCGTAAATCATGCGCTGGGCGGGTTGCTCGGCGCGCTGGCCTGGTACTGGCCGACGCGCTCCGCCCGCATCACCCGCCGCAACCTCGAACTCTGTTTCCCGGACAAGGACACCGCCTGGCGCCGCCGGGTCGGGCGTGGATCGCTGATGGCGATGGGCCGGGCACTGACCGAGTCCCCCTGGCTCTGGCAGGCTACGCCGCAAACCCTCGAGCGACTGGCGGTCGAGCCGCCCCGCTACGCCCGCCTGCGCGAACGCGAGGGCGGGCGGGCGCTGTTCCTGTGTGCCCCGCATCTGGGTTCCTGGGAGTTCGCCGGGCTGCAGGCGGCCTGCCACGGGCCGATGGCCACCCTGTACAGCCCGTTCAAGACCCCCGAGATCGACCGCTGGGTGCGCGACGCCCGCGCCTCCACCGGCGCGACCCTGGCCCCGGCCGACCGCTCCGGGCTGCGCGTGCTGCAGCAGTCACGTGATCGCGGCGAGATCATCGGCATCCTGCCGGATCAGAGCCCGAAGGGCGCCTCGGGTACGCATGCGCCGTTCTTCGGCCACCCGGCGCTGACCATGACCCTGCTGCCGCGCCTGCTGCGTGGGCGCGAGGACCATGTCGTGTTCTTGTTCGCCGAGCGCCTGCCGAAGGGGCGCGGGTTTCGCTATCACGAGATCGAGGCCGGGCCGGAGGTTGCCGACCGCGACTTCGCCCGCGCCGCTGCCGCGATCAACGCCCATGTGGAGGCCCTGGTCCGGCGCTGCCCCGAGCAGTACAACTGGGCCTACAAGCGTTTCCACCCGGCCCCCGAGGGCCAGCCCAACCCCTATCGCTGACACCCGGTCGAGCCAGGTTCCGAGCACAAAAAAAGCCGCCGGACCCGAAGGTCGCGGCGGCCGGTGCATCTGGCCCCGAGGGGCCGGATGCGGATGCCTTACAGGCTGTAGTACATGTCGAATTCGACCGGATGGGTGGTCATGCGCATGCGCGTGACTTCTTCCATCTTCAGGTCGATGTAGGCATCGATCATGTCGTCGGTGAACACGCCACCCTGGGTCAGGTATTCGCGGTCCTGGTTCAGGGCTTCCAGCGCCTGGTCCAGCGAATGGCAGACCTGCGGGATGCCCTTTTCCTCTTCCGGCGGCAGGTCGTAGAGGTTCTTGTCCATCGCGTCGCCCGGGTGGATCTTGTTCTGGATGCCGTCCAGGCCGGCCATCAGCATCGCGGCAAACGCCAGGTACGGGTTGGCGGTGGAGTCCGGGAAACGCAGCTCGATGCGGCGGGCCTTCGGGCTCATCACGAACGGGATGCGCAGCGACGCGGAGCGGTTGCGCGCGGAGTAGGCCAGCATCACCGGCGCCTCGAAGCCCGGCACCAGACGCTTGTAGCTGTTGGTGGACGGGTTGGTGAAGGCGTTCAGCGAGCGGGCGTGCTTGATGATGCCGCCGATGTAGTACAGCGCGGTCTCGGACAGGCCGCCGTACAGGTCACCGGAGAACAGGTTCTTGCCGTCCTTGGACAGCGACTGGTGCACGTGCATGCCGGAACCGTTGTCGCCGACGATCGGCTTGGGCATGAAGGTCGCGGTCTTGCCGTGCATGTGGGCCACGTTCTGCACCACGTACTTCAGTACCTGCACCTCGTCGGCCTTCTGCGTCAGCGTTGCGGGGCCGACACCGATCTCGCACTGGCCGGCGGTGGCCACCTCGTGGTGGTGCACCTCGGTAACGAGGCCCATCTCGGTCATCACTTCGCACATGGTCGAGCGGATGTCGTGCAGGCTGTCGACCGGCGGCACCGGGAAGTAGCCACCCTTCACGCCCGGGCGGTGCCCGATGTTGCCGTCTTCGTAGACGCGCTCGGAATTCCAGGAGGCCTCGGAGGAGTCCACGCGGCAGTAGGAGCCGGAGAGGTCCGAGCCCCATTTCACGTCGTCGAACACGAAGAATTCGTTTTCCGGCCCGAACAGCGCGGTGTCGGCGATGCCGGTGCTCTGCAGATAGGCCTCGGCACGACGCGCCAGGGAGCGCGGGCAGCGGTCGTAGCCCTGCATGGTGGCCGGCTCGACCACGTCGCAGCGGATGTTCATCGTCATGTCCTCGAAGAACGGATCGATGACCGCGGACTCCGCATCCGGCATCAGGATCATGTCGGACTCGTTGATGCCCTTCCAGCCGGAGATCGACGACCCGTCGAACATCTTGCCTTCCTCGAACGACTCTTCGTCGAGGTCATGGGCTGGAACGGTTACATGCTGTTCCTTGCCCTTGGAGTCGGTGAAACGGAAGTCGACAAAGCGGACTTCCTTTTCCTGGATCTGCTTCAGCACGTCGGCTGCGGACATGGGAGTCTCCTTAGGTTTGCTCTTGGTCTTTGGGTTCGCCGCGCCGATTCGAGCCCGGCCGGCGTTGAATCGGTTCTATGCAGGCATCATGCCAGTTCGTTCGATTGGCCCTGTGACGGTCGTTCAGGACTCATCAGGCCCGTACCACGCGGCGGGCTGCACAATATCCGTGCGCCATCGGCACCACAGTAGTGCATCAAGTCTTTTGTTGCACGCCAGTGGTGCATGGGCGATAGAGGATCTTCACCTCACCCAGCCGGTCCTTCAGGCGCGGATGGCCCTGCAGCGACTGTGACAGGCCCTCGCCCCGCGCGTTCAGGTCCACGGGCGTGCATGCCCCGTCAAGGCGCAGCGTCAGGGTCAGGTGGATGCGCCCGTTCAGATAGTGCATGGAAAGCTGCTCCAGGCGATCCAGTTCCGGGGTGTCGGCCCAGGCCTCGCGCACCGCTTCGGCGATCTCCGGACGCAGGGGCAGGTTCGAGCTTCGAGCCTGATCTTCGTCGTTTTCCGGATCTACATGGACCGTAAAATCGCGCAGCCGCTCGTGGCGCTGGGTGACGGCCCCGTACACCGCATCGGCAATCCGGTGTCCCTCGGAAACCGAAATCATCGGGGCGACCTGGATATGCACATCGGCGACCACGTCGCTCCCATGCCGCCGCGTGCGCAGCATGTGCGCATCCTTCACCCCGGGCACTTCCATGATCGTGCGGTGGATGCGCGCGACCTCCTCCGGATCCAGTGCCGTGTCAATCAGTTCGGCCGCGCTGCGCACGATCAGGCGCCCGGCGATATGCAGGATGAACAGGGCAACGATCAGCGCCGCCAGGGCATCCGCCCACGGGAAGCCCGCCACCGCGGCCCCGACCCCGACCAGCACGAACAGCGAGGAGATCGCATCCGTGCGGTGATGCCAGGCGTTCGCATCCAGCATCCGCGAGCCGATCCGTTTCGCCACACGGTGGGTGTACTGATAGAGCCCCTCCTTGGCCACCAGCGTCAGCACCGCAAAGGCGAGCGCGGCCGGTGCCGGCCCCGCGGTCGCGGCGTTGGTATCCATCAGCCGCTGTCCGGCGGCCCAGGCGATCCCGAGGCCGGCCAGTGCGAGGAACACACCGACGACCACGGTGGCCAGGGTCTCGATACGCCCGTGTCCGTAGGGGTGGTCATGATCGGGCGAGGCCGCGGCCTTGCCAGCGGCGAACAGCACCACACCATCGGTGATCAGGTCCGACAGGGTGTGCACGCCGTCGGCGATCAGCGCCTGCGAGTTCAGCAGCCATCCGCTCAGCAGCTGTGCCAGGGTAAGAAAGGCATTCACCACCGCGCCCACGACCGTTACCCGGCGCGTGGCACGGTAGCGCCGGCCGTTTTCGGGCGAGATCGTGGCCTCGGAGTTGGCGCGGGGGTCGCTCAGGACATCCCTCCCGAACAGGGGCAGGCCCTCAGTATGGGCGTGCCTCCGCCACATGCAAGACGCTTGCACTGCCTTCAGCGGTGGCCGCAGCCGGAGCCCGGCCGATATACTGTCCGCTTTGCCCTGACCCGGGATCCCGCATGGCGCACGAACGCACCCCGTCCAGCAGCAGCCCCACCTTCCAGGACCTGATCCGCCGGTTGCAGGACTACTGGAACGACCACGGTTGCGTGGTCCTGCAGCCCTACGACATGGAGATGGGGGCCGGTACCTTCCATCCGGCGACCTTCCTGCGTTCGATCGGGCCGGAGCCGTGGCGCGCGGCCTATGTGCAGCCCAGCCGCCGACCCACCGACGGGCGCTATGGCGACAATCCCAACCGCCTGCAGCACTACTACCAGTTCCAGGTGTTGCTGAAGCCGTCGCCGCCGGACATCCAGGACCTCTACCTGGGCTCCCTGGAGGCCCTGGGCTTCGACACGCTCACCCATGATGTGCGCTTCGTCGAGGACAACTGGGAGTCCCCGACCCTCGGCGCCTGGGGCCTGGGCTGGGAGGTCTGGCTGAACGGCATGGAGGTCACCCAGTTCACCTACTTCCAGCAGGTGGGCGGGCTGGACTGCCACCCGGTGTCCGGCGAGATCACCTACGGGCTGGAGCGCCTGGCGATGTACCTGCAGGGGGTGGAGAGCGTGTTCGACCTGGTCTGGACCGTCGGCCCGGACGGCCGCCCGGTGACCTATGGCGACGTCTATCACCAGAACGAGGTGGAGCAGTCCACCTACAACTTCGAGCATGCCGATCGCGATGCCCTGTTCGCCGCCTTCGACCAGCACGCAAACGAGAGCGATCGCATGATCGAGCTGGGCCTGCCGCTGCCGGCCTACGAACAGATGCTGCGCGCGTCACACAGCTTCAACCTGCTGGATGCCCGCGGCGCAATCTCGGTCACCGAGCGCCAGCGCTACATCCTGCGCGTGCGCGAGCTGTCGCGACACGTCGCCCAGAAGTACTACGAGTCGCGCGAGGCCCTGGGCTTCCCGCTGTGCGCCGACGACGATACGAACAAGCCCGACGCCGCCTGAACCCAATTTCCAGACCGCGCCCTGGCGCGCGGTTGCGATGGACCCGACACGGACCCGACATGGCTGAAGCCCGCGAACTCCTGATCGAACTGGGCACCGAGGAGCTGCCCCCCACCGCCCTGCCGCGCCTGCGTGACGCCCTGGCCGAGGGCCTGGCCACGCGCCTGTGCGAGGCCGGGCTGGAACCGGGCGCGCCCGAGGCCTTCGCCACCCCGCGGCGGCTGGCCGTGCTGTTCCCCGATGTGCCCGCGCGCCAGCCGGACCAGCTCCAGGAGCGCCGCGGCCCGGCCGTGGCCGCCGCCTTCGACGCCGCCGGCGAGCCGACCAAGGCGGTGCTGGGCTTTGCCCGCTCCTGCGGAGTGGAGGTCGAGCGCCTGGAACGCGAGACCACCGACAAGGGCGAATACCTGATCTTCCGCCAGATGCAGCCCGGGCGCGCCCTGGGCGAGCTGCTGCCGGAGATGCTGGAGGCCGCGCTCGAAGCCCTGCCCACGCCCAAGCGCATGCGCTGGGGCAGCAGCCGCACCGAATTCGTGCGCCCCGCGCACTGGCTGGTGGTCCTGCACGGGACCGAGGTGCTGGAGATGACGGTGCTGGAACAGGCCGCCGGGCGGGCCACCCACGGCCACCGCTTCCACCAGCCCGGCGCGCTGGAGCTGAAGCGCGGCAACGACTATGCCGAACGGCTGCGCAGCCCCGGCTTTGTCGAGCCGTCGTTCGAGGCGCGGCGCGAGAACATCCTGGCCCAGGTGCACGAGCAGGCCAAGGCCCTGGGCGGGCGCGCGCTGGTCGATGCCGACCTGCTGGACGAGGTGGCCGCGCTGGTGGAGTGGCCGGTGGCCCTGACCGGCGGCTTCGACCCGCGTTTCCTGGATGTCCCGCAGGAGGCGCTGATCTCCACCATGCAGGACAACCAGAAATACTTCCCGGTGGTCGACGAGGCCGGGCGCATGCAGCCGCACTTCATCGTGATCAGCAACATCGAGTCGCGCGACCCGCACGCGGTGCGCGACGGCAACGAGCGCGTGCTGCGCCCGCGCTTCGCCGATGCCGAGTTCTTCTGGCAGCAGGACCGCAAGAAGCGCCTGGAGGAGCGGCTGGAGGCGCTGGATTCGGTCGTATTCGAGAAGCGCCTGGGCACGCTGCGCGACAAGTCCGCGCGCCTGGAGGCCCTGATGCAGCGCCTGGCCGACCTGATGGGGCTGGATGCCGGGCTGGCCGCGCGCGCCGCGCGCCTGGCCAAGTGCGATCTCGTGACTCAGATGGTGTTCGAGTTCACCGAGCTGCAGGGCACGATGGGCCGCTACTACGCCCTGCACGACCGCGAGGACGAAGCGGTCGCGGCCGCGATCGAACAGCACTACTGGCCGCGCCAGTCCGGCTCCGAGCTGCCGGATGTCCCGCTGGCCCAGGCACTGGCGCTGGCGGATCGGCTGGATACGCTGGTCGGGATCTTCGCGATCGGCAAGCAGCCCACCGGTACCAAGGACCCGTTCGCCCTGCGCCGCGCCGCGCTGGGGCTGGTGCGCATCCTGGTCGAGCGCGAACTGCCGCTGGCCCTGACCCCGCTGCTGCAAGCCGCGGCCGAGCCGATCCGCGAACGGGTGCCGGAGGCCGACCAGGCGGTGGAACCGGTGCGCGAGTACATCCTAGAGCGCCTGCGCGGCTACCTGCTGGAGCAGGGCCAGACGCACGAGACCATCGAGGCGGTGGCCGCGGTCGTGCCCGATACCCCGCTGGACTTCGTCCGCCGCGTGCGCGCGGTCAGCCTGTTCCGCGAGCGCCCGGAGGCCGAGGCCCTGGCCGCGGCGAACAAGCGCATCCACAACCTGCTGCGCAAGGCCGGCGAGGAGGCCGAGGCCGACCTCGACCCCGACGCCCTGGCGCTGGACGAGGAGCGCCAGCTCTACCAGGGTCTGCAGGCGGTGCGTCCCGGCGTCGAGCAGGCGGTGGCCGATGGCGACTACCTGCACGCACTGGGCGAGCTGGCGGGCCTGCGTGATCGTGTCGACACCTTCTTCGACCAGGTGATGGTGATGGCCGAAGATGCCGCCGAGCGGCGCAACCGCCTGGCGCTGCTGCGCGAACTGCGCCGCGCGTTCGAGACCGTGGCCGACATCGGCCGCCTGGCCACGGGATAGCGCCGCCGCATGCTCCCCCTGATCCGAGGCCTCCTGTTCCAACTGGGGTTTATCGGCTCCACGCTGGTGTTCGGCCTGCTGGTCCCGCCGCTGATCTGGCCGCTTTCGCGCCCGGCGCGCTATCGCGTCCTGACCCAGTGGGGGCGCTTCAACGTCTGGTGGCTGCGCATCACCTGCGGGCTGGACTACCGGGTGCGCGGTGCCGAGCACATTGACCCCTCGCGGCCGCATGTGGTGCTCTCCAAGCACCAGTCCGCGTGGGAGACGGTCGCCTATGTGGCGATCTTTCCGATGCAGACCTGGGTGCTCAAGCGCGAGCTGATGCGCATCCCCCTGTTCGGCTGGACCCTGTCCATGCTGGACCCGGTCCCGATCGACCGCGAGGCCGGGCGTCAGGCGCTGGAGAACCTGGTCGCGGAGGGTCAGCAGCGCCTGGACCAGGGCCGCTGGGTGATCGTCTTTCCCGAGGGGACGCGCGTGGCACCGGGCGAGCACGGGCGCTACCGCCAGGGCGGCGCAATACTGGCGGCACGCACCGGATACCCGGTGCTGCCGGTGGCGCTGAACAGCGGGAGCTTCTGGCCGAAAAAGGGCCTCCGGCGCTACCCCGGCACCATCGAGGTGGTGGTCGGCCCGCCAGTCGAGACCGCCGGGCGCAAGCCCGTCGAGGTACTAAGCGAAGCCGAAGAATGGATCGAGACCACTATGGCCGAGATCGAGCCGCGTCCCGCGAAATCGCCGTCGGAGGAGCCGCATGGGCAGTGAACCGCTGATCAGTGCCCCACTGGTCGAATTGCGTGACCGCAGCATCTACCGCGTGGGCGCCTCGGACCCGACCGTCTGGCTGATCGACGACCGCGAGCTGGGGGGCGTGCTGGTCAACGCCCCGGTGTATTCCGAATCCCTGCTGGAGGCGATTCGGGCGATCACAAAGCCCGCCTACCTGTTTTTGCCCAGTCGCCATGGCGCGCAGGACCTGGATGCCTGGCGGGCGGCTGGGCTGGAGACCCTGGCGTTCGAGGCCGAGGCACCGGCAATCCGTGCGGCCGGCGGCGAGATCGACATCGCCTTCAACCGCAAGCAGCGCCTGTCGCGCACCATCGATTTCCTGCCGATGGCCGGGGTGACCGAGGGCACCTGTGCCCTGCGGCTGAAGAACCTGCCGGGCGTCGTGTTCTTCGGGCCCGCGCTGGCGCCGGGGGCGGATGGCTGGCCCACGCTGATCCAGACGCCGGACGATCATTCCTTCGAGGCGCGCCTGTTCGGCGCCCTGGGCGTGAAGGACCTGAAGTTCGCCTACGCCTTCTGCGACCGCTTCGACCCGGCCGGCACGCAGTACGGCCCCGACGCCGACCAGCACATCCAGGCCCGCATCGAGGCCGTGTTCGACGAATAGCAGGACCGCTGGGGGAGCTCCTCGGCGATTGCCGCGGCGCTTTGCGCCTCGCAATGACGGGGCTGGGCGAGTCAGGCGCGGGCGATCAGGGTCTGGATCACGTGGCCGGCGGCGGTCAGGCCGAAGATCGCGGGCAGGTAGGAGATCGTGCCGTTGACCGAGCGTGGCCGGCCGCCCTCGACCGGCCGGTGTTCGGTGCCCTTGCGCGGCTGCTCGATCGAGAACACCACGGGGTAGTCGAGCCGCGCGTCCATGCGGCGCAGGTTCTTGCGCATCTGCCGCGCCAGCGGGCAGACGCGGGTGGACTCCAGCGGGCCGACCCGTACGGCCGTGGGGTCGATGCGCCCGCCGGCCCCCATGCTCGAGATCACCGCCTGG
The DNA here is from genome assembly GCF_000381425.1 of Thioalkalivibrio sp. ALRh. Lineage (NCBI taxonomy): Bacteria > Pseudomonadati > Pseudomonadota > Gammaproteobacteria > Chromatiales > Ectothiorhodospiraceae > Thioalkalivibrio > Thioalkalivibrio sp. ALRh. The sequence continues at coordinate 1,204,950 of NZ_KB906519.1, forward strand.
CCGCGGCGCTGGGCCCCGGCGACCAGCGCCGCCTTGCAAGCAATGGAGTCGATTGCGTCGAGCACGAAGTCGGCGTCTTCCGGCACCAGGTCGGCAATGCTGTCCGGACGCAGGAACTCGCGCTGGATGTTCAGTTCGATCTCCGGGTCGATATCGCGGATGCGTGCCTCCATCACCGCGGTCTTGGGCTGGTCCACGGTGGAGCGCAGTGCGACCAGCTGGCGGTTCAGGTTGGAGGCGGCGACCACATCGTGATCCACCAGCGTCATGCGTCCGACCCCGGCGCGTGCGATCGCCTCGGCGGCAAAACTCCCGACCCCGCCCAGCCCGGCGATGAATACATGCCGGTCGCGCAGGCCGGCGGTGACGTCGGGACCCAGCAGGAGGTCGGTGCGTTCGCTGTAGGGATTGTGGGGCGTGCTCATGGATCCGGGTCGTTCGGGAGCCGGAGGACCCGGCGTGCATTTTGTGACGTGATTATAGCCATCTCGGCCGGGTCGATGTCCCGCAGGCGGGCCAGATGGCGGTTCACCTCGGCGGTCATCATCGGTTCGTTGCGCTCGCCCTGGTGCCCGGCCAGTGGCTGGTCCGGGGCATCGGTCTCCACGACCAGCGCCTCCAGCGGGGCCTCGCGCACCACGCGGTGCAGTCGTTTCGCCCGTTCGTAGGTCACCGGCCCGCCGATGCCCAGACAGCAGCCGAGATCCGCCGCTTGTCGGGCCTGCTGCGGCGAGCCGATAAAGGCATGCAGGATCCCGGTCACGCCGGGCTGCTGGCGCAGGCCTTTCAGCACTGCGTCCAGCGCGCGCCGGCTGTGGATGATCACCGGCAGGTCGCGCTCCCGCGCGATGGCCAGCTGCCGCGTGTAGAAGCGCCACTGGCGGTCCCAGTCGAGCCCCTCTTGATAGCCATCGAGCCCGATCTCGCCGACCGCGATGGTCTCCGGGTGCGTATCCAGCCAGGCCTCCAGGGCGTCAAGGTCCGCGTCCGCATGCGCCTGCAGAAAGATCGGGTGCAGGCCGTAGGCGACATGCAGACCCGCGTGCTGGCGGTACAAGGCGTCGAGGTCCGGCCAGCGTGCGCGGGTGACGCCGGGCAGGACGAGTTCCTGAACCCCGGCGGCGCGGGCGCGGTCCAGCACCGCCGGGCGATCCGGATCGAACGCGTCCAGGTCCAGGTGGACATGCGTATCGATCAGGTGCACCGGCGGTGGTCCTACGGACAGGGGTAGGTATAGCGGGCGTGGATGGCCTCGATGGCCTCCAGCACGGCATCGGACAGGGTGATGTTGACGGTGGCGATGTTCTCGCGCAGCTGCTCCATCGTGGTTGCCCCGATCAGGTTGCTGGTCACGAAGGGCTGCTGGTTGATGAAGGCCAGCGCCAGCTGTGACGGGGTCAGGCCGTGTTCGCGGGCCAGGCGCGCGTACTCCGCGGTCGCGGCCAGGCCGGATTCGTTGCTGTAGCGCTGGAAGCGCTCGAACAGCGTCAGGCGCGCCCCCGCGGGCTTTGCCCCGTCCAGGTACTTGCCGGAGAGCATGCCGAAGGCCAGCGGCGAATAGGCCAGCAGGCCGGCGTCCTCGCGGATGGCCATCTCCGCCAGCCCCGCCTCGAAGCTGCGGTTGAGCAGGTTGTAGGGGTTCTGGATGGAGACGATGCGCTCGGACAGGCCGCGGTCATGGGCGCGTATCCACTCCATGAACCCCCACGGGGTCTCGTTGGAGATGCCGATGGCGCGCACGCGGCCGCTCTCGACCACGGCCTTCAGCGCCGCCGCGGTCTCTTCGATCGAGGTCGCGCTCTCGTCCGGCTTGTGAACGTAGCCGAGCTGGCCAAAGAAGTTGGTGGCGCGCGCCGGCCAGTGGACCTGGTAGAGGTCCAGGTAGTCGGTCTGCAGGCGCCGGAGGCTGTCGTTCAGGGCCTGCTCGATGTGTTCGCGGTTCAGCTGCGGGCCACCGCGCAGGTAATCGATCATCCCGGGGCCGGCGACCTTGCTGGCCAGCACCACGCGGTCGCGGTTGCCGCGCTTCGCCAGCCAGTTGCCGATGTAGGTCTCGGTCAGCCCCTGAGTCTCCTCGCGCGGCGGGACCGGGTACATCTCGGCCGCATCGATCAGGTTCACGCCCTGGTCGAGCGCGTAGTCCAGCTGCTCGTGTGCCTCGGCCTCGGTGTTCTGCTCGCCCCAGGTCATGGTGCCCAGGCCGATCAGGCTGACCTCGATATCGGTGCGTCCCAGTTTGCGGTATTGCATGCCAGTCCCTTGGTTCAGGTGAATAGGGTAAGGACCCCGGTGTAGCCGTACAGGCGGTTGGCGAAGATCTCGCCATTGGCGAAAAAGCCGATCAGGGGTACATCCCCCAGACCCTGCTGCACGATTGCCAGTTCCGCGCCCTCCTGGCCGAACTGGTGGCGCCCGCGTCCGATGCAGGAGACATAGATCGCCCCGCGGATCCCGTTCGGGGCCTGGGCGCGAATCTGCTCCAGCATGCGCTCGAGGTCGTCGCGAGCGGCCTGGCCGTCGCGGCGTACGAACAGGATCTTCTGCCCGGGCTCCAGTAGTTCGCCGACCGCGAGCACCTGCTGATCGAGGTCCACGCCGATGATATTGCGGACCCGGTAGTCGCCGGTGTCCGAGCCGGCGATCGGGAAGCCGACCAGGATGTAGCCCAGCGCCCGCTCCAGGTCGCGCGACAGGACGTCGCCGATGATGCCCTTGAATGCCGGCAGTGCTCGCTGACCATCCAGCTGCACGATGATGTTGCGCCAGGTCTCGGTCAGCTCGTGCTGGCCGGGCAGCGGGGTGCAGCCCTGGCTGTGGCGTGCGGCGATCGCGACATCGTCGCGCAGCGCGAGCCCGGTGATGCCCGAGGCGACCACGCCATCGGCGATCTGCCCGGCCCCATTCTCGCCGGAGTGTATGCCGCCGGTGGCGAACCAGGCGGTCTGGTCGCCGATCTCGGTCAGCACGGCCTCGACACCCTCCGTGCGTGGATCGGCGTTCAGCAGCAACCGGCCCGGGGTGGCGGGGTCGAGGAAACCGTCCAGGGCCTGCTTCAGCTCGTCCAGGCTGTGGACCGGACGCTGAATCACGCGCGCGGAACCGGTCGGCAGGTCGCCGATCATCAGGGTAATCGCCGGGTCTTCGTAGAATTCCCGTTCTGGCCCGATCACGGCCATGCCCATGCCGCCGACGAAATGGTCCACCCCTAGTGCCTTGCGCAGCGTGTCCATGACCAGGCGAGCATTGCGGCTCAGCGCATCCGACACGTAGATAAAGCCCACGCGCACGGTCTCCGGATCCCGGGGCGGCAGCGTGCCCAGCCCCTGGATCAGTTCGGCGGCGAGGGTGCGCGGATCATTGCCGCTGGCGGCGGTACTGACAAAGCGTTCCATCAACGTTCAGGACTCCATTACAGCCCCAGGGAAACACTGATCAATGTACACGCTCGCGCTCGAGTCGCTTTTGCGTGCGAACAAGGCGCGGTGACTGCCGTGCAGTCATTCTGCACAAGGGAGTCGCAACGCCGTGCGCATGCAAAAGCGGCCGAGCCCCTTCGGGGTTGGCACCCCAGGTTCCCCGATTCTGCGTTGCGCCGCTTGCGGGTAGAACCACTACCCGCTGCACGGCGCGCCTTGTCTCGGAAAACCTGGGGTACCAACGCGAGTGTGTACATTGATCAGTGCTTCCCTAGCTGTTCCAGCATGCTGAGGGCCTCGTTGTCGGTTTCGGGGATGCCGCGCCGGATGGTCATCTGGTCGTTTTCTGTGAACTCCAGGCGGGCATGGTGGCGGGTGTCCAGCTCCTCCAGGAACCAGGCGATCTCGGAGGGGTGGACCGCCCGTTCGCCCCGCATCAGGTGCCGCGCGAGGATCGCATCCTCGCGGATGTCCAGGTAAAGCGGCTGGGGCAGCGCCAGGGGCAGCACATGGGTCTGTACCAGCCACTCGATCGGCGTGGGGCGCCGCGTCGGCAGACGGCGGCTGTCGATACGGAAGTGCCCGCCGCCGCCGGGCTGCTTCAGCAGTTCCTCCAGCCAGTCGCCCTCGAAGCCCTGGTGCACGATCAGCGAGCGGCCGGTATAGCGGCTGCGAAAGCATTCCATCTGTTGCGCAGGGCGTGGCCCGAACAGTCCGAACACGGCAACTCCATGAGTCCAGGTGGGATCGCCGGAATGCTAGCCCAAACACCTGTCGCCACAAAAAAGCCCCGCCGGAGCGGGGCTAGGGGAACTTCCGGAGCGCTTGCGCTCAGCCGCGACGCGACAGCATGTCGTGGATGATCGGCGCGAGGATGACCTCCATCGCGAAGCTCATCTTGCCGCCGGGCACCACGATGGTGTTCGGCCGGGACATGAAGGAGTCGGGCAGCATGTTCAGCAGGTAGGGGAAGTCCACACCGAACTTCTTCGGCTCCCTGAAGCGGATGACCACCATGCTCTCGTCGGGGGTGGGGATGTCCCGGGCGATGAACGGGTTGGAGGTGTCCACCGTCGGCACGCGCTGGAAGTTGATGTCGGTGTGGCCAAACTGCGGGGTGATGTAGTTCACGTAATCCGGCATGCGGCGCAGGATCGTGTCCACAATCGCCTCGGCGGAATAACCACGCTCGGCATTGTCGCGGAAGATCTTCTGGATCCACTCGAGGTTTACGATCGGCACCACGCCGATGCCCAGGTCCACGTGCTGCGCGGCATTTACTTCACCGTTCACGACCAGGCCGTGCAGGCCTTCGTAGAACATCAGATCGGTGCCCGGCTGGATCTCTTCCCAGGGGGTGAACTCGCCCGGGCCGAGGTTGGTGCCGAGACGCTCGTTGTGAGCGGCGGCTTCCTCGTCGGAGTGCAGGTAGTAGCGCTTCTGGCCCTGGCCGGTCTCGCCGTAGGTCTTGAACAGATCCTCGATGCGATCGAACAGGTTGGCCTCGGGGCCGAAATGGGAGAAGTGCTGATTGCCTTCGTCGGCGGCCTTCTGCATGGCCTCCTTCATCGCCTTGCGGTCATAGCGATGGAAGCTGTCGCCCTCGATGACGACCGGGTTGATCTGCTCGCGGCGGAAGATCGACTCGAACGAGCGCTTCACGGTGGAGGTGCCGGCTCCCGAGGAGCCGGTGACCGCGATCACGGGATGTTTTTGCGACATGGGGTTTCTCCTTGCATAGCTTCTTGCGACGAATAGTGTACGGACGAGTTTAGAAAATGAGATTGAGCATCAGCATGGCCACGATACCGAACAGCAGCGTCATGATGCCGCCGGCCTTCATGTAGTCCTTCACCCGGTAGCCGCCGGGGCCCATGATCAGGGCGTTCACCTGGTGGGTCGGGATCAGGAAGGAATTCGAGGTGGCGATCGCCACGGTCAGCGCGAACACGCGCGGGTCGGCGTCCATCCCCGCGGCCTGGGCGGCGATCGCGAAGTTGATCGCCAGCGGCACCAGCAGCACGGTCGCACCGACATTGGACATGACCAGCGTAAAGAACGTGGCCAGCGCGAAGATCGTCGCCTGCAGCACCCAGGGCGGGACGGTCCCCAGCAGTTCCAGCGTGTTCTGCGCAATCCACGCGGCGGTGCCCGTGTTCTCCACCGCCATCCCCAGCGGTATTAGTGAGGCCAGCAGGAACACCGTCTTCCAGCTCACCGAGCGATAGGCGTCGTCGAGGCTGATCACGCCGGTCAGGATCATGCCCAGCGCGCCGGTCAGCAGCGCGACCGACAGCATCAGGTCGGTGAACAGGATCAAGCCCACCGTCAGCGCCAGGAAGAACAGCGCATGCGGGACCTTGGAGGGGCGCAGCTCCTCGCGCGGGTAGTCGGAGGTAATCACGACAAAGTCGCGATCCTTGTCCAGGCGCGCCAGCGACTCCCAGGTGCAGTGCACAACCAGGATGTCGCCGATCTCCAGCGGGATGTCACGCAGGCCCTCGCCGAAGGTCTCGCTGCCGCGCTGGATGCGCATCACCGACAGGCCGTAGGTCTGGCGCATGGCCAGTTCGGTCACGGTCTTGCCGGCGAGGTTGGAGCCAGGCGCGATGGCGACCTCGGCGACCCCCGAGCGGCTGGTGTCCAGCGCGTTCGCAAACACGTCCAGGCGCGTGGTGGGGCGCTTGCGCGTGCCCTCGCACAGCTTTTCCATGCGCGCGGGGCTGGCGAGCACCGCCAGGTGCGAGTTGGCCTGGATCTCGTAGCCGGTCCAGGGGGCCATGCGCAGCTCGTCGCGCACGTAGGTGCCGACGATGGCGATCCCGGTCTCGCGTTCGATCTCGGCCACGGTGCGGCCCACCAGCGGGTCCTTCTCGGGAACGAATACTTCGTGGATCTCGTAGGACAGGCCGTATACCCGCTGGAAATACTCCTGTGCACTCTCGCGCTGCGCGGACTTGGACTTGACCGAAGGCAGTACGAAACGGCCCAGCACCACGAAGTAGACGATGGTAGTGGCCAGCAGCGCGAGGCCGATCGGGGTGACGTCGAACAGCTGGAAGGGCTCCATGTTCGACGGCAGCAGGTCATTCAGCAGGATCAGCGGGCTGGAACCGACCAGGGTGATGGTGCCGCCGACGATCGCGGCGAAGCCCATCGGCATCAGCAGGCGCGACAGCGGGATCCCGAGGCGGCTGGAGATCCGGCTCATCACCGGCATGAACAGCGCGGCGGCGCCGATGTTCTGCATGAAGCTCGAGATGACGCCGACGGTGCCGGAGACCGTCGGGATGATGCTCTTCTCGGTGGTGCCGCCCACGCGCATGATGAAGGCGGCCACCTTGTGCATCACGCCGGTCTTGTCGAGACCGGCGCCGATGATCATCACCGCGATGATCGCGATCACCGCATTGGAGGCAAAACCGCTGAACAGTTCGTCCTGCGCGACCAGCAGCCCGAGCCCGGGCACCAGCGTCAGCAGGCCGAGCAGCACCATCACCGAGATGGCAGCCAGGTCCACACGGATGACCTCCGTCACAAACAGGAAGATGGTGAACGCCAGTAGCGCGAGCACCACGATCATCTCGGTGGTCAGCGTAAGGTTTTCCATGTATCGATTTCGTATCCTGAAGACCCGCACCGGACGGTGCAGAGCCGGGGCTGAGGGGGCTGGCGAGTGGCCCTGGCCGGTGGCCAGTGGCGTGGGAGGCGTCGCCGGTGCTTCCCCTTGAAAGCGCGCGATTATTTCATCCCGGGCGGTTGGACGCAAAAAGCGGGCCGTTCGGACCTTTCGCGAGACGTTGGCTGTCGTGCGCCGGCCGGTCGGTTATGCTGGTCGAAAACTGTCAGGGAGACGCCCCATGTCCGATGCCCCGCTTTGCCGTTTCGAGACGATCGTGCTCGCGACTGACGGCTCCGAGTTCAGCGAGTCGGCCGAGGCTGTCGGCCTGGATCTGGCCCAGCGTTGCGGGGCCCGGCTCATCCTCGCGCGTATCATTCCTACCGATACGCAGCACGACGCACTGTCGCCCCGGCGCAGCCACGATGCGAGCGTGACCGCGCAGGGCGACCTGGACGTGCTCGAGAAAAAGGCGCGCGAGCAGGGCCTCGATGCCCTGCCCATCCTGCGCCACGGAGTGGACCGGCATCAGGAGATCGTCAAGATCGCCGAGGAGTACAAGGCCGGCCTGATCGTGATCGGGCGCCGCGACCGCAACGATCTCGCGCGTCTGATGGTCGGCGACGCGACGCGCAAGGTGGTGGGCACGGCGCCGTGTAACGTCATGGTCGTTCCGCGTGGCGCGCAGGCGCCGCACCGGGGGCTGCTGGTCGGGACCGATGGCTCCGAACTGGGCGATCAGGCGGCGCGTGCGGCGATCGAACTGGCCGGCTATTGTCAGCTGCCGATCACCATCGCCTCGGTCGCCGTGCCCGGCCAGAGTGACGAACGCCGCCAGGAGGGCGTCGATGCGATCCAGCGCCTGCAGGGCGAGGCCCGGGAGCAGGGCCTTCAGGCGGACGCGACCTTCGAGGAAGGCCGCGCCGAGGTCACCCTGATTGACGTGGCGCGGCGCGACAATCGCGACCTGATCGTCGTGGGCAGCCACGGACGTACCGGCCTCAAGCGTCTGCTGATGGGTTCGGTGTCCGAGCGCGTGATTGGCGGTGCTGACTGCCCGGTGCTGGTGGTCAAGGGCCTGAACGTCTAGGGAAACATTTGTTTCCCTGGTCGCACTCCCTGGTTCACGATTCCCCCTGAACCCCTTCTGCCCGGCGTTTGCCGGGTTCCCCAACTGGATTCCTCTCGATCTCGATGGCTCTGCTGACCCTGCGCGATATCCACCTGGCCTATGGCATGGCGCCGTTGCTGGATGGCCTGAATCTGAGCCTGGAGCCCGGCGAACGCGTGGCGGTAGCCGGGCGTAACGGCGAGGGCAAGTCGACCTTGCTCAAGGTGATTGCGGGTGCAATCCAGCCGGACTCGGGCGAGGTGGTCCGCCAGGACGGCCTGGCGACCGCATACCTGACCCAGGAGCTGCCGCCCGGGGTCGAGGGCACGGTGTTCGATGTGGTCGCCGAGGGGCTGGGCGAGGCCGGGCAACTGCTGGAGCGTTTCCATCACCTGAGCCAGGCCGCCGCCAGTGGTGACGCCGAGGCCCTGGAGAAGATGGGCCCGGTCCAGGCCCGGCTGGAGGCGATCGACGGCTGGAGCCTGCAAAACCGGGTCGAAACGACGCTTTCGCGCCTGGAGCTCGACCCCGAGGCCGGATTCGCTGCGCTCTCCGGCGGGCTCAAGCGTCGCGTCTGGCTGGCGCGCGAGCTGGTGCGCGAGCCGCAGCTGTTGCTGCTGGACGAGCCGACCAACCACCTGGATGTGGCTGCGATCCGCTGGCTGGAGGAGTTCCTGCGCGGGAGCGGGCTCACGGTGGTGTTCATCAGCCATGACCGCCAGTTCATGGAACAGGTCGCCACTCGCATCCTGGAGCTGGATCGTGGCCAGGTGTACGAACACCCGCCCTCGATCGAGGCCTTCCGCACGCGCCAGGCCGAGCGCCTGGAGGTCGAGGCGCGTCAGCGCGCCGAGTTCGATCGCAAGCTGGCGCAGGAGGAGACCTGGATCCGCCAGGGCATCAAGGCCCGGCGTACCCGCAACGAGGGGCGGGTGCGCGCCCTGCAGGCCCTGCGCAAGAAGCGCGCCGAACGACGCGAGCTGGGGGGACAGGTACGCATGCAGCTGTCCCCCGAGCAGCGTTCCGGCCGTTTGGTGATCGAGGCGGAGCATGCGGACTTCGGCTACGGCGACACGCCGGTGGTGCGCGACGTGAACCTGCTGCTCCAGCGTGGCGACGCCCTGGGCATCATCGGCCCCAATGGCGCCGGCAAGACCACGCTGCTGCGCGGGCTGCTGGGCCAGGTGGAGCCACTTTCCGGAACGGTCAAGCTGGGCACCCAGCTCGAGATCGCCTATTTCGACCAGGCACGGGCGCGTCTCGACGAGACGACCACCGTGCAGGATGCGGTCGGCGAGGGCCGTGACCGCGTCACCGTGAATGGCGAGACCCGACATGTGCTGAGCTATCTCGGGGATTTCCTGTTCCCGCCGGAACGCGCGCGCCAGCCCGTATCGGCCCTGTCCGGTGGCGAGCGCAACCGGTTGCTGCTGGCCAAGCTGTTTCTGCGCCCGGCCAATTTGCTGGTACTCGACGAGCCCACCAACGACCTGGATGTCGAGACCCTCGAGCTGCTGGAACAGCTTCTGATCGAGTACACCGGCACGGTGATCGTGGTCAGCCACGACCGCGCGTTCCTCGACAACGTTGCGACCAGCACGCTGGTGCTGCCCGGCGATGGCACGGTCGAGGAATTCGTCGGCGGTTGGTCGGACCTGCCCGCACGCGTCACGCAACGCCTGCTCACGCGCGAAGCGGATACCGGGGCCCAGGAGGCGCCCGCCGCACCCGAGGCCCGCTCCGAGCCGACGTCCGCGGTCGCGGAACCGCCGCCCCGCGCCCGCAAACTCTCCTACAAGGAGGCTCGCGAGCTGGAGGCCCTGCCAGGCCAGATCGAGGCGCTGGAAAACGAGCACCAGTCGCTGGCCGAGGCCCTGTCGGATCCAGAGGTATTGCGCGATGGGGAGCGCGTGCGCGAGTTGCAGGCCCGGCTCGAACAGGTCGAACGAGACCTGGCGGTGGCTTACGAGCGCTGGGAGGCGCTGGAATCACCCTGACTCTTTCCGCGTCATTCGGTGTGATGTGATTCTCAAAACGGCCAGGGCTCAACTTCAGGGGAAGGCGGCCGTAACAGGGGATGAATCGTCTCTACAGGCAGCGGAATGATCCGTTTGCACGTGATGGCATGCGCCCGGCAGAAGGCGCTGAGGAAGGAGTCAACACCATGCTGGACAAACTCTCCATTCGGGGGCTGCTGATCGCCGGCTTCGGGCTGGTCGTCGCGATCCTGATCATCAATTCGCTGCTGGCACTGCGTGCCCTGAATGTGGGTGGACAGGGCGTGGCTGAACTGACCCAGTCCGATTATCCGGCGGTGGCACGCGTCAACGACGTGGAGCAGCTGTTGCAGGAGAGCGCCGCCTTCCTAGGCTTCTACCTGATGAGCGAGGAGGACGAACACCGCGACGCCTGGCTGAATGCGATGGACGAGCTGGACGTCGCCATGGATGCCCTGGTCAACGATCCGGTCGTGCAGGGCTCGGATGATCTGACTGCCTCCGCGGAACAGGTGCGCGCGAACATTGACGGCTTCGCCGCGCACCGTGAGCGCCTGATCGAGGTGGCCGAGGACGTGGCCCAGAACATGCCGGCCCAGGGTGTCGCCAACTCGCGCGCCAACCCGGCGACCATGCAGATGACCCAGTTGACCAGCACCATGATCGACGAGGAGATGGCGCGGGCACGCTTCCAGCGCTCGTTCGAGCGTCTCGGCGATTTCTACAGCCTGCGCACCAACCTTCTGCAGATCACCTCGAACCTGCGCGGTTTCATCGCGTTTCGTGATGACTCCTTCGAGCAGAACCTGCGTCTGTACCTTGGCCAGACACACGACGTGCTGGCGCGGTTGCTGGAACAGTACGACGAGCTCGATTTCGAGCAGCAGATCGCGGTCGAGGACTTCGAAGGGCTCCTGAACGAGCTGGATAGCGCGATCCAGGACATCGTTCGCATCCACGGCAGCGAGGAGGCCCTGCAGGACGCCTTCCTGATCCGTACCGAGGTCGGCCCGGTGATCTTCGAGGCACGTAATGAACTGCAGCAGTTGTCCGAGCGCATCACCGGCCGTGCTGAAGTGTCCGCCGCCGAGCTGACCGCGACCATGCGCAATACCCAGGTGACGCAGGGCGTCCTGGCGCTGATTGGCGTGATCCTGGGAGTGGTCGGCGCGGTCTTCATCATCCTGGTGGTGCGCCGTGCGCTGGCTCACTCGACCGAGGCGCTGGAAGAGATCGCCGACGGCGATGGCGACCTCAGCCGCCGTTTGGACGAAAACGGTCTGATGGAGACGGCCCAGCTGGGGCGTGCGTTCAACCGCTTTACCGACAAGATTGCGCAGGCGATTGGCAACGCCCGTAGCGGTACCGAGACCCTGAACCGTGCGACTGAGAACCTGAATCAGGAGGCCTATCAGGCCCGCGAGGTGGTCTCGCGTCAGCGCGACGAGACCGAGCGCGTCGCCACGGCGATCAACGAGCTGCAAAGCAGCGCCGAGGAGATCGCGCGTAATACCGATGCCACCTCCCAGGCCGGACAGGAGGCCAGCGGTGCGGTGAACAACGGCGCCGACGTGATGGAGAAGAACATCGAGTCCATGTCCTCCCTGCTGGGCACGGTCGAGCAGGCCGCCGGCACTGTTGCCAAGCTGGGTGAAGACTCGAAACAGATCGGCACCATCCTTGAAGTCATCCGCGGCGTAGCCGAGCAGACCAATCTGCTGGCCCTCAACGCGGCGATCGAGGCCGCCCGTGCCGGGGAACATGGCCGCGGGTTTGCCGTGGTGGCCGACGAGGTACGCAAGCTGGCGACCCGCACGCAGGAGTCCACCGACGAGATCGAGAGCATGATCTCGCGTCTGCAGACCGCCACAGGCTCTGCGGTGAAGGCGATGCAGCACGGCCAGGAAGAGGCCGAGACCACCATGGAGCACACCGCCGAGGTGAACGGCGCCCTGCAGCAGATCCGCCAGTCGGTGACCACGATCGTGGAGATGACCGATCAGATCGCGGTTGCCGCGCGTCAGCAGAGCACCGTGGTCGAGGACATCAACCGCAACATCGTGCAGATCTCCGACGGGGCCGATCAGTCTGCCAACACCGCCGATCGGGTCAGCGCGGCCTCCGACGAGCTCAAGCAGGTCGAGCGCGAGATCCAGCAGGCGCTGGCCCAGTTCCGGCTCTGATGACGGCTGGATCAGCCCGGGGGCTGCCCCCCGGACTCGACCCGGGTGCGCCAGGCCTGCGCGGCCTGACGCAAACGCCGTACCACGCCGCGGCGTCCGGAGACCCCCAGACGGACAGCCAGGTCGTCCCAGTCGATCGGTGGCTCCAGGGCGGTGGCCAGCACCGTTCCTTCTGTATCGGTCGGCGGCTGCGCGCGTAGTTGGCGGACCAGGGCCGGGAGTACCCATTCCAGTGGCCGGGCGCGCTCGGCGAAGGCCTTGAGCTCCGCCAAGTCCTTTGTCATCGCCGGATCAGGTCCGGCCTCCGGAAAAAGGGCTTCCAGCGCCCGTGCCAGGGCCGTTTCGTGCCAGGGCCACAGACGATCCCGCCATGCGGGCCAGTCCCGGGCCTGTGCGGCTGCCAGGCATCGTATCGGCCCGGCGAGCGCGTCATCGACCGCCTTCAGGACTACACCCCCTGGGCGGCCGCTGTAGGGATCCGGGCGCAGGCCGGCACGTAGCAGGTCGAAGCCCCCGCGTTTCCACAGCCCGAGCAGGTCGGGATCCAGGCCAAAGCTGGCCCCGACCATGCCGATACCCTCGGCCCGAGCGCGTTCGGTGATCTGGTGCAGCAGCCGCTGTCCCAGCCCGCGACCCTGCCAGTGCGGATGCACCGCGATGCGCTGGATGCGCCAGACCGGGTGCCGGGCCAGGTCGAACGCCCCCTGGGCTGCCAGCACGCAGGGCAGAAAATGCCCCTGGGGTCGGCGCTCTCCTGCCCAGACCGCTTCGGCCATGCTGGCGTCCAGTCCCGGCTCCACGCCCACCAGCACCACGCCGAACAGGGCCCCGTCGCGGATGCCCTCGAGCGTCAGCAGGTGGATGGCGGCGTCGTCCAGCCAGCGCTGCAGATCCGAGGGCCGGGTGCGGTAGTGCGCATCGGCTAGCAGGCCGGCCACGGCCTCCAGTCGCCCGGGCCGCGCTGCCAGTTCGGATGCCTGACTCCAGTGCCATCGCACTGCCTGCGGCTCTGGCGCGGCACTGCGGGCCCCCAACAGGAACAGGTCATCGATCCAGCGCTCCAGCGGGTCGCCGGGTTCCCAGCGCACTGGCGTTTCCAGGCGCGCGTGCCGCACGCGAAGACCCGCCTGTTCCAGTGCGGGCAAGGCGCGCAGCCGAAAGCCCTGCCCGCTCCCCTCGAAGCCACCCGTCGTAGTCGCCAGCACCAGTCGTTGCCCCCGCCGTGCCAGCCGCAGGAGGTGGTCGACCGGGAGTGCGGCGGCCTCGTCCACCACCAGGGTTTCCGATTGGGCGGCCGCCGCCTCCAGCGCGGCAGGGGCGTGGTAGCGCAGCTCTTCGGGGACACGGCCCAGGTGCACTTGTATGGCCTTGTGTACCGCCTGGACAGCCGCCTCGGTCGGGGCTGTCAGGGCCATGCCCCTGGGCGTGGGGGTCGGAGAGGATCCGGCCATCCAGTCCCCCAGCAGGGTCGATTTGCCGCGGCCGCGGGCTGCGGTCAGGACGCCGCATTCGCCGGGTGCCAGTGCATCCAGCAGTCTGCGGGCCGCCTGCTGGTCCGGCGTCCACTCAAAGGGTGTTCTCTCGCTACGCGGGAGTGGCCAGCGATCCGGTCCTTCCTGGACCCATTCCACCAGTGGCGCCCGCAGCGCTGTGCGCCAGCGCCTGGACCAGGCCCCGTGGCCGGGTTCGTCCACCAGCAACAGCAGAATCCCACCACCGCGCAGGAGCCCGGCGGCGATCGCAAGGGCATCACCGGGAAGGGGTGTGGTGGCCTCGAACACCACTGCATCACACTCGTGGCCCAGCCAGTGGCCGGCCTGGGCCGGCCGGGTACGGGGCACGCCTTCTGGTGGATGGCTGCCCACCCAGAGCGGTTGGCAGTTGTCCGGCATGCGCGCCAGCCAGCGCGTCGCCTGGTCCCGACCCTGGTTCGACCCGCGGAGCGCGAGCACGCGCCGAAAAAGGGTGTTCACCGCCATCCCCATTCGCCTTTCGGCGTGCCCGGCAAAATATCCGGGTAATCGTGCAGAGGCCCGCGCGGCCCCACGCTGCCAGCAGATTGTTGAGAACGGGTTCTCAAGTTTTCGACTCGGAGGCCGTACAAGTATTCTACAGGGACCCTGTATTTTCTTGTACAGATCCTGTACAAAAGAGTTCGGAGCATGGGGATCCGTCGCTTCGTCACTCACAAAGGGTACTGCACATGAACAAGGTTCCGCTGCCGGAAAGGCTGCGCATCGACACGGTGGGCGAATGCTGGGAGAGCCTGCGAGGGGCGATCGAGGCAGGCCAGCCGGTCGCGCTGGAGGCAGCGGGTGTGCGGGATGTCGACGCTGCGGGCGCCCAGATGCTGCTGATGGCAGAACAGGCCGCTCGCCACCAGGGTCAGGCCCTGGTCTACGAGTCCTGCAACAACACCCTTGAACAGGCGCTGGCCGCACTGGGTCTGGCTGAACTGCATGCCCGGATGCAGGCCGCGCCTGCCACTCACGACCCGATTTGAGGACATAACGTATGGCGAAGGTACTGGTGGTGGACGACTCGGCCTCGATGCGCCAGATGGTCGCATTCACGCTCAAGCAGGCGGGCCACGAGGTCACCGAGGGCCGCGACGGCAATGATGGGCTGAGCAAGGCCCAGGGCCAGAAGGCGGATCTCGTGATCACCGACGTGAACATGCCGGGTATGGACGGCCTGCAGATGACGCGCGAGCTGCGCAAGCTCGGCGACTACAAGTTCACCCCGATCCTGGTGCTGACTACCGAGGCCGGCCCGGAGAAGAAGCAGGAAGGCAAGGCGGCCGGCGCGACCGGCTGGCTGGTCAAGCCGTTCGACCCGGACCAGCTGATGAACACCGTGAACCGGGTGCTGCGCTAGTCATGTCCATCGACATGTCCCAGTTCGTCGACGCCTTTCTCGAGGAGAGCTTCGAGGGGCTGGAGCGCATGGAGACCGAGCTGCTGGCGCTCGAGGGCGGTGGCGATCCGGAGACGTTGAATACCATCTTTCGTTCCGCGCACTCCATCAAGGGCGGGGCCGGGACCTTCGGCTTTGCCGCGATCTCCGAATTCACCCATGGCGTGGAGACCCTGCTCGACCGCCTGCGTAATGGCGAACAGGCCGCCGACCGCGACACGGTCAACCTGCTTTTGCGCGCGGTGGACATCCTGCGCGCGCAGCTGGAGGCCGCGCGCGACGGCGGCGAGGCGGACCCGGCCGAGGTGGCCGAGGTGCGCACCCTGATCGAGGCCCATCTGGGCGAGCCGTCATCGGCCGAGCCGGCACCCGGGAGTGCCGGTGGGGAGTCGCGCGCCGGCTCGGGCTGGCGCATCCACTTCCGGCCGCACCGCGACCTGATGCGTACCGGCAATGACCCGCTGCGTATGTTCGAGGTGCTGGAGGAGCTCGGCGAGCTGCGGGTGACCTGCGAGACCGGTGATCTGCCGGATACCGCCGCCGGCTTCGACCCGGAGGACTGCTACCTTGCCTGGACCCTGGAATTGGAGGGTGACGCGACCGAGGATCAGCTGCGCGAGGTCTTCGAGTGGGTCGAGGATGAGTGCGACCTGAGCATTGAGCCGCTGCCATCCCCCTCCGCGCCCAGCGACCAGGACGTGCCGGTTGTGGAGGAAAGCTCAACCGGGGAGCGAGAGCCCGCCGAAGGTGGCGCCCGTCAGCCCGCCGCCAGTCGGGGGGCCGAGTCCAGCTCCATGCGCGTCAATACCGGCAAGATCGACGCCCTGATCGACATGGTCGGCGAACTGGTGATCACCCAGTCCATGCTGACCGATATCAGCGAGCAGCTGGAGGACGACCCGTCGCAGGTGGAGGCACAGATCGAACGCCTGCGCACCGGCCTGGCCGACCTGGAGCGCAACACCCGCGAGTTGCAGGAGAGCGTGATGGGCATCCGCATGGTGCCGATCGCGCAGATCTTCAATCGCTTTCCGCGGCTGGTGCACGACATCTCCGGCAAGCTCGGCAAGCAGATCGAGCTGACGCTCAAGGGTGAATACACCGAGATCGACAAGACCGTGATGGAGCACCTGGGCGACCCGCTGGTCCACCTGGTGCGCAATGCGGTGGACCACGGCATCGAGCTGCCCGAGGCCCGTCGCGCGGCCGGGAAGCCGGAGACCGGCCAGGTCACGCTGGAGGCCTACCATCGCGGCGGCAACGTGATCATCGAGATCCGCGACGATGGCAAGGGCATGGATGCCGAACGCATCCTCGCCAAGGCGCGCGATGCCGGCCTGGTCGGCCCGAATCAGCAGTTGGAACGCCACGAGGTCCTGCAGTTGATCTTCGAGCCCGGGTTGTCCACTGCCGACCAGGTGAGCGACCTCTCCGGGCGCGGCGTTGGCATGGACGTGGTCCGCAAGAACATCCGCGGGCTCGGCGGCAACGTGGAGCTGGAGTCTCAACCCGGTAAGGGCTCGCGCCTGACCATCCGCCTGCCGCTGACGCTCTCAATCATGGACGGCCAGCTACTGAAGGTGGGCGAGGAGACCTTCGTGATCCCCCTGATCGCGATTGTCGAGTCGCTGCAGACGCAGGCCGGCAGCGTGCAGCAGGCCTTCGGCAAGCTGCCGCTCTACCGGCTGCGCGACGAGTACATCCCGATCGTGGACCTGGCCGCCCTGTTCGGGCGCGCCGAGCCCAGCCCGCTGCCGGACCCGGCCCTGCTGGTGGTAGCCGAGGCCGACGACCAGCGCGTGGCCTTGCGGGTGGATGACCTGCTCGGCCAGCAGCAGGTCGTGATCAAGACACTGGAAACCAACTTCCGCAAGGTCCCCGGTACCGCTGGCGCCACCATCCTCGGGGATGGTCAGGTCGCCCTGATTCTGGATGCGGCGGGCATCGCGCGAATGGCCGCCGGGCGCGATACCCGCGCGGCCTGACCTACAAGGAGCCAAGCATCATGGCGAACGACGCAACCCAGTCCATCCACGACCCGGCCACGGCCGGCGAAGACCAGTACCTGACCTTCATCCTCGCCGAGGAGGAATACGGCGTGGACATCCTGCGGGTGCAGGAGATCAAGGGCTGGGAACGCCCCACACCCCTGCCGAACACGCCCGACTACATCCGTGGCGTGATCAACGTGCGCGGAATGATCGTTCCGATCATCGACCTGCGCCTGCGTTTCGGCATGGAACCGCTGGACTACGGTCCCACCACCGTGGTGATCATGCTGCGCGCGATCAACGAGGACCGCGAGCGCGTGATGGGGGTGGTGGTCGACGCCGTCTCCGAGGTCTACAACGTCGGCGCCGAGGACCTGCAGCCGGCGCCGGACTTCAACACCCGTATCGGAGTCGACTTCGTGCGTGGCCTGGCGACGCTGGACGAAAAGATGATCCTGATGCTGGATATCGACACCCTGCTCGGCGCCGGCCTGATCGCCAGCGCCGATGCCATCGAAGCGGGGGCCACGGCCTGAGGCCGGCCCGACAAGGACGATGCGGACGATCGCGGTGATCAACCAGAAGGGCGGGGTCGGCAAGACGACCGTGACCCTGAACCTGTCGCATGCCCTGGCGCTGGCCGGGTATCGCGTGCTGGCGATCGACGCCGATCCGCAGGGTCACCTGTCCATGGCCTTCGGCCTGGAGGACCCCGCCGGGCTGGACCACGTCCTGCACGGCGGGGCGCGCCTGGCGGACGCTTTCAGCGAGGCCGGCAACGGCCTGCAGATCGTCGCCGCCGGGGAGCAGCTGCAGGAGGTGGAAAACCTGAACGCGGGAGGGGCCGAGCGGGGCTGGCGCCTCAAGCGTGCGCTCGACGATTTGCCGGAACCGTTCGATTTCGTATTGATCGACTGCCCGCCCTCGGCCGGGTTGCTGGGGATGAACGCGATCATTGCCGCCGACGAATTGCTGATCCCGGTCGCCGGCGACTTCCTGGCCTTGAACGGGCTGTCGCGGCTGATGCGCATCCTGCAGGGCATCGAACAGCGCCTGGGCCGGGCGCGCACCAAGTGGATCGTGCTGTCGCGCTTTGTCGAGCAGCGCCGTCACGCCCGCGAGGTGCGCGAGCGCATACGCGAACACTTCGCCGCTGCCCTGCTGCCCACCACCATCCGCGAAACGGTGGTGCTGGCCGAGAGCCCGAGCTTCGGGCAGACGATCTTCGAGTACCAGCCGCGCCATCGCGCGGCCAGGGATTTCCAGCAGCTGGCCGCCGACCTGGTCGCGGCCGGGGCACAACCGACGACCCGCCCACCGGCGGCACACGCCTGAGCCGGGGAGAACGGACCATGACCACACGCAAGCGCAACAAGCTGGGCACCGACCCGCTGGGCTGGATGGACACCGCTGCCTCAGCGTCCGACGCGAGTCCCGACGACAGCGCCACCGAGGTCGCGACTGCCGCGCCCGAACCCGGCCCGGAACCGGTTCCGACACAGAAGACACGCCAATCCACGCGCCGCCGGAAACCGGCTGCGCGACAGACGAACACGCCAAGCGAGGACACAGCAATGGCCGCCAATCCGAAACCGAACGTTGCCGGCACTGCCCCGGACGAACTGATGGACAACCGCTTCATGCAGGCCGCCTGCGAAGGCTCGAAGATGGCCGTGATGATGTGCGACGCGGACATGAACATCATCTATGCCAACCCGTCCGTGCTGTCCTTCCTGCGCGAGCGGCGCGATGCAATCCGCCGGGTATTTCCGAACTTCGATCCGGAAAACCTGATCGGCCAGTCCATCGACCAGTTCCACAAGGATCCGTCGCACCAGCGCGTGATCCTGAGCAACCCCGCCATGCTGCCTTACACCGCGGAGATCGAGGTCGGCGGCATCGAGTTCAGGCTGCTGGCCTCCGGCGTCACGGACGACAGCGGTCAGATTATCGGCAACATGGTCGAGTGGCAGGACATCACCGAGGTCAACACGCTGGAGCGCGAGCGCGCACGCTTCAAGGCCGCGATTGATGGCGCGACCACCCCGCTCATGATGTGCGACGAGAACATGACCATCACCTTCGCCAACACATCGCTGACGGCCATGTTCCAGAAGCATCTTGCGGCCTTCACCCAGGCCTTCCCGGGCTTCAACCCCCATAACCTGGTCGGTCAGTCCATCGACCAGTTTCACTCGGTTCCGTCGCATCAGCATTCGATCCTGAAGGACCCGTCCAGGCTGCCGTACGAAACCGAAATCAGCCTGGGCGACCTGCGCTTCTGGATTAACGCGACCGCGATCATCGACGACGAAGGCAATTATGCCGGCAACATGCTGGAGTGGCGGGATGTCACGGAGATGCGGACCGCCGAGGCCGAGATCGATGCCCTGATCCGCGACGCGGCGAGCGGCAATCTGGGCGAACGCCTGGAGACCGAGCGCTACAGCGGATTCACCCAAAGTATCGCCGAGAGCCTGAACGAGCTGCTCGACGCCGTCGTCCCGCCGGTGCGCGAGGGCTCGCGGGTGATGCAGGCCATGGCCGAGGGTGATCTGAGCGTGCGCATGCAGGGCGAGTTCCGGGGCGAATTCGCCGAGTTCCGCGACGCCATCCACACCTCGCTGGAGAACCTCGATCAGCTGGTCGGGCAGATCCTCGAGGGCGCCGGCAACGTGCGCTCGGCCTCGGCCGAGATCGCCCAGGGCAATACCGACCTGTCCCAGCGCACCGAGGAACAGGCCTCCTCGCTGGAGGAGACCGCCTCGTCAATGGAAGAGATGACCTCCACGGTCAAGTCCAACGCGGACAACGCAAAGCAAGCCAATCAGCTCGCCAGCGCCGCCCGCGACAAGGCCCAGGAAGGCGGCGAGGTGGTCGACAAGGCCGTGACCGCGATGGGCGAGATCAACCAGTCCTCGAAGAAGATCGCCGACATCATCGGCGTGATCGACGAGATCGCGTTCCAGACCAACCTGCTGGCACTGAACGCGGCGGTCGAGGCGGCGCGGGCCGGCGAACAGGGCCGCGGCTTCGCGGTGGTCGCCACCGAGGTACGCAACCTGGCGCAGCGCAGCGCTCAGGCCGCCAAGGAGATCAAGACCCTGATCAACGACTCGGTGGAGCGCATCGGCGAGGGCAGCAAGCTGGTCGACAACTCCGGCAAGGCCCTGGAGGACATCGTCGACTCGGTGAAGAAGGTTTCCGACATCATCGCCGAGATCGCCGCGGCCAGCGAGGAGCAGTCCACCGGCCTCGACGAGATCAACAAGGCCGTGACCCAGCTCGACGAGGTCACCCAGCAGAACGCCGCCCTGGTCGAGGAGGCCGCGGCCGCCAGCGAATCGCTGGACGACCAGTCGCGCGAGCTGCTGGACCTGATGAGCTTCTTCAAGGGCGAGCAGGCCGCGGCCGCCGGGCAGGCTATGAGGCAACCGAGTGCCCGTTCGGCCCCGGCGGGCGCCCGCGCCCAGAGCGGCGCCTCTGCGCTGAAGCGGCCGGCCTCTGCCAGTGGCAACGCCGGCAGCAAGCGCCGGACCCCGGCCCCGTCGCGCCAGGAGGCCTCCGAAGAATGGGAGGAGTTCTGAGGATGGGGGCTCGATGCTAGATGGCCGCCTCCGATCGCCTGAGCGAACGCGACTTCCGGCGCGTGGTGCGCCTGACGCAGGAACGCACCGGGATCATGCTCAACGAGAGCAAGAAGGAGCTGGTCTTCAGCCGGCTCTCGCGGCGGCTGCGCGTGCTCGGCCTGGATGCCTTCGACACCTACCTGGACCGGGTCGAGGGCGGCGACGAGGGCGAGCTGGAGGAGTTCATCAATGCGCTGACGACCAACCTGACCGCGTTCTTCCGCGAACCGCACCACTTCGAGATGCTGGGCGGTCCGGTGCTGGAGGAGCTCCGGCGGGCTAACCCGACCGGCCCGCTTAAGGTCTGGTCGGCCGGATGCTCCACCGGCGAGGAGCCCTACTCCATCGCGATGACGCTGGCCGAGGCCCTGCCGTCGCCGGAGGATGTGCGCATCCTCGCCACCGATATCGACTCGCGCGTGGTCGCCCATGCCGATGCCGGGGTGTATGACGCCAAGCGCGTCACCGGCATCCCGCAGGCGCGCCAGAAGCGCTGGCTGCTGCGCGGGACCGGCGCCAACGAGGGCCGGGTCAAGATCCGCGACGAGCTGCGCGCCATGCTGAACTTCCGCCAGCTGAACCTGTTCGACCCGTGGCCCATGAAGGGCCCGCTGGACGTGATCTTCTGCCGCAACACGCTGATCTATTTCGACAAGCCGACGCAGAAGCAGCTGGTGGAACGCTTTGCGCGCCTGCTGCGCCCGGAGGGCTACCTGTTCATCGGGCATTCCGAGTCGCTGTTCCGCGTGACCGAGGACTTCCGGCTGCTGGAGCAGACGCTGTACCGGAGAGCGGCCTGATGTCCGCCCTGCCGCAGCTGCACGATGGGGCCTTCGCGCACATCAACCGCTACTGGGACCGGGTGCACGCCTGCCCGGCCGCGAAGCTGCTGCCGGGGGAGTGCTACGTATCGGTCTCGCCGACCGAACTGATCACCACGGTGCTGGGCTCCTGCGTGTCCGCCTGCGTGTGGTCGCCCACGGCCGGCGTTGGCGGCATGAACCACTTCATGCTGCCGGACGGCGCCCGTGACAGCGGTTGGGGACCGGCGGTCTCCAATGCCACGCGCTACGGCACCCATGCGATGGAGTTCCTGATCAACGAACTGCTGAAGCTGGGCGCGGAGCGAACCGACCTGCGCGTAAAGATGTTCGGCGGCGGCCGCGTAATGGCCGGGATGACCGATGTCGGCGCCGGCAACATCACCTTCCTGCGCCGCTTCCTGCGCGAGGAGAACCTGGACCTGGTCGCCGAGGACGTCGGCGGACACTGGCCGCGCAAGGTCGTGTTCTTCCCCGCCACCGGGCGCGTGCGCATCAAGAAGCTCGTGTCCCTGCACAACAACACCCTGCTCGAGCGCGAGCAGGACTACCGCCGCCGGCTGCAGGACGATCCCCTGCGGGGCGACGTGGAGCTGTTCTAGATGCCCGCCACCGCCAAGCCCGTTCGCGTCCTGGTCGTCGATGACTCGGCCCTGATCCGCAAGCTGCTGACCGAGATCCTCGGCGCGCAGGACGGGATCGAGGTCGTGGGTGCCGCGACTGACCCCTATGATGCCCGCGAGAAGATCAAGCAGCTGGAACCGGACGTGCTGACCCTGGACGTGGAGATGCCGAAGATGGATGGCATCACCTTCCTGCGCAACCTGATGCGCTTGCGCCCGATGCCGGTGGTGATGGTCTCCTCGCTGACCGAGGCCGGGGCCGAGGTGACCCTGGAGGCGCTGGAGATTGGCGCGGTGGACTTTGTCACCAAGCCGAAGGTCGATGTGTCGCACGAGCTGCAGGCCTACAGCGACGTGCTGGCCGAGAAGGTGCGCGCGGCCGCGCGGATGCGCCTGCAGGCCCGCAGTGCCGCCACGCCAGCCCCGCAGCGGCTGGCCGCCGTGGGCGGTCGCCTGAAGACCACGGATCGGGTCATCGTGCTGGGGGCCTCTACCGGGGGCACCGAGGCCCTGCGCGAGGTCCTGACCGCGCTGCCGCCGGACGCCCCCGGCATCCTGATTACCCAGCATATCCCGGCGGGCTTCAGCAAGGCCTTCGCCGAGCGCATGGACCGCAACACCGCGCTCAGCGTGAAGGAGGCCGCCGATGGCGATGTCGTGATGTCCGGTCACGCCTATGTCGCCCCGGGCACCGACTACCATCTGCGCCTTGCTCGCGACGGTGCCCGCTATGTCTGCCGCCTCGACACCTCGGCGCCGGTCAACCGGCACCGGCCGAGTGTGGATGTGCTGTTCCGCTCGGCCGCCGAACAGGCGGGGGCCAACGTGGTCGCCGCCCTGCTGACCGGAATGGGGGATGATGGCGCCGAGGGTCTGCTGGCCCTGCGCGAGGCGGGCGCCCACACCGTTGCCCAGGACGAGGCCACCAGCCTCGTCTGGGGCATGCCCGGGGAGGCCGTGAAGCGGGATGCAGCCGTGCAGGTATTGCCACTGAGCCGTATCGCCGCCGCCCTGATCCGCGACCACCGCGAATCCGCCGCAACGGGAATCTGAACAGGAGGTCGTCATGCAAACTCTCAAGGACTGGATTGTGCGTAGTGGCACGCTGCGGGGGCTGGCGTTGGCCCTGGTCGGCGTATTGTTCCTTCTGACCCTCGCGATCGCGGCCAGCGGACATCCTGGCCAGGCCGCGCTGATGGTGCTGCCCCTGGTGCTGGCTGGGCTCCTCGTCGTTGGCTTTGGCCTGCGCGAGGCCGCGACTTCCGGTGAACCATCGGGGACTGACTCCCATGCTCCCCAGGTGACCGGGGGCGCCGAATTCTCCGAGGAGCTCGATCAGGCCATGCAGTTCGAGCTCGGGCAGCTGGAAGAAGAACTGACGCGACAAAAGGGACTGATCGCGGATGCGGTCGGGGACCTCAACGACAGTTTTGCCAGCATGCACCAGATCACCGAGCGCCAGATGCAGCTGATGAACAGCAACCTGCAGGCGGAAGGTGGCGACGAAGGCATGAGCCAGACCCAGATCATCGCGGAGCTTACGCGGCGCTCCGACGAGACCCTGCAGATGTTCATTGACACCCTGGTGGAGATCTCGCGCCAGAGTGTCGAGAGTGCGCACCACATGGAAGACATGGGCCAGCACATGGACGGGGTGTTCAAGCTGCTCGACTCGGCCGGGGCGATCGCCGGCCAGACCAATCTGCTCGCGCTGAATGCCAGCATCGAGGCGGCGCGGGCCGGCGAGGCCGGGCGCGGGTTTTCCGTCGTCGCCGACGAGGTGCGCGCCCTGTCGCAGCGTTCGGCGACCTTCCACGAGGACATTCGCGGCCAGATCGATGCCGCCCGTGAGGCGATCGCCAAGGTCACGGGCACCGTGCACGACATGGCCTCGCGCGACATGAACCAGAGCCTGGAGGAGAAGGAGCGCATCCAGGAGCTGTTCGGCTACGTGCAGCGCGCCACCGACGAACTGGACATGCGCATGCAGGAGGAGGCGGAACTCAGCGAGCGCATGCACCAGGCGGTGGCCACCGCCGTGCGCTCACTGCAGTTCGAGGATATCGCCCGGCAGTCCCTCGGCACGGCCGAGGATGCCCTCGCTCACCTGCACGAGCTGCAGGGCATCCTGCAGGAGGCGCGAGCTACCGACGATGCCCATGCGATGGCCGGGCGGGTGCGGGCGTGGCGCGAGGAGCGGCAGAATACGCATCACCGCGCGGTCAGCCAGGAGGGGCTGAGTGCCGGCGAGGTGGAACTGTTCTGAACCGTCGAAGACCCATTCCCCGACAACAAACAGCGAGGAACGCATGAGTATCGAATCCCACTCCAGCGCCGACGGCAAGGAAGTTCGCATTCGCGTCCGCGGCCGTTTCGATTTCGAGTCCCATCAGGAATTCCGCGCGGCCTATCGCAATACGCCCGGCACGGGTATTCGCTACGTAGTCGACCTTTCGCAGACGGAATATATGGACAGCTCCGCCCTTGGAATGCTGCTCCTGCTGCGCGAACACGCCGGGGGCGAGTTTGCCGAAGTAACGATTGCCGGCCCGTCCGAGGGCGTGCGCAAGGTGCTGGATATCGCAAACTTCGGCCGCCTGTTCACCATCCAGTGACGTACGCCTCCGACGCATTCTCGCGGCAGGAGGCGGCTGAAGATCCCCTCAGCGGCGAGGGCCGCGTGCTGGTTGTCGATGATGACAAGCACAATCGCCGTCTGCTGCACATGATGCTGGAAGGCTGCGGCTATACCACCGTAGAGGCGGAGAATGGCCTCGAGGCCATCGCGATCTGTCGGGACGATCCACCGGATCTGATCTTGATGGACGTGATGATGCCGGAGATGGATGGCCTGGAGGCGACTCGCCGCATCAAGGCCGACTGCGACGGGCGGTTTGTCCCGGTCATCTTCCTGACGGCCCTGGACGACGAGCACACGCTGCTGCGGGCCATCGCCGCCGGGGGCGACGACTTTCTTGCCAAGCCACTCAATCTTTCCGTACTCAAGGCCAAGATCCACGCCATGGAGCGCCTGCGCGATCTGCAGGCCGACCTGCGAAGCCGCAACGACCAGCTGCTACGCGCTTCGGCGCGTCAGGCCTGGGAAGAGGAGACCGCCGAAAGCCTGTTCTCGCGGGCCATTACACGCCGCAATCGCGGGCACGAGCGCCTGGGGGTTGGCCACCTGTCCGCGGCCACCTTCAGCGGTGACGTCGTGCTGTCGGACTACACCCCGGAGGGCAGTCTGCGCGTCCTGCTCGGGGATTTCACCGGCCACGGGCTGTCGGCCGCGATCGGCGCCTATCCGGTCAGCGAGACCTTTCACACCCTGACCCGGGAGGGCGCCGCAGACGCCGAGCTGATCCATCAGCTGAACCACACCCTGCATACCTTTCTGCCGCCGACCATGTTCATGGGGGCGGTGCTGATCGGCTTCAGCCCGGATGGACGCCAGGCGCGCATCTGGAATGGAGGCATGCCGGATGTGCGTATTTGTTCCGCTCGGGAGGTGCGCCACGTGGCCTCTCAGGCCATGCCGCTCGGGATCCTGCCGCGTCTGGAGCGCGGGCTGCTGCCGGAGGAACATGCTGTCGGGCCGGACGACACCATCATCGCCAGCAGCGACGGGGTGATCGAGGCGGTGAATGCCGCGGGCGAGGCGCTGGGTGACGAGGCCCTCGACCGGGCCTGCTGCGGCCAGCGCGCCGATTCGATATACGACACCGTCTGGGGTGTCGTGCAACGGCATGCCGAGGGCACCACGCCGGATGACGACATGACCCTCGTCTGCATCCCTTGTACCTCGGAGGTTCTGCTCGACAGCCCGGTCACAACGGGTGCCGAGAACACCGGAAACCTGCGCTGGTCGCTCGAGCTCGGCGGTCCACAGCTCGCTCGGGCCGACCTGACCCAGGAGGCCCGGAACCAGTTGCGGCACTGGTTCCCGGATCTGGGCGAACACGCCGAAGCCCTGCATACGGTGATCGCGGAGTTGTGCAACAACGCGTTCGAGCATGGTGTGCTGGGCCTGGATTCCTCGATGAAGACCACCGTGGAGGGCTTCGAGGCCTATTACCGTGCCCGCAGCGAGGGCCTGGCCTGCCCGCGTGGCCGGATCGGGATTTCGCTGCATTATCGTCGGCGGGGCGATGCCCACTGCATGCGTATCCGCGTCCGCGACAGCGGTGCGGGCTTCGACCACGAGGCCGTTCGCGCCGCGATCGAGGGCGCGGGGGCCGAGCGGCTGTGGGGCCGCGGCCTGAATCTCGTGCACCGGCTCTGCACCCGCGTGCGGCACGTTGGCCGCGGCAACCTCGTCGAGGCCGAATACTGCTGGTAATCTTCGGGCCGTTTTCGGTCCCGTCGGCATCCACACGGGACTGCCCTGCAGCGTATTCGAGGAGACGGGAGCATGAACGAGACCAACCCCATTCGATCCGCCCTGATCACCGGTAATTCCAGTGGTTTTGGTCTTGGCCTGACGCGTGTCCTGATGCAGCGCGGCGCGAGCGTGCGCGGGATGAGCCGCAGGGGATGTCCGGAATCGGGTGTGGCGGCTGACGAGCGAGCGGATCTGGCCGATTTCGATGCCACCGCCGCTGCGATGGAGCGTCTGCTCGAAGGGGTCGACGAGCTGGATCTGGTGATCCTGAACGCCGGGTTGCTCGGCCATATGCAGCGCATGCAGGACGCCTCGATGGACGAGCTGCGCCTGCTGATGGATGTGAACACGTTCGCCAACAAGATCATTCTGGACGCCCTGCTGCGTCGCAACGTGCGCGTGGGGCAGATCGTGGCAATCTCGTCCGGGGCCTCGGTGTCGGGCCACGCGGGTTGGAGCGGCTACTCGCTGTCCAAGGCCGCGCTGAACATGATGATGCAGTTGTACGTCCACGAGTTTCCCGAGGACACCGCGATCAACGCTCTGGCCCCCGGGCTGATCGACACCGCGATGCAGGACTATCTATGCGATGAGGCCGACCGCGAAGCCTTCCCGGTGCTCCAGCGGTTGAAGGCAGCGCGTGGCACCGAGACCATGCCAACGCCGGAGAAGGCCGCCGGGGCCGTGCTGGCGGTGCTGCCGCGCCTGCGCCAGACGACGCGCGGGAGTTTTGTGGACATCCGGCAGCTGGACTGAGGTAGCCGCAACGCCGTGCGCGGTTCAGTCAGCGTCTCCCTCGCAGGAGGTATTCCAGCCGAACCTCCTGAATGTCACGTAAATTTCTCGGAGGGTGGTTGGCTTTTGCCGGAATGCAGGCGTATAGTCGTGATCGTGGTCTGCGGATGAACGGCAACACTAGGAAGTTTCTAGTTTCTGAACCAGTGCTCCCGTTGATCTGTTGGCAGCATCCCGCGACCACATTTGTTAGTTACATTTAAGAGGTTACAAGTTGTGAATACTGGTGTTGTTAAGTGGTTCAACGAGAGCAAGGGTTTCGGTTTCATCACCCCCGATGATGGCGGCAAGGACGTGTTTGTGCACTTCTCCGCGATCAGCGGTTCGGGTTTCAAGACCCTGGCCGAAGGCCAGAAGGTCTCCTTCGAAATCCAGGAAACCGCCAAGGGCCTGGCCGCCGGTGAAGTGACCGCCCTGTAAGGCGCACTTCCCAAGGCTGACGACCCCTCGCGGGTCGTCCAGGAAAGGTCGCCTCCGGGCGGCCTTTTTTGTGTCTGCGTTTCCGTTATTGCGAGGCGTCGAATAACTCCCAAACAGGGCCGGCGCACGCCCTTTTGAACGCTGCGCACGGCCGGGCGTATTCGATGTGCAGTACACTGCCGGCCTTTGTGCATGGACCCGCGCTGCCCGCGATGAACCGCCTGTTCCGCTCCACCGCCGTTGTCAGTGGCATGACCATGATCTCGCGGATCATGGGCTATCTGCGCGACATGGTGCTGGCGGTTACCTTCGGCGCCGGGGCCGCGACCGACGCCTTCTTCGTCGCCTTCCGCATCCCCAACTTCCTGCGCCGGCTGTTCGCGGAAGGCGCGTTCAACCAGGCCTTTGTACCGGTGTTCGCGGAGTTTCGCGAGAAGCGCGGTCGCGAGGCCCTGCGCGACTTGCTGGATCACACCGCCGGCACGCTGATGGCTGTGGTTTCGGTGGTCACGCTGATCGGCATCCTGGCCGCGCCGCTGCTCATCTGGGTGTTCGCCCCGGGGCTCGCCACGCAGGAAGAGGGGCGCCAGGATCTCGCCGGGCAGATGCTTCGCATCACCTTCCCCTACCTGCTGTTTATATCGCTGACCGCGATGGCTGCGGGGATCCTGAACAGCATCGGGCGCTTCGCGGTCCCCGCCTTTACCCCGGTGTTCCTGAACCTGGCGCTGATTGTCGCCGCACTGTGGCTGGCGCCGATGTTCGCGGAGCCGATCGTCGCGCTGGCCTGGGGCGTGTTCATCGCGGGTGCCTTGCAGCTCGCCTTCCAGATCCCGTTCCTTTTGCGCGCGGGGCTGTTGCCGCGGCCGCGTTTCCGTCGTGCACACGAGGGGGTGCGGCGCATCGTCAAGCTGATGCTGCCGGCCATCCTCGGGACCTCGGTCGTGCAGATCAACCTGCTGGTGGACACCCTGGTGGCCTCGTTCCTGGTGGCCGGGTCGATCTCCTGGCTGTATTTCGGCGACCGCTTCGTGGAGCTGCCGCTCGCGCTGTTCGGCATCGCGATCGGTACCGTGATCCTTCCGCGCCTGGCGCGGCAGTACAACCAGGCCGATCCGGCCGCGTTCGGGCGCACGCTGGACTGGGCGCTGCGCCTGGCGATGCTGGTGGCCCTGCCCTCGATGGTCGGCCTGATCGTGCTCGCCGTCCCGATCCTGGCCACCTTGATCCAGTATCAGGCCTTTACCCAGTGGGACACCTACATGGCCGCGATGGCGCTGGCCGCGTATGCGCTGGGTCTGCCGGGCTTCATCCTGATCAAGGTGCTCGCCCCGGGGTTCTTCGCCCGCCAGGACACCAAGACCCCGGTGAAGATCGCGATCATCGCGATGCTCGCCAACATCGTCCTCAACGGTGCATTTGTGCTGCCCTGGTACCTGTCCGGTATCCCGGGCGCGCACGCCGGACTGGCGCTGGCTACCTCGGCCTCCGCCTACATTAATGCGGGTCTGCTCTATCGCGGGTTGATCCGCGAGGGGATCTATCAGCCGGGGCCCGCGCTGAGGCGTCTGCGTGCGGGGCTGCCCGTCGCGCTCGGGGTGATGGTCCTGGTGCTGGCTGTTCTCTCGCCATCATTCGGGCAGTGGACGGACTGGACGGTGGGCACGCGCCTGTTCGCACTGACCGGCTTGATCACCGCCGGGGCCGGCGCGCTGATCCTGACGCTGCTGGCCGCAGGGCTTCGGCCCCGACACTTCCTGTTACGGGAGGCGAGCGAATGATGCCGGGACTTTGCCTGGCGGGTTATACTTGCGGTTTTGCTCGGGATCGGGGCG
The DNA here is from genome assembly GCF_000381425.1 of Thioalkalivibrio sp. ALRh. Lineage (NCBI taxonomy): Bacteria > Pseudomonadati > Pseudomonadota > Gammaproteobacteria > Chromatiales > Ectothiorhodospiraceae > Thioalkalivibrio > Thioalkalivibrio sp. ALRh. The sequence continues at coordinate 1,234,687 of NZ_KB906519.1, forward strand.
ATGCGGCTGATTCGCGGCCTGGGGCCGTCCGACAGCAGGGCTTCCACGGCAGCGGCCGTGCATGGCGCGGTGGTGACCATTGGCAACTTTGATGGTCTGCATCGTGGCCATCAGGCTGTTCTGGGGCGCCTGCTCGAGGCGGCGCAGGATCGCCAGGCGCCGTCAGTCCTGATGACCTTCGAGCCGCTGCCGCGCGAGTACTTCGGCAGCCGGCCCGAGGCCCCGGACCCGCCCGGGCGCCTGCAGCGCCTGCGCGACCGCCTGATCACGCTGGGGGATACCGCGCTCGAGGCCGTCTGGATCCTGCGCTTCGATGCGAAACTGGCCGGCCTGTCGGCGACCGCCTTCATCGAGGAGGTGCTGCACCAGCGCCTCGGCGCGCAGCATGTACTCGTTGGGGACGACTTTCGCTTCGGCCGCGGCCGCGAGGGGGACCAGGCCCTGCTGCGCCGCGAGGGCGAGCGCCTCGGCTTCAGTGTCGAGGGCACCCCGACGGTCGCGGATGCCGAGGGCCGGATCAGCAGCACCCGGGTACGCGCGGCGGCGCTGGACGGCGACTTCGCGCGCATGGCCGAACTGCTGGGGCGGCCCTACCGGTTGCACGGGCGGGTCGCACATGGCGACAAGCGCGGCCGCACGATCGGTTTCCCCACCGCGAACCTGCGCATGGGGCCCTGGCCTCTGGCGCTGCGCGGGGTCTACTCCGGCTGGCTGCGCCGTGCCTCGGGCGAGGCCCTGCCGGCGGTCGCCAATATTGGCTGGCGTCCGACGGTGGCGGGCACCGAGCAGCGTCTGGAGGCGCATGTGCTTGAGGGCAGCCCCGACCTCTACGGCGAGGCCGTGTGCTTCGAACCGATCGCGCGGGTCCGCGGCGAACAGCGCTTCGAGGGGCTGGACGCCCTGTGCGCGCAGATCGCACTCGATGTCGAGACCGCCCGCGCGCAACTCTCCGAACACGACTGAAACCGGCCCGCAGGGCCGATCCGGAAAACATCATGGCACGCAAACCGGCACCGCCGAATCCCTACAAGGACACCCTCAACCTGCCCGAGACCGCCTTTCCGATGCGCGCCGGCCTCGCCCAGCGCGAGCCGGAGTGGCTGGAGGCGTGGAAGGCGGAGGATCGCTACCACCGTCTGCGCGAGCACTGCGCCGGGCGCCCCCGCTTCGTGCTGGCCGATGGCCCGCCCTATGCGAACGGTTCGATCCATGTCGGTCACGCGGTCAACAAGGTCCTCAAGGACATTATCGTCAAGAGCCGCACCCTGTCGGGCTTCGACGCCCCCTACGTGCCGGGCTGGGACTGCCACGGCCTGCCGATCGAGCTGAAGGTCGAGCAGAATCTGGGCAAGGCCGGCCGCGACGTGGACGCCGCGACCTTCCGCAAGGCCTGCCGCGAGTATGCGCAGGAGCAGGTCGACGGCCAGAGCACGGACTTCCAGCGCCTCGGCGTGCTGGGCGACTGGGACCATCCCTACCTGACGATGGATTACCAGGTCGAGGCGGACACCGTCCGCGCGCTGGGTCGCATCTTCAAGCGCGGCCATGTGCAGATGGGCGAGAAGCCGGTGCACTGGTGCGTGGACTGCGGCTCGGCCCTGGCCGAGGCCGAGGTGGAGTACGAGGACAAGATCTCGCAGGCGATCGATGTGCGCTTCCGCGTGGTCGACGACATCGACTTCCTGCGCCGCTTCGAGGGGGCCAAGGACTCGCGCGGCCCGATCAGCGTGGTCATCTGGACCACCACGCCCTGGACGCTGCCGGCCAACCAGGCCGTGGCCCTGCACCCGGAGCTGGACTACGCGCTGGTACAGCTGGACAACGAGCGCCTGTTGCTGGCCGAGGCCCTGGTCGAGGACTGCCTGGCGCGCTACTCGCTGGGCGAGGGGGCCGTGGTCGCGCGGGTCAAGGGTCAGGCCCTGGAGGGCCTGATGCTGCAGCACCCGTTCCTGGAGCGCGAGGTGCCGCTGATCCTGGGTGACCACGTAACCACCGAGACGGGTACGGGCGCGGTGCACACCGCCCCCGGACACGGCCAGGAGGACTACGCGGTCGGCCTGAAGTACAGCCTGCCCGTGCACAACCCGGTCGGTCCGGATGGCCGCTTCCTGCCGGATACCCCGCTGTTCGCCGGCGAGAACGTGCACCAGGCGAACGGCCATGTGATTGACGTGCTGAAAGAGCACGGCGCGCTGGTCGTGGCGGTGAAGTTCGAGCACAGCTATCCGCACTGCTGGCGGCACAAGACGCCGATCATCTTTCGTGCCACCCCGCAGTGGTTCATCAGCATGGAGCGCGCCGAGCTGCGCGCGGACGCGCTGAAGGCGATCGCCGAGACCCGATGGATGCCGAACTGGGGCGAGGCCCGCATCCACGGCATGGTGGTGAACCGTCCGGACTGGTGCATCTCGCGCCAGCGCAACTGGGGTGTGCCGATCCCGTTTTTCGTTCACCGCGAGACCGGACGGCTCCACCCGCACACCCCGGAACTGATCGAGATGGTGGCGCAGCGCATCGAACAGGCGGGTATCGAGGCCTGGTTCCAGCTCGATCCGAAGGAGCTCCTGGGCGACAAGGCCGATGACTACATCAAGCTGAACGACACCCTGGATGTCTGGTTCGACTCCGGTGTGCTGCACAGCACGGTGGTGGAGAAGCGCCCGGAACTGGGCGGGTTGCCGGTGGACCTGTTCCTGGAGGGCTCGGATCAGCACCGCGGCTGGTTCCAGTCGAGCCTGCTGACCAGTGTCGCGATGCGTGGCGAGGCCCCGTACCGGGCAGTGCTCACCCACGGCTTCACCGTGGACGAGAAGGGCGAGAAGATGTCCAAGTCGCGCGGCAATGTGGTCGCGCCGCAGGAGGTCGTCTCCACCCTGGGCGCGGACATCCTGCGCTTGTGGGTCGCCGCGACCGACTTCTCCGGCGAGATGGCGATCTCCAAGGACATCCTCGACCGCACGGCCGACGCCTACCGCCGTATCCGCAACACCACGCGCTTCCTGCTGGGCAACCTGAACGGCTTCGATCCCGCCGAGCATGCGCTGGAGCTGGACGAGCTACTGCCGCTGGATCGCTGGATCGTCGCGCGGGCCCTGCAGGTGCAGGAGCAGGTGACGAAGGCCTACGACGACTACCTGTTCCACCAGATCTACCAGCGCGTGCACAACTTCTGCTCGGTGGAGCTGGGGTCGTTCTACCTGGACGTGATCAAGGACCGCCAGTACACCACGCAGGCGGACTCGCGCGCGCGGCGCTCCGCGCAGACCGCGCTGTACCACGTGGCCGAGGCCCTGACCCGCTGGGTCGCCCCGATCCTCACCTTCACCGCCGAGGAGATCTGGCAGCTGCTGCCGGGCGAGCGTCCGGACAGCGTGCTGTTCGCCACCTGGTACGAGGGCCTCGCCCCGTTGCCAGAGGGTGCCGAGTTCTCCAGCGCGGACTGGGACGGCATCCTCGAGGTGCGCACGCATGTCGCCCGCGCGCTGGAGATTGCGCGCAACGAGCACGGCATCGGGGCCTCGCTGAATGCCGCGATCGAGGTCTACCTGCCGGCGGGTTCCGCCGCCCATGGGCGCCTCGCGCGTCTGGAGGACGAACTGCGCTTTGTGCTGATCACCTCCGAGGCCCGGCTGGTGGACGGAGCCGCCCCCGAGGGGGCGCATACCGCCGAGCTGGAGGATGGCACCGCGATTGGCGTGGTCGCCCACAAGAGCGAACACGCCAAGTGCGTACGCTGCTGGCACCGCCGGCCGGACGTCGGCCAGCATGACGCCCACCCCGAGTTGTGCGGGCGCTGTGTAACCAATGTGGAGGGCCCGGGCGAGACCCGGCGCTTCGCCTGATGGGGCTGGCGCAATCGGGTCTGCGACCGGGGCTGTTGATTGCGGTCGTGGTTGCGCTGCTGGACCAGGTCACCAAGTGGTGGGCGGAGAATGCCCTGACCCTGTACGCGCCGGTCGAGGTGACCTCGTTTTTCAATCTCTCCCTGGTCTATAACCCGGGCGCTGCGTTCAGTTTCCTGGCCGGTGCAGGGGGCTGGGGGCGCTGGTTCCTGTCCGGCGTGGCGGTCGTGATCGGGTTGCTGATCCTCTGGTGGCTGGCACGGCTGCCGCGCCAGGCGCGCTGGTCGGTCACCGCCCTGGGGCTGGTGCTGGGCGGCGCGGTCGGCAACCTGATCGATCGCATCGCCCATGGCCGGGTGATTGATTTTCTCGATTTCCACTGGGCCGGTTATCACTGGCCGGCGTTCAATGTGGCCGATATGGCCATCGTCGTCGGCGCGATCACTCTGATCGTGGCAACTTTTATTGAAGGCGACCACAGCGGCTCGCCGACGGATTCGCGGGGGTAAGGCATGACAACGGTAACCAAGGGCGCGACGGTGGAGATGCACTACCGCCTGATCCTGGACAGCGGCTTTGTCGTGGATGGCACCGACGAAGAGACCATCCGCCTCGAGGTCGGGGCGGGCGAGATCCTGCCGGGGCTGGAGGACCTGCTGGTGGGTCTGGAGCCTGGCGATCACCGGGAATTTGCGATCGAGGCCGGGGCCATGTTCCCGTTGCGGGACAATGCGGCGGTGCAGACGATGCCCCGTTCACAGTTTCCGGCGGACATGCCGCTGCAGAAAGACTACATTTACGAATTCACCAGCCCGTCGGGGGATGCGGTCCCGGGCCGCATCGAAGAGGTCGGCGACGAGAGCGTCACCGTGGACTTCAATCACCCCCTGGCCGGGCAGTCGTTCACCTTCGAGGTGGATGTGGTATCGGTTAGCGAACCTCAATAGTTCGCGGGAGCCACTATGAGTATGCAGGTCCAGCTCGCCAATCCGCGCGGTTTCTGCGCCGGGGTCGAGCGCGCCATCGAGATCGTCGAACGCGCGCTGGAGATCTACGGCGCCCCGCTCTATGTCCGTCACGAGGTGGTGCACAACCGCCATGTGGTCGGGCGCCTGGAAGGGGCCGGCGTGAAGTTCGTCGAGGAGCTGGACGAGGTCCCTGACGGCCAGGTGGTGATTTTCTCCGCCCACGGCGTGCCCAAGCGCGTGCAGCAGGAGGCGGAAAACCGCGGCCTGACGGTGTTCGACGCGACCTGCCCGCTGGTGACCAAGGTCCACCTCGAGGTGGCGCGCTATGCCCGCGAGGGTCGAGAAGTGGTGCTGATCGGCCACGCCGGCCACCCCGAGGTCGAGGGGACGCTCGGCCAGTTCGATGACTCCCAGGGCGGGCGCATGATGCTGGTCGAGACCGTCAAGGATGTCGCCAGCCTCGAGGTCGCCCACCCCGACCGCCTCGCCTTCGTCAGCCAGACCACGCTGTCGATGGACGACACCGCCGAGATTATCGACGCCCTGACCGCGCGCTTCCCGAAGATCGAGGGTCCGCGCAAGATGGACATCTGCTACGCGACCCAGAACCGCCAGGATGCCGTGAAGGATTTGGCGAAACAGTGCGACCTGTTGCTGGTCGTCGGCTCGAAGAACAGTTCGAACTCCAATCGCCTGGCCGAAATCGGTGCCCGCCTCGGCATCGAATCCTATCTGGTCGACGGCGCGTCGGACATCGACACCGACTGGCTTCAGGGCAAGCAGCGTATCGGCGTGACCGCCGGCGCCTCCGCCCCCGAGGTCCTGGTCAACGAGGTGCTGGACTTCCTGCGTGCCCAGGGGGTCGAGGCGGTCTCCGAGCTGTCCGGTCGCGAGGAGACCGTCACCTTCTCCATTCCCTCCGCCCTGCGCCGCGAATCCGCCTGACCCGGGACCGTTATCGCGGGGCGTGCCGCGCCGTGGCGATTTCCGCATGGGGCCCCAGTGCCGGATCGGCTATGCTCGGCGCTGCACCCCGCTACCCTTCGTGATCCCGAGACACGCATGATGGAACGCCCCCGCTTTCGCCTCAGCATTCGCTGTCCTGACCAGCACGGGATCGTCTCGCGCATCGCGGCGGCCATTGCCGATACCGATGGCTGGATCACCGAGGCTGCCCAGCACACCGACGACGAGGCGGGCTGGTTCTTCATGCGCTGGGTATTCTCGCTGCCGGCCGAAGGCGAGGCCCTGCTCGAGCAGCGGCTGGCCTCCCTGGCACCCGAGCTGCGCATGGACTGGTGGCTGAACAACGCCGACACCCGTCCACGAGTCGTGCTGCTGGCCTCGCGCGAGCCGCATTGCCTGAGCGACCTGCTCGCGCGCTGGAGCGCCGGCGAACTGGAGATGGAGATCCCCGCGATCCTCTCCAACCACCGCGACCTGGAGCCGCTGGCCGCCTGCCACGGTATCCCGTTCGAGCACATCCCGGTGCCGAAGGTCGATCGCGAGGCCGCCTTCGCTACGCTCCAGGAACGCCTGGCGGCCCTGGCACCGGAGACCATCGTGCTCGCCCGCTATATGCAGATCCTCCCGCCGGGACTGTGCGCGGAATACCCCGAGCGCATCCTCAACATCCACCACAGCTTCCTGCCCTCGTTCGTCGGCGCCCGCCCCTATCACCAGGCCTTCGCCCGCGGGGTCAAGCTGATCGGCGCGACCTGCCACTATGTGACCGACGAGCTGGACGCCGGCCCCATCATCGAGCAGGACGTCACCCGCATCCGCCACGACGACGGTGTGCAGGATCTGATCCGCAAGGGACGCGACGTCGAACGCTGGGTCCTCGCGCGCGGCCTGCGTTATCACCTCGAGGGCCGCGTCCTCACCCACGGCAACAAGACCGTCGTCTTCGACTGACGACCGCCGGCCGGACCCTTCCTGTGCCGGTATCCGGCTGTTCAATCCAGCGGCTTGTTCACGAAGATTGAACAGACCCAACGCCGTCCTCTGCACCGCAGCGCCCCCGGCGCGACGCCGGGTGGAAACCTCGCGCGCGGCCGGAAGCCGTGCGGGCCTTCCCACCGACCGAAACGGCCCGGAAGCACTGCAAAACTTGGCACCATGCTCATCAGGGAGCCGGGCCGGAGGGCCTGGAAGCATGGTCGCCGGCGTCCCGCGCGGAGGCTGGTCATGCACAATAGCGCCCGGCAAGCCGTATCCAGTCCGGCAACCCACTGAAGGTCGTGCTCGACTGTCCGGCCCTTGAGCCCGCACTCCCAGAGCAAGAGGATCCCCCAGCCGGCATTCAGCGGCGCTTCGCGGGTGCGGCGATCGCGTTCAACGTTGGCGGCGCATCTCCCAAAAGCGCCCGATCTGCTCGGCGCCCGCCGTCAGGGTCGGTTCGTTACGCAACTGGGTGTCCCGGCCCGGGGCACATCGGAACCGATCAACCGCTGCACCTCCTTAACAGCACATGAGAACCGCCCTTGGTCGCGAGGTAAACCGGCCATGAAGGTGGTCTACTTGCCCCCGCGTATAGTCAAATTGAAGCGCTGCAAAAGAGAGCCCCGCCGGCCGGCTCGGCGAAATGCGGCTCAATGCTCATAGCATTATGGATCGAAAGAAGACTGTTTCAATTCCGACAGCATCGGTCGCTATTGCCACTGAGCACTGACCTTCGGCCAGGATGATCACCAGTAGCCCTTACGGCCATCGCGATCACCCGGTTCGAAGTGGGTGTATGGCCCGACCTGCTCGCCGCCCGAGTAGTCCGCATATCGCTCCAGGCTGCCATCGTCACGGAAGTGATACCGCCGACCCTCAATGCGACCCTCCCGATAGGACTCTTTTCGCCGAACGTAACCGTGCTCGTTCAAGACCCGCCATTCACCAACCCGGTTACCCGCATCATCAAACCGACCCTCGCTAAGCTCCTGGGCCCAACCGTCTCTGTAGCGCCACTCGCCCACCGAAACACCGCGATCGTAGGCCCCCCACTGCAGGCGTTCGCCCGATTTGCTTTCGAGAACCCACTGGCCATGCCGATGCCCCTGATCGTCGTAGCGGCGGGTCAACACGCCCCCTTCTTTCGGCTTCTGCCAGGTCCCCACCCGCTGTCCGTCCAGCCGCTCTCCCCGGGTTTTAACGGCTCCTTCGTCATCGAACAGCCTGATCGAAGCCCAGTTGCCGGTGTAGGTCTCGATCACCTCTTCCACCAGTTCCTGCTCGCTAAACCGGCGAATGCGGCTGCCCGGGCCATGGGGCGTATCCCAGGGTTCCACCTTACGGGTCAATTCACCGCTATCGTCATAACGGCGCTCCACCACAAGACGGCCCTGGTCGTAAAGCCGGAAGGCCACCTTGTCACCGTCTTCGTTATAGCTTCGCCACTCACCTACACGTTGGTCCGCCTCGTACTGCCCCTCCTCGGCGAGTACGCCATTGTCATGGAAACGCTGGTGCTTGCCCTCCCTGTCTCTCGCCTGATAATGGCTCTGGGGCAGGCGCTCGGCCTCATGGTGGTGACCCTCGTTTTGAGCTGCGGGCTGGTCATCGGCAACGGCGAGGGACGGGGCACCGGCAAGAAGGACGGCGGCAAGCAGGACGGCGCCCAGCCGGGTTTGGATGCCATGTTTCATGATCAGGGTTCCCTTCGCCTGCTTGTTCACGGAAGCGGCGGCAGCTCGCTGGTCCAACGACGGTCGAGGGTTTCATCGCGGGCCACGCGCTGTTCGACACCCACGGCCTCTCCCATCACCCTGATGTAATGCTCCTCCTCCAGGTAGGCTGACAGGCTGGCCTCTGCCAATCCGCCTGCCAGCTCTTCCCGGCCATTGGGCAACACCCCCAGGGCCTCCCCCTGGGCGTCCAGGAAACGGTAATCGGTGAGGAGTGTGCGCATGGCGAGATCCTCATCGAACTCGTCACCAAGAAGCGCGCGCAGGTCCACCATCCAGGGGCGGTCATCCAGAGCGTGCCGGACAGGCACCCATTCGTCGCCGCCGCGGCAACGCAACCGCGACTCGACCTCCAGGTCGTAGAAGTACTGGTGATGTCCATCTTCGGTGCGCAGGGTGTAACGCTGCCTGTGCGGCAACTGCACGCCCTCATCACCGGACCACCAGGTGCTCCTCTCCGGCGTCCAGACCAGGGCGCGTCCCTGAACCTGCGCATCGTTCTCCACGGTGAGCCGACAACGGAGCTGCTGATCGCCGCTGAGCACCACATGCAGCTGATTGCTTTCTTCTCCGAAAGGCACCGGCTCACCGCCCGGGTCCGACAGCCGCCCGTCTGCCGAACCGAAGTCCTCTTCGGTCTGGTGGAAGAGAGGCCTGGAGCCGGGGGGTGGGACATCCAGGTCTGCCAGGCGCTGCTCCCGGGTCATGTAACGCAGCGAACGGGTGAAGGCCGGCTCATCCGCATGGCTGTAAACGGGCAAGGTCAGCTGCTCCGGCGGTTCGTCGAAGGCGAGATGGAAGCTGACCCGCTGGTATTCATGGCGTATCGAATCCAGCATCACAGCCTCCTCGAACCCGAACCATTCTGGCAAGGCATCGGGCTCGGTCCTCAGCAGCATTCCTCTTGCACCCGGAGCCGGGCTGATCCACCAGGGATAGAGCTGCCCCGGCCCACCCCAGTAGTCCACCCGGTACTCGCCGGCGGCATCCAGGGCCGTCACCTTGAACCGCGCTCCGCCTGTCTCGACCTCGCGGGTTTCGGCCTCGTCATCAAGGCTTATTTCAACTTCATGTACCGTGACCGGGTGCCAGGCGGCCTCCGCCTGGATTGCCTCGACCGCCTGAAGCCGGTCGGTCATATCCTGCCAGCCCAGCGGATGGAGGGTATGCACGGTGCTCATTCGCCGAGAATCATCGAACCCGTACTGCATCGTCGGCGGCGAGGAATGAACCGCCAGATCCACCTCGTCTCCGTGCTTGTCCAGCAACCGCAGGTCGGAAACCCGCATCTGACCGAACGTCTGGACGCTTTCCGGGTTGATCAGGTGTTCGAGCTTCAGCTGAAGCTCGCGACCGTTGTCGCGGTCGAGCACGCCGATATCGGAGGGCCAAACTTCATCGGCACTGGCCGCTGCGTCCTCTGTGGCAGCGCCATAAGGCTCCCATAGCTCTGCCAACTCCGGCTCGAGGCCGGCATTGTGTCGGGCCAGGTCAAACATTCCTGGCAAGTCATGCTCCCAGCCCTCCGGCACCATGGCCAGGCTTTGCCTGACACGTCCGCTGAACCGGTCCTCTTCCATGTCCGTCTCGGACACGGCGAACAGGCGCTCCATCCATCCGGTCTCCCGGTCGAGCACCATCACGCCAAAGACCCTGTCACCCTGTCGCTCCGCCTCCACCAACACGGTGACGTGACTGTCGGACACCTCCGCAACCGTGACGCCCAGTTCAGGCCATTCGCCCCATCCGTCCATGGTGAGTTCGGCACCCTCCTCCGCCGGCAAGGCGGTAAGGAGCCCGGGCTGCCCAAGCTGCTCCTCCAGATCACCCATGACCTCGGAGATATGGGGATGCTCCTCCTCGAACTGGGCCCAGAGCTCACCGTCGGCGGCCCGGAACCCGGTCATTCGCCCTTCTTCGGGGTCTAGATCCGCCAGGAAGCCTGCAGACATGATGTCCCCAAGCACCGACAGGTCGCGGGAGCCCACCTCAACACTACTGAACAGAGGGCCACGGCCGTCCCCGGCCATGAAGTAGAGCGGGATCGTGCGGATGACCAGACCGGCGCCACCTTCCTCGACCCGGTATCTCACCAGCATCTCGGTCGTTAACTGCTCAGTCTGGTTACCGAACGGTGACTCGACGTCGGCTTCGACCAGCTGGACCACCTGGAAGGTACGCTCGTCGCCGGCATCCGGCTGGAAGCGGACCTTGTCATCATCGAAGGGATTACACGCGGCGAGCAGACCTGCGCACAGCACGGGCAGGGCATAACGGTACTGCATTCGAAGTCCCTTTCAGTTGTCGTTTCAGCACCGCTTGGGTTGCGGCATATTGGTTCGGGCTCCAAATGGTACTCGTAGTGCCATGTGTCAATGCACCGACAAAACCAAGGCTTATTCAGCGCTTTTGAACGGGATCACTTTTCCGTCCGTGGTGTCACCGCCCTTGGCGCTCCGACACCCGCCAACCCCGTTCATCCTTGCCGAGAACGGGACCTCCTCGGTAAAGGACGCTCCCTGTGGATACGCACCTGGATGCCGCCAATCGTGATCGTCTGTTCGAGGAGCATGCCAGCCTGCTGGATCGCAAAGACTTCGACTAAGCGGAAGCCGGGGCGCACATCCTCGGTGCGGACCTGGCTTCGCTTATGGCACCGGCGCCCCGGGCCAGTGCGATCGAAATCCTGGCACGGGAGACAGCACCAGACGGACCACTCCAGCTTGCCGGCATCAGCCTTCCGCAACCGGTAAGGCCCACGCCGAACGACCCAGTGGTGTGGGCCGCGACGTGGAACGCTGGGCCCTCGCCCGCGGCCTGCGTTATCACCTCGAGGGCCGCGTCCTCACCCACGGCAACAAGACCGTCGTCTTCGACTGACCGCCTAGTCGGGGCTGAGTCTGGCCCTCCTTCTTGCCGCCGCACGGCTGAGTTATTGCATGCCCGCAAGGCCCGTCGGGCCGTGCTCTGCGCGCTATTCTCTAGAGGGTTGGCAACAGGGCTGGAGGGCGCGGCATGTGGGGATGGGGACACCTTCTTGGGGGCCTTCGATGGCCCGTTCGTTACCGGCGCCCGCGGGCCCCGTTGTGGATGGCGATACCGCTTGCGCTGCTCGCCCTGGTAGTTGGGCCGGGCCCCGCGCTCGCCGATCCGCTGCCCGATACGGCCGAGCGGGTGAAGGCCTCGGTGGTGAGTATCGCGACCTATCAGCCCACCCGCAGCCCGCGCGCCCAGTACCTCGGGACCGGCTTTGTGATCGACGATGGCCGTCTGGTGGTCACCAACGATCATGTCCTGCCCGGGAGTCTGGACCAGGGCAACCGCGAAAGGCTGGTGGTGGTCAGTGGCCAGGGTCGGGACAACACGATCCATCATGCCGAGGTCGTGGCCCGTGCCGCGAGCGATGACCTCGTCCTGTTGCGCATCGCCGCGCCCTCCCTTCCCGCGCTGCAACTCGGCAACTCCAGCCGGGTGCGGGTCGGAGAAGAGGTCGCGTTCACCGGCTACCCCATTGGCATGATCCTGGGGCTGTACCCGGCCACGCATCGCGCGGGCATCTCGGCGATGACCCCGATGGCGATCCCGGCGCGCCGTGCCGCGGAGCTGGATGACAGCCGCATACGCGCCCTGCGCAATGCCCCGCCAATGGTCTTCCAGCTGGATGCCACGGCCTACCCGGGCAACAGCGGCAGTCCCCTGTACCGCAAGGACACCGGCGAGGTGATCGGAGTAATCAACCAGGTCTATGTCCAGGGCGGGCGGGAAGCGGCCGTGCGCAATCCGAGCGGGATCACCTACGCCATCCCATCGGACCGTATTCGCCCCCTGCTGGAACAGTACCGCTCGCGGGCGGGCGATTGATTCAGTGACCCCTAACCGTGCTGTTCCGGCTGCGGCTGGGCTGTGGCCGTCTCCGGTTTCTCGGCGAGAAAGGCCTTGTGGAACAGGTGTCGCGCCAAAAGGCCGGCCGGCATCTTGAGCCAGTGCCCACGCAGAAACAGCATGGCCCGTGCGACCGCATCGCGGCGCGGGGTGACCGAGCCGGCGCGCGTGTGCAGCCCGTGCACGAACGCCCAACGGCCAAGTCCCCGCAGGGCAATGCCCGCGCGTGCCCGGGCCAGCCGTTTCACGGGCTCGGGCGGGATCTCGGTCAGCAGTAGTCGGTTCGTGGCCCACAGCGCGCGTTCCGCCATCCAGGCGATGTTCAGGGCCTCGGCTTCCGCGACGAAGTGTTCCCAGAAGGCGTCGCCGTCACGTGCACTGAAATGGCTGAGCAGCACATGGATGTCGTAGAGGTCGCGCAGGCCCCGATCCCATTCCGTCTCCGAAAACAGGTGCACGATTGCGTGGAGTACCAGGTGCGCCGGGCACAGGATGCGGAAGCGGAAGGGTTCCGGGAGCGCCTGGCTTTGCTGCCGCAGGCGTGCGGGATCGGGGTGGCCGCGGAAGGTCTCCGGCAGGATGTTGTGGTGCAGGTCCAGCGTGGTGCCGCGGTTCTGGTGCACCAGTGGCGGCAGTTCGTGCATCCACTCGCGGTAGTAGCGCTGGTCGTAGACATTGTGGTGCGTGCCCGACCAGCCCTCGAAGAACAGGAGCTTCTCGGCCCGTTCCACCTCGTTGCGGGGAAAGAGCAGGTCGATGTCGTTGGCCAGCCGTCCACGCGCATTCGGCAGCCCGGCGGCCAGGTAGGCCGCCCCTTTCAGCGCGACACCCGGACTCATCCGCGAGAGCAGCCCGTTGTCCAGGCGGCGCAGTTCCCAGGCCAGGGCCTGCGAGCGGTGCTCGGCGATCAGGGCGGCGCCCCAGAGGTGGCTGGCCACCGGTTCCGGCAGGCCGTCCGCCAGGCCCGCGTCGTCCGCGAGGTGCCAGAGCGTACCCAGCAGGGCGCTCTCGCGCGCGGCCGCTAGTAGCGGGGCCCATTCGGCCGTCGTGCGCTCGGCCATGCTCTCCGGCCGTGCCAGGGCCAGGCGCAGTGCGGTGTCAGCGTCCATCGGCCAGCCTGTTGAACTGCTCTATAGCCTCGTCCAGACGGCTGTAGGAAAAGTCGAAGCATGCGGACTGTTCGACCAGTCGTCCGGCGCTGTGAAAGCCTCGTGCACCGAGGGCCGCGTAATTGAAGGCATTGGCGATCAGCTGCATGAACCCGGAACCCGCCGTGCGCGGTTTCAGCTGGGTAGAGGCGCCTGGCTGGTAGTGCGGGAACACGATCCACCCGGGCCGGGCGGTCTCGTGACTGCGGCGCACGGCATCCGTCGGCGGGCGCATGTGTGCCACGGCGCCCTTCAGCGTGTCCGCGATCGGTGTGCTGAGAACCGCCGAGGGGCAGGCATCGCGGATTACGCGGATCGAGTCGTTTTTCAGGCTGACCGGCCGCGCGGGTCCGGAAACCTCACTGGAGGCCAGGTCCACCAGTACGGACTCGTCCGTCAGCAGGCGCCATCCGTGATGGGCCAGGGCTGCGCAGAGGGTGCTTTTCCCGGAGCCCGGCGGCGCGGGCAGGATCAGGGCCTTCCCGTCGCGTTCCAGGGCGGCCGCGTGCAGCACCAGTCGATGCGGCACCTGGTTGGCGATGCACCAGTTCAGTCCCCATTCGAGCATCGGATAGGCCTGGTGGTAGGCCAGGGGCTTGAAGACGCTGCGACGGTCGGCGAGAAACAGGACCTGGGGCCGATAGAAGCGGCGGTGGGAACGCGGTGCGCGCAGCTCGCAGTGGAAGTCGTAGAAACTCGAGTGGTCGGCTACTTCGAAGTCCCGGTACAGCGACTCGATACCCCGGGCCACGCTGGCGATCGGGCTCTGGATGCGGCTGGTGAAGGGGCCAGTGCGCAGATAAAGGCCACGGCCTGCGAGGCTGCGCTGGAGCCGGGCCTGTCCCAGATCCGCGATCCGCATCAGGGACGTTCCTGGATCAGATCGGCCGTTTGCAGGCTGGACAGCCAGCGCCCCAGTTCGGCTGCAGCGTCGTCTGCCGACAGGCCCAGGTGTCGCGCCAGGGTGGCCTCGTCCATTGCCACGCCCTCGGCCAGGCCGTCCATCAGCGCGGCGGCGGCGGGTGTCAGCAGGTGGGTGGTGCCGGCCCCGGGGTGAAAAACGACGCACTCCCGCCCCAGGGTGCGCTGTTGCAGCCCGTCAGTCCGTTGCCACCTGCGGCGCGACATATCGTTCCCCCTGGGTCCCGGCCATCACGGCGGCCATTACGGAATGAATGGCTCAGGCGGACCCCCAGCTCGGGAGGCCCATGGTGTTCTCCAGGAACCGATACACCTGCTCGGGGTACAGGCGGTCGCCGCCATCGGTCTCGTAGTAGCCATGCTCCAGGGTGTCGGTGACGATGTCCCGGACCAGGCGTTCGGAGAGCGGGTACCCGTTGGTGTACTTGGCATTCAACAGTGCGGCGGTCCCGTAGCGGATCACTTCGCGTTCGGCTGCCCCCTGCACATCCAGCACGAACACCGAAGCGGAGACGGCCCCGATCATGGTGAGGTCCCCCTCCTCTTCCTGGAAGCCCCGGCTCACGCCCGGGAAGCCGTAGTTCGAATCGAACAGGACGCCGGACTCTACCGCCAGCCGCCATTCCGGATGGCTGTGGAAGGAGGCGCTGTTGAACAGTTGACCGCCGCCGCCACGGCCCTGGCCACTTACATTCTGTGAAAGACTGGCGTGCGTCGGGTCATAGCCCCCGCTCCAGTAGTCGGGGGAGTGGCCGCCGCAGTCCTGGGGACCATCGTGGCGCGACACATTGCCGGACGCCCAGCCCGAGGGCATGCAGTTCGCACCGGCCGCCTTCAATGGCGAGGCATGCAGGGTCATCAGCAGAGGGGTGGCCCCGAGCATCGCCCGGCTCAGACGCCGCCGATTGTGGCCGTGTGTACCCAGCCCCTCCTGGCGCCGGCTTGAGTCCTGGTTGTCGTTTTGTTCCATCGTGTCCCTCCAGAATTTTCGGGACCGGGCGTTGGTTGGATCGGTATCGCGTCCAGGGAGACGCGGACAATCCAGACTCCTGGTTTGATACTAGTCCGGGTTACCCGGGTCCTCGCATTCCGTCGCGATATTTTTTATTGCCGCACGTATTCGCCGCGACAACCAAAACACAGAGCAATATCTATACCCCAAATCAACAACGATGTAATCGGCTGTTTGGAAGGCTTTTTCTCATACCAAGGGTCCGGCGTGGGCTTTTCTGAGAAGTGATTTGTAAAAGGCGCTGACACTTGTGGTCGTTCGCCAATGCCGGCACGCCCGGTGGCATGAAGGAGTGTCACCTCCTTTTACATTTGCCCTTTGCGTGTACGCAGGATGAACGAGTGACACAACCGCTCCGCGATCCACGGCGATGCCTGCCAAAGGGCCCTCGCCCAGCGGCTCTCGGCCGGGCCCTGGAGCCCGTGCAGCCGGCCCGGAACCAGGGGCAGCCAGTAACACGCCAGAGGCTGCAGGCCGGCGGCCCGCGCGGCTGCCTGCAGCGAGTCGGTGGCCTCGTAGCGCAAATGGGGTGCCTTTCCGGCCCGGACCCGTCGGCGTTCCTGCAGCACGGTGGGCCAGGTCCTGGCGTTCAGCGCATCCACCCAGATCTCGCCGCCGGGGCGCAGCACGCGATGCATCTCCGCGAGTGCTGGGCGTGAGTCGGCCAGCGCCTGCATTACCCCGAAACAGAGCACGCCATCGAACTCGCCATCGGCGAACGGCAGGTGGTGGACATCCGCCGCCAGCCAGTCGATCGACGCGGGGCTGCGCTGTCGCGCCTTGTGCAACGACGGGGCGGAGTAGTCCAGCCCGATCGGGCTGCGCCCTTCGGCCTGCAGCAGCCGGGTATAGGTGCCGGCACCGCAGCCGATATCGAGCCATCGCGTCCCTTCGGGACGGGCCTGCTGCCAGAGCGACTGGAACTGCCGCACCCGGCTGGCCAGCCCGGTGGGCGTCCAGCCCGCGATTGCAGCGTCGTCGTCGCACTGGCTGCCGCGCTGGGTAAAGCGCTGGCGCCAGCGCTGCTCAAAACTGGAGTTAGTCACGCTCGTGTTCCCGCCTGGATGGTTCGCTGATGACTGTAGACCGCTCGGCCGTGACTGGCGCCGAACCGGGTGGCCGGGCCCGGGTGTGGCTCGTGGTACTGGCTTCGGTAGCAAGGCGCGTCAGGAAGTGCAGCGCGGTCGCCATGCCCCAGGCGGCCAATGTGGCCAGGACCAGGCTGGCCGGGTCGGGCCGCAGCCCCACGACCAGCAGCTTGCCACCTTCCATCAGCAGAGCCGCGAGCAGCCCGCCGAGGGCGGCCAGCCACTGCAACTGGCGCGGATGCAGCGGGCGCCGGATCTGCGCCAGCCATATCAGCGCGCCCAGCGGCAGGTACATGGCCACATGCAGTGCCGCACTACGCAGGGCCACGGTCTCGCCGACGAAGTAGTGGTAATAGAACGGCCAGAGATTGAGCTGGGCCCATTGCGCCGAGATGGCCGCCCGGTCCCACTGGTAGGGGCCCAGGTCGTGGTTCAGGGCGAGCAGCGCGACCCCGTAGAGTGGCGTCGCAACGACCAGGAGCGGGATCGCGGCACGCCGCAGGGTCTGCATCACCTGCGGCGGCGAGAGGTACTCGTACAGGAGCATGCCTGTGACAAATCCGGCGCCCCGCAGCACGGCCGATCGGCCCTCCGCGATCCCCGAGAGCGTGGCAAGATTCAGGGCCTCCAGCAGGATGGCCAGGAGCGCGGCCAGGGTCACCAGCACGGCCCCGTTCGCGGGCGGGCGCCGTCCGAGTCCGTACGCGAGCAGGATCCCGACGGGCACACTGGCTACCAGTGTCAGGCCCAGCTCGGAGATACAGCGAAGATCGGACGTACAGGCCCCGGCTGCGACCCACAGGCCCCAGGTGTCGGAGTCGAGGCGCTGACTCCACTCGGCGGTGGACAGGACCAGGTCGAATGGGGCCAGGCCGATCGCGACGTACAGGATCGCATAGGCGATCAGGACGGCAGGCACGATGACACGGTTTGGGCCTGCGAGCTGGCCTCGCCAGCGCAGCAGCGGCCGGTGCAGTCCCCACCACATCAGGGCCCCGACCACCGCACCGAGGAAATTGCCCGCGATGTCCGCCCCGGCCGGATAGCGATAGGGCAGCCAGATCTGCAGGAACTCCACCGTTGCCGTGGCCGCCAGCCCCAGAAGGGCGACCAGCGCGAGGGCACCCAGGTGCCATACAAGGTGACTGCGGCCATAGGTGAGCCAGGCCATCCAGAAAAAGCCCAGCGGCATGAACATCATGGCATTGGCCATGAACTGGGCGCGCCCGCTGGCGCCGGGTCCCTGCAGGCTCATGTCGCGGTAGAGTGACCACGCCTCCTCCAGACCCATCCCGCCGAACTCGAACGGCAGCAACGTCAGGTAGAGGGCAAATCCCAGGGACAGCCACGCCCCGATGACACAGGTCCACAGGGCCAGTGGTTCGCGTCTGCGTGTCATGGGTTGCCGCGCTCGCACATGGTCTAACCTGACAAGGGGGCATACACCGGAGTATGGCCCCTCCAATCGCCAGAGCGCGGGCTGGTTTCGCAGGCCCCGGGCAGGGAGTGCGGTGATGACGGCAGGGCGGTCAATGTTCCACTCGCTTGTGTCCCGGGCATGGGTGCTGGCGGGCGTGATGCTGCTGGCCATGATGACGGCGGGCGCCGACATGCCACGACCGGGCGGGGCGTCCGAGGCCCCCGCAGCCGCGACCCGCGTGCTGCAGACCGACCCGGAGGGATTGCGCCGTGCCGTGCGCCAGCTGCGCCCTGGCGATCATCTTCAGCTCGCCCCGGGCGAATACCCGGAGCCGCTGGTGCTGCGAGGCGTTAGCGGGACGGCCGAGCGGCCAATCGTGATCACCGGCCCGGATTCTGGAGACCCGGCCATCCTCCGCGGTCGTTCGGGCAGCAATACCATTCGCCTGATCAATGCCGCGCACCTGGTGATCCGGCACCTGACCCTGGAGGGGGGCGGGCACAACATTGCCGGGGTCGTGGTCGAGCACGACAGTGAATACGCCCACGACATCACGCTGGAGCACCTGACCATACGCGGCTACGACCGTTCGCAGGGCAACAGCGGCATCACCACCCGTGCCGCCGCCTGGAACTGGACCATCCGCCACAACGACATTCGCGATGTCGGCACCGGCATGTATCTCGGTCGGCCGGATGGTACGGGGCCGTTTGTCGCGGGCCTGATCGAGCACAACTTCATTGGCCGTACCCTGGGCTACAACATGCAGATCAAGCACCAGCGTCCGCGAGCCCCGCGCGCGGGGATGCCGACCGAACCCCATGCCACCATCATCCGTCACAATGTGTTCAGCAAGGCGGAGCGCGCGAGCAGCGGCCATCGCGCGCGGCCCAACCTGCTGGTAGGGCACTTCCCGCCCGAAGGACCCGGGCAGCACGACTGGTACTGGATCTACGGCAACCTCTTCTACCAGAACCCCCACCAGCGCCTCTTTCAGGGCGAAGGCCGTCTGGCCCTGTACAACAACCTGTTTTTCAACGATGCCGGCAGTGCCCTGATCGTGCAGCCGCACAACCACATCCCGAAGGATGTCCTGATCGTCCACAACACCGTGGTCGCACGAGAGTTCGGGATACGACTGGTTCCCGGCGATCGGCGCTATGAACAGGTCATTGCCGGGAATGCGGTCTTCGCCGACCCCGCGATTGATGCCGCGCGCACGGCGCAAACGGAAATCAACCACGAGGCCGGCTTCGAACGGGCTTCGGCCTACCTGGTGCGCCCGCGCGGGCCGCTTGCGGAGCTCGATCTGTTCCCGCTGGAAGGGATGCCGGGGTACGAAGGTTTGCCCGAGTTCCAAAGTCCTCTACCTCCCGGTCTGGGTCGCGACTACAACGACCGCGATCGCAGTCAGCCCCGATTCGGGGCCTACGCGGGCGGCTACGAGGCCAATCCGGGGCGGCGCGAAGGCGTCGGGCCGGCAGCCCGGTAGCGGCCCGCGCGGTCACAGGCGCAGGTCGCTGGCCTCGCGAGGGAAGACCGATTTCACATCGAACAGGACCGCTTGCGGGTGCGCGAGTGCACGGATCGCCTCCACTCCCATGTCCAGGAACGCCTGGTGGGGCACCGCCACGATGATGGCGTCAAACGAGTCCGCCTCGGGAGGCGCGGTGATCGGGGTGATGCCGTATTCGTGCTCGGCCTCCTCCGGGTCGACCCAGGGATCAAACACGACGACCTCCGTGTTGTACCCGCTCAGCGTATGGTAGATGTCCATCACGCGCGTATTGCGCAGGTCCGGGCAGTTTTCCTTGAAGGTCAGGCCCATCAGCAGGATGCGCGCCCCCACCGGATTGATCCCCTTGCGCACCAGCGCCCGGATGGTCGCGTCCGCGATGTGCGCCCCCATCGCGTCATTCACGCGGCGCCCAGCCAGGATCATCTCCGGGTGGTGTCCGACGGCCTGGGCCTTGTGCGTCAGGTAGTACGGGTCCACCCCGATGCAGTGCCCGCCCACCAGGCCGGGCCGGAACGGCAGGAAGTTCCATTTGGTCCCGGCGGCCTGCAGGACCGCTTCCGTATCGAGGCCCAGGCGCTCGAACAGCAGCGCCAGCTCGTTGATCAGGGCGATGTTCACGTCGCGCTGGGTGTTCTCGATCACCTTGGCGGCCTCGGCGACACGAATGCTCTCGGCCTTGTGCGTACCGGCGGTGATGACGCGCGCATACAGGGCGTCGACGAAGTCCGCCACCTCCGGTAGCGAGCCCGAGGTGACCTTCTTGATGGAGGTGACCCGATGCGCCTTGTCCCCGGGGTTGATCCGCTCGGGGCTGTAGCCGGTGAAGAAATCCTCGTTGTGGGTCAGCCCGGATTCCCGTTCCAGGATCGGGACGCAGTCTTCCTCCGTCGCCCCCGGATAGACCGTCGACTCGTAGATCACCACGTCACCGCGCTTGAGCACCTGGCCCACGGTATGGGTGGCCCCGAGCAGGGGGCGCAGGTCCGGTCGGCGGTGGGCATCGATCGGCGTCGGCACGGTCACCACGAACACATTGCACGCGCGCAGCGCCCCGAGTTCCGTGGTGTAGTCCAGCTGCGTCGCGGCAGCGAGATCTTCCGGCTCGACCTCGCGGGTGCGGTCGATGCCGTTCTTCAGGTCCTGGATGCGGCCGGGCTGGATGTCGAATCCCAGGGTCGGCCAGACCCGGCCGAACTCGACCGCCAGCGGCAGCCCGACATAACCCAGTCCGATAACCCCGAGGCGAATCTCTTCCGATGAGGGGAGTGCATGCATGAGTGAGGGCTCTTCCGTGCAGCGAGTTGAGTGGCAGGGCGTCTCACCAGGTCAGTGCCTTTTGCGCCTGGGAAGCCACGGTATTGCGAGCTTAGGCACAACATGGATGGCGGGACAATGATGAAAAATCTGCACAAATTTCGTCCTTTCGTCCTATGCCCATTTCCCTCAATTCGAACTACATTGGGCGCTAATGCCCCAGCCAAACCGGCGTGTCGGGGGGTCGACGGGATCTCTATATGTCTACAGATTCGCAATGCGACATCCTGTGCGTGGTGGGCGCGCGCCCCAACTTCATGAAGATCGGCCCGGTGATGCGGGCCCTGCAGCAAGCCGAGATACCGGCGCAGCTTGTGCACACGGGGCAGCATTACGACCCGGCGATGAACGAGCGCTTCTTTACCGATCTGCAAATCCCGTATCCCGATATCAACCTCGAGGTGGGTTCCTGCTCGCATGCCGTGCAAACGGCCGAGGTGATGATGCGTTTCGAGGGCGTGCTGGACCGTGTGCAGCCTCGCGCCATTCTCGTGGTGGGCGATGTGAACTCCACGATTGCCTGTGCCCTGGTGGCGGCCAAGAAGGGGGTCGGGGTCATCCACGTGGAGGCGGGGTTGCGCAGCTTCGATCGCAGCATGCCGGAGGAGGTGAACCGGGTGCTCACCGACCAGATCTCGGATCTGCTGTTCATCACCGAACGCCACGCCCGCGACAACCTGGCGCGCGAGGGTATCGCCCCCGATCGGGTGCACTTTGTCGGCAACGTGATGATCGATACCCAGCTGTACAACCTGGACCGTGCCGTACCGTGGCAGGAGACCCTGCGGGCGGCCGGGATGGAGGCCGATACGTTTTCCGACAGCGGGGCCTACGGCGTGCTGACCCTGCACCGCCCCTCCAACGTCGATCATGCACCGGTGATGGAGCGTCTGGTCGACAGCCTGGTGACCATCGCCCGGGAGCTCCCGCTGGTATTCCCGCTGCACCCCCGCACCCAGGCCCGTCTGCAAGGTTTCGGGCTGGAGTCTGCGCTGCGCGAGGCACCGATCGCCGTGCTGCCGCCGGCCGGCTATCTGGAGATGCTGGGACTGATGAAGGATGCCCGTGTCGTGCTCACCGACTCCGGCGGTATGCAGGAGGAGACCACCGCCCTCGGGGTGCCCTGCATCACCCTGCGCGAGAATACGGAACGCCCGATCACGATCGATGAAGGTACCAATATTTTAGTAGGCAATGATCCGCAACGACTGATGGAGTCTTTCCGCGAGGTCATGGACCATGGGGGCAAACAGGGGCGCATCCCGGAGTACTGGGACGGCAATGCCGCAGAACGCATCGTGGCCGTCGTGGCTGACTGGCTGAATCACGCAAGAAAATCCTGACCGGTACGTTCGCGCTCCCCCGACCGACGCCCCGAGCGGGTTCAGGAGATCGTGCGCATGCTGCGAGTACCGCTGTCCATGCTGTCGCCGCAAGGCCGGCGCGCACGCCTGACGATCCTCGCCTATCACCGCGTGCTGGCGGACCCCGACCCGCTGCGACCGGAAGACCCGGTGGCCGAGACCTTTCGCTGGCAGATGCGCCTGCTGGCAAGGGAGATGAACCCGCTGCCGCTGGACGAGGCCATCGAGCGCCTGCAGGAAGGCCGGCTCCCCGCCCGGGCCGTAGCGGTCACCTTCGACGATGGTTATGCCGACAACGCGGAGATCGCGTTGCCGATCCTGCGCGAGGAGGGGGTGCCGGCAACGTTCTTTGTCGCCACCGGCTATCTGAATGGCGGCTGCATGTTCAACGACATGCTGATCGAAACGGTTCGCCGGATTCCCTCCATGGCAGTGGATCTGGCCCCGGAGGGACTGGGCACGCGTCCACTGGAGTCCATGGCGCAGCGCCGCGCCACGATCCACGCCCTGATCGGGGCCCTCAAATATCGGCCGCTGGCCGAACGCAGCCGTCGCGCCGAGGCGCTGGGTGCCCGTTTCGGTATAACGCCCCCCGGCGATCTGATGATGACCGATGACCAGGTTCGCGAGCTGGCCGATGCCGGCATGGGGATCGGCGGGCACACGGTCCTGCACCCGATTCTGGCGGAGACCGATGCGGAGACCGCGCAGCAGGAGATTGCGGAGGGCAAGGCCGAACTCGAGGCCCTGGTGGGGCGTCCCGTGCGCCTGTTTGCCTATCCCAACGGTCGTCCCGGCAAGGACTATGCGCCGGAGCATGTCGAGATGGTGCGTGCCTGTGGGTTCGACGCCGCCGTATCCACCATGGCCGGTGCCGCCGGCCGCGACACGGATCCGCTGCAACTCCCGCGTTTTACCCCCTGGGATCGAACACCTCTGCGCTTTGGCCTGCGGCTGGCGCGCAATCTGGCTTCAGCCCACTGAAGGTGCGAACACGATGACGACCCGCGTCCATTTGACCGTTGATACCGAGTTCAGCATCGCCGGGGCCTTTCGCGAGCCGCAAACCCACCAACCGGTCGGGCCGCCGTCGGTCTACTGCCATCGTAACGGGCGCTCGGAGGGTCTTGGCTATCTGCTGGACACCCTCGACCGGTATGCGATTCGTGCCACCTTCTTTGTCGAGACGCTGAACACGATTTATTTCGGCGACGAGCCGATGGGCGAGATCGCCCACGAGATCGCCGGCCGCGGGCACGATATCCAGCTCCACCTGCACCCCTGCTGGACGTACTTCGGGCATCCGGACTGGGTTCAGCGGCTGCAAAGCGACCCGCCGAACGACAATGTCACCCGGCGCAGCGTCGAGGAACTGGCCGACCTGATCGAACAGGGAAGGGCGACGTTCCGCCGCTGGGGGCTGGATGCCCCCAGCGTGCTGCGTACCGGCGGGCTCAAGGTCGACCTGAAGGTCTACGCTGCCATGCGGCAGGCCGGGCTCTCCCGGGCCTCCAATATCGGGCTCGCGATCTATCCGCCGGCCGAGCCGGAGCTGCAGTTGCGGGGCGGCTGCCATGTGATCGACGGGGTACTCGAGTTCCCGGTGACCACCTACACCGATTTCCAGTGGGGGCCGCGGACCCATCTGAAGTCGCTCACCATTACCGGCACCTCCTGGCCGGAGATGCGCAGGCTGCTGTTTCAGGCCCGGCGCCAGGGGCTCAGCGATGTGGTCGTGCTGACGCACCCGTTCGAGTTCGTGCGCTATCGGGACGATCAGCCGACCCCCGGCATCAATCCGTTGACCCGCCGCCGCCTGGAGCGACTGTGCCGGTTTCTGCGGTCGGAACCCGGATTCACCCCGGCCTGCATGGCCGACGTGCTGGCCACGCCCGCGCCTCGCGAGGCGACCCCCATGCTCACCGTCCCCGCAGCCCAGGCGGCACTGCGTGCTTTGGAGAACTGGACCAGTCAGCGGGTGTTCTGGGGATGAGGGCCGACCATCCAATGGCCGGACATTCGGTGACCCGCTATCCGGTCGGGCGGGTCCGTCTCGCCCTGCGCATCGGCGAGATCACGCTGGGCGACGTCTCGCTGCGAATGTCGGTCGACAACCGCCATTTCCTGCAGCGCCCGGCGGCCCAGGCCCCGTACGCCGGGGATGCCGTCGCCGATGGCCACCTGGCCCGCTCGCAGCCCGTCGAGGGGCCGTTGCCGCGGCTGTCGTGGGTGGCGGGCTATCTGCGCTACGTCCCCAGCCAGTACATGCGCCACTACATCGATCTCGACATGGGCTGGGAGGGTTATCAGGCGAAGTTCTCCTCCAAGTCCCGCCAGACGATGCGGCGCAAGGTGCGCAAGTTCGCCGATGCCTCCGGGGGCACGATCGACTGGCGCACCTATCGCACACCGGAGGAGATCGAGACCTTTCGCAGCCTCGCGCGCGAGGTCTCGCGGCTGACCTACCAGGAGCGCCTGCTGAACGCCGGCCTCCCGGACGATGACGCGTTCGCCGAGCGCAGCGCGCGGCTGGCCGCTGCCGACCAGGTGCGGGCCTACCTCCTGTTCCTGGACGGCGAGCCGGTGGCTTATCTGTATTGCCCGGCCCGCGACTCGGCCCTGGTCTACGCCTACCTGGGCTACCACCCGAAGGTGGCCGCCCTGTCGCCGGGCACGGTACTGCAATGGCTGGTGCTGGAATCCCTGTTCCAGGAGGGCCGGTTTCGCTATTTCGATTTCGCCCCGGGCGACAGCCCGCACAAGGCCCTGTTCGGCTCCGCCCACCAGCTGTGTGCGGATGTCTATTACCTGCGGCGTCGCCCGCGCCCGCTCGCCCTGGGTCTTGCCCATGCCGCTACCACGCTGGGTTCGGACGCCGTCTCCGCGGCTCTGTCCCGGATCGGCCTCAAGCAATCGCTGAAGCGTTTCCTGCGCCGCGGCGGGGCCAGCAGCCCCGTCGGCCATGATCGGGAGGTGATCAAGAAATGATCCTGAAACGCCATTTCCGCAAGGCCTACACCTGCGCCAGGGGCTACTACCTGGCGGTATCGCAGCCGACCCCGGACGCCCCGCGCGTCACCACCCGGCTGCGCGGCGTACTCAAGGCTCGGTTTCAGCATCGCATCGGGCCGCGCTATTACTCGCTCTTCCGCCTGGCAGCGGTCGAATCCGCGCGGTGGGACGACTACGTGATCGACAACGAAGCCTACCGAGACCACTTCCGTGCGTGCAGCGCCGAGCGGTACCGACGCATCCTCAACCACAAGAGCCTGTTTTTTGAGCACTGCCAGCGCCATGGTCTGCCCACCCCTACGTTGCGGGCCATTATCCCGACGAGCGCCGCCAAGCCGGCTGGAGATGGTCTCGATATTGCCGGGCCGGTCACCCCAAACGTCCAGCGGTGGCTGGAGCGCCTTGGCGATGGCACCGATGACTTGTTCATCAAGACCGATGACGGGTCGTATGGCGACGGGGCATTTTCTGCCACTCGGCGGGGTGATCGCTGGGAATACTGCGGCAGGACCACGACCCTCAGCGACCTGTTCCATTTCGTCCGTGAGCGAGCCGACCAGAGCCGCAGGCCCTACATTGCCCAGTCGCGCATCCATGTCCATCACGGGCTCCGGCACCTGATGTCGCCCACGGCCGTGGGCTGTGTGCGGATCGTGACCTACATGAAGGATGGCGAGGTCCATTTCTTTCGCGCCGAGATCAAGCTGACCGCGGGGGAGGGGGATATCGACAACTTCGTGCTGGGAACCACTGGCAATGTGGTTGCGGCGGTGGATATCGACAGTGGTCGGATGTCGGTTGGCTATGCCTCGCGCAGTCCCGCCTGGCCGGTCATCCAGCCGGTGACTGAGCATCCGGATACCGGCGAGCCTATCGAGGGCACTCCGGTGCCGCTGTGGGACGAGGTCAAGGCGCTCGCGCTCCAGGCCCAGCGCAGCCTGCCCGAGGTCAGGACGGTTGGCTGGGACATCGCGATTACCCCGGACGGGCCCGTGATCCTGGAAGGCAACTCGACCTACGGGCTGGATATCCTGCAGATCGCGCACCAGCGCGGGTTCAAGCGGGAGATGGAGCAGATCTTTCGTGGGTGACATCCGCCCGCTCGATCAAGATCGGGAGGTGATCAAGAAATGATCCTGAAACGCCACCTACGCAAGGCCTACACCTGTGCCAGGGGCTACTACCTGGCGGTATCGCAGCCGACCCCCGATGCCCCGCGCGTCACGACCCGAATGCACGGCGTCCTCAAAGCCCGATTCCGGCATCGCATCGGACCGCGTCATTACTCGCTCTTCCGCCTGGCCACGGTGGACCCTTCGCACTGGCAGGACTATGTGATCGACAACAAGGCGTACGGCGATCACTTCCGTGCAATCAGTGCGGAGCGTCATCGAAGCACCGTGAGTCGAAAGAGCTTGTTCTTTGCTCACTGCGTGCGCCATGGGCTGCCAACCCCGCCGGTGCAGGCGATCATCCCCCCTGGCCATGAAACCCCTCCCGTGGAGGGCAGTCCCGAGGGGGCGGGGACGGTTGTCACAAGCGCCCGCCGCTGGCTGGAAGTGTTGCAGGCCGGTGAGGAGGACCTGTTCATCAAGCCCGATGACGGCGCGTATGGCGACGGGGCATTTTCTGCCACTCGACGGAATGATCGTTGGCATTACTGCGGTCGGGTCACGGCTCTGAGCGACCTGTTCTATTTCGTACGGGCGCGTGCCAGCCAGAGCCAGACCTGTTTCATCGCCCAGTCGCGCATCCAGCCCCATGACAAACTCAGCGGCTTGATGTCCCCCACGGCCGTGGGCTGTGTGCGGATCGTGACCTACATGCGTGACGGTAAGGCCCGCCTGTTCTGTGCCGAGATCAAGCTGACCGCGGGTGAGGGAGACACCGACAATTTCGGGCTGGCGGCCAACGGAAACATGGTTGCTGCCGTGGATATGGACAGCGGTCGGTTGTCTCTTGGATATACCTCGCGCAGTCCAGCGTGGCCGGTCATCCAGCCGGTGACCGAGCACCCGGATACCGGCGAGCCTATCGAGGGCACTCCGCTGCCGCTGTGGGAGGAGGTCAAGGCTCTCGCGCTGCAAGCCCAGCGTAGCCTGCCCGAGGTCAAGACGATCGGCTGGGACATCGCGATTACGCCCGAGGGCCCGCTAATCCTCGAGGGCAACACGACCTATGGGCTGGCCAGCCTCCAGATCGCGCATCAGCGCGGGTTCAGGCGGGAGATGGAGCAGATCTTTCGCGGGTAGTTTCTCGCTCTTGTTTCGCTAGAGCAGGAACGGCAGCGGATCGCGCATTGCCTGCCACAGGCCGCGCAGGTTGTACGGGGCGATCCCGCGCCACTGGCGGGGCTGCCAGAGCAGGTGTTTCAGCAGGTGGCTGTGCAGGTGGTAGGCACCGGCCGCGGGGGAGGCGCGTACAGCCGGGCTCCCCGCGGCCAGCGCAAAACCCGCCTCGACGAAATTGATCCCGGCCCACAGCGAGGCCTGCAGGGTGTACCAAAAGCGCGGATTGCACTCGAGTACGCGCACGTCCCCGGTCGATTCGTCCACGCGCAGGTCGATATTCGCCACGCCGGTATAGTTCGCCGCCCGGACGATCCGGCGACCGATCTCCAGCAGCCGCTCGTCGGTGAAGAATTCCAGCGAACAGGGATTCCGGCGCGATTGCAGGAGATGGCAGACCACTTCCCCATCCCGGGCCAGCAGGCTCAGGTCCGCGTCGAATCCGGATGCGTATTCCTGCACCACCAGCGGGAACTGAGCATGGCGGCCACCTTTCTCCAGGTGGGCCTCTATATCCTCGAGGCGTTTCGCCTGAATGATTCCATGACTGGATTCGCCGTACAGCGGTTTGACCACGAGCGGGAATGTCATCCCGGCATCCCGCAGGCGCTCCAGGTCTCCGGGGCCTTCCAGTCGCAGCGCCTTTGGGCACGGGATTCCGTGAGTCTCCATGAAACGCTGAAAGGCCCATTTGTCGTCCAGCATGCCCAGCACCTCCAGGCTGCTGGAGGGAAAGGCCGTCACGCCCGGCAGGCGCGGTGCAAGCGCGTGGACTACGCCGGCCCCCAGGATGTCGGCCCCGATAATCCCGTCGATACGGTGTCGTGTGCAGTAGTCGCGCAGGTGGTCGCCAAAGGCTTCCAGGGTTTCCGGCTGGGTGTCCGGCAGGGGCATGCGCTGGTAGCGATCGCGGTACCGGGAGTGACGGGCGGCCCCCGGGGACTTGAGCTCCAGCAGGTGGATCTCGGCGCCGAGGTGCTGCAGGCAGTACAGCACCTTCAGGGCAAGCGGCGACCCGTCCGAGAACACCGCGACGCGCTGCGGCATGGGCGTCTCGGTCATACCGGCAGGCGAAGTTGAATGCGCCGGGAGAACGGGCAGATCTCGATATAGGAGCCGGCGACCCGCCAGCCGGTTTTTTCGCTCACCCGGATCGAACTCTTGTGGCTGTGCCAGATGCGGCTGTACAGGCGGGTGAAGCCCCGCTGCGACATCAGGTAGGCCGTCTGCCTTTTCAGCAGGGCCGCATACCCCTGCCCGCGATGCTGGGGCAGGGTGTACAGCCCGGTCGATTTCGCCGCCCCCTCGGGAAGTCTCCAGCTGCGCCCCTGGCGCTCGGCCTCGTACCGCGCGCCCCACCAGTACCATTGCACTGCCACGAGTTCATCGTCGCGAAAAAGACCGAAACCCTGCGCCCCTTCGCCTCCGAACTCCCGACGCTGCAGCATCCCTTCATCCACCACGCCGTCCAGGTCCTCGGGGGTGATCGGCCCGACCCGGATGCCTTCGGGCAGTTCGACCGCGGGCTGCGGGAGGTCGATATAAAAGACCTTCCAGTACTGGTAATCGCCCAGCCCCAGGTGCAGGGCCTCCTTCAAAAGGCTGCGCGGACTGTAAACATTGACGGTGGCCACACGCTTCCCCCATTGCAGACTTCGCTGACGACGGCGACTGCCGAGCAAGACCTTCCTGAGTTCCGGCGCACGTAGTGTCGCAAGCGTGGTTGGCAGATTGATTTCAAATCAACTGCCTATAAAGGCGGTGTCGGCTACGTGCCCATGTGTCGCCAGAAAGCGATCCTGAATCATCGTATCCCTAGCATATATCGCGTTGTTGCAACTGTCGGTACGGTTTTTTTGGTACGCGACAGGCCTTTTCGCGCCGTTTTGAACTGCTAATCTGAAACGTCCGGATTCGGCCTTTTGCAGGAATGGCGTGGTTGCTCGTTCAGACCTGGAAAACGGCATTCTCTTGCGCCAGCGGGAGCAAGTGCGTTCAGGCGTTTACTTTTAGTCGTGGAGTCCATCGTGGGTAAAGTCTCGGGGTTATTGGCATCCGCGCTTTATCGCTCTAATCACATCGTGCGGCACTTCTGCCGCTCAGATGTGTGGGGCCAGTTTCAGGCGGCCGCCAACCACTACGGTTCCTCGACACCGGCCATCGCCTGGAAGGCGCTTCGGCTGTACGGCGCCGGTCGATTTCTGCCGGGTGAGTCGTTGTGCCGGGGTCTGCTGGACCCGCGGCTTCCGATGAACGAGCACCTGGCCCACGTCAGTGAGGAGCGCCTGCACGGGCTCCAGCATGCGGTGAACTCGCCGCATGCGGCGATGTGTCGCGACAAGCTCATGTTCCACGACTTCTGTCGCAGCCATGACCTCCCTGTGGCCGACCTGCTCGGGGTGGTTTCGCGTCATGGTTCGCGCGATGCCCAGGGAGAGCCGCTCTCCACGCCCGCGCAATGGGAGGCCTTCGTGCGTCGGCTACCCGAATCTTTTCTGGCCAAGCCCAGACACGGGCGCCAGGGGCACGGGATCGTCGCGCTGGGGCTGGATTCACGGGAGGAGGCCGGACTGCCCGAGTTCGCGAAGGAGGTCGCCGGTCTGGCCGATGATGGCGAGGATCGCATCCTCGAGCAGCGCCTGCGCAGCCATGATCGTGTCGCTGAACTAACCGGAACCCGGTCCATATCGGCATTGAGGCTGTTCACCCGGGTCAGCCCGGAAGGGGAGCCGGAGGTGCTGGACTGTCACTTCCGCCTGATTGTCGGCGATTCGGTCACCGATAACATCAGTGACCCGTGCACCGGACGTTTTACGGCCAACGTGGTGGCCCTGCCACAGCTCGAAGATGGGCGGCTGGGCACGGCCTGGGCGTTCAACGCCAATGGTCTGGGCTATGACTGGGTCACCCACCATCCGACCACGGGTGCCTTGATCGAAGGATTCGAGGTCCCGTTCTGGGTGGAGGCCCTGCAGCTGGTCAAGGCCGCGGCAAGGGACCTCCTGCCGATCCGGACCGCCGGCTGGGACGTGGCCCTGACCCCGAACGGTCCGGTCCTGATCGAGGTGAACGAGCGTTTTCAGCACGTCGGGTTTGGCGATGGCATTCAGCGTATCCGGCAGGCCCTGCTGGCGGACAAACGCTATCTGGAAACCGGCGGCCTCTCGTGCCCTCCTTCGTCTTCGCAGCTGCATTAGCCGCCATGCCCTCGCTGTCAGCTCATTGCGCGGATCGGCGAAAAGGCCTCCAGGTCCACCGGGATCCCTTGGGGAGCATACGATGGCGTTCGTAGAGGTTATCGGTCGCCAGTGCCTGGGGCAGGCTTCCCATCATCTGGAGTTCGACTGGGTCGCCGGAGGCCCGACACTCGTCGCGGGCTGGTCATTCGACGGGGCGAGTCTCTCCGTTTCGGCGGATCGGCTCGGGTTCATCCCGCTGTTCTATGCCCGCGAGGGCCGTCGCCTGATTGTGGCCGATTCCCTGCAGGAGGTCGCGGCGCGCTTGTCGGCGCCCACTTTTGACGACGAAGCCATCGCGGTCTTCATGGCCCTGGGCTATCTGGTGGGTGATCAGACTCCGCTGGCGGGCGTGAAAGTCCTGATGCCGGGAGAGACCCTGCTGTGGCGCGAGGGTGTGCTCTCCGGCGAGCGTTCCGCCATCCCCCTGATGGCCGCTTTTCCCGGAGATCCGCACGAGGCGCGGACACGGTTCGCGGAACTCTTTGCGCGGGCCATCGAACGACGCGCCGCTGGAGGCGTGGGGCGCCTGCCTTTGTCCGGCGGCCGCGACTCGCGCCATATCTGCCTGGAACTGGCACGCCAGGGCACCCCCCCGCCCCGAACGCTCGTCCTGCAGGCGAAGAGTGGGGACGAGACTGGTGCGGCGCAGGCGGTGTCCCGGCACCTGGACATCGAGTGTCAGGTGATCGAGATGTCCCAGGATCGCGTCGCCGCAGAATGGCAAAAGAATCGCCTGAACCACTACTCCACGGATGAAAACAGCTGGTATCTCGAGCTGCTGCCCTATCTGGACGGCCCGGTCTTCGATGGCCTGGCCGGCGATATCCTGAGCAATGGCAACTATTTCGACGCGCGCATGGCCGAGTGTCTGGATGCCGGCGACCTCGCAGGCGCGACCAATCGCTTGCTGGCGGGGGGCAGCTATACCGCGTTCCTGAAGCGCCCGTTTCAGGAGCGCTGGGGCATACAGATCGCCCGTGAGGCGATCAACCGCGAGCTGTCCGCGCACGCCGGTGCGCCCGACCCGGTCAAGTCGTTCCTGTTCTGGAGCCGGATCCGCCGCGAGATCGCCCTGCTGCCGATCGCCATGGCCGGCCAGCAGCACGCGGTATGCCTGCCCTATCAGGATCCCGACGTGCTGGCGTTTCTGCTGAGCCTGCCGTGGCAGTCGTTTGCGATGCGCGCGTTCCATGACGAGGTGATCAAGAGTCACTATCCCCACGCCGCGCACATCCCGTACAGCCAGAAGCCCACGGAGCCGCGCCCACGCGCGGAGTGGACGCGTATCAGCCGCAGTGCGGCCCACCTGGCGCGGCCATTGTTCAATGTGTTCACTCGTCCCGAGCGTGTGGTCGGCTACACCCTCGAGGCCCTGCGCACAGGGCGTACCCGTCCGCTCTCGCCGACCTTCGTCAAGGTGATGCCGCTACTCCAGGCGGTTCAGGAGCTGGGGGTCGACCCTCACCGCCACCAGGCGGCTGCCCACCCAACCGGAAAGGCTGCCTGATGCGCCGGCTCGCGCGTCGAAGCACCGTCTGGTTGCCGGCCATCCTCGCGCTGGCGCTTGCGACCAGCCAGGCAGCGGCCAGTGACAGCGCGTTGGGGCGGATGGCGGCGAGCCTGCAGCCGGGGGAACTGGCCCCCCTCGATGCCGGTTTGCCCGAGGGGTTCCAGCGCTATCACGACTTTCTGCGTGCCTACTCGATCGATCCGGATACCTGGAACGACAGCGCCCACTGGGATGCCGAGCGGCGCCAGCTCTTCATGTATGGCGACCGTGGATCGCGGCCGGTATTCATTGCCTACCGCGAAGACGGCCATGAGTGGCAGCACCTGTCCGCCGAGGGCCCACCCCCCTTCGCGCATGTCTATGGCGGGGTGGCACTCGATCCCGAGCGGGGGCATTACTACAAGATCAGCGCCGGCCGCTCGCAGCGCACCCTGCATCGCTATTCCATTGCGGAGGATCGCTGGGAACTCGCGACTCGCAGTTTCCCCGGTCCCGGTGGCGGCTGGGAGCATACCGACCCAATCGAGTGGCATGACGCCCTGGACCAGCTGATCTACCTCCGTGAGGGTCAGGTCTATGGCCTCCGCGATGGCCGCTGGGTCGAACACGGCAAGGTCGCGGTGGACGGCTATCACTCCTCCGCCCAGTACAACCGCGTGCGCGACGAGATGCTGTTCATCGGTGGCAACAAGTCCCGCAACAAGGTCTCCCTGCTCGATGGCAACGGCCACGTGCGCGACCTCGGCGACGCCCCGTTCGTGTTCGGGATCATGAACGAGAGCCTGACCTACGATCCGCAAACGGGGAACTATCTGGTGCTGCGGGCCGGGCGGGTGCGCGAGTTGTGGGAGCTCGACCCGGACAAGGACGAATGGCGCAAGGCGGCCGACTGGAGCGGCCAGCGCTGGCCGTTTGATCGCTATGGCGGGATCGTGCCGGTGCCGATCGACGACTTCGGGGTGATCCTCTGGCTCAACCAGGCCGGCCCGCTGCTGCACCGGCATCAATCGGCGTTCGGTCAGGAGCGGGCGGCCGCCGTCCCGCCACCACGGGCCGAATCACACGCGGCGTTCCTGCAGGTTTCGGCATCGCAGCCCGCGCCGGAGCGACGTTCAAAGCTGTACGACATCGCCGAGACCCTGGAACCGGGCGAGTTCCGCCGCGTGGAGACCCAGCTGCCGGACGGAGTCCCGGACATGGCGCGCATGAACAACACCCAGTGGCATGACCCGGACAAGCGCGGCACCTTCGGGGTGGGGTGGACCGACCGCCACATCTTCGATCCGGAGACCGGGCGGTTGTTCAATATCCTGATGCGCGACAATTCCGTCCGCTCGGTGACCTGGCTGGAGCCGGATCTGACCTGGGCCGGCGTCGTGGCCCCGCCGGGGCTCGATTATGACGGGGGCGAGCGGCGCCCGTACAACCGCCTGATGGATGGCGGTGATGGCTACCTGTACTTCTCGCCGAGCGAGCCGCGGCGTTCCGATATCGGCCGCCTGGTGCGCGCCCCGTATACCGACCCGACGGCCTGGGAGGAGGTCGGCCTGGGTGCCGGCCAGGGCAATGCGCATGCAGTCGGCGATCACTCGACCGTGTGGCATCCCGATATCGAGAAATTCGTCCTCTATACGCTGGGCTCCGCCAGCTACGACCTTATACCGGGTGACGGCATCGAGGCCCACACGATGGGGCAGGTCCGTGTCTGGGGGCATGGCGATCGGGCGTGGACCTATCCCCGGAATCACCCGGATTATCGAGGCCCCGAGGGCCGCACCCAGTCCTCCGGGTATGGCGGAACCATGCTCTACAACCCGGTGCATCGCGAGGTGCTGATCTATGGGGGCATGACCCAGTACGGCGGCAACCACCGCCGCGGCGCCGAGGCCACGGCCACCATCGACCGCGAGGGCCGATTCCAGCGGCACGGGGCCTCCGGACAGGCCTATGTTGCCGGCGGCAGCCGGCTGACCTATCACCCGAAGACCGGGGACTACATCCTGCTGCAGAACAATGCCCGGCAGATGTACATCGGCGATCCGCCCCGCGGCAAACCCTGGCGGCTGATGTACAACTGGCAGCAGGTGGACTTTGCCGACCGCCCGTTTGACCGCTACGAGAACTGGCATCGCGTCACCCCACTGCCCGGGACGGATGTGCTGATCTGGTCCGACCTGCGCCGCGGGATCATCCTGCAGCGCTTGCCCGAAGGCGACTAGGAGACGCGGATTGAATCCCGCGTCTCCCTCACGTTCCGGGGGCGGGTATTCAGTCGCTCCAGCCAAGCGTCAGTCGGTGGGCATAGGGGCCCGGGGGCAGCGGTTTCGGCGGTAGTGCGCAGCCCAGGCCGGGGATGGTCGAGGGCAGGGGGATCTGGACGATCGAGCGTCCGGATGCGGGAAAGAGCACTTCGGTCCACTGACCGGTCACCGGATCCTGCTGCTGAAAGCGCCGCACACTCGGGCCGTTGTCGACCACCAGCGCATGGCCGCCCGGGTTCAGGTAGTGGACCGGGACCTCGCCTCGGCATTCCAGCGCGACCTCCTGGCGCAGTGTGGGCCCGGCGGGGTCCAGCCAGAACGTGATGCGGCCGAACAGGACGGACGAGCGCGGGCGCCGCAGGGCCTCCCCGCGTCCGACGGCCCCGCCGAACCAGCGCCAGTCCAGCGCGGCCAGGCCGCGCCTCCAGAGGGTGCGGGCCGCTGCCCGCAGCACGGGGACCGCGTGGCCATCTTCCAGCCGTACCCGTACGGCGGCCCCCGCCGTATCCACCGTCACCGAGCGAAAATCGGCCAGGGCCCAGAACTGGTCGCCGATTCGAAACAAAGGTACCCAGCCGGCCAGGGCCGGGTTGCGCAGCAGCGCTTCGGCCTCGACCCGTACCGCCGGCGGGCACAGGATCCGGTCGCGGTGGCGAATGTGAAAGGGCTGACCACCGGCATAGCGCAGCTCGGCCACGTCGCGGCTGAACGCCTGTGGCGCTTGCCCGCGGGTGCTGATCAGGGCACACAGGTCCGGCCCGGCCCGGGCGCACAGTACGCCCGCCTGCAGATCCTGCTGGCAGGCGCCGGTCCGCCCTCCTGCCCATTGAAGATCCTCGACGATCTCCGGCGTCCCCTCGCGGCGCCGCCGGTCGCCGGCCCATGCCAGGACCGCAGCGGCCCAGGCGTTGTAGACCGACAGGTGCATGTAGTTGTCCCATCCCGCGGGACGGTTCCCGGGTGTGGAGGCACGATCCGCGGGCGTCAGACCCAGCAGACCGTCGCCTCTGCGTTGCCGCTCCCATCGCGCCAGCACGCCACGCAGCATCTGCCCGGCCGGGGCGTCCGTCTGCTGTGCCCCGGCCAGCCCGAGCAGATCCAGGCTGCCCACCAGGCAGGCGTCGCCGAACAGGGAGTGGGTGCTGCGGCCAAGACCTCCCGCGTACTCCCCGCCGTCCCAGGTCAGCGCGACCCAGCCATAGAGGCGCTGGGTGAGCGTTGCCAGCGCGGGCGTGGGTGCGTAACACAGCGCAATCGAGGCGATCAGCAAGGCCTTGTGGTGGTACGCCATCGGGGTGGCCACGCCCCGTGGCCCCGGGCGGGCCGGATAGTCGATAAAACCGCCGCTGGCGGTCGTCCAGCGTTCCAGCAATGCGGCCAGCCGAGCCGCCGCATGGTCGCGTGGGCGGCCGGGCCGGGCCTCAACCAGACGGCAAAGCTGGGCCAGCAGGGTCCAGTTATTCGACGGATAGTGTCGACTCGGATGGCACCGTTGCAGCGCCTCGTCGAGCATCGTTTCCAGTGCGGGCGTGACAGGTTGTACCCCCGCGATGACCCGTTCCCGCAACAACAGCAGCAACAGGCGGTTGAACGGTGCGTGCCCGGCGTGGCGGCCACAGCGCGTGAGCCAGGCCCGCAATGGCCAGCCCCACTGTTCCATCTCGGGGCCACCCTGCAGGTACAGCGCCAGGGTCGCACTGGTCTGGCCGTAATGGTCCGCGGGGCTCGGCGCCTGCTCGATGGGGTCCCAGAGCCCGGTGTCCGGTCGCACATGGGCTGCGACCGCCTGGGCAAGGCGCTCGGCCCACGGCTGGAGCGTGGAGGCGCCCAAGGTGACGACCTTACCCATGAGCGTGCGTGTACATGAATCCGTGTTTCCCTAGCGCGAGATGCCGGGCGCCCCGGTGGCGCTGTCGGGTTCGGCTCGCGTCGGGAACGTGTTCGCCTGGACTGGTGCGGACACGGGCGCCTCGGCCACGCGGGGTGCTTCTTCCAGTTCGCGGCGCATGATGACGGCCAGGGCGATGAACGCGAACAGCAGGTTGAAGTAGATCACGTCGAGGAAGGCCCCGGCAGCCAGGTAGCCGAGCAACCCCACCTGGATGGCCCAGGCGTATTCCGCCAGCCAGATCTGCCCCGTCTCGAGCCGGGCTCGCTTGCGGATCCGGTTCAGCGAAAAGAACGTGAAGCCGACCAGCAGCAGGAAGGTGGCGAGTCCACCAAAGCCATGTTCGCCCATCAGGCCGAAATAGATGCTGTGCGGCGACAGCACGTGGCGCCAGTCCCCCTCGAAATTCGCGTAGCCGACCCACCAGTCATAGCCGAGGTGGTGGTTGCGAAAGCCCATCCCGGTAAGCGGTCGCTCGGTGGCCATGTTCCAGTTCACGCCCCACGCCTGGATGCGTTGCATGGCGGAACGGTCTTCCTCGTAGGTCTCGATCGTGCCCCAGCGATCCAGCAGACGATCCGGCGCGGTCACTCCAATCACCCCGAAGACCAGCACGCCGGCCATCACCATCGCCAGCTTGTGGCGCATGTGCCAGAACAGGAACGGCGCGACCACCAGGATCCCCAGCAGGGCCCCGCGGGAATAGGTCGCGAGGATCGCGATGGCAGTCAGCCAGAACACGCCGTATACGCCCCAGCTGATCGGCCGGTAGAAGCGCTCCAGGCCCGGGATCTCGAGATCCACCCAGCGCTCGCGGAACAGCCGCGCGCTGATCAGGATCAGCGGCAGCACCATCACCATTGCCAGCCCGATGTACGTGTTCCCGGACAGATAGGAGCCCGGAGGGCCCAGCACCATGTACTGCCCGCCCGTGGACAGCGTGAACAGGCCGCCCTTGAACCCGAAAAATGCGATGGAGAATGTAATAACTAATAACAGCCAGACGATGCGAAGCTGACCGAATATCAGCATGGGTGTGATAAATGTAATCAAGAGGATCTTAAAAACGTGCTGCCAGAAGTCCCATGCACCGCTGGAATTTACCGCAAAATACGAAGTCATGGTGATGTAGCCGAGAAACACCCATAACATCACCATCTCGCGCGTCATCGGCATCGGCCGTCGATCCTTGGCCAGAAACAGCGCGGCCAGCGTTGTCATGCCAATGACGGCGGCTACGGGGAAGCTGCGCATGAACGACCAGGTGAGGCCATGCGGGGCCATCAGGCCGACCCAGAACCAGGCGGGGATGCCGACCCAGGGCCTTGCCAGGATCACCGGGATCAACACCATTATTATAAAAAACAGCAGGTAGTCGCGCATCGCAGAGAATTCCGCTATACAGCAGTACGTGCGTGTCGATTCGAGTTTCGACACATGAAAACGGCGATAGTGTTCGGCCCACTCGAAGAGTAGCCTATTTACCGAACGAGTGGGTATGGGGTTGTAAAAGATTCGTACTCGGCTGCGTGCCGAATCCACCTTGACGGAGTCCGTTCTGATCATGCGTCACACCACCCTGCTGCACGAAGGCGTTTTGCACAGCGCCGAGCGAAACCCAATGGCCTCGGCCATCACCCATCGGGGGGTCACGCAGTCATACGAGGCGGCCGCCAGCGACATCGAGAACGCAGCCCGACGGCTGCTCGCCACCGGGCTTCAGCGACAGGACCGGGTTGCGGTGTATCTGGACAAATGTCCGGAGGCGGTCCATGCGATGTTCGGGGCCTCGCGGGCGGGAGGGGTGATGGTCCCCGTCAACCCGCTGCTGAAGGCCTCGCAGGTCGCGCACATCCTTCAGGACTGCCGGGTGCGAATCCTGGTCACGTCCGCAGTGCGCTATGCCGCGCTGCGCGATGCCCTGGCGCAATGTCCGGAACTGGACACCATCCTGTTCGTGGACACACCGCCTGACGCCGAAACATCGGGCGGGCCGCGGCTCGAGGCCTGGCAGTCGGCGGCGGATTTCGGGCTGGGCAGGCCGGCCCATCGGGTCATCGACACGGACATGGCGGCGATCCTCTACACCTCCGGCAGCACCGGGCGACCCAAGGGCGTGGTGCTGTCGCACCGCAACCTGGTGGCCGGTGCGCAAAGCGTCGCGCACTATCTGCACAATCGTGCGGAGGACCGCATCCTCTGCGTGCTGCCGTTCAGCTTCGATTACGGCTTCAGTCAGTTGACCACCGCGTTCCTGACCGGGGCCCATGCCACCCTGCTCAATTACCTCCTGCCCCGCGACGTTCTGAAGGCGGTGAGCCAGGGCGGGATCACCGGGCTGGCGGCGGTGCCACCGCTGTGGATCCAGCTGGCCGAGATGGAGTGGCCGGAGGCCGCGCGGCGATCCCTGCGCTACATCACGAACTCGGGCGGCGCGATGCCCCTGAAGACCCTGAAGCGCCTGCGGGCGCACCTGCCGCGCACCCAGGTCTATCTGATGTACGGCCTCACGGAGGCCTTCCGTTCGACCTATCTGCCGCCCGAGGAGGTCGATCGCCGCCCCGACTCCATGGGGCGGGCCATACCCAATGCCGAGGTCATGGTCGTGCGCGAGGACGGCAGCCGCTGCGCCCCCGGAGAGCCCGGGGAACTGGTCCATCGCGGGGCCCTGGTCGCGATGGGCTACTGGAACGATGCCGCGCGCACGGCCCAGCGCTTCCGTCCCGCGCCGGGACAACCCGAAGGCCTGCCGGGCCAGGAGATGGCCGTGTGGTCCGGTGACACGGTGCGGATGGACGAGGACGGATATCTGTACTTCGTCGGCCGGCGCGACGAGATGATCAAGACCTCGGGGTACCGGGTGAGCCCGGTGGAGATCGAGGAGGTCGCCTATGCCACGGGGCTGGTGACCGAGGGGGCGGCGCTGGGTATCGCGCATCCGCAGCTGGGCCAGGCGGTCGTCCTGGTCGCGCTGCCCGCCGAACCCTCGGTGACCCATGACCAGCTGATGGCGCTGCTGCGCGAGCGCTTGCCGGCCTTCATGGTACCCAGCCACCTGGAGCTGCGGTCGCAGTCCCTGCCCCGCAATGGCAATGGCAAGATTGACCGCAAGGCGCTGGCGGCCGAGTTCGAGGGCCTGTTCCAGGCGGTCGCCCTGTCATGAACCGGGAGGTATCCATGACGTCCGCCCCCCGGCATGCGGCGATGGCGGCCTTCGAGGTGCGCGACCACTCGCTGCTGATCGGCGGTATCCCTCTGGCCGAGATCGCCCGCCGCGCGGGCCGGACCCCGTTCTATGCCTATGACCGACAGGTCATGACGCGCCGCGTCCAGGCCCTGCGCCAGGCCTTGCCGCGGGACCTGTCGATCCACTACGCGATCAAGGCGAACCCGATGCCGGCGGTCGTGGGCCATATGGCCTCGCTGGTCGATGGCCTGGATGTCGCCTCCGGGCGCGAACTGCAGATTGCACTGGACGCCGGGGTGTCCGCGGCCGATATCAGCTTCGCCGGGCCGGGCAAGTCCCCGGCAGAGCTGGAGATGGCGGTAGCCGCGGGGATCACCATCCACCTCGAGTCCGATACCGAACTGACGCGGGTCGCGGCGATTGCCGAGCGTACCGGCAGGGCGCCCTGCGTCGCGGTACGCGTGAACCCCGACTTCGAGCTGAAGACCTCGGGCATGAAGATGAGTGGCGGCCCCAAGGTGTTCGGCGTGGATGCCGAGTGCGTGCCCGAGATGCTGGGGCGCATTGGCGAGCTGGGGCTGCACTTTCGCGGGTTTCACATCTTTGCCGGCTCGCAGAATCTGCGCGCCGAGTCGCTGGTGGAGGCCCAGGGCCTGACCCTCGACCTGGCATTGCGCCTGGCCGACCATGCCCCGGGGCCGGTGGAGACGCTGAACATCGGGGGCGGTTTCGGCATCCCCTATTTCCCGGGCGATCAACCGCTGACCCTGGGCCCCATCGCCGAGCAGCTCGAGAAACGCCTGCCGGAGGTTCGCGCGCGGATGCCGCAGGCCGAGATCATCCTCGAGCTGGGCCGCTATCTGGTGGGGGAGGCGGGCGTGTACGTCGCCGAGATACTGGACCGCAAGGTCTCGCGCGGCCGGGTATTCCTCGTCACCAATGGAGGGCTTCATCATCACCTGGCGGCCTCGGGCAACTTTGGTCAGGTGATCCGCAAGAACTACCCGGTCGCCATCGGCAACCGCATGGGAGAGGCCGACACCGAAGTCGTGGACGTCGTCGGGCCGCTGTGCACCCCGCTGGACGTCCTGGGTCAGCAGATGGAACTGCCCCGCGCGGAGATTGGCGATCTGGTGGTGGTCTTCCAGTCCGGGGCCTATGGCTACACGGCCAGCCCCAAGGGGTTCCTTAGCCACCCGGAGCCGGCGGAGATCCTCGTCTGACGCGAGGGGTCCGGTGTCAGGCGTGGCCGGCCGCCAGCTGCTGGAAGTGCGTGCTGCCGTCGACCAGCATCTCCCAGCGGCCCTGGTCGACCAGACGCCCGCTATCGAGCACGTAGATCTGATCGCAGGGTTTGACGGTGCTCAGCCGGTGCGCGACCAGGATGATCGTCTTGTCGCCGCTCAGGTTGTGAATGGCGTCCATCACGGCGCGTTCGGTGGCGTTGTCCAGGGCGCTGGTGGCCTCGTCGAAGAACAGCACCGCCGGGTCGCGGTAGAGGGCCCGGGCAATGCCGATGCGCTGACGCTGTCCGCCGGACAGGCGGGTCCCGCGTTCCCCGATCAGGGTGTCGTAGCCGTGCGGGAGGTCGTTCATCACGAAGTCGTGCAGGTTGGCCAGGCGCGCGGCCCGCTCCACCGCGGCATGATCGATCTCGGCCTCCGGTACGCCCAGGGCGATATTGGCGGCGACACTCTGGTCGGCCAGGAAGATGTGCTGCGGGACATAGCCGAGTGCCGCCTGCCACTGCCGCACGTTCGCTGCGGTGAGTGGCTGCCCGTCGACCAGAATCGCTCCCTCGTCGGGTTCCAGCAGCCCGAGCAGGGCATCCACCAGCGTGCTCTTGCCGGCCCCGGACGAACCCACCAGCCCGATGGTCGTGCGGGCCGGGATCTCCAGCGAGAGGTGATCCAGTGCAACGCGGTCATGCTGGGGGTAGCGATAGGTCACGCCCTCGACCCGAATGGCCTGCTGCGGCGCCAGTGCAGCAGAGGTCTCGCCGCGCGGGGGCAGGACGTCGCCGCCGCGGTCGCCCAGATCCTTCAGGATGTTGTCGACCGCCGCAAAATTGAAGCGCAGGGCCGCCACGTTCTGGAAGATCTTCTGGAAGGCGGGAATCAGTTGTTTGCCTGCCAGCGCATACAGGCCGAGCAGGGGGAGGGCCTGGGCGAGCCCCCCGTCGCCGGCCATCAGGTACAGCACGAGCAGCAGTACGCCACCAAAGGCGATCGCCTCGATCGCGTATTGCGGGGTGTCCTGCAGGAGTACCGCATTCGCCTGGTGCCGGGCATAGCGCCTGGACGGGTGGCGGTAGCGCTCCAGGTAGTCGCGTTCGCGCCCCAGCAGGCGGATCTCCTTGGCGCCCGCGAAGGCCTCGGCCGCCGCGGTGAAACGCTCGCGGTTGGCCTCCACCCGGTCCTGTCCGATCCGGTTCAGCCAGATACGGGCCACGACATAGATCGCCGCATAGACGCTGCCCAGACCCAGGGCCACGGTGAGCGCGAGCCACGGCTCGACCAGGATGAGCAGGGCGATGATC
Source organism: Thioalkalivibrio sp. ALRh (assembly GCF_000381425.1). Lineage (NCBI taxonomy): Bacteria > Pseudomonadati > Pseudomonadota > Gammaproteobacteria > Chromatiales > Ectothiorhodospiraceae > Thioalkalivibrio > Thioalkalivibrio sp. ALRh. Next base: position 1,276,766 of record NZ_KB906519.1, read on the forward strand.
GAGACCGCCAGCAGACCCTGGCTGACCAGGCGCATGGCCGGCATCACCGCGCCACTGATCGCGTGCGTGGTCTCCTGCAGGATCGTCTTGGCCAGGTCGCCCGAATTGCGGTGCAGGAAGAAGGTATAGGGCCGTCGCAGATAGTCGGCCATCAGGCGGCGTGACAACTCGTACTGCTGCATGTGCGAGAAGCGGGTGATCGACCACTGCGTCAGCGCCTGCAAGAGCGTCCCGAGCATGAACATCACAAACGCCGCTACCCCCAGAAAGTAGAGAAACTCTCCGGTCGACTCGAAACCGAGGGTGTTGTACGCCTCGTTTAACAGCGCGTGGCCGTGAACCATGTCCGGGTCGGACAGCACCGCGAGAAACGGCATCACCGAGGCGACCCCTACGGTCTGCATGAATGCCGCGCTGATCATCAGGATCACCAGCAGCCCGACCTTGCGCCGATCCCGGGGGTGCAAAAGGGCGTTCAACTTGCGCAAGGTTCTTAACATGTAATCAACCGGTTTTCAGCATCGGGACCCCTATGACGTATAGCGTTTTTTTACCCTCGTGGAAACGGGAAAGTGAGGCCTGACGGGGCGGAATGGCCCGTTAATTACAAAACTCATGCGGCCGTCCAATCCGAAATATCAGGTAAATCCCCCGCGGTCGGGATTGCGTGATTTAACCGGTTTCCGGATTCTCCCAGAAGAGGGTGGACAGCCAGCTTTCGGCGAGTATTCAAGTAAAAACTGCCGCCAGCAGGCGCGGTCTCCATCCCGTACATTTGTGACTTCAAGGAGTGGTCGGATGGCCATGGACGAGTACGGTTTGCACGCCGGGTTCCTGCGCGCGGCTAGGCAGTTCGCGGACCGCCCGGCGCTGGATGTGGAGGGGGGCGAGGTCCGCTACCGGGATCTCTACGCCGCCAGTGCCAGCCTGGCTTCGGGCCTGCAGGCCGTCCTGCTCGCCGACGAGCCGCGGACGATCGGCGTCCTGGCCCAGCGCTCGCGCATCCTGTACCAGGGCCTTCTGGGGGTGCTGATGGCCGGGCACACGCTGGTACCCCTGAACCCGTCCTTCCCCCCCGAGCGAACACGGCGGATGGTCGATCTGGCCGGCTTGGGAGCCTTGGTCGTGGATGCCACGGGGATGCAGTCGCTGGATGGCTGGCTGGGGCCGGAGCATTCCGACTGTGCGATCTGGCTGCCGACCCGGGAGGACTGCGATGCCTTTCAGTCCCGCTGGCCCGGGCATGCCTTTTATGCCCTGGACGCGGCCTCGCCCCCCGAGGGGTGGTCGCCGGCACGGGTCAATCCCGACGATCTCGCCTGTCTGTTCTTCACCTCGGGCAGTACCGGTGTACCCAAGGGCGTGGCCGTGCGTCATCGCAATGCGGCCCGGTTCGTCGCCATGTCGCGGGAGCGCTATGACCCTCTGGGGCTGAGCGAGAACGATCGTTTCTCGCAGTTCTACGACATTACCTTCGACTCCTCGATGTTCGACCTGTACGTGGGATGGGCCTACGGGGCGTGCCTTTGCTGCCCCTCCGCCCGCGAGTGGTTCAACCCCAACCGCTACATCGCCGACAAGACCCTGACCGTCATCGACATCACGCCGTCGGCCGGCCATGGCATGAGTCGCCGCAACGGCTGGGCCCCCGGCCGTTTCCCCCAGCTGCGGCTGTGTCGCTTTGGCGGCGAGGCCCTGTCGGCGGAACTGGCCAGGATCATGGCGGCCGCCGCGCCCAACGCCACGATCGACAATGCCTACGGACCCACCGAGTGCACCGTCGACGCCTGCTTCTACCGCTGGGACCCGGCGCGTTCGCCTGCCGAGTGCACCCACGGGATGGCCCCCATCGGCTATCCGGGCAACCAGGTCGGCATTCGCGTGGTCGACGAGGACTTTCACGAAGTGCCGGAAGGGGGCGAGGGCGAGCTCCTGATCAGCGGGCCGCAGGTCAGCGCCGGGTACTGGAAGGACCCGGAGCGCACCGCGGCCGCATTCATCCGGCTCGGGGACGACAGCACCCTGTATTACCGCACGGGCGATCTCGTGCGGCGCCCGTATCCCGGAGAGCCCCTGCAGTTCCTCGGGCGCTTCGATCACCAGATCAAGATCGGTGGCGTGCGCATCGAGCTGGGAGAAGTCGAGCAGGCCCTGCGCGAGGCTGCGGCGACCGACCAGGCCGTTGCGGTCGGCTGGCCGCGTACCGCAAGTGGAGCCTCCGGCATCATCGCCTTTGTGGTCGCCGAACACCTGGACGTGGAGGCGATTCGGGAACGACTGAGGCAGCGGCTCCCCACCGTAATGGTGCCGCGGGAGATCCATCTTCTGGACGAACTGCCGCTGAACGCGAATGGCAAGGTCGATCGCAAGGTGCTCGTCGAGATGCTGCAGGCGGCTGAAGCGTGAATAACCCAGCGCTTTCAGGCCCTGCCACTGCGAGGGCAGCGAGATGATGGATGCGCTGGTTCAGTTGCGCTCCTCCCTGCACCGGCATGGCTGGTGGCGCACCCTGGCCCTCATCCCGCGGAACGTCCTGTTCCGGCTGACGGACTTCGACCGCAAGCATGGCACCAATACGGGCATCCAGGCCGGGGACGACGCGGGTCTGCCGCAGGAGCACGAGGGATACGAGGGGGCCCCGCCGCGTCTGTTCCACAGGATCATCCGCTCCCTGGGCATCGCCCCCGCGCGCTATGCGTTCATTGATCTGGGGTCGGGCAAGGGAAAGGCGCTGCTGCTCGCATCGCATCATCCGTTTCGCCGGATCATCGGGGTCGAATACAACTCCCGCCTGGACGCGATCGCCGCTGCGAATGCGCGGATCTACCGGCACCCCGAGCGCTGCATGCACCGGATCGAGACCGTCTGTGGCGACGCCGGCGCGTTCGGGTTGCCGCCGGGCGACCTGCTGATCTACCTGTTCAATCCCTTCAAGGCCGCGATCATGGAGCGCGTGCTCGCGAACCTCGAGAGCGCCCTGCAGGCCGACGGAGAGCGGGACGTGCTGGTCGTGTACCAGAACCCGACCCAGCGAAGGCTGCTGGACGAGGCCCCATTTCTGGAGCGCGTGGCCTACCGGGAGTACCGCACCAGGCGGCTGCGAAAGATGCCGATCGGCCGTGTCGCGGTTTATCGAAACCGCCGAGATTAGCTCCGGGCGAACAGGGCCTTCACCGTACTGGCCCCCAGATACCCCCAGGTCTTCATGCGTCCCGGTCGGCGCACCAGGGCCTGAAAGAACGCGCGCCGGGCGATCCGTGGGTCTCCCTCCCAGTAATGGTGGTAGCCGAAGGTGAAACAGGCATCACCCAGGCGCTCGCGGACCCGGGGCCAGGGGGTCTTTTCGCCATTGGGCCCCACCAGACCCCAGCGACCCAGCGCCCGCTGGACCACTTCGACCTCGTAGTTCACCTCCGGGTATCGGGTCATGCAGCCACGCCCGTGCAGGCGATAAAGGGCGGTGACCCGGTCCAGCTGGCGGTACTCGGTCAGTCGCGAGGCTCGAATCCAGTAGTCATAGTCCTGGCCGCGCTTGAGCTGCGGGTCGAACGGGCCGACCTGTTCCACCAGCTCGCGCCGCATCATCACCGTGATCGTATGCGGCAGGGATTCCATTAACAGCTGGTTGTACACCCAGCCCGAACCCTCCGGGACAATCTCCGGCACCTCGGTCACCGGAACCGGGGGATCGGCCAGGGTATGGGGCGGGGCGAACTGTCCGCTGGCATCGGGCTTCCACGCCAGAAAATCCGTGTGCACCAGGCCGATCTCCGGGTGCTGCTGCATGTACAGCACCTGGGCGGTCAGCTTGCCGGGCAGCCAGACATCGTCGGAATCGATAAAGGCGATGAAGTCGCCCTGGGCAGCCGCGATGCCGGTATTGCGGGCTACGGCCGCCCCCTGGTTCTGCTGGGTCAGCAGCGTCAGACGATCGCCATACCCGCGCAGGATCTCGACCGTCCCGTCGGTCGAGCCGTCGTCCACCACGATAAGCTCGATGCCGGGGTAGTCCTGATCCAGGACGCTGTCGACGGATTCGGCAATGTAGGCCGCCGTGTTGAAGGCCGGCATGATCACCGACACCAGTGGCTTGCGGGGGAGCCCCTCCGGCTCGGCCGGGAGTACGTTGTGCGCCAGGGAAGCTTCCATGGGCGGCATCATCCCGGGCTGGGCCCTGGCGCCTGGCGCAGCCAGTCATGCGTCCATGTCGCAACCTGGTCGCGCCATTCGCGGCGGGAAAAGGTGTGGTTCGCGTCCGGCAGTTCGCGCAGGGTCACGCGAGGCTGTCGCAGCAAGCCGTCCCAGGCCGGTGCATGGCTGGCCACATCCCGAAACTCGGCGGCCGTCAGGTCCTCTCCGCTCAGGACCAGCAGGATCGGCCCGTGAAAACGGCGCCAGCCCTCGGCCATCCGGTTCGGCAGAGGTGCCGACGAGACATCGAAACGGCCCTCGTCGGTCGCAGCCGGGGGAGCCTCGGCACGACGGCCCAGTACCGTGCCGACCATTCGTCCCAGGGAGCGCAGGGAGGCCCAGGGGTTGAAACGCCCCTTCAGGGCGCCTGACCAGAAGTCGCGCGAAACAAGCCGCTGGAGGTAGTAGGTCTTCAGGTAGGCGCGGGCCAGGCCTTCGTCGGTGCGGACCCACGGGTTGGCCAGCACCAGGCCCGCCACCCGGGGGTCGCGCCAGGCATAGAACAAAGCGGCGGAGGCCGCACCGCACAGACCCCAGATCACGACCTCGCGCATTCCCGGTACCTCGGCCGAGAAGGTATCCATCGCCGCGCGCAGGTCATCGTGTACCTCTTCGTAATCGCGCTGGGCGCCGGACGCGTCGCCCATGCCACGAAAATCGAAACGGAATACCGGGATCCCCTGGGCCGCCAGGTCGCGCGCCAGCAGTAGAAACTGGCGATGACTGCCGACGCGATACTGCGGGCCACCCACGGCGATCAGCACACCTCGCGTGGCTCCCGCGGCCCCGGGGTGGAGGATGCCAAGCAGCTCATCCCCGCCCAGCTGGAAGACGACCGCCCGCTCGTTCATGCCGCACGCCCCAGGGATACGGTGTGTCCCAGGCAATCCATGGTGTGTTCCAGCAGGGCCGGGACCTCCAGGATGTCCGGCGCATTCCAGAAGGGTTCGCCGAGGACAACGGAGGCGTGTGCTTCCACCCCCTGCTCGCGCCACGCATCCAGCGTTCGGGTGCTCCCCGGGGATAGAGCAGCGCCCTCGCTGTCGCTGACCTCGAACCAGTACACCGGCCCGTGTGGCGGTGGTGCCAGGCGGGCCTTTGCCAGTGCCTCTGCCAGTGCCGGGGCCAGGGTATAGCCCGCGACCTCGATGGTTTCTCCCGCCTCCAGTCGGCCGCGCAACTGCCCCGTGCTTTCCTTCTCCCCGCCCATCATGGCGGCGGCCATGCGCAGGCGGAGGAATTGTGTCAGGTGCTGTTCGCCGTTGGTGACCGGTTGCCACAGCACGGTCGCCGCCACCGACGGGGCGCGTGTGGCCAGAAGCTCGCTGATCAGCAGGGCGCCCGCGCGCAGTCCCCAGAGGATCAGGGGGCCCTGGTCGTCGGATTTCGCCTCCAGGTGATCCAGGCAGCGCGCGAGGTCGTCGAGCCAGATCTCCCAGCGCGCATCGCCAAAATCGCCACCGCTGTCGCCGCAGCCGTACAGGTCCGGCAGCAGGACGGTGTACCCCTCGCGGGCCATGCGCCGGGCCTGCAGCGCCACCATGCGCCGGGCCTTGTTCAGCTCCTCGGCAAACGGGGGTACGAACAGGACCCGCCCGCGGGCAGGGGCCCGGGCGGCCGGGTGCAGGACATAAAAGATCGGTCCGGCGCAGCCCGGCAGGAAACCGGCGTCCATCTAGGCACCATTCTTGTGTTCAACGAAATCGACCAGGGCGCCGACGGTCTCGAAGGTCTCCGCACTGACGTCATCGTCATCGATCACGATGTCGAACTGTTCTTCCATCTCGTTGATCAAGGAAACCACCGCCATGGAGTCCAGTTCGGGGACCCCGCCCAGCAGGGGGGTGGAGCGGTCAAAGTGCTGGGCGCGGCCATTCAGGCCGAGGGCGCTGTCAAGCAAGGCCTTGATGTGCTCGAGCGTCGACATGATGCAGATCTCCTGTTCCCTGGTGGCGCATTCCACATACTTCCAGAAGCCCTATTGTGAAAGTTTGTGGCCGACAACTGGAGACCTTGCGGGTACCAAATAATCAATACTTTAAAGTGGTCGGCAGTCCCTCCATCATTGAGTTTTACCTTTTGCCGGCATTTTTGGTTTGCTGGAAGGTAAACGCGGAAACTTGAATATCGGCATGCCCACGGGAGCCATCACAGGCGGGCACTTGCTGCTGTTTCCTTGAACGCCGCTTCAGGCGACAGGAAGGCCAATGGCGGGACTATGTGGATGGTTTGGAGCGCCCAGGGGGGCGGCGGGCGATATCCTCGGCCTGCAGGAGGCGGGGCTCCCTTCGGTCCCGCGTGAGTCCAGCGCGCGCTGCGATGGCCCCCGGGGCGGGTGTCTGGTCCAGGGCGGCTGGGTGGCCCAGGCCCCGGATGGGCTGATCGCGGCCATCGCCGGCCACCCCCGGTGGCGGGAGCGCGGCCTGCAGCGCCTGGCGCTGGAGCAGTCGCCCGCCCATGCCTTGCTCGACGCCTACCGGCGTTTCGGCGATGCCCTGTTCAGCCAGGTGGCGGGGGATTTCGTGGTGGCGATCCTGGACCCGCAGCGGCCGCGCCTGCTCGCGGGCGTGGACCGCATGGGGCAGGCCTCGCTGCACTGGGCGGCGGTGCCGGGCGGGGTGGCCTTCGGGACAACGGCCGGCAGTGTAGTTCGCTATCCCGGTCTGAGCCGCGATCCGACCCCCTCGGGGCTTTATCACTATCTCTTCTTTCACATGCTGCCCGCACCGGTCAGTGTGTTCGCGGGCGTCGAGAAGCTGCGCGCCGCGCATTACCTGGACGGTCAGGCGGACACAATCCGCGTGAAGCCCTACTGGCTCCCGCATTTCCGCGAGGCGCGCATGGGCGATGCCGCCGAGATGGGGACGGCCCTGCGGGATCAGCTGCGCAATGCCGTCAAGCAGCAGCGGGAGACGCCGAAGCCGGGGGCCTTTCTCAGCGGTGGGCTGGACAGCTCGACCGTGGCCGGGCTCCTGGCCGAGACGACCCCCGAGCCGCCGCCGACCTTCAGCATCGGTTTCGATGCCCCGGGTTACGACGAGATGGAGTACGCCCGCATCGCGGCCCGGCACTTTGCGACCCAGGCGAACGAGTACTACGTGACGCCGGACGATGTCGTCGCCGCTGTCCCCCTGATTGCCGGCAGTTACGACGAGCCCTTTGGCAACTCCTCGGCGCTGCCTGCCTATTTCTGTGCACGCATGGCGGCACAGGCGGGCGTGACACGGATGCTGGCCGGCGATGGTGGCGACGAGCTGTTTGCCGGCAACGCACGCTATGCCAAGCAGGGCCTGTTCGAGCACTGGCAGCGCCTGCCACGCCCCTTGCGCCAGGGCATGCTGGAACCCCTGGCGACCCGCATCCCGCAGGGGGCCGGCTGGTTGAGCAAGGCGCGCCGCTACGTGGAGCAGGCGCGCATCCCGCTGCCCGATCGGCTGCAGACCTACAACTACCTGTATCACCTCTCGCCCACGGCGATGTTCGAGCCGGACTTTCTCTCGGCGGTGGATACCCAGGCCCCGTGGGATCTGATGCGCGAGATCCACGACCAGCCGGCACACGCCTCGCCGCTCAATCGCATGATGTACCTGGACTGGCAGCAGACCCTGGCCGACAACGATCTGCGCAAGGTGACCCGCATGTGCGAGCTGGCCGGCGTGGATGTCGTCTTTCCGATGCTGGACGACGACGTGGTGGAGTTCTCCCTGGGCATCCCGTCCGACCAGAAACTGCGCGGGCAGCGGCTGCGCCACTTCTACAAGGAGGCGATGCAGGGCTTTCTGCCCGACGCCATCATCGACAAGAAGAAACATGGCTTTGGCCTGCCCTTCGGGGTGTGGATGCACGACCACGCGCCGCTGCGCGAACTGGCCTATGACAGCCTGCTGCGGCTCAAGGGGCAGGGCTTTCTGCGGCCGCAGTTCATCGACGAACTGATAGCGCTGCACCGCGACGGACACGCGGCCTATTACGGCGACATGGTGTGGGTGCTGATGATGCTGGATCTCTGGCTGCACGCCCCGCCGAGCGAGATGCCAGCCGAAGCGCGCGCCCAGGCGGGCGGTTACTGAACCCGGCAGACCACGTGCCGGTGCTTGCCGCCGGCTTCCGGGGCGATCGCCTCGACCTGGCGGATTTCCACCGTCAAGGATTCCCCCAGGGCCTGTGTGAAGGCACGCCGCAGGCGCTGCTCCACGGTCTCGGCCAGGGGCTCGTCGAGGACCAGCAACAGCTCGACCCGGTCCGGCGCGTGCTGGATGATCTTGTACGAGCGCAGGCCCGCGATCTCGCGCAGGCAGTAGTTGAAATGACTGCCGTGCACCCAGCGGCCATCGAGCGCGATCAGGCCGTCGTTGGCCCGCCCCTCGATCTCCCGCAGCAGCGGCAGGCCGCGCCCGCAGGGGCAGGGCGCCGGGTCCAGCGCGCCACGATCACCGGTGCGGTAGCGGATGAAGGGATACTCCGGGCCCATCAGGTTGGTGACCACGATCTGCCCGGTCTCGCCGGCCGGAAGCGGTCGCCCGGCATCGTCCAGGATCTCGACGATCAGCGCCTCGGCCGTCAGGTGCAGCCCGCCATGCGGGCACTCGCGTGCGATCAGGCCGGCATCCCGGCCGCCATACTCGTTCGCGACCCCACAGCCCAGTACGTCGGTGATGATCGCCCGCCACTCCGGGCGCAGGACCTCCGACGTGGTAAAGGCCACCCGAATACCCAGATCATCCAGGCGCCGGCCCTGTTCCCGCGCGTGTGCGCAGACCCGTGCCAGTACGGAGGGGTAGCCGAAGATCATGCGCGGGCGGAACTCGCGAGTCTGGTCAATGATGGCATCGACCCGTGCCCGGTCGAGGTCGCGGGCCGGGACCAGGCGCGACCGCAGCACGCGGTCGCGCCAGGACCGCAGGCGATTCTGTACGTCGGTCTCGTTCGGTGCGCCCCACAGGACCAGCTCGCGATCGCCAATGTCGACGCCCCACCAGCGGGTCGCGCGCCACTTGGCGGCGATGTCCATCGCAATGCGCTCGCGCCCCAGCCAGAAGGCCAGCGGTTCGCCGGTCGAACCGCTGGTACGTTGCGCGACCAGGTGTTGTGCCCCGTCCGCTCGCCACTCATGGCCTGCCTGGCGCAGCACGGCCTTGTCGATGATCGGCAGGCGTTCAAGATCCGCAAGGCTCGTCAGTGCGCGGGGTGACCAGCCCTGGTCGGCGAACCACTGGCGGTAGAACGGTATCTGTTGGGCCACGCGTTCGAGCAGGAGCTGCAGGCGGGTCAGCTGCAGGTTCTCCAGTGCCTCGGGTGCCCACCACTGGGTCGCCTCCAGCGCCTTGCGCAGGCGCACCGTCGAGTGCCCTTTCAACCGCTCGTGCACGGGAAACGCGCCATGCGCGACCAGCGAGGTGTACAGCCCCATCTTCAGGCGCGCCGTGGCAGGCGATGTCCGACGGGCCCGGCGATCGTCTCGAAGGCCGCGACCAGTTCGGGGATCCGCACCCGCCAGTCATTCGCCCGTGCATGGGCCAGGATCGCCGCGCGGTCCCATTCGCGACCCAGGGCCTCGTGGATCGTCGCGCGCAGTGCGTCATGGTCCCCATAGGGGACGATCAGCCCCACCTGCTCCGAGGCGACGACCTCGGCGTTGCCCCCCACATCCGTGGTGACGATGGGCAGCCCGCAGGCCGAGGCCTCCAGGAAGACATTCGCCCAGCCTTCAAAGCGCGTGGCCAGCACGAACAAGTCCCCCGCGGAGTACACAAACCGCAGCTCGTCGGGTGGGACGGGCCCGAGGAACCACACCCGGTCCTGCAGCCCCAGTGACTGGACCTGCTGGCGCAGCTCGGCCTCGTTGTTGCCCTCGGGGGTGCCGCCTCCGGCAATCACCAGGTGCAGATCCGGGTGCTGTTGCAGTAGTTCCGGCAGGGTCGCGATCACGCGGTGGAAGCCCTTGCGCTCGGACAGCCCCCCGACGGAGATCAGGAACCGCCCCTCGGCGGGCAGGCCCAGGCGCTGCCGGGCCTCGGCCCGGTCCTCCGGCTTGAAGCGGTCGAGATCGGCCCCGTTCCCCACGACCTGCACATGGTCGGGCTCGATGCCCCAGTCCAGCGCCTCGTCGCGCAGCGCGCCGGCCACCGAGAACACCCGCGCCGCATCCTCCAGCGCCCGGCGAATCTGCGTCCGGTGCAGCGGCCGGTCGCGGAAACGGTTCAGGCTGCCGCGCAGGGTGATGGTGCAGGGGCGGTTCAACCAGCGTGACAGCCAGCGCGCGGCGACCCCGTCGGGATAGATGAAATGGGCATCGATCACGTCGAAGCCGAACTCGCGCTGCAGCCGACGCATCAGGCGCAGACTGCCGAGCGCCTGAAAGAAGCCGTCGGTCCACTTGAACAGGCCCGGGATACACAGGAAACGGGGGTGGTAGACGCGAATCGAACCCTGTCTCTCGAAGGCCGGCAGCGGTGGTCGGGCGTGCGGACGCAGGCGCCCCAGCCAGTTCTGGAACGGGAACCAGGGCGCCGGGGCCACGACGACCAGGTCGAGATGTTCGGCGACACGGCGCATGCGCTCGCGCACGAACAGTCCCAGATTGGGTTGCGCCGCGTTCGGGTACACGCGCGTGAAGACCACCAGACGTGGGCGCCCGTCATCCGGCACGCAGCACCTCCGGCCGGGCCCGCAGCCCGTCGTAGACCGACTGGTAGCGTGCGACACTCGCCGCCCAGGTGCGCTCCTGTTCCACGAAACGCCGTCCGTTCTCCCGCACCCGTGGCCAGTGTTCGGGGTGCTCGAGCGTCTCCAGCACCCGGGTGGCCAGGGCCTCGGGGTTGTCGGCCGGGAACAGCCAGCCGGTCTCGCCATCCCGGATCAGCTCCCGGTGCCCGCCCACGTCCGATGCCACCAGCAGGCGCCCCTGGGCCATTGCCTCCAGTGGTTTCAGCGGCGTGACCAGGTCGGTCAGGCGCATCGAATGGCGTGGATACACGAGCAGGTCGACCAGGTCGTAGTAGCGCTGCACCTGGTGATGCGGGACGCGCCCGGTGAAGATGACGCGGTCCTGGATGCCGAGGCGTTCGGCCTGGGCCTTCAGGCGCTCGGCTTGCGGGCCGCCCCCGACCAGCAGGATGCGCACGTCGGGCGCCCGGGCCTGGATAAGCGGAAAGGCCTCGAGCAGGGTATCCAGTCCCTCGTAGGCATAAAAAGACCCGAGAAAGCCGAGCACACGGGCGTCACCCAGACCCAGTTCGGCCTTCAGGGCGGGATCGGGCTGGCCGCCCAGGTGGAAGTCATCCGCGTCCACCGCATTGGGGATCACGGTGACCCGCTCGGCCGGGATGCCGCGCGCGATGATGTCGCGGCGCAGTCCCTCGCAGATGGTGGTGACATGTCCCACGCGCTTAAGGGCATAGGTCTCCAGCTCCCGCGTCAGGCGGTAGCGCAGGCCATATTCGCGGGCGGTGCCATGGTCGACCGCGGCGTCCTCCCAGAATGCCCGCACCTCGTAGACCACCGGGATGCCCAGCCGGCGACCGGCACGCAGGGCCGGCAGGGCATTCAGCGCGGGCGAGTGCGCATGGATGATGTCGGGCGCGACCTGGCAGGCGACGCGGGTCAGCCGCTGGGTCAGTGCTTGCATCAACCCCCATTGCTCGATCCCCGGGATCGCGCTCGGGTTGTAGGCCGTGCGGTAGAAATGCAGGCCGTCGATCGTCTCCTCGTCCGCGTTCGCGCCGGTATGCTTGGGGCTGGTCAGATGACAGGTCTGCCAGCCCCTGCGGCGCTGCTCGCGCAGGATGGCCGCAGTGCGGAAGGTGTACCCGCTGTGCAGCGGGATGGAATGGTCGAGGACGTGGAGGATCTTCATGCCGCAGCCCTCGTTTCGTCGTCGGGCGCCGGGCGGGTCACCACGAGCCAGAATCCCAGGCAGCGCAGCGTGGCCTTGTCGAGCCCGCGAAATGGTTCGGCCAGATAAGGGGCCACTGCAGCCACATCCTCGTCCAGTGCCTCGGCCGTGGACTCGAGATGCCGAACCACGAGTCCTGCACGCTTGATTGCCTGCCGGTAGCGGTCCAGACGCCAGCGGTTCGGGACACCCTTGCCGGCATACATCCAGTGCCACAGGCCCACCGGCCAGGTGAGAAAGTCGAGCGGGTTTTCGCGGTGCAGGCCATGGCTCTTGAGGTCCACCTGATGGACCGCCAGCGCCCCTGGTTTCAGGGCCGTCGCCATGTCGCGAAAGGTCGCTTCCAGGTCATTGACGTGTTCCAGCACCGCGCGCGAATAGATCAGGTCGACCTCGGCGTTCAGGCCCGACAGCCCATCCCGGGTCACGCGGTATTCCAGCCGCTCGCTGCGAAACCCCGAGGCCGGATCGCCGGGGCGCTCGAAGCACGCGGCCGCCCGTTCGTGGGCCTCGGGGCCCAGGCCGTCCAGCAGGCACTGCAGGACCTCCAGCTGAAAGGGGCTGCGCTGCGACAGCGCAAAGCGGTCAACGCAGGTTACCCGGGCCGCGCCATGGGCCAGCATTAGCAGCGCCACGCCGGGCACGTCGCCGGGCCCGTACTCCAGCAGGTGCTTGTCGCGAAGGGCGTCCTCGATCGCCTCGGGCGGGACCCCCAGCTGATCGAAGTAGTCGAAGAAACAGGTGGTGAAGTACTGCGCCACGGATTCCGCCGTCTCCGCGCCACGGCCACGGCCGGTCTCGTGGGTCAGGCGTACGTAGAGCCTCGGAGCTCCCTGGGCCAGTAGGTTGCTGAGGATGGCACGAGTGGCACGCGAGGCATCGGCAACCGGGTGGCGTCCATACATGGCTAGGCTCCAGGCAGGACGCAGCCGCTGCGCGGGCTGGTCGGTTGCACCTTGTCCAGAAAGGTCTGGAACATCATCAGCGACCACAATGCCGCGCTGTGATCGCGCGCGCCCCGGCCGTGCTCGTCGACCAGACGCCTGAGGGTGCGTTCGTCGAACAGACCGGAATCACGCATCTGCTCGCCCAGCACCCGTTCGTGCATCGCCTCGCGCAATGGCCCCCGGAACCAGTTGGCCAGGGGTACGGCGAAGCCCCGTTTGCGCCGATAGAGAATCGAGTGGGGCAGGTAGGGTTCCATCGCCTTTTTCAGGACCGCCTTGCCTTCGCCGTCGCGCAGCTTCAGTTCCGGTGCGAGCGTGGAGGCCCACTCCACCAGCGGGTGATCCAGTAGCGGCACGCGGACCTCCAGCGAGTGCGCCATGCTGGCGCGGTCGACCTTGGTCAGGATGTCGCCCGGGAGGTAGGTCTTGAGGTCCAGGTACTGCACCAGCGAGAGCGGGTCATCGGTCGGGGCCCGCCCGGCATGGGCGCGCAGCACCTCGACCGCCCCGTAGCCCTGCAACTCGCGGCGGAATGCGGATGAGAACAGGGTGCTGCGCTGCTCGTCGCGCAGCACCGACACACCCTGGAAGTATCCCTCGACCGCATCCCGCGCCAGTGCCTGGAAGGTGGCACGGGCGCGCAGCGGGCGCGGGGCCCAGTCCGCCTTGGGGTAGACCTGGGCCAGGCTGCCAAACAGCACGCGCCGCAGGCCCAGGGGCAGCGGGTTGCGCAGGCGTTCCTCGGCCAGGTGGTGCCGATACCGGCGATAGCCCGCCAGGTTTTCGTCGCCCCCGTCACCGGACAGCGCGACCACGACCTGTCGGCGGGCCTGCTCGCAGACGCGGTAGGTCGGCAGGGCCGAGCTGTCGGCAAAGGGTTCATCGTAGAGATCGCCCAGGCGTTCCAGCAGCGCAAAGTCATCGGGGTCGACCTCGCGGTTGTGATGCTCTGTCGCGTAACGCTCGGCAACCTCCCGGGCATAGCGCGACTCGTCATATGCGGGATCGGCAAAGCCGATGGAGCAGGTGCGCACGGGCTCGTTGGAGAGCCCGGCCATCATCGCCACCACTGCGCTGGAATCCACGCCCCCCGACAGGAACGCCCCCAGCGGTACGTCGGCGACCATGCGGATGCGCACGGCCTCGCGCAGGCGTTCGGTCAACTCCTCCGCCGCGGCCGACATGCCGATGGGGGCGGCTGCCGCAAAGGGGACATCCCAGTACGCGCGCGGGCTGGCGGCGGAGCGCTGGTTGCGCCGTACGGTCAGCGTATGTCCCGGCGGCAGCTTGTGGACGCCGGCCAGAATGCTGCGCGGCTCGGGCACATAGCCATAGGCGAAGTATTCCTCTACCGCACAGGGATCGAGCTCGCGTGTCTGCCCGGGATGGGCCAGCAGGACCTTGAGTTCGGAGCCAAAGATCAGCTGGCCATCCGGCAGCGTGCTGTAGTAAAGCGGCTTGATGCCCAGGCGATCGCGGGCCAGAAACAGGGTCTGGGTGTGGCGGTCCCAGAGGGCGAAGGCGAACATCCCGCGAAAGCGCTGGACGCAGTCCTCGCCCCATTCCTCCCAGGCGTGCACGATGACCTCCGTATCGCAGTGGGTACGAAAGCGATGGCCCGCCCGCTGGAGTTCGTGGGTCAGCTCCGGGAAGTTGTAGATCTCGCCGTTGTAGGTGACGACGACGCTGCCGTCCTCGTTGAACAGCGGCTGCTGGCCACCTTTGAGATCGATGATGGACAGGCGTCGATGCGCCAGCCCGACCCCCGGCTCCAGGTGGATTCCGCCTTCGTCCGGGCCCCGGTGGAACTGAGTGGCGTTCATGCCTTCCAGGCAGGCGCGATCGATCGGGCGCCGTCCGTTCAGATCGAAAATACCGGCGATACCGCACATGTCAGCGTCCCATTGTTTCGTGTTGTCGCCGACGGCGCCCCGCCCGAACCGAGGGGGTTCGGGCGTTGGCCCTGTCCAGCAGGCTGTCGTAGACCCCGAGGTAGCCGGCCACCATGGCGTCCATGCTGAATGCGGCCTCGGCGCGAATGCGGGCCGCCTGTCCCATGCGCTTGCGGGTATCCGGACTGGCGAGTGCATTGCGGATGGCCTCGGCGAGGGCAGCGGGCGCCCCTGCGGGGACCAGGGCCCCCGTGTTTCCGGGGGTCACCAGGTCAGGATTGCCGCCAACGTCGGTCGCGATCACCGGAAGCCCGGAGGCCATGGCCTCGAGGATGGTGTTGCAGATCCCCTCGGCCAGCGAGGGGAGAGCAAAGAGGTCCATCGCCCGCAGGCACTGCGGGATGTCCTCGCGGGCCCCCGGAAGCCATGCCTGTTGCGCGACTCCGGCGGCCTCCAGGCGCTGGCGGGCCTGTTCCCTCAGCGGGCCGTCACCCACGATCACCAGGCGAAGACGCTCGAAGGACACCGGCGCGTGTTCGCGCAAGGCAATGAACGCCTCCACCAGGTCCAGCGGGGCCTTCACCGCCTGCATCCGCATCACACTCCCGATCACGATGTCCTCCGGGCCGGCAAAGCCCGGGGGCCAGGGGCCTGTGCGGGTGCCCTCGCAGGGGTGGAAGCGCCCGGTATCCACCCCGTTACAGATGTGCGTCAGCCGCTCGGTTCCGACACCAACCCGTTGCTGCAGGTAGTCCATCTGATGGCGCGACAGGGCGATGTACCGGCCGACCAGGGGGCGCACCAACCGTCGCATGTATCGATGCTTGTCGCGGGAGCCATCGAGGTCGGCGATATCCCAGCCGTGCTCGCCATGTACCCGGGCGCGCACGCCGGCCAGGGCGGCGGTGACCTGCCCCTCCAGTGTTGCCAGATTGCGGGTGTGGACGATCGCGGGGCGCAGTTCGCGCAGCAGCCGCCACAGGCGCCGGTGTACGCCCAGGTCCTTGCCCTCGCGCTTGTGCAGGGCATGCAGGCTGATGTCCTCCCGCTGCAGGCGCTCGCTGAACCGCGTGTAGTCGGTCATGCAGATGATCGCGTGCCGGTAGCGCTCGGCGGGCATGTGGTTGAGCAGGTTGACCAGTCCGTTCTCCATGCCGCCGACATCCAGGCGATGGATGACATGGGCCACGCATGGGCGCGGGTCGGCGGCACTCCCCTTGGATGCCAGGGCGCTCATCGCTGGTTCACGTCCTGCAGCCGTTCCAGCACCTGCGGCATCGCGGCCTCCACATAGGCGCGTATCGCATCCTCGGCCTGCTGCGGTTCGTCGTGGTATTCGGCGTAGATTACGATCAGCGCGGCGTCGTCGCGCCCGCCCAGCAGTCGGCTAATGGCCTCGCGGGCCTTGACCTCGAAGGGCCGGGTGGTGAGATGCCCGTTCGCCCAGTACCACTGCCAGGCCACCATCTGCTGCTGGCGCCCGCGCAGCAGGACCCGCTGCGGATCGGGATAGCCCGCGACCTCCGCCTGGCCGCGCCGGGCCTGGCTCCACTCGGCCCGCTCCCGGCCCGCCAGCGTGTTGTGCCAGCCGAGCATGTTTCCGTGGCGCGCCTGTTCGCGGTAGAAGCCTACGTGCATGCCGACCTCCACCTGTGAATCGTTTACGACCCAGCCCCCGCGCTCCGCACGCATGAACTGGTAGCCGGGCTGCCAGCCGGGCCGCTCCCGAGCGGGCACGGCGGTCCAGCCGGAAGGAACGATCGGTCCGGTGCCCAGGCCCTGTATCGGGCCGAGATCCCGGGTGTCCATCCAGTGGGCATAGACGGGACCCAGTGTGACCACCAGCGCGGCGATCACGGCCATATGAGCAAAGCCCATGGCCCCGGTTTGCTGGGCTCGTGCCGGGACTCGGCGGGCGGGCTCCCCGGCTGCCCCATCCTCGCGCCAGAAGGCGCCGATCCAGAACATCAGAAAGATCACGACACCGAAGAAGACCCACCCGTAGATCAGGTGGTCGACGCCCGCGGCATACTCCATGTCGCTCAGGTGTCCGATCATCACGATCATGTAGGCGCGCAGGCCATTGGCGATGATCGGCACGATGATCGCGACACCGACAAAGGCCAGCCGCCGCCAGAGGCTGCGGTACATCAGATAGGCGTACAGCGTCCCCAGCGCGACCGACGCAATCAGATAGCGCACACCGCTGCAGGCCTCGATCACCGACCAGCGTCCGGTCGGCAGTTCGAAGTGCAGGCCGTCGCGGTAGATCGGTATCCCGGACAGCTGAACCGCCGCGACGGTGAACTCCGCGGTGAAATCCATCAGCGGAGGTACCAGGAATTCGCCCAGCGGGACGGCGAACAGCAGGTAGGCCAGCGGGAACTGCAGGACGCGCACGACTGTGGTGCCCATGACCAGCCACACCAGGAAGGGGATCATCAGGGTTGCGGCGAACTGGCGCACCGAGATGACATCCACCAGCTCGCCCATGACCCAGGCGAGCCCCAGCAGCACGATCGGGACCAGCGCCAGGGGATAGGGGCGCGGCGATACAGCCGCCAGCTCGTCACGCTTGAGATAGACCAGAAACAGGACGATCGGTACGACCAGGAATCCATGCGCGAAGGTATCCGAACGCGCCCAGGTATCCACCATCGAGACGAATGTGGGCGCGAACACAACCAGCGTGGTCGCAATCAGGGCGGCCAGTGCCAGTACGGGCGCCCACCACCGTTGCACCAGCGGCTGGGACATCACGTTGGCCGGCGTGCTCATGCATCCCCCCGGGAGACGATCGCCTCGCCCTCGTGCGCCAGCCCGCTCTCGAGATAGTCGTGCAGGCACGCGAGGTTGCGGCCCCAGTCGTAGTCCGTAGTGATGCGTCGGCGGGCGCGGGCGGCCATCCCGGGATCGGGCTGTTCCAGACACTGCAGGACCGCGCGGGCAAACACCTCGGGGTTGGTCGCGGCCTCGATCACCTCGTCGTTGCGCACGGCGGTGATCCCCTCGAGCGCCTGCGGGGAGGCCACGACCGGTCGCGCCAGCGCCATGGCCTCGAGCACCTTGTTCTGGACTCCGCGCGCGATCCGCAGGGGCGCCACCGAAACCGCGGCACCGCCGACCCAGGGGCGCATGTCTTCCACTGGTCCCACGACCTCGACGCCCGGCTGGCGCTCCAGTTCGCGGACCTCCGGCGCGGGCCGGCTGCCGACAATATAGAAGCGCACATCCGGGTGAACCTGGCGAATGTGTGGCAGGACGGATTCCGCGAACCAGACCACCGCCTCCACGTTCGGCCAGTAGTCCATGGCCCCGCTGAACACGATCGGCTGGACCCGGTCCGGATAGGGGCCTTTCTTCGGGAGGTGCTGCGGGTCGAAGTACGCCGCATCGACGCCGTTGTTCAGTGCATGCACCCGCTCGGCACTCTCCGGCGCCAGGGCCCGAAATGCCGCGGCCTCGTCCGGTGATACGAACAGGCTGGCCTCGCTGCGCGCCGCGACCTGTCGTTCATAGCGCAACAGCTGGCGTCCTTCGCGGCGGTAGATCGCGCTCATCGGCCAGGGCTTGCTGGCGGCGTACTGGGTCCACTTGTCGGAGTCGACATCGACGAAGTCCACCACCCGCGTCAGGCGGGCCCGGGGCGGGAGGTATTGCGCCATGGCCGAGGAGAACACCAGCGCGCGCGAGATCTCCTGCTGCTCCAGTACCCGGTCGACCCAGCGCTGCAGTTCCGAATCGCGATACCAGGGGAGGGTCAGCGGCTCCTGTGTCAGCAGGCCGCGCAGGGCGCGCCATTTTGCGCGTCCCGGCGAGAGCGGGCGCACGCAGACGCCCGCGCAGCAGCGCTCCAGCTCTTTGACGTAGGCCGCGTCGGCCGGGTCGTCGATAAAGGTACCGAGGTAGACCCGGTAGCGCCGCGTCAGATCGCGCAGGATATGGTACGAGCGAATCTTGTCGCCCTTGTTGGGCGGCCACGGGATTCGATGGGTCAGATAAAGTACGGCATCCATTGCAAGCTCACCCGCTGCTGCGGTCGAAACGGAAGCCCCAGTGCGACCCGTCCCCGGGTGTGCTGGGGTGTTGAATAACGGTCACGAGCACTACCCGAGATTGCGGGACAGCCAGGGCCCCACGCGGTTGGCCACGCCCAACGGCAGTCGCTGCCACGCCTGGATGAAGTAGCGGTACTTCGGGTTGAGCGGGTTCACGTCGGGCATGGCCCGGGCACGCACCAGGTCGTACTCGTAGTACAGGGGCTGGGGCTCGAAGCCCCAGTTTTTCTTGAAGCTGAATGACCCGGTATCGCGCTTGCTGCGGCCAAAATCGAAGAGGCGCAGACCCGACTCGCAGGCCCGGCGCATCACCTCCCAGTACATGAAGTCATACCCGGCCACCTCGCGGGCGCGCGGCGTGCCGCCGCCGTAGTAGGGCAGGACCTGGTCGCGGAAGTAGAAGTTGAGCACGCTGGCCACAGGGGTCCCCGCGTCGGTGACGGTCAGGATCCGGCAGTCGTCGCCGAACACGGTGCGCAGGATGCGGAAGTAGCGCCGGCTGAACACGGGCGTCCCCATGCGATGCACGTTGGCCGCATAGATCGGGAAGAATCGCTCGATGTCCCGGTCGATCTCGCTGACCAGGCCGGCCTTGATGCCCTTGCGCACCATGCGCCGCTGTTTGCGCGGGATCGCCTCCAGGTTCTCTTCGACCTCTTTCGCCATCTCCTTGCGAAAGGTCACATACAGGTGCTTGGTCGGTCGGTCCGGGTGGTAGGGCGCCATATGGCGGTACTCGAGATAATCCACCTTGTATTGCTGCGCGAGCTCCCGGGCCCGGTTGTCCAGGGCCACGAAGGCCTCTTCGGTGCGCGCGGCGATGCCGCCGTACACACAGAACGGCAGCGAAACCAGGGAATGGCCGAACAGAAAGCTGCGCACGCGCGCCAGGGGCAGGACACCCTCGATCCCGTTCGGGCCTTCGGCAAACAGGAAATGGGTCGAGTGCCCGAAGGCCTGTTCGATAACCGTCTGCCAGCCCGCGCGATGGAAGAACGTCGCCACCGGGCAGGTCTCGACAAAGGCATCCCACCGGGCAACATCGGCAGGCGTGAGGTCCTGGACCCGCAACGCGGTCGCGCGCGTGGTCGTGGGTCGCTGGTCAGTGGACTTGAGCATGGCTGTTCGCTGTCGTCGGGGTTGGCGGCGCCGGGCTGGCGAGGAGGTGGGCAAAGACCTGGTCCATGCGGCCCCAGCGGAAGTCCTGCAGCAGCCGCTGCAGTCGACGTTCCGTACGCCCGAGGTTGAGGTAGTGACGAAAACGCGTCCTGGCGCTCACGCCGGGGACACGCGGTTGTCCGGGATCGATCTCCCAGGGGTGGAAATAGAACACCCCGGACAAACCGTCTTTGTTATTGATCCTCCGTAACGCCTGGCGGGAGACCGCATAGGGCAGCAGCCGAAAGTAGCCGCCACCGGCCGCCGGCAGATTGCGGCCAGCAACGCGCAGGGTGGCCGGGGGCAGTTCCAGCACGCCCTGGGGCCCACGCGGGCGATAGGGGTGGCGCGGCGCGCTCGGCGTGCCGTAGTGATCGTGCTGGACCGGATAGATGCTCGAGCTGTAGGTGTGGCCCGTTTCGGCCAGCAGGTCGAGCGCCCACAGGTTGCCCTCGCCGATCGAGAAGCTGGGGGCGCGATAGCCGCGCACCTCGACACCGGCGATGTCTTCCAGGATGGCCTTGGCGCGGACGATGTCCGCGCGAAATGCCTGAGGCTCCAGTTCGGTCACCCGCTGGTGCCCGTAACCGTGGCTGGCCAGCTCGTGCCCGGCGTCGACGACTCGCCGCACCGCCTGGGGATAGCGCTCGGCGATCCAGCCAAGGGTAAAGAAGGTCGCGCGCACGCGGTGATGATCGAACAGCGCCAGGATCCGCTCGAGGTTGTACTCCACGCGGCACTCCTGGCTCTCCCAGCAATGGCTCGGGAAATGCGGCGCCAGGGCCGAGACCTGAAAATAGTCTTCGACATCGACGGTCAGGGCATTGGCTACGGTGGGCGGTGCGGACGGCATGGCGGTTTCCCCGGCACTAGTGCCGGGCGAGCTCCTTGTGGTCGAAGCCCGAAAACTTGTCCAGCGAGTCCAGGGCGTCGAGGATGCGCTGCGACTGTCGGTAGTTGATCGCCAGGGCGTGCTCGATCCGGTCCAGGCGTTTTTCCATCGCCTCGTAGCTGTCCTCCAGACGGATCAGGGTCAGCTCGTTGGCAACGGCGCGTTCGGTATCGATCACGCTATTGACGGCGTTCCTGGGTGTCGGCTCGGCCGTCTCCTGCTGCGCGCCAAAGTCCTCCTCGATCTCGTCGATCACCCGGCGGGCCTCGTCGGCGTCGAGGTCGTAGCGCTCCTCGAGATAGCCCATCAGCAGCAGGCGGTCGCACAGGGTGTTCACCTTGCGCGGGATGCCGCCGGTGAATTCATGGATCACGGGCCAGATATCGGTGGCGAAGTGGGGCGTTCCCTCCCAGCCCACGCGCGACAGGCGGTGCTCGACGTAGGCCCGGGTGTCGTCCTCGTCCATCGGGCCCAGGTGATAGGTGGCGATCACCCGCTGGCGCAACTGCTGCATGTTTTCGCTGCGCAGGATGTCGCGAAATTCGGGCTGGCCCAGCAGGAAGCTCTGCAACAGCGGCCCGTCAACGCCCTGAAAATTGGACAGCATGCGCAGCTCTTCCACCGCATCCATGCTCAGGTTCTGCGCCTCGTCCACGACCAGCAGCGCGCGCTGCCCGCGTGAACGCGTGTTCAGCAGGAAGCGCTCCATGTGGCGCAGCTGGCTGGCCTTGTCGTCGCCGGTTCCTTCCAGGCCGAAGGCCAGGCACACCGAGCGCAGCAGGTTCTCGGCATCCAGCTGAGTGCTGACCAGTTGTGCCGCGAGTACCCGCTTGGTGCCGAGTGTCTCGAACAGGCTGCGCACCAGGGTCGTCTTGCCGGCCCCGACCTCGCCGGTGATGACGATGAAACCCTCCTGCTGCTGCACGCCGTATTCGAGGTAGGCCATGGCCCGCCGATGGCCCTTGCTGGCGTAGAAGAATTTCGGGTCCGGGCTGAGGGCGAAGGGCTTGCCCTGCAGCCCATAGAAGTTCTCGTACATGCTCAGAACTCCTTGGTGATCAGCGCGATGATCGAGTTTTCCCGGTATTCGTTGACCCGGCTGTTCGAATCCCGCTGCTGATAGCGATAGGCCAGGCTGCCCCGCAGGTCCGGGGCGAACTGGCGGTTCAGGCTGGCGCGGAAGTAGAAGAAGTCGTCTTCGCGGTCGCTGCCCAGAAACTCCGTGCGCGAGACCCCGGAGCTCAGCTCCGTGGTGGTGCGCGGCCCCAGTGTCAGCTCCCAGAAGGCGATCACGCCGGTGCGGCGATTGTCGTCCTCGAAAATGCCGGCACCGGTGTCGAACTCGGCCTCGCGTCGGGTCTGGTAGCCGGTAACCCCGAACACGCTGCGCCCGGTATCGTAGCGCCAGTTCGCACGGGCACTGCGTGTCAGATAGAACCCCTCGATCAGCGCTTCTTGCGTAACCAGCGCGCTCGTGAACAGTAACTGGAGCTCTTCGAAGGTGTACTGGTCGAAGATCTCCTCGAACGTCATGCCCTCCAGTTCGGCCAGTTGGGACACGTCAAGGAACATGAATTCGCGCCGATCGCGGGTCGAGCTGATGCCCTCGGAATAGCTGACGCCGTAGCTGGCGCGGCGGCTGCGGTGCGTCGCGCTGAGGGCTCGTGTTGTGCCGAAGAAGCGTTCGCCATAACGTGCCTCGACGGAGGTCACCGGTGTCGGGGTCCAGCCGACACCGACCTCCCAGAAGCTGCCATCGTCGTCGTCGCGCAGGGTTTCGTAGTCGTTGAACTCCTCGCCCACGACGCCAAATACGCGCAGGGTGCGGCCAATGTTGTACCCGAGGGTTGCGCTGATCTCGCTGAACTCGCCCTCCAGCCCGTCTTCGTACTTCAGCCGGTCGTAGAAGCCCGCCAGCTGCCAGAACACGCGATCAAAAGCCGGGCCGCTGTCCAGGGTGTATTCCGCGCGGTTGCCCGTGCTGCTGGCCCGGTTGCTGCGGTGGTAGTGCCGCTCGTCGTAGGTGTAGCGAATGTCCTGGCGGGCAAAGGTGCCGAACTCGTTCTGCAGGTTGGGCGACACGCTGTAATACGAGGTCTCCTCGATGTTGCTGCGTGGCGTGCTGCCGCCGATGCCGACCGGGTCCAGCAGCGAGGTGGCCTGTTCCCGGCGCGAGGCGGTCACGTCGACAAAGAACGTGTCCTCGATGACCTCGGTCTGGTTGCGGGCGCGCAGCATGTGGGTCGTGCGGTCTTCGCTCGACTCGGACAGGTGGGTGCGATGGTTGAGCTGGTAGTCCACGCGGGTGTCATTGCGCACGCCGTCCCGGCGCAGGGTGAAGCCGGGGCGCGCATGCCCGATCAGGTCCGCATCCTCCTGCCCGCGGGGGGCCAGGCGGACGTTGTCGGTCGCCTCCACCCCCACCGTGACTCGCGGGGTGAAGTCCCACTCGGTGGCCAGGCCCGAGGCGGGCAGCGCCAGCGTGCCGCCGCCCAGCACGGCGATCAGACAGATCGCCCGGCCGTTCCGTACCGGGGCCTCCCTGCGGTGTGTGACCCGCACCCGTCCCTGGTTAGTGCTCATGGCTCACCTCCCCGTACGGGCGCTCGTGATAGTAGCCCGTGCCATAGCCAAGCCCCGGGGTGGAGGGCGCTCGGTTGAGTGCAGTCAGGACCACATCGCAGCCGGCGAGCTGCTGCATCGCGTTCTCCACGGAGGCGGCCGGGGTGCGCTCGGCGTCGACCACCATCACGACCTGTCCCATCCCGGCGGCCAGCACGCCCGGCTCGCTGGTGGCCAGTAGCGGGGGGGAATCGAACAGGATGATGCGGTCCTGATAGCGATCGTGAAGTTCGTCCAGCAAGGCCCGCATCCCGTCACTGGCCAGGATCTCGGTGGATCGCCCGTGCGGGCGCCCGGCGGGCAGCACCGAGAGGTTCTCGATGTTGGTCCGCATCAGGACATCGGGGATGCCAAGGTCCGGCTCCGTGAGGACATCCATCAGCCCGCGCTCGGCCTCGAACCCGAGGACCCTCGGAACGGTCGGCTGGGCCACATCGGCGTCGACCAGCAATACCGTGCGGTCGACCTCCATCGCCATGCTGATCGCCAGGTTGGTGGTCAGAAAGGTCTTGCCCTCGCGTGGCAGCGAGCTGGTCACCATGATCAGCCGCCCGCGGGGTATCCGCATTGCGGAGTGGCGCCCGAACGCGTTGTTCAAGAGCGGCCGCTTCATCATGCGGATCTCTTCGGCCAGGGTGGAGCGCTGGTCGCCAGGCACGATCAGCCCCTGCCGCCGCAGGTGTCCGAAGTCGATGCGAGCTGCCGCCGAGTGCTCGCCGTGCCCGGATGCCGGGGCCTCCGTGCCCCCCGCTTCCCGGTCCGTGTGTCCGGATGCTGCGTCGGCGGGCAGGGGCTGTATGGGAGCCGACCGGCTCTTGTCGAGGGCTTTTTCAATGATGCTCATGAGCGTCTGGCTCCCCTTGCCGTGCGCCGGCCCGCAGGGCCCGCGCCTCCATGGAACAAATGCATCCCGGTCCCTGATGCGTTGCGTGCGATACACCGGGCCGATGGCCGCGGCCGTTCATCGCAACAGGCTCAGCAGTTCGTCGAGAACACCGGCCGATCCGGTGAGGTAAAGACCCATGACCACGGCATACACCAGAAGGAGGGTGGCCAGGGCGATTGAAAAGGCCGACAGCTCCAGCCTGCGGCGGCGCCGTATCTGGGGTGTGCGTACGGCCGAGATGGTGCCCAGAACCGGGCGACCGGCGATCTCCGCGAGCTGCCGCCGATTGCTGACCGTCCGCCGCAGCTGTGAAAGCAGGAAGGCGAAGCCCGTGCCCGCGCCCAGACCGACCAGCAAGATGCCGGTGGCCATCAGTGGGCGGTCGGGTGCCGAGGGGGCTGTCGGTCGGCGCGGCGGCTCGAGGACGCGGAAATCGACCGAGTCGGTTTCCGACTCCACCGCGCCCGACATGATCGCCTGTTCGCGGCGGCTCTGGAGCTGGCGGTAGGAGTCGCGCAGTACGTCGTAGTTGCGGGTCAGCGCGGTCAGCTCCGACTCCACGGCCGGAGCGCGGTCGACGTCCTGTTCCAGCCGCGCGACCCGCGCTTGGAACTCTTCGATCCGGGTCTCCAGCATCGCGATCTCGCTCTCGGCGTCGGTGATCGCGGCCTGCAGCGCGTCGCCACCCCCGGTAGCCCCAATGGGTACGACCGCCGGGTTGCGCGCGTAGTCGGCGGCTTCGCGCGAGCGGCGCTCTTCCAGCTCCGAGAGGATGCGCCTTGCGGCGACGATGTCGGGGTGGTCGTCGGTGTAGCGATGCCGCATGGCATCGATGTTTTCCTGCAGGTCGTTGATCCGGCGGTCCAGCTCCGGGTTGCGGTACTGCGCCCTCACCGTGCCGCCACCCGACCGGCTCTCCTCGGCACGGCGCTGCAATGCGGCCAGGCGGCTGTGGGCCTCGCGCAGTTGCAGCTCTGCCTGGGCCACCTGTTCGCGGCCGCGTTCCAGGCGCGAATAGAAGTTGCCGTCGCCGCTGATAAAGCGCGCATTCTGCCGCTTGAAGTCTTCGATCTCGGCTTCCCTGGCCTGCAGCTGGCGCTCGTAGATCTCGATCTGGCGCTCGATGAATCGCTGCGAGGTGCTCAGATCCAGGCGCGAGTCGCCCAGGCCGCGCTCCATGAACAGATTCACCGTCTCGCGGACCACGCGCTCGGCCACATCAGGATTGCTGTGGCGAAAACGCACAGTGAAGATGTTTTCGCGCCGTTCGCCGTCCAGGGTCAGCCTGCTGCGCAGCAGGCTGACCTGCGCGTCGAGGTCGGCACTACCCATGTAGACGTCCAGGTCGCTTTGCCGGGCGATGGTCTCCAGGTTGTCGCGGCTGAGCAGGGTGCGCGTCACCATCCGCAGCCGCTCTTCTGTATCCGGGCGCACCGTCATCCCGCGCAGCAGCGGGTTCAGGACGGACTGAGTGTTGACGAATACCTGCGCATTAGCCTGATAGGTATCCGGGAGGCTCTGGATGTAAGCCCATCCGCCCAGACACACAATCCAGGCAATCGGCAGAATCCACCAGCGTCGGCGCCAGGTGGCGCGCGCCCGCTGAACAAAATCCTGAACAATCTTTTCCATTTCTTGTTGCCCCCTGTTAAACCCTTTGACGTTCAATGACGCCTTGTGGGTCTTCGAACGGAGTAACAGTTCTCCGGTAAAAGGGTTCCCCGCAAGGTCGATTGGCACCTTGCTTGAGCCCCACCTCGGGAGACGTCTAGGGCTATTGAAGATCGTTTGTTTTCCCTTGTCTACACGTGTCGAGAATGTTTACACCTGAAAAAATTTTGAAGCTGAGTTTTCTAATAAATTTTCGCGGTTTTATAACGGATCAGGGATTTACGTTAACTGGTACGCAGTTTGCTGGGCTTTGTTCGATTAGGCTCGAAACGGCTGCGGCAGGGGGGTGGCCTGGCGGTTGGGAGGGATTCTCAAATGCACGACGATCTGGGCCAGAGAAGTCTCGCGCAGAATCTGGCGGAGTTCTGGCATCCCGCCATGCTCAAGCGGAACTGGAGCGAGCGCCTCGCACTGATGAACGACATCTACCGACAGCTCCATCGGTTCAGTGCCAGTGACGAAGAGTACGAGTCCTGGGCCGGACAGCTGGTGGAGGCCGTAATCGACCGGCTCGGGGAACCCCCGATTACGGATCCGGCTCAGGCCGATCTCTACGCCTGTTCGCCGAACCCGAGGCACTGGTCGGCCGCATTCGCCTGGCGCTACGGCCGCAAGACACCCGGCCGGCCCGAGCAGCGCTGCTGGCCTCGGTATGCGGTCAACCTGCTGACCGAGATCGGCATCCGAAAGGAGTGGCGCAAGTGCCGCCTGATGGATCTTTCGCGGGGTGGCGCGCGGATTGCGCTGGTCGGGCAGTACCCGTATTTGCCGCCGGATACCGCCTTGCAGCTAATGCTCCCGACCGCCGGGACCTTCGATGCCGTCGTGGTATCCGATCGCCGAGTGGGTCTGGGCCTGCGTTTTCTCAGGCGCAATGGTCCGGGTCAACGCATCGACACGACGGCTTGAAGGCATGCGCCTCTGGCCGGGGAAATCCGTATTGAATTACGCAATGGAGGACGAACGTTTGTATACCCATGCTGGCGTCGAACCGGGACGCCCCACCTCAGATCGTTGCCTGCCGGATGGGCACTCCCCGTCCTATCAGGTGTATCTCGCCACGGGCGCCCGGGCGCGTCGCATCCACTATCGGATGCGCTACGCGGTGTACTGTCTGGAGACTGGTTTCGAAGCGGCCGAGCGTTACCCGGAAGGTTTCGAGCGCGACATCCACGACGAGCACGCCGCTCATTTTCTGGTGCGGATGGGCGGGCTGTACGACGGCGGGCACTGGGTTGGCGCCATGCGTCTGATCCGGCCGGAGGCGGGTCTCCTCCCGACGATGGCCGCCGGGCATCTGTTTGAGGATGCCTTCGCGACGCCCAGGGTCGAGTCCCCGCGGGTGCTCGAGGTTTCCCGTCTGATTGCTCGTGGTTCACCGGAACGCGGATCGCCGCGTTTGCTGTATCACCTTTGCCAGGCCGCCCAGGCCTATGCCGAAGACCACGGGTATGACTTTCTGCTGTTCATGATTCGACCAGCCCTCGCGCGTCTGCTCCAGCGCCACCATATCCCCATCGAGCTGTGTGGCGAGGCCTGTGATCACCGGGGGCTGCGGCTGCCGTTTCGTGCATTGACTGCCGAGTCCGGCCTGGCGCTGTCCGCCTGGCGCCGCCGGCTGGGGCTGGGCGACGCACCGGCGCGTCCCCACTATGCGCAGCTGGCCGGGCACCCACCGTTCCCGTACCGCGCGGCGCCGGGGTACAAGCGTTGCTGGCGCCCGCGTGTGTATCACGCCCCAAGGGCTATGGAAGTGCCCTGTGCAGGATGACCCGCTCATCACGGCATTCTGCCGCTATTTTTCTCTGGTGAAGCCGGACAAGGAGCAGCTGGAGGCGGTG
This sequence comes from Thioalkalivibrio sp. ALRh, assembly GCF_000381425.1. Taxonomy (NCBI): domain Bacteria; kingdom Pseudomonadati; phylum Pseudomonadota; class Gammaproteobacteria; order Chromatiales; family Ectothiorhodospiraceae; genus Thioalkalivibrio; species Thioalkalivibrio sp. ALRh. Next base: position 1,304,818 of record NZ_KB906519.1, read on the forward strand.
TACCGACTGCGCTACGAGGTCTACTGCCGAGAGTTTCGTTACGAGTCTCCGGAGAACTGCCCGGGCGAGCGCGAGATCGACGAATATGACGCCCAGTCCACGCATTGCCTGCTGGAGCATGTGGTGAGCGGTACCCACGCGGGCTGCGTCCGGGTCGTGCATGTCGACGCGCGTCAGAAGATCCACGAACTCCCGATGGAGCGCCACTGCGATAACTGCTTTTACGAGACCGAATTTCGCCCGGACCGGCTGGAGCGGGACGCGATCTGCGAGGTCTCCCGACTGGCCGTCAATGGCCTGTTCCGGCGACGTCTGGGGGAGTCGGTCACTCCTGTCGGGGACCTTCATCTGCTGAATGTGCCTCTGGAACAGGCGCGTACCTTCCCGCTGCTGGCGTTGAGTCTGTTCATGAGTGCGGTCGCCATGATGGAGATCGAGGGCCGCTCGCATGCCTTCGCCATGATGGAGCCGTCGCTGGCGCGCATCCTGCGTCGCCACGGCCTGAAGGTGAAGCAGATCGGCACGCTTCAGAACTACCATGGTCGCCGCGCGCCGTTTCATATTAGTCTGCTTACAGCCCTGGCCGGGATTCACCGTTCACCGTCGCTGAGCCAGCTGTATGCACACTCCTATGCCAATCTCTCCGACCCCCATCCCTCCGACTCTCTCTGGGACGCGATTGCCAGCGCGGCCTGATGCCTGAATTCGACTATCACGCGGCGTTCCGGCGCACCCATGGCTGGGTGACCTGGCCGGAGATGGAACGCCTGCGCGGTGCGCGGGTGGCGATCGCCGGTCTTGGGGGTGTCGGCGGGAGCCATCTGCTGACGCTCGCCCGCCTGGGGGTGGGGCGCTTTCATATCGCGGATTTCGACTGCTTCGAGCTGCACAACATGAACCGCCAGGCGGGGGCCGGCATGTCCCGTTTGGGCCGACCCAAGGTCGAGGTCCTGCGCGAGATGGCGCTGGACATCAATCCGGAGCTCGAGATCACCACATTCCCGGAGGGGGTGTACCAGCACAATCTGGAGGCCTTCCTGCAGGGTGTGGATCTCTACGTCGACGGGCTCGACTTTTTCGTGTTTCAGGTCCGCCGCGAGGTCTTCGCCGCGTGCGCGGAGCGGGGGATCCCGGCGATCACCGTGGCCCCGCTCGGCATGGGGGCCGCATTGCTCAATTTCCGCCCGGGTGGTCTGTCGTTCGATGACTACTTCGACCTGCGTGACGGGTTGCCCGACGAGGAGCTGGCGCTGCGTTTCATGATGGGCCTGGCCCCGTCGATGATGCAGATGGGCTATCTGGCCGATCCTGCCGCCGTCGACCTGAGGGCGCAGCATGGCCCGTCCACCGTGATGGCCTGCGAGCTGTGCGCCGGGGTGATGGGTACCGAGGCCCTGAAGATCCTGCTGGGGCGTGGCCGTGTCGTCTGGGCCCCGCGCGGCGTTCACTTCGATGCCTATCGCCAGCGCCTCGCCCGCACCTGGCGCCCCGGTGGCAACCGCAATCCCCTGCAGCGCCTGCTGCTGGCGATCGGACGACGTCGACTCGCACGTCTCCGGGCTCAGGTCTGAACAGCAGCCATCCAGCCTCGCGTTTCGTATGTTCGGACATAAAAAAAACCCCTCGTCCGAAGACGAGGGGCCGGGAGAGGCTTTCCACCCAGGGGGGAGCAGAAGGCCCAACCACAAGGGCTGCTAGGCAGCCAGGCCAGTCTCGCGGCGGCGGCGTCGCGTGGCGACGAAGCCGAGCATTACCAGCCCGGTTCCCAGCAGAAGCAGCATGCCCGGCTCGGGTACCCCGAACCACCGGGCGTCGGCCGAGCCGACCACATCAAAGGTAGTGCGCTGATCGACTTCCTCGAAACCCTCGATAAAGTCGAACTGGCCCGATACTCGGACATTCATGTAGAACGGGTCCGGACTGGTGAAGAATTGCTTGCCTTCATCCGTCAGCATCCACTCGTTGAAGATGAGCGCGAAGCTGCCGATATCGTCCGAGCCGGGTTCAAAGCGACCCGCGCCCCGCTCGAAGATGTCGGACCAGCCTACGAGGATGTCATCACCCGTGCCGCCAAGGGCCACACCGTCGGCCGCATCGCCCGAGTTAAACCCGAAGGTGGTATCCAGATTCGGATCCAGGTAGAGCGCGATCGAGCCGGTGGTGCCGGTGAACTCGCCCGAACCCGCGTCGAAAGTCCCGGAGGACTCGAACACGGCATACAGGCCATAGAACAGATCACCGTCGTCCCCGCCGGCGCCCAGACGATTGCTGACGCTTGTACCCCCAAGGAAGTACTGACCTACGTTCCAGTAGGCCGCCGCGTCGAAGGAACCGTCGGTATCGAGGGTCAGCAGCTCCTCATACCCGCCGGTAATACGGTCAACCTGACGTTCGCCGACCGCGATCGTCGAGAGATCGAGCTGCGAATCATCAATCGTGAAGACGCCGGCATGTGCGGTGCTCGCAAGCCCCAGACTGGCCACTGCCAGTACCGCCCCCAGCGCTGTTTGCTTGAACCTTTCCATGTTGTAATCCTCCACCAGTTAGCATCAATTTGTTTGGGTTAACGCTTACTTCCACTTCAATTTGCTAGTCGTCCTGTCTTGCGAGTGAAGTAAAGCAGGCTGCGTGCCAAAAGTGCTAACTATCGGATTTTCAAGGCGTTTGTTTTGTTTTTCCTTGGTCCTGGAAAAGGGCTTTGTAAAAAAAACGGACGGCGGAGTTGGGGGCTCGGCCGTTCTTTCCGTGAAGGAGATGCCACATGTCCAAGCGTGCCAAGACCCGCGACGAGATTGCCGAGGCCTACAAGTCGCCACCCTGGTGGTACGACGCGCGGGGGTTTTTCATCCTGACCTTTGCCTACAACAGCACCCTGGGCGCCCAGATCCGGTTTTTTGGCCGCAACATGGGGGCCCGGCATCTGGAGATCGGCTGCGGTACGGGGACGTTGCTGGAGATGGCGATCAAGTGGCGGCGCCGGCGCAAACTGCCGGAGAGCGAAATCGTTGGCGTGGATTACGCCGAATCCATGCTGGCGGGCGCGCGCCACCGCTTCGCAAAGGACGAGCACGTGACTGTCAAACACGCCGACGCCGCGGAGCTGCCGTTCGCCGACGGCGAGTTCGATACGGCCAACATCGCCAACTCGGTACACTGCTTTCCGGATGTGGACGGCGCCATCCACGAGGCCTTTCGGGTGCTCAAGCCGGGGGGCACCCTGGCCGCGAACGTCCTGCTGTATCCGCGCACGCCGCAGCCACTCAAATTGATTGCCGAACGCATCAACCGCTGGGGCATGCGCAAAGGCATCCTGCATACCCCGTACGAGGCCCGCGATATCCTGAGTCGCTTCACCAGCGCCGGGTTCCAGGTGGTCGACTCCTCGATCTCGGGCAATTGCTACAACCTGCTGTTGAAGAAATCGCAGTAGTCCTGGCGCCAGTTTCGACGCTGGCCGGAAAAGCTGAAGCCCACGCGGACGTGGGCTTCAGCTCGGCGGGTCTTTTTCGCTTTTCCGGTTTTACAGCGACTCGTGCAGCGACTGCGCCCGTTCGCGTTCCGGGAAATCTTCGTGGGCCTCCAGCAGCTCCGTCAGCAGGTCGCGCGCCTGTTCGGTTTCGCCGCTGGCCTGGTAGGCCTGCGCCAGATGGAACCCGATATCCGGTGCCTGCGGGCTCATCCGGTAGGCCCGCTGAAGGGTCTCCAGCGCGTTCTCGGTGTCGCCGCCCTCCAGCAAGACCACGCCCAGGGTGTCGAGAATCGCGGGCTGATCCGGGGCCAGTTCGACAGCCCGCTGGGCATACTCGCGGGCGCGGGGGTTGTCGGTCTCGCGGGCCAGCCATGCCGCATTGTTCAGCGCGATGACATCGTTGGGCCGCTGTTCCAGCACGGTTTCGTAGGTTTCCAGGGCTTCGGCCTCGTGGCCGGCGTTGATCTGCGCCGAGCCGAGCAGGTGGCGCGAGGCGAGATCAGCGGGGTGGTCCTGCAGCCAGCCCTGCAGCGTCTCCAGGGCCGCGTCGGAATGGCCGGCCCGCTGCTGAACCTGGTATTTCTCCACCAGCCAGTCGCGTCGGGACTCACGCTCAAGGGCGCGTTCGTAGCCCTCGATCGCCTTGTCGAGCTCGCCGGCTTGTGCGTCGAACCAGGCCTGTTGCGCGATCACCTGCGCCGCCTCCGGGGCGCGCTCCGCGACGGGCTCGAAGACCTGACGCGCCTCGTCGACCTCGCCGGCCAGACTCAGGTGGCGGGTCAGCACCATGCGCGCGCTCATGTGGCTGGAGTCGATCGACAGCGTCTCGCGCAGGGCCGTGACGGCCTGCTCGGTCTCGCCCAGCGCGGCGAGATTGCGCGCCTGCCGGAAGCGCAGCTCCGCGGCATCCGGCCGCAGTACGGCCAGGTGCCCAAGCGTCTGTGCCGCGCCCGCGAAGTCCCCCTCGCGCTCCTGCTGATCGACCAGCAGGCCCAGCACTCGGGTGTCGTTGGGGTGATGTTCACGGGCTTTTTCCAGGGTGGATCGGGCGGCGGCGTGATCCTCCTGCTGGTTCTGGGCGCGTGCCAGCATCAGGTAGGGCTCGATCCGATCCCGGTGCGCCTCGATTGCGTCCTGCAGCCAGCGCTTGCCGGCCTCCATCTCGCCCTGCTGGAAATGCAGTGTCGCCAGCCGAATCGCCGAGGTGGGATGCCCGGGGTCGCGTTCCTGCAGGTCCTCGAGGATCTCGCGGGCCGTCTCCAGGTTGCCCTGGCGGACCTCGAGCGAGCTCAGGTTCAGGGCCAGGGTGCTGTTGTCCGGATGGAGCGACAGTCCTTCCTGATAGATCAGGCGGGCCTCGTGGGTTTCGCCCATCCCCAGCAGGGCGGCGCCCATCAGGTTGAAGCCCTGCGGGTTTTCCGGGTCCTTGTCGCGCAGACGCTGGGTGGCCTCCAGGGCCTGCTCGTACTGCCCATCCCGGATATGCGTCAGGGCCACCGAGTAGTCGGCCAGGCGTACATCCGCGCTTTCGCTGGCGACTCGGTGCAGCAGCGCCATGCCTTGCTCGTGGTCGCCGTGCCGCACCAGGGCAATCCCCAGCATCTCCTGCAGTTCCGGGCGGTCCGCGCGGTTGGCCAGGGCCTCGCGCAGGACCTCGATCCCGCTTTCAGTGTCGCCCTCGCCGATATAGAGCGCGGCCAGCTGATCGCCCAGGGCTTCGATCAGGTCGGGCCGCTCGCTCAGTGCCTCGGCCAGGATCCGTCGTGCATCCTGGGTGCGGCCCTGTTCAATGCGCAGCTGGGCCAGCAGCCGATAGCTCATCGCGTTGGCCGGGCCCAGCGCATGGTGGCGCTCCAGCAGGCGTTCCGCCTGGGACCAGTTGCCTTCTTCCAGCTGGATGGCCGCCAGATAGGGCATCGCGAGGCGGTAGTTGGCCGAGGCCGCCAGCGCCTCTTCCAGGTGGGGGCGAGCCTGCAGGGGTTCGCCCGTCTCGAACTCGATCAGCCCCATCAGGAAGTGGCCGCCGGCGTGGTTGGGTGCGCCATCCTTGAGGAATTTGCCATCGGCCCGGGCCTCGTCGAACTGCCCCAGTTCGACGTGCATCAGCCCGCGCTTCAGGCGTTCGGCGATCGCATCCGGGCGCAACTCGACGGCGCGGCTAAAGGCCTTGAGTGCAGCCTCGGGGTCGCCCTGCACCCGTTCCAGGTCTCCCTTGAGGGACCAGGCAGGCGAAAATTCGGCGTCCGTTTCCAGGGCCGCATCGGTCATCTTCATGGCCTGCTCGGCGTCGCCATCGGACATCGCCTTGTAGGCGCGCGCCAGATGAATCTCGACCAGATCGTCATGCGCCTCGCGGGCGGCCTCAAGATAATCCGATCCGGCAGTGGCGTCTCCCGCCTGATAGGCCGCCAGCGACCGATAGGCCAGCAGGCGCGCGGCATCCTCGCCTTCCAGGCCATCGGCCTCGGGGATCTCGGCGATTGCCCCACTGCCACCCAGCATGAACAGCAGCCGCGCCAGGGGCAGGGCGTACTCGTTCGGGTCCGCGCCCGTCTCCAGGGCTCGTTGCAGGTGGCGCACGGCCGGTTCCGGCTGCTGGTCGCGCAGATAGGCGAGGCCCAGGCGGCCGCGCACCTCGGGGTCCGGATTGCGCTGCAGCACGTTGCGATACTCGATGGTGGCCGCGGCATATTCGCCTGCTTCCATGTGGCGCTCGGCACGTTCGCGGTGCTCGGCCTCGGTCGGGGTGCCCAGGGCATCGCAACCGACCAGGGTCAGCGCCATCAGCAACGGAGCCAGGCGCGGGAGGGTGCGGCGGGGCGCGCCCACCACACGGGATACAGAACGGGGAGTCTTCATGGCGGGTTTACCTCAGGCCAAATTTGTCGAGCAGGCTGTAGAGCGTCGGCCGTGTGATTCCGAGCTGGTCGGCGGCCTGGGCAATGTTGTTCTTGCTGCGGGCCATCGCCTTCAGGATGGCCTCGTGTTCTGCGCTGTCGCGGATATCGCGTAGTCGTACCGCCGGGGCCTCGCCCTCGGGCGGCTCCAGGCCCAGGTCCTTTGCGGTAATCAACTGGCTGTCGGCCATGATCACGGCGCGGCGGATCAGGTTTTCCATCTCGCGCACGTTGCCCGGCCAGTCGTAGGACTCGATCGCGTGGGTGGCGTCCTGGGTAAAGCCGCGGCGCGGCCGCCGCTGATCCTGGGTGAAGCGGTCGAGCAGGTAGTGCGCGATCAGCGTTGCATCCCCCTTGCGCTCGCGCAGGGGAGGAATCGAGACCGAGATCTCGCTGATGCGGTAATACAGGTCTTCGCGGAACTCGCCCTGCTGGATCAGCGCCTTCAGGTCCTGGTTCGTGGCGCCGATGATGCGCACGTTGACCGGGATCTCGCTGCGACCGCCGAGGCGTTCGATCTTGCGCTCCTGCAAAAAGCGCAGCAGCTTGGCCTGCAGGCTGTGCGGCAGGTCACCAATCTCGTCCAGGAACAGGGTCCCGTTGTTGGCGTGTTCGATGCGCCCGATGGTCTGCCGTGTGGCCCCGGTAAAGGCGCCTTTCTCGTACCCGAACAGTTCGCTTTCCAGCAGGTTCTCCGGGATCGCCGCGCAGTTGATCGCCACGAAGCGTTCATCCGCGCGCCCGCTCAGGTCGTGCAGCGCGCGTGCCAGCACCTCCTTCCCGGTGCCACTCTCGCCCAGCAGCAGCACGGTGGCGTCCGAAGGTGCGACACGCTCGACTACCCGGCAGACATCCAGCATTCCCGGGTCGGCGGTGATGACCCCGCTCAGGGACGCCCCGGGCTTGCGCGCCAGCTTGCGGTTCTCCGCCTCGAGGCCGTACAGGTGGGCAGCGCGATCGACGATCATCCGCAGCAGGTCGGATTCGACCGGCTTGATGTAGTAGTCGTAGGCGCCCAGGGCCACGGCCTTGAGCGCGTTCTCGCGATCGTCATTCCCGGTGACAACGATGACCTTGGTCTCCGGGTCCATCGCCAGGATGTCCTGCAGCAGGGCCAGGCCCTCGGAAGCATTGGCCGGGTCTGGCGGAAGGCCCAGGTCCAGTGTCACCAGCTCCGGCTGATGGCGCCGCATCCTGGACATGGCGCTTTCGCGGTCCTCGGCCTCCAGGATCTCGTATCCCTCAAAACACCAGCTCAGCTGGTTGCGCAGACCCTGATCGTCTTCGACGATGAGAAGCTTCAGCATGGAACCCTCGCAATCACCTGCGGCCTTCATGACGGTTCAGCCATGGCCGGTGCCATCTGCAAGGGGAGCTTCAGGGTAAAGATCGTTCCGACGCCGGCCTCGCTGTCGACGGTGATGCGTCCTCCCATGCGCAAAACTCGATCCCGCGCCTCATATAAACCAATCCCCATCCCTGCATTTCCCTTGGTGGTTTGAAAGGGCTTGAAGAGCCGATTTTTTAGAAAAGCCGGCTCCATACCGCTCCCCGTGTCTTCAATTTGAACAATAGCCCAACCCCCTTCGGTGTAAAGATTGAGATTGATTGAGCCGTCATCCGGCGTAGCTTCTTGAGCATTTCTTACAAGATTGAGTAGTACATTTTTAAGTCCCTCCTGGTCCCCGATGACGGCCGCGGGTTCGCGCAGGTCGAGCCGCGGCAGGGGCGAGCGGTGGCTGCTGGCCTCGGAGACCTCGGCGAGAAGCCGATCCAGCGGGATGATGCGGCTCGGTGTGTCGGGCGTGGCCTGGGCGTGGCGCAACTGGGCCAGGGTCCGCTCCAGCCGGTCGCGGGCATTGCTCACCGTGTTCAGGGCATCGCGGACAAAGTCCGGGTTGGACAGGTGACGCTCCGCGTTGGAGCACACCAGGGACAGCTGGGCCGAGACGTTCTTGAGGTCGTGCACCAGAAACGCCGCCAGTCGGTGAAAGGCCTCGAACTGGCGGGCCTCCAGCAGGGCCTCGTCGGTCTGCACCAGCGCGACATACACCGCGAGCTGGCGCCCGGCGGTCTTCAGGAGGTCGCGTTCCTCCCAGTCGATCTTGCGCGGCGCGCGGGGCTGGGCGAGCACGACGAACCCCTGCAGACGCTCGCCCTTGAGCAGCGGCACCACCACCCACAGGCGCGTGTTCTGCGCCAGCCATTCGGGCAGTTGCAGGCCCTGATACAGCTCGGGGTCTCGGCGGTATTCGTTGAGGTCGATCACCCAGCCGGTGCGCGCGACGAACTCCACCAGTGCCCCGTCGGGCTCCTCCGGGGGATAACTCGGATCGCCCAGGTTCAGTACCCCCTCCAGGGCGTAGGGGCCGTTGCGGTCGCGCACCCAAAGCAGCCCCCCAGGGCTGTCCACCAGTTCGCCGATCGCCTGGATGGCGCGTTGGCGGAACGGGATCTCGTCATCCTCGGCCGAGAGCGTTCCGGTAAACCGCAGCCACTCCTGGCGGTAATCGAACGAGTAGCGAAAGAAGTGCTTGGCCAGGAAGACGCGCAGACGCGACCGCAGACTGCCCGAGGCGACGATGACGGCCAGTAGCAACGCCGCGCCGAACAGAAACACTACCTGCAGGAAGGCACCCAGATCGCCCCCGACATGCCGCAGGTAGTACCCGGCGGCCCCGATGGCGAACAGATAAAGCCCGGCGCCGATCAGCGCCGCGGTGTGAAACAGCAGGTGGCGCGAGACCACCGGGGCCTCGCGGGCCTGCAGCGGCCGGCGGGCCAGCGAGATCGCGAGCAATGGCACGATGAGCGCATTGACCAGGCCGCGGGCCTGCCAGGCCGGGCTGTTGATCGCCCCGAACAGTACGAGATCGGCAAACAGGAAGAGGTCGAAGGCGAACATCGCCCCGAGGCCCAGGCTCAAGAACTTGATCTCCCAGCGCCGCTGCAGGGGCGTATTGCGAAAGACCTGCTCGACCAGCACCAGGCCCAGCACCGCCATGCCCAGCATCGCAGTGCCCACCCAGGCGCCATAGGTTATCGGGAGCGGCAGTGCCAGGGCAGCGAACACGCCGAACATCAGCGCGGCGGTGACGATCATCGCCGTGCGCAAGGGTGCGGGTGGGCGCGTGCTCGGCTCGCCGCGACGGGCGAGCAGGGCGAACAGGACCGCGAACCACCCGGCGTTGCGCAGCACCTCGAAGGCCCCGCCGGAGACCGGTGCCTCGCCGATCTCGTGCGCCACGAGCGCCATGTGCAGCGCCCAGATCACCGACAGCAGCGCCGCGCCCGCGACCCACAGGCTCCCCGGGCGCTGCCGCCAGGTCCACAGGGCCAGCACCACCAGGACGAGAAAGGCGAGGGCGGCCAGGAGATAGCTGGGCGCGGCGAGATTCATGGCTCAGCGGGCCCCGCGGCCAAACAGGACGACGCGGACCGTCTCGAACAGGATCATCAGATCCATGAACAGGCTGTGGTTCTTGACGTAGTACAGGTCGTACTGGAGCTTCTGCCGGGCATCCTCGACCGATGCGCCGTAGGCGTAGCGCACCTGCGCCCACCCGGTGATACCGGGGCGGATGCTGTGGCGCGCGAGGAAATACGGGATCTGCTCGCTGAGCTGCTCCACGAACACCGGGCGCTCCGGGCGCGGCCCCACGAACGACATGCGCCCCTGAAACACGTTGATGATCTGCGGCAGCTCGTCGATGCGCAGCTTGCGGATTACCCGGCCCACGCGCGTGATGCGGTCGTCGTCACCGCTGGCCCAGCGGGCCACGCCGTCCCCTTCGGCATCCATGCGCATGCTGCGGAACTTGCAGATCTCGAACGGCGTGTTGCCCTGGCCGACCCGGGTCTGCCAGTAGAGCACCGGCCCCGGGCTGTCGAGCTTGATGGCGATCGCGGTCAGCAGCATTACCGGCAGGGTCGCCACCAGCAGGGCCGTGCTCGCCAGCAGATCGAAGCTGCGCTTGACCAGGGCGCGTGCGCGGTGCTGGCGGAAGCCCCCGCCAAACACCAGCCAGCTGGTGTTGATCCCGTCCAGCTGTAGCTGGCGGTCCTCGCGCTCGAAGAAAGTCGACAGGTCCGTGATGCGGATGCCGTTGAGCTTGCATTCCAGCAGCTGGTTGATCGGCAGGTTCTCGCGGCGCTCGCGCATGCCCACCACGATCTCCTCCACCCGCAGCGAGCGCGCCACATCCAGCAGGCTGGTCTTGTCGTCCAGCACCCGGAGTCGCTGCTGGTCCACCAGCCGATCGGTCTCGCGCTCGGTCGCCACATAGCCGACGACCTGATAGGTGGCATCGCCCCCGTCGGGTCCGGCATGGCGTACCTCCAGTGAGCGCGCACGGCTGCCCGTGCCCAGGACCAGGATGCGCCGCTTGAAGGCATCGGTCTCCGACAGCCCGCGAAAGAGGCTGCGCTCGGCCGTCAGGCTTGCCAGCAGGATCACCGCGCCACTGCCCACGATCGTCGGTGTCAGTACGCTGCTGGCCGTGAGCAACCCGTAGATCGCCAGCGCGCCACCCGCCAGGACCAGAGCCCCGCCCAGGCGCACCACAGCGGATCGCAGGCTGAACCTTGCCAGGCACTCCTGCTCGTAAAGCCCCACCAGCATCACCGCGAACAGCACCACCGCCACGGCGATCAGGAGTTCCGGCATCCAGGGGTCGACCGGGCCCAGCGACAGGGCGAACAGGGCGAGCGTCAGGTAGAGCGCGATGTAGATCGCAACCAGCTCCAGCCCCACCAGCGCCAGGATCCGTCGCGATACGTAATGTCCAAGTATGCGCATGCTCAAGATGCCCCCCGGTCACCTCCCCCAGAGCCGGGGAGGCGATCGATGCCTGTTTCTTTCCCGAAACCGGGTTGTCCGCTCGGCTTGTAACCTGCGGGCACGGCAAGAGGCCTTGCCGTGCCCGCACCGGTCAGAAGCGGCGTTCCGGGATGATCAGGATGTCGCCCGGCAACATGTCCACGTTGGCCGAGATGTCGCCCCCGTAGATCAGGTCGTTCAGGCGGACGCGGTACTGCTGGCGTTCGCCGTTTTCGTTGCGCACCAGCACGGCGCGGTTGCCGGCCGCGAAATCGGTAATCCCGCCGACCGCGATCATCACATCCATCACGGTCATCTCTTCGCGGTACTGCAGCGCCTGAGGCTCGGCCGCCTGGCCGATCACGCGCACCTGGCGGGCATAGGGGCCAGCAAAACTGGTCACCATCACCGTCACGATCGGGTCGCGGAGGAAGTCGGAGAGCTTGTCTTCCATGTCCCGCGCCAGCTCACTGGGGGTTCTGCCGCTGGCCTGCACGTCTTCCACCAGCGGCGTGGTGATCTGGCCATCCGGCCGCACCGCCACTGCGGTGGACAGATCCGGGTTGTTGCGAACCGCGATATTCAGCGTGTCTCCGGGACCGATGATGTACTGGTCCACCACCGTTTTTTCCACGGTCGAGGGGGCATCCGGATAGGGCGTGGTGGTGCAGGCGCTGGTCGTCACCAGGACGAATGCCAGGGACAAAATGAGAACAATAAAAGCACTTTGTGGGCTGGTCTTGACGGTCATCGCTTGTCTCCCCTTTGGGCGTGTAAGGAAACGCTTCCGCTTCCTTGAGTCAGTCCAATTTGACACCGCCGACTTCATTGTCCGGCGAAACCCGGACCCGGCCCTGATCGTGCCCGGACCCGTCTCCGTTTAGCCTCGAAACGGTGCGGGCAATAGCAAGCACTTAGTTAGTATTGGCTATTCCCCTGGATAATCGATGTTAGACGTGGCACCCGGCCCAGACCATCAGTCTTTAGACTGACGATGGGGTGTTTTCCGTTCGGTTTATTTGGTCCTTTCAAATCCCGTTGGTGGGCCCAAAATAGGGTCCTTGATTTTGCGTCTACTACCGGGGAAAAACGTTGGACCCCATCCCTCTGCGTCTGCTAGCCAATTGGCTTCTTCTGCCTCCTTCCGGTCCTCTCATACTTGCCATTGTCGGGTGGATTATTTACCGAACAAATGTTGGAAAAGTGCTGTTGGTAATCGGCCTTCTATTGAGCTATTCCTTGTCTACTCCTGTATTTAGTTACGCACTCATGAAGCCCTTACAGGAGGGTTTTGCGCCGCCGGACGACAACCAGCTGGCGGACGCACAAGCGATTGTGGTGCTGGGGGCCGGGTATCGCAGTGGAGCCGAGGAGTTCTCGGGCGAGACCGTCCACGACCTGGCACTGGTGCGCCTGCGTTACGCGGCGTACCTGCACCACCGCACCGGGCTGCCCGTGATGGTTTCGGGCGGGGGCCCCGAGGAGCGAGTTCCAGAAGCCGACTACATGGCAGAGGTACTGAAGGAATATGGCGTCCACCCGATCCTGCGGGAACCCAATGCGCGCGACACCTGGGGCAATGCCCGGCACTCCGCCGAGCAGCTGCATGCAGAGGGGATCGAGCGCGTGGCACTCGTGAGCCATGCCCATCACATGCCGCGCGCCACTTGGTCATTCGAGCGCGCGGGCCTGGAGATTATCCCGGCCCCGACCGGTGCCTTTGTGCCGCGTGATAGCGGCTGGTCCCTGGAGGCCTTCCGCCCACAGGCCAGTGCGCTCTGGGCCAGCTGGCTCGCGCTGCACGAGTACTGGGGCATGGCCTGGTATCGCTGGCAGTACGGGCCCGAATAGCCCGGCACGCCACTCATTTATGTACAGCCGTTCGATCAACGACGAGGCGAAGGTTTGGCGATGAAAATCCTGGTAACCGGTGGAGCGGGCTATATTGGTTCACATGTCGTGCGCCAGTTGCTGGCCGATGGTCACGATGTCGTCGTCTACGACAATCTCAGCACGGGGCACCGCTGGGCCATTGGGCATGCCGCGCTGATCGTTGGCGACATGGCCGATCGCCAGCACCTGCACAGTGTCCTCGGGGAATATGCGTTCGACGGCGTCCTGCACTTCGCCGCCAGGATCGTCGTCCCGGAGTCGCTGGCCGATCCACTCGGATACTACGGCAGCAACACCCGTAACACCCTGAACCTCCTGGAGGGGTGTCAGGCGACAGGCGTGCGTTTCCTGGTCTTTTCGTCGACCGCCGCGGTATACGGTATCCCGGCACAAAACCCCGTCGACGAAACCAGCCCGCTGCTGCCCATCAACCCCTATGGCGCATCCAAGGTCATGTCCGAGCGGATGATCGCCGACTTCGGCCAGGCGAGTGATCTGCGCTACGTCTGCCTGCGCTATTTCAACGTGGCCGGCGCGGCCCCTGACGGGACGCTGGGCCAGGCCACTCCCAACGCGACCCACCTGATCAAGGTCGCCTGCCAGGCCGCCCTGGGCGAGCGCGAGAACATCACCGTCTTCGGGACCGATTACCCAACCGCCGATGGCACCTGCGTAAGGGACTACATCCACGTCGAGGATCTGGCCGCCGCCCACCTGCGCGCGATGGACTACCTGGTCGCGGGCGGCTCCTCGCAGGCCCTCAACTGCGGCTATGGCCACGGCTACAGCGTGCTGCAGGTCCTCGAGTCCGTGCAGCGCATCAGCGGTTACCGATTCCCCGTGATCCATGGTCCCCGCCGTGCCGGCGATCCGCCAGCCCTGACCGCAGACGCGTCCCGCATCCGCGACCTGCTGGCCTGGTCACCCGAGTACGACGACCTGGACCTCATCGTCCGCCACGCCCTCACCTGGGAACGCCGCATGACCACCGCAGCCGCACCCCCACTGGCCGTCCGCCTCCGCCCCCTGCCCATGCCGGAAACCACCGCCCACGCCTACGGCGCCCCCTGATCCTCCGTTGAGGCGGCCGTCCGCAAGCGGGCAGTCTCTCCCGTTACAGGACCGTGCGGCGGGCGAGGTGCAGGAGCCGCGCGGGCAGCTCGTACTCCAGCTCCCAGATGATGCTCATCGGCTTGCTGCCTTCGTGGTGCTGGTAGCGCACCGGGCCGCAGAAGGTGAATGGCTCGCTGAGGCCCGTCGCATCGCGCTTGGCCCGCCGAATGAAGAGCATGGGGGTGTAGCCACGCGCCTCGTGGTGGATGTAACGCTGCCCGGTCTCCGAGGTGGGGGAGGTGCCGGACTGCGACTGCCAGTGGAACCGCCGCTCGTTGAGGGCGTAGTCCTCGTACATGGTGGTGGGTGAGAACTCCTGCTCGGATTTCTCCAGGGTCACAAACAACGCATCCACCCGCCGCTCCGGTACGTGCCGCACACCCTCCTGCTGGGTGATGGGCTTCTCCAGGCTACCAAGTCCCAGCGCCAGCAGGATCTGCTCGCGGGTGTAGGACGCGTGCAGTTCCAGTGGCCCCGTCTGCTCCGGGAAGGTGATGCCGCTGGCGGGGACGAGTCGCTCGTGTCGCCAGGCGGCGACTTCCTGGAGATCCCGGTACAGGGGGCGCTGTTCGCGGACGAAGGCGTCCACGGCGGATAGGCCCCCGTCCCCCGGCCGCGTCTTGCCCCATAGCGTGCTGTGGACGAGGGCCAGCCGGAGCCGATCTTCTTCGGCAAGCTGCTCCACGTTCGCGGCCGGCTGCGCCAGATGGGTCTGCAGGGTTTCCAGCAACTGGTGATCGTCACACCGCGCCAAGCGCTGCAGCCCGCGTTTGAGGCCGCTGGCATAGGGTCCCAGCGCTTCGGTCGACTCGCCTCCGCAGTCCGCGCGCAGCCGGGAGGGCAGGTCCTTGCGCAGCAGGTCTTCCGCTTTATCCATATGCAGGCAGTCCAGCATCTTGGGCAGGCTGGCGGAGTCGATGTCCTCCCGGAAACAGTCCTTCAGCTCGCGGACGAGCTGCGGTCGCTGGCGGTTGATCTGCGCACGGATGTTGTCGAGCACGTGCTGGGTGGCCAGGCGGTCGAGGTGGATCAGGCAGCCGCTGGGCAACCAAGGGAAGCCTTCCTGAATCTGGTGATCCACCCGCTTCTCCGGCCGCGCGCTCAGGGCCCGGAACCGAGCGGCATAACGAAAACGCCGATTCTGCGGTGCGACGAAATCCAGCACGGTCAGGTGCGGCTTGCCCTCGTGCAAGCGCAGGCCGCGGCCCATCTGCTGTAGGTAGACCGTCAGGCTCTCGGTCGGGCGCAGCAGCAAAACGGTATCCACCTCCGGCAGGTCTACGCCTTCGTTGTAGAGGTCCACCGTAAAGATGAAGCGGATGCGCCCCGCGCGCAGATCGCGCTGTACCGAAAGCCGCTCGTGATCCGGGCTTTCGCCAGTCAGCACCGCGCTGGGCACCTGCTTGGCCGAGAAATGCTCGGCCATGAATCGGGCATGGTCGCAGCTGATGCAGAAACCCAAGCCCCTAACCGAGCCGAGATCCGTCGCGTGTTCTTGCGCCTGCCGCAGCACCCAATCGGCGCGCGCCCGATTGCCGGTGAACACCCCTTCCAGTTCTTCGGCGTCATAGCCCCCGCGCCGCCAGCTCACCCGGCTCAGATCCACGGACTCATGGTCGGCCACGCCAAAGTAATGGAACGGCACCAGCAACCGACGCTCGATCGCATCCGGCAGGCGGATCTCATGGGTATAGCGCTGCCCGAAGTGCTTGCGGATATCGTCGGCATCCGTGCGCTCCGGCGTCGCCGTCAGGCCCAGCAGGCACTTAGGCCGCACATGCTCGAGGATGCGCTGGTAGCTGCCGGCAGTACTGTGGTGCGCCTCATCCAGCACCACGTAATCGAAATGCGCCGGGTCTAGGTGATCGAGGTCCCGTGCATTCCAGCTCTGCACCGTGCAGAACAGATGGCGGTCCTGGCTCGGACGCGCCCCGCCCACCAGCACGTCGCCAAACTCTCGGTCGTGCAGGACCTGACGGAAGGTCATCATCGCCTGGCGCAGGATCTCCTCGCGGTGGGCGATGAACAGCAGCGACGGGCGCCCCTTGTCCGCCTGCTCACGCGCAAAGCGCCGATAGTCGAACGCGGCGATCATCGTCTTGCCGGTCCCGGTGGCCGCGATCACCAGATGACGGTCGATGCCCGAACGGCGCTCGCGCTGGATGTCCTCCAGGATCTCCTGCTGAAAGGCATACGGCCGCAGGTCGAAGAACGCGGTGGCGTCTTTGTGCGCCCCGGGCCCCGAGCTGGATTCCGACTCCAGCGCCTGTTGCAGGCGGGGGAGGTCGTCTGTGGTGAGCGGTTCAAACTCCGCCGGGTCTGCCCAATGCGCCTCGAACGACGTCTGGATCTGGCGCCACATGTGCGGCAGCTCGTATTCGCTGACCTTGGCCGTCCACTCCAGGCCCTCATCCATCGCCACCCGCGAGACATTCGCCGAGCCGATGTAGGCGCTACCGAAGCCTGTGTTGCGATGGAACAGGTAAGCCTTCGCATGCAGGCGCGTGCGGTGGGTGTCGTAGGAGACCCGGATCTCGGTGTTCGGCAGGCTCAGCAGAAACTCGATCGCCTTGAGATCCGTGGCTCCGAGGTATGAGGTCGTCGCAATCCGCAGCCTGGGAGATCCATCGGCCGTCGGGGTCTCGGTAAAGCGCTTCAGCGTCTCGCGCAGGGCGCGAATGCCACTCCATTTGATGAACGACACCAACCAATCAGCCCGCTCCGCACTGGCCAGCTCTTTATCGATCTGCGTGACCAGACTCGGTGTGCGATCGGATCCAGTCAGCAGGCTGGACAGAGCCAGCGGAACATCCGGCCGCGGTGTCTCCTGCTGCCCCACCCGGTCGGCCGCCGGGGAACGCACCTCCAGCAACTGCCGAAACGGCGGCTCCGGAAGGTCCTCCTCGATCCCGCATAGCGGATGCCCCGCCGCCGCCAGCGCATCCGCCAGCCCCTGCACGGCCCGCGTCCAATCGTCGTGTCCCTTTTCCCGCAGCTCACCCGCGCGCTCCGCGAGCCGCTGAGACAGCTCGGCGACGAGGCTCATCCCCAGATCGTCGCCCTCTAGGCTCTGGCTCCAGCGGGCGTGGTCCTCCAACCCCAGGGCCTCGAGCGCCTGTCGTACCCGCGGCGTATCCAACCGTTCATGCAGGCCGACCCATTGGCCACTGGACAGGGACTTGGCGGCGCTATCTCGGCTCATTCGGAACGTGCGGCAATGAAGGCTTCGAGCAATGGGATGTCCGCAGGCGCGAGCTCGAGCCCGCGCGCCTCCGGCGGCGAGACCCAGCACCACCGATCGTGCACGGTCAGCACCGGGCTTTCGTCATCCGTCCACGCGCGCAGCGCCACCAACTCAAGGCCCCCATTACCCGGAATCGGCGTACGCCCAATCTCTTCCCCTACCCGGAGCCCCATCGACAGCTCTTCCCGAAATTCGCGGCACAACGCAGCCTCCAGGCCTTCCCCCGGTTCCGCCTTCCCACCGGGAAATTCCCAATACCCCGCCAACGGTTGATTGGCCCCGCGACGCGCCAGAAAGATCCGCCCCTGTGCATCCTCCACAATGCCGCAGACCACCACCTGATTCGCTTCCTTGAGCGTTTCCAACACCGGCTCCCGGTTCCCCCTGGCCGGATCGTACCAGGGAACGCCGCCACAGCTCCCGCCGGAAGCTCGTTTCTCGGGCCACGCGTGGTGTCTCCGGTCGTCACGCCACACTGCGATAACGGTGATATACAGATTCTGTATAGCACCGTGCTTTCTCACGCTCGTGCCGCCGATCTCCTCGCATCGACCCGGCTCAGCGCACCCGCAAGCCTTTAAGGTCAGCCCCTCCGCCTCCCCTATGTTGGCCCGGTGGGCCGGTGTAAGACTTTGACCAAGAGACGAAAATCGTTCGGCCCAGCGCGTGGGGCGCCCTGCCACTCGACGCGACGACCACGACCATGATAAGGGTATGGTTTCCTCGTGGCCGTGTGCCACCGAGAGGAGAACGTCGGGATGATATGCAGAATCTGTATTTAACCAATATGACAGATTCCGTCTAATCTACTGTTTGGTGCCAGATCCAAATATGCTGCAAATACACGGAACGAAAGATAGCTCGTCTGAGTACAGAGCGGCAGAAATGCTCGCGCTAGCTGCGTCTACAGCAATGCCGGAGATTGAACAAGAACGCGACCTAGTGCTCCATATATTTCCGTCAATCCAATGCTTTGGGCAGCGATTTCAAGATATAGACTTGCTTGTAATCTTTGCTGATTATAGGGAAGGTGAAAAACCTTATGGAATCCACTCATTTTGTGCATGCATTGAAGTAAAATCACATTCCGGTGAGGCTGTTAGGTTTGAAGGTGCGAAGTGTATTGTTAAATACAATGGACAAGATCACGACGTAACCAATCAGAGTGAAGGTCAAAAATATTCTGTACGAGACTACATAAAGAAGAACAATCGAAATAAAAGCTCTCCATATATAAATAATTTAATATGGCTTACGTCAGTTTCTAAAACACAGTTACCGAAATCATTAAATAATATTCTTGGCATGGACTCGGACTGGGAGGGCTTTTGCTCCACATTGTCCTCGTTAAATAACAATAAAGATTTAGCTTCTTTTAGTTCAAGGAGTTATCTCCATAGTATTTGTGAAATATTTTCACGCAGATTAAAACCATCAAAAATCGATCGGAAACGATTAGAGGCCATTACCAAATCTATTCTGGATCGAACTCAACAGCAATATGCAGAAAAGCTCGGCAAGCAATTACTCATATACCGTGGTCGTGGCGGGACAGGTAAAACAGTTCGGCTAATAAGAACGGCGTACCAAGCGTATGACGAGATGGGATTTCGCGTTGTCCTTTTAACATATAACCGTGCTTTAGTTGCCGATCTACGTAGGTTGCTAGCATTGTTAGGTGCAAAAGATGCTGTTGGTAGAGGCAGTATATCAATAAAGACCATTCAAAGTTTTACTCATGAGTGGCTATTGCAGCTAGGCGTTATAGCTAAACAACAACCTAATTTCTTGGCAGAGTATGAGAAGTACATGGATATGGCGCTCACATATATTCGTGATGGCGCTCTTTCTGATGATGATATATCGCAAGCAAGGGCAACGGCCAGCAAAAACCTTGCGTGGGATTTGGTTTTGATAGATGAATCACAAGACTGGCCTGCCAGTGAAAGGGATTTAATTTATCAGTTATATGGATTTGAAAAAGTTGTTATCGCTGATGGAGTAGACCAATTTGTTCGTGGTGTAGAAAGAATCGATTGGAGAGAGGGAATCGATCGATCAAAGTCCCAGATTGTTCCGCTACGGAAAAGCCTAAGGTTAAAGTCCAGCCTTTGCCAAGCTGTTGGCTATTTTGCTGAACAAATCGAATATGCCGAATGGAATCTGCAACCCTTACCTGAGGCTCATGGTGGCAGAGTTATTATCGTCATAGGTGATGCTCTGTCGGAGCAGTTCCACAGAAGGCTCTCCGCAACAGCTAAAGATGACGGAAATCACCCGATTGATATGCTTTTTTGCGTTCCGCCAACTTGGGTAAAAACCAGTATGAGTGGGGATAAATCATCAATCGTGGCAGAGCAGTATCAAAAGTGGGGCTTAAGGACTTGGGATGCAGTTAATCCAGAATTACGTGGTGCGTATCCGACAAGTTTGGAGCAATATCGTATTGTTCAGTATGAGTCTTGCAGGGGGCTAGAGGGGTGGGTCGTTGTTAATTTCGGGCTAGATGAATTTTTTGACTATAAGCGTTCTAATGCAGAAATTTCGGAAGGAGAAAAAAGTGACATGTTCTTTGATGATGAAGAATCAGCGATGGAATATGCAAAAAAATGGATAATGATTCCATTGACACGCGCAATAGACACCTTGGTTTTGCATGTAAGTGACGAAGAGTCATATATTGGTAATCTGTTGCTTGAATTACATGATAAGCACCCAGAATCAGTGCAGCTATACAGGTATTAGTACACTAGCTAATTAGCATAAATATCAAACAGCCCCTAACAAGCACAGCCAGCAGGACAAACATTACGCTGGCGCTCCATGTTTGCCTCTGCTGTAGGCGTTGGGCCTGGAAGGGCAGTTGAAGGGACCGCGGGGGGTCTACCTTTGGATTTCGCAGGCCGGCGAAGGGCGTTGAGGTGTTCTAGACTCGAGACGGCGGCGGAGGTGCGGCTTGTGGGGTCCGCACTCCGCTTGGAGGTGCTCGGTTCTGAAATGCCGCCTTCGCCGCCCCTGCATCATCCGGAGCGTCCCACGTGGATGGTGCCCACTCTTCTGGAGTGATGGCTGAAAGGTAGACGAGACGCCGGATGAGTTTTGGCGTCGGATCTTGCCTGTAGGCACACCATGCGCAGCGTAGACAACATGCCGGTGCTCGACTGGCAGGACGGCAAGAGCGCCATGCGGGCAAAGTTTCAGGTGATGCACGAGGAGCCGGTGGTGCTGAAGATGCCGGCGGACATGGACTGGTCGGTGAACGAGGGCGAGTTCGGCTGCACGCTGGACGAGAACGGCATGCCGCGTGACTGCGAAGGCAGCAGCCTGCTGCATCATCTGGCGGAGCTCAATGACATGCCGGCGCTGGAAGATATCGCGAAGGCCTGTGCCTACTCCAGCTCGCGCGTGGATATCGACGCCTCGGGCTCCCGCATCATCGTGCACGACTGATCGGGCCTGGGCCGCCGGCCCGACCGGCGGCGACCCTGCCACCTGGAGCGGTGGGCGATGTCGGTGATCCACCACGAGATGGAGATCGACGCTGCTCCGGAGGCGGTGTTCGAGCTGATGGCCCGGGTGGAGGCGTTCGCCGCCTACAGCGAGGCCATCGAGTCCATTACCCGCGTCGGACCCGAGCGCTACCGCTGGCGTGTGCGGGTGGCCGGGGTGCCGCTGACGTTCGATGTGGAGGTGCTGGTCGCGGTCCCGCCGCGCCTGCTCGGCTGGCGCGCGCTGGCCGGGTTATCCTGCGAGGGCTGCTACCGGCTGACGCCGAGCGCGCGCGGCACGCATCTGGATCTGGCCGTGCGCTGCGGCGACGAGAATCCCCTGACCGATGGCCTGCTCGGCCTGGCGGCCCACCCGCTGCTGGATGCGCTGGGGGCGGAGGTGGTGCGCAACGCATGGCCGCGCCTCCACGGGGCGTGATGACTACGGCTCCGCGTGGAACTCGCGGTATTCGTCGAGGAAGGCGAGGCGAGTGGTGTCGGTGACGCGGTCGATGAACAGGGTGCCGTCGAGGTGGTCGATCTCGTGCTGGAACACGGTGGCGAGGAAGCCTTCGGGTTCCAGGTGGCGGGGCGTGCCGTCGGGCTCGCGGTAATCCACGGCGATGTGGCGCGGCCGGGTGACCTCACCGCGCAGCCCGGGTACGGACAGGCAGCCTTCCCAGTAGCGTTGCGGGGTTGGGTCCAGCACGGTGACGACGGGATTAACGAGCACCAGGCGGCCGGTCGGTACGGCGCCGGGGTAGCGGGTATTGCCCGGCTGGATCTCGATCACAGCCACGCGTTGCGGAACGCCGATCTGGGCAGCAGCCAGGCCGAGGCCTTCGCTGGCGTGCATAGTATCGACGAGGTCGTCCACCAGGGCGTGCAGCCCGGGGCTGTCAAAATCGGATTCGGGTACCGGGTCGCAGACGCGACGCAGGTCGGGGTGCCCCATGCGCAGGATACGGCGAACGCTCATGGGAAGGATGGTGCCACAGGAGAGATAATGGTGGCCGGGGACGGAATCGAACCGCCGACACGGGGATTTTCAATCCCCTGCTCTACCGACTGAGCTACCCGGCCATTTCTCGGAGGGATTCGCCCTTCGGGCGAAGGGCGGTATTAAAGCGGTCCGTGGCGGCTACGTCAAGCAATCGCCGCCGAACCGCCGGGAATCAGGACTGGTTCGGGTCGACGAAGCCTTCCGGCTTTTCCGAACCATCGCCGAACAGGAACTTTTCCATTTCCTCTTCCAGGAACTTGCGCGCCTTGGGATCGACCGGGGTCAGGCGGTATTCGTTGATCAGCATGGTCTGGTGGCCGAGCCAGGCCTGCCAGGCCTCCTTGGACACGTTCAGGTAGATCTTCTTGCCCATCTCGCCGGGGTAGGGCGGAAAATCGAGCCCGTCGGCCTCTTTACCGAGTTTCACGCAGTTAACGGTTCGTGCCATTGCCGGAATCCTTGTGTTCGTGCAGATAACGCTGGATGGGAGCCGGGATGCCGACCGCCCGTGATGTGCCGGGTTTATACCAAATCGCCCTGTCGCCTTCCATGATCCCACACGCGTTCGGCGGGAGCCGGTAGCAGTGGATGCGCAGATCGAGGTGGTAGTGACTGAAGGTGTGGCGCAACCCGTTGGTGTCTTGTGCCTCGGCCTGCGGCCACTGGCTGCGCACCCACTCGTCGAGTTCGGGCGCCGCGGCGGCCTCGGGGAGGCTGTACAGCCCGCCCCAGATGCCCTGTGCCGCGCGTTGTACCAGCAGGCTGCCCTGGACGGTTTGCAGGTGGGCGGCGTGGCGGATGCGCGTGGGCAGGTCCTTGCGTGGGCGCGGCGCGGGCAGCTCTCCGGTCCGGTCTTGCGCCAGGGCCTGGCAGTCGCCGGCTACGGGGCACTGCGGGCAGTCCGGGCGCGTGCGCGTACACAGGAGGGCGCCCAGGTCCATGATGGCCTGGGTGTAGTCGGCGCAGCGGGTGGTCGGGGTGCGTGCCTCCGCCTCGGCCCACAGTTCGCGCTGGACGCTCGGGCTGCCGGGCCAGCCTTCGATGGCCGCGTGGCGGGCGAGGACGCGCTTGGCGTTACCGTCCAGGATGGGCTCCGGCCGGTCGTGGGCCTGGGCGATGATCGCGGCCGCCGTGGAGCGGCCGATGCCGGGGAGCTGTTCCAGGGCCTCGCGCGTATCCGGAAAGTCTCCGCCATGCTCGCTCACGATGTGCTGTGCGGCGCGATGCAGGTTGCGGGCGCGGGCGTAGTAGCCGAGGCCGGACCACAGATGCAGGACCGTGTCCTGGTCGGCGGCCGCGAGGGATTCGACGTCGGGGAAGTGCTCCATGAAGCGCAGGAAGTACGGGGTCACCGTTTCCACGCGTGTTTGCTGCAGCATGATCTCGGAGACCCAGACGCGATAGGGCGTGCGAGGGTGCTGCCAGGGGAGGTCGCTGCGGCCGTGCCGGGCGAACCAGGCAAGCAGCCGTTCGGCAAAGGGTGTCATTGCGGGGGTGTCGAAATGAAGCGGCCGGCCTCGAAGGCCGGCCGCTTGAATGCCGAGTTCGCCGGCACGATTACCGCAGGCGCTCGCGCAGGCCGCGTTCCAGCTCGCGTCGAAGATCGCGTTCGCCGGACTCTTCCGTCTCGCCTTCGGCGTCGTCACTGCGATCGCCGTCGAGGCGCTGCATCAGGCGATCACGCAGGCGCTCTTCTTCTTCGCCCAGGCGGTCGCGGACATCGTCCTCGAAGCGCTCGCGCAGGATGTCTTCCAGATCGAGCCGAAAGCTGGGGTCGCCAAAGGTACCCGAGACACGGATCGGCAGGCGGATGCCGCTCAGGTCTTCCAGGGAGCGTCCGCCCTGGCCCTCGAGAGTGCCCACGATGGTGGTGTTCACGAGGTAGTCGAGGGTGTCGTCGGTGAGATCGGCGCTGCCCTCGCCACGCACGCGCAGGAGCGGGGAGTTGGCCACCAGGTCGTCGTTGTGCACGACGCCATCGCGAATGTCGAAGGTGCCGGTCAGGTCGCTGAAGTCGGTCTGGTTGGGTTCGTCTTCTTCCAGCCGTTCACCGCGCAGGCGCGCCTCCGCTCGGCGGATCACCTGGGCGACGTTGATGCCACGAACGGCACCGTCGGAGAACTGCATGGAGCCGGAGCCGTTCAGTGCGCTGCGCAGCGCGTTGACGGTGTTTCCGCGAGTGGCGATATCGAGTTCCAGATCGCCGATGCCCATGAGCCGCGCGTCATCGCCCTGCATGTCTTCCAGCAGGGCGCCGATGTCCAGGTCGGCCAGGTCGGCCGCGAGTTCGTAGCGCGGGGTGTCTTCGCGTACGTCGACGCGCACGCGGCTGGTCAGCTGGCCTTCGTAGGCCTGCGCTTCCAGCGGGTCGATGCGCCAGTCGCCTTCGTTGGCGCGGATCTCCAGCTGGATGTTGCGCATCACCATACCCAGAGCGTCCAGGCGCTCCAGCGCCATCTCGCCGCGTACGTCGATCCCGCGCAGCAGCTCCACCGGAAGCTCGATGGCGATGTCGTCATCGTCGTCGCGTTCGCCATTCGAGGGGCCGCCCTCGGTGCGGGCCTGTTCCACTTCGGGTGGCAGGTAGCGATCGAGGTTCAGCTCGTTGCCGCTCAGGTCGAAGTCGAACAGCGGACGCTCGCCACTGGTGTCCCACCGGGCGTTGCCGGTCAGCCGTGTATCGTCGATGGTCACCAGGAACGGGCTCAGCTCCAGTGACGTCAGGCTGCCGCGGGCCGAGAGGTCCAGCGCTACACGCTTGAGGGCGTCCGGGTCATTGGTTTTGGGCGGTCCGAGACCGATATCTTCCATCAGGTCCGGGACCGAGAAGGTGTTGCTGCGCAGTTCGCTGCGCACGGCCAGCTCTTCGCCGGCGCCCAGCCCGGTCAGCTCGGTGAAGCCCGTCAGGCGCACATCACCCACGCCAACGGTTACGCGCTCAAAGCGCATCTTGGTCTCGTCAGCGATTTCCAGCGCGACGTCGGTTTCCAGCGAGACGCCGATCGGGCGCGGCAGTCCGGCGCCTTCTACGCCAAAGTTCGCGTTCAGGCGGCGGATGGAATAGCGATTGCTCAAGAGGTCCAGATTCATCAGGCCCTCCAGGTTCATCGCGAATTCGACCGGCTCGTCCAGGTCACCGCCCTCGGCGTTGACCACGGCCTCCATCTCCAGTGGTGTTTCCACCCCGGGGCGGAAGCGACCGACCTCGAGGCGGAAGGGATCCAGCGTGGCCTGCAGTCCGGTCATGCGGTCGTCCCAGTGCACCCGGGTGTTGGTCAGGGTTACACCGGCGATGCCGATGCGCTCCATGGCCAGACGCGATTCGGTGGCGGTGCGTTCCTCGCCGTTGTCGCCGGTGACGGCCTCGTCGCGGGCATCCTCGGCACGTTCGGTCAGGTCGTCCCAGTTGGTGCGCCCGTCTTCGTCGCGCGCCAGGTTCAGGCGCACGCCATCCCCCTCGATGTGCCGCACGTCCAGCTCGCGCCGAAGCAGCGGCATCACCGCCACGGAGACATCGACGACATCCAGCTCGGCGAACGGGTCGTCGCCAAAGCCCTCGGCATTGCCGAAGCGAACCTCTTCCAGGCGCAGGCCGAGGTTGGGGAAGAAGGTCAGGCCGATCGGGCCTTCCAGGGTCAGTTCGCGACCGGTGGCATCGCGGACTTCGGCCTCGATGCGCTCCTTGTAGTCGTTGGCGTCGAAGGTCGCGACCAGGTAAACGGCGACAATCACGGCCAAAAGCAACAGGATCGCGATCAGGGCCAGCAGGCGCTTGATCCATTTCATCGGGGTTCTCCTTGCGTCGTGTCCGCACGCCAGGTGCCGCTGCGGCCGCCACGCTTCTCCAGCAGGCGCACGCCATCGATCACCATGCCGCGGTCCACGGCCTTGCACATGTCATACACCGTCAGCAGCGCGGTGGAGACCGCAGTCAGGGCCTCCATCTCCACGCCCGTCCTGGCGTGGACCTCGCAGGTCGCCTGCACACGGACGGCGGTACTCTCGATATCCAGTTCCAGGGCCACCCGCGTCAGACCGATTGGGTGGCACAGCGGGATCAGGTCACCGGTACGCTTGGCTCCCATGATACCCGCGACACGAGCGATCCCCAGAACGTCCCCCTTGGCATGGCGGCCTTCGCGGATACGCTGCAGGGTCTCCGGCTGCATGTGGATGCGGCCTTCGGCAATCGCCACCCGGTGGGTGATCGACTTGTCGCCGACATCGACCATGTGCGCATGGCCTTCGGCATCGAAGTGAGTGAAATCGTTCATCGTCGCTATAATGCTTGACTTGAACCCGTGATGACAGGGGCCCGCATGACCGTAACTGTTCACTACTTTGCACGCCTGCGCGAGGAAATGGGGCGCGCCGACGAGCAGGCCGAGCTGCCCACCGAATCGATCTCGGTGGGGGATCTCTGGCGGCATCTGCATGGCGATGCCCCGCCGGAACGCCTGATGGTGGCGGTCAACCAGGAACAGGCTGCACTGGATACGGTTGTGCGCGATGGTGACGAGGTCGCCTATTTCCCGCCGGTGACCGGGGGCTGAGGTGGCCGTCGAGCTCTACAGTGAAGACTTCGACCCCTGGGCGCTGGTGGCCCGTGCAGAGCGGGATATCCCGGCCGAGGCGCGCGGGGCGGCCAGCGTGTTTGTCGGGCGCATGCGCGACTTCAACGAAGACGACACTGTGACCGGGCTGTTCCTGGAGCATTATCCCGGCATGACCGAGCGCGAACTGGAGCGCATCGTCGCCGAGGCCGAGTCGCGCTGGCCGCTGCTGGGCTGTCTGGTCGCGCATCGTGTAGGGGACGTGCGGCCGGGCGATGCCCTGGTGCTGGTGGCCACCTGGTCCGCGCACCGGATCGCCGCGCGCGATGCCTGCTCCGACATCCTGGAACGCCTCAAGCACGAGGCCCCGTTCTGGAAGCGCGAACGCCTCGCCGACGGCAGCGACCGCTGGGTCGAGAAAAACACCCCCGGCTTCTGATCCTTCCCGGCTCGAGGTGCAGTCTGCCAGGCCCGGTCATCCCGGCCGCAGCGAAGCGGAGAGCCGCGATCTCCTGCACAAGGCTGACATCAGGCCCCGAGACCCCGGATAACCGCTGCGCGCTTTCCGGGATGACGACATTGGGGGCGGCGGCGAGGTGGACGAAGCTCTGTGGGAGCCTGCCTGCAGGCGAAGCCCCTGCCAAAGCTGCGCTTTAGCGCAACGTCAGATAGAGCGTCTGATTGCCGCGGCGAAGCTGCAGCTCCAGTGCCTGGTGCGGCGATAGCTGGCGCGGCAGATCGGACAGGTGCTCGACGCGCTGGCGGTTGACCGCCAGCAGCACGTCGCCGGGGCGAATCCCCGCTCGGGCGCCCGGGGTGCCCGCCTCCACGTCGATGATGACGACACGGCTGCGACTGGCACCGGGCGGTGTGTGTTCCGCCAGGCGCACGCCCTCCAGCCGTGGATGGATCGCAGCGCCCTCGGCCTGGCGGATCTCGGGGCGTTCCAGGCGCGTGGTCAGGGTGCGCTCGCGCCCGTCGCGCAGGACCAGCATCTCCACCTCGCTCCCCACCCGCAGCAGACCCAGGCGGTTGCGCAGGTCCGCGGCATTGCGCACGGCTTTTCCGTCGATGGTCAGCACCACGTCGCCGGCCTCGATCCCGGCACGGCTCGCGGCGGAGTCCGGTTGTACGTCGGTAATGACCGCGCCCTGGGTAACGTCGAGATCGAAGGCCTGCGCCAGCGCCGGCGTCAGGTCCTGGATGCCGACGCCCAGTGCGCCGCGCTCGACGCGGCCCTCGGCGACCAGCAGATCCTGGATCTGGCGCGCCATGTTGGTCGGGATCGCGAACCCGATGCCGATGTTGCCGCCGCCGCGCGCCAGGATGGCGGTGTTGATGCCGACCAGTTCCCCGCGCAGGTTCACCAGCGCGCCGCCCGAGTTGCCCGGGTTGATGGAGGCATCGGTCTGGATGAAGTCCTCGAACCCGGAGCCGCCGAGTCCGCTGCGCCCCAGCGCGGAGACGATGCCGCTGGTCACCGTCTGGCCGAGGCCGAACGGGTTGCCGATCGCGACGACAAAGTCGCCGACGCGCAGGGCATCGGAATCCGCCAGTGGGATCGCGCGCAGGTTTTCCGCGTCGATGCGGATCACGGCGACGTCGGTTGCCGGGTCGGTACCAACCACCTCCGCCTCGTACTGGCGCCCGTCGTACAGGGTCACCAGGATCTCGTCCGCGCGCGCGATCACATGGCTGTTGGTCAGGATGGTGCCTTCGGCCGCATCCACGATCACGCCCGAGCCGAGCCCCTGACGCTCGCGTTCGCGCTGGCGCTCGGGCAGGTCGAAGAAACGGCGGAAGAACGGGTCGTCGAACAGCGGATTGACGGATTCCACCACGCGGGCGCGGGTGGCGATATTGACGACCCCGGGGATGGTGCGTTCCAGCATCGGGGCCAGAGAGGGCAGGGGCTGGCCGTCGACCTCGGCGGGGAGTTGTGCCAGGGCCGGGCCGGCCCAGGCGAGGGTCGACAGCAGAATCAGGAAAGAGACCAGCCGACGCATGCGCGCTCCTTGTGTCCGTGCACTACGTGTCCGTGAACTACGGTGTCAGCCCTGCGCGCGGGGCAAACGAGGACTGTTCCGCCATCTTGCGGTACCAGTCGCCGGCCTCGTCCTCGGGCGGGGCCTGGATCATCAGCTTCAGGTACAGGTCGCCGGGCGGTTTGCCCGGCAGGCCCTTGCCCTTCAGACGCATCTGCTTGCCGGACTGCGAACCCGCCGGGATCTTCAGGTTGACCCAGCCGTGCGGTGTGGGGACCTCGATGGTGGCGCCCAGTGCGGCCTCCCAGGGGGTGATCGGGATGTCGCGGGAGAGGTTGCGGCCCTCGACGCGGTAGCGGCTGTCGGGCTTGATGCGAATCTCGAGCAGCAGATCGCCAGAGCCGCCGGTGCCCACGCCCGGGTCGCCCTGGCCGCGCACGCGCAGGCGCGAGCCGTCCTTGGCCCCGGCCGGGATACGCACGCGCTGCACGCGCCCGTCGGCATCGTTGACGGAGATCTCCGTGCCCTTAAGGGCCTGATCGAGCGTGATCTCGACCTTACCCTCGCGGTCGGCACCACGCATGTTGAAGCCGCCCGCACCGCGGCGACGGCCCGCGCCACCCATCCCGGCGCCGCCGAAGATGGACTCGAAGAAGTCGGAAAAGCCGCCGAAATCGGCTCCGCCTCCGGCGCCCGCGCCACGGTGCTGGGCCCAGCCGTCCCATCCAGGCGGCGGACGAAAGTCCTGCCCCTGGCGCCAGTTGGATCCGAGCTGGTCGTAGGCCTTGCGCTTTTCCGGGTCGCCGAGGGCCTCGTAGGCCTCGTTGACCTCCTTGATTCGGGTCTCGGCATCCGGGTCCTTGCTGACGTCCGGGTGATACTTGCGCGCCAGCTTGCGGTACGCCTTCTTGATGGCGTCCTGGCTGGCGTCGCGGCTGACGCCGAGGATCTTGTAGTAGTCCTTGTATTCCATTGCACTCCCAGAGTTGCCTCTGTCCGATCCCCGGGGGACACCCGGATCCCTTGGTGGTTGTCGGCCCGTATCCGATCTTTCCCATGATAGCCGGGATTCGGCTGTCACCCGTGCATCGGCTTCATGAAACGGGTGGCGATGATCCTGTTGCCGCCATCAAAAAACGAGGCGCCGCCCGCTTGCGCCGGCAGCGCCCGAATTCCGGCAGCCGTGACGGCTGCCGGCAGGGTTGGTGCCGGATCAGCCCGTGATCTCGATCCGGCGTGGCTGTACGCGTGCCTGTTTCGGAATGCGAACCTCCAGCACCCCGTTTTCGGAGCGCGCGGAGATGTTTTCGGCATCCGCGGTGTCCGGCAGCGAGAAGCGGCGGAAGAAGGTGCCGCGCACCCGCTCGATCCGCTTGTAGCCGTTCTTTTCCTCTTCGCTTTCGTGCTTGCGCTCGCCGCGCAGGGTCAGCACGCCGTTCTCCATGTGGAGTTCGATGTCCTTCGGGTCGACGCCGGGGATGTCGGCGTGCAGCACGTAGGCATCGGTCTCTTCGCGGATATCCACGGCAGGCGCCCAGTCGGACGTCGCGGCGGAGTCGTCCGTGCCGGGCATATCCGGCATGCGGCCGAGTTCGCGCGACAGCTGACCCAGCAGGCTCCACGGTTCGTAACGCATCATTGTCATGGCTTTACCCTCCTCTTCCGGGTGTCAACTCTGACTCACCCATGGAGATAGGGGCCGCCGGGTAAATTTCAAGGGGTGGGAAAGGGGGCTGCGGCGCGCTGTCAGGGCCGTGTGAGGCGGCGGAAATCCAGCAGGCGATGCTGGTCGTCGGTGGCCAACTCGAACACGCCATAGACGCCGCGCTGGTCGAGGTGCTGACGCAGCAGCCGGGCGGGAAACTGCACGCTGATGCCGCCTTCCGACTCGGCGTAGACGACCGCCGCGCGCCCGGTGTAGTAGTCCTCCATCTCGTGGCGCGAGATGGACAGGTGCACGCGGTAGCGATGCATTAAGGAAGCACCGATTATTCGAGGTTCTGTACCTGCTCGCGCATCTGCTCGATCAGGACCTTCATCTCGACGGTCGCGCGGGTGATCTCCAGGTCATGCGACTTGGAGGCGAGGGTGTTCGTCTCGCGGTTGAACTCCTGCATCAGGAAATCCAGGCGCCGCCCGCTGGGGCCGTCCTTGTCCAGGATCTCGCGCACCGCCTTCACGTGGCCGTCGATGCGATCCAGCTCCTCGGCGATATCCAGGCGTTGTGCCAGCAGCGCCACCTCCTGCTCCAGCCGCTTCGGGTCCAGGCTCAGGTCCAGCTCGTTGATGCGGCTCAGGGTGCGTTCGCGCTGTTCGACCAGCATCGGCTCGCGCCGCTCGCGGATGAACATGACATGCTCGGCCAGGGCCTCCAGGCGATCGCGCAGGCCGTTGACCAGTTCCTGGCCCTCGGCCTCGCGCATTGCCACCAGGGCGTCGATCGCGGCGTCGAGCTCGGCAAGAACGGGGGCCGCAAGGCGGTCGGCGTCGATTTTCGCCCCCTCCAGCACCCCGGGCCAGGCGAGGATATCCAGCGGCGACACGCTGGCATCGTGTTTCATCATGTCGGCGACGGATTCGGTCGCCTCGATCAGCGACTGCACGCGGTCCACGTCGAATGCGGTGGGCGAGCCGCCCGACTGGCCGCGATCGCGCAGCACCACATCGACCTTGCCCCGACTCAGCCGTTTCTTGAGGCGATTGCGCACCTCGGGCTCCAGCGCGCGGAGGGCCTCCGGCAGGTGGATGCGCAACTCGAGATAGCGATGGTTGACGCTCTTCAGTTCCCAGTCGTAAACGCCCTGGTCCAGCGTCATCGGCTGCCGGGCGAAGCCGGTCATGCTCGCGATCATAAGGTCCCCTGTTGATAGCCCTGCGCGTGGTAACAGCCCGGTGCGCGTGTGATTTGCTGGCGTCTTCGGCCGCCTTTGCCCCAGATCCGCCGCGGGCGCGCTCATGTGAGAGCCTCTCCCGTCTCCCGTATACTGCGCGCCACTCCAATCTAGCAAGGATCAAGCATGCGACCCAGTGGCCGACAAGCCGACGAGATGCGCCCGGTGCGTTTTACCCGCCATTTCACCCGGCACGCGGAGGGTTCCGTGCTGGTGGAGTTCGGCGACACCCGGGTGCTGTGCAACGCGACCATCGAGTCGCGCGTGCCGCCGTGGCTGAAGAACAAGGGTCGCGGCTGGGTGACGGCGGAGTACAGCATGCTGCCACGCTCGACGCACGACCGCATGGCGCGCGAGGCCGCGCGCGGCAAGCTGGGCGGACGCACCATGGAGATCCAGCGTCTGATCGGCCGCTCCCTGCGCGCCGTGGTTGACCTGGAGGCCCTGGGCGAGCGCCAGATCATCGTCGACTGCGATGTCATCCAGGCTGACGGCGGGACCCGTACCGCCTCGATCAGCGGTGCCTATGTCGCCCTGCGCGACGCGATCCGCAAGGCGCGCGAGCAGGGCATGATCCGCAAGGACCCGCTGCACGGGCACCTGGCGGCGATCTCGGTGGGCATCTTCAACGGTGCGCCGGTGCTCGACCTGGATTACGACGAGGACTCCCAGGCCGAGACCGACCTGAACCTGGTGATGAACGAGGCCGGCGGCGTGATCGAGATCCAGGGGACGGCCGAGGGCCATGCCTTCCGCCGCGACGAGCTGAACCAGATGCTGGATCTGGGCGAGAAGGGCATCCAGCAGATCGTCGAGGCCCAGCGGGCGGCGCTGGCCAAGGGAGACACTGATTGATGGACACGTTCGCGTTGGCGCCCCATGTTTCCCGAGACCAGGCGCGGCGTGCAGTCGGTAGTGGTGCTACCGGCAAGCGGCGCAACGCAGGATCGGGGAACATGGGGTGCCAACCCCACAAATTCTTGACGGACGGGGCTCGGCCGATTTTGCTCGCTGACTGCGTTGCGGCTCGCTTATGTAGCTCGGCTACACGTCGCTCACCACGCCTTGTCAGCACGCAAAATCGACTCGAGCGCGAACGTGTCCATCAGTCAGTGTCTCCCTGGGGCTGAGCCATGGACCCATCCCGTCGCGTCGTCCTCGCCACCGGCAACCCCGGCAAGCTGCGCGAGATCCGGGCCCTGCTGGAGCCGCTGGGGCTGGCGATCGAGCCGCAGTCGGAGCACGCGGTGCCCGAGGCCGACGAGACCGGGCTGACCTTTGTCGAGAACGCGATCCTCAAGGCACGCAACGCCGCGCAGCATACCGGCCTGCCCGCGATCGCCGATGACTCGGGCCTGGAGGTCGACGCCCTGCGCGGCCAGCCGGGCATCTACTCCGCGCGTTATGCGGGGCCGGAGGCGGACGATGCCGCGAACAACGCCAAGCTGCTGGAGGCGCTGGCGGGCGTCCCCGAGGCCCAGCGAGCCGCGCGGTTTCGCGCAGTCGTCGTGTTTCTGGAACATGCCGAGGACCCTTCGCCGCTGATCGCCGAAGGGGTCTGGCCGGGCCGCATCGTCGAGCAGCCCAGCGGTGCCAACGGCTTCGGCTACGACCCGCTGTTCTTTGTGCCCGAGGAGGGCTGCACCTCGGCCGAACTGCCCCCGGAGACGAAAAATCGCCTGAGCCATCGCGGCCAGGCCCTGGCCAAACTGGTGGCACAACTGCGGGAACGTGCCGATCACTGAGCCGGCGCCTATGCTCGCGGGATGAGCGTATTCCCGACCCCGCTGGCGTTGTACGTGCACCTGCCCTGGTGCGTGCGCAAGTGCCCGTATTGCGATTTCAACTCCCACGAGCCGCGGGGCGAGGCCCCGTTCGACGCGTATGTCGAGGCGCTGATGCGCGACCTCGAGTCGCAGCTGCCGGATGTCTGGGGGCGGCGCGTGGACAGCGTGTTCATCGGCGGCGGCACACCCAGCCTGTTCCCGCCCGAGGCGCTGGCGGACCTGCTCTCCGGTCTGCGTGCGCGGCTGCCCCTGCGCCCGGATGCCGAGATCACGCTGGAGGCCAACCCGGGCACTGCGGATCGCGCGTACTTCCATGGCTACCGCGAGGCCGGGGTCAACCGGCTGTCGCTGGGTATCCAGAGCTTCGACGACGCCATGCTCGAGCGACTGGGGCGCATCCACGGCGGGGCCGAGGCCCATGCCGCGGTCGAGTATGCCCGCGGCGCCGGGTTCGACAACATCAACCTGGATCTGATGTTCGGCCTGCCGCAGCAGTCTGTCGAGGCTGGGCTGTCGGACCTCCAGGCCGCGGTCGATCAGGGACCCGAGCACATCTCCTGGTATCAGCTGACCCTGGAGCCCAACACCTATTTCGCAGCCCGGCCCCCGGTATTGCCACCGGATTCCACGATCGAGGAATTGTTCACACAAGGACAATGTGTGCTGGCTGCGGCTGGCTATACTCGATACGAGGTTTCCGCGTACGCCACGAGGGGGCGGGAATGCCGGCACAACCGCAACTACTGGACGTTCGGCGACTACCTCGGCATCGGGGCCGGGGCCCATGGCAAGTTGACACTGCCGTCCCAGGGGCGGGTGTTGCGGCGGACCAAGCCGCGCCAGCCCGCGGCCTACCTGGAGACGCCCGAGCAGCACCGCGACCAGGCGGTCCCCGAGGCCGAGCTGCCGTTCGAGTTCATGCTCAACGCGTTGCGTCTGGTGGAGGGAGTGCCCGCGCATTGCTTCGAGGAGCGCTGCGGCCTGGACCTGACTACGCTGGAACCGGCGCTGGGCACGCTACGGGCAGAGGGTCTGCTGGTGTCCGATCCGCAGCGCCTGCAGCCGACCGAACGTGGCCTGGCCTTTCTCAATGACATTCTGGAGCGGTTTTTGCCGGAAGACATGGCGGGTGTGACAGCCGGGGCCCGGGTCATAGCGGGCCCGGAGGAGGTGCGGTGATGCGACCGGTGGAGTTTGTCGGCTTTACCTGCCCCTGGTGTGGCGAACCGGGCGAGACGACGGTGGACATGGTCAGTGCGGACCAGGAATGGATCGAGGACTGCGCCGTGTGCTGCGCCCCCATCGTGTTTCGGCGCGTCGAGTCCCCGGACGCCGAGATCCCGCAGGTGGAGGCCATTCGGGAGGGGGGATGAGTGTGACCCCGCCGTACACGCCGATTGCCTGCGAGCGCTACTCCGAACTGGAACTGGCGATCCTGCGCGGGCAACACCTGCGCACCCACTGGCGCCGGGGCGAAATGGATCGGATTGCGGTGGTGCGGCCGCTGGATCTGCGCACGCGGCGCGGGGCCGAGTATCTGATCCTGCGTGACGCCGAGGGTCGGCGGCAGTGGTGGCGGCTGGACCGCCTGGTCAGCTTCGAGCCGGTGCCCGGCTGATACGCCGTCCTTGCACGGCGAGCGCCTGGCCCGCCCCTGGAGATCGCTGCGCTGGCGCTCGCGATGACGGGAGGCGGGCGCGGGGCCCGCTTCGCGTCAGCTGCGCTTCATCTGGTCGAAGAACTCGGAGTTGGTCTTCGAGGACTGCATGCGACCGAGCAGGAATTCCATCGCCTCGATGTCGTCCATCCCGTGCAGGAACTTGCGCAGGATCCAGAGCTTTTGCAGCTCGTCCGGCGCGGTCAGCAGTTCTTCGCGGCGGGTGCCGGAGCGGTTCACGTTGATCGCCGGGTAGATGCGCTTCTCGGCGATGCGGCGCTCCAGGTGCACTTCCATGTTGCCGGTGCCCTTGAACTCCTCGTAGATCACCTCGTCCATCTTCGAGCCGGTCTCGACCAGCGCGGTGGCGAGGATGGTCAGGCTGCCGCCTTCCTCCACATTGCGCGCGGCACCGAAGAAGCGCTTCGGACGGTGCAGGGCGTTGGCGTCCACGCCACCGGTCAGCACCTTGCCGGAGCTGGGGGCGACGGTGTTGTAGGCGCGCGCCAGGCGGGTAATGGAGTCCAGCAGGATCACCACGTCGCGCTTGTGCTCGACCAGGCGCTTGGCCTTCTCGATCACCATCTCGGCGACCTGCACATGGCGCTGGGCCGGTTCGTCGAAGGTCGACGAGACCACTTCGCCCTGGACCATGCGGTCCATCTCGGTGACTTCCTCCGGGCGCTCGTCGATCAGCAGCACGATCAGGTAGCACTCGGGGTAGTTGGTCGCGATGCTCTGGGCGATGTTCTGCAGCATCAGCGTCTTGCCCGCCTTGGGCGGGGAGACGATCAGGCCACGCTGGCCCTTGCCGAACGGCGCCACGATGTCGATGACGCGGGCGGTGATGTCCTCGGTGGAGCCGTTGCCGCGCTCCATGCGCATGCGCTTGGAGGGGTGCAGCGGCGTGAGGTTCTCGAACAGCACCTTGTGCCGGGCATTCTCCGGTGGTTCGAAGTTGATCTCCGAGACCTTCAGCAGCGCGAAGTAGCGCTCGTTGTCCTTGGGCGGGCGGATCTTGCCGGCGATGGTGTCGCCGGTACGCAGCCCGAAGCGTCGAATCTGGCTGGGGGAGACGTACACGTCGTCCGGCCCGGCCTGATAGGAGCTGTCGGCGCTGCGCAGGAATCCGAAGCCGTCGGAGAGGATCTCCAGGACTCCGTCACCGTAGATGGCTTCACCGCTTTTGGCATGGGCCTTCAGCAGGGCAAAGATGATCTCCTGCTTGCGGGCGCGGGACATGTTGTCGATGCCTTTTTCTTCTGCAAAGGCGACGAGATCGGCAGCGGACATCCGCTTCAGTTCGGTCAGGTTCATTCGTGGGGTGCTGTGTTCAACGTGGATGATCGGCGACCGGGGATGGCCGCTCGGCTTGCCTTGGATTGAGTATCGGGGGCAGGTTGCGGTCTGGCGACCGCCTGAACTGAACCGATGGTAAGCGACGCGCCCGCTTGGGGCAAGGCCTGGTGGCGTCGTTTTTTTGGTACTGCAACCCCGGGGCCGCATGCGACCCCGGGGTATGCCGGATCAGAGGTGCTGGTCCAGGAAAGCGGTCAGCTGCGACTTGGACAATGCGCCGACCTTGGTGGCTTCGACATCGCCATTCTTGAACAGCATCAGCGTCGGGATCCCGCGAATGCCGTACTTCGGCGGCGTGGACGGGTTCTCGTCGATGTTCAGCTTGGCGACTTTGACCTTGCCGGCGTATTCTTCGGCGATTTCATCCAGAATGGGGGCGATCATCTTGCAGGGCCCGCACCACTCGGCCCAGTAGTCCACCAGGACTGGCTGATCCGCCTTCAGGACGTCTTCGTCGAAACCGGCGTCTGACGTGTACACAATTTTGTCGCTCACTCCGAGCCCTCATCACTTGGGTTGGGGGAACAGCCCGCAACGCCGGCTGCACGGCTCTTACTATCGACGATGATCGCCAGACAGTTCAAGTAATAGAGGATTCACATGACCGATCCCGCGCAGGAAACGCCCCGCTTCGACCAGCTCGATCTGCCCGAGGCCGTACAGGCGGGCATCCGCGCCACCGGTTTCGAGACCTGCACGCCGATCCAGGCGCTGACCCTGCCCATTGCGCTGGCCGGGCGGGATGTCGCCGGGCAGGCGCAGACCGGTACGGGCAAGACCGCGGCCTTTCTGATCGCCACCTTCAACCGTCTGCTGCGCCAGGCGCCCGCGCCCGATCGCCGGGCGACCGATGTGCGCGCCCTGATCGTCGCCCCGACGCGTGAACTCGCCATCCAGATCCACAAGGATGCCGAGATGCTGGGGCGCGAAACCGGGCTCAAGCTGGCGCTGGCCTATGGTGGTACCG
Source organism: Thioalkalivibrio sp. ALRh (assembly GCF_000381425.1). Classification (NCBI taxonomy): domain Bacteria; kingdom Pseudomonadati; phylum Pseudomonadota; class Gammaproteobacteria; order Chromatiales; family Ectothiorhodospiraceae; genus Thioalkalivibrio; species Thioalkalivibrio sp. ALRh. Next base: position 1,341,943 of record NZ_KB906519.1, read on the forward strand.
GTTACGACAGCCAGCGCGAGCAGCTGGAGGCCGGGGCCGACATCCTGATTGGTACGCCGGGCCGGATCATCGACTACTTCAAGCAGAAGGTGTTCGGGCTCGGGCACACCGAGGTGGTGGTGCTGGACGAGGCCGATCGCATGTTCGATCTCGGTTTCATCAAGGACGTGCGTTTCCTGATGCGTCGCTGCGCGCCGGCCAGCGAGCGGCTGTCCATGCTGTTCTCGGCCACGCTGTCGCTGCGTGTGATGGAGCTGGCCTACGAGCACATGAGCAACCCGGAAAAGGTCCAGGTCGAGGCCGAGACCCTGACCGCGGATCGCGTGCGCCAGGTGATCTACTACCCGGCGAACGAAGAAAAAATCCCGCTGCTGCTGGGGCTGGCGCGCGATCTCAAGCCGGAGCGGGCCATCGTGTTCGTGAACACCAAGCACGGGGCCGAGAAGGTCTGCGACTGGCTGAACGTGAACGGGCAGAAGGCCGCGCTGCTCTCGGGTGATGTGCCGCAGAACAAGCGCTCGAGCCTGCTGGAGCGCTTCACCGCAGGCGAGTACACCTTTCTGGTGGCGACCGATGTCGCGGCGCGCGGACTGCACATCCCGGCCGTGACCCACGTGTTCAACTTCGATCTGCCGCAGTCGGGCGAGGACTACGTGCACCGCATCGGGCGCACGGCGCGCGCCGGGGCCGAGGGCGACGCCATCAGCTTCGGCTGCGAGGACTCGGCGTTCTACCTGCCGGACATCGAGTCCTATCTCGGCGAACGGATCCCCACGGAGACCGTGGACCCCGCAGCCCTGTTCAGCGACCCGGTGCGCCCCAAGCCGCGCCCGCGCAAGCCGCGCGACGACCGGCGCGGCGGCGGTGGACGTGGCGGTGTGCGCGGATCGGGTAAACCGTCGGGCGGCGGCGGGCACCGCCATCGCAGCGGGGGCGGCAAGCCAAAAGGCTCCTGAGCCGTTCTGCGAACAGGCGCAAGAGGGAACAGGGAGGGGAAATGGTGCCGACGGCAGGAGTCGAACCTGCGACCTATCGATTACGAATCGATTGCTCTACCAACTGAGCTACGTCGGCGAAGCGCGCCATAATAGCGGGGGTGGGGCTCGACAACAATCCCGCGCGACCGGCGGCGCGGGTTCCGGATCAGGCCGTGCGCTCGCTGACCCGAATAATCACGTCCACACCCAGCAGCTCTTTGCCTTCCGGCAGCGGGGGCAGGTGCGAGATATCGACCCGTGCGGGATCGACGTCTTCCAGCTCGCCGGTGTCGGTGTGGAACAGGTGGTGGTGCGGATTCAGGTTGGAGTCGTAGAAAAGCTTGGTCGGGTCGATCACGACCTCGCGCACCAGGCCCTTCTCTGCGAACAGCTTGAGCGTGTTGTAGACCGTGGCCTTGGAGACGCGCGACGAATGCTGCATCAGGCGGCCGAGGATTTGTTCGGCGCTCAGGTGCTGATGACGCGCGAACATTACGCGTGCGATCTCCACGCGCTGCTCCGTCGGAGAGATCGTGTGTTCGCGCAGCAACGCGCGGGCGTCGTCGACGTCCAGCAGATTCGGATTGTCAGATGTAGCAGACATATTCCGGACAATATAACAGCTGCTGGATCGCGTCCAGATCACGTCAGTCCGATGGGGGTCCGGAGGCGCAAGCCTCTGATAGAATGGAGCGGGTGATGGGAATCGAACCCACATTAAGAGCTTGGGAAGCTCCCGTTCTACCATTGAACTACACCCGCTTGAGTCGGCGATTGTAGGTCTTGTTGGCCTCCGGCTCAACGGCAAATTGACCAGTCGAAGAACTATGCAGATTCAGCTGAACGGCGAACCCTTCGAACTCCCCGAAGATGGCGAGGCCACCCTGGCTGCGCTGATCGAGGCGCGTGGCCTGGGCGGTCGCCGCCTGGCAGTGGAGGTCAACGAGGAGCTGGTACCGCGCAGCGAGCACGCCGCGCACCCGTTGCATCCCGGCGATCGCGTGGAGATCGTGCAGGCGATTGGGGGCGGTTGAGTCCGAGTCGCCGTCCGTAACTACTTTCAACGAAGGAATCACCATGACCGAATCGGCCGCCGCGTCTGCCGACGACCTCTTCCGCGTGGGTTCACGCGAGTTCACCTCCCGTCTGCTGGTGGGCACAGGCAAGTACCGCGATCTCGATCAGACCCGTGATGCCATTGAGGCCAGCGGGGCGGAGATCGTCACGGTCGCGATCCGCCGCACCAACATCGGCCAGAACCCGGACGAGCCCAACCTGCTGGACGTGATCTCGCCGGAGCGCTACACGCTGCTGCCGAACACGGCCGGCTGCTTTACCGCCGATGACGCGATCCGTACCTGCCGCCTGGCGCGCGAGCTGCTGGACGGGCACAACCTGGTGAAGCTGGAGGTCCTGGGCGACGAGAAGACCTTGTACCCGGATGTCTTCGAGACCGTGAAGGCCGCCGAGACCCTGGTCGCCGAGGGCTTCGACGTGATGGTCTACACCACCGACGATCCGCTGCTGGCGAAGCGCCTGGAAGAGATCGGCTGTCTGGCGATCATGCCGCTGGCCGCCCCGATCGGCTCCGGGCTGGGTATCCAGAACCGCTACAACATCCGCGAGATCGTCGAAAACGCCAACGTTCCGGTGCTGGTCGATGCCGGCGTCGGCACGGCCTCGGATGCCGCAATCGCGATGGAGCTGGGCTGCGACGGGGTGCTGATGAATACCGCCATCGCGGCTGCCGAGGACCCGGTGATGATGGCCTCGGCCATGCGTCACGCGATCATCGCCGGGCGTCAGGCCTACCGTGCCGGGCGCATGGCGCCGCGCCGCTACGCCTCGGCCTCCTCGCCGCAGACCGGCCTGTTCTTCAGCTGAGCATGAGTGAGTCTGCTGATTCTGCCTCCGAGGACAAGCCCTTTTACCGGCGTATCCGCAGTTTCGTGCGCCGCGAGGGGCGGCTGACGCCGGGCCAGCAGCGTGCGCTGGACGAGCTGTTGCCGCGCTTCGGGCTCGCGCTGCCGGAGCCCGCGGCACCGCTCGACCTGGCGGCCGTCTTCGGCCGCGAGGCGCCGGTCACGCTGGAGATCGGCTTTGGCGACGGCGAGAGCCTGGCCGAGCAGGCGGCGCAGAACCCGGGGCGCGATTACATCGGCACCGAGGTCCATCGCCCGGGCGTGGGTCACCTGCTGCGCGAGGTGGAGCAGCGCGGTCTGACCAACGTGCGCGTCTCCGACCACGACGCCGTGGAACTGCTGGAGCACTACATCGCGCCGGCGGCCCTGGACGGGGTTCAGGTGTATTTCCCCGATCCCTGGCACAAGAAGCGCCACCACAAGCGCCGCCTGATCCAGCCACCGTTCGTGCGCCTGCTGGCCTCGCGTATGCGCCCGGGCGGGCGGCTGCACCTGGCGACCGACTGGGCCGAATACGCCGAGCACATGATGGCGGTACTGGAAGAATGCGCGCCGTGGTTCGAGCCGGATGGCCCGGTGCCGGCCCCGGGGCGGCCGCCGGAACGCCCGGTGACCAAGTTCGAGCGGCGCGGCGAGCGGCGCGGCCACGCGGTGGCCGATCTCCTCTACAGGCGCACCGACGCCGAGGCCTGACGGGCCTCAGGCCTCGCCCATCCACCAGGCGCTGACCGCGCCGGCCAGGCTCATCAGGGCGAGCACGAAAATCGCGACCTCGGTGCCCGCGAGCTGGGCCAGCAGCCCGAACAGCCCGCCCACGAGCAGCAGCGCGCCGATCACGGTATTGCTGACGGCGGTGAACGCGGCGCGGGTCTTCTCGGTGGCCATGTCCACCAGATAGGTCTTGCGCCCCAGCCGCACGCCGGCATGGCTGACCCCCAGCAGGAAGAACAGCAGCGCGTAGACGACCCCGCCCGGCACCAGCGCCGAGTCGGTATCCACCGGCGCGAACCAGACACCCAGGGCGACCAGGATGCCGAGCCCTGCGGCCAGCAGGCCCGAGAGAATCAGTACCCAGCGGGAGGAACGATCGGACAGGCGTCCCCAGACCGGGGCGCTGACCGCCGAGGCCAGCCCGCTGGCCAGGATCAGCAGCCCAAGCGTGCCCAGATCCCCCGAGGTCGCATCTTCGGCCAGCAGCACATAGAACGGCAGCGCCAGGGCCGTGCTCATCAGCAGCGCGCGGGTGAACACGAAGTGCCCGAACGCGCGGTCGGTCCACAGCAGGCGTACCGAGGACAACGCCTGGGTGATCGCGTTGCCGCCGCCCTCGGTGGAGCCCGGGGCCTCGTGCAGGCGCGTAAAGGTCGCGGCCGCCACCCACCAGGCGCCGGCGGAGGCGGCCAACAGGGCGACGAATATGCCAATACCGGCATCCTCGAGGTTCGCCAGGGTCAGATAGACCCCCAGCCCCAGCGTGAAGAAGCCGGCCAGCGAGGCGGCATAGCCCATCACGGTGCCGCGGCGCTGCTTGGCAATCGTCTTGCCGAGCACGTCCTTCGAGGCCACCGAATTGATCCCGCGCGCCAGCGCGAACACGGTCAGCAGCCCGAGGATCGCCCAGCCCGCCGCCGCGCCCTCCAGGGTCAGGGCGACGGTCGCCATCCCGGCGACCGCCAGCCCGGAGAGGACCGAGCCCAGGATCCAGAACCCCTTGCGGATGGCGCGGCGGCGAATGGAGGCGGCGACGAACAGCTGCGGGAGCAGCGACCCCGATTCGCGGATCGGGACGAGGAAGCCGGCAAACGCGGCCGGGGCGCCTAGTGCCCCCAGCAGCCAGGCCAGCACCAGCCGCGCCGAGGCCAGCTCGTCGCCAATCTTGCTCAGCGTGTTGGAGACCAGGTGGACGAAGAAATTGACCGGCTGCGCGCGGCAGGCATCCTCCGGGATGTCCTTGCAGACGCGCGCGTCCTCTTCCCCGGCGATGGCCTCGTACAGGTGCAGGATCGGACGCGGCAGCTTTTCCGAATCAGTCTCGGCCATCGGTATCCCTAGTTACGAGGAGATCCCCCCGCGCTGTCATTGCGAGGAGCGAAGCGACGAATCCATCGATTCTCGAAACAACCGGCCCCGCGGCCCTGCCATCGTAAGGAGGCTGCCTCGTCACCTCCTCGCCATGAGGGGCAGAGCCGGATTAGCGCCGCCCGGCGAGCGGGTCGTTCGGGTCGACGCTGTCGCGAAACGGCTTGCGCCGGTCGAGGTTCGTCAGCTGGTAGACGTTGCCCAGCCAGTTGTTCATCACCGCCAGTGCGGTGTCGTGCCAGGTGTTGTCCAGGCGGTCGAGCAGCAGTGCCTCCGGCAGTGCCGGGATCTCGGTGCAGTGCTCGACCGCGACCTGCACATGCTCGCGGTGCTCGTCGAGGATCGCCGCCGCCTGCGGCAGCAGGTAGTTCTCCGGCAGGGGCGGATAGCTCTCGCGCTCGCCCTGGATGTAGCGCACGACCTCGCGCTTGTACTCCTTGAGCAGGCTGATCGAGTCGTACTCCGGATGCCCCTGGAAGAAGACCATGCGGAAACCATCCGGTGATGCACCCAGATGGATGCCGGACTGCTCGCTCTCCACCAGTACACGCAGGCCGTGGCGCTCGAACTGCTCGCGCGAGACGTCGTTGTAGCGCGAGTGTGGCACGTCGAAACGCGTGTTCACGCCGGTGACCAGCGGGTGGCCGCGGTCCACCACGCGATGCGGGAACACGCCCCACAGCTTCTCGCCCATGTGCACGCGATGCTCGCCGTAGCGGGCCTGCAGTACGGCGTGGGTGGCAAGGCAGGAGCACAGCGTGGAGGTCACGTTGTCCCAGGCCCAGTCGACGACCTCCGCCAGGGGCTCCCAGAACGGCTCCAGCGCCAGATCGGGCTGGGTCACGTTGGCCCCGGTGATGATCAGCGCGTCGAGGCCATCCTTCTTCAGATCCTCGAAGTCCTCGTAGTAGTGCTTGATGTGATCGCGCCCCTTCGGCCCGCGCTTGAGTTGCGGCAGGGTAAAGGGATGGATGTAGAACTGCGCGATCTGGTTGCTCTCGCCAATCAGGCGGAAGAACTGGCGCTCGGTGGCCGCCAGGGCGGCGTCCGGCATCATGTTGAGCAGCCCGATATGCAGCGCGCGGATCTCCTGCTGCTGGGCGAAGTCGCTGGGCAGTACGGTCTCGCCTTCGCTCTTCAGGCGGGCGAAGGTGGGCAGGTCGGAGTGGGCAACGAGAGGCATTACAGTCGCGCCTCCCGCTCCAGGGCCATGCACACCAGGTCGTCGAAGTCCGCGGCGTTGCGGACCTGCGCGAGCTCGGTGGTGCTGATGGTGTAGCCGTGTGCCTCCGCGATTGCCTCGTAGCGTGGCAGGCGCGCGCGGAACAGGCGCGAGAACACCCAGCGCACAAAGGCGTCCGGGTCGATCTGGGCGACATAGTCCAGCCCCTCGTCGCGCATGTACTCGGCAAGCTGCTGGTCGAGGAAGGCCTCGCGGTAGTACAGCGGCTTCGGGTCGCGTTCCGCGCGCTCGATCAGCTGGCGCTCGTCTTCGTCAGTCGCCTTGATGTAGAGGATCAGCGTGTGCTCGGCGAGGGTCTCCAGGACGCCGGGGCTGTCCAGTTCGCAGACCGAGCCGCCGGCGTCGTTGACGAAATGCGGATAGCCGAACAGCGTCTGCGACTTGTGGATGAAGTCCGGCACGTCGAGCATCGCCTGCACCTCGGACTCGTGGTGCAGGTTCTGGCGGCGCTTGAACTCGGTCAGCGGCAGGCCGCCCTGTTCCGGGTTGCCGAGCTTGCCGAGGAAGCTCGCGACCGGGTGCAGGTTGTCCACCGTGATGTTGTTGATGATCTGGATCGAGTCCGAGCGCAGCAGGTCGCGCAGAAACGGCACGGCCATCGCCTGGGCCTTGATGTTGTCCAGGATCGGTTCGCTCAGGTAGCGCGTGCCGATGCGGTAGTCACCCGAGTAGTGGAACCACTCCTCGCGTCGGAGCATGTTGGACAGGCGCGTCTTGCCGACACCGGACATCCCCAGCAGGGTGATCCGGCGATGGTCCAGTTGGCGGTATTCTTCGGGCGAAAGGCGCATGTCCGGGTTTCGTTTAACGTCGCAGGATGAACAGGATACCCGCGATCACGGCCAGACCGCTGATCACATAGTGGTCGTACTGAAACTGCAGCCCCAGCAGGCCGCGCAGGCCGAACAGGATCAGCCACGCGCCCAGCAGAATGTTTCCTAGCATGCGCATCCCTGCGTTTCTCCCCGTCTATCGTTAGCGGATCAGTTGACTGAGCTCGCGGAACTGCGGGTCGGCCGCGTCGCGCAGCCACTCGAACAGTACCGATTCGTGGTTCGTGATGATCGCGCCCGCCGCGCGCAGTCGCTCCAGTCCGTTGCGCTTGCGCGTGGCGTCGCGCGAGCAGACCGCATCCTCGACCACGAACACGGTAACACCTGCGTCCAGCAGTTCCAGGGCCGTCTGTGTGACGCAGATATGTGTCTCGGCGCCGGTCAGGATGATCTGGTCGCCGCCGGTCAGGCGCGCGTGGAGGTCGTCTTCCGCGCAGCAGGAGAAGGCCGTCTTGTCGGTCAGCGTGCCATGTCCGTCCAGTGCCTGCTGCAGGCTCGCGGTCACCTCGCCCAGCCCCTTCGGATACTGGCGCGAGACCTCGATCGGGATGTCCAGCTTGCGCGCGGCCTCGACGAGCCGTGCGGTGTGGCGTTCCACCGCATCGCGTTCGCTGTCCGGCATTGCGGCCAGCAGCCGCTCCTGCAGGTCAATCAGGACCAGGCGGGAACGGGCACGGTCGCAGCGGGCGCGTGGATCGACGGTCATCGCTCCAGCAGCTGGTTGATCGACTCCAGGTCCGCGACGCTCAGGCGGCCGGCGGCGCGCTGCAGGCGCAACGAGTCGGTCAGGAAGCCGTAGCGGGCCTCGGCGTAGTCACGCTCGGCGCGGAACACCTCGCGCAGGGCCAGCAGCACGTCGACCTGGGTACGCGTGCCGACCTCGAACCCGGCTTCGGCCGACTCGAAGGCGGCCTGGGTGGAGATCAGTGCCTGCTCCAGGGCGCGCACGCGCGAGCTGTTCGCGATCACCGACAGATAGGCATTGCGCGTGTCCTGGGTGGTGCGGCGTTCAACGAGCGACTGGCCTTCCTGTGCGGCCTGGAAGTCCTCGCGGGCCTGGCGGGTCAGCGCGCTCACGCGCCCGCCGGTATAGAACGGCACCTCCAGGCGCACGCCCACCTGGGCCTCGGTGCCTTCGTTGAACAGGGGCCCCACGCCCTGCGCGCCAGCGCCGCCGTCATCGATACCGTGGAAACGGTTTTCGCTGACCGAGGCGTTCAGGTTCAGCCTTGGCTGGCCCTCGGCGCGCTGACGCTGGATCTGCTCGCGGGCGGTCTCGGTGGTCAGACGCTGGGCAGCCAGCTCCAGGTTATTTTCCAGCGCGATATCGACCCATGCCTGGGCATCGGCCGGTTCTGGCGGGGTCAGTTCGGCATCCTCGCGCAGCACGTCGAGTTCGTCCCAGTACGTATTGGTGATTACCGCGAGTTGTTCGCGCGCCACGTCCAGCTGGTTCTCCGCGGCGATGCGTTCGGCCTCGGCGATGTCGCGCTGGGCCTGGGCCTCTTTCACGTCGGTGCTGGCGATCAGGCCCACCTCGAAGCGGCGCTCGGTCTGTTCCAGCTGGCGGCCGATGGCCTCGAGCTCCGCCTCGCGAAAGGCCAGTGTCTCTTGTGCAACCAGTACATCGAAGTAGGCCTCGGATACCCGCAGGATCAGGTCCTGGCGGGCGGCGTCCAGTTCGGCCTCCGCGCGCGCAATCTCGAGATCGGCCTGGGTCAGTTCAATGAAATTGCGGCGGTCGTAGAGGCTCTGCATCAGCGATACGCCAAAGCTGGTCTGGCGTCCGTCGAAGCTGTCCTGGTTGCGATAGTTGTTGTAGAAGGCGCCGGCCTCGGCGTCACCGGTGATCTGCGGCAGGAACGCGGAGCGCGCGATCGGGCGGTTCTCGAGCACGCTGCGGTACTCGGCCTTGGCCGCGCGCAGCTCGGCGTCTTCCGTCGCGGCGCGCTCGTAGACCTCAAGCAGGCTGGCGGCCGGGGCCGGACTGGCCACCAGCAGGGCGATGCCGGCAGTCGCCAGCGTGGAAAAAATACGTTTGACGGACCGGTTCATGGGCGCGGCTTCCTGAATAGACAGGGAAAGCTCCATCGTAGGGAAACACCGGGCAATGTGCACGCGGACCCGTGTTTCTGCGATGGAGACCCCGGCGGGCGGACGGCCGGGGGTGGGAAGTCAGAATTCGAACGCGGGTTTCGGTTCGAAACCGACCAGCGGCTCCACACGCGTCTCGAACAGCACGTCGTGGCGGACGCTGTCCTCGGTGGTGCGGGTAATCAGGTTGGCCTGCATGATCGGGCCGTCACCGGTGATCACGAACAGCCGGCCACCCAGGGTCAGGTAGCGTTCGAGGAAGTCGTTGTATTCGGTCATCGCGCCGGTCAGCACGATCACGTCATAGCGCTCGCGCGGCGGAGCCCACTCGGGGGTCACGGTGGCGGTGCGCAGGCTGGCGTTCTCCAGCCCCAAGTCGACCAGCGTATTGCGCGCATTCAGACGCAGTTCGTCGATGCGCTCGATGGAGTCGACGTGCGCGGCCAGGCGTGCCAGGCAGGCGGTGACATAGCCGGAGCCGGTACCGATCTCCAGCACCGTCTCGGTCGGCTGCGCGGCGGCGGCCTGCAGCAGGCGGCCGATCACCACCGGTGGCAGGGTGTGCGCGCCATGGCCGAGCGGGATCTCGGAGTCGGCGTACGCCAGGGCCTTGTAGGCGTCCGGCATGAAGCGTTCGCGTGGAAGCGTTTCCATCACGTCCAGTACACGCATGTCCAGCACGTCCCAGGGACGGACCTGCTGTTCAACCATGTTCATCCGGGCCAGGGCGAAATCCATCGCGGAGTCCTCGAGTACGTCAATAGCGGCGAAAGAGTACGTTCGCACGCTCGTCCAGGCAAGTTGCTGTAGGAGGCCAGCCCTCTGGCCGATGGGCCCGGACCGACAGCCGATCGGCCAGAGGGCTGGCCTCCTACGGGTTCGGGGCGGTGTGGAGGGCATCCTCGATCGCCCGGATACGCGCACGCTCCAGGGCCTCGCCGAGGGCCTTGCCCTTGTGCCCCTCGGCCATCAGGGTCTGGACGTCGACCCCCTGCGCGGCCGCCACGGCGCGGCGCACCGCATCGGCCTGGGGATAGGGCTTGTCCTGCCAGCCGGTGCGCCCGCGAAAATCTGCCTCCACCGCGAGCAGGAAGGGCTCGACGTTGTCCGGCCGGCGCAGGGCATCGAGCCCGTCTACGAGTTTCATCACCGTCTTCGGGCGCAGCTCGAAGACCCGGTGCACCAGTCCGTGATAGCGCGCGACCCGCACGGCCAGTTCGCGGTAGCGGTTGGGGATGCGCAGGCGCTCGGCCAGTGCGCGGATCAGTACGACCCCGCGCTCCTCGTGGCCGTGGTGGCTGGGCAGGATCTCGGGGTCGGTGTTGCCCTTGCCGAGGTCGTGGACCAGCGCAGCGAAGCGGACCTCCGGGGACTCGGACAGGCGGGTGGCCTGGTCCAGCACCATCAGGGTATGCACGCCGGTATCGATCTCCGGGTGGTAGCGCGCCGGCTGCGGGACGCCGAACAGGCATTCGATCTCGGGGAACAGGCGGGCCAGCGCCCCGGCCTCGCGCAGCACCTCGATGAAGCGGCGCGGGGCCGGGCTCTTCAGGGCCTTTTCGCACTCGGCCCAGACGCGCTCCGGTACCAGCGCATCGACCTCGCCGGAGGTGACCAGCTCGCGCATCAGCTCCCGCGTGTCATCGGCGACCCGAAAGCCCCATGGCTCCAGTTGTGCGGCAAAGCGGGCCACGCGCAGCAGTCGCACCGGGTCCTCGGCGAAGGCGGGCGAGACGTGACGCAGCAGGCGCGCCTCGAGGTCGGCCTGGCCGTTGTAGCAGTCGATCAGATGGCCGTCGGCGTCCTCCGCCATCGCGTTGATGGTCAGGTCACGCCGTTCGAGGTCGGCCTCCAGCGTGACCTCGGGCGAGGCATTGAACTGGAAGCCGTGGTAGCCGCGCGCGGTCTTGCGCTCGGTGCGCGCCAGCGCATATTCCTCGTGCGTCTCGGGGTGCAGAAAGACCGGGAAATCCCGCCCCACCGGGCGGAAGCCGGCAGCCTCCATGGCCTCGGGCGTGGAGCCCACCACCACGTAGTCGCGTTCATGCACCGGGCGCCCCAGCAGCCGGTCGCGCACCGCGCCCCCGACGAGATAGGTCTGCATGGCGCCCGCGCGGCCGCTAGCCGCGGTCGACCTCGCGGGTATGGGTGCGCAGGGCCTGCTTGCGTGCCTCGATGCCGCCACCGAGGTACTCCGGGGCGATCGCCTCGAGGCGCGTCGGGCAGGGCAGACGGGACTCACCTTCGCAGACGCTGTCGATGGTCAGCGAGGCGAAGTTGTCGCGCGACAGCGGCTTGCCGGGCACGAACTCGAACACGCTGGCCTGCAGCTTTCCGGCCCAGTCGGGGAGCGCGATGACCGGGCGGCGGTGGCCGATCAGGCGGCCGACATAGCGCACCAGCTCTTCCAGGCTGTAGGTCTGCGGACCGCACAGCTCAAAGCCTTCGCCGAAGGTCTCCGGATCCTCCAGGGCATCCACGAAATGCTCGGCGACATCGCCCACGTAGACGGGCGCGAACTCCGCGTCCGCCCTTGCCAGCGGCATGAACGGCGAGATCTTCAGCAGGGTGGCGAAGCGGTTCAGGAAGGAGTCGTCGCGCCCGAAGATCACCGACGGACGAAACACCGTGACCGGGAACGCATCGCAGGCGAATACCAGCTGTTCAGCCTCGCCCTTGGTGCGCAGGTAGTGGCTGGGCGGGTTCTCCATGTCGGCCTTCAGCGCGCTCATCTGCAGGAAGCGGCGCACTCCGCAGCTTTCGGCGGCCGCCAGGGCCTTCTGCGTCAGTTCCACATGCGCGGCGCGAAAGCCCGAGCCGTTGCGGCCGCGCTCGTTCAGGATGCCGACCAGGTTGATCACCGCGTCCTGCCCCGCAAAGACGCGCTCCAGCGTGGCCGGGTCGTGGGCGCTGCCCTCGACCAGATCGACCTCGGGGTTCACCAGCAGGTCACGGTGGCGGTGCGGGCGCCGCGACAGCACGCGCACGCGGATACCGCGATCGATCAGGCGGCGGATGATCTGGTGGCCGACAAAGCCGGTGCCGCCGAGGAGGCAGACAGAGCGAATCGAATCAATCGACATGGTCCCAAGGTCCTTCCGAAAGCCAGTGGGGCTGGTCTTATACTCGGGTGACTGTCAATCTTCAAACCGGGTTCCGCAAGCGCCCTTTAAACTTCAGAGGCCTCGACATGACCGACCTGACCGCGATCAATCCCGCCACTGGCGAAACACTGGCCCGGTACCCGCGGATGGGTCCCGAGGCCCTGGAGGCCGCGCTGGCGCGGGCGGCCAGCGCCCAGCAGGACTGGGCGGCGCATCCGGCTTCGGTACGGGCCCAGTGCCTGCGCGATCTGGCTGCCGTGCTGCGGGATCAGCGCGAGGCGCTGGCGCGCACTGCCACTCAGGAGATGGGCAAGCGCCTGGTCGAGGCACGTGCCGAGGTCGACAAGTGTGCGAATGGCTGCGAGTACTACGCCGATCGCGGTCCGGACTTTCTCCAGGACACGATGATCGCCTCGGACGCGAGCCGCTCGTTCATCGCCTGGCAGCCACTGGGCACCGTCCTGTTGGTCATGCCCTGGAACTTCCCCTACTGGCAGGCCTTTCGTCAGGCGCTCCCGGCGACCCTTGCCGGCAACACCGTGCTACTCAAGCATGCCTCCAATGTCCCAGGCTGCGCCGAGCACCTGGAGCGTGTGTTCACTGAAGCCGGTCTGCCCGAAGGCGTGTTCCAGAACCTGCCGGTCGGGTCGGACGCGGTAGAGGGCATCATTGCCGATACCCGCGTGCAGGGCGTGAGCCTGACGGGATCGGAAAGGGCCGGGCGCGCGGTGGGCGCGGCTGCGGGCAAGGCGCTCAAGACCTCGGTGCTGGAACTGGGCGGCTCCGATGCCTTTATCGTGCTGGCGGACGCCGACCTCGACCATACCGTCGAACAGGCGGTGCGCGGGCGCTTCCAGAATAACGGCGAGACCTGCATCGCCGCCAAGCGATTCATCGTTGAAGAATCGATCGCGGACGCCTTTGTGGAGCGATTTCGGACGGCCATCGAGGCGCTGGTAATCGGCGACCCGATGAGCGACGACACGAATATCGGGCCGCTGGCGCGCGACGACCTGCGTGACGAGCTGCACGACCAGGTCCGGCGCAGTGTCGCCGCCGGCGCGCGGCTGGTTACCGGCGGCGAGCCGCTCGAGCGGGCGGGCTACTTCTACCCGCCCACGCTGCTGGACGCGGTCGAACCGGGTATGCCCGCCTTCGACGAGGAGACCTTTGGCCCGGTCGCCGCGGTGACCCGCGCACGCAACGCGGATCACGCGATCACGCTCGCCAATCGTTCGCGTTTCGGTCTGGGCGGCAGTGTCTGGACCGCCGACCCGGTACGTGGCGAGGTCCTGGCCCGGCGCCTGGAATGCGGCTGCGCCTTCGTCAACGGCATCGTCAAGAGCGACCCGCGCCTGCCCTTCGGTGGGGTCAAGGACTCGGGCTACGGCCGCGAACTCTCCGAACTCGGCATCCGCGAGTTCCAGAACGCCAAGACGATCTGGGTGGGATAGCACCACCCTGGCCAGGAGCGTCCTCTAGTGCGCGGGGGCGCTCCGGGGGCGGGCGCGGTACAGGCCGAGTTCCAGGCGGCTGTGGCGGTCGGCGTGATCACGCTTTTCCAGGATGCGGGCCACCAGGGGCTCGTCGCGGTCCAGCAGCTCGGCGGCCAGGCCGTTGCGGTCCCGTGGCAGGTAGCCGAGTTGATGGTCGACCCAGTCGATGGCGACGGCCTTGTCGTCGTGGGGGTTCAGCCGCTCCCGGCGCAGGGTCAGGGCCTGGCCGCGCTTCAGGGCGTTCCACAGCTTCGGCGCATCGTGGTGGCGAAAGCCGGCCAGCGGGATGGTCTGCAGCAGTTCCTCGGTGGTGGCGGTGGCGCTGTAGCGCCCGCGCTTGGCGTAGTAGCCGCGCAGGGTGGGGATCGGGCGGGCCTGCTGGGTCTTGTTTGGCATTTCGGACTCCCTGTGGTCTGGATCTTGGGGTCCGTTGTAGCACTGGGGGTGGCTCACAGAATGAGCCACCCCCGTTAATCACCTCTTGAATGCCCCTGGGCGGCCTCCCAGTGCACGGTGTCGCCACGCCGAATGGTGCCCGGCCCCAAGGGCCGCAGGCAGATACCGCTGTCCTGGCGCAGGGCCCCCGCGAGGTTGTAGCCGACCACCTGGTTGAGCCAGCCGCAGGGCGGGCGCGGCCGGGTGATGGCGAAACGCACGGCACCGATGCGCAGGATCCCCGCGCGCGGGCTGCGTCGGAGGCCGCTGACCACGAGGTTGCGGCGGTGGTCGCCGGACACCGGGGTTGCGGGCTGGCGCAGGCGGCGCGCCCGCCGCGTGGCGCGCTCCATCTCGGCGCTGCAGATGAGGGTGACGGGGCAGGCTTCCACCGTGTGCCAGTGGCCATGTCCGGTGGCGTAGCGATCTCCGGTCAGGCCCGCTTCGGTGACATCCACGGCGGCGCGCTCGCACATGGGTGCGCCGGCCTGGTCGGCGATCCAGATCGCCTCCAGTCGGCCGGAGGCGGTGGTGGATTTGCGGTGGGCCAGCCAGCGGCGCAGCATCAGGACGAAGCCGGGTATTGCGCAGCGGCCTCGTGCAGCGTGGCGGCGACGCGGGCGCGCAGGGTTTCGGGGGCCAGGACCTCGACCCCGGCGCCGTGGCGCAGGATCTCCTGGATCAGCTCGGTGGGATCCCCGAAGGGGACTCGCAGATGGTAGTGCTCGCCTTCGAAGTGGCCGGTCTGGTCCGGGTGCCAGGTCTCGTCCGCGACCCAACGCGCGTGTTCCGGGGTGAAGCGCAGCACCGCCCATTCCTGCGCGGGACCGGTGAAGATGCCGAAGGCCGCGCCGGTGTGGGCATCCAGCGTGGACTCGTCAATATCGCGGTAGGTGCCCTCGGCCGGGGCTGACGAACGGATGCGTTCCAGGGCAAAGGTGCGCAGGTCCTGTGCCTGCTCGCACCAGGCGATCAGATACCAGTTGTCGCGGTAGTAGAGCAGGCGTTGCGGGTGCACGACGCGACGGGTCGCCGTGTCGCGGGCGCGACCGTGGTACTCGATTGCGATTGGCTGTTCGTCCAGCGTGGCGGCGGCCACGGCCTGAAAACCCTCGCTTCGCCCGCCCCGCTGCGCCAGCGGCTGGATGCGGATGCGACGACGCACGGCGTCCGGCTGGTGTCCGCCGCTGGCGAGCAGCTCGCGGATGCGACCCTTCAGTGGGCCCAGCGTGGGCGCCAGCAGACCCGGCTGCACGTCTTCCAGCAGCTGCTCCATGGTCAGAAGCGCCAGCAATTCGGATTCGTTGAACCACAGCCCCGGCAGTTCGAAGGCCGGGGCGTCCTGCCCATATCGGTAGCCGTTGGCCTGCGGGTCGTACTCAATCGGCGCCTGCATGAAGTCGCGCATGTACTCGAGGTCGCGCTTGATGGTGGCGCGCGAGACCTCGAGCCGTTCCATCAGGTCCGCCAGTGACGGCGGGCGCCGCGCCTGCAGCAGGCGGTGCAGATGAAAGATGCGTTCGGCGCGGTTCACCGGGTCAGCAGGGAGACGGTCATGTTCGGAACGCTAAGCGTAAATGCGGTCTTTTCGCAATGCTGTGGGCTTGATGGTGGGTCGGAGCGCTCCCGGTCGAGCCGATGACCTGGAGGTTTCGTGCACGGCGTTCGGAGCGATGTGTGTCTTCGCAGGCCGTTAATTGTGCAAGGGGGCACGGCGATGTCGATGAAGCTTCGCGTTGCGAATTGCGCCGACAGACGGTCAGCCCTTCCAGGCATGCTTCCAGCATGAGCTCCCGAATCGTTTCATGTTCGGACTCCCGGGAGCGTGGCCCGCAGCAGTCATCTGGTGCGACTGTGCCGGACTCGAACAGGTGGTGCAGATCCTCTCCCTGCCACTCGGCGATGACGCGGCGTGAGGCGCTGTCGATGATCCGCAGCGAAGGGTGGGTGCGTTCCAGCCAGGCATCCAGTGTGAACATCCGAGACCTCCTAAAGTAAATGAGAAGCGTTCGCAATTGAAGGTTGAAGAAAGACAGCGCACGGGTCAAGTGGCTTTCCGGGTTTCTGTGAAAAATTCAGACCCATCCGCCTCTCGGGTTGCCAAGGGAGAGATGCTGCGGCTCCTGCCGCTCGCGCCCAGGAGGTTGTTTCAGTGGGGCAGGCCCCGCGCGATACCGGAGACAATCGTCATGGATAGTCCAGACGGAGCGCGAGGCGGCGTTGGCCGGGGGGAATAGGGGGCGATCGATGCACCGCACCGCGCCCATTTTCCGACGAGTAGCGTTTGCCCTTCATCAGGATGGCCTGTCCAGCTTCGGTGATTAACGGAGAGCGCCCGCCTAGCACGCCCTCGTTGTCGTTCTGTTGCAGTCGTTCGCGGTTCAGGTGTCGCTCGTCCGCGTACTCGGTGCTGGGCCCGACGTAGGTGCACAACATCCGAAGGACATTGTTGTCCACATGGAACAAAGGGCAGGGCTGGTGATCGAGGACTTCGAGCTGAATCCTGACGCTGACCGCGCTCGCAACGATGGCGAATGCATGGGCGAGATGTTCAATGTCCCGGCCCAGCAGATGGACCTGGAATGGGGGCTGTCCGGTGGCTTCCAGGAGCCGGAGCCGTACCTGGTCGGGACGGCAGCGGGTATCCAGCAGCATACCCGGCTCGGTACTGGCCAGGGCTTCCGACTGAGTTGACAGGGCTGGACCCAGAGATCGCCTCCAGATCAGGGCATTGACCTCTTCACGGTGGATGCCCAGGAGCTCCCGGGCCTGGTCGACGAAGCGGTGACGGCTGGAAGGCCCTGGGCGATTCGCGGGTTGATTCTCCGGACTCATGCGGATGAAACCTCTCGGGTCCGGGATTCTTCCGGCGATCCCTCGGGCTCGTCCGAAAGGCGCCAGACCGGAAACGGGTCTTCGAAGTACTGCCATTGCTGCGGGCCCGCCGCCATTTCGTCGTCGGTGAGCAGGCAGGCATCGAGACGCTGGCGCATGGCGTCTGCGTCCATTTTTATACCGATCAGTACGATCTCCTGGCGGCGATCGCCGAAACGTTCGTCCCATACTGGCGCTATGGCCGTGTCCCACCAGTCCTCGTTAGTGGGACGTTTCTCCGGCGGTACGGCGGCCCACCAGAAGCCGGCGGCGTGATGCGTCAACGCGCCGCCGGCCTGCGACAGTGTGCCGGCCCAGTCCGGGCGCGAGGCCAGCCAGAACCAGCCCTTGCTGCGGATCACGCCGGGCCACTCCTGGTGCAGCAGGTCAAAGAAGCGGGCCGGGTGGAACGGGCGATTCACCCGATACACGATGCTCGAGATCCCGTATTCCTCGGTTTCCGGCGTGTGTCCGCCCATCATCTCCTGCGCCCAGCCAGCGGCCTGCGATGCGCGGTCGAAGTCGAAGCGGCCGGTGCCCAGAAGCAGTTCGAGGGGAACGTTGCCATGGGTGGCCTCGATCACATGCGCTTCGCGGTTCAGGCCGCGGACCACGCCGCGAACGGTCGCGAGTTCATCGGGCGTCGCGCGGTCTACCTTGTTGACGACGATGACATCCGCAAACTCCATTTGATCCACCAGGAGGTCAACGACGGTGCGCTCGTCCTCCTCGCCCAGTGATTCACCACGATCCCCGAGATAGTCGGTGGAGGCATAGTCCTTCAGCAGGGCGCCGGCATCGACGACAGTCACCATGGTGTCGAGGCGGGCCACATCATCCAGGGACTGCCCGTTCTCGTCGCGGAAGGCGAAGGTGGCGGCAACGGGCATGGGCTCGGAAATGCCGGTGGATTCGATGACCAGGTAGTCGTACTGCCCGGATTCGGCGAGGCGGCGTACCTCCACCAGCAGGTCGTCCCGCAGCGTGCAGCAGATGCAGCCGTTGGTCATCTCGACCATACGGGCATCGGTACGCGTGACGGCATCCTGGCCGCCGCGTACCAGGGCGCTGTCGATGTTGATCTCGCTCATGTCGTTGACGATGACCGCGACGCGCAGCCCCAACTGGTTGTGCAGGATGTTGTTCAGCAGAGTGGTCTTGCCGGCGCCGAGAAAGCCGGAGAGGACGGTGACGGGAAGACGTTTCATTGCTACCTCCAGGGGAAATGCTCGGGCCGCTGGAGCGCGCCCGAGTCGAATGGGGATGCGGCCTCAGCGAACGATTACGTGCTCGGTCTTTTCCTGGCGTTCCTTGACTTCGATGCAGAGGGTCGCCGTGGGACGCGCCAGCAGGCGTGGCAGGCCGATGGGTTCACCGCTCACTTCGCAGTAGCCGTATTCGCCGGTCTGAATACGATCCAGGGCCTGGTCGATCTTTCGCAGCAGGCGTCCCTCGCGTTCCTGTACACGCATGGAGAGGAGCCGGGACTCCTCCATTGCAGCGCGGTCCAGTTCGTCCGGGGTGCGCTCGTTGTCGAGCAGTCCATCTCGGGCACCCTCGATGTCGGCCAGGATCTCGTCGCGCATTTCGAGCAGGCGCTCGCGGAAGTACGCGAGTTGGGCCTCGCTCATGTAGGCCTCGGCAGGCATGGCCAGCAGTTCGTCGCGGGTCATGGGGTTCCGTCGGTTGCGCTAAGGATGTTATACCATAACGTTTCGATTGAGCCCCGACAACACGGATCGGCCACCGTCCTGTGATGGGGTCGACCCGCCTGCAACAAGGTGTCTTATGTCCTCTACCTGTGTGTCTCCGGTCTCACCGGATACGGAAACCTCCGCGACCGATCCGCTACCGGATATTGCCGCGTCGGCTGCTACGCACGCCTCCGCACTCGACTGGGTGGGTATGGAAGACATCACCCTTCCGCTGTATCTGACCGGCCAGCCAGTGGTCGCCCGGGCCAGCGCGGGGGTGAGCCTCGATGACGCGGGCGCGCGCGGTATCCATATGTCACGGCTCTACAGGGCCCTGCGGCAGCTGGAGTCCCGCGAGCTGGACGTTGCGCGGCTGTGTGATGTGCTCGAGGCGTTTCTGGCTTCGCACGGTGGCCTGTCCAGCGTGGCGGAGGTCCGTCTTGCCGGGGAGCTGCCGCTGGAACGGCCGGCCCTGGTCAGTGCGGCCGCGGGCTGGAAGCGCTACCCGTTCCGGATCGCTGCACGCAGCGAGTCCGGGGCTGTGTCCCTGGAACTGGAGGTTCAGGTGGGCTATTCCTCCACCTGTCCCTGCTCCGCCGCCCTGGCGCGGCAGGCGATCCAGGAGCAGTTCGACCGCGACTTCACACGCTCGGCCGTGGATGCGGCAACCGTGCGCGAATGGCTGGGCCGGGCCGAGGGGATTGTCGCGACGCCCCATAGCCAGCGCAGCGAGGCAACCGTTACGGTCGGTCTGGATCCGCTGATATCGACGCTGCCCCTGCCCGATCTGATCGATGGTGTGGAACAGACGCTGGGCACAGCCCTGCAAACGGCGGTGAAGCGTGTCGACGAGAAGGCCTTCGCGCTCGCCAACGGCCGTAACCTGATGTTCTGCGAAGACGCCGTACGGCGCCTGGACAGCACCCTGCGCCCGGAGTACTCCGCCCGCGGCTATCGCATCCACGTTCGCCATCGCGAGAGTCTGCATGCGCATGACGCGGTCGCCCGTGTTGAACGAAGGGTGACCGACCGTCGCTGAAGCCGTCGGCCCGTTGCGGACCGGCATGCCTGGCGGTGACGACGATGCATAAAAAAGCCGCCGGATTGCATATCCGGCGGCAACGCTTACGGAGGTTGGAGAGACCAAAGGCAGAAAGCCGCCTTTCGTCCTGGCGACACACAGCTGTCCGGGCTGCGCATCTAAATGAGAATCAGACGCAACTGTGTATTGGTGTCAACATGCTCGGTCAGTAATGCTGTGTGCCGTTTGGTGAGCCGGTATCGGCTTGAGGCTACTCCGGGTTCGGGAGGGTCTGATGAGGCTGCAGCGGGTCGTGCAGGCCGCGATGCCGGTCGGCCATCGGTTCGGCCACGATCAGGTAGTCTGCGCCGTGTTTCAGCCCCTCCTGGCTGCGGGCCAAAGGCAGGGCGCGTTCACGCAGGACCTCGATCTGGTGGTGCATGGCCTTGGCCAGACCCTCGTCGCTGAAATGCGGCAGCTGCCGCAGGCACAGGTCGAGCTGGCCGTTGATGAACCGTTCGCGATAGTGGATGGGAAAATAGCGGACATCCAGAACCCGGAATCCCGCGATTCCAAGCTGGCGCATGACCCAGGATGATGGGTATTCGCGATAGGGCCGGTTGCCCGCAATCAGCAGGCAGGCGTCACGCAGGCGTCCGATCTCCCTCACGAGCGCGCCGGCTTCATCTTTCGGTTCCACCAGCACGTAAGGTTCGACGCCCACCAGATACAGCCGGTCGCCCACGTGCGGCCGCAACCGGTGCAGGGCGCGGTCCTGCCAGTAGGGCGCGAAACCTTCGATGGCCCCGATAAAGTAGTCCAGCAGCACCGTGTCAAAGCGTTCACCGAACAGAAGCTGATCCGACATCCAGTTGCCGACCAGGATGCGGTCCTGCCGGCGCCGCGCCGTGCCCGCCGCCTTGCGGGTCGTGCGCGCCATCTCCTGGGAGGCTGTTACCGCCGTCCAGCGCTCGGTGTCCAAGTGGCTGATCCACTCGATGGACTTGCGACCCGTCCCGGCATCAAGAAAGCTGCCCCAGGGCTGGTCGCCCTGCGCCTTCTCGATGGCCTGGAAAATCGGCGAAGTGCCATTCGCACTGGTGGATGACGAGTGGGCGGTGTTGGATGTCATGGCGTCAGTCGTTGCTTGCGGTGGGGTGGAACGCGTCGGGTCAGCGCAGCATGGCGGCGAGGCGGGCGCCGAGCGCGAGCATGACGTTGACCAGGACCAGCACCGGTGCGAAGGGCTGATCCAGCGGCAGGCTGATGGTCCAGGCGACAAGGAACCCGAACAGGGCGATGCCCTGCGTCCAGAGCACCAGCCCGGTGAGGTTGCGTGCGAGCCAGGCTGCACCCCAGGCCGGCAGTAGCAGGGTGGCCAGGGCAGCCGGAAGTCCCAGGACCATGCTCCCCAGAACGATAGCGGCGACTAGCCAGACGATTTCGCCGAGATGCTGCCAGACAGCCGGCCTGCTTGCCGCCGACACATCCGGTGCGATCTGCGCATGCAGCCATACGCGGAGGAGCACCGGGACCATCAGGAGGGTCAGCAGGCTCAGACCGGTCGCCGCCCAGAGCTCATTGGGGCCGGCAAAGTAGAGCTGGCCTTCGGCCCAGGCAGCGGCCGCCAGGCTGGCCTGAGCAAAGTTGGCGGCCAGTAGCGTGACCGCCGCCAGGCCGGCGAGGAAAACGGCCAGGGGCAGGCGTTCCCGATCCCGGCTGCGCTGCAGCAGCACCATGATCCCGCCACCCAGCAGCAGCGCCACGGGTAGCACCGGCCAGTGCAGGACCGAGGCGAGAACCCCGCCCACGGCTGCCCATTGCCCCAGGGCCAGCGCCTGCCAGACCGATCCGCGCAGGAACAGACCGGCCCCGGCGAGCGCCAGCACCATGGTGACGAGCACGCCGGCAATGAAGGGTGTCAGCAGCAGGTCACCCGGCATCCAGGTAATCCGCAAGTGGATGGTTCTCCAGGCCGAGCGCCTGCAGGAATTCATCGTCGTGGCTGGTGATCAGCATGCTCGTCTCGGCCGGGACCGCCCTGATCAGTTCCACCGCGTCGGCACGGACCTCGGCATCCAGATGGTTGGCGGGTTCATCCAGCAGGATCAACCGCTGCGCCGACGAGTCTTCACCTCGGCTGGTCAGCACGGCGGCCAGACGCAGAAGTTGCCACTGACCGCCGCTCAAGCGGTCCAGCCGCCGATTCAGCAGGGCCCGAACTCCTTCATGTTCGGGCACGCTGGCCCCCATCGCGCGAAGCCAGTCGTCTCCAGACAGGGGCCAGGGCTGCGGGCGGGCGTGGTCCTGAGCCAACAGGCTGGGTCGCGTACGGGGGGCGAGTTCAAAACGCCCGCCGTGAACGCGGGCCTGTCCGGTAATGGCTTTCAGCAGTAGCGATTTGCCCACCCCATTGGGTCCGGTCAGGGCCCAGCGGGCACCTGCCGGGATCTCCAGGGACAAAGGCCCGATCACCGGACGGTCGAACCCGAGGAGGGCCGACTGGGAGTGCAGGATGGGCGGGACAGGCTCGGGTGGCATGCAGGTTCGTAAGAATGGGGCGGTGGCCAATGATAACGGACCCGGAAAGTGGCTTTCCGGGTCCGTCGTGACAGCGGCTTCTGCTTTCTTCAGCGCTGGGGCAGGGCCTGCGCCCAGGTGCTCATCAGTTCGAGGTAGCCATCGAGGCCGGAGTCCGCCGGCGGATCCAGTGGTACGGCATGCGTCGGCCAGCCCAGGTTCCGTTCCAGGAATTCCGCGCCGCGAGGCGGCTGGAACTCGGCGTACAGGACAGTGCCCTCGGTGCCTTCGAGATCGTCCACGAGGCTGCGCAGATGGCGCGCGGTGGGCGGGATCCCCGGCGCCGGTTCCAGATAGCCGACGATCTCGACTGGCAGCCACTCTTCCAGATAGTCGAGGTCCTCGTGGTAGACCACGATGCGCTGGTCAGGCTCCACGCGCTCGGCCAGCTTCTCGGCGTGTTCGCGCAGGCTTTCGGCGGCTGCCTCTGCACGCTGCACGAAGGCCTCGGCGTGATCCGGCCGCAGTTCTCCCATGCGCTGTCCCAGTGCCAGGGCGAGTTCGGCCATACGCAACGGGTCGGCATTGAAATGCGGATTGCCCTCCTCGTGCACGTGGCCCATGTTCGGCCCGTCCATGGTGATGGAACGGCGCAGTTCGACCTTGTCGGCCGCGCGGAAGTGGCCCGGCTGCCCCGAGTTGATCGCGCGGTTGTTGGCGCCGCGCTGGGCGGCGGGCAGCCAGCCTTCTTCCAGACCGGCACCCAGTTCCAGCAGCATGTCGGCCCGGCGCAGGGCGGCCATGAAGCTGGGGCGGGCATCCAGGTAATGTGCGTCGCGGTCCGGCGGCGCGAGCACGCGGACCTCGGCCTCGTCGCCCCCGATCTCGCGGGCCAGGGCACCGAGGCTGGATGTAGTGGCCACGATGTTCAGTCCGGCAGCCGCCTGCGCGGGTAGCAGGATGAAGGTGAGTGCGGCCACCGAGGCAACGGCGGCGAGGGTCCGGGTGATACGGGTGCGAGTCTTGCTAAAGGACATGCGGGACTCCTGGTGATTTCGGGATACGGATGGGGCCGACAGGGCATCAACGGTCCTGCCGACCCTGGACGACGACGCGATACTGATCAGAAGCGGTGGGCGCCGTGCGCGCCGAGCGCCACGTTCAGTTGCAGCATGAATTCCAGCCCGCGGTCGCGATCACCGTGCTCGTCGACGAAGTCGTTCTGCGACAGCTGCGCGCGCAGGAATACCGGCTCCACGGGGCGGAAGGTCACCTGAGCGGTCTGACGGTATGAGGTGCCGAACGACTCGCCATCACCGCGGCCGACGTCGTTGGTCAGGCCGAGGGCCTCGGCGCGCAGGCCGGCCTCCCAGCGCGGGGCGAAGCCGTATACGCCCTGGACGTAAAGGCCATCCTGTTTGTTTTTGAAAGACTGTTCGTTGCGGACGAAGCCTTCCGGTCCGTTGCCATCCGCTTCGAAATTCACATCGCGCCGGTCGACATCAATCTCACGGTAAAAATACTCTCCCTGCAGGCGCCAGTCGCCGTGGCCATAGGCGCGGCCCGAGCTGTATTTATAGACGGCGTCTAGGCCGGCGAACCAGGCGCTTCCATCCCAATCTTCGAAACGTGTGGAGTGCTCGTCGGTCTTCTGGAAGCTGCGCGCGTAGCCGCCGGAGATACCGAATTGGGCGGCATGGTCGGGGCCCAGGTCCGGGCCGAATTTGGCAAACGCGGTAATCAGTCGTGGTCCGGAACGATCACTCAGGATGCGCTCCTGACCATTCCGAGCCGACTGGCTGCCTTCATAGTTCGCGATACCGCTGGTTTCGCCTTGCAGCAGTTCCACGCCGAGCTGGGTGTAGGTCTCGGTCGGGGCGAGCCAGGTGGCCTGGACGCCGGTTTCCTGCAGGCCGTGATCGCCGAACAGGTATTCGTTGACCAGCGGGCGGTCGACGAAGTCCCAGTCATGGACGTGGCGGCTGTTGATGTAGCCGATGTCCGACAGGAATTTACCTGCCTTGACCTGGAAGCCACCGGGCAGGGCGCGGGTGGTCAGGTAGGCCTCTTCGACTTCAACATGGTCCTCGTCGAAACCGATCATCAGCACGCCATCGAACAGGTCGCCGAGGTTGGCTTCGAAGACCAGTTCGTTGTGCCCGAGGTTGAAGCCGTCGTCGAACCCGTGGTCATGCCCGTGGCCGTGGTCGTGCCCATGGTCATGGCCGTCATCGAAGCCGGCCGGGTCGCTGATACCCCGGGACATCTCGTTGTAGTAGACCCCTTCCAGGATCAATGAGATATCCAGCCCCCAGTTGCGGTCTCCCGCGCGCGTCTCCCACTGCTGGGCGGTGGCGGCGGTCGGCACGGCGAGTGCCAGGGCGGTCAGTCCGCCCAGGGCGGGACGGAGCAGGTGTGTGTTGTGCGGCATGACGGACTCCCAAACATGTACAGACACGCCGAAGGCCTCAGCGTGAATAAATTGTTATATCGTTACACGACGATGTCACGTTATAAGATAACGTTTTGGGGCGCAACCCCGACGGCGGCCGGAGGGACTACAGGTGCCTGAGAATCCCGGCGCTTGTCAGCGCTTCGGCCCAGGCCTCGAGCTTGGCCTCGAAGCTCCAGCGGGCGTTGGCCGGACTGGTCGATGGCAGGCGCAGGGCCTCGACGCCGAGTGCCCGGGTCTCGTGCAGGCGGCGAGCGCTCTCCGCGCCGTTGTGCAGGACAAGGCGCAGCCCCGGCGCTTCCCGTGTCAGCCGAGTGAGGTCATTGGGTGCGGCGGCACGGATGGCGCTGTCCAGGCTGCCCTCGCGCCGACAGGTGCCGTAGACATCCCAGAGGCCGATGCGGTGCGTGAGCAGGCGCCGGATGCGCTCGGGGTATTCAAGGTCGGGGAAGGGCTCGCCGAGGATGGCGGCCATGATCGGCCAGAACTGGTTGCGCGGATTCGCGTAGTACGCCTGTGCCTGGAGGGAGGCCACGCCGGGGAAGCTGCCCAGCACCACCGCACGGGTACGGGTGTCCAGGACCGGGGGAAACGCCTGGAGGGTGGCGGGCACGGCAGTCAGGCGTTACGGCAGTCCGCGCAGTGCCCGTGCAGCTCGACCATGCGCGAGTCGATCGCAAAGCCCTGGGCGGTGGCCTGGGCCTCGAGTGCCTGGGTGGCTGGCTCCGGGGTATGGAACTCGGTGATCTGGCCGCAGCCGTCACAGATCATCAGCGCGGATTCATGGCGCTCACCCGGGTGAGAACAGGCGACGAAGCCGTTCAGGCTCTCGATGCGGTGGATCAGGCCCTGCTCCAGCAGGAAGGCCAGGGTCCGGTAGACCGTTGGTGGCTTGATGCTGTGGTCATCCGAGGACAGCGCATGGATCAGGTCGTAGGCCTTGATCACGCCGTCGGTGCGCAGGATCTGTTCGAGGATGCGGCGGCGCTGCTCGGTCAGCCGCGCACCGCGTCGGGTGCAGACACGCTCGGCGTCCGCCAGTGCCTGGTCGATATCTGCCGGACTGTGGGAATGCGCTGTCGAGGTCATGGGGCCTAGGATAGCGGAAAGTGGCTCGGGCCTCTCGGCGTTGGTCGAGGGCCCCTGCCTCGCTAGCGCCGCTCGATCTCTGTTGAATCTGCGTCTTGCGCCGCGGGGGTGGCCGAGGCGGCATCCGCAGGCGCCGCTTGCGTCGCTTCGTGACGCGCAAAGACCCCGGCGGCCCAGCGCGCGCGCTGCTCGGGCGGTTCGGTGCCGTCGCGCCCGACCAGGTGCGCGTCCACCGCGAGCAGCCGGCTCTCCAGTCCCTCGCCATTGGCGATCTGGATCGCAAGCCCGGGGCGGGCATTGAGTTCGAGAATCAGGGGGCCGCGGTCCTGATCGATCACGACGTCCACGCCCAGATAGCCCAGTTTGCTCAGTTCGTAACAGCCTGACGCCAGCTGCATCAGTTCATCCCAGCCGGGGATTTCCAGCCCGACAATCGAGTGTTCGGTGTCGGGGTGTTCCCAGATGGGCCGGTTGTGCTGCACGCCGCCGATGGTCCTGCCGGAGGCCAGGTCGATCCCGGTGCCGACCGCACCCTGGTGCAGGTTGGCCTTGCCGTCGGAGTCCTGGGTGGGCAGGCGCATCATGGCCATGACCGGGTACCCCCGGTAGACAACGGTCCGGATGTCGGGCACGCCACGATAGGTGATCTGGTCGAAGGCCGAGGAGAACCGGACCCGCTGCTCGACCATCGCGACGTCTGGACGTCCGCCCAGGCTGTACATCCCGGAGAGGATGTTGGAGCAGTGGTCGTGCAGCTCGCTCATCTCCATCGTGCGGCCGCTGGCACGCCGCAGCCGATCCCCGCGCCAGCCGGTAATGACCAGGATGCCGTCGCCGGCAGCCCCATGCGCCGGTTTGATCACGAAGCCGTCGGGATAGGCGCGCAACAGACGCTCGAGTTTGCGAATCTCGTGATGCGAACGGACGACCCCGTAGAGTTCGGGTACCGAAAGGCCGGCATCCAGGGCGAGGCGCTTGGTCTCCAGCTTGTCGTCCACCCGCGGGTAGAACCGTCGGTGGTTGTACTGGGCGATGAAGCGGGCGTTGCGCGCGTTCATCCCCACAATGCCCTGCTCGCGCAGGGTCCGTGGGAGCACGAAGCGTGGCAGCCAGCCCATGTTAGCGATCCTCCGAGCGTCTGGAGGGCTGCATGGCCTCCTGCATGCGGCCGAAACGGAACAGCTCGCTCAGGCGATAGCCCGTGTAGCGCCCGAGCAGCAGGGTCATCGCCAGCAGTACCAGCAGCAGTTCGGGGAATACGAACAACAGGTGTTCCAGGTGGCGATTGGCCATCAGCCCATAGGCGGCGGCGGCCACGGCCAGGCTGCCGATGCCCTGGGTGATCGCGTCCGATGGACCGTGTTCTTCCCAGACCACGGACATGCGCTCGATCGTCATGGCCAGGATGACCATCGGGAACAGCGACAGCGCGAGCGCCCGCTCGAACCCCAGCTGGTGCGAAAGGATGCTGATCCCGAGCATCAGCATGATGACCACGCTGACCACTGCCGCCAGTCGTGGCACGAGCAGTAATCGCAGGTGTTCGAGATAGAAGCGCACGGCCAGCCCGAGCGACACGATCAGGGTGAACAGGATGATCCCGGCCAGCAGCTGCGTCTCGCGAAAGGACAGCGCGATCAGCACCGGCATGAACGTGCCGAATGTCTGGACGCCGATCACGTTGCGCAGGAACACGATGATCATGGCCCCCAGGGGGACCATGAGCAGCACGCGGTAGGTGTTCTGGGTCCCCAGCGGGAGATTCAGGGTGGAGAACTCCATCAACTGGGCGTTGACGGTCTCGCCGAATCGCTGGGCGGTGGTCAGGGCGTCCTGTACGCCCCGCGAGACGGCAAAGCGGACCTCGGCGTCGCGTCCGTTGGAGACCTCCAGCAGGGGCGCGGACCCATGGGCCCAGACGACCACATCGTCCGGGTATTCGATCTCGCCCGACAGCGGGTGAATGGGCACCCAGCGCCGCGTGTTGTGGACCTCGATCCAGGTTTCTGGCCGTATGTCGCGGCGCCCGTCGCGCAGGTGCAACGTGGTGACCATGCGCGCGGGGATCCGGGCCGTAGCCAGGAGTTCGATCAGCGTCTGACTGCGTTGTACGCGGTCGCCGCCGTCATCGGCGAATACCGCGGCATTCGATGCGGGTGCGGCGTGTGCGAGGTCATTGACCAGCACCGAGGCGAAGGTCTGGATATCCGAAGACCG
Organism: Thioalkalivibrio sp. ALRh; assembly: GCF_000381425.1. NCBI lineage: Bacteria > Pseudomonadati > Pseudomonadota > Gammaproteobacteria > Chromatiales > Ectothiorhodospiraceae > Thioalkalivibrio > Thioalkalivibrio sp. ALRh. The sequence goes on from NZ_KB906519.1 coordinate 1,369,993, forward strand.
GCTGCGGACGTCCTCGATCAGCGCATCCGCCGCGGAGCGGTAGGGCTCGGTCCATTCAGGGGCCCCGACGGGGCCTGGGTAGTCAGCGTCCGAGCGGTCATCGCTGTCGCGGTAGAGGGTCGCCCGGTAGTACAGCACCTGTTCTCCGCGCGGCTGCCGTGTGGTCCATTGGGCAATGCGGTCGTCCTGGCCGCGCAGCGTATTCAGGCCATAGCCGCGCGAGACGAAGCCTTCATCCAGGATGGCGAAATTGGGCAGGCGATCCGGGATGCGCAGTTGCACGTTGGCCGCACCCCCGGTGGGCTGATAGCGAACGCGTGCTTCAACCTGCCAGGTCTCGGCCGATGCCCCGGGCATGACGGGCATGTCCAGGGCGATGACCTTGTACGCAAAGATCCCGAGCCCGATCGTGCTCAACAGCACGATTAGGATCGGGAGATGAAAACGTCTCACGAATCGTCGTCTCCGCAGTCGGGCGCGTAGGTATGTTCGGCCCCGGAGTCGACCAGAATATGCCCGGCCAGGTGCGTGCGGCCAATGAGGGCCTGATAGGTGAGGTTAGTGCGGTCGATGAGGGTCGTGTCGCCCTTGATGCGCTGGTCGCCGATGCAGAACTCCATCGCGATTACCGGGCGCTCCTGGCTCTCGCCGCTGTGACGGCGGATACGGACGATGCGCTCGACCGGGCGTTCCAGGGTGATATAGGCGTCGTCGTCATCGGGGTCGATGACATCGAAGCGGATCCAGTCCTCGCCGTCGCGCTCGAACTTTTCCTTGTTGAGTGCGTTCAGGGACGATGATGTCGCCCCCGTGTCCAGGCGCGCCTCCAGCACAATCCCCTCGCCCACGATCTCGACATCTTCGACGGTGCCCAGAATGGCCAGGGATGACGGATCTTCCTTCGCGTGTACTGGGGCCAGGGCAAGGGCCAGGCCCAGCAGCATTCCCCCGAAAGCGGTTTTCGTTAAGCTGGACGGAAGGGTTGGGCGTATGGACACGGGGCCTCCTCGGGTATGGGGGACAAAATGGATCCTAGTGTATCCCAGAGGCGTCACGGCCCATGTTAGACAGTTCACAAACCTTCTTGGGAGGCGCGATGCGCTGGGTAGTCGATCTCGACGATCTGAATATGGACGATGTGGCCAGGGTGGGCGGCAAGAACGCCTCCCTGGGCGAGCTTCTGCGCGAGCTGGGGCGGGCGGGTGTGCGCGTGCCCGGCGGGTTCGCGACCACGGCCGACGCCTTCCGTGCGCATCTGGAGCACGAGAACCTCGCTGCCCGGATCAAGGCGCGCCTGGCCGATCTCGACATCAACGACATCGAGGCCCTGCGCGAGGCGGGGCGCGAGGTGCGCGGCTGGATCGAGGCGGCGCCACTGCCGGACGAACTGGAACAGGCGGTGCGCGAGCACTACGGCAAACTGGGCGATGACGTGCCCGTCGCCGTGCGCTCATCGGCCACCGCCGAGGATCTCCCCGAGGCCTCGTTTGCCGGACAGCAGGAGACGTTTCTGAATGTGCGCGGTATCGATGCGCTGCTTGCACGCTTGCGCGAGTGCTTCGCCAGCCTCTACAACGACCGCGCGATTGCCTACCGGGTGCACAACAACTTTGCCCACGACGAGGTGGCCCTCAGCGCCGGCGTGCAGCGCATGGTGCGTTCCGATGTCGGGGCGAGCGGGGTGATCTTTACCCTCGACACCGAGAGCGGGTTTCGCGACGCGGTGTTCATCACTGGCGCCTGGGGTCTTGGCGAGACCGTCGTGCAGGGCGCGGTGAACCCGGACGAGTATCAGGTCTACAAGCCGGCACTGGCGGCGGGCAAGCGCGCGATCATCGGTCGCACCCTAGGCACCAAGGCTGTCCGCATGGTCCTGGACGAGGGTGGCACGCGCACCGAAGACACGCCGCGGGACCTGCGCGAGCGCTTCTGCCTCAGCGACGCCGATGCCGAGCAGCTGGGTCGCTTTGCGGTCGCGATCGAGCAGCACTATGGCCGGCCCATGGATATCGAATGGGCCCAGGACGGCGAGACTGGCGAGCTGTTTATCGTGCAGGCGCGCCCGGAGACGGTGGAGAGCCGCGTCGAGCTCGGTGCGGGCGAGCGCTACGAGCTGGCCCCGCACAGCGAGACGCCGCTGGTCACCGGCAGGGCGATCGGCTCGAAGGTCGGTGCCGGGGTCGTCCGTGTGCTGGACTCCCCGGATTCCATGCACACCATGGAGGAGGGCGACATCCTGGTGGCGGACATGACCGACCCGGACTGGGAACCGGTGATGAAGCGCGCCGCCGCGATCGTGACCAATCGCGGCGGGCGCACCTGCCACGCGGCGATCATTGCCCGCGAGATGGGCATCCCGGCGGTGGTCGGCTGCGCCGATGCGACCGAGGCCCTGTCCGATGGCATGGAGGCCACCGTCTCCTGTGCCGAGGGTGACGATGGTCGTGTCTACGCCGGGCGGCTCGACTATTCGGTCAAGAAGGCCGATGTCGGCGAGCTGCCGGAGCTGCCCGTCAAGCTGATGCTGAACGTGGCCAACCCGGGGCGTGCCTACGCCTTCTCCCAGCTGCCGCATGCCGGGATCGGGCTCGCACGGCTGGAGTTCATCATCAACGGCACCATCGGCGTGCATCCCCTGGCGCTGCTGGACTATGCCGAGGACCCGGGGCGGCTGGATGCCGATGTGCAGGAGCGCATCGCCGAGCGCCTGCGCGGGTTTGACGACGGCCCGCGCGAGTACTTCGTGCGCAAGCTGTCCGAGGGCATTGCCACGCTGGCTGCGGCCTTCGCACCGGAGCCGGTGATCGTGCGCCTGTCGGACTTCAAGTCCAACGAATATGCCCATTTGATCGGGGGTTCGGGCTACGAGCCGGAGGAGGAGAACCCGATGCTCGGGTTCCGCGGCGCCTCGCGCTATCGCTCCGACACCTTCCGCCCGGCCTTTGCGATGGAGTGCGAGGCCCTGCGTCGTGTGCGCGAGGAGATGGGGCTCGAGAACGTGCAGATCATGGTCCCGTTCGTGCGCACGCTGACCGAGGCCGAGGACGTGATCCGCGTACTCGGCGAGGAGGGGCTGCGCCGCGGCGAGAACGGCCTGAAGGTCGTGATGATGTGCGAGATCCCCTCGAACGCCCTGCTGGCGGCGCGCTTCCTGGAGCACTTCGATGGCTTCTCGATCGGCTCCAACGACCTGACCCAGCTCACGCTCGGGGTCGATCGTGACTCCGGCCTGGTGGCGGATTCCTTCGACGAGCGCGACGATGCGGTGAAGGCGTTGCTGACCATGGCGATCCGGGCCGCGAAGGATGCCGACAAGTACGTCGGGATCTGCGGGCAGGCCCCGTCCGACTACCCCGAGATGGCCGCGTGGCTGATGGACGAGGGCATTGATTCCTTGTCGTTGAACCCGGATGCACTACTCTCCACCTGGGAGCAACTGGCAAAGGTAAGGGGATAGGACATGGCCGATCCGCGGTGCCCGCAGGTGTATCTGGTGTCTGACGGGACCGGGATTACCGCGGAGACGCTGGCGCGTTCGCTGTTCACCCAGTTCCCGGACCTGGATCCGGCCTGGCATCGGTTGCCTTTCGTGCAGACCCCGGGTCGGCTGTCCAGCGTGTTCGCTCGGATCGAGGCCGGGCCGCAGCCGGCGCTCGTCGTGGCCACCCTGGCCAATGCCGACCTGCGCCAGGAACTGCGCCACAGCCCCGTCCCGGTGATCGACGTATTCGGGGAGCAGGTCGGGCGGCTGGAGGAGGTGCTCGGGGTCACGGCCCAGTCGGTATCCGGGCGGGCCCACGGCATGGGCGATGTGACGCGCTACGACCGTCGCATCGAGGCCCTGAACTACACGCTGTCGCACGACGACGGTCTGGCCACCCAGGATCTTTCCGTCGCCGATGTGGTGTTGCTGGGCGCCTCGCGTTCGGGCAAGACACCCACGAGTCTCTACCTGGCGATGAATTACGGGCTGTTCGCGGCCAACTACCCGCTGGTGCCGGAAGACCTGGGCCGGGATGATACCCCGCACATGCCGCGCAGCCTGCGCGGTCTCGGCGGGCGTATGGTCGGGCTGACCATCACCCCCCAGCGTCTGTCACAGATCCGCGAGGGCCGCCGCCCCGGCAGTCAGTACGCAAGCCTTGCCCAGTGCCGCGCGGAATGTGCCGCGATCCAGGAGTTCCTCGAGACCTGGGCCATCCCCCACCTGGATGTCACCGAGCTGTCGATCGAGGAGATCGCGACCCAGGTGCGCGACACCCTGGACCGGACCTGAGGCGGCTGGGCGCCCTCGGTCCGTTCAGCGTCTTCTTGGCATCCCGCCGGGCATGCCGGACAATGCTGCGCACTTTCCGTTGAATTGCCGCAAGGAGCCCGCATGAACGCCGCCGGACCCGGACAAGAGATTGCCATCTTCCTGATCAGCGTCGTCTTCGGGATCTACATCATCCTGCTGATCCTGCGCACGATCTTCGGGCTGGTGCGGGCGGAGTACCACAACCCGATCTCGCAGACGATCGTCATGCTGACCGACCCGCCGCTGCGCATCCTGCGGCGGGTGATCCCCTCGGTCGGGCGGGTCGACCTGGCCGCGATCGTGCTGATTATCGTGCTGAAGTGCGTTGAACTCTGGCTGCGCGCCGCGATCCTCGGCGCGGACGTAGGGTTTGGCGTGATCTTCTACGTTGCCATCCGCGAGGTCCTGACCACCGTGATCTGGGTGTTCATCATCGCCCTGATTGTCGAGGTCGTGATGAGCTGGATCCAGGCCGGAGGCGGTGGCGGGGGGCACAACCCCATCCTGCGCCTGGTCGGCGACGTCAATCGGCCTATCCTCGGTCCGCTGCGCCGGACGCTGCCGCGGGCCGGTGCGATCGATTTTTCGCCGATGGTCGCACTGGTCGGTCTGTACATCTTGCTGATTCTGGTGCGCTCTTTTTGATCGAGACCATCCGCGCCCCGAAACCCTCCTTTTTTGGCGGTTTCATCCGCGCGAAAAGGCGCTAGACTCGAAGACAGGGGATGGTGTCAGCCATGCCGGCGGCACCGCCTCTGCATTCCCGCAACGGCAGAGGAGTCAGCCATGGTAAGAGTGCATCGGGTCATCACCGGCTTCATCGTCGCCCTGGCGGCGGTTGTCCTCGGCAGCTCGATCGCGTCCGCCAACGAGGCGGAATTCGATAACTACGTGGTGTACTACAACGTCATCAACACCACCTTCCTCTCCCCCGAGGTCGCCCAGGCCTACGACGTGCGCCGCAGTTCCAACCGCGCAATGGTCAACGTCACCGTGATGGAACGGACTGACGATGGGCTCAAGGCCGTCTCCGCGGATCTCAGCGGCACCGCGACCAACATGAACGATCAGATGCGCAACCTGCGCTTTCGGGAGATCCAGGATGGCGACGCCATCTATCAGCTTTCCGAGGTGACTGTTCGCCGCGGCGAGACCCTCGAGTTCGCACTCGAGGTAACGCCGGAAGGCAGCGAGCGGGCCCTGCCCATCAGCTTCAGCCGCGAGTTCTTCGCTGACTGAACCATTGGTACCCCCGCCGGGAGGCGGGGGTTACATTGTCAGCCGCAGTAGCATCCAGCCGCCGTAGAGCAGGATCGCGGCTCCCGCCAGGGCGCGAACCCAGCGTTGTTGCACAAACGCAGCCATACGCGCCGCGAAGACCCCCATCAGTAGCAGATTCGGCAGCGTGCCCAGGGCAAAGGCCGCCATCAGCAGCGCGCCCTCGGTGGCCCCGCCGGCGCTGAGCGACCAGGCCAGCACGCTGTAGACCAGCCCGCAGGGCAGCCAGCCCCAAAGCCCGCCCACCAGCAGGGCCTGGCCGGCATTGCGCACTGGCAGAAACCGCCGACCCAGAGGCTCGATACGACGCCACACCACGCCACCGGCCTGCTCCAGACGCGCGAGTACCGGCCACCAGCCGCCGATGTACAGCCCCAGCAGGACCAGGAATACCGCGGCAATCCCCTGCAGGATCACCTGCCCGGCCGGCAGCCCGCCCAGCAGGGTGGCGCCCAGCCAGCCCGCAAGGGCCCCGGCGATCACATAGCTGCCCATGCGTCCGAGGTTGTAGGCCAGGAGCAGGTCGAACCCCGGGCCCCGGCGGCCATGTCCGAGCGAGATCGCGCCCACGATGCCGCCGCACATCCCGAGGCAGTGAACGCCCCCGAGGATGCCCACTGCAAGGGCGGCAAGCAGCGTGCCCGGGTCGCCCATCAGCGCCACTCCCTGTCAGTTCGGATCGGCGGCATCGCCCAGGACCTCGTGCTTGGTGCGGATGAATGTCGAGTGCGGGACATACAACAGATCGGCCAGGTGCCGGATCACGGCTTCCTGGCGCTTGTGCAGGTCCTGGTTGGCCCAGGCGGCGCGCCACAGTGCGCGCATGATGTCGGCCTTCTGGTCGGCATCGAAGGCCGCGTTGACCTCGCGCACCAACGGGTGGACGGATACGAGTTCGTCGCTCTTTTCCCGGGCGATTTCGAGCAGGCCGTCGGCGGTGTCCGCATCCAGTTCGAACAACTCGATCAGGCTGGCGCGCACGGAGTCGAGTTCGGCCTCGTGCAGTTCGAAATCGGCGCGGCAGACCTCCATGATCAGCGCGGCGGCCGCACGCTGCAGTCGGTGTTCGTCGTCGCCGGATTCGGTATCGCTCAGATCCGTGCGCATCAGGCGCTGCCAGTGGCGGCGCAGCTCGTCGATCATCAGGGTTCCTTTCTGCGGGCGTGTGCTTTGCGTATGGTGCCCGAATGCACGCCACGGACAAGTACACGGGTGAATCGCCCCCCGATCTGCTCCTGCTGTCCGGGGGTATCGAGAGCAGTGCCCTGCTGGCGCAGCGGCATGCGCAGGGCCGCCCGCTGCGCGCCCTGTGGGTGGACTATGGCCAGCGCAATGCCGAGCGTGAGCGGGCTGCGATCCGTGCCCTGGGCGCCGACTATGGGGTCGACCCCGTCGAGATGGACCTGCGCGCGCTGCGCCAGGCGTTTGCCAAACGTTCGGAGTGGGTCGCGCATGTGCCGTTGCCACAGCGCAACTTGCTGGTGCTGGCGCTGGCGATCAATCTCGCCGAGCACCAGGGGGCGGGGCGTATCCTGCTGGCGCTCAATCGCGAGGACCAAGGGCATGGCCCGGGTTCGCGCCCGTCCTTTATCGGGCGCCTCGCGGCGCTGGCGGACGAGCTGGTACCGGGGCTGGCGATCGAGGCCCCGCTGATCGCGCAGTCCAAGGCCGATATCATCTACACCACCGATCCGCTGGGGATCGACTGGTCCCGCACCTGGAGCTGCCTTCTGGCACAATCGCTCCACTGCGGGCGCTGCCCGCAGTGCCAGGCGCGCCGCGCGGCTTTCGCCTCGGCGGGCGTGCCGGATCCCACCGACTACCGCGAACCACCCCGATGACCGAATCCGTCCTTCCCAAACATGTGATCGAACGCCTGGAGATCGCCATTCTCACAGGTGAGACCCTGCAGCTGAACTGGGCCGAGCCCGACTCCAGCCAGGCCTGGTGGGGCAAGGTGACCCCGCGCGAGGTCCGCGAGGCGGACGGATATCACTGGCTGGACGGCGAGTGCGAGGGGCGTGACGTTCAGATCCGGCTGGACCTGATCCGCAACCTGCCGACTCCGGTCAAGTAACGGGCCGTTCCCGGCCCGGAAGTCCGGGCAGCAGGTCGGCCAGCGATTCCAGCAGCAGAAACTCCCGCGAGTCCATCGGCTCCCCGCGCTCGTCCGGGTAGCGCATGCCGCGCAGCTCGGTCAGGCCCTGCCGGGCTGCGCTGGCCAGGGCCAGCAGGTTGTCGTCGACCAGCAGCGTACGTGCCGGATCGTAGGGGGTGATGCGTTGCAGCCGTTCCCAGAAGTCGGTGTCTTCCTTGGCGCACTCCAGGTCGTGGGCGGAGACGATCGTGTCCAGGTGATCCCCGATCCGCGTGATCTGGTGCTTGAAGTTGTAGACCTTCGGATGGGCGTTGGTTACCAGCACGCGTCGGCGGCCGGAGCGATGCAGGGCGCCCAGCAGGGCCTCGGCGTGCGGCTTGATTGCGACGTGGTGGGCCAGTTCGCGCTTCAGCCCGAGCACGTCGAGACCGGTGAACCGGGTCCAGTGATCCACGCAGTACCATTCGAGCTTGCCGCGCACGCGTTGCATCTCGTCTTCCAGGCGCCGGCGGGCGCATTCCGGGTCGTCCGGCTGGCAGCGGATGTACTCGGCGGGGATCAGCTCGCGCCAGAAGCGGTTGTCAAAGTGCAGATCCAGCAGTGTACCGTCCATGTCGAACAGCACGGTGTCGATGCTCGACCAGTCGACATGCACCGATGATTCCTGCGGATTCGGATTTTTTTCGGGGTTTTTGGGGTCCACAGCGAACGGAACCTCAAAGAGGGTGATTGCGATGGCTCCCATGGTACCTGAATCCCGTCTGGCCCCTGGCCCGCTCTTTCTGGCGCTGGTTTCCCTGGCGCTGCTGCCATTTTCCGCGCAGGCGATGGACCCGAGCGACCCCGATTACGACCCGCTCGAGGACGACAGCCTGTGGGGCGAGACTGTATCGCCGGACCAGACCCAGACCACCAGCCCGGAGATCAAGTTTCTGACCGAGGAGCCGGAGCAGGTCCCTCATCACCACCAGAACCAGATCACGCTGAGCCCGTCTTCGCTGGAGGACGGCTGGGTGGATCTGCGCCAGTGCCACAGCGATATTGCGCCGATCCGGCGCATGGTCATTGCCTACAACGAAGAGCGAATCGAGGACCTTCAGGTCGAATCCACTACCAACATCGACCTGGCCGAGGCACGGGGCGACCGGGTCGACCTGCGCGGTGTCCACAAGGATTCCGAGGTCTGTGTCACCGCACGCATGCGTGTGATCGAACACGAAGGTGATGGCGTCTACACGATGGAGAACGGGCCCTTCGTGCGGCGTTTCCTGGATGGCTACTTCCCCATGCGGGTCACCATGGCCGTAAACTGGGGGGATCTGGACCTGCGTCTGGAGGAGACCCACCCCGAGGCACAGGAAGGCTTCGACGTCGTCGAGTCCGACCATGGCATCATCCTCGACACCCTGTTCGAGGGCGAACTGAGAACCCAGGTACGGCTGCGCAACGCCGAATAAAACGTCTATGAGTCGAGACAAACCGGATGTCCAGGGCCGCCGGACCGTAGCCCGAAGTCGGCTGTTCGAGGTCGAGGAGCTGGATCTCGAGTTCAGCAATGGGGCGCGCACCTGTTACGAGCGCCTGATCAGCCGGGGCAACGGCGCAGTCATCGTCGCCCCGGTGCAGCCGGATCGCACCGTGCTGCTGATCCGCGAATACGCGGCCGGCACCCACCGCTACGAGCTTGGCCTGCCCAAGGGCCGCATCGAGGCGCGCGAGGACATCCTGGTGGCGGCAAACCGCGAGATCATGGAGGAGGTCGGGTATGGCGGTCACCGCCTGACCCACCTGGGCGCGCTGACGGTCGCGCCCGGCTACATGTCGCACGAGACCCATCTGATCGTGGCGGAGGATCTCTACCCCCAGCGCGAGGAGGGTGACGAGCCGGAGGCCATCGAGGTCGTACCCTGGTCGCTGGACCGGCTGGGCGAACTGGTCACCCGCGAGGATTGCACCGAGGCCCGTTCCATCGCGGCACTTTATATGGTGCGCGATTTTCTCGACGCCTGACCCGGGTTCTGCCAAGGTACGCGCATTCCGTACCGTTCGAATCAGAAAGGATGCCCCGATGAACGAACCGCCCAAGGACGCGGCCCTGACCGCCCTGATGCAGGAAGTGGGTGGTCTGGCCGAGGATGCCGGCCATGCCATTCTCGAGGTCTACGAGACCCGCTTCGCGGTTACCGAAAAGGACGATCGCTCCCCACTGACCGAGGCCGACCTGGCCGCGCATCGCGTGATCGCACAGGGGTTGCGCGAGATCGCGCCGGAGTGGCCCGTCCTCTCCGAGGAGGGGCAGGACGTACCATTCGAGCGCCGCAAGCAGTGGCGGACCTACTGGCTGATCGATCCCCTGGACGGGACCCGCGAGTTCGTCAAGCGTACGGGTGAATTCACGGTCAACATTGCCCTGATCCATGACCACGAGCCGCTGATGGGCGTGGTCTGGAGTCCGGTGCTTCAGCGTCTGTATGCGGGCCACGCTGGAGGCGGCGCCATCCGCCGCGATGGTTCCGAGGCCCCGCGCGCCATCGAGGTGGCACGCGACCGTATTGATACCGAGCACCCGCTGGTGGCGGGCAGTCGTTCGCACGGGGCCGAGCGGCTCAAAGCGGTTCTGGAACGCCTTGGGACGCACGAGTTGGTGAGCCTGGGCAGCTCGATGAAGCTCTGCATGGTGGCCGAGGGAGCCGCGGATATTTATCCGCGCCTGGGGCCGACCAGCGAGTGGGATACCGCGGCGGCGCATGCGGTCGTGCGGGCCGCGGGGGGGCATGTGACGGACCTCCACGGGCAGGAGCTTCGCTACAACACCAAGGAGAGCATGCTCAATCCCGAGTTTCTGGTCTGCGCCGGCGATCCGGCGCGCTGGCTGCGCCGCCTCGGCCTCCCCGACGCGTAGCCTTCTCCCGCCCACCAGCTAGCGGGCCTTGGCGTGCCCTGGTTGGCCCTCAGCGTCGTTGAGGCTGGGCCGGGTTCGGCATCTGGTGTTTACTTGCTTTCGGTCCGCTGCCTGCCATGCGCTGTTTCGGCAGCGCACCCCGCCAGTTGTTGATCAAAAACGGACTTCTTTGCTCATGCAAAGAAGTAACCAAGAAACACGCCCGGGATTCGCCCGGGGACCTTGCTTCGGACGCGCCAGGCCGGAGGCGCTGAAACTCGCTGCGCCTTTGGCTTCGCTCAGACAGTCAGCGCCCCGTGTCTATTGTGAATCGTCCGGCCTGTCACGCCCTCCACAAGGGGCTCATATCGGGAGGGAAGGTCAAAACAGGCGGTAGCCCCGAGCTGTAGGGTGCGGTTGAGCGCAGCGAAACGCACCGGTCCGGCGTCGGGGCAACCCTGATGCGATTCGCTGCGCTCATCCGCATCCTACGAGGGGGTCTTGCGCCCGCTCGCGGGCGCGGCACGCCAGGGCCGAAGGCCGCACGTGCCCAGGATGTCCGAATACCTAGCCTCCAGCCATTCGCACAAACATCAGGACAGCCGTTGTCTTGACCTTATCCCCCCGTATGAAGCCCCTTGCGGAAGGGTCCTCGGGACGGACGATTCAAAATAGAAACGGGGGCGCTGACTGTCTGAGCGGAGCCGAAGGCGTAGCGAGTTTCAGCGCCGCCGGCCCGAGGGCCCTGGAGCAAGGTCCCCGGGCGGAATCCGGGTGCCCTTCTTTGGGTACTTTCTTGGGCAAGCAAGAAAGTACCTCGCGGCGCGCTGGCGAGACAGCGCATGGCAGGCGGCTAGCCGAAGCCACCGTAAACTCTAGAGGACGAACCAGGCCCAGCCCGAAACGCGGCGGACGAAGCCCCTACTGTCCGAGTTCGCGCGAGCGCTCGGCCGCTGCCGCCATCGCGCGGCGCATGAGTCCGCGCAGGTCGCCATCCTCCAGCACCTGCAAGGCCCGCTCGGTGGTGCCGCCCGGCGACGTCACGCGGTGGCGCAGTTCGGCGGGCGGCTCGTCGCTCTCGGCGGCCAGTCGGGTCGCACCCGCTAGCGTGCCGAGCGTCAGCTCCAGCGCGGTGTCGGGCGGCAGCCCGAGCGACTGCGCGGCCTCCTGCATCGCCTCGATCATCAGAAAGACGTAGGCCGGGCCGCTGCCCGAGGTCGCCGTGACCGCGTGCATCAGCTCCTCGTCCGCCACCGGGATCGCCCGCCCTACCGACTCCAGCAGGCGGGTGGCGGTGTCGCGATCCTCGGTGGTGGCCGTGGGGGCGGCGAACAGGCCGGTCACGCCGGCGCCGACCAAGGCTGGCGTGTTGGGCATGGCGCGGACGAGGCGGGTGTCGTCACCCAGCCAGCGGGCCAGCTGGGCCGTGGTGATGCCGGCGGCCACCGAGATCACCAGGGGCTGCCCACGGATGACGCCCTCGCGCAGCGTGGGGGCCAGGTCCGGCAGGGTTTGAGGCTTGACCGCGAGCACCAGCGCGGCGCTGTCCTCGGCGAGCGCCTCGGCACTTGCGGCCTGCAGTCCGGGGTAGCGGGCCTGGAGATCGCGCACGCGTTCGGCGCTCTTGTCGGCGATCGCGATGCGCTCGGCGTCATGGCCGGACTGGATCAGGCCCTGCAACAGGGCTTCGCCCATGTTGCCGGCGCCGATAAAGCCGACTTCGAAGCGGTGTTCCGTCATGCGGACTCCTGTTTTTAATCGTTTCTTGCGGGTGTGTTGCGGGGCCCGAACAGGGCGGTCCCGATGCGGACCAGAGTGGCACCCTCGAGGATCGCGGCCTCGAGATCGCCGGACATGCCCATGGACAGGGTATCCAGGCCATGTCCCCGCGCATTGAGTTCGTCCTTCAACTGCCGCAGCCGGGCAAATGGCTGGCGCTGGCGCTCGCGATTGCTCTCGGCGGCCGGCAGGGTCATCAGGCCCCGTAACGTCAGCCCGGGCAGGTTCGCGACGGTGTCGGCCAGCGCGGCGGCAGCCTCCGGCGGGACGCCTGCCTTCTGGCTCTCGCCCGAGACATTGATCTGCAGGCAGACCTGCAAGGGCGGCAGGTGTTCCGGGCGCTGTTCCGAAAGGCGGCGGGCAATGCGCTCGCGGTCGATGGTGTGTACCCAGTGAGCGCGTTCGGCCACGGGGCGCGTCTTGTTGCTCTGCAGTGCGCCGATATAGTGCCACTCGAGGCCCAGGGGTTTCGGGCCGGTCTCGAGGGCGTCGAACTTGTCGATGAATTCCTGCACGTAGTTCTCGCCGAACGCCGTCTGCCCGAGCGCATGCAACGCGCGGATGTCGTCGGCCGTACGCGTCTTGGATACGGCCAGAAGGTGCACGCTGCCGGGGTCGCGCCCGGCCTGTTCGCAGGCGTGAACGATACGTTCGCGAACGGCCCTGAATGCGTGGTCTGGTGCGCTCATGGCCCTATGATATAGTCCGGTGAAACGTAAGGGCACCGCCGCCAGGCGGGCGGTGTCCGTCACACGCTGCGGGGCCCGGCAGGGCGTCGCCCGGGGCGGGGCGCTGGGGCTGGCGGCTCGTTTCCGGTTGTACAGGGGGATGCATGGATATCACGCAGCTGCTGGCCTTTGCGGTCAAGAACGGGGCCTCGGATCTGCACATCTCGGCGGGCATGCCGCCGATGGTGCGCATCGACGGCGATATGCGCCGCGTGAATGTGCCGGTCATGGACCACAAGGAGGTCCAGGGCCTGATCTACGACATCATGAACGACCGCCAGCGCAAGGACTACGAGGAGTTCCTGGAGACGGACTTCTCGTTCGAGGTCACCGGGCTGGCGCGTTTTCGTGTCAATGCGTTCAATCAGGACCGGGGCGCGGCGGCGGTTTTCCGTACCATCCCCTCCAAGGTGCTCACGCTGGAAGAGCTGGCGGCACCGCGCATCTTCGAGGATATCTCCAACTATCCGCGCGGGATCGTGCTGGTCACCGGCCCGACCGGCTCGGGCAAGTCGACCACGCTGGCGGGCATGGTCAACCACCGCAACGAGAACGACTACGGCCACATCCTGACGATCGAAGACCCGATCGAGTTCGTGCACGAGTCGAAGAAGTCGCTGGTCAACCAGCGCGAGGTACACCGCGACACCCACGGCTTTTCCGAGGCGCTGCGTTCCGCGCTGCGCGAGGATCCGGACACCATTCTGGTCGGCGAGCTGCGCGATCTCGAGACGATCCGCCTGGCGCTGACCGCGGCGGAGACGGGGCACCTCGTCTTCGGCACCCTGCATACCAGTTCCGCGGCCAAGACGATCGACCGTATCGTCGATGTGTTTCCGGCGGCCGAGAAGGACATGGTGCGGGCGATGTTGTCCGAGTCGCTGCGGGCGGTTATCGCGCAGACCCTGATGAAGAAGATCGGCGGCGGGCGTATCGCCGCGCACGAGATCATGCTGGGCACGCCGGCCATCCGCAACCTGATCCGCGAAAACAAGATCGCGCAGATGTACTCGACCATCCAGACCAGTGCCGGCACCGGCATGCAGACGCTGGACCAGTGCCTGAAAGACATGCTGGCGCAGGGCGTGATCAGCCGCGAGGACGCCAAGCGCAAGGCCGCCAACCCGGATTCGTTCTGAGCCCGCGCCCCCGCCCGGGGGATTCGGCAAGGGGAGAAGCACCATGGATCGTGACAAGGCGATCAAGTACATGCACGACCTGCTCCGCGCCCTGGTGGACCGGGGTGGCTCGGACCTGTTCATCACGGTCGGCATGCCGCCAGCGGCCAAGATTGACGGCCGCGTGGTGCCGATGACCGAGCAGAAGCTCACGCCTTCGCATACCCAGGCGCTGGTACGCGCACTGATGAACGACAAGCAGTCCGCGGAGTACGAGCGCCATCAGGAGTGCAATTTCGCGATCGGCCTGCAGGGCGTGTCGCGCTTTCGCGTGAACGTGTTTACTCAGCGCGGCAGCCCCGGAATGGTGCTGCGCACGATCAACTCGGTGATCCCGAAGTTCGAGGACATCCAGATGCCGCCGCAGCTGGAGAAGATCACCATGGAGCGCCGCGGGCTGGTGATCTTCGTCGGGGGGACCGGCTCGGGCAAGTCGACCTCGCTCGCCGCGATGATCGGCCATCGCAACCGCAATGCCCCCGATCACATCGTCACCATCGAGGACCCGATCGAGTTCGTCCACGAACACGAAAAGAGCATCATCACCCAGCGCGAGGTGGGCGTGGACACCGAGGGTTACGAGATCGCGCTGAAGAACACCCTGCGTCAGGCGCCGGACGTGATCCTGATCGGCGAGATCCGGGATCGGGAGACGATGGACTACGCGATCGCCTTTGCCGAGACCGGTCACCTGTGCCTGTCCACCCTGCACGCCAACAGCACCAACCAGGCGCTGGACCGCATCATCAACTTCTTCCCCGAGGATCGGCGCGAGCAGCTCCTTATGGACCTGTCGCTGAACCTGAAAGCGGTGATCTCGCAACGCCTGGTGCGGCACGAGAACGGCGAGGGCCGCGTGCCGGCAGTGGAGATCCTGATCAACACCCCGCTGATGGCCGACCTGATGCTGAAGGGTGCGGTGCACGAGATGAAGGAGCTGATGTCGCGCTCCCGCGAGCAGGGCATGCAGACCTTCGACCAGGCCCTGTTCGACCTCTACGAGACCCGCAAGATCAGCTACGAGGAGGCCCTGCGCAACGCCGATTCGGTGAATGACCTGCGGCTGCGCATCAAGCTCGACTCGCAGCGTGCACAGGATGACGGTGCACCGGCAGTGGCCGACACGGGCGAGGGCCTGTCCGTGGACGACCGTCCCGAGGACTACAGTGTCCGCTAACGGTCCGCACCCTTCGGGAGATCAGCGATGAGCCAGATGCAGATCGAACCGTACCTGAGCCTGATGGCGCAGAAGGCCGCCTCGGACCTGTTCTTCCTGACCGGCGCGCCCGCGAGCATCAAGGTCGACGGGGTCCTGCAGCCGATCTCGCGCAAGGCACTCGCACCCGGTCAGGCGGAGGCCATCGCGCGCGAGATGATGAACGAGCATCAGGCCGAGATCTTCGAGCGCGAGACCGCGGTCAACTTTGGCGTCTCGCGCGAGGGTCTGGGACGCTTCCGCGTGAATGTCTATCGCCAGCGCGGCGAGGTCGCGATGGTCATTCGCTTCATCCGCATGTCCATCCCGACCATCGAGCAGCTTGGGCTGCCCCCGGTGCTGGAGGAATTCGTCTCGCACCATGACGGGCTGGTGCTGATCGTCGGCGCGACCGGGACCGGGAAGTCCACCACGCTCGCCTCGATGATTGATCACCGTAATACGCATTCCAGCGGTCATATTCTTACGGTCGAGGACCCGATCGAGTTTCTCTTTACGCACAAGCGCTCGATCGTCGGCCAGCGCGAGGTCGGGATCGACACCCCGAGCTATGATCACGCCCTGCAGGAGGGGATGCGCGAGGCCCCGGACGTGATCATGATCGGGGAGGTGCGTTCCCGCGAGACCATGCGTGCGGCCCTGACCTACGCCGATACCGGCCACCTGGTACTGACGACCCTGCACGCGACCAATGCCACCCAGGCGCTGGATCGCGTAATCAACTTGTTCCCCGAGGACAATCGCTCGCAGATCCTCTCGGATCTGTCGCTGAACCTGCGCGCGATCATCGCCCAGCGCCTGTTGCAGACCAAGGACGGACAGCGTGTGGCTGCGCTGGAGATCATGGTGAACACGCCGTATATCTCCGAACTGATCCGCGACGAGAAGATCAGCGAGATCAAGGAGATTATGGCCAAGGGCAGCTCGGTGGGCATGCAGACCTTCGATCAGGCCATCGTCAAGCTGTTCAAGGGTGGCCGAGTGATGCTGGACGAGGCCCTGAACAAGGCAGACTCGCGTGCCGACCTCGAATGGCGCCTCAACTTCGGCGGCGGCGTCTCCGCGGCCGACGAGGCCGAGGAAGACCTTCAACTCCCCGACCGGTAGGATGCGCTGAGCGAAGCGAACCGCATCACCCTCGGCTCCTCAATGTGGATCTCGGAGGGGCGCTCCCCAGTGTCCGGCGCTTACCAAGAACCCCTCCGTGCGTCCTGTCCCTCAGGCCCGCGCAGGCTCCGGGAACACATCGGCGGCCGCAAACACCGGCCCATCCACGCAGACACGCTTCATCGCCACGCCGTCGGGGGTGCGCACCGGTACCGTGCAGCCCGCGCAGCCACCCACTGCACAGGCCATGAATTCCTCCAGCGAGACCTGACAGGGCAGGCCGAACTCCGCCGCCAGTTCCGCGCAGGCCTCGAGCATCGGGTGCGGGCCGCAGGCATAGAGCTCGACCTGATCACGTTCCACAGGCGAGAGCGTCTTGAGCCAGGCGCGGGCGAGATCGGTCACGAAGCCGTCATGGGCACCGGGGATGCCTGCCTTCGAGGTCAGGCGGCAGGCCACGCCCCAGTCCTCCAGCAGCGGCAGGGTCGCGATCGCCCCGTCCGGCAGCCCTGGCCAGAGGATTTCCGAGGGCTTGGCCCGAAACGGGAACGGCACCTCGGAGCCGAGGATCGCGCGGGTCTGGCCCGCCTCGCCCTGTCGGCGCAGGTGATCGGCCAGAAAGATCATCGGCGGGATCCCGACGCCACCCCCGAGCAGCAGCCGCAGCGGACGATCCGGGTTCAGCCGGAACGGGACCCCGATCGGCCCCAGTACGCTCAGGGAATCGCCCACCGGCTGCTGCGACAGTGCCTGCGTGCCGTCGCCCACGACCTTGTAGAGGAACTCGACCCACCCGGCCTCGCGGTCGACCCGCTGGATCGACAGGGGGCGCCGCATCGGCAGGTTCGGCGAACACTGGATGTGGGCGAACTGCCCGGGCGCGGCGCGCTGCGCGCATTCCGGTGCCTGGACGCGCAGGATCCACTGACCGGCCCCGGCATCCTGGTGATCGAGGATGCGAGCGGTCTCCTGAAAGATCGTGCCGCGGTGGGGGCGTTCGGCGCCGGTGGGGGTCATGCGTTGTCCTCAGTGGGCTGGGTCCAGGCCGGACGGCCCGCTACCCAGGTCTCGCGAACCTGGCCGGAGAAGGTCCAGCCGAAAAACGGCGAATTGCGCCCGGCGCTCAGCCAGTCCTGCTGTCGGACCTCCTGAAGCGCGGTGGGGTCATACAAAACGAAATCGGCGCGCGCGCCGGCGCCCAGCCGGCCCTGTTCGAAACCAAGAATTTCCGCGGGCCCGGACGTCACGCGCGCCAGTGCTTCGCCCAGGCTGAGAAGGCCATCCTCGACCAGGCGCAGGGTCAGAGGCAGCAAAGTCTCCAGGGCCGAGATGCCCGGCTCGGTACCGGCGAACGGGCCGAGCTTGGCGTCCGCCTCGTGCGGCTGGTGGTCCGAGCAAATGGCGCTGATATCGCCGCGCGCGACGGCTGCTCGCAGACCGTCACGGTCGCGTTGGGCCCGCAGCGGCGGGATGACATGGCCGTTCGGGTCGTATTCGGCCACGTCGACTTCGGTCAGAAATAGCTGGTGGGCGGCGACGTCGGCGGTGATCGGCAGGCCTTCGGCGCGCGCCTTGGCGATCATCTCGGCCCCGCGGCGCGTCGACAGCCTTGCGACGTGTACGCGCGCCCCGGTCTGTTCGACCAGGGCCAGGATGGCGCCCAGCGCGGCGGTCTCGGCTGCCTCGGGGATGCCCGACAGGCCCAGGCGCGTGGAGACCGCGCCTTCGTGCATGCAGCCCGAGCCGGTCAGCGACAGGTCCTGGGCGGGCAGCACGATGGTCAGGCCGAAGGTGGTCGCATATTCCAGGGCTCGGCGCAGCACCAGCAGGCTGGCCAGCGGCTTGTGGGCGTTGCTCACACCGCGGGCCCCCGCCTGCTGCAGCGCCGCCATCTCGGCCAGCTGCTGCCCCTCCAGGCGTTGTGTCAGGGCGCCCAGGGTGTAGACCCGCACGCCGCAGGCCTGCCGGGCGCGGCGCGCAATCAGCTCGATTTCGGCCGGGGAGTCGATGGGCGGATCGGTATCCGGGGGAATCACGGCGCTGGTGATGCCCCCGCGCGCGGCGGCCAGCGTCTCGCTGGCGATGGTGGCCTTGTGCTCCTCGCCGGGCTCGCGCATGCGCGCGGAAAGGTCGATCAGGCCGGGGAACAGCCACAGCCCGCTGCCATCAATGCGCCGGCGCGGCTCGAAGCCGTCCGGTATCTGGCCTCGCGCAAGGATCTCGGCGCCCTGCACGCAGAGCGCCCCGACCTCGTCGTAGTCGTCCGCCGGGTCGATGATTCGTACGTTCTCGATCAGCACACTCATGACTGATGCGCCCCCATCACCATGGACATCACGGCCTGGCGGACCGAGATGCCGTAGGTCACCTGCTGCAGGATCACCGAGTGCGGCCCGTCCGCCACCGCGGACTCGATCTCCACCCCGCGGTTGGCCGGGCCCGGGTGCATCACCAGGCAGGTGGGGTGCGCCAGCTGCAGGCGGCGCGAGGTCAGTCCGAACAACTGGTAGTACTCATGCTCGGAGGGCAGGTGGGCGTGCTCCATGCGCTCGCGCTGCAGGCGCAGCATGATGATCACGTCGACGTCCTTCAGTCCCGCGTCGAGGTTGTTGTAGACGTGCACGCCGAGTTGGTCGACATCCGCCGGCAGCAGCGAACAGGGCGCGACCACGCGCACTTCGCCGGTCTGCAGGATGTTGAGCGCGTGGATCTGCGAGCGCGCCACGCGCGAGTGCAGGATGTCGCCGACGATCGCGACCTTCAGCTTGGTGAAGTCGCCCTTGTGCCGGCGGATGGTGAACATGTCCAGCAGGGCCTGGGTGGGGTGCGCGTGGCGGCCGTCGCCGGCATTGAGCACGCTGATGCCGGGGGCGACATGGCGGGCGATGAAATGCGCGGTCCCGCTCTCTTCGTGGCGTACCACGAACATGTCCACGTTCATCGCCTCGAGGTTGCGCAGAGTATCCAGCAGGCTCTCGCCCTTGACCGCCGAGGAGGTGCTGATGTTGATGTTGAGCACGTCCGCGGACAGGCGCTTGGCGGCCAGTTCGAAGGTGGTGCGGGTACGGGTGCTGGCCTCGAAGAACAGATTGACGATGGTCTTGCCGCGCAGCAGTGGGACCTTTTTGACCGCCTTCTCGTTCATGTTCGCGAACGACTCGGCGGTATCCAGGATCTCGTTCAGGAGATCGCGGTTGAGGCCCTCGATGGTCAGCAGGTGGCGCAGCTGGCCGTCATCGGTCAGCTGCAGGCGATTGGGCAACGGGCCCGGCTCCGGCAGGCGGGCAGCCCCGGCCAGGACCGGGGTAACCACGGTATCGCTCATGCGTCGGCGTCCCCATCGGTCTCCAGGGTGACGCGCTCCAGGCGCAGGGGTTCGGGGCCGCGCAGCTTGATCTGCTCCCGGGTGCCGAGTTCCATGTGTTCCCCGACGATCGCGGCGGCGATCGGCAGCTCGCGCCCGTCGCGCTCGACCAGCACGGCGAGCGTGACCGAGGCGGGGCGCCCGTAGTCGAACAGCTCGTTCAGGGCGGCGCGGATCGTGCGCCCGGTGTAGAGCACGTCATCCACCAGCAGGACATGCACGCCGTCCAGGTCCTCCGGCAGCTCGGACGGGCGGACCTGCGGATGCATGCCGATGCGGGAGAAGTCGTCGCGGTAGAAGCTGATATCCAGCTTGCCCAGTGGCCTTTCCACCCCGAGGCGTTCGCGCAGGTGCTCCGCGATCCAGACACCGCCGGAGTGGATACCGACCACCATCGGGTTGTCGATCCCGCGCTTGTCCAGATACTGGCGTGCCTTCTCGGCCATGCTGTCGAGCAGGGTTGGGACGTCCGGCGTCTTCATGCGTTCTCCTGAAACCAGCCTTCGAGGATGACCGCGGCAGCGTGGGCGTCCAGCCCCGGGTCGTGGCGTCCCCGCCCGCTGCGCTCGCGGGCCAGGTGCGATGTCAGATGCTCGTCGTACCAGTATACCGGTTGCCCGTAGCGCGCTTCGAGGGCGGCCCCGAACGCGCGGATGCGTTTCGCCAGCGGCGTGGGCTTCCCGTCCGCCTGGGTGGGCCAGCCGACGACAAAGCCCTCGGGTGCCCACTCGCTCACCAGAGTGTCGATCACGGACCAGACTTCCGGTGAATCGGTGTTGAGCGTGCGCAGTCCGCGCGCGGCGCCGGTCAGTTCCTCGCCCACCGCGATCCCGATCCGCCGGCGGCCGTAGTCGAAGGCCAGAAGCCCCATGACGTTGCCGGGCCCGCCTCAGGCGTGGCCGGGCGCGGAACTGATCAGGTTGACGTCGATGCCGATCAGCTTGGCCGCCGCGGCCCAGCGCTCGGCGCTGGGGTGGTCGAACAGGATGTCGGCATCGGCGCGGGTGGTTAGCCAGGCGTTTTCGGCCAGTTCGCTCTCGAGCTGCCCCGGTCCCCAGCCGGCGTGTCCCAGGGCAATGAGGACGCGGCTCGGGCCGCGGCCCTCGTTGATAGCCTCCAGGATGTCGCGCGAGGTGGTCAGCACGATGGAGTCGGTGATGGGCTGGCTGCCCCGCCACTCGGGCTTTCCAGTGTGCAGCACGAAGCCGTGCTCGGGCTGGACCGGGCCGCCCCGGTAGACCGGGATCTCCGGCAGCTCGTCGCGAGGCTCGAGATCGACGTGTTGTAGCAGGTCGCGTAGCGAAAGCTCGGTGGGCTGGTTGATTACCAGCCCCAGGGCCCCTTCGGCGTCGTGATCGCAGATATAGGTGACCGCATGGCTGAAGTAGCCATCGTTCAGGCTCGGCATCGCGATCAGGAAGTGATCGCGCAGGCTGGCCGCGCTCGAGCTGGAAGGGGCTTGCGTCATGTGTTCAGTATCGACGCTGCTCCGTGATGCCGCAAGGAACTCGAGCCCGGATGTTCCTCGTGTCTTGCTAGCGAATCTGCTCCATCTGGTCGCGGCGGAAGGCCCAGGTCCGGGTGATCACGAGTTCGTCGTATTCCTCGCGCATCTGTTCGGTAAACGGGGCATAGGGCGCGGCCAGCTCCACGATGCGCATCGCGGCCTGGTCGAGCACCGGTTCGCCGGAGCTGCGGGCGATCTCGATGTTCATCAGCTCGCCATCCGGGTTCAGGCGGACCGACAGTACCAGCGTGCCGGACAGGCCCCGGCGGCGGGCCTCGTCGGGGTAGTTCAGGTTGCCGACGCGCTCGACCTTGTTGATCCAGGACTGCAGATAGGCGGCCTCCGGCGCGCTGCGTGCAGCAAGGCTGTCGAGGTAGCGGGTGCGGGTGGCGCGGGTGGAGAATTCGCGGCGCTCCTCGGCCGGGGCCGCGCGCGCGGTGTCCAGGCCCCGGTTCATCAGCGCGGCGGCCGATGGGCGTTCCTCCGCCTCGGGCGATTCGATCGGGTCCGGTTCGGCGACCTCGGGGGCAGTCGGTTCCGCTTCGTCCGTCTCGGCCTCCACGGCCTCGGGTTCGGGCTCCGGTTCTGGCTGGGCGGGCTCCATCACCAGTGGCCCCGGGTCTGGCAGCGGGGCTTCGACGCCCTCGGGTTCCGGTTCGCCGACACCCTCGGTCTCGGCCTCCGGGGATAACGCCTCCTGCACTTCCTCGCCTTCGCCGCTGGCGGCCTGGTCTTCGGTGGCGATGCGTTCGACCTCTTCCGGCTCTGGCGCCTGCGCGTCCGGGTCGGTCACCCAGGTCACGTCCAGGGGCTCGCGGGAAGGCGTGTCCAGTGGGTCCACGGCGAAGCCGATGCCGAGGATGATCAGGGCATGCGCGACCACGGCCAGAAACAGCATCGGGCCCAGTTGGCCGCGACGCTGCGGAGATTCGGGTTCAAGGGTGCCGTGCGAGACGGACATGGCGCTGGATCCGGGGGTCTGCGAGCACGTGTGCTGCCAGTATACCGGTCACGCTGCCGGTAATCAGAGCGGCCAGCAATAGTGGGGGTAGCACCAGTGGCAGGTTCGGGTGGGGGATGATCACGCCCCAGGCCAGCAGGAACTGGCCGGTGATGTGCGCCATCGCCGCGGCGATGGCGAGGCCCAGCGCGCCGATATGCCGAGGTGCCAGTGGGCGCAGCAGGCCGAGCGCGGCCAGGGCGGCCAGGGCCCCGGCCAGCGACAGCCAGAAGGTGGGGCTCATCAGCGTGCCGAGTAGCAGGGCGGCGCCAACGACCCGGATCAGGGTCACCGCCACCGCCGCGCGCCAGCCGAGGGTCAGCAGGGCGATCAGGGTCACGATGTTCGCGAGCCCCGGCTTGATGCCCGGAACCGGGCTCGGGATCGCCGCCTCCAGAATCTGGACGCCAATAGCGATGGCGGCCAGCGCGGCGATCGCACGGTCGCGCTGGGTCAGCGTGTCGGGGGTGGAGGCGGTCACGCCGGGCTCAGTAATGAAGGCTGTCGTAGCCGGGGCCGCGGCCCTGCACCTGCAGGGTCAGCCGGTTGGGCAGGCTGACCGCGATCTCGCCGTGTCGCTGCAGCCAGCCGCTGTTCTCGCAGATATTGCGTGTACCGGGGGAGTCGGCGCAGCGGGCCCTGCCCGGCTCGATCTGCACGCGGGTGATGCCGGCTGGGCCCTGAATCTCGATCTCGCGGGTGCGGTCCAGGGGTTCCTGCCGCGGCGGCTCGCCGGTCTGGGTGATGACCAGCATGGAGGCCTCGCTATCCGGCAGGTAGGCGAGGGCAAAGGCCGCGACCACAACGCCACTGGCCAGGGTGGCGATCACCCCGTCACCCCAGCGCAGGCCAGAAAACGTCACGGCAGTTGGCGCTCCTCGAGCGAGGGCTGGCCTTCTTCCAGGCGCACGCGTTCGGCCATCGCCGGGGTCGCCTCGATGCGGTCATCGAGTACCACCAGGGCGGCCTCGATACCCATCTTGCGGGCGTAGCGCGGCCATTCCTCGGGGCCGGCAATCATCAGCGTGGTCGCGGCGGCGTCGGCCAGGGCGGGGTCGCTGTGCAGCACGGTAGCGCCGTGGATGCCTTCGCTGGGGCGCCCGCTGCGCGGGTCGATCACATGGTGGATGTGTTCGCCTTCCCATTCGTAGCCGCGCTCGTAGTCGCCGGAGCTGAACAGCGCCTCGCCTGCATCAAGCTCGATGCTCCCGAGAATGCCACCCTGGGGATGCCGGATCGCCACGCGCCAGGGTCGGTCGGCAGGCCGTCCGAGGGTCATTAAATCGCCACCGGCGTTGAAGATCGCGGCCTCCACGCCCTGGCCCTGCAACAGGTCGAGCATGCGTTCGACGGCGAGACCCTTGGCGAGCCCCCCGAAGTCCAGTTGCAGGTCCGCGTGCTGGCCGCGCAGACGTACCCCGTTGCGTTCGACGTCGCGCATGCTGGGCGGATCCTCTAGCAGCGCCTCCAGGGTGTCGTCGTCCGGTGGCGGGCCCCCGGGCTCGTCCTGATGAAAGCCCCAGGCGGCGATCAGCTTGCCCAGCGCCGGGTTGAACAGGCCGTCGCTCAGCTCTTCCATTTCCTTGCCACGTTCGATCAGTGGCAGGACAGAGGGCGGGGCGCTGAACTCGGCCCGAAGCGCCAGCAGTTCATTGGTACGTCCGAGCGATCCCGGCTCCCAGGCATGCCAGGAGGTGTGCAGGATCTCCAGTTCGGCCTGCAACTCGGATTCCAGCGCCTCGAGGTCGTAGGCCCCGGCGGGGTAGAGCGTGACATCCACGATCGTGCCGAAGGCGAAGAAATTCAGGGTCTCGGTGTCCGGTGTGTCGCGGTCGCAGCCGGCCAGCGCCAGCGCGGCGAGCAGGATCGGTCCAAGGAAGGCCTGGCGGGTGCGCGGAAACGGGATCGGCATGGGCATCACCTCGCGGGGTCAGGGGTGGGTCAGGTAGTCGATGAACTGGCCGGCGAGATCGTCGCCGCGGGCGGCATCGAGCTCACGCACGCCGGTGGGGCTGGTGACGTTGATCTCGGTCAGGTAGTCGCCGATCACGTCGATGCCGACGAAGTCCAGGCCTCGGCGCTTGAGCTCGGGGGCGATCTGCGCGCAGATCCAGCGGTCGCGATCGGTCAGGGGAACGGCCTCGCCACGCCCGCCGGCGGCCAGATTGGCCCGGGTCTCGCCCTCGGCCGGGATCCGTGCCAGTGCATGATCGTAGGGTTCACCCCCGATCAGGATGATGCGCTTGTCGCCGGCGGTGTATTCCGGCAGGAAGCGCTGGGCGACGATGGTGCGCCGGTCGAATTCGGTCATGGTCTCGAGGATGACCGAGAGGTTGGGGTCGCCCTCGCGGATGCGGAACACCGAGGCCCCGCCCATGCCGTCCAGCGGCTTGACGACGATGTCGCCGTGGTGCTCGAGGAAGGCGCGGATGCGCGCGCGGTCGCGGGTGATCAGGGTCGGTGGCCCGCAGTCGACGAAATGCGTGGCGAAGGCCTTCTCGTTCACGTCGCGCAGGGCCCCGGGTCGGTTGACCACGCGCACGCCGTCCCGCTCGGCCAGGTCCAGGGCGTAGGTGGCGTAGATGTACTCGAGGTCGAACGGCGGGTCCTTGCGCATCAGCAGGAGATCGAAGCGGCTGGCGTCGCCTTCTTGCTCGGGCCCCAGGGTGTAGTAGTCCTCGCGGTGGTCGCGCACTGCCACCGGGCGGCTGCGGACCTGCGCGCGCCCCTCTTCGATCCACAGGTCGCCGGGTTCCAGGTAGTGCAGGCGGTGCCCGCGTGCCTGGGCGGCGAGCAGCATGGCGAAGGTGGTGTCCTTCCAGGGCTTGATGCTGGTGATTGGGTCCATCAGGACAGCGATGTCATGCGCCACGAGCGGTTCCGCGGTGTCGAAGTGTGGCCCGAGTATGCCATGTCATCGCGGCCCTCATGGATCTCCGTCGAGGCAGGGCAACTGTGTGCGCTCGCTCGCACTCCTTGCGCTGCTCGCGGGGGCAGGCAATATCATTGGGTGCTGTTTGTCACGGACTCGAGCTTCCGATAGATTCGGGGGCGCAGAGAGCCTTCAGGGGGAGCAGGGTGGCGAACGCACTGGCAGAAGCGGAATCGGCTGCCGAGTTTCAGGGGCTGAAAGTCATGGTGATTGATGACAGCAAGACCATTCGGCGCACCGCCGAATCCTTGCTGCAGAAGCACGGTGCGGACGTGATTACGGCCGTGGATGGCTTCGAGGCCCTGTCCAAGGTGGCCAACTCCAACCCGGATATCATTTTCATCGATGTCATGATGCCGCGTCTGGATGGCTACCAGACCTGTGCCCTGATCAAGAACAACAAACGGTTCCGGGCTACGCCGATCATCATGCTGTCGAGCAAGGACAGCGTGTTCGACAAGGCCAAGGGCCGCGTGGTTGGCTCCGAGGATTACCTGACCAAGCCGTTCACCCGGGATGACCTCCTGGGTGCGATGCGCCAGTACACTCGCCCGGCAGGAAGCTGAAACCCGCCGCACCACAAGATGCCGACAAGGAACGACCCATGGCCCGCATCCTGATCGTTGATGACTCCCCGACCGAGATCCATGTCCTGCGCACCATGCTGGAAAAGCATGGCCATGCCGTGACCACGGCTGAAAGCGGCGAGGAGGGCGTGGCCGCGGCCAAAGCACAGGTCCCGGATCTGGTGCTGATGGATGTGGTGATGCCGGGGCTCAATGGCTTCCAGGCCACCCGCGACTTGTCGAAATCCGACGAGACCTCGCATGTGCCCGTGGTCGTGGTGTCCACCAAGGACCAGGCCACGGACCGGGTCTGGGCCATGCGCCAGGGGGCCCGGGACTACATCACCAAGCCGGTGGCGGAGAAGGAGCTGCTGCAGACCATCGGGAAGTACCTCAACGCATGAAGGTCGAGAGGTCCACGCCCTACGCCCTGCTCGCGAGTCTTGATCGCGAAGGGCGTCGCGTGAACCGTGAACTGCGACGGGATATCGGCACGGGCTGGCGCGGGGTGTTGCTCCGTGTCGCCGATTTCCGTTTTCTGGTCGACATGGACTCGATCGCCGAGGTGGCCGATCCGCTGTCGCTGACGCGCGTGCCGCTGGCGGATCCGGCCGTGCTGGGTGTGGGGAATCTGCGCGGGCTGGTCCTGCCGGTTTTCGATATGGGCAAGCTGCTGCTGGACACCCCGCTGCCGCACGACGCGAGCGGGCAGCGTGTGGTGGTGGCCCCTCAGGGGCACGGGATGGCCGGGTTGCTGGTGAGCCAGGTCGAGGGCATGCGTCGCTGCATTCCTTCGCAACGGCGACTGGAGGTGTCGGTGCCTGATGGCGTGCGCCCCTTTATTACCGGCGGATTCGATCTCGGGCACCGACTGCACCCGGTGCTGGATCTGGATCTGCTTTTGAATGACACCAATCGCTTTGCCGGCATGGAGCTGGCTGGGGCATCGAATACCGAACAGACCGCGGCAGCTGTATAAGCGGAGCCGACGGGCTGCAACAGGGGGTTTGACGTATGGGATCGAGTCGACGCTTGCGCAATATCGTCCTCGGGGGGCTGCTGGTGCTGGCCCTGATCGCGACGGGCGTGGCCTTTACCTACCACGAATTCGAGCAAAGTCAGTATCGCGACCGTGTTGCCCTGGCCAGCGAGATGCAGCTGCTTTCGCAGCGATTGGCGACGGGTACCCTGGAAGCGGCCGGGGGCTCCGAACAGGCGATTACCGATATCACGGAGTTGCGTAATCGCTTCGACGACCAGCTCGAGCGCCTGCGCGATGGTGGCGACGGCCTGCTGCCGCTGCCGGAGGCGGTCTCCAGTGAGCTCGCGGCCGTCAATCGCGAGTGGTCGCTTTATCGCGACGACGTCACCACCGTCATCGTGGGCTCGGATGATATCGAGCAGGTGACGGAATTCTCCGAGGCGGTGGAGGCCTTCTCGCCGGAGTTGGCACGCCTGTCCGATGACGTCGTGCGGCGTATGGTCCAGATTGGGGAATCGCCGGAGCAGATCTATGTGGCCTCGCGCCAGACGATGCTGATTCAGCGTATCGCCAACAACCTCAACCAGGTGTTGCAGGGTGGTGCGGCCGCGGCCACCGCGATCGAGCGCTTCGAGCGTGATGCCACGCTGTACGGGCGTGTGCTCGACGGCCTGATCGAGGGCTTCGAGCCCTTGGGCATCGAGCGTGTTAACGATGCCGAGACCCAACGCACTCTGCAGGAGATCGCGACCCTGTTCATCGCCTTCAGCGAGGCGGTCGAAGGGGTGCTGGATACCTCGTCGCAGATTTTCGAGATCAACGCTGCGGCCTCGGCCGTCGAGGCCCGCTCGGGGGCAATGCTGGACGTGACCGGTGGCCTGGAAGTCGCCCTGAACCGGGAGGCCGAACAGGCGGGTGTGATCGCCCTGGTCGGCTTCGCCCTGGGTGGCCTGGCGCTGTTGCTGCTGATCGCGATGGGCCTGTTCCTCTATCGCGACACCAAGCGCGAACTGGCCGAGACCGAGGCGCAGAATGAACGTAACCAGCAGGCGATCCTGCGCCTGCTCGACGAGATGATGAACCTCGCCGACGGGGATCTCACCGTCAACGCGACCGTGACCGAGGACTTCACTGGCGCGATCGCGGACTCGATGAACTACGCGATCGAGAACCTGCGAACGCTGGTCGCGACCATCAACACGGTGGCGGCGGATATCAGCGAATCCTCGGCCGCTACCCGCTCGCAGGTGCTCGGGCTGGCCGAGAAGTCCGAGGAACAGGCCCGCGAGATCCAGCAGGCGAACGACGCGATCGACGAGGTGAGCCATTCGGTCGACAAAGTCGCGCAGGATGCCGGGCAGTCGGCCCAGGTGGCACGAAACTCCGTGGAAATCGCGTCCAAGGGGGCGGCCACGGTGCGCCGCTCGATCGAGGGGATGGACACTATCCGCGAGCAGATCCAGGAGACCGCGAAACGGATCAAGCGCCTGGGCGAATCCTCGCAGGAGATCGGCGACATCATCGGGCTGATCAATGACATCGCTGAACAGACCAACGTGCTTGCGTTGAACGCGGCGATCCAGGCATCCGCCGCAGGCGAGGCGGGTCGCGGGTTCGCGGTCGTGGCGGACGAGGTCCAGCGCCTCGCGGAACGCTCCTCCGGGGCGACCCGTCAGGTCGAGGGTCTGGTCAAAGCGATCCAGGCGGATACCAGCGAGGCGGTCTCGTCGATGGAACAAAGTACCGCCAACGTGGTGTCCGGGGCCGAGATGGCCCAGGCAGCGGGCGAGGCGCTGGCCGAGATCGAGCAGGTCTCTGCCGATCTGGCGGACCTGATCGACGGTATCGCGAACTCGGCGCGCCAGCAGTCCGAGATGGCGCGCAACGTGACCTCGATCATGGGCCAGATCCGCGAGATCACCTCGGAGACCACCCAGGGCACCCAGTCCACCGCGGCCGCCATCGGCGACCTGGCGCAACTGTCCGCGCAGCTCCAGTCCTCGGTGTCGGACTTCAAGCTCCCCGACCCGACGCTACCCGAGCCTGGCGAGGCTGCCGCCGAGCCCGATGCGTCGTCCGAGGAAACCGTCCCGAACGAGCAGCGCGCCTGACGCCGGGCCGCAGATATGGCACCCAGCGCACTGAATTGGGTCCGCGACGAACTCGACAAGCTCTTTGTCGAGCTCCAGGACGCCCTGCGTCGTTATGCTGAGGACCCCGCCTGTGGCGAGTGTCTGGAGGAGGCCCGCGCGGGACTGGAGCAGATTCGCGGCACCCTGACCATGGTGCAGGTCGAGAGCGTGGTCCTGATCTGCGACGAGATGTTGCAGGTGATGGATCTGCAGCAGGGAGCCGAGCCGCCCAGCCCGGAGGCAACCGAGGCGCTCTTGCGTGCCGCGCTGCAGTTGCCCGACTACCTTGAGCAGGAGGGCGACTCGGAACTGCCTTCGCCGATGATCCTGGTCCCGCTGCTCAACGAGCTGCGGGCAGCGCGGGGCGCCACCTTGCTGATGGACGTCGCGGCCCTGATGCCGGATCTGCAGGCGGTGGACGACGGTCGCGTTGGGGCCGGTGGCGAGGCGCCGCAGCCTCAGGAGCGCGCACGGCGCCTGCAGGAGGCTCGTCGGGGGTTTCAGCGCGAGCTTCTCGAGCTGGTCCGCGGTGATGTGACCGCGGCGGCCCGCCGCCTGAAGCCCGTTGCACAGCAGATCGAGGAAATGGTCCCGCCCGGGGATCTCCGGCGCCTGTTCTGGATTACCGGTGGCATCCTGGAGTCGCTCGCCGACGAGGGCCTCGAGGCCGGTACCGACATTCGCCGCCTGATCGGGCGCGTGGACCGCGAGCTCGGGCGCTACCTTGGCATCCTCAGCGAGCACTGCGAGTCGCACGACGATGGCTCGGAGCCCGATCACGCCATTCCGGATGACCTGATCAAGACCTTGCTGTTCCACATTGCGGGGTCAAGCTCCGATGGCGAGCAGGCGCGCGCGGTGCGCGAGGTGTTCGGTCTGCACGCGCTGCAAGGCGACGACGGCGGAGGGGTCGGCCAGGCGGTTTATCAGAATCTGCGCGCCGCCCTGGAAGATGACCTGGCCGAGGTGCGAGAGCGCCTGGATGTGCTGATGCGCTCGGAACAGCGCGGCCACGAGGAGCTGGCCAGTCTGAGCGAACAGGTCGAGCGTATCGGCTCGACCCTGAGCCTGCTCGGCCTGGAGGCGGGGCAGCGCCACACCGATGCCCTGACAGAGACCCTGACGCCGGAGCGGGCCGGGCACTCCGATGAACAGGTCGACATGGAGTTGGCCGAGCATCTCCTGGCGCTGGAGTCGCTGCTCGAATCGGGCCTGCGTCGGCGCGCGGCCAGCGGCCCGCGTGCCGACTTCGATCGCCATCTGGCCGCGGCGGTCTACCAGGAGGCCCTGGTGGACGTGCGGCGTGTGCGCGATACCTTGCTTGGGTACCTCTCCGGGGAAGGCGCGGATAACGGGTTGCGCGAGGCCCGCGGTGCGCTGGAGCGGGTCGACGGTGCGATGTCGATCGGTGGTTTCGAGGCCCTGCAGGCCCTGTTGCAGCCGTTGATCCGCTACCTGGAGGCCCGCGCTGACGCCGGGCTGGCGGCACAGGACCTGGGCGAGGACGAGGTCGGGGCGCTGGCGGAGGTGTTGAGCTCGATCGAGCTGGCGCTGGAGTCCTCCGGGCAGCCCTGGCGCGAACTGGATAGTGTCCACGAGCGGGGCGTGGCCGCACTGCAGCGTCTGGGTGCCATCTCCGGTGGCGATGGGGCCGAACGCCCCGTTTCACTGACCGATGTGTCCGTGGGTGCGAGCGGGGAAGGGGCCTCGCCGGGTGACGACGTTGAAGAGGTCGCGGGACAGGAAGAGCCGCTGGCCGTGTTTGGTGAGGCCAAGGAGAATATCCCGGAGCAGGAGACAGTATCCGAAACCAATCCGGCCCCGGTGCAAGTCTCGAGTGCAGAACATCTGCATTACGACGAGTCTGTGTTGTCCTCGCAGGTCCGGGGGCCGGATATCGATCCCGAGATTCTCGATATCTTCCTCGAGGAAGCCGACGAGGAGATCGAAAGCCTCGGCGAGCAGTTCCCGCGCTGGCAGGCCGCGCCCTCCGACATGGATGCCCTGACGGTGATCCGTCGTTCCTTCCATACGCTCAAGGGTTCCGGCCGCCTGGCGGGGGCCTTGCGTCTGGGCGAATTCGCCTGGGTTGTGGAGTCATTCCTGAATCGCCTGCTGGAAGGCGGCCAAGAGGCGGACTTCGCGACCATCCAGGCACTTGAGGATGCGATTGCAGTCCTGCCGGGCCTGGTAGCAGAAGTCCGGGATGATGCCGGCCCGGACACCCCGGTGCTGGATATCGCCTTGCGTCTGCAGGCACTGCTGTCCGGCGAGATGGAGCCGGCGGAAGAAGCCGCCGAGGTGCCGGCCGGTGCCGAGGACGATTTTGCCGAGCTCGCGCGCAGTATGGATGCCCTCGAGCCTGCCGCAGGCGGGGCCGAGCCCGAATGGCCGGCGGCCCCCATTCTGGAGGCCCCGGAAGAAGAACTGGAGTCGGCGGAGCCGCTCGACCTGGATTCACAGGAGCTGGGGGTGTCGCTGGACGGGCCCGAGGCCGAGCTCGAGTCGGGTGTCCCCGTGGAGCCCGCGCTGGAAACGAACGACGAAACGCTCGAGTTGCCCGAGGACGCAGGTACTGACCCGCAACTCTGGCAGGTGTTCTCGGCCGAGGCCTGTACCCATCTGGCTACCCTTCGCGAATGGATCGACGCGTCCGGGAACCGGCCCGACAGGGTGCCGAATCACGAGCTCGAACGTGCACTGCACACCCTGAACGGTAGTGCCCGAACGGCCGATATCCGCGGCATCTACGCCGTTTGCGGGCCGTTCGAGCGCATCGTGCGCATCCATCGCGAGATGGAGTGGCCGCTGGCGGCGCGAGCTCAGACTCTGCTCGCCGAACTCGAGCGCTACGTGGCAGATGCAGTGGCCGACGAGCACCCTGACCCGGTCAAGACGGAGGCCCCACCCGAGTGGTCGCCCGAGGTCTACGAGCTCCTCGACCATGCGACCGCCGAGCAGTTGCTGCGTGCTGCCGACGAGGATGCCGCCGAGCAGGTCTCCGAGCCGCCACAGTCGGATGGGCTCGGATCGGCGCTCGAGCCACCGCAACCGGATGTCGAGTCCGCGACGCCTTTGACGCCCGAGCCAGCGGAGGCCGAAGCGGTGGGCGCCGAGCCCGACGACGCCGGGCTGGCGGGCGAGCCGGATGCCGGGCTGGAGGTGGAGCCGGAGGAAGAGATCGATCCGGAGTTCGCCGAGGTATTCATCGAAGAGGCCCGCGATATCCTGGAGGCCGCGTTCGCGGCCCTGGCATCGTGGCGCGAGGCCGGCGGCCGTCCGGGGCCGGATCAGAATGCCTTCCAGCGCGAGGTGCATACGCTGAAGGGCAGTGCCCGGATGGCTGGTTTCGAGGTGGTAGGGGCGATTGCCCATGCCCTGGAAAGTGCCTTGGGCGTGGAGACCGAGACCGGACTGGAGCCCCGAGAAGGATTCTTCCGGCTGGTCGAGCGCGCATTGACCGATGTCCAGCACCTGGTCGAGCGCGGGGTCGGTAGCTGGCAGACGAACGAAGAGGCCAGCGAGACCCTGCCGGCGTTGCGCGAGTGGGCATCCGGTGGCGGCGAAGAGTTCGAGAGCCAGCCGGCCGCCCGCAGTGAGGCCGAGGAGATCGAACCCGCGGCCCTCCTGGCGGACGACGACGAGTCGGAGACGGTCGCGCACCCCGTGCCGATGGAGGCGCGCCGTATCCAGGACCAGGTGCGCATGGATGCCGAGGTGCTGGATGCGCTGGTCAATCATGCCGGCGAGCTTGCGACCTTTCATCGTCGCTTCGAGCAAACCGTGGGTCGCGTCGAAGGTCAGGTCGATGAACTGGAGCGGACGATCGCTCGCTTGCGCGAGCAGCTGCGCAAGCTCGAGATCGAGACCGAGGCGCAGATTCTGTTCCGGGTCGAGAAGGAGAGCGGTGACGAGGCGGTGGATTTCGATCCGCTGGAGATGGACCGCTATTCCGGGATCCAGCAGCTCTCGCGTGCGCTGGCCGAGAGTGTCAGTGACCTTGAGGCCCTGAAGCAGGACGTGGGTGACGAGCTACAGAATGCCGGCGGCATCCTGCTGCAGCAGCGTCGCGTGGGGACCGATCTCCAGGACCAGCTGATGCGCCAGCGCATGGTGCGGTTCGCACGTATGGCCCCGCGCCTGCGGCGCGTGGTACGCCAGGCCGGCGACGACATGGGCAAGTCGGTCCGTGTGGAGTTTTCCGGGCAGGGGGCCGAGCTCGACCGCGCATTGCTGGAACGGCTGGTCGCCCCGCTTGAGCACCTGCTGCGCAATGCGATTGCGCACGGGATCGAGGACAGCGACGCGCGGCGCGCGGCCGGCAAGTCGGAAACGGGCCAGATCGGGGTGTCGCTCGAACAGTCAGGCAGCGAGATCCGCCTGCAAGTGACGGACGATGGCGCCGGGATTGATGCCCATGCCATCCGCACGCGAGCCGTGGAGCGCGGGCTGCTGGCCTCCGATGCCGAGATTACCGATGCCCAGGCCCTGCAATTGATCCTGCAGTCCGGGTTCTCCACCGCCGCGGAGGTGTCGCAGGTGGCCGGTCGCGGGGTGGGGCTGGACGTGGTGAACAGCGACGTCAAGCAGCTGGGCGGCACGCTGGAGATCGAATCCACGCCCGGACGAGGCTCGCGCTTTACCATGCGGTTGCCGTTTACGCTGGCGATCTCGCAGGCATTGCTGGTTCAGGTGGGCGAGGAGACCTTCGCCGTGCCCATGGCGTCCGTGGAGGGCGTCGTGCGGGCGCATGCGGACGAGGTCGTGGCCAGCGGCGACGGGCATGTGAGCTATCCTTACGCGGGTCAGGACTATGCCGTGCGGGCCCTGGGTGACCTGATGGGGATCGAGACGCAGGCCAGCGCCAGCCACCTGCCGGACCACGCGTTCCCGCTGTTGCTGGTGCGCGCTGACGATCAGCGCGTGGCGCTGCGGATCGACGGGTTGCTGGGAAGCCAGGAAGTGGTCGTGAAATCGGTAGGCCCGGTCCTGAGCCGCATCCCGGGGGTCGCTGGTGCCACCCTGCAGGGCGATGGCTCGGTCATGCTGATCCTCGACTTGAGCATGCTGGTGCGTTTCGCGGCGGCTACGGCGGGCACCGTCGACACGGGTATGCCGGCGGAGATTGCCGGCGCCCCACGCGTCATGGTCGTGGATGACTCGATCACCATCCGCAAGGTCACCGCGCGTCTGCTCGCCCGCCATGGGTACGATGTGGTCACGGCCCGCGACGGTCTCGATGCCGTGACGATGCTGGAGGAGCGGCGACCGCAGCTGATCCTGCTGGATGTGGAGATGCCGCGTATGGACGGCTTCGAGTTCGCCGCCCATGTCCGCGACCATCCGGAGCTGAGCCAGGTGCCGATTATCATGATCACATCGCGCAGTGGCACGAAGCATCGCGAGCGGGCCTCGCGGCTGGGCGTCAATGGCTATCTGGGCAAGCCGTACCTGGAGAATGACCTGCTGGACGAAATCCGGCGTCATCTTGAGGAGGTCGTCGCATGAGTGAAGAGACCCGCGCGCCGTCGGTCGAGTCGGTGATTGTGCAGCTGGACACCGGGTCCATCCTGTTGCCGCGTAGTGCCTTTCTCGAGGTCACCACCCGGGCAGGTGCCGTGCAGACTGATCACGAGCACGCGGACATCCCCTGGCTGGAGCCCACGCTGATCTGGCAGGACGTCCAGGTGCCCGTGGTCAATGTTCACCGACTGTTGTATCCCGAACACCCAACCGAGGATGCGCAGCGTCGGTTCACCCGTCTGCTGGTCATGCAGGCCATTACCCAGCCGGAGCGGCTGCCGTTTTATGCGCTGGAGGTGCGCGGCACGCCACATCCGGTGCGCATCACGCCGCAAAACATCTATGCCGTCGATGAGGCGGATGCCTCTCCGTGGGCGTGGCGGGTAAAGGCGTCGGGAGTGACCAGTCACCTGCTGCGACTTGATGCGATCGAGGATCGCTTGCTCGAGCTCTCGCAGCCGGAAACGGCATAGGCCGACGGCCTCGAACGTCAGGTGAGGGCCGCCCCACCGTCGAGATCCCCGAGCTTCCATTGCACCAGGGTCAAAAGGCTGATCGCGGCCGTCTCCGTGCGCAGGGTGCGGGGGCCCATCGAGACGGATTGAAACCCCGCCTTGCGCGTCTGGAGGCGTTCCTCGTCAGTTAGCCCCCCCTCGGGTCCGATCAGTATCCGTACCCGTCCGGACGTGCCCCCCTTCCCGAACGCGTCGAGTGCCCCGGACAGGGGTGGGCCCTGTTCGTCCGCGACCAGGTCGAGGCCGGGTGAGCTGGCGCCCAGCGTGTCGTCCAGTGTGGCTGGTGGTGCCAGAAGCGGTAGCTCGTTACGGCCGCATTGTTCGGCGGCGGCCTGGATGATCCCGGCCCAGTGGGCATGGCGCTTGTCCAGTCCCCGATGGGCTGCGGCCGAACGGCTGCGTTCGCAGAGCACGGGCCGGATTATGCTGACACCCAGCTCCACCGCCTTCTGGACCGCCAGATCCATGTGGTCTCCCCGGGCAATGCCCTGGAGCAGCTCAATGGGGCGTGCGGGTGTGGTGGCGGCGGCGGCGCGCTCGCCCAGGTGGAAGGTGCCGGTGCGCCGTCCGGTGATATCCAGACGGGCGTGGAATTCGTTGCCCTGACCGTCGAACACCCGGCAGGCAGCATGGTTCTTGAGACGCAGGACATTGGTGGCGTAGTGCAGCCGGTCCTGCGACGCGGGAATAGACTGCCCCGCGGCCAGATCCGTGTCGTTGATCAGCAGCCGGGGGCAGCGCATCGGGTGTTACCGACGGTTGTCCAGGTCCAGGTTCTTCCAGATGGTCTCGGTCGGACCGGCCTGGTTCATGGAGTAGAAGTGGATCCCCGGGGCGCCCTTTTCGAGGACGTCGTCGGTCAGGCGCGTGGCGACCTCGATGCCAAACTTGCGGATCGACTCCTTGTCGTCACCGTAGGCCTCCATCCGCTTGCGGATGTAACGGGGGATCTCGGCGCCGCACATCTCGGAGAAGCGCACGATCTGGGTGTAGTTGGTGATCGGCATGATCCCGACAATGATCGGGATGGTGATGCCCATCTTCTCCACCCGTTCCATGAAGGCCTCGTAGGCGTCCACGTTGTAGAAATACTGGGTGATCGCGGCGTCCGCGCCGGCGTCGACCTTGGTCTTGAAATTCTCCAGGTCTTTCTCGGCGTTCGGGGCCTGAGGATGGAACTCCGGATAGGCCGCGACCTCGATCTTGAACTGGTCGCCGAACTCGGCGCGCACGAACTCGACGAGCTCGGAGGCATAGCGGAAGTCGCCGCCGGAGTTCTTGGTGCCGGACGGCAGGTCGCCGCGCAGTGCGACAATGCGGTTAACGCCGATGTCGCGGTAGGTCGACAGCAGCTCGTGCAGCTCGCCCTTGGTCGAGGAGATGCAGGAGACGTGAGGGGCGGCCGGGATGCCGTCGTTGTCGATGATGTCCCGGACCGTCTCCAGGGTGCGGTCGCGGGTCGAGCCGCCGGCGCCGAAGGTGACGGAATAGAACTCGGGATTCAGTGCGCCCAGGCGCTTGCGGGCCTTGGCCAGTCGTTCGGCCCCGGCCTCGTCCTTGGGCGGGAAAAACTCAACGCTGAAGACGCGTTTTTGGGTAGACATGTTTGTCCTCCAGACAAAAAGAAGGCGGACCGCACGAACATGCGGCCCGCCTCGGCGTTCACATTAGCAACGAATTGAAATGTGAGGCTGGCCGATCAGTAGCGGTAGTGTTCCGGCTTGAACGGGCCATCCACCGACATACCCAGGTACGCCGCCTGATCGTCGGTAAGACGGGTCAGGTTGGCGCCCAGCTTGAACAGGTGCAGCTGTGCGACCTTCTCGTCCAGGTGCTTCGGCAGCACGAAGACGTTCTTGTCGTACTGGTCACCCTTCGTCCACAGCTCGATCTGGGCCAGGGTCTGGTTGGTGAAGGAGTTGGACATCACGAAGCTCGGATGACCGGTGCCGCAGCCCAGGTTCACCAGACGGCCTTCGGCCAGCATGATGATCCGGTTGCCGTTCGGCAGGATGATGTGGTCAACCTGCGGCTTGATGTTCTCCCACTCGTACTTGCGCATCGCGGCCACGGCGATCTCGGAGTCGAAGTGGCCGATGTTGCAGACGATGGCCTGGTTCTTCATGCGGGTCATGTGATCTTCGGTGATCACGTCCTTGTTACCGGTGGCGGTAACGAAGATCTCGGCCTTGTCGGCCGCGTCTTCCATCGTGACCACGCGGAAACCTTCCATGGCGGCCTGCAGGGCGCAGATCGGGTCGATCTCGGTGACCCACACGGTGGCACCCAGGCCGGCCAGCGACTGAGCCGCACCCTTGCCGACGTCACCGTAGCCACAGACCACGGCGATCTTGCCCGCGATCATCACGTCGGTGGCGCGCTTGATGGAGTCCACGGTGGACTCGCGGCAGCCGTACAGGTTGTCGAACTTGGACTTGGTGACCGAGTCGTTGACGTTGATCGCAGGGAAGGCCAGCTCGCCGTCCTTCGCCATCTGGTACAGGCGATGGACACCGGTGGTGGTCTCTTCGGTCACGCCCTTGATCTTGGCGAGCTGCTCGGAGTACCAGGTCGGCTGCTTGGCCAGGCGATCCTTGATCGAGGCAAACAGGGCGACTTCTTCTTCGTTCTCCGGGTTGGAGATGACGGACTGGTCCTTCTCGGCCTTGGCGCCGATGTGCAGGAGCAGCGTGGCGTCACCGCCGTCGTCCAGGATCATGTTGGCGCCGCCGTCGAATTCGAAGATGCGGTGGCAGTAGTCCCAGTACTCTTCCAGGGTCTCGCCCTTCACGGCGAAGACCGGGGTGCCGTTGTCGGCGATCGCGGCCGCGGCGTGGTCCTGGGTGGAGTAGATGTTGCAGGAGGCCCAGCGTACGTCCGCACCCAGGGCTTCCAGGGTCTGGATCAGAACCGCGGTCTGGATCGTCATGTGCAGGGAGCCTGCAATCTTGGCGCCCTTCAGCGGCTTGGAGGCCGCGAATTCTTCGCGGGTCTGGATCAGACCGGGCATTTCGGTCTCGGCGATCGCAATTTCCTTGCGGCCGAACTCGGCAAGGTTGATGTCCTTGACGACGTAATCGGTGGTTTTCTTGTCGTTCATCACAGCATTCATGGATCAACTTCTCCGGTTATCTGGATGAGCGCCGTGTTCACGTTTCAGGGGGGGCATCCGGCTGAGCCTGACGGTTAAACCGCTGCAGCGCTCCTCAGCCGGATGGGTATTTCGCTTACAAAATGTCGGGTGCTTTTAGAGGCCCGCCATCTTCTTAAGTTCCTCGGCCTTGTCGGTACGCTCCCAGGGGAGGTCGACGTCTTCGCGGCCGAAGTGACCATAGGCGGCGGTCGCCTTGTAGATCGGGCGCAGCAGATCCATCATCTGGATCAGGCCCCATGGGCGCAGATCAAACACTTCGCGCACGAAGCCTTCGATCTTGCGATCGTCGACCTTGCCGGTGCCGAAGGTGTCGACGGTGATCGAGGTCGGCTCGGCCACGCCGATGGCGTAGGAGACCTGGATCTCGCACTTGTCGGCCAGGCCGGCGGCGACGATGTTCTTGGCCACGTAGCGGCCGGCGTAGGCAGCGGAACGGTCCACCTTGGACGGGTCCTTGCCGGAGAACGCGCCACCACCGTGACGGGCCATGCCGCCGTAGGTGTCAACAATGATCTTGCGGCCGGTCAGACCGGCGTCACCCACCGGGCCCCCGATCTCGAACTTGCCGGTCGGGTTGATGTGGATCTTGTCGTCGGAGACCTGGCTCAGCCATTCGTTCGGCAGCACCTTCTTGAAGATCTCTTCGTAGATCGCTTCCTGCAGATCCTTCTGCGAGATGTCCGGGCTGTGCTGGGTGGACAGGACCACCGCGTCCAGGCCGGCCGGCTTGCCGTCTTCGTAGCGCAGCGAGACCTGGGACTTGGCGTCCGGGCGCAGCCACGGCAGCTTGCCGCTCTTCATCAGTTCGGACTGGATACGCACCATCTTGTGGGCGTAGAAGATCGGGGCGGGCATCAGCGTATCGGTTTCGCGCGCGGCGTAGCCGAACATCAGGCCCTGGTCACCGGCACCCTGGGTGGCGCGGTCGGAGACGTCGCGGTCCACGCCCATGGCGATGTCCTGGGACTGTTCACCCAGCACGTTCAGCACGGCGCAGGTCTTGCCGTCGAAGCCGACGTCGGAATCGTTGTAGCCGATCTCGCAGACGGTCTCGCGCACCAGGCGTTCGTAATCGATCTGCGCGCCGGTGGTGATCTCGCCCAGCAGCATGACCATGCCGGTCTTGGTGGCGGTCTCGCAGGCGATACGCGCATGCGGATCCTGTTCGATGATGGCGTCGACGATGGTGTCGGAGACCAGGTCGGCCATCTTGTCGGGATGGCCCGCGGAAACCGATTCCGAGGTGAAGATGTAATCGTTGGACATTAGGCGTTCCTTTGTGGGTCGTTTCGATTTAGTTTTGCGCAAAACGACCAGTACTGTAACGCAACTCGACGAGATTTTCTAAGCCCCCCTCCCGGTGTTTGTGGGGCCCCGGGCCGCACGAATCCCGTTGAGACCGCGTTCTGGTGCGCCCTGGCGCCGACTTGCCCCGATCGCGGAAAGTGGCCAAAATGCATCGCCTTTGCTGGGGCTGCTCGGGCCATTCCGTGTCTTTGAGCGCCGGCAGGATCTGTGTGCCCTCGATCGGTCGACCTGTCCGGGTCTGGCCGCCGCTGGTGCCCCGCGCCGCTGATCGCCGCCAGCCGAACCCAAACACTATTTCGAAAGAGCAGGAGTTCAGCATGCCGACCCGTAGAGAGCTTGCCAATGCCATTCGCGCCCTGTCGATGGATGCCGTCCAGAAGGCCAATTCCGGCCACCCGGGCGCGCCGATGGGGATGGCGGACATCGCCGAAGTGCTGTGGAACGACTACATGCAGCACAACCCGGGCAACCCGCACTGGCCCGACCGCGACCGCTTCGTGATGTCCAACGGCCACGGCTCCATGCTGGTCTACTCGCTGCTGCACCTGACCGGCTACGACCTGCCGATGGACGAGCTCAAGCAGTTCCGTCAGCTGCACTCCAAGACCCCGGGCCACCCGGAGTACGGCTACACCGCGGGTGTGGAGACCACCACCGGTCCGCTGGGCCAGGGGATCTCCAACGCGGTGGGCATGGCGCTGGCCGAGAAGATGATGGCTGCGCACTTCAACCAGCCCGGGCACGACATCGTCGACCACAACACCTACGCCTTCCTCGGCGACGGCTGCATGATGGAAGGGATCTCCCACGAGACCTGCGCGCTGGCTGGCACCCTGGGCCTGGGCAAGCTGGTCGCCTTCTGGGATGACAACGGCATCTCCATCGACGGCGAAGTGGAAGGCTGGTTCACCGACGACACCCCGGGCCGCTTCGAGGCCTATGGCTGGCACGTCGTGCGTGGCGTCGATGGTCACGACGCCGATGCGGTCAAGGCCGCGATCGAAGAGGCGCGCAAGGAAACCGGCAAACCGAGCCTGATCTGCTGCCGCACCGTGATCGGCTTTGGTTCGCCGAACAAGTCCGGCAAGGAAGAGTGCCACGGCGCCGCCCTGGGTGACGACGAAATCGCGCTGACCCGCAAGGAACTGGGCTGGAACCACGCCCCGTTCGAGATCCCGAACGACATCTACGAAGGCTGGAGCGCGAAGGACAAGGGTGCCAAGGCCGAGGCCGAGTGGAAGGAGCGCTTTGCCGCGTACAAGCAGGCGCATCCGGAACTGGCCGCCGAGTTCGAACGCCGTATGGCCGGTGACCTGCCGTCCGACTGGAGCGAAAAGGCCAACGCCTACATCAAGGAAACTGTCGAGAAGGCCGAGAAGGTCGCCTCGCGCAAGGCCTCGCAGAACGCGATCGCCGGCATGGCCCCGGCCGTCCCGGAGCTGCTGGGCGGCTCCGCCGACCTGGCCGGCTCCAACCTGACCATGTATTCCGGCTCCAAGGGCGTCAGCAAGGACGATGCCGCGGGCAACTACGTCTACTACGGCGTGCGCGAGTTCGGCATGGCCACGATCATGAACGGCATCGCCCTGCACGGCGGCTTTATCCCGTACGGCGGTACCTTCCTGATCTTCTCCGACTATGCCCGTAACGGTATCCGCATGTCCGCGCTGATGAAGCAGCGCGTGATGTATGTCCTGACCCATGACTCTATCGGTCTGGGCGAAGACGGCCCGACCCACCAGCCGATCGAGCAGACCCCGAGCCTGCGCCTGATCCCCAACCTGAACGTCTGGCGCCCCTGCGACGCGGTCGAGACCGCCGTCGCCTGGAAGGCCGGCATCGAACGCACCGATGGCCCGTCCGCGTTCATCCTGTCGCGTCAGGGCCTGCCGCACATGGAGCGTGATGGCGAGCAGCTCGCCAATATCGCCCGAGGCGGCTATGTGCTGAAAGACTGCGACGGCACCCCGGACCTGATCTTCATCGCGACCGGCTCCGAGGTCGAGCTGGCAGTGAAGGCGGCCGAGGAGCTCGCCGGCGAGGGCAAGAAGGCACGCGTCGTCTCCATGCCCTGCGTCGAACTGTTCGAGCAGCAGGACCCCGCCTACCGCGAGGCCGTTCTGCCGGCCGCTGTGCGCAAGCGCGTGGCCGTCGAGGCCGGCGCCACCGCGGGCTGGTACAAGTTCACCGGACTGGACGGCGCCGTGTTCGGCATGGATCGCTTCGGCGAGTCGGCCCCGGGTGGCGCCCTGTTCGACTACTTTGGCTTCAAGCCGGAGAACGTCGCCCAGATCGCCCGTGACGTGCTGAACGGCTAAGCTTACGTCCGCATCGATTTCGCATAAGCAAGAAAGAGAGGAGACATCCTATGTCGATCAAGGTTGGTATTAACGGCTTCGGTCGTATCGGCCGCATGGCCTTCCGCGCCATCGCCAAGGACTTCCCGAACCTCCAGGTGGTCGGTATCAACGACCTGCTGGATCCGGAGTACCTGGCCTACATGCTGCGCTACGACTCCGTGCACGGCCGCTTCGAAGGCGACATCAGCGTCGACGGCGACCACCTGGTGGTGAACGGCAACCGCATCCGCCTGACCGCCGAGAAGGACCCGTCCGCGCTGAAGTGGGGCGACATCAACGCCGACATCGTGATCGAGTCCACCGGCCTGTTCCTGACCGCCGAGACCGCCCAGAAGCACCTGGACGCCGGCGCCAAGAAGGTCGTGATGTCCGCGCCGTCCAAGGACGACACCCCGATGTTCGTCTATGGCGTTAACCACGGTGACTACGCGGGCCAGAACATGGTCTCCGCCGCCTCCTGCACCACCAACGCCCTGGCTCCGGTGGCCAAGGTGCTGAATGACACCTGGGGCATCAAGCGTGGCCTGATGACCACCGTGCACGCCGCCACCGCGACCCAGAAGACCGTTGACGGCCCGTCCATGAAGGACTGGCGCGGCGGCCGCGGCATCCTGGAGAACATCATCCCGTCGTCCACCGGTGCGGCCAAGGCCGTGGGCAAGGTGCTGCCGGAACTGAACGGCAAGCTGACCGGTATGGCCTTCCGTGTGCCGACCTCCGACGTCTCCGTAGTCGACCTGACCGTGGAACTGAACGGCGACGCCAAGTACGACGACGTCTGCGCGGCCATGAAGAAGGCCTCTGAGGGCGAGCTGAAGGGCGTGCTGGGTTACACCGACGAGCTGGTGGTCTCCACGGACTTCCGTGGCTACACCGCCCCGTCCGTGTTTGACGCCGGCGCCGGCATCCAGCTGGACCCGACCTTCGTGAAGGTCGTCGCCTGGTACGACAACGAGTACGGCTACACCTGCAACATGCTGCGCATGGTGGAGCACGTCGCCAAGTAAGGCCTGACGGCCGGGTCCTCGCGGGCCCGGCCGTTTTCCTTGTCCCGGGTTGGCCGGGATCCAGAGGCCTGGGGCGAGTCCCGAACGGGGCTGGCCCGAAGCCTTTATCTGTTCAACGTATTTCCGAGAGGTACTCCCATGTCTGTCATCAAGATGACCGATCTCGACCTGAATGGCCGCCGCGTGCTGGTGCGCCAGGACCTGAACGTGCCGGTGAAAGGCGGCAAGGTCACCTCCGACGCGCGTATCCGTGCGAGCCTGGAGACCGTGCAGAAGGCGCTGGACGCCGGCGCCGCGGTGATGCTGATGTCGCACCTGGGCCGCCCGACCGAGGGCGAGTTCTCCGAGGAGGATTCCCTGGCCCCGGTCGCCGAGCACATGGCCGGTCTGCTGGGCCGCGAAGTGCGCTTGGTGCGGGATTACCTCGACGGTGTGGACGCCCAGCCGGGTGAGGTCATCCTGCTCGAAAACGTCCGCTTCAATGCGGGCGAGAAGAAAGACGACGAGGCGCTCGCCAAAAAGTACGCGGCCCTGTGCGACGTGTTCGTGATGGATGCCTTTGGTACCGCTCACCGCGCCCAGGCCTCGACCCATGGTGTGGCGAAGTTTGCCCCGCAGGCCTGCGCCGGTCCGCTGCTGGCCAAGGAACTCGAGGCCCTGGGCAAGGCCCTCGAGACCCCGAAGCGCCCGCTGGTGGCCATCGTGGGCGGCTCCAAGGTCTCGACCAAGCTCACCGTGCTGGAATCGCTGTCCAGCGTGGTGGATCAGCTGATCGTCGGTGGCGGCATCGCCAATACCTTCATCGCGGCCCAGGGCCACGGTGTCGGCAAGTCGTTGTACGAGGCCGATCTGGTCGATGAGTCCAAGCGCCTGATGGAGGCGGCTCGCGCCAAGGGCGGCGAGATCCCGGTGCCGACCGACGTGACCGTGGGCAAGGAATTCTCTGAGTCCACCCCGGCCGAGACCAAGTCTGTCGATGCCGTAGCCGATGACGACATGATCTTCGACGTCGGCCCCGATACCGCGGCGACCTACGCCGAGGCCCTGCGCAACGCTGGCACCATCGTCTGGAATGGCCCGGTCGGCGTGTTCGAGTTCGACCAGTTCGCCGCCGGTACCAAGGCCCTGGGCGAGGCCATCGCCGAGAGCAATGCGTTCTCCATCGCCGGCGGGGGCGACACCCTGGCCGCGATCGACAAGTACAACCTGGCCGATCGCATCAGCTACATCTCCACCGGTGGTGGCGCCTTCCTCGAGTTTCTCGAAGGCAAGACCCTGCCGGCCGTCGCCATCCTGGAAGAGCGCGCCCGCGGCTGATGCCCGGCGCGCTCTCCGCTGACGGAGAACGACGCGGATGAGACGTACCAAGATCGTGGCCACCCTCGGGCCGGCCACGGATACCGACGAGGCCATGGAGGCCATCATCCTGGCCGGCGTGGATGTCGTTCGATTGAACTTCTCGCATGGCGACCCGGATGACCATCGTACCCGGCTCGCCCGCCTGCGCGCCGCGGCGGATCGCGCGGGTCGCTGCGTCGGCGTCCTTGGCGATCTGCAGGGCCCCAAGATCCGCATCGACCGCTTTCGCGAAGGTCGGGTCCAACTCCAGGAAGGCGCGTCCTTCGCGCTGGACGGGGACCTGGATCGCGACGCCGGGGATGGGACCCAGGTCGGGCTGACCTACAAGGAACTGCCGCAGGACGTGCGCCCCGACGACATCCTGTTGCTGGATGACGGGCGTATCGTGCTCAAGGTGACCGCCGTCAACGGGGCGCGCATCGAGACGACCGTCGTGGTCGGGGGCGAGTTGTCCAACAACAAGGGCATCAACCGCCAGGGCGGTGGCTTGTCCGCCCCCGCGATCACCGAAAAGGACCGCGAGGATATCCGTCTGGCGGCCGAGCTTCAGGTGGACTACCTGGCCGTCTCCTTCCCGCGTTCCGCGCAGGACTTGCACCTGGCGCGCAGCCTGTTGAATGACGCCGGCTGGGAGGCCGGGATCTGCG
This sequence comes from Thioalkalivibrio sp. ALRh, assembly GCF_000381425.1. Classification (NCBI taxonomy): domain Bacteria; kingdom Pseudomonadati; phylum Pseudomonadota; class Gammaproteobacteria; order Chromatiales; family Ectothiorhodospiraceae; genus Thioalkalivibrio; species Thioalkalivibrio sp. ALRh. The sequence continues at coordinate 1,414,911 of NZ_KB906519.1, forward strand.
CGAAGATCGAGCGCTCCGAGGCCCTGGAGGTGATCGACGAGATCATCGCGGCCTCCGAGGTGATCATGATCGCGCGCGGGGACCTCGGCGTGGAGATTGGTGACGCCGAGCTCCCCGGCGTGCAGAAGACCCTGATCTCGCGGGCGCGTACGCTCAATCGTCTGGTCATCACGGCGACTCAGATGATGGAGACCATGATCCAGAACCCGATCCCGACGCGTGCCGAGGTCTTCGATGTGGCCAACGCGGTGCTCGACGGCACGGACGCCGTGATGCTCTCCGGCGAGACCGCGACGGGGCGCTATCCGGCGCGCGTGGTCGAGAGCATGGACCGGATCTGCGAGGCCGCCGAGCGCCAACGCGCCGCGCGCCAGTCGGACCACCGCATGGATTCGACCTTTGGCCGCGTCGACGAGGCCATCGCGATGGCCACGATGTACACGGCGAACCACCTGGACGTGGCGGCCATTGCCGCACTGACCGAATCCGGTTCCACGGCCCTGTGGATGTCGCGTATCAGCTCCGGTATTCCGATCTACGCGCTCACCCAGCACGAGTCCACCAGCCGCCGTATGACGCTCTATCGCGGGGTATACCCCCGGATCCTGGAGCCGATCCCCGAAAGCCACGAGAGCCTGAACCGTGAGGCGGTCAACTTGCTCCGGGCCGAGGGCGTCGTGCAGGATGGCGGGCTGGTTATCATTACCAAGGGTGATTTGCAGGGCGAACATGGCGGTACCAATGCCATGAAGATCGTGCGCGTTGGCGACGAGTTGTGAGCCGACGCGGCCCCCTGGAAGACCCAAGAGTTTTTACTACGTCAGTCCGATCCCGTTAAGGAGGAACCCATGGCACTGATCTCCCTTCGTCAACTGCTGGACCATGCCGCCGAGCACGGCTATGGCATGCCGGCGTACAACGCCAACAACATGGAACAGGTCCACTCGATCATGGAAGCGGCCGCCGCGGTCGACTCCCCGGTGATCATTCAGGCCTCCGCCGGTGCCCGCAAGTACGCCGGCGAGCCCTTCCTGCGTCACAACATCATTGCCGCCATCGAGCAGTATCCGGACATCCCGGTCGTGCTGCACCAGGACCACGGCTCCGAGCCGGCGGTCTGCCTGCGCTCCATCCAGTCCGGCTTCAGCTCGGTGATGATGGACGGCTCCTTGATGCCCGACATGAAGACCCCGGCCAGCTACGACTACAACCGTGACGTGACCGCCAAGGTCTCCGAGATCGCCCACGCCTGTGGTGTGTCCGTGGAAGGCGAGCTGGGCTGCCTGGGTTCCCTGGAAACCGGCATGGCCGGCGAGGAAGACGGCTCCGGTGCCGAAGGCAAGCTGTCCCACGACCAGCTGCTGACCGACCCGGACGAGGCTGCCGACTTCGTGAAGAACACCAAGTGCGACGCCCTGGCGATCGCCATTGGTACCTCTCACGGCGCCTACAAGTTTACCCGTCCGCCGACCGGTGACATCCTGGCCATCCAGCGCATCAAGGAGATCCACAACCGCATCCCGGATACCCATCTGGTCATGCACGGCTCCTCCTCCGTTCCGCAGGAGTGGCTGGAAATCATCAACAAGTACGGTGGCGACATGGGCGAGACCTATGGCGTGCCGGTTGAAGAGATCCAGGAAGGCATCAAGCACGGCGTGCGCAAGGTCAACATCGACACCGACCTGCGCATGGCCTCCACCGGTGCGGTGCGCAAGTTCCTGGCCGAGAACCCGAAGGAATTCGACCCGCGCAAATTCCTGAAGGCCTCCACCGCGGCCATGAAGGACATCTGCCAGGCCCGTTACGAGGCCTTCGGTTGCGCCGGCATGGCGTCCAAGATCAAGCCGATCTCCCTGGACGACATGGTCAAGCGTTACCTGTCTGGCGAGCTGGATCCCAAGGTTAACTGATCTGCGGATCGCAGCACGGAAAAGGGGGCTTCGGCCCCCTTTTTTTATGCGATCATGTCGCCAATTCCGAGCAATCCGGAGCGTTTACCCAATGCAGCGACTGATCCATCTTTGCCTGACCGCGCTGGTGGTGGCTGCGCTGTCCGCCACTGCCCACGCCAACCCGTTCAGCCGCGAGGTTGACCCGCAGGACATTGTCGACCGGGCGAAGGTCACGCTGGAGCGTATGGCCACGCACCCCGAATACGAACACCTCCAGGAAGATCTGCGCACCGCCCGAGGTGTCGTCATCTTCCCGCGTATTGGACGCGGCGCGTTCCTGATCGGGGGCTCCGGGGGCATGGGTGTGTTCCTCGCCTGGGACGAGGACAAGGGCGACTACTCGCCGGTTGCCTTCTATTCGGCCGGGTCGATCAGTTTTGGTATGCAGTTCGGGGGTGATGCCGCCGAGGTGGTGATGGTCGCGCGCACCCAGGATGCGGTGGACTCGATGTTCGGTTCGGCGATCCGTCTCGGCGCCGATGCCTCCGTTGCCGCCGGTCCGGTCGGGGCCGGGCGTGGCTCCACCCCGACGGCTGACTTCCTGACCTATTCCCGCTCGCGTGGGGCCTATCTGGGGATGAGCCTGTCCGGCTCGCGCCTGACCGTGCGTGACGACTTCAACGAGGCGTACTACGGCGAGGCGCAGCGACCGGTGCACATCATCGAGAGCCGACGCGTGGATCACGCCGGGACGCGCGAGCTGCGCGACCTGCTGGCCTCCTTCCGCCAGCCCGAAGAGGCCGCCGAGCCGACGACCGGGAGCGGCGACATGCGCCCGGATCAAACCCTGGACGAGGTCACCCCGGGCGAAGGCGGCATCCGCCAGGACGACTTCCAGGTGGAGAGCTTCTGAGTCGCCTCCTCCGGGGCTATCCCCTCCGGCAGCGACAGGATGGGTGCGGCCGTGTACCGGGCCAGCGCCCCGGCATTGTCCAGCAGGGGATCGGTATCGGCGTGGCGACGGTTGAGCACGATCCCGGCCAGTTGCAGGCCACGACGTTCCAGGGCCTCCAGCGTCAGCAGGCAGGTGTTCAACACCCCTAGCCGGTCCTCGGCGACCAGCAGGACCGGGAGGCCCAGGGTCTGCGCCAGGTCGGCGTTCAGGCCATCGCCGCACAGCGGCGAATAGAACCCGCCCGCACCCTCCACCAGTCGGGGGCCACCACCCGGCACCTCGCAGGCCTGAACCAGTTCCGCGACCGTCAGCTGCACACCCTGGCGCGCAGCGGCCTGATCGGGTGCCAGCGCATCGGGAAACCGCCACGGCGTCACCTGCGCCACGGCCGTTGCGGGAAGGCCGGCCGCCGCGGTCAGGGCAGCGCCATCCTCGGGGAACAGCGTGCCGTCGCGCTCGGGGCAGCCAGATTCCACCGGCTTGCGTGGCTGCGGGGCCAGGCCCTCGGCGCGCCACGCTGCCAGCAGGGCGCAGCCAACGAAGGTCTTGCCGACGCCTGTGTCGCTGCCCGTGACGAACAAGCCCTGTGGCGGCACTTCGATCATGCGTCGCGGGTCAGGCGTTCCAGGGCCTCGCGGTAGCGCGCAGCCGTTTGCTCCGCGACCTCGGGCGGCAGCTCGGGTCCGGGAGCGGTCTTGTCCCAGTCCAGGGTCTCGAGATAGTCGCGCACGTACTGTTTGTCGAAGGACTCGGGGCTCCGGCCTGGCGCATACTGGTCCGCCGGCCAGAAGCGCGAGGAGTCCGGCGTGAGGACCTCGTCGATCAGGTGCAGGGTCCCGTTCGCGTCCACCCCGAACTCGAATTTGGTATCGGCGATGATGATCCCGCGCTCGGCCGCGTAGTCGCGCGCCATCGCGTAGATTGCCAGTGCGGCCTTGCGCACCTGTTGCGCCCGTTCCTCGCCGATCGTGTCCACTACGGTGGCGAAGTCGATGTTCGCGTCGTGATCACCGACCGCTGCCTTGGTGCTGGGGGTGAAGATGGCCTCCGGCAGCTTCGAGGCCAGTTCCAGGCCGGCCGGCAGCGGGATGCCGCAGACCGCGCCGCTGGCCTGGTAGTCTTTCCAGCCGGACCCGATCAGGTAGCCGCGCACCACGGCCTCCACCGGCAGCGCCTCGAGCCGGCGAATCACCAGACTGCGGCCCTCCAGTGGCGCCCGGATCGCCGGGTCGGGGACCACCTGTTCCAGCGCGATGTCGGTCAGCTGGTTGGGGATGCCCAGCTCGCGTTCGACCTTGTGCATCCAGAACTCGGTAATTGCGGTCAGCATCCGCCCCTTGCCCGGGATCGGGGTGGGCAGGATCACGTCAAAGGCCGACAGGCGGTCGGTGGTGACCATCAGCAAGTGGTCGGCGTCGACCGCGTACAGGTCGCGCACCTTGCCGCGATGGACCAGTTCGAGATCGGGGATGTGGCTTTCCAGCAGGGCGTCGCTCATCAGTGCTTCCGTTCGGTCGGCTTGTGGTCAGTCGTCTGGCAGTTCGGCGATCAGGTCGTGCTCGTCGGTGTTGGTGATCGCGACCTCGATGAAGTCCCCGGCATCCACCGATTCCGGGTCGACCCCGGCCACGCGGATCACGCCGTCGATCTCCGGGGCCTCCGCGGCAGAGCGGGCAATCACGGTCCCGTCCGTGTGCACCTCGTCGACCAGCACTACCGGCTGGCTGCCGATCCGGCGGCGCAACCGCTCGGCGCTGATCCGGGCCTGCACGTCCATGAAGCGCGCCAGTCGCTCCTCGCGCACGGCCTCCGGCACCGGGTCCGGCAGGTCATTGGCTGCCGCGCCCTCCACGGGCGAGTAGGCAAAGGCCCCGACGCGGTCCAGCTGCGCCTCGTGCAGGAACTCCAGCAGGGTCTCGAACTCGGCCTCGGTTTCGCCCGGAAAGCCCACGATAAAGGTCGAGCGCAGGGTCAGGTCGGGGACCTGCTCGCGCCAGCTCGCGATGCGTTCCAGTACGCGCTCGGCGGCGGCCGGGCGGCGCATCGCCTTGAGTACCCGGGGGTGGCCGTGCTGCAGCGGCATGTCCAGATACGGCAGGATCCCACCGTCCTCGCCCGAGCCCATCAGCGGGATCAGCCGATCCACGTGCGGGTAGGGGTAGACATAGTGCAGACGCACCCAGATGCCGAGCTGGCCCAGTGCCTCGGCCAGGTGGGCGATGTCGGAACGGATCGGGCGCCCGCCATGGAAGCCGGTGCGGTACTTCACGTCCACGCCATAGGCCGAGGTGTCCTGCGAGATCACCAGGATCTCGCGCACGCCGGCCGCGGCCAGGCGCTCCGCCTCGGCCAGCACCTCGCCGATCGGGCGGCTGACCAGGTCGCCGCGCAGGCTGGGGATGATGCAGAAGCTGCAGCGGTGGTTGCAGCCCTCGGAGATCTTCAGGTAGGCATAGTGGCGCGGGGTCAGGCGGATCCCTTGCGGCGGCACCAGCGACTCGAACGGGGTCGCCGGCGGCGGCAGGTGTTCGTGCACCACGCCCACCACTTCCTCGTAGGCATGCGGGCCGGTGACCGCGAGCACGCCCGGGTGGGTCTCGTGAATGCGCTCGGCATCCTTGCCCAGACAGCCCGTGACGATCACCCGGCCATTGGCATCCATGGCCTCGCCGATCGCGTCCAGGGATTCGGCCACCGCATCGTCGATAAAGCCGCAGGTATTGACGACCACCAGGTCCGCGCCGTCGTAGTCCGCGGCGATCTCGTAGCCTTCGGCACGCAGGCGCGTCAGGATCTGTTCGGAGTCGACCAGTGCCTTCGGGCAGCCGAGGCTGACAAAGCCCACGCGCTGCGCGTTGTCGAGAGACGGGGTGTTGCTTTTATTCACAGTAAGTTATCGCCTTCTGGGAGCTGTTCCGGGCGCGCCCGGTTCCTGGTGCGTCAGCCGGTGTTCTCCCGGATTGTCCTTTTGATTTAACGGGTTGCGCGGCCGGGTTGTCGGTCGGGGGTGGGTGGCGCTGCGCCACTTGGTCCCGGGTGCGGCAGTCGCGGACAATTCGTCCACAAGGTTATCCACAGGCCGCCCCAAATGCCTCGAAGGGGCTCTATCTTCAGGGGCTTGCATACACAGGGCCCGCCTCCCGGCCTTCACGAAGGACCTTGCAACAGCCCCGGAAAGGCGGCTATGCTATCGCACTTTTCGCCAGAACACGCGTGAGCCGACCATGAAAGCCGACATTCATCCGAACTACCACAACGTCAAGGTCATCTGCAGCTGCGGCGCGCAGTTCGAGACCCGCTCCACTCTCTCGAAGGACGAGATGCATTTGGACGTGTGCTCGCAGTGCCATCCGTTCTACACCGGCAAGCAGAAGATCGTTGACACCGCCGGTCAGGTCGACAAGTTCAACCGCCGCTTCGCATTCTAAAGTGCGTTCGCGCCCGATGGCGCGAGGCGGTTTCTGGCGGGGCGTCCAGCGGATGCTCGTGCCACTCAACGAGGGCGTCCCGTGGGGCGCCCTCGTTGGTTTGGTCGCGCTGTCGGCGTGGCTGATCGCCCCGGTGGCCGCGGCGCAGTGCGCGCTGGAGGACCACGATCCGCGTGATCTGCAGCGCGTGACGGTCGAGCGTGTCTGGACGCCGGATGCCCTGGACCTGGAAGACGGGCGGCACATCCGTCTGCTGGGTCTGGCACCGGCGGCCCCACTTCCATCGGTCGCGCCACAGCTGCTGCCAGTGGGCTTCGGGCTGGACTTGCGCGAGTCCCTGGAGGAACGCCTGCGCGGCGTCGATCAGCGCCTGGTGCTGTTGCCGGGACGTCCGGCCCGCGACGCCTATGGCCGCCTGCGCATGCATGCCTGGATCGACGATGGGCCGCTGCTGGCGGCCAGTCTGATTGGTGATGGCCTGGCGATGCCGCGCCCCGGCCCGGAACCGGGGCCCCTGGATGAGTGTTACTACGGGGCCGAGACCGTGGCACGGGAAGCGTCACGAGGGCTCTGGCTGGAGCGGCTCGAGGCCTTCCCGGTCGGCTGGCTGGAGCCGCCGCGCGAGCGCTCGCAGGGGCGGCTGCGGGTCCAGGGCGAGGTAATCGACGTGCGGGTGCGCGACCCGCACTGGGTGCTCGTACTGGACGGCCCGCTGGACCTGCTGATCTCCGGGGATGACCGCGATTTTTTCGAGGATCTGGAACCGCGCTCACTGCTGGGTAACACCGTTGTTGCGCGCGGCGCGGTGTATCCTTGGAGGGAGCGAGGGCGGATGCGTATCCGCCACCCCTTTGATCTCGAGGTGCTTGATCCATGAACGCCCTGTCCCGCCTGTTTCCCCGTCGCTGGGCGGCGCTGGCCCTGACCCTGACGCTGCTGATCGGCGCGGGCCTGGCCGTTGCGCTGCCGGGCTGTACTACCAACCCGGTCACCGGGCGCTCGCAGCTGATGCTCGTTTCCGAGAATCAGGCAATCGATGCCTCGCGCACGGCCTATGTGGAGATGCTCGCTCCGGCGCGCGAGGAGGGGCGGGTGGACGCCGACCCCCAGATGACCGCGCGCGTACAGCAGATTACCGAGCGCGTGGTGGCACAGGCGGTCAAGTATCGCCCCGAGACCGCCGACTGGGATTGGGAGATTCGCGTGATCGAGGCACCGGACACGGTCAACGCCTTCGCCATGGCCGGTGGCAAGATGGCGATCTACTCCGGCATCATCGAGCAACTGGAACTGACCGACGACGAGCTGGCGCAGATCATCGGCCACGAGATCGCCCATGCGCTGTCCGCGCACACGGCCGAGAAGATGTCGGTGGCCCTGGCCAGCAATCTCGCGGTAGCGGGCTATGCGATGACCGGCGACCGCTCGCCCGTCGCACTGACCGGCGCCGCCCTGGGGGCCGCGCTCGCGGTGCAGCTGCCGCACAGCCGCCGGATGGAGGCGGAGGCCGACCGCATTGGGATCGAACTGGCCGCGCGGGCCGGTTATGATCCGGATGCGGCCGCGAGCCTGTGGCGCAAGATGGCGGAACAGGCCAACGGAAGTCATCCGGTGTTCCTGAGCACGCACCCGGCGCCCGAGTCGCGCCAGCGCGACCTGACCCGCATGGCCGACGAGTTCCGGCCGCTGTACGAACAGGCCCGGCGCTCCTCGGTGCCGACCCACCCGGTCAACTGACCGGTCGCGGGGCCGGACCGCCCCCGGAACCCCGCTGCACTCTGACAGCCACTGCTTGAAAGGCCCCGCAACGCCATGTCCAACGATTTCACCCAGCGCGCGCTGGATTACCACGAACAGCAGCCGGCCGGGAAACTGGCCATCCACATCACCAAGCCCACGGCGACCCAGGATGATCTCTCCCTGGCGTATTCGCCGGGCGTGGCCGCGCCGGTGCGCGCGATTGCCTCCGATCCGGAGCTGGCCTACCGCTATACCGGCAAGGGCAACCTGGTCGCGGTGATCACCGATGGCACGGCCGTGCTGGGACTGGGCAATGTCGGTGCGCTGGCAGCCAAGCCGGTGATGGAGGGCAAGGGCGTCCTGTTCAAGGCCTTCGCCAACATCGACGTCTACGACATCGAGGTGGATGCGCCGCAGCCGGAGGACTTCATCAACACCGTGGCCCGCATTGCCGGCGGCTTCGGCGGGATCAACCTCGAGGACATCGCCGCGCCGCACTGCTTCGAGATCGAGCGCCGCCTGTCCGAGCGTCTGGATATCCCCGTCTTCCACGATGACCAGCATGGCACGGCGGTCATCACCGCGGCCGGTCTGGTCAATGCCCTGGAGATCCAGGGCAAGAAGCTCAGTGACGCGAAGATCGTCTGCGTTGGCGCCGGCGCGGCCGGCATCGCCTCCATGCAACTGCTGCTGCGCCTGGGGGCGAGCAAGAAGAACCTGTTCATGGTGGACCGCAAGGGCGTGATCCACAGCCAGCGCAACGACCTGAACGAGTACAAGCAGATCTTCGCGGTCGATACCGAGGCGCGCACGCTGGAGGACGCCTGCGAGGGGGCGGATGTCTTCATCGGGCTGTCGGGCCCCGATCTGCTGACGCCCGAGATGCTGAAGTCCATGGCACCAAAGCCGGTGATCTTCGCGCTGTCCAACCCGGATCCGGAGATCCGGCCGGAACTGGCGCTCGAGACGCGCGACGACCTGATCATGGCGACAGGCCGTTCGGACTACCCCAACCAGGTCAACAACGTGCTGGGCTTCCCGTTCATCTTCCGCGGTGCGCTGGATGTGCGCGCGCGCCGGATCAATGACGAGATGCTGGTCGCGGCCGTGCATGCGCTGGCCGAACTGGCTCGCGAGCCGATCCCGCAGGCCGTGCTGGACGCCTATGGCCTGGAGGCGCTCGAGTTTGGTCCACACTACATTCTGCCGACCCCGTTCGATCCGCGCCTGATCGATACTGTGCCGCAGGCGGTCGCACAGGCCGCGCGCGACAGCGGGGTTGCCCGCCGCTAAGGAGACGCTGATTGATCAGCGCTTCTCCAAACTCCACCTCCGTCATACGAGGGAAGCATGCAGAAAATCGCCATTATCGGAGCCGGACGCGTCGGCGAATCCACCGCCCAGTTCCTGGCTCGGCGCGATGTCGCCCGCGAGATCGCGTTGCTGGACGTGCGCGAGGGTGCGGCGGCCGGTGCGGCGCTGGACATCCAGGAGACCGCGCCCCTGCTGCGCTTCGATACGCGCCTGGTCGGTAGTCACGAACCCTCGGTGATCGCTGGCGCGGAACTGGTGATCGTCACGGCCGGGCTGCCGCGCAAGCCGGGCATGTCGCGCTCCGATGTCCTGGACAAGAACGTCGAGATCCTCGACCAGATCCTGCAGGACATCCTCGTCCATGCGCCGCAGAGCCGCATCCTGGTCGTGTCCAACCCGGTGGACGTGCTGACCTACCGCGCCTGGCAGAAGACCGGCTGGAGTCGCGACCGGATCTTCGGGCAGGCCGGGGTGCTGGATACCTCGCGCATGGAGGCCTTCATCGCCCTGGAGACGGGGCTGTCCACCCACGACATCCAGGCCCTGGTCCTGGGTGGTCATGGCGATGCGATGGTGCCGCTGTTGCGCTATTCCAGTGTCAACGGCGTGCCGCTGCACCACTTCATGGACCAGGCGACGCTCGACAACATCGTCGAGCGTACCCGCCACGGGGGTGCCGAGATCCTTGCCCTGAAACAGACCTCCAGCGCCTATGGCGCGCCCGCAGCGGCCATCGCCGAGATGGTCGAGGCGATCGCCGTGGATCGCCGGCGCGTGCTGCCGACCGTGGCCCTGCTGGAGGGTGAGTACGGGGAACGCGATGTGGCCATGGGCGTGCCCTGCATCCTTGGCCAGGGCGGCATGGAACGGGTAATCGAGCTGGAACTGGACGCGGATGAACGCGCGGCCTTCGACCAGTCCATCGCCGGGGTGCGCAAGGACCTTGAGCGCCTGCACTGAGTCGCGCCCGGGGCTGCCGTGCCCGACCCTGACGCTGGTCGACTCCAGCATCTTTGTCTTTCGTGCCTGGTTCGCGCGCGGCCTGGACCTGGATCCGCTCGGGCGGCCGGGAGGGGCCGTGCACGGGCTGGTGCATTCGCTCTGCCAGTGGCTGCCCGCCTGCGCCCCGGGTCCGATCGCCTTTTGTTTCGACGAGAGCCTGCGCCGGGGCTTTCGCCACCGGCTCGACCCCACCTACAAGGCCCACCGCCCGCCGGCGCCACCGGAGCTGCGCGAACAGTTCGCGCGTATCCGGGAGCTGCTTGGTCAACTCGGCTTCCGGACCCTGGCCCATCCCGAGTACGAGGCCGACGACCTGATCGCCAGCCTGGCGCGTGTCGGCCGCGCCGCGGGCTGTCGCATCGAGGTCAAGAGTGCGGACAAGGACCTGACCCAGGTCATCCTCGGTGACCAGGACCGGATGCATGATCCGGAGCGCGGGACCGCGCTGGATCGCCGTGCGATCGAGAAGCGCTTTCGTATCCGTCCGGAGCAGGTGGCCGACATGCTCGCCCTGGCGGGCGATGCCAGCGACAACATCCCGGGTATCGAGGGCGTGGGCCCCAGGACCGCGGCGCGGATCCTGCGCCGCCTGGGCGATCTGGACACAGTGCTGGCCGAACCGCAGGCCGTGGCGCGTTGCAATATCCGCCGCGCTGATGTCGTGGCCGCGCGCATTGCCGAGCAGTCGGACCGGCTGCGCCTGTCGCGCCGCCTGACCGGGCTGGCGGACCGCATCCCCGACCTGCCGGGGCTCGACGCCCTGCAACCCACCGGGCCGAAACCCGATGCCGCGCGCTGGCTCGCGGAACTCGGGGTCGCGCGCGATTATCATGGTCGCCTGCTGGCGGCCGCCGGTGCCTGGCGGTCCACGACCCCGGAGATTGCATGAGGCCACGTTCTCTTCTCTACGCCATCCTTGCCGCGGGCCTGGTGTGGTTGCTGCTGGTCAGTGCGCCGGTACAGGCGCATCCGCATGCCTGGATTGATCTGGAGATCACGCTGGAGCGCGATGGCGAGGGGCGCATCACCCATATGCTGCATCGCTGGCGCTTCGACCCGACCTACGGGCAGTACCTCTACGAGGATGCCCTGGCGCATCAGGAGGGCGCGACCGAAGAGGAGAAGCTGCAGGCGCTCGCCCGCGAGATCCTCGGCAACCTCGAGGAATACGAGTGGTACAGCCATGTCGAGGCCGGCGGGCGCGCGGTGGACGTCGCTGCCGAGCCCGATCCGTCCATGCGCATGGAAGACGGGCTCCTGTTCTTCCGTTTCCGCCTGGCGCTGGACGAGCCAGTCGATGTGGGTTCCGAGACCCTGGCGTACAAGGTCTACGACCCGACCTATTTCATCGAGCTCCTGCACGAGGAGCCGGCCGGTACGCGCATCGTCGAGGCCGACGGGCTCGCGGCCGCGGGTTGCAGTGCAGAGCTGGAGCGCCCCCGCCCGGATCCCCAACTCGTCGCCAAGGCCATGATGCTCGATTACGGAGCCACGGTGGACTATGACCTGGGGCGCCATTTTGCCGAGCGTGTAACCGTGCGCTGCGATTGATGCACCGAATCGTTTTGTTCCACAAGCCCTGGGGCGTGCTGCCGCAGTTCACCGACCCGGAAGGGCGCCCCACGCTGGCGGATTACATCGACATCCCCGGGGTCTACCCGGCCGGGCGCCTGGACCGCGACAGCGAGGGGCTGATGGTGCTGACCGACGACGGGCGCCTGAATGCGCGGCTGACCCAGCCGCGCCACAAGACCAGCAAGACCTACTGGGTACAGGTGGAGGGAGAGCCCGATGACGCCGCCCTGGAGGCCCTGCGCACCGGGGTGGACCTGAAGGATGGACGCACGCAGCCGGCGAAAGTCGAGCGCATGGCGCCGCCCGATCTGCCGGAGCGCGACCCGCCCGTACGCTTTCGCAAGTCCGTCCCGACGACCTGGCTCGCGCTGTCGCTGCACGAGGGCCGCAACCGCCAGGTGCGGCGCATGACCGCCGCGGTGGGGCATCCGACCCTGCGACTGGTGCGCTACCGGGTGGCCTCCTGGACCCTGGATGGCCTGGAACGCGGGGCGTTTTCGGTGATCGAACGCGAGTGAAACCGGTCACAAGCGCCGCGCCGGGGCATCGCGGGATTGTCGCGGAATGCGGCCCGGCCGGTGCGAAATCACCACAAGACCATTGCGCCCGCCACAGGTCGTGCGGAATATGAACGGATCAGCCAAGCGAGAACGCAATCCAATGCGCCTGCCCAGGATATTCACCACGGGTCTGACCGGTCTGGTCATGGCCTTCGCCGCCGGGGCTCCGGCGGCTAACCCGGGCCCGACCGGGATGGTCTTCGAACGCAGCCTGTTCCTGCATGCCGAACGCGCCCTGAGTCGTGGCGACATGGCGGCCTATCGCAATGCCCGCAGCACGCTCGAGGGCTATCCGCTGACGCCCTATCTGGATCATCGCGAGCTGGCTCGCGACCTGGGGCGTGCGGACCCCGATGCCGTGCGCGCCTTTATCGAAGAGCACGACGACACCCCGCTGGCCGGCCAGTTGCGCAGCAACTACCTCTCCTATCTGGCCCGCGAAGAGGCCTGGTCGCGGTATCTCGACTTCGCCGACGACGGGCGCGATCTCTCCGTCACGCAGGACTGCCAGCGGCGCAAGGCACTGATCGAGACCGGCAACACCTCCGCGGCGATCGAGGATATGGACTCCATCTGGCTGCACGGCCAGTCCCGTCCCAGTGCCTGTGATCCGGCGCTCAAGGCCTGGCGCGATGCCGGCGGGCTGACCGATGAGCTGGCCTGGGAGCGTTTCGCCCTGGCGATGCAGGCGCGCCAGACCGGGCTCGCGCGCTACCTGCGCCGCTACCTGGCCAGCGCCGATCGCGACTGGGCGGAGCGCTGGCTGGAGCTCGAGTCGCGTCCGGCACGGGTGGTCGAGGTCGACGTCCGCGCGGACGATCATCGTTCTGCCGAGGCGATGCTGGAACAGGCGTTCAAGCGCTGGATTCCGCAGGACCTGGATGCGGCACTGAAGGGCTGGGAGGAGCGCGGCGAGCGTCTGGGCTTCCCGGCCGAGACCGCCCGCGAGATTGAGCATGCGCTCGCGCTGCGCCTTGCCCTCCGTTTCCGCTCCGAGACGCTGGAGTTCATGGAGGGGCTCGACGCGGAGGTCTTCGACGACCAGCTGCGCCAGTGGCAGGTACGTGCCGCGCTCCATGATGGCGACTGGGAGACGGTCAAAAGCGCGATCCGCTCCATGAGCCGCGATGCCCGCGACGAGACCGCCTGGCAGTACTGGTATGCACGGGCGCTGGAGCAACTGGACGATGCCGACGAGGCACGTTTCTTCTACGAACGGGCGGCGCGGGAGCGCAACTTCCACGGGTTCCTGGCCGCCGATCGTCTGGGCCAGCCCTACCGCATCGGGCACCAGCCTCTGCAGCTGGCCAATGGTGCGCGCGAATCGATCATGGACCGCCCCTCCATGCAGCGCATGCGCGAGCTGGTGGCGCTGGACCGCTACGCCGAGGCACGCCGCGAGTGGACCCGTACCGTGGCCAACATGGAGCCGCCCGAGCTCGAGGCCGCGGCCGCCGAGTTCGCCGACTGGAACTGGTACGACCGCGCGATCTTCACCATTGCGCGGGCCCGCAATTGGGACGATATCGAGCTGCGCTTCCCGCTGGCCTTCGATTCCGTGATCGTCCCGGGCGCGGAGAAACAGGGCATCGACCCGGCCTGGGCGATGGCGATTGCCCGCCAGGAGAGCGCCTTTCTGCATGACGTGCGCTCCGGGGCCGGTGCGTTGGGGGTGATGCAAATCATGCCGGCGACCGGGCGCTCGATTGCCTCCAGTGCCGGGGTCCGGGTCAACTCCGATTGGGACATCCTCGACCCGGCGACCAATGCGACGCTGGGCACCTACTACCTGCGGCGCAACCTGGACCGCTTTGGCGGGCACAGCCTGCTGTCCACGGCGGCCTACAACGCCGGGGCGCATCGCGTGCGCTCCTGGCTGCCGGACGATGGCGAGATGGACGCCGATATCTGGGCCGAGCTGATCCCGTTCTCGGAGACGCGCGATTACGTGCGCCGGGTGTATGCCTACCAGATCGTCTATGCGGTGCGTCTGGGGCAGGACCCGCCGTCGCTGTCGCAGCTGCTGTTCCCGGTGGCGCCGGAGTCCAAACTCGCGGCGAGCCGCGAGGATCACCTCCAGGCGCTGCGCAACATGCGCGAGGACCTCGCGCTCGGGCGCGCCTTCTGCGATGCGCCGGGCTACACCGAAAACGCCTGCTGACGGGCCGGGGCTGCTTCACGCGCTGAGGCTGGCCCTGTTTGGGCCTCTGGTGTTTACGGTGCCTTCGTCCGGCCGCCTGCCATGCGCTCACTCGCGAGCGCGCCGCGAGGTACTTTCTTGCTTGCCCAAGAAAGTACCCAAAGAAGGGCACCCGGATTCCGCCCGGGGACCTTGCTCCAGGGCCCTCGGGCCGGCGGCGCTGAAACTCGCTACGCCTTCGGCTCCGCTCAGACAGTCAGCGCCCCCGTTTCTATTTTGAATCGTCCGTCCCGAGGACCCTTCCGCAAGGGGCTTCATACGGGGGGAGAAGGTCAAGACAACGGCGATCCAGACGTTCGTGGCAATGGTTGAAGGCTAGGTGTTCCCATATCTAGGCACGCGCGGCCTGTGGCCCTGGCGTGCCGCGCCCGCGAGCGGGCGCCAACCCCCATGTAGGATGCGGATGAGCGCAGCGAATCGCATCAGGGGGTTGCCCCGGCGTTGGCAGGGTGCGTTTCGCTGCGCTCAACGCACCCTACGGCGTAAGGGATAGCCAGAAGCGCTGGAATACGACTGGTTTTGACCTACCCTCCCGATATGAGCCCCTTGTGGAGGGCGTGACAGGCCGGAAGAGAGGCGCTGACTGTCTGAGCGGAGCGACAGCGCAGCGAGTTTCAGCGCCGCCGGCCTGGCGCGGCCGGAGCAAGGTTCCTGGGCGAATCCCGGGCGTGTTTCTTGGTTGCTTCTTTGCACGAGCAAAGAAGTAACTCGGGGCGCGCTGCCGAGACAGCGCAGGCAGGCGGCCGGCCGAAGGCACCGTAAACACCGGATGCCGAACCAGGGCCAGCCTCAACAGGGCAGGAGGGTAGGGCGACGCTAGCGAATGATGTCCTCGCGCATCCGGCTGGCGATGCCCTCGGCCAGCTGCTGCCACTCGGCCGCTAGTGGCGCCTCCAGATGCTCCTCGGTGGTCGCCTTGAAGTGCCGCATCCAGATCGCCAGATCGGCCTCGGTCAGGTTCATCGGCGCATGCTTGCCGACCATGTCGATCGTGGGCGGCTGTTCCAGACGTCCGCCCAGGTTCATGTACCAGAAATCCGAGATGCGCCGGACATGGGACTCGAAGTCCTGAATGCGTTCGAAGTGGTGCCCGATCTCCGGGTCGCTGGACAGGCGGCGATAGAAGTCGTCGATGACCGCGCGGATGCGGTCGGCGCCGATCTTGTCGCACAGTGGCTCGAGTTTGCGAAAGGCCATGGGTGAGTCTCCTGACGAATCCCGCGGCAACCGTTAACCTGCATGTTGATCAGCAAGCCGGATACCGAGGATGAACCAATTGGATTCTGCGGGCCCTGACGCCATCACGGCGGCGGTGGCCCAGTGCATCACGGACCATACCGCAAGCGCGTTCGAGCCGACAGGAAGCCAGGCCTGTTCCGGGGGCTCGATCAACCAGGCCCAGCGCGTGACCGGGACCGATGGCCGGAGTTTTTTCGTGAAGCTCAACCGGGGCGCGATGGCCGAGGCGATGTTTGCCGCCGAGGCGCGCGGACTGGAGGAGCTGGCCCGCTGCGAGCGGGTGAAGATCCCCGCGGTGATCGGTACGGGCAAGGCGGGGGGTGCCTGCTTCATCGTGCTGGAGGAGCTGGACCTGGGTGGCCGGCGCGACGGGGTCGCGCTGGGGCACGGGGTGGCCGACATGCACATGAAGATGGCGGCGCGCTTCGGGCTGGATCACGACAATTACATTGGCTCGACGCCGCAGTCGAACCGCCAGCACGATGACTGGGTGTCGTTCTATCGCGACGAGCGCCTGGGCTTCCAGCGGAGTCTGGCGCGCGAGCGCGGGGCCGCGCATTCGCTGATCCAGGCGCTGGAGTCTCTGGAAGCGAGTCTGGGCGGGTTCTTCAGCGACTACCGCCCCGAGCCGTCGCTGTTGCACGGGGACCTGTGGAGCGGCAACTGGGGCTTCCAGTCCGATGGTACGGCCGTGCTGTTCGATCCGGCCGTTTACTACGGGGATCCGGAGGCGGACCTGGCCATGATGGAGCTGTTCGGTCATCCCGGGCAGGACTTCTTCAACGCCTACGAGGAGATCCGTCCGGTCGATGCCGGCTACCCGGTGCGCAAGACGCTCTACAACCTCTACCACATCCTGAACCACGACCACCTGTTTGGCGGGGGCTATGGTTCCCAGGCCGAGCGCATGATCCGTCAGCTGCTGGCGGAACTGAGATGAGCAGCGCGCGAGAGGTCGATCGAGCGGTGTCCGCCCGGCGCCGTAAGGATTCGGCCCCGTTGCGGGCTTGTCGCCCCGAGGCGGGGCGGCTAAGGTTCCGTCCATGACGGCCAACAACGACACAACCGCTGCGCGCGTGGGCGTGGTGATGGGCAGTACCTCCGACTGGGCGACGATGGAACGCGCGGTAGATGTGCTGGAGGAACTGGGCGTGCCCTACGAGGCGCGTGTGGTCTCCGCCCACCGTACCCCGGATCTCCTGTTCGAATATGCCGAGCAGGCCCGCGAACGAGGCCTGGCCGCGATCATTGCCGGGGCCGGGGGGGCTGCGCACCTGCCCGGGATGCTGGCCGCCAAGACCTCGGTGCCGGTACTTGGCGTACCGGTGGCTTCGCGCCATCTGAAGGGGCAGGACTCGCTACTGTCGATCGTGCAGATGCCGAAGGGGATCCCGGTCGCGACCTTCGCCATTGGCGAGGCCGGTGCGGCCAATGCCGCCTTGTTTGCCACCGCGATGCTCGCCAACTCCGACCCCGCCCTGTGCGAACGTCTGGACGCTTTCCGGCGTGCGCAGCGCGATACGGTGCTGAACCAGATCCTGCCGCCGGCCGCATCATGATCCTGCCTCCCGCCACACTGGGGCTGCTCGGCGGCGGGCAGCTCGGCCGCTACTTTGTGCGGGCCGCGCGCGAGATGGGTTATGCCGTGTGGGTGCTGGATCCCGACCCGCACAGCCCCGCCGGACAGGTCGCCACGCGACACCTTTGCCAGCCCTACGAGGATGCGGAGACGCTATCGGCACTGGCCGACCAGTGCGCGGTGATTACCTGCGAATTCGAGAATATCCCGCGCCCGGCACTGGAGTGGCTGGAGGCCAATGCCTGTCTGCGGCCCGGCCTTTGCGCGCTGGGCGTGGCCCAGGACCGGCTGGAGGAGAAGCGCTTTCTCGCCGAGATCGGGGTGGCGGTCGCGCCTTGGCGCCCGGTCACGGCCGGTGGCGATGGTGGCGATGGTGGCGAGGACACCACCGGCGCGCCATCCTTCCCGGCGATCCTGAAGACGGCCCGCCTGGGGTACGACGGCAAGGGGCAGCGCCCGATGGAGCACATGGGCGATCTCGCGGCCGCGCACGCGGAGCTCGGTGGCGTGGACTGCGTGCTCGAGGAGCGGGTGCAGCTCGAGCGCGAACTGTCGGTCGTGGTGGCGCGCACCGCAGATGGTCGCAGCGAGGCCTTCCCGGTATCCGAAAATATGCATCGAGGCGGCATCCTGCACCTGAGCCGGGTGCCGGCGCGTGTCGACGAGGCCCTGTCCGGCCGAGCCGTGGCAATCGCGCAGTTGATCGCCGACCGCCTCGACTATTGTGGCGTGCTGGCGGTCGAGTTCTTCCTGAGTATGGGCGGGGATCTGCTGGTCAACGAGATCGCCCCGCGCCCGCACAACACCGGTCATTACACGCTGGACGCCTGCACCGTCTCCCAGTTCGAGCAGCAGGTGCGCGCGATCTGCGGTCTGGGGCTCGCCCCGGCGCGCCTGACCACCCCGGTGGCGATGGTCAATCTGCTGGGGGGGCTGTGGCCCGCGGACGGAAGTCCGGACTGGTCCGACGTGCTGGAGGCCGGGCGTGCGCGCCTGCATCTGTATGGCAAGAGCGAGGCGCGGGCGGGGCGCAAGATGGGGCACCTGAGCGTGCTGGGCCTGCCTGGCGAGGACGATGCGATGGCCCCGGCGTCCACCGCCGAGGGGCTGTGGCAGGACCTGGCGCGGGCGGCGGGGGTGTCCGAGTGACCGAGGCGTTCCCGGATTCCCGTTCGCGCCGGGCGCGTCAGGCGGAGCTCAAGCGCGACCTCGAATTCGCCGATACCCTGGCGGGCGAGTCCCTGCGCTTTCGCACGACCTGGGGGCTTTTTTCGCCGCGCCGGATCGATGATGGCACGCGCATGCTGCTGGATCGCATCGATGTGCGTCCGAGTGATGACTGCCTGGACCTGGGCTGCGGCTATGGCCCGATCGGCCTGACCCTGGCGCGCAAGGCCCCGCAGGGCATGACGACGCTGGTGGACACCAATTTCCTGGCGGTCGAGTACAGCCGGCGCAACGCCGAGCTCAACGGCATTACCAACGTCGAGTGCGTAAACAGCAACGGTTTTGCCCAGATCCGTGACCGCCGTTTCGATCTCGTGGCCTCGAACCTGCCGGCCAAGGTGGGCCGGGAGATGCTCTACACCTATCTGCTGGATGCCCACGAGCAGATGAACCCCGGTGGTCGCATCTATGTCGTAACCATTACCGGGTTGCGGCGGTTTATCGAGAAGGGGTTCAAGGAAGTGTTCGGCAACTACGACAAGGTCAAGCAGGGCCGCGAGTACACCGTCGCGGCCGCCGAACGCGAGCCCGACTGACCATGGTCGAGGGGGCGGGCGAACTCCCGGTTGCGCTCCGCGTGCTGTCCGCCCTCCTGCTGGGGGCGGGGCTGCTGATCATGCTGCGACGCATGCCTTGGGAGGCCTTCTTTGTCCCCGGGCGCACGCAGCTCTTTGTGATCGCCACGCTGTGTCTGTTTCTGATCTGGGGTCTGCGTGCACAGACCCTGGAGGGCCTGGCGCTGCACTTTCTTGGCATGGCCACGATTACGCTGATGTTTGGCTGGCAGCTGGCGATCTTGATGGTATTTCTGGTGGTCGCGGGACTGGCCCTGCTGGGGGCGCTGCCGCTTGCGGCCTTTCCGCTGACAGTCCTGCTGGCGGGCGTGCTTCCGGTAGCTGTGACCTGGGGGCTGCTGCGGGCGACTGAGGCCTGGCTGCCCCGCCACATGTTCATCTACCTGTACGGGGTCGCGTTCCTCGGCGGGGCCCTGACGGTGGCGGCCACGGTGCTGACCTCGGCGGTGATCTACGGGCTGTTCACCGACCTGGCCTGGGGCGATATCTACCGCGATTACGTGCGCTATCTGGCCCTGCTCGTGCTGCCCGAGGCTGTCCTCAACGGCATGGTGGTGACCGGCCTGGTGATGGTGCGCCCCGAGTGGCTGGCGACCTGGTCGGACGAGCGCTATGTGCACGGGCGCTGATCCGTTCAAACCTTCTTGTGGCCGCATTTCCCTACCGGTTTTTATGTTAATGAACCGTTCAGGGAAGCCCTGCTAACGTTCACTTCACGATGGGGCGCAACCCCGTTGGTGAGCTGCAAACGAGGAGACCACAACAATGAAAACCAAGCTGTTCGTTCTGGCCGGGATCGCAGGGAGTGTGCTGATGCTGTCCTCCGCCGCGCAGGCGGCCGACATCCAGGCTGGCCAGTCCAAGTACCAGTCCACCTGCCTGAGCTGCCATGGTGCACAGGGCAAGGGGCAGGCGATCTTCCCCGCGCTGGCCGGTCGTGACGCCGAATACGTGACCGACAAGCTCGAGCGCTACCGCGCCGGTGAAGAGGTCGGTTCCCATACCGGTCTGATGCGCCCGCATGCCCAGGCGCTGAGCGATGACGACATCGCCAACGTGGCCGCCTTCATCGAGTCCGAATTCAACTGATTCAGACAACCGCGAAGTGGCAAGCCGACGGGCTGGGGTTTCCCCGGCCCGTTTGCGTTGGAGGGCCTGTCGCATGCGCCGCCTTTTGCCTGCTATGGCGGCATCCGGTAAAGTTCCGCGGTTCCGAGAGCGTGGCCGATGGTCGGTCCCGCTATCCCAGAGATTTCTGCGAGGCTTCCCATGGCACAACCCGATTTCATTGCCCCGTCCATCCTCTCCGCCGACTTTGCCCGTCTGGGCGAGGAAGTCGACAACGTCCTGGCCTCCGGCGCGGACATCGTCCACTTCGACGTGATGGACAACCACTACGTGCCGAACCTGACCATCGGCCCGCTGGTCTGCGATGCCCTGCGCAAGCACGGCGTGACTGCGCCGATCGACGTGCACCTGATGGTCAAGCCGGTGGACCGCATCATCCCGGACTTCGCCCAGGCCGGCGCCAGCTACATCACCTTCCACCCGGAGGCCTCCGACCACATCGACCGCACCCTGCAGTTGATCCACGCCGAGGGCTGCAAGGCGGGTCTGGTATTCAACCCGGCGACCCCGCTGTCCTACCTGGAATACGTGATGGACAAGGTCGACATGATCCTGCTGATGTCGGTGAACCCGGGCTTTGGCGGCCAGAAGTTCATCCCGGCCACCCTCGACAAGCTGCGCGCCGCGCGCAAGATGATCGACGAATCCGGGCGTGATATCCGCCTCGAGATCGACGGTGGTGTGAAGGCCGACAACATTCGCGAGATCAAGGCTGCGGGTGCGGATACCTTCGTCGCCGGCTCCGCGATCTTCGGCGCGTCCAGCGACTCCGACGCGAACCGCTACAACAGCATCATCCAGCAGATGCGCGACGAGATGGCCAAGGCCTGATTCGCCCGGAGACCAGGATGTCCCTGAAGCGCCCCCGCATGATCCTGATCGACCTGGACGGCACGCTGATCGACAGCGTGCCGGACCTCGCCTATAGCGTGGATGCCATGATGCGCGAGCTCGGCCTGCCCGAGCGCGGCGAGGCGGCCGTGCGCAACTGGGTCGGCAACGGCGTGGAAAGGCTGGTCAAGCGGGCGCTGCTCAATGCGCTCGACGGCGAGCCGGACCCGGAGACCTTCGAGCGGGCCCTGCCGGTGTTCATGCGCATCTACCAGGAGAACACCGCCGGGCGCTCGCCGCTGTACCCGGGGGTGCGCGAGGGGCTGGACCAGCTGAAGGCCGCCGGTTACCGCCTGGGCTGCGTGACCAACAAGGCCGAGCGCTTCACCGTGCCGCTGCTGCGCGAGAAGGGCATCCTCGATGACTTCGAGATCGTGGTCGCCGGTGATGCCCTGCCGCAGAAAAAGCCCGACCCGGCGCCGCTGTTGCACGCGGCGAACGAGCTGGGTGTCGACCCCTCCGAGTCGCTGATGGTCGGGGACTCGAAGAGCGACGTGAAGGCGGCGCGCGCGGCGGGCTTCCAGATCGTCTGCATGACCTACGGCTACAATCACGGCGACGACATCCGCGACGAAAATCCAGACGCCGTGCTGGATCGCCTGGACGAACTGCCGGGACTGCTGCCAGCCCGGGCGGCCTGACATGATCGCAATGGACCGGACAGCGGGGCGATGGCGAAACGGCGACTGATCTGCCGCGCCGTCTGCCCCTCTCTTGTCAGGAACCCTTGTGATGACCCCCGAACAGTTCGACGCCCTGGCCCGCGAGGGCTATAACCGCATCCCGCTGGTGCGCGAGGTCCTGGCGGATCTCGAGACCCCGCTGTCCATCTTCCTGAAGCTGGCCAACCGGCCGTATTCCTACCTGTTCGAGTCGGTGCAGGGCGGGGAACGCTGGGGCCGCTATTCTTTTATCGGCCTGCCGGCGCGGACCCGGGTGCGGGTGCACGGTCACGACATCACGGTGGAGACCGACGGTGACTTGGTCGAGCAGACCACCGAGACCGATCCACTGGCCTGGGTCGAGGCCTACCAGGCGCGCTTCAAGGTTGCCGAGCTGCCGGGTCTGCCGCGCTTCACCGGTGGCCTGGTCGGCTACTTCGGCTTCGAGACCGTGCGCCTGATCGAGCCGCGCCTGGAGGGCCCGGACAAGCCCGGTGCGCTGGGGCTGCCGGACATCCTGCTGATGGTCTCCGAGGAGGTCGTGGTCTACGACAACCTCTCCGGGCGGCTGTATCTCGTGGTGCATGCCGATACCTCTCGCCCCGACGGACAGGCCGTGGCGGCCGAACGCCTCGACGAGCTGGAGAGCCGGATCGGCGAGCCGCTGGTACCGCCGGAGGACCCGCCGCACCCGCACGCGGTGCCGGAGTATGTGCCGGGCTGGTCGGCCGAGGGCTTCCAGGCTGCCGTGGCGCGGGCGCAGGAATACATCATGGACGGCGACGTGATGCAGGTGGTGCTGGCGCAGCGCATGAGCGTGCCGTTCTCGGCGCCCCCGCTGAACCTCTACCGCGCGCTGCGGGCGCTGAACCCGTCGCCCTACATGTACTACCTGGACCTGGACGACCACCATGTGGTCGGGGCCTCGCCGGAGATCCTGGTGCGGCTGGAGGATGACCGCGTGACCGTGCGTCCGATCGCCGGTACCCGCCCGCGCGGGCGTACCGAGGAGGAGGACCGCGCGCTGGAGGTCGAGTTGCTGGCCGATCCGAAGGAACGCGCCGAGCACCTGATGCTGATCGACCTCGGGCGCAACGACGTTGGTCGGGTCTGCGAGATCGGCTCGGTGGAGGTGACCGACACCATGACCATCGAGCGCTACTCGCACGTGATGCATATCGTCTCCAATGTGGAGGGCCAGCTCGCCCCGGGGCACTCGCCGATGGACGTGCTGCGGGCGACCTTCCCGGCCGGTACGGTCTCCGGCGCGCCGAAGATCCGCGCGCTGGAGATCATCGACGAGCTGGAGCCGGTCAAGCGCGGGCCGTATTCCGGTGCGGTCGGTTACCTCTCCTGGTCCGGCAACATGGATACCGCGATCGCGATCCGCACGGCCGTACTGCATGACGGTGAGCTGCACATCCAGGCCGGGGCCGGCGTGGTGCACGACTCGGTGCCCGAGAACGAGTGGCAGGAAACCCTGAACAAGGGGCGCGCGGTCGTGCGCGCAGCCGAGCTGGCACTGGGCGGACTAGGGCCGCGCAAGCACCGTGGCTGAGGGCGTGATGACCGACGCAGAACGGGCAGCACGAACGCGGTTGTCGGACACGCCGGGCGCACTCGCGCTAGTCTGCGATCTGTACCGGTCCGGTGCGGCGGAGGGACTCCCGGCATGATCCTGATGATCGACAACTACGACTCGTTCACCTTCAATCTGGTCCAGTACCTGGGCGAGCTGGGGGCGGAGGTCGAGGTGCATCGCAACGACCAGATCACCCCCGACCAGGTCGCCGAGCTGGCGCCTGCCGGGATCATGATCTCGCCCGGCCCCTGCACCCCGAACGAGGCGGGTGTGTCCATGGAGGTGATCCGCCGCTTTGCCGGGCAGACTCCGATCCTCGGGGTCTGTCTCGGGCATCAGGCGATCGGTCAGGTGTTCGGCGGGCGCGTGGTGCGGGCCCGCGAGATCATGCACGGCAAGACCTCCCCGGTGCATCACACCGGGGTGGGGGTCTTTGCGGGCCTCGAGAATCCGCTGGAGGCCACGCGCTATCACTCCCTGGTAGTGGAGTCGGCCTCGCTGCCCGATTGCCTGGAGGTCACCGCCTGGACCGAGCGCGAGGATGGCACCCGCGACGAGATCATGGGTCTGCGCCACCGTGAACTGGACGTCGAGGGCGTGCAGTTCCACCCCGAATCCATCCTGACCCGGCAGGGGCACGAGCTCCTCGACAACTTCCTGCGCCGCCTGCCCCAGCCGGCGTGAGCGGAGGGAAGCACTGGTCAATGTACGCACCCGCGTTGGTGCCCCATGTTTTCCGAGACCAGGAGCATCGTGCAGCGGGTAGTGGTTCTACCGGCCCGTTTTTGATTGATTCGGGGCGCAACGCAGGATCGGGGAACATGGGGCTCCAACCCCACAAGCTAGTCAATGCGGGGGCTCGGCCGCCCGTTGTTATCAAAAACGGGTGTGCGCACGGCGTTGCGGCTCCCTTGTGCAGAATGGCTGCACGGCGGTCACCGCGCCTTGTTCGCACGCAAAAGCGACTCGAGCGCGGGCGCGTACATTGACCAGTGCTTCCCTAGAACGCCGCACCCGGCTGCGCTTCGCGCTGCTGGTCGCGCCCCTGGCGCTGCTGGCGCCGTTCTCGCTGGATACCTACCTGCCGTCGTTTCCGGCGATGGCCGCGGACCTGTCCGTCGACGGTGCGGCGATGCAGGCGACGCTGTCCTCCTATCTGGTCGCCTTTGCCCTGGCCACGCTGGTAGCCGGGCCGCTGTCGGATGCCTTTGGCCGGCGTCCGGTCGTGCTGTGGGCGCTAGTGGCCTATGTCGCGACATCCGCGCTGCTGGTGGTGGCGGTGGAGTACTGGCAAGTGATCGGGTTGCGGATCGGCCAGGGCTTCGCGGCGGCGGCGGGGGTGGTGGTGAGCCGTGCCCTGGTGCGCGACCGTTTCGACCCCATCGATTCGCGGCGCGTATTCGCGATTGTGACGATCATGTTCGCGATGGGGCCTGCGATCGCGCCCATCCTGGGCGGCTATCTGCAGTCCGCGTTCGGGTGGCGGTCGGTGTTCGCGTTCCTGGTGCTCTACGGGGTCGTGCTGCTGCTGGCCGCGCGTCTCTGGCTGCCGGAGACCCTGCCCCCGGTCGGGCGCGTGTCCAGCCGGCCGCGGCTGGTGCTGGGGCGCTATGCGGGTACGTTGCGCAACCTGCAGTTCCTGCAGCCGGTGCTGGTGCATACCACCCTGTTCGGGGCCAAGTTCCTGTTCGTCGCGGCCTCGCCCGCGCTGATCTATGTCCATCTCGGCGGGGGCGAGCGCGATTTCTGGTGGCTGTTCGCGCCCATGGTGGTCGGGCTGATGCTGGGGGGCGTGGCCTCCGGCTGGAGTGCCGGGCGCGTGGCGCCCGAGGTCACGGTCCGCATCGGCTTGCTGCTCACCGGGATTTCGCTGGCGCTGGTGGGCTGGGCGGCGCTGGCCCCGGAGCCCTCGGTGGCGGCGGTGACCCTGCCGTTTGCGCTGTACAGCTTTGCCCTGGCCCTCGGGATGCCCTCGCTGACCCTGCTGGCGCTGGACTGCTATCCGGGGGCGCGTGGTATGGCCTCGGCGATGCAGGCCTTTATTCAGCTCGGGTTTGCAGCCCTGCTCACGCTCTTCGTGGTCGACTGGCTGGATGACGTCCTGCTGCACCTGGTCGCCGGTGCGGCGGTCATCTGGCTCTTTGCTGCTTTTGTCTGGTTCGGCGGAGGATTAGGGAAACGCTGACCCCTATGCACACTCGCGCTCGAGTCGCTTTTGCGTGCGAACAAGGCGCGGTGACTGCCGTGCAGTCATTCTGCACAAGGGAACCGCAACGTTGTTCCCGCGCCCGTTGTGATCAAAAACGGGCGGCCGAGCCCCTTCGGGGTTGGCACCCCAGGTTCCCCGATCCTGCGTTGCGGCCCTTGCCGGTAGAACCACTACCGGCAAGGGCCGCGCCTAGCCTCGGAAAACCTGGGGTACCAACGCGAGTGTGCATAGGGGGCAGCGTTTCCCTGGTTCGTGCCGCGCGGGAGCGGGCGTTACACTAGCGCTCCCCATTCCCCGACAGGAGCAGCCCTGTGACCGTGCAGCAAGCCATAGCGGCCCTGATCGAACGTCAGAACCTGGACGAGGCGGCCATGACCGCCGTGATGCAGTTAGTGATGACCGGAGAGGCCACCGACGCCCAGATTGGCGGGCTGCTGGTGGCCCTGCGCATGAAGGGCGAGACCATCGAGGAGATCCGCGCGGCGGCCGGTGTAATGCGCGAGCTGGCGACCCGCGTGGATGTCCCGCGCACCGGGCTGGTCGATACCTGCGGCACCGGCGGCGATGCCTCCGGCACCTTCAATATCTCCACCGCCTCGGCGTTGGTCGCGGCGGCCGGTGGCGTGCGGGTGGCCAAGCACGGCAACCGCTCGGTGTCGTCGAAGTCCGGCTCCGCGGACGTGCTGGAGCACCTGGGGATCCATCTCGGGCTGGCGCCGGAGGCGGTCGGGTCCTGCATCGAAGAGGTCGGCGTTGGCTTCCTGTTTGCTCCGGCCCATCATGGCGCGATGAAACACGCGATCGGCCCGCGCAAGGAGCTGGGCGTGCGCACGCTGTTCAATGTGCTGGGCCCGCTGACCAACCCTGCCGGGGCGCCGAATCAGGTGCTGGGCGTGTTCTCCGATGCCTGGGTGCGGCCGCTGGCCGAGGCCCTGAAGGGACTGGGCAGCGAGCATGTGCTGGTGGTGCACGCCGAGGACGGGCTGGACGAGATCAGCATCGGTGCCCCGACGCGTGTGGCCGAGCTGAAGGATGGCGCGATCGAGGAGTACACCGTCGTGCCCGAGGATTTCGGGCTGGCACGGAGCGGGCTGGACGCGATCCGGGTCGACAGCGTGGAGGCCTCGGCCGCGATGCTGCGCGGGGTGCTGGAGGGGCAGGCCGGCGCGGCCCGCGATATCGTCCTGCTGAACGCCGGGGCCGCGATCTACGCCGGGGGTGGCGCCGAGTCGCTGGCCGCGGGCGTTGGCCGTGCGGCCGAGGCGATCGATTCGGGTGCCGCCCGCGAGCGCCTGGAGCGGCTGCAGGCGACCAGTGCACGATTGACCAATCAAGGAGCAGGAAGCTGATGACTGACGTCCCGGACATCCTCAAGCGGATCCTCGAGCGCAAGCGCGAGGAACTAAAGGAACGCGAGGCCTTCTGGCCGTTGCGCGAGCTGCGTGGCTGGATGGGGTCGGCCCCGGAGCCGCGCGGGTTCCGGGCGGCGTTACAGCGCGATATCGATGCCGGCCGCGCGGCCGTGATCGCGGAGATCAAGAAAGCCAGCCCTAGCCAGGGGCAGATCAGCCCGAACTTCAACCCCGAGGTCTTTGCCCGCAGCTACGAGGAACACGGGGCCACCTGCCTGTCGGTGCTGACCGACGTGGACTTCTTCAAGGGGCGTGACGGGGATCTGCGGGATGCGCGCGTGGCCTGCCAGCTGCCGATCCTGCGCAAGGATTTCGTGATCGACCTCTACCAGGTTTACGAGGCGCGGGTGCTGGGGGCGGACTGCGTGCTGCTGATCGCCGCCGCGCTGGATGACACCGCGCTGCACGAACTGTACTTCCTGACCCGCGAGCTGGGCATGGATGCCCTGGTCGAGGTGCACGATGCCGAGGAGCTCGAGCGCGCGAAGAAGATCGGGGCGGATCTGATCGGCATCAACAACCGCGACCTGCGCACCTTCGAGACGCGCCTGGAGACCACGCTGGAGCTGAAGGACCAGGTGCCGGACTCGGCGCTACTGGTCACCGAGAGCGGCATCCATACCCGTGAGGATGTGGCGCGCATGCAGGAGTCGGGGGTGAATGCCTTCCTGGTAGGCGAAGCCTTCATGCGGACCGAGGATCCGGGCCAGGCGCTGGGCCGGCTGTTCCGCGGCGAAGACTAGTACCACGGCAACAAGTCGCCCGGGGTTTGCTTGCTTGCGGGCGCGGCGCCCGCCCGTATTGGCTGCGGGCAGGTTTTCGCCAGGGTGCCGCTCAGCGGGTGCCGAACACCACGATGGTCTTGCCGTGGGCGGTGATCAGCCCGCGTTCCTCCAGGTCCTTCAGGACACGCCCGGCCATCTCGCGAGAGCAGCCGACGATGCGCGCGATCTCCTGGCGGGTGATGCGCAGCTGCATGCCGTCCGGGTGGGTCATGGCGTCGGGCTGGCGTGCCAGATCCAGCAGGGTGTGGGCAATGCGGCCGGTGACATCGACAAAGGCCAGGTCCATCACCTTGCGCGAGGTCTGGCGCAGGCGGGTGGCGATCTGGCTGGTCAGCAGCATCAGGATCTCCGGGTCGCGCTGCGCGATCTCGCGGAACTGGGTGTAGGGGATCTCGGCGGTCTCGGTATCCTCGCGGGTGACGACCGTCGCCGAACGCGGGTCATCCTCGAACATGCCGAGTTCGCCGAAGAACTCGCCCTTGTTCAGGTAGGCCAGGACGAGCTCGTGGCCGTTGTTCTCGCCCAACACGGAAACGGAACCGCTGACGACGTAGTACAACGTATCCGGTACCGTGCCGGAGTGAATGATCGTCGTGCGCTTGCGGTAGTGCCGGCGATGGCAGTAACCGAGGAAGCGCTCCAGTGCCGGCGACGGCTGCGCCGGGCGGTAGACGAACGGATTATTCATAGTCATGGCATCCATGGCTTTTAACGTCTCGCTTGTTGAGGACGGTTTTCAGTGTAATTCAGCCCTCCGTGAGCGGGACCCGGGTGTCGGGATCGAGTCACAAAATCCAACGACCAGCATTTGATTTTGTGTCTTGCATCTCAAAGTTCATGCATTTTTTGTTGAGTATAGGCCACACAGGGCCTTCCAAACGGGCCGAAGTTGTGGGCAAAAGGAGACGCGCATGCAGGTCAGGGTGAAGTGGCTGGAACAGGTGGCGTTTGTCGGCGAGACCGGCAGCGGCCACGCGATCGTGATGGACGGCCCCCCGGATGCCGGTGGTCGGAACCTGGGCGCCCGCCCGATGGAGATGCTGCTGCTGGGGCTGGGTGGATGCACCAGTTTCGATGTCGTGGCGATGCTCAAGAAGGGACGCCAGGAGGTCCTCGACTGCGAGGTCACAGTGGACGGTACGCGGGCCGAGACGGTGCCCAAGGTGTTCACCGACATCCACGTGCACTTTCGGGTCTACGGCCATGGCCTGTCCGAGAAGCAGGTGGGGCGCGCGGTGGAGTTGTCCGCGGAGAAGTACTGCTCGGCCTCGCTGATGCTGGGGGCGGCGGCCCGGGTTACCCACGACTTCGAAATCCTCGAGGGCCCCGCGCCCCGCTGAGACACCCGCGCAGTCGGCGGGAATTTTCCCCAAAGGGCGTAGCGTGTTTCCCTGACGCCCCGGGACGTCTACAATCCGCCGTTCCCTGCGCACCGGGCAAGAGGAAACGCCATGCCCCGTCACAAGAAGCAGATCAAGCTCCACGGGTTCAACAACCTGACCAAGAGCCTGAGCTTCAATATCTACGATATCTGCTACGCCTCCGGCGAACGCCATCGTGACGAGTACATTGCGTACATCGACGAGGCTTACAACGCCCAGCGTCTGACGCAGATCCTGACGGACGTGGCCCACCTGATCGGGGCCAACATCCTGGATATCTCGCGCCAGGACTACGACCCGCAGGGCGCCTCGGTGACGATGCTGATCTCCGAGGAGCCGGTGGCGACCGAGATGATCGGCTACACCGAAGGCCCGGGCCCGCTGCCGGAAACGGTGGTCGGTCACCTCGACAAGAGTCATATCACGGTCCATACCTATCCGGAGGCGCACCCGGAGGGCGGGATCGCAACCTTCCGCGCGGATATCGATGTTTCCACCTGTGGTCGCATCTCCCCGCTACGCGCGCTGAACTACCTGATCCACAGCTTCGAGTCGGACATCGTGATCATGGACTACCGCGTGCGCGGCTTTACCCGCGACGTGCGTGGCAAGAAGCACTTCATCGATCACAAGATCAACTCCATCCAGGACTTCCTCTCGCGCGACACCAAGGAGAAGTACCAGATGGTGGACGTGAACGTGTACCAGGAGTACCTGTTCCACACCAAGATGGTGCTCAAGGATTTCGATCTCGACAGCTACCTGTTCGGCCTGGGCAAGGATGACTACTCGGCGAAAGAGGCCAAGCGCATCGCCAAGTTGCTCAAGCACGAGATGATGGAGATCTTCTACGGCAAGAACATGAGCCGCCCCGCCTGATACGCGATACCGCGTTCCTTGACCGGCGCGGCAGCATCGCCTGGAGACACCCGCGGCGGGCGCTCCATCTGGCACACTGTTGGGACCTGTCCGCGAACCGGAGGTCCCATGTCCAGTCGTGCGCCCGCGATCGACGCCCGCCCGGCGATGTTTCGCAATCACCCGTTCGGTTTCATCTTCAGTGTCCTGCTGATCGCGGCCTTTGGTCTGGGGCTGTTGATCCTGCTGTGGTGGTATCTGCAGACGCGCTCGGTGCGTCTGCGCATCGATGCCGACCAGGTGCACCTGGAGGAGGGCCTGCTCAGCAAGTCCCATGTGGACCTGGACATTGGCCAGATCCGCACCGTGAAGGTCGATCAGAGCTTCTGGAACCGGATCTTCCGGGTCGGCGAGATTGCGGTGTACACCACCGGCGACAACCCGGAGTTCCGTGTGAGCGGTATCCCCGATCCGCACCGCGTGCGTGACTATGTGCGCGATCGTCGCGAGGCGGCCGCGTGAGTTCCGGCGATCGCCGCGACAGCGGCCTGGCCCTGCGCATACTGCTGGGGACCTCGGCGCTGGCCGCGTTGCTGGTGGCGTTGATCGTGCTGGGCGCGGCCGTCACCCTGCCCGGGCTGTCCGAGTGGGTCGCGATCACGTTCGACGATGGCATTGGGCTGCAGATGGCGGCCCTGGTCGCCGCGATCGTCTCGGTGCTGGTCATGCTGGTGTTCGCGCTGGCCGCTGGTGAGGGGCTGATCGGCGAGTTGCAGTTCATGATCCCCGGCTTTTTCTTGTTCTTTGTCTTTTTCTGGCTGCTGCTGGCCTGGATTTTCTGAACCGACCGGCGAGCGGTCCCGTCACGGAGTACTTAACGCGTGAGCAATCAGCAAGACGCCGACCCCAATGTCCCGCACCGCCTGACGCTGCGGCCGACACGGATGGAGGACTACGACGACATCCGCGAGATCATGGAGCGGGTCTACCACGACCTCGACGGGGCCTGGAGCGAGGCCCAGTTTCGGTCTCAGATCTCCCGTTTTCCCGAAGGCCAGATCTGTATCGAGGACAAGGGCAAGGTGGTGGCCGCAGCAATCAGCCTGATCGTCGAGTACAAGCGATTCGGTGATCAGCATAGCTACTGGCAGATCACCGGAAACGGGTTCCTGACGACCCACGACCCGGATGGCGACACCCTTTACGGCGTCGATATCTTTGTCCACCCCGAGTATCGCGGCCTGCGTCTCGGCCGTCGCTTGTATGACGCGCGCAAGGAGCTGTGCCAGAAGCTCAATCTGCGCGCGATCGTGGCCGGTGGGCGCATCCCGGGCTACGAGCAGCACCGGGACGACCTGACCCCGCAGCAATACGTGGAGAAGGTCAAGAATCACGAGATCACCGATCCGATCCTGACCTTCCAGCTGGCCAACGATTTCCACGTTCGCAAGATCATCACCAACTACCTCCCGGACGACGAGAAATCGGGCGCCTACGCGACGCTGATCGAGTGGCTGAACATCTACTACGAGGAGAAGGAGAAGCTGATCGGGGGCAGCCGTTCGGACGTGCGCATCGGCGTGGTCCAGTGGCAGATGCGCCCGACACCGGACCTCGACTCGCTGTTTCAGCAAGTCGAGTACTTCGTGGATGCCGTCTCCGGCTACCGCTCCGACTGCGTCCTGTTCCCGGAGTTCTTCAATGGCCCGCTGATGGGCGCGTTCAACCAGGAGTATCCGGCCGAGGCCGTGCGCCATCTGGCCGAATACACCGAGCAGATCCGCGAGGAGATGGTGCGCCTGGCGCTCGCCTACAACATCAACATCGTCGCCGGGTCGATGCCGGAGTACAGCGACGAGGTCCTGCGCAATGTCTCCTATCTGTGTCGGCGTGACGGGACCTGGGACCGACAGTACAAGGTGCATGTCACCCCCGACGAGGTCGCCTACTGGGGGCTGCAGGGTGGCGACGAGGTGCACGTATTCGACACCGACTTCGGCAAGATCGGCATCCTGATCTGCTATGACGTGGAGTTTCCGGAGCTGCCCCGGGTGATGGCCGAGAAGGGGCTGCAGATCCTGTTCGTGCCGTTCTGGACCGATACCAAGAATGCCTATCTGCGGGTGCGCCGCTGCGCCCAGGCGCGGGCCATCGAGAACGAGTGCTATGTGGTGATGTCCGGCTCGGTCGGCAACCTCCCCAGGGTCGAGAACATGGACATGCAGTACTCGCAGGCGGCGGTGTTCACGCCGTCCGACTTCGCGTTCCCGCATGACGCGGTGGCCGCGGAGGCGACGCCGAATACCGAGATGACCCTGATCGTCGACCTCGACCTCGACAACCTGAAGGAGCTGCGTAACCACGGCTCGGTGCGCAACCTGCGCGATCGGCGGCGGGACCTGTATGCGGTCCAGTGGAAGTCGAAGCCCGTTTAAGCGCTGCGCAAAAACGTGACCCGGTTCTCGCTGGGCCGCAGCGTGCGCTGGCGCCGGGCCGGGCGCATGCGTAACCTTCAGAGCGGGACTTGAGTCCGGCCGTGCAGGGGAGCGCG
This sequence comes from Thioalkalivibrio sp. ALRh, assembly GCF_000381425.1. Lineage (NCBI taxonomy): Bacteria > Pseudomonadati > Pseudomonadota > Gammaproteobacteria > Chromatiales > Ectothiorhodospiraceae > Thioalkalivibrio > Thioalkalivibrio sp. ALRh. The sequence continues at coordinate 1,447,660 of NZ_KB906519.1, forward strand.
GTACGTGACGTGCCCCAGGGGGCTTTGATGACTGAACAACAATCGGCAACGACCCGCACCGCCATTCTGGTAGTGGATGATTCCAAGGTGATCCGGATCGCCCTGCAGCGCATCCTGCAGGGTGAGCGTGTGGTCTACGAGGCGGCGGACGGCGAAGAGGCCTGGTCGCTCCTGCAGCGCAATGCCGATATCGGTCTGGTGCTGACGGACCTGTCTATGCCGGGCCTGGATGGCCAGGACCTGCTGCTGCGGATTCGCGATGGTGCCGAAGGGCTCCCGGCCGATCTTCCGGTGGCCATTATCACCGGTCAGGAGAGCGACGAGGAAGCCAGTCGCGAATGGCTGCAACTGGGCGCCAACGCTGTGTTGATGAAACCCTTTGTGCCCGGTCGCGTGCGCGAGGTGGTCAATGATCTGCTGCCGCTGACTACAGGGGGTGGCGGCGACCAGCTCCTGCGGCAGGAAGTGGACCGGCTGCGTCGCGAGTTGATGCTACGCCAGCAATCCGCCAGTGAGCGCGAGGCGCAGCGCGAGATCGAACGCCTGCGCACCGCGCTGAGCGAGGCGCGCGACGAGGCGACGGCCGCCTTGCAGCGCGCCGAGGAAAGCGAAGGCCAGCTCGCCGAGCTGCAGGCGGCCGAGCTGATCGCGGGCGAAGATCCGGGCGAGGAGACGGCCACTCCGGACTCGTCCGAGCGGGTCGAGGAGCTAGAAGTACTACGTGCCCGCGTGCGCGAGTTCGAGAACGAGAATATCCGGCTGGACCACGAGCTGGTCGAGCTGGACCGCTTGCGCGAGACCGTGCAGAAGGAGCGGGATCAGGCCCTGGAAGAGGCGTCCCGGCTGCGTCAGGAGCGCAATCAGCAGTGTGAGCGTGCCGCCGCAGCCGAGCGGGCACGGGCCGACCTGGAGGCCCGCTGTTCGGAGCAGGACGGCTCCTCCTCGGCCCTTGCTGAACGGCTGGCCCGTCGTGAGCAGGAACTGGAGGAGTCGCGCGAACGCAATCAGACTCTGCGAGCCCGCATCCGCGAATTGGAGCTGGGGTCGGCGACGTCTCTTTCGGGGCAGGAACGTGACGCCCCCGCTGCGCGCGGGGAGGCGCATGAACCGCTGGTGGCCCGTGCCAACGAACCGATGTCGCCCGCACCGGCGATGGCGGCCGATACGCCCGCGGCCAGGCCTTCATCGCGCAAGCGCCGCAGTCGTCCGGCGCCTTCTCGCGGCTGGCGCTGGCTGAAGCTGGCGATCCTGGTCATGGTGGCCGTGGTGGTGGGGCTTGGGACCCTGATCTTTTTCCGCAACTTCTGACCGGATCGGCGGGGCCGGGTAGCGTAAATCGAGCGTGGCGGGCAACGGGCCCGCCACGCTCGAGCAGTGCCAGATACTCGAACTACATGCGTTCCAGGGCGCTCAGCAGGTGCTTCCACGAGTCGCGGTCAGCCCGCTCGTCGTAGCCCACCGGCATGTCGAACTTCTCGGCGATCTCGTCGGCCCCGGGGTTGGTGAAACTGTGCACCACACCGGAGAAGTCGACAAAGGTATAGGTGGCCTCGGCGTTATCCATCTCCTCGCGGAAGTCCGCCACCTGCTCCGGCGGGACCATCGGGTCGGCCGCACCGTTGAAGACCAGGACTTCCGCCGTGACGTCGCCCGCACTCGCCGGGTGGTCAGTCACCAGTGCGCCATGGAAGCTGGCAACCAGGGCCAGGTCCATTCCGGCACGCGCGGCCTCCAGCACCACCGTGCCGCCGAAGCAGTAGCCCACCGCCGCCAGCGCCTGGTCGGCTGTGGCATCGTGCTCCTTGAGCCAGTCATGGGCGGCCTCGAAGCGGCCCAGCATCAGGTCGCGGTTGCCGCGAATCTGTCCGGCGAACTCTCCCGCCTCGGATGGGTGGTCGGCTCTCTTGCCGCTGCCGTACATGTCCAGTGCGAAGGCGGCATAGCCCTCGCGTGCCAGTTGCTCGGCCCGGTCGCGGGCGTATTCGTTGTGGCCCCACCATTCATGGACCACCAGGACGCCCGGGTGGGGGCCGTCGCTGTCGGGGTAGGCGAGATAGCCGGTCATCTCCTCGCCATCATGATCGTAGGTGACCTCCTCGGTCTGAATGCCGGCCAGCGCCAGGCCGGGGAGGGTAAAGGCCAGTAGTGCAGCGGTCAGTCGAAACGCCATGGGACAACCTCCGTTGTGGGGTGCAAGCAACAATTAGTGATCCGAGTACCTGATTATGGTTCGTTCCGCCGCGATTTGCCCGGGCTTCGTTTCCCTGGCGGGGGGGCATGGGGCTACAGTAGATACAGCGGGGCGTGCGGCCCTGTTGTGGAGAACCAGGATGTCCGAGATGCACGCAACGGAAAGCCTCGAGGCGCGCGTCCAGTCGGCCGACAAGCTGCTGGCGATGCCGCAGGTCGTGTTCGAAGTCGCGCGCCTGCTGGAGGATGACAACAGTACACCGGGACAGATCGCCGCAACCCTGGGGCGGGACCCCGGTCTGGTGGCCCTAGTTCTGCGCCTGGCCAACAGCCCGGCGTATGCACAGACGCGCAGCGTCGATACCGTGGAACGCGCGGTGAACCTGCTCGGACGCGACACCCTTAAGCGTCTGGTCGTGGCCGGTGCGATCACCCGCGCGACCGGCCGCATCCCCGACCAGGAGCGTCTGCCGCTGGAGGTGTTCTGGCGCCATTCCGCCTACTGTGCGGTCATCGCCCGCCACCTGGCTGACCGCGTCCTGCCGCGCCAGGCCGGTAGCGTGTTTCTCGCCGGGCTGCTGCATGATCTGGGCAAGCTCTTGCTGTTCACCCAGTCGCCGGAGGCGGCGCACCGCGCATTTCTCTCCAGCCTGGATATCGGGGCGGGGCCCAGTCCGCAGCGGGCCGAGCGCGAGCAGCTGGGTTTCGATCACGCGGAACTGGGCGGGGCGCTGGCCGCCCACTGGGGACTGCCGGAGGGGCTGGTGGCCTGTGTGGCTGGGCACCACCACCCGCAGTCAGCGCCCGAGGGGCACCGGTTGGCGGTGATGCTGGTGCATCTTGCCAATACCGGGGCCCACCTGGCCGAGATTGACTCGCGCGACTGGGCCGATGCCCCACCGGTGGACGAGGGTGTCTGGCAGGCCGTCGGGCTGGAGCCGGAGGACCTGCTGCGGGCCGTGGAGGCGGCCCAGCACGAGATCGTGGATGTCGAGGCGCTTTGTGCGTCAGGCCCGGAGTGACGCGAACCTTGATGCGCTGCGGGCGGTCCTAGAGGCATGAACCTTCTGCGTCACTTTTCTGCGCTGACCGGCTTGCTGCTGGGCGGGTTGCTCGTGGGCTGTGCGAGCATCCCCGAAGGGATCGAGCCCCTGCCGGAGGAGCCCCTGACCCGCGCCGAGGTCCTGGCCGACCCCGAGGCGACCAAGGGCCAGGCCGTGGTCTGGGGCGGTGTCATTGCAAAGGTCGAGAACACCCGGGACGGCACCCGGCTCGAGGTGGTGGCGCGCCCGCTCAATCGCGAGGCTCGTCCGCGCGAGGTCGACCAGTCGGAGGGCCGGTTCCGTGCCTATATCGACGACTTCCTCGATCCCCAGGTGTACGCGGAGGGGCGCGAGGTCACGGTGCGCGGCCGGCTGGATGGCATAGAGGACGGCTCAATTGGCGAGTTCGGCTATCGCTTCGTCCGTATCGACGCACAGACGGTACACCTGTGGGCCAAGCGCCCCCCGCCGCGCGATCCGTATTACTACGACCCTTGGGGCCCGCCGGGCTATATGGGCCCGTACTGGCGGCCGCACCCCTACCACTGGCGTCACGACCCCTGGCGATATGATCCCTGGTACTGGTAACGCATGGCGCACCCGGGTCGCTGCGCTGGTGCTGGTGTTTGCGCCGGTGCTGCTGGCGGGTTGCGCCTCCGGCCCGCTGGACATCCCCGATGCGGTGGGTGATCCGGTGCCCCCGCGCAGCGTGACGGCTGACAATCTGCCCGCCGAGGACCAGGTCTGGGGCGGGGTGATTGCCCGCGTCGACAACCGTGCGGACAGCACGGTACTCGAGGTGGTCAGCTACCCGCTGCAGCGCCAGGAACCCCAGACACGGCAGGCCAACACAGGGCGTTTTCGCCTCAAGCTCGATGGTTTTGCCGACCCGGTCGACTACCGCCCGGGGCGGCGCGTGACGGCGGTGGGGACGGTATCGGGGACCGAGGAGGGCTCGATCGGGCAGCTGGCCTATGTCTTCCCGCTGCTGGATGCCTACTCGGTCCACCTGTGGCCAGACCCGGAACCCCCGAGGCCGTCGTCGGGCGTGCGTTTCGGGATCGGCATCGGGATCGGACTCTAGCGCGTCGCCGGCAAGGTTTCCCGGAGCGGTATCAAAATCCACAAGGCATGTTCAAACACGAGGAGTCGCTCGATGCGAGCCATCGTTTTCGACGAGCCCGGCGGGGCGGATGTCCTGGAACTGAGGGAGGTCCCCGAGCCCGAGCTTGAAGGGACTGACGACGTAAAGATTCGACTGCTGGCGGCGGGGGTGAATCCCGTCGACACCAAGGTTCGGACGCGGGGCATGCTGGTGCCCGGCGCGCCACGCAACACGCCCGGTTGTGACGGCGTCGGTGTGGTCGAGTCCTGCGCCAGCGGTGTGCGCCATGTCCGACCGGGGCAGCGCGTAGCCTTTTGCTTTGGTGGCGTGGGGGCGGCCCCGGGTACCTATGCCGAGCAGGTGGTGGTCCCGGAGGCGGCCGTGGTGCCGGTACCGGCCGCGGTGACGGACCTGCAGGCCGCGGCTTTGCCGCTGACCTGGCTCACGGCCTGGGAGGCGTTGTTCGAACGTGCCGATCTGCAGCGTGGACAGACCGTACTGGTGCATGCCGCTGCAGGCGGGGTGGGACAGATGGCCGTGCAGATCGCGCGCGCGGCCGGGGCCCGGGTCCTGGGGCTGGTGCGTCGCGAAGAGGCGCAGCGCCTGGTCACCGGCCTGGGCGGCGACGTGGTCGACCTGACCCGGCCCGACGCCGGGGAGTCGATCCGGGGCTACACCGACGGGCGCGGTTTCGACATCGTGCTGGATACCGTGGGCGGGCCGGTCTTTCGCGATGGGCTGGCACAGGTGGCCTACGGCGGTGATCTGGTGACCCTGCTGGCGCCGCCGGATGACGTGGACTGGAACGCGGCGCGCCTGCGCAACCCCAGTATCAGCCTGGAGCTGATGCTGACCCCGATGCTGGAAGGGGATCGCCGGCGCCTGAAGCACCAGGCCACGCTGGTGGCCGAGGGGCTCGCGCGCCTGGCCAGCGGGCGGCTGCAGGTCAACGTGGAGGACAGCCTGCCGCTGGCCGAGGCGGCCGAGGCGCACCGGCGTATCGAGGCCGGCGGGCGTCGCGGCAAGCTGGTGCTGCGGATCCCGGAGTAGGTCAGCTACCGAACAGGTGGCTGAATACGCGTGCACCGCCGATATAGGTGCCGGCCGCGGAGCCGAGCGTCGTCAGCAGGAAGACCAGCAGCACGCGCGAGACCCGGTTGCGCCACCAGCCCCTCGGGGTGGTGGTGTCCTGGCGCAGGCGGGCAAAGTCGTCGACCCGCGGTTTGCGCAGAAACAGCTCGGCCGCGGCCGCGACGAAGCCTACCCCGATGGTCGGGTTCAGCGAGGTCAGGGGTGCGGCCAGCGCCGCTGTGACCACGGTCAGCGGATGCGCGAGCGCGATGATGGCGCCAATGGCGGCCAGGCCGCCGTTGATCATCACCCAGTCCATCACCATCTGCAGGCCGATGTCCGGATTGCGCAAAAAGCCGATCACGAAGCCGGTCAGGATCACGGCGACGATCACCCACGGCAGGACCTTGGGCCAGCGTGCCTTGGGCGGTGACTGGTCGAGGGAGTCCAGGATGGCGTCGGGTGGCGTCAGTTCGTCTTCCGCCTGGGTTGCGATCCCGGACAGGTGCCCGGCACCGACCACGGCGAGGATGCGGCGGTGGTTGCCGGACGCGGCCAGGCGCCGCAGGTGGGCCGCCATGTACTGGTCGCGCTCGTGGATCAGCGTGCGATAGAGGTCCTCCGACTGTTCGGCGAATTCGCTGAAGGTGGACTCCAGCATGTCGCCTTCCTTCAGCCGTTCGATCTCCGATTCGTCGATCTTCTCGCGCGACAGGACCGAGCCGAACAGCCCGCCGATCAGCCCCATGCGCTGCCACCAGGGCACCGCGCGGTAGGTGCGGCGTAGCGTCAGGCCGAGGTCGCGGTCGATCAGCGCCAGCGGCAGCCCGCCATCCAGGGCTGCGTCCATCGCCGCGCGCATCTCGGCCCCCGGCTCGATCCCGTACTGTTCCGCCAGGCGCTGCTGATAGGCCCCCAGGGCGAGGCTCGCGGCGATCATCGGGGCTTGCCCCTGGCGCATCACGCTGAACAGGTCCATGCGCCCGACCGCGTCGGGATCCAGCATCGCGCGCTGGCGGCTCTCGCACAGTTCGATGGCCACCGCGTCGAACTCGCCGGTGTCCACGAGGGCACGCACCTTGTCGGCGCTGGCGCGGGAGACATGCGCGGTGCCCAGCACAACGACCTCGGTACTGCCCAGTTGCAGGACTCGGTGGGGTTCGTCGGTGATCAGGTCGTGGACAGAAGCACTCATCGCAGGGGGTGGTTCCGGTTAGGCGGGCGCGGCAATCCTAGCAGGGTCGCCGCATGGGGACGACCTGGCAGCCTGCCAGATCTCAGGACTCCGGCTCCTCGTCCCCCTCGGCATCCTCGGTGTCGGGGATGGGGAAGGCCTCCGGATCGACCGGCGCCGGGGCCTCGGGGATGCGCAGGGTGTCAAGACGTTCAAGTACGCGCAGGGCCCGCTCGCGCGCGGTGGCCAGCCCGGAATGACTGGGGGCCAGCGCAAGTCCTTCTTCCCAGGTGTCGACCGCCTCCTGGATCTGGCCGGCCGTGTACTGGCGGCGGCCCTCTTCCAGCAGGTGCTCGGCGCGCTGGTCGCGCTGTTCGCGCCACTCGTCGCACAGGGAGATGCGTGCTCGCTGGGCGGCCTGGTCGGGGCCGGAGGCATCTTCGTCCAGCCGGATGTCGCCACTACGGCACCACTGAGCCGCCCGCTGCAATTCGCCGGCCTGCAGTGCCTGACGCAACTGCGCGTTGATCGCGGACAGGCGCTCGGCCTCCTCTTCGCGGTCCTTGTCTTCCTCGCGTGTGCGCATCTCCTCCTGGAGTTCGCGGATGCGGGTGGCCCGTTCGCTGACCGGGGATAAATCCTGTGCCAGGCGCAACAGCTCCAGGCGCTCGCGGCCATCGCTGTCGTCGGCATACTGCTCCAGGGCCTTGGCCAGGGCGGGGGCGCGTTCGCTCAGGGCGTCCGGGTCTGCGGGCAGTTGACCGGTATCCGGAACCAGGGGGCGCATGATCTCCAGCAGGCGGAGTTGCTGAACCAGGTTGCGGGCCTCAAGGACATCGTGGCGCTGCTGCAGGGTGCGCAGACCGACCTGGCGCTGGCGCTCCAGCTGGTCAATGAAGCGGGCACGCTCCTCGCTTTCGGGCAGGCGGGAGTCGGCGTCCTCCAGGATCCCCAGGGCCTCTGCGACCGCGCCCTCGGCGGAAACAGCCCGTGCTTTCTTCATGGCCTGCTCTGCTGCCTCTTGCGCCATGATCTCGATCTGCTCTCGGCGCGAGGTCCATTCGGCGGCTGGCTCGGGGTCGTGCTCGTTGATCAGCTCCAGGGCGCGCTGGTACTCGCCTTCCTCGACGGCGGCTTCGATCTGGTCTTCCGCCGTCATGAAGGGCTGCATGCCGGCGCAGCCCTGGAAAAAAAGCAGAGCGAGGGCGGCCAGCAGCAGGCCCGGTCGCGCGCCGTGGAGCCGCATCAATGGGTGTCCGCCACCGCGAGGATACGAATGACCTCGGCGGGTTCGCTGACGCCGTGTAACTCGTGCGTCCCCCAGTGTTCGGTTTCAAACTGCCCTTTCACCTGCTCATGCTCCATGAAGCACTGCGTGGTTACCATGCCGGCGGATGGCGCGACCGTGACCAGGCGGGCCGCCACGTTGACGGTGTCGCCGACCACGGTGAATTGCATGCGGTCCTGCGCGCCCATGTTGCCGGCCAGCATCTCGCCCGCGTTCAAGCCAATGCGGAATTCGACGCGTTCCTCGCCCCGGGCCTCGCGTTCAGCGTTGATCGCGGCGACCGTTTCCAGCAACGCGAGCCCGGTTCGTGCGGCCGTCTGGCGATGGTTCTCGTCACCGCCGAGGCCAAACACCGCCATGGTACAGTCGCCCATGTACTTGTCTACCGTCCCACCGTGACGGGCAATACATTCCGCCATCGGACCGAAGAATTCATTCAGCATGCGGCCGAGTTCTTCCGGGGTGCAGCGCTCCGACAGCGCGGTATAGCCCTTGATGTCGGCGAACAGCACCGAGCCCTCGACCGCCCGTCCTCCGAGCTCGATCCGGTCGAGATTCTCCAGGATGTCCTGCGCGATCGCGTCGGAGACATAACGGCGCAGGGCCGATTCGACCTGGTCCTTGCGCAGCAGGTCCTGGGCCATGTTGTTGAAGGCGTCGGTCAGCTGGGCGATCTCGTCCTCGTGCACCATCGGCACGGGTCGCCCATGTTCGTCGACGGGATGGCGTATGCGCTCGCGCATGGCATGTGCCAGGCGCTCCAGCGGGCGCACCAGGCGCTTGCTGATGTCGATTGCCAGGATCAGGCTGAGCAGAAAGACCCCGATCGCTGTCGCAATCCCCGCATTGATGGTGTTGCGGATCAGTTCCTGCATGGGGGTCGTGTCGATGTGCGCCTCGATGTACCCGACCTGTACATCCTGGAAGTACACCTCGCGCTGGTAGGGCTCTACCGGAACGGCCAGTGGCCACACGCCTTCGCTGATGCCTCCCCCGGGGGAGGGTGGGGTGCCGGCCGAGGCGATCACGCCGCGGTCGATGGCGTAGGCGGTGACCGATTCGACGCGACCGTCCTCGACCAGCGAGTTCAGCAGGGTCTCCAGGGTCAGATAGTCCTCGGCCAGCATCAGCTCGGCCGAGGTGCGGGCGACGGGTGCCAGGGTCAGCTCGGCCTGGGCCTGGATCTGGTTGTTGAGGACATTGGTGACCTGGTTCAGCACCACCACCGAAAGGGTGCCGATGCCCAGCAGGGTGAGGATGGCGACGACCGCGACGATCTTCCAGGCGATGGGGAGATAGCGTGGAGTGAAATCCCCCGCCGACAAGCGCCCGTTGTTTGATTTTCTGGATTTCACGATTGAGAGGCCATGGAGGGCATTCGGTGTGGGGAGGTCCATGCCCGCCATTGATCGAACAACGCGGCCGAACGGGCCGCGATGGCCGAGCGCTTGTTCAGGGAGCGGCCAAACGCCGCCTCGCCCTCGAGGTTGCTCATTGTGCCGCCGGCGCGGGCCAGCATCAGCGTTCCGGCGGCGCTGTCCCACAGGGCCTGCCCGCCGTGCAGATACAGATCGGCGCGCCCGGCCGCCAGCCAGGCCCATTCCAGGGCGCAGGCCCCCAGGTTGCGCTGCGAGCGGTACGGGGCGTTAGTGGCCATGGCCGCCGCCAAGTCGGGGGCCAGGCGCTTGTAGTCGACCAGGGCGATGGCCTTGTCCAGGCGGCTGGCCGGGGCGCGGGCGGCTGCCGGGGGGGGCGCATCGTTTAGCAGCAGGGGTCCGTCTTCGCGTGCGGTAAAGAGTTCGTCCCGTACCGGGTCGTAGGTCGCGCCATGGGTGACGCGGTCGTCTTCGATGCGCGCAATGGAGATCGCGAAAAAGGGCATGCCGCCGGCGAAGTTACTGGTGCCGTCCAGCGGGTCGACCAGCCAGAAGGCGGGTGCCTCGTCGAGTACGCGGGCCTGCTCCTGCCGCGATTGCTCCTCGCTCAATACGGGTTCGCCTGCGATCGCGGTCCCCAGCAGGTCGCGAAGTCGTGCATCGACGGCATGGTCGGCCTGGGTGATCACCGAGCCATCGGCCTTGTAGTCCACCGCGATCCTGGCCTCGAAGCGAGGTAGCAGCTCGCTCTGGCCAACAGAACGGAGCTCTCCGGCGAGTTGATTGAATGCGTTTGTGCTGATGGACATGGGGCGTCGAGTGCAGGGTGGTCGTCGGCAAGAAACGGAATGTGGGTATCATACCCGTCCATGACGGCTTTGCTGATAATCCTAGCCCTGGTTCTGGTGGCCTTTTACGTGAACGACTCCTGGCGCACCCACGAACGGGTGCGCCAGATCGCGCGCCGCAGTTGCGAGCAGGCCGGTGTGCAGTTGCTGGATGGCAGCGTGGTACGCACGCGCCAGTCCATTCGGCGCCGGCCCGGAGGCCTGGCCTGGTGGCGGCAATACCGCTTTGAATTCGCCACCGACGGGGCCAGCCGACATGTGGGCGAGATCTCGCTGGATGGCCGTCGTCTGCGCCAGGTCACCCTCGACCTGCCCGATGACGGGCGCCTGGTGGATGGCGATGGCGGTGCGGGGCATCGGGGCCCCGAACGATGACGCTGAGCGAGTTGCGCTATGTCGTTGCGGTGGCCGACCAGCGTCATTTTGGTCGGGCGGCCGAGGCTTGTCATGTCAGTCAGCCGTCTTTGTCCGTCGCCATTCGCAAACTTGAAGATGAACTGGGGGTCACCCTGTTCGAGCGCGGCCGTGGCGAGGTCAGCGTGACCCCGGCCGGCGAGCAAGTCGTGACCCAGGCCCGCCGGGTGCTGACCGAGGTGGAGCATCTGCGTGCGGTGGCGGTGCAGAGTCAGGACCAGCTGGCGGGTCCTTTGCGGCTCGGGGCCATCTACACCATTGGCCCGTACCTGCTGCCCGAGCTGATCCCGGTGCTGCGCGAGCGCGCACCCAGGATGCCGCTGGTGATCGAAGAGAACTACACCGATCGACTGCGCGAGCGACTGAAGCACGGCGAACTGGACGCGATCATCATTTCGTTGCCGTTCGAAGAACCGGGTGTGGTCACGCTGCCGCTGTACGACGAGCCCTTCGTCGCGGTGCTGCCGGGCGGCCACCCCCTGCAGCACAGAAAGACGCTGACCCTCGAGGACATGGCGGATGCGACCTTGCTGATGCTCGGTGCCGGGCACTGCTTCCGTGATCAGGTGCTGGAACGCTGCCCCGCCTGCCAGAGGACGGTTACGGCCGATGGCAGTACGCCGCGCAATATGGAGGGGTCCTCACTGGAGACCATTCGCCATATGGTGGCCTCGGGTATGGGCGTGACCATTCTGCCGTGTACTGCGGTGGGGGCCGATCGCTACGCCCAGCGCCTGCTGGCCGTGCGTCGATTCGAGGACCCGGCCCCCAGCCGCCGGGTGGCGCTGGCCTGGCGTACCAGTTTTCCGCGGCCGGAGGCGATCGAGGCCCTGCGCCAGGCCATCCTGGCCACGGCGCTTACCTGTGTGGATTTTATTCAGCCTGGCGCGAACCCCTGAGTCCAGCTTCGGCCGGGGGTCAGTTGCCCGCCAGGACGCGGTTGCGCCCGGACTGCTTGGCAGCGTACAGCGCCTCGTCGGCCTTCTGGTAGAGGGCCTGCAGCGTCGTGTGGCGGCCCACGCTCGCGACCCCGATGCTGGCCGTGACCTTGACTACGCCCTCGCTTTGCAGGGCTGATGCATCATCGGCGGTCGCGGTGGCGCGGATACTCGCAATCGCCGTGCGGATGCGTTCCGCGCACTCCATGGCGCAGGCCAGGTCGGCCCCCGGCAAGACGGCCAGGAATTCCTCTCCGCCCATACGCACCAGCAGATCGGACTGCCGTGTGGCCGTACGCAGCGTGTCCGCTACGCGGCGCAGTAGCTCGTCGCCCACCGCATGGCCGTAGTCGTCATTGATGCGCTTGAAGTGGTCCAGGTCGATGGCCAGCACGGACAGTGGGCGGTCCTGGCGGCGGCAGTCGGCCAGCCATTTGGCGCCCTGGATCTCGAAGGCACGACGGTTGCCCAGCCCCGTGAGTTCGTCGCTCTCCAGGTTGGAAATCAGCCGCCGGAACCGGTGGGCATTGTGCAGGGCGGGGGCGGCCAGCCCGAGCAGCGCCTCGATCTGCTGCTGTTCCGCGTCGCTGAAGCGGCGTCCGCGCATCAGGATCAAGGAGCCCATGGTGACGCCGTTGTAGCTGAGCCCGTATTCGATGCGGTGACGGTCATCCTCGCCGCCCGACCACGACTGGTCTTCGTTGTCGGTGTAGAAGATCCATCCGGAATGCTGCAGGAGGGTGTGGAGCTGCTCTTGCAGGCGCTGAAGGACGGCGTCGAATTCCAGTGTCGCGGTCAGGGACTGGACGAAGGCCAGCGCGTCAAATGGGGCCTCGGGGTGCTCGGTGGATTTCCCCTTGCCCGATACCAGGCGCAGATTCCCTGCGTTTCCGTCGCGATTCATGGCCGCCTCGCCGTATCCAAAAGTCTTGGGCTCAAGCTGAAGCGAATTTTGTGCCATTTAATAAAAAACGAGTATAAACAATGTGGTGCGTTTATTGTCTTTCTTGGGGTGACGGAAAATCGGCGCCTTTCTGCCGGGGTGGCAAGGCAAGGCCGCCCCAGGCGGCAAGGGGTGGCAATAAATTGACGCCTGGGTCAGGAGGGGGCTTTGAACTCGCACTGTCATGTGTGCGCGGGTAACCGTTTCCCTACACTACGCTCATGATCCGACTCTCCGATATCGAGCTGCGGCGTGGCCGGCAGGTGCTGCTGCAGCACAGCGACCTGACTGTTCACGCCGGCTGGCGCGTAGGGCTTACCGGGGCGAATGGCTGCGGCAAGTCCTCGTTGCTGGCCGCGTTGCAGGGCGAGCTCTCCGTGGATGCCGGCCATGTCGATGTGCCGGCGGAGTGGGTGGTCGCCCACCTCCCGCAGGAGGTCCCGGGCAGCCCCCGTCGAGCGGTCGACTACGTACTCGATGGCGATGCCGAGCTGCGCGAGCTGGAGCGCCAGCTGGAGTCGGTCGAGGACGGCGCGGAACACGCGCAGCTGTATGCGGCCATCGATGCGGTCGATGGCTGGTCCGCCGAGGCCCGCGCGCGCCGCCTGCTGGCCGGTCTCGGGTTTGCGCCGGAGGATGCCGATCGTCCGATGAGCGACTTTTCCGGTGGCTGGCGGATGCGGCTCGGCCTGGGGCGAACCCTGATGACCCGGTCGGACCTCCTGCTGCTGGACGAGCCGACCAACCACCTCGACATGGAGGCCATCGTCTGGCTGGAGGGCTGGCTGGCGCGCTATCCGGGCACCGTAATCGTGATCGCCCACGACCGGCGTTTCCTTGATGCGGTAGTCACACACATCGCGCATATCGAGCGCGGACGGATCGAGCTTTACAGCGGGGGCTACACCCAGGCCGAGAAACGACGCGCGGAGGTCGCGGCACAAAGCGAGGCGGCGGCCGCGAAGGTCGCCGCCGAGCGCGCGCACCTGGAGGACTTCGTGCGCCGTTTCCGCGCCAAGGCGAGCAAGGCGCGCCAGGCCCAGAGCCGGCTGAAGCGCCTCGAGCGGCTGGATGAGGTCGCGGTGATTCGCGCCGCGCGCCCGATCCACCTGGAGATCCCGACCCCGGGGCGTCTGCCCGATCCTCTGCTGGCGCTGGAGGCGGCGGCGGTCTGCGACGGCGAGACCTGCCGCCTGCGGGCGACCGACCTGCGGCTGCGCCCGGAGGATCGTATCGGCGTGCTGGGACCCAACGGCGCCGGGAAATCGACACTGCTGTCCCTGCTCGCAGGCGCGCTTGCCCCGACGGCGGGTGAGCGGCGCGTCGACCCCAGCCTGCGGGTGGGCTACTTCGCCCAGCATCAGCGCGAGCAGCTGGATCTTGCGGCCTCGCCCCTGACCCATATGACGCGGCTGGATGCCGCCGCACCGGAACAGCGCCTGCGTGATTTCCTGGGCGGCATGGGGTTTCCCGGCGAGCGTGCGGACGACCCCGTCGGGCAGTGCTCCGGCGGCGAGCGGGTGCGTCTGGTGCTGGCGATGCTCATCTGGCAGGCGCCCGCGCTGTTGCTGCTCGACGAGCCGACCAACCACCTGGACCTCGACATGCGCGAGGCCCTGGCGGAGGCGTTGGAGAACTATGCCGGCGGGCTGGTCGTGGTGGCACACGATCGCGAACTGCTGGCGCGTGTCTGCGACCGTTTCTGGCGGGTCGAGGAGGGCTGTCTGACCGAGTTTGACGGCGATCTGGATGACTACGCGCGCGAGCTGCAGCGCGAACGGGAGACGCCGGACGCCTCCGCGCCATCGGCGTCGCGCGCGCCGGAAGCGCCGCGTTCGCAGAAGGAGCGCCGCCAGCAGGCTGCTCAGGCACGCGCGGCGCTGCGTCCACTGCAAAAGCGGGCCGATACGGCGGAGCAGGCCTGTGGCGAGTTGCAGCAGCGGCTGGAGGCGATCGAAGGCGAGCTGGCCGATCCCGCGCTGTACACCGGAGATGCCACGGGCCGGCTGGCCGAGCTGACCCGTGAGCAGGGCGAGTTGCGTGCGCGCCTGGAGAACGCCGAGGCCGAATGGATGGAGGCGCTGGAGGCACTTGAGTCAGCGCGCGGGGATTCTGTGGGCCAGGTCTAATGCCCGAGCCTTGCACTCGGGTATTCGGGGGTCTATACAGAAGAGTGAATACACCGGCACGAGGAGTCATTCGCAATGAATGCACAGGAACTCAATCGTCGTTGTGTCGAACTCTTTCAGCACCCGGATGCACAACTGCACTGCTGGCATCCCCGGATGTTCTGGGAGACCCACATGGTGGAGAACCCGAAGCCGGAGGATCTGCAGCAGCCGAAGGTGGACCTGCGTGAGCTCGAGGTGCTGCTGGCCGAGGCCACGCACCAGGATTCACAGTGTGCTGCCGAGCTGGAGCAGGAAGAACCTGGCCGGGCGACCCTGATCCGGCACATGGTCGAGCGTGGCGAGATGCCACTGCTGCACCGGCCGCACTGATCTTGGCAGGATGAACTGGGTCCCTGGCGGGACCCCGGCCCGGTCCTCCGTCGGGCAGCTTGGGCCCCGGCAGATCTTGGCTGCCGGGGTCTCCTTTGTTTGGCCGGTGGCGCGCGTTACTACTGGCGGATGAAGTCCGAGAAGTACAGGGCCTCGATGCGCGGGGCGCCGGTCAGTTCCTCCAGCAGCTCGTTGAGCTCTTCCATCGCCTCCTGGCGCAAGTCCTCGCGGGCCGCGCTGCCGCGCAGGCTGTCGGGTGAGCGCCCTCCCAGGATGCGAATGAGCCGGTCGCGCACGGCCGGAATATGTCCACGAATCTCGCGGGCGTCACCCATCTCCGCAGCCTCGAGTTGAATCTTGGCCTGCAGGTAACGGGCGCGGTCGGAGGATTCCATGTTGACCACCACGGGTTCCAGGGTCACGTAGCGGCTGTCGAGGTCATCGACAGCGACAGCGCTGCCGGGGATCATCCACCAAAGCATGGCGAGCAGGAAAAGGCTTGGCGACAGGGTCTTCATGCGGAGATCTCGTGTGGCAAGTGGGTCCCTTGCGTGGCGATGGCCGCCGCGCGACGGTGTGGTTCCTGGCGATAATATCGGGCCAGATGATCATAGACCGCCGGCAGGGCCTCGCGCAGCCCTTGCGGCTCGAAGAAGAAGGCCTCTGCGGCCACGGCCAGGAATTCCTCCGGCGCGGTCGCGGCGTACGGATCCAGCGGCAGCCGGTCTTCCGGGGTGTCGTTCTCCACGGCCTCGACAAATGCCTCGTAGGCCGCGGTGAAGTCGCGGGTCCAGTCCTCGGCGGAGTGATCGCGCGCGAGTGGCGGAAAGCCGTTCACCTCGCCGTTGCCGGCATCCAGCACGTGGGTCATCTCGTGCACCACGACGGCACCGTCGCGAACGACATCGGCCCAGGACAGGATGACCGGTCCGCGCTCCCAGGCCTCGCCGGACTGCGGCATGGCCCCCTGATGCACGATGCCGTCCTCGTCCACCCATTCGTGCTCCGGCACAAAGGTATCCGGATACAGCACCAGCGTGCGCCAGTCACGATAGGGGGCGAGCCCCAGCTCCAGGACCGGTAGTGCCGCGTAGGCCGCGATCATGCGGCACTGGCCGGGGGTCGGCTCGGACTCGATGCCCACAAACTCGCGGGTGCCCAACAGCTCTTCGACCAGCCCCTTCAGGCGTTCGGTCTCCTCGGGCGTGAGCGTCGCGATGAACGGAACCTGGCGGCGCAGGGTCTCCCATTCATCGGGGCCGAGCGGCACACGGCCGCTATGGCCAGTCGCAAAGGGCTCGATCAGCCGCTTGAGCAGGCCGCGCAACGGATAATGGGGCGTGTCGTGCATGCCGACATCGTCGCACGTTTTATGTGCGGGGTGCCGCGTGGACGGATTCGGCGTGGCCCGGGGGAGGGGCAGGGCGGCTGGCGGCTATCGAAGGTATCGGGCTTCCTGTCCGCTGCGGGCGGCGGTGTGACGTGAAAGGGATGTTCTGTGCCAGAATCAATCGTTCGGGCGGCCCGTGTGGCTGCCACAGGCAAGCGATGGAGTGGAGTGGATGCGCAAGCAAGCAGGAATCGTGGCGGGGCTGCTGGTGGCGGCCCTGTGGGTGCCCTTTGTGGCCGCGGATGAGGTCCATACGGTCGCGCAGCTGAGTCAGGCGTCGGCCGAACTCGAGGGTGAATCGGTGCGCCTGGAGGGCATCGTCGGCCGGGTCAACGAGGACATCATGGGGGTGAACTTCATCCACTTCGTGGACGGAACCGGCAACGAGGGTGACTACATCACGATTACATCCACCGAGTTGCCGGAGGTCGGCGACCGCGTTTCGGTGACGGGGACGCTGGTGCTGGAGCGGGACTTCGGCGCGGGCTATACCTATCCCGTGCTCATCGAGGACGCCGAGTTTACCGAGAGGTAGCAACGCGCCCTGATCGCGGGGCCAGAGTATTTCAGATGTCATTCGGGCCGCACAGGATGGTGCGGCCAACGCACACCCAGGGAGGGGATCATGTCCATCAAGAATCTGCTGACGCGGTTTGTACTGCTTTATTTCTCGCTGTCGATTGCGGCAATGGTGGTGATTGCGTATTTCGAGCTGGAGGAGCTCGGTACGCCACTTGGCATTGCGATACTCATGCTGGCGGTCATGTGGCCGTGCGAGGCCTTCGGGCGCAGGAACGGGCGCTATCTGTCGCGCTCCGAGAAGTGGCGGGTGATTGCGGTGATGGTGGCCGTGCTCTTGGGTACGCAACTTCCCGTTGCATTTCTGCTGGTATGGGCCGAAGGCAACGCACTGGACCCCGTGTTCCTCGGAATTTTGGGTGTTGTTGCGCTGTTGTACGCGGGATGCGTGGCGGGCGCGGTCAGCATCACCGGCCGCAATCTCCGCAAGCGCGGCCTGATTCCACAGGGGGCTTCCGACTAGTCGGCCAGGTGGCGCTTCAGCCACTGGAGCTCGTCTTCCGACCACTCCGTGGCTGTCACCGCCTGCCAGCTGTCGATGTAGTGCTCGGTGGCATAGACATGTCCGTAGCCGCGCGGTGCGGCATCGCCGATGGCCACGTCCACGGCCAGCTGCAGCATGGTGACCACCGGGTACCAGGTCAGGTCCGGCGAGACATCCGGGCCACGTGGCGACTGCATCCATTCGGGTTTGCGGTACAGCGCCTGCGGCTCGAAGAAGGTGATCGGGTCGCTTGCGTACTGCAGGTAGACGATGCGCATCGGGCCCCAGGAGGCGCCGGGGATGTCGAGGTGGTTTTGCTGATTGGTGAAGCGCACCACCGAGCTGTCGCGAAAACGCGGTAGCCAGGCCGGGGAATCCGGCTGGCGCTGGCGCGTGATGTCGCGCCAGGTCTCGCTGCGGAAGGGCGGCCCCGCCCACAGGGCACCGTTGAACGGGTCGCCGATCACGTCGTAGAGGTCCGCCGCGCGTTCGGAGTTCAGTGCGCCCAGGCTCAGGCCATAGAGGTACAGCTCCGGACGCGAGTCCTCTGGGAGCTGTTTCCAGTAGCTGTAGATCTCCGCGAATACGGCCTGGGCCGTCTCGTGACCGTACTGGGACTCCGACATCAGCGACAGCCAGCTCGGCAGGTAGGAGTACTGTACGGCGACGGTTGCGATATCGCCGTTATGCAGGTATTCCACCGGCGCGATCGCGCGGTTGTCCACCCAGCCGCGCCCGGTGGGGGTGGCCAGGATCAGGACCGAACGGTCGAAAGCGTCCACCCGCAATAGCTCCTGCAGGGCCAGGCGGGCCCGTTCCTCGATTTCCTCGGCCGCATTCAGTCCGACGTATACCCGAATCGGGTCAAAGGCCACTTCACCGGTGAAGTCCGCGATGTCGGCCGCGACCGGGGCGTCGCCGATGAAGCGCTGGCCCTGGCGACCCAGGCCCTCTTCCCAGGAGACCAGCGATTCGGCACTGCCTGTGCGGGCGGGGTTGGTCGGTTGCTCGGCCCCGGGGTACTCGCGTACGTCGAACTGCTGGAAGCTGCGATCGGCGGTGCGCAGGCCGTATTCCAGGACGACGCCGTCGATCACGGCCCAGAATACTGCCGCGGCCGCCACCACGCCGATCACGTTCGACAGCCGGCGCGGGATGAAGCGCCGCAGGTGCTGCGCGAGAAACCGCACCAGCAACTGGAACAGTCGCCCGACAGCTAGGGTCGCGGCGAACACGGCCGCGGCGATCAGCCCCAGGCGGACCGGGAAGCCTCCGTCCACCGGCTCCTGATCCATCAACTCGCGGATGGTGTTCTGCCACTCGGTGGCCTGCCACAGAAACATCAGCACGATCAGTGCGGCCCCGCCTCCGGCGATCAGCACCAGTGTGTTGTGCACGCGCTCGCTGGGCTCGGGCAGCTCCAGGTAGGACCACAGCCAGTGGAAAAACACGCCCAGCCCGTAGCCCGCGGCCAGCGACAGCCCGGACAGGACGCCCTGCACGTCGTCGGTACGCGGGATCAGACTCGGGGTCAGCGAGGCGGCGAAAAACAGCGTGGCCAGGATCAGCCCCGGGATCGACAGCGACCCCAGGACACGTGTGGCCCAGCCGGGCCAGATGAAGCGCCGCAGGCGGGTTTGCAGACGGGCGACGACCGACATCGCGTATGCGGTTCCTTCGCGGGTGGAAAGCTTCATCCTGTCTGGCCCGCGAGACGGGTTCAAGTCTCCGTGACGAAGCCCCGTTTGCTCCGAGAACTACTGACCGTTCTGGCGCTGCGCGAAAGCATGTCGCTGGCGAAAGCGAAAGGCCGCTTCGACCATGCGCAGGGCCACGCCGAACAGGGCCACCTGCACCAACAGGCCCCCTGTCGCCGCCCCGGCCGCCAGGCCGGTGGCCAGCCCGAGCGCCATCAGCAGCATCAGGAGCGTGGCGGCGATGCGACTGCGCAGCCAACCGCCGATGACGGCCAGCAGTGCGACCAGTGTTCCCTCCATCATCGTCGGGGTGTGCTGCATCAGCAGGCCGAGTGCGACGACGACCGCACCGGCCAGCGCCAGCACCCAGCCGGCGGCCCGGGCCAGGCGCTGTGCCTTTGCCACTCCGTCGACCGCCTTCAGCAGAAGCCAGAGGTCGGCGCCGGCCCCGGCCCAGTGGCGAGAACGTGAGTGCGTCATCGCGACAGCGTACAACGCGAAAGTGACGGTTCTGTGACAGGCAGTTTGCGCAATCAAACCGGCATCTCCTCAAGGGTCATTCCGGCTGGCGGGTCTCCGGACGGTCTCTGTCCGGAGACCCATGCCCGCGGCCAGGCGTGGGCCACCCCGCCGCGGATTGCTGGTGTGTGGCTACGGCGCATTGCCTTGCGGGCGCGGGCCCAGGGCATGGTCCAGCAGCGCCTCGAAGGCCGGCTCGGCGCGTTCCACTGCCCGCTCCAGGCTCGGGTGCGGTTGTAGTGTGGTCATGAATTTGGGGTGCAGTATGGACAGCTTGGTGACGTCGTCTTCCTCGTACAGCCCGATATGGCCGCAGGGCATCATCGCGCCGACGTGCATCCCGGCATCCAGGATGTCGGGCCCCAGGGGCAGATAGCAGACCTTCAGGGCCGTGATGTCGCCACCGGCCAGGCCAAACTCGGCCAGAAAGATCCAGTCCTCCTCGTTCTCGGCAAACTCGCGGACGGTCCGCGCCAGTTCCTCGCGGGATTGTTCGGTGTCGCGAATGATGAAGTGGTCGTCGGGTTCGGCGGCAATCGCCGGGGCGGTCAGGGCCAGGGTCGCGGCGACTGCGACCGACAGCGCAAGGCCTGTGAAGGGTGAATAGGTCTTCATGGTTCGTTCCTCCGGGA
Organism: Thioalkalivibrio sp. ALRh; assembly: GCF_000381425.1. Classification (NCBI taxonomy): domain Bacteria; kingdom Pseudomonadati; phylum Pseudomonadota; class Gammaproteobacteria; order Chromatiales; family Ectothiorhodospiraceae; genus Thioalkalivibrio; species Thioalkalivibrio sp. ALRh. The sequence goes on from NZ_KB906519.1 coordinate 1,467,852, forward strand.
TGTCAGACCCGCACGATCTCGGGCTTTAGCGACCAGGAGATCATCAGCAGTTCTTCCTTCTCGCGCTGGCCGACCCCATGTTCGTCCAGGGCCTCGACGATGTCGTCGACCACCGCGACGAATTCCTCTTCGCTGATGTTCATGCCCCGATGGGTGGTCAGCATGTCGCGTCCGCTGTAGGCCTGCGGGCCGCCGGTGCCGTTGCAGATAAATTCGGTCACCAGGCGAATCACGTCATCGCGATCCGTGTTGGCGTAGCGGTTGCGGATGGTGGCGTTCTGCGTGTGCTTGTCGAAGATGGTCGTGGCGAGCTCGTGGATGCGTGCCTCGCCGCCCAGGCGTTCGTAGAGACTTGTGTCGGTCATGGTGATTCCTCCTCGCTGGGTTATCGGGTGGCCACGTACCAGTTGTTCTGCGGGTCATGGGCCAGTTGATGGACCTGGATGTCGTGAAATCCGGCGCGCGCCAGGTACTCGCGGGACCGGGGTTCGCCCCACATTGCGCCCAGCCCCGGGCCGCCCTGGGCGAGCGATACCGGCATGCAGTGCATGCAGGACACGGTGTAGAGAAAGGGGCCCAGGGGATGATCGAGATCGTCGCGGATCGCGCCGGAACCGCGGATGTCCTGCATCAGGTAGATCCCTTCGGGCGCGAGTGCGCGGTGGATGCCCTCCAAGGTGGCCAGCGGGTCGGCCTGGTCGTGGATGGCGTCGAAGGTGGTAATCAGCTCGAACTGGCGTGCCGGCACGTGGCGATCGAGCGTCGCGGCATCCGCCTCAATGAACACCGCGTTGTCCAGCCCGAGGGTCTGCGTCTCGGCTCGGGCCTGCTCGATGGCCTCTGCCGACAGGTCGAGCCCCGTGAACTCGCTGCGCGGGTAGAGCGTCGCCAGCCGGTTGAGGATACGGCCCCTGCCGCAGCCGACATCCAGTACGCGGATGCCGCGTTCGAGGTGGTCGGTCAGGCCCGGCACCAGCGGCAGGATGTCGCTTTCCAGCGACGACAGGACGGACTGGCCGCTGTCCTCGGCCATCACCTCGTGGAAGCGGGCATAGTGTTCGTATCCGACGCCTTCGCCGGTATGGAAGGCGTCCACGATCCGGTCCTCCACCCCGCCCAGCAGGCCGATGTACTGGGCGAAGACGGCCAGGTTGTCAGCCGCGGCGGCCCGGGTCAGGCAGGCGGCGTGTGCCGGGGGCAGGGCGAAGCGCGGGCCCTCCGGCTCCACGGTGACGAAGCCGCCAGTGGCCATCGCCCCCAGCCATTCGCGCACGTAGCGCGGGTGGAGGTCCGCGGCCGTGGCAAGCGCCTCTGCGGTCGCGCCGGGGCGGTCGCGCATCCGGTCGAACAGCCCGGTGCGGTGTCCGATCGAGATCATCAGGCACAACGCACCGTGGTTGAGGACCTCGATCAGGTGCTCGCCGAAGGCCTCGGCAGTCCGTGGCGTTGCTCTGGTTTGCGAGGCAGAAGACATGGGCCGGCCTCGGGGGTGGCGGATGGCTTTGTCTCGAGCCTAGGGGGCGGGGGCGCCCTGCGCTGTCAGAAACTTGCGCCGGGCGGCGCTTTCTTGCGGCAAATGTCCCGCCGGGGGCGTCCGCCGCTGGCCGGCCACCCCGAGGCGGGTGCGGGTCGAGCGAGGAAGGCTCGAAAAAACCGTGTGGCCCTATGCGGCGCTGCCCGTGTGGATGCGCCGGTAGGCCGCCGGGGCAACACCGAAGGCGCGGCGGAAGTGTCGCGCCAGCTGCTGCGACGAGTACCCGGTGGCGCTGGCGATCTCGGTAACGCTCAGGGGGGTGCGGACCAGCAGATCGCGGGCCCGGTCCAGGCGCAGGCGCGTGAGGTACCGATGTGGTGGCAGGCCATGCGTCTCGCGAAAGGCGCGCGCGAAGTGCCAGGGTGACAGACCGGTCAGGGCGGCCAGGTCGCCCAGTGTGACGCGGTGATCCAGATGGCCGCGCATGTATTCGATGACCCGTGCCGACTGGTGCGGCGCGAGACCCGCTCGGCGCGACGCCAGTTCCTGGTGCTGATCCGCGAGGCGGGCGAGGCGCACGACCAGCACCGCGATCATGCTTTCCACGAACAGACGTGCGGCCGGGTCCTGCCGCCCCATCTCCTGCCACAGCGCCGCCAGGGCCTGACTCACCAGCGGGTCGGCCTGTGTGCGGGTATGAAGGGGACCAAAGTCCAGCGGGTCATCGGGGGCGCGTTCCAGGCAGGCGCGGGCGAGTCCCGCGGGTATACCGACAAAACGCATCCTGGCAGGGTCGTGCATCTGGCAGTAAGTAGGAACGTTCGGTGGGATCACCACGAACTCCTTCGGGTCTGCCCAGCCGGAAAAAGCCCCGGCGCCGATGTCGCAACGAAAGCGAAAGGGTGCCCCGCAGGTGTCGCTGATCATCAGCTCGCGCACTGGCGGCGTGCTCATGCGCCCCGGCGGGTGGGCGTTCTCGATCATCGGGATCGGCGGGTTTCCCCGCGCGCGGACCTCCTGCAGGAACGGCGCGTCGTGCCCCCGCGCAAAGAAGTCGAGCATACTGGTCGATCGTTGTGGCATCGTCTGCACCCCGCAACCTGGCTTATAGGCCATGGCGAGCCGTCGATCCACTTGTCACGGGATGACCGTGACGGGGGTGTCAGCGATAGACCCGGACTTCCTGCTCCCGGCCCTCCACGCCGCGGTTGGCGCAGAACTCCTGTTTATGGCCGTCGGCGTAGCGGATCTCCACGTTGAAACCGGCCCCGGGCGGGTGGTTCAGGGCCACACGGCGGCGTTCTCCGGGGCCGATCTCGCCCTCGCGCAGCGACGACTCGGACAGGTCGTGCCCGAAGTCGAAGTGAACCGCGCGGATGGGGACCTCGCTGTCATTGTGCAGGGTGACCATCAGGACCCCCTCGGGCGGCCCCGGCTCGACGCCCCAGTGCACTATCCCGGCGCCCGCTGCCAGCCCGAGCAGAAACAGCCAGGCGGCGGGCGTGCGCAGGGCATCCACCACGATCTCGTCCCAGCTGCGGCGTTGTCTTTCCTGGTCCACGGGCGCTCCGATTACCAAAAATAAGAAAAGACTAATATGCAGCGCGGGCGCAGGCAAAGGCGCGTATGAACGGTCAGGTCAGTGTTCGGCCTCGTTCAGATCCTCGGATGTGTCCCGCGACAGGTCCGCGGTCAGATAGTCCAGTGTCATGGGCAGGCCCAGGTCCACGCGCGGGAGGTGTTGCAGGGCGATGCGGATGGATCGCGGACGGGCCTCCAGCAGGTGACCGCCGCAGCGGCGGTCGGCGTCCACGAAATGCAGATGGTAGCCGGGCACCGCAACTGACTGCATGAACTCGGGGGTCCAGAAGCCGGCCATCGAACCCTCAATGCCCTCGAATTCGTACTCCGGCTGCTCGCGGGCAACCTCCACCAGCGGCCGGTAGGCGTCCTGGCGCGGGACCGAGCGGGTGCGCACGTAATCGAACACGCCATCCAGCCGGATCGCGTAGACCATGTTGTGCGACGGGATCAGGCGGTTGAACAGGGCGAGCAGCCCGTCGTAGTCCATCGGGGTGTCGATGGTTTCCTCGCTCCACGGGCGAAAGCGCGTGACGCAGGCGAAGGGCGTGCGTGTCTCCGGGCTGACCGCGTAGGCGCGGCCGTCCGAGCGCAGCTGGAAGACCTCGCCATCCAGGACCACCATCTCGCCGTCGAGGTCGTTGAAGGTCCCCAGCCCGAAATCGCCGCGATCGAGGATGTCGGCGATCGTCGTGTCCTCGCGATAAAGCCCCTCGACCAGGGCGTTCACCGGGGCCGAGACATGCAGGCTGGCGGCGGTCGCCGGCGTCTCCAGCCAGCGCTCTATCAGGGCCTGCGGGTCCTGGCCTTCGCGGCGGGCACGGGCGCTCAAGCGTTCCATCAGGTCATCGGGTAAATCGTTACTGGACATCTCGGTGGCTTCCGGTCAGCGCAAACGGTTGCCGGCAAGGTTGCGCGGGCGCTGGGCTTCCCGCAACCCCGTGCCGGTTGCATGTGACCCCGGGGGCGCATTCCGGTATGTTCGCCGGGTTTGCAGACAGGCAGGAAACGCAGCCCAGTGGGAACCGACGAACGCAATCTGCAGGGACTGGTCGCGCAGCTGGCGGAGCGCCTGGCGGGCACTGGCCTGCACGGGCGCATTGGCCTGGAGAAGGAGACCCTGCGCGTCGGCCCGCAGGGCTCGCCGGCCCTGACCCCACACCCGGCGGCACTGGGTTCGGCGCTGACCCACCCGAATATCACGACCGACTACTCCGAGGCCCTGCTGGAGCTGGTCACCCCGCCGTTCGACGATGTGCGCGAGACGCTGGGTTTCCTGCACGACCTGCAGGCCTTCGCCGCCGCCAATGTCGGCGACGAGACCCTGTGGTCCACTTCCATGCCCTGCGTGACCGCCGACGACAATGCGATCCCGGTCGCGCAGTACGGCACGTCCAACGCCGGGCGCATGAAGACCGTTTACCGTATCGGACTGGGGCACCGCTACGGGCGCAAAATGCAGGTGATCGCCGGGGTGCACTTCAACTATTCCCCGCGCCCCGAGTTCTGGCCGGCGCTCGCGCAGGTGCTGGGCGAACAGGACGACCGCGCGTTCCGCGACGAGCGCATGATGGGCATGATCCGCAACCTGCTGCGCTTCGGCTGGCTGGTGCCGTATCTGTTCGGGGCCTCGCCGGCGGTGTGCAATTCCTTCCTCGAGGGCCACGGCGCGGTGCTCGAGGACTTCGACGACGACACCTCCTACCTCCCGCATGCGACCAGCCTGCGCATGGGCGACATCGGGTACACCAACCGCAAGGAGGCGGACACCGGCATCAAGGCGGACTACAACTCCCTTGGCGGTTACGTCGACTCGCTGCGCTGCGCGATCAACACGCCCAGTCCCGAGTGGGAGCGCATCGGCGTGAAGGTCGATGGCGAGTATCGCCAGCTGAACGCCAACATCCTGCAGATCGAGAACGAGTACTACTCCACGGTGCGCCCGAAGCAGCCGCTGGAGCGCTTCGAGAAACCCACCGATGCGCTGGAGGCGCGCGGGATCGAGTACGTCGAACTGCGCTCGGTGGACATCAACGCCCAGCACCCGCTGGGGGTGGACGAGACCCAGCTGCGCTTTCTGGAGGTGTTCGCCCTGGCCTGCCTGCTGCAGCCGAGCCCACAGCTGGAGGCGGGTGAGCTGGACGCGATCGATGCCAACCTGCTCGATGTGGCGCACTATGGCCGCCGCCCGGGGCTTGCACTGCGTCGCCCCGGCGGCGAGGTCGCGCTGCAGGACTGGGCGCGCGAACTGCTGGCCCTGATGCGCCCGGTCGCCGCAATCCTTGACCAGGAACTGCCGGGCGACCCGTACCGCCGTGCGCTAAGCGAGCAGTGGGGCAAGGTCGAGCAGGCCGATCTGACTCCCTCGGCGCGCATGCTGGAGGACATGATGGCGCGCGAGGAGGGCTTCTACCGCTACGCCAGCCGTCTGTCCGCGCAGCACCGCGAGGCGTTTCGCTTCAACGGTCCGCTGCCGCGCGCCGAGACGCTGGAGGCCCTGGCGCGCCAGAGCCTGGCGGAGCAGGCCGCGATCGAGGCGGCCGATACCCTGGACTTCGATACCTTCCTTGCCCGCTACTTCGACGGCACGCTGCGCGCCTCCTGAACCTCAGTGCTTGGTTGTTGATTCGATATTTTCGAATCTTCAAGCGGAAACAACGCGATTTATCTTCGAATTTATCGAAATGATAATCGAAGCCATCATCCGTAACCGTGGCGACTGGACCGCTACAGAGGGAACCCCATGAGTCTTCTGATCAACGGCGAACTGCGCGAGGGCTGGCTGGAAGAGGAGTCCGACGAGAACGGAGAGTTCGTGCGCCAGGACCAGCAATACCGCAACTACGTGACCGCCGACGGCTCCGCGGGCCCGCTGGGCGAGGGCGGCTACCCGGCCGAGTCCGGGCGCTACCACCTGTACGTCTCCTATGCCTGCCCCTGGGCGCATCGCGCGCTGATCCTGCGCAAGCTCAAGGGTCTGGAGTCGCACATCGGGCTGTCGGTGGTGCATCACTACATGGGCGACGCCGGCTGGTCCTTCGATGACTGCGACGGCTGCACCGGCGACCGCGTGCACGGCTCCCGCTACATGCACGAGCTCTACACCCGCACCGATCCGAAGTACACGGGCATCGTGACCGTGCCGGTGCTGTTTGACACCCAGACCGACCGGATCGTGAACAACGAGTCGGAAGACCTGGTGCGCATGTTCAACAGCGCCTTCGACGGCATCACCGGCAATACGCTGGATTTCTACCCGGAGGACCTGCGCGAGGAGATCCACGCGGTCAACGATCGCGTCTATGAAAATGTGAACAACGGCGTCTACCGCTCGGGTTTCGCAACCTCCCAGCAGGCCTACGATGCCGCCTGGGACCGCCTGTTCGAGACCCTGGACTGGCTGGAAGAGCGTCTGGCACGCCAGCCGTTCCTGGTGGGCGACCGGATCACCGAGGCCGACTGGCGACTGTTCACCACCCTGGTGCGCTTTGATCCGGTTTACTACAGCCACTTCAAGTGCAACCGCCAGCGCATCATCGACTTCCCGGCGCTGTCGGCCTACCTGCGCATGCTCTACCAGCGCCCCGGCGTGGCCGAGACCGTGCGCATGGATCACATCAAGGCGCACTACTACGGCAGCCACCCGATGCTGAACCCCAGCCGCATCGTGCCGAAGGGCCCGGTGATCGATTACAGTGCGCCGCACGGTCGGCCGCTGGGGGATCTCCCGGCCGAACTCCGGAACGCCGCGGAAATGTGACGGTCGTTACACTATTGGCGAGGATTACGCGGGCCCGGGCTTGCTCGGGCCCGCTTTTTAGCGAGGGGTTGGCTGGGTGAAGGCGATTGGCTGGTTGCTGGGGTTGGTAGCTGTGCTCGCGCTGGGCGTGGCTGCCTGGTACGGGCTCGAGGGCGAATTCCAGTCGAACAGTGGCGACGCGCAGGCCGCCGACGAGGCCCCCGAGGAGGCGGATCGCCGCACGCCGGTGCGGACCTCAACCGTGCAGCCGCGCACCTTCGAAACCATTGTCGAGTCCCTGGGTACCGTTCGCGCCAACGAATCGGTGCTAGTCACCGCGAACGTGACCGAGCGCGTGGTCGAGGTCCTGTTCGACGATGGTGACGAGGTCGAGGCAGGGCAGATCCTGGTCCGCCTGGATGCAGACGAGGCCGAGGCGGCTCTGCGCGAGGCGCGTGTTCAGGTCGAAGAGGCCGAGCGCGAACTGGAACGTGTGCGCGATCGCGTGGCCGATGGCGTGGTGACACAGCAGCAGGTGGACCAGCAGCGCTCGCGCCTGAGCGAGGCCGAGGCCCGGCTGGCGGCCGCCGAGGCGCGCGTGGCCAACCGCACGATCCGCGCCCCATTTTCCGGCCGGCTGGGCCTGCGCCAGGTGAGTCCCGGTTCGCTGGTGAGCCCCGGTACCCCGATCGCGGAGCTGGATGATATCGAGCGGGTGAGGGTCGATTTCGCGGTCCCCGAGCGGCACGCGGCCGCGATCCCGCTGGGTAGCACGGTCTATGGTCGCAGCGCGATCGGGGTGTTCGAGGGACAGGTCTCGGCGGTGAGCAACCGCCTCGATGTGTCGACCCGGACGCTGACGGTGCGCGCGACGGTGGACAACCCCGACTTCATCCTGCGCCCGGGGATGCTGGTCAATATTCGCCTGGCGCTGGATCCGGTCGAACGGGTCGCCATCCCCGAGGGCGCGGTTCAACAGGTGGCCGATCAGCACTTCACCTTCCGCCATCTGGATGACGGCACGGTAGAGCGCGTACGGATCCGCATTGGGCGTCGCATGCCGGGCTTTGCCGAGATCCTGTCCGGGCTGGAAACCGGGGATGTGGTCGTCTCCGAGGGCGTGTCCCGAGTGCGGGACGGGCAGTCCGTGCGCGTGCTGCCGCCGCGCGTGCCCGAGTTCCTGGAAACCGGCGAGGCCGGTGACGCGCAATGATTATCTCGGATGTCGCCAATCGCCGTCCGGTCCTGGCGATTGTCTTCAACCTGCTGCTGATTACCTTCGGCCTGATCGCCTACGACAACCTGCCGCTACGTGAATACCCCGACGTGGACCCGCCCGTGGTCACGATCGACACCGTCTACCCAGGCGCCAGCGGCGACATCATCGAGCGCGAGGTGACCCAGCGGCTGGAAGACCGGGTCGCGGGGATCGAGGGCATCCGCTATGTGGAGTCCACCAGCGAGGACGGCCAGTCCCGCATTACCATCGAATTCAACCTGAATCGCGACCTGGACGCGGCGGCCAACGACGTGCGCGAGGCCGTCAGCCGCGCGATGCGCGACCTGCCCGAGGATATTGACCCGCCGGAGGTCACCAAGGCGGATGCCGACGCCAACCCGATCCTCTGGCTGAACCTGTCCAGTACCACGATGGATCAGCTGGAGCTGGCGGACTACGCGGAGCGTCACCTGATCGACCGCATCTCGGTGGTGGATGGTGTCGCGCTGGTGCGCCGCGGCGGTGCGCGCAGCTATGCGATGCGGATCTGGGTGGACCGCGAGGCCCTGGCCGCGCGCGAGCTGACCGTAACGGACATCGCCGATGCCCTGGAACAGGAGAACGTCGAGCTCCCGGCCGGGCGTCTGGAGTCGGTCGAGCGCGAGTTCACGGTGCGGGTCGATCGCCAGTACCGCACCCCGGAAGACTTCTCCAACCTCGTGCTCAAGCGTGGCGAGGAAGGGCAGCTGGTGCGGCTGAGCGACGTCGCCGAGGTGAACATCGGCGCCGACACCGAACGCAGCGAGTTCCGCGGCAACCGCGAGGACATGATCGGCCTGGGCATCATCCGTCAGTCGAATGCAAACGTGCTGGATGTCGCCAACGGGGTGAAGGCCCTGGCCGCCGATCTGCAGGACAGCCTGCCGGAGGGTACCTCGCTGGTGACCACCTACGACGAGTCGGTGTTCATCGAGGGGGCGATCCGCGAGGTCTACATCACGCTGGCCGTGGCGACGGCGGCGGTCGTATTCGTGATCTGGCTGTTCCTGGGGAGCTGGCGGGCGACCATCATCCCGGCGGTGACGGTGCCCGTGGCGATCACGGCGGCCTTTATCGGCATCAACCTGTTCGGGTTCTCGGTCAACCTGTTGACCCTGCTGGCGCTGGTGCTCGCCGTGGGGTTGGTGGTGGATGACTCCATCGTGATGCTGGAGAACATCCACCGGCGCATCGAGCGTGGCGAGCCCGGTCTGCTGGCGGCCTATCGTGGCGCCGGGCAGGTGGGCTTCGCGATCGTCGCGACCACCTCGGTGCTGATTGCGGTGTTTGTGCCGCTGGCCTTCCTCGAGGGCACGGTCGGGCGTCTGTTCACCGAGTTTGCGATCGCGATGGCGATCGCCGTGTTCTTCTCCAGCCTGGTCGCGCTCACCCTCGCGCCCGTGCTGTCCGGGCGGCTGATGCACAAGGGCGACGATGACACCGGCGCGGCGCGCTTTATCAGTCGCGGCTTTTCCTACCTGGAACGCGGTTACGGGCGTGCGCTGCAGACCGGCCTTAAGGGAGCCTGGCTGATCGTGCCGATCCTGGCGCTCGTGCTCGCGGCCGCCTGGTATCTGTTCGACACCCTGCCCGAGGAGTTTGCGCCACAGGAGGATCGCGGTGCCTTCTTCGTGATGGTCGACGGCCCGGAGGGGGCCAATTTCGACTACATGAGCCGCCAGATGGCCGAGATCGAGACCCGCATTCAGCCCTTGGTCGAGGACGGTCCCATCCGTCGGGCCCTGGTGCGTACGCCGCGCGGATTTGGCGGGTCGGAGCTGATGAACAACGGCTTTGTGATCGCCATCCTCGAGCACTGGGACGACCGCGACATGTCGGGGCAGGAGGTGATCGACGAGGTGCGGGGCATTGTAGACGAGATGCCCGGGGTCGAGGCGCGCGTGGTCATGCGCCAGGGTCTCTCGCGCGGACGCATCGGTCCACCCGTGCAGTTTGTGATCTCCGGCCCGGACTACGACACCCTCGAGGAATGGGGCGAGATCATGCGCGAGGCCGCCGAGGGCATGGACGGCTTGACGCGCGTGGATCTGGATTACGAGCCCACGCAGCCACAGATCAACGTGCGCCTGGACCGCGACCGGGCCGGTGACCTTGGCGTCTCCATGCGCGACGTCGGGCGCACGCTGGACATCGTGCTCGGGGGGCGCGATGTGACCACCTTTGTCGATCGCGGCGAGGAGTATGACGTGATCATTGAGGGCCTGACCGACCAGCGCCGCACCCCCGGGGATATCGACAACCTCTACGTGCGTTCGGCGGCCGGCTCCATGGTGCCGCTGTCGAGCCTGGTCACCTACGAGGAATTTGCCGGTCCCTCGTCTCTGGAACGCTATAACCGAGCCCGCGCTGTTACCCTGACCGCCGGCTTGCAGGACGGGATGACGCTCGGCCAGGCGCTGGATGCCCTGGATGCGAAGGCGGCCGAGCTGCTCCCGGCCGAGGCAGGAATCGACTACAAGGGCGAGTCGCTGGACCTGCGCACGGGCTCCGAGGCGATCCTGTTCGTCTTTGCGCTGGCACTGCTGGTCGTGTTCCTGGTGCTGGCTGCCCAGTTCGAGAGCTTTGTGCACCCGTTCGTGATCATGCTGACCGTGCCACTCGCGGTGGTCGGGGCATTACTGGGGTTACACCTGACTGGCCAGACCCTGAACATCTACAGTCAGATCGGGATGGTCATGCTGATCGGGCTGGCGGCCAAGAACGGCATCCTGATTGTCGAGTTCGCCAACCAGTTGCGTGACCGCGGGCGCGACTTCGACACTGCCGTAGTCGAGGCGGCGCGCATGCGTTTGCGGCCGGTGCTGATGACCGCGCTGACCACCGTGGCCGGGTCGATTCCGCTGATCCTGGCCTCCGGGCCGGGCGAGGAGACGCGCTTCGTGATCGGGGTGGCCGTGTTCTCCGGTGTGCTGTTTGCCACGCTGTTCACGCTGTTCGTGATTCCGGCGGCCTACAGCCTGGTCGCGCGCGGCACCACCTCGCCGCTGGCGACCACCCGCCGCCTGCACGACCTCGACGCCGAAGTCACCGACGTCGACGGCGAACGCCGCGGCGGCCACGCCTCATCCGCCCCCCGCGCCGAACCCTGATTTCCCGTTGCCGGGCCGCCTGTCTTGTTGTGGCTGGCCCTGGATCGGCCTCAGTGTTTACGTGCCTTTGGTCCGCATACTGCCGAGCGCTCACTCGCGAGCGCGCCGCGCCCGTTTTTGATCAACAACGGGCTTTCTTGCTTGCCCAAGAAAGTACCCAAAGAAGGGCACCCGGATTCCGCCCGGGGACCTTGCTCCAGGGCCCTCGGGCCGGCGGCGCTGAAACTCGCTGCGCTGTCGCTTCGCTCAGACAGTCAGCGCCCCCGTTTCTATTTTGAATCGTCCGTCCCGAGGACCCTTCCGCAAGGGGCTTCATACGGGGGGAGAAGGTCAAAACAAGAGCCATTCCCCAACGTTTCGCCCAACTCCGACGCCGTAGGGTGCGGTTGAGCGCAGCGAAACGCACCATCCCAGCGTCCGGGCAACCCTGATGCGATTCGCTACGCTCATCGGCATCTTACCCTTGGCGCCCGCTTGCGGGCGCGGCACGCTATGGCCGTAGGCCGAGCGTGCCGAAGATGTCCGAAGACCCAGCCTCCATCCAGAAGCACGAACATGGGGATCGCCGCTGTTTAGACCTTCACCCCCCGTTGTCGCCGCGCCGAGTGGAGAGGGTTTTCGCGGGAAGAGAGGCGCTGACTGTCTGAGCGAAGCGACAGCGCAGCGAGTTTCAGCGCCGCCCGCGAAAAGCCTCGGAGCGAGGGAAACCCCGGCCCGCATAGCGGGCCGGGGTCGCGGCAGTCGGGCGTGTTTCTTGGATACTTCTTTGCACGAGCAAAGAAGCCCGTTTTTGATCAACAACGGGCGCGGTGCGCTGGCGAGACAGCGCATGGCAGGCGGCGGCCCGAAGCCACCGTAAACACCGGATGCCGAACCAGAGCCAGCCACAACAAGACAGGCGGCCCGGCAACGGGAAATCAGGGTTCGGCGCGTGGGGCGGATGAGGCGCGGGTGTCGTCGAACCAGAGCCAGGCGACGGCGATGGTCAGCAGCGCGACGACCGGCAGCATGGCCAGGTTCAGGCCGTCCCAGCCCAGTGGTCGCAGCAGTGCGCCAGCCAGCAGCGAGCCGGCCGTGACCAGCGTGAAGATGGTCAGGTCGTTCACACCCTGGACCTTGCCCTTCTCGGTGGCGGTATGCGTGGTCGTCAGCAGCGTGCTGCCGCCAATGAACAGGAAGTTCCAGCCGACCCCCAGCAGGAACAGCGCCAGCCAGAAATGCCCCAGCGTCTCCCCGTGCGCGGCAACCGCCACGCTGAACAGCACCAGCGCATTGCCGAGCGCCAGGATGCGTGTGATCCCAAGGCGGGTGATCAGGTGGCCGGTCACAAACGAAGGCGCGAACATCCCCAGCACGTGCCACTGCATCACCAGTGCGACCTGACCCATGTCGAAGTCCGCCTGGCGCATGGCCAGCGGGGTCGCCGTCATCAGCAGCACCATGACCGCATAGCCCAGTGCGGCCGCGGTCAGGGCCACAAGGAAGCGACCCTGCGGCAGGATCTCGGCCATCGGCCGGGCGGGCCCGCGTTCCTCTGGCGGCGGCGCCGGCACGCGCAGCCAGGCCAGCAGCGCCATCGCCAGCAGGGCCAGGGCGCCGAGGACCAGGTAGGGTCCGGCCTCCGGCGTGTCCGGCAGCAGGGCCTGGGCATGGTGGGCGTTCCACGGGCCGAGGAAGGCGGCCACGACCCCGCCGGCCATCACCAGTGAGATCGCTCGCGGGCGAAAGGCGGGGCTGGCCACGTCGGCGGCGGCAAAGCGGTAGTACATCGCGAACGCCTGGTAGGCCCCCAGCAGCAGGTTGCCGAGCACGAACAGCCAGAAGGCCTCCGCGAAGACCCCGGCCGCCGCCAGTGCGGCGCCACCGACCCCGCCCACGCTGGTGCCCAGCAGGAAGCCGGTGCGCCGCCCGAAGCGCTTCATGAACAGCGAGGCGGGCAGGGTGGTGACCAGGGTCCCGACCATCATCGCGGCGACCGGCAGGGTGGCCAGGGCCGGGTCCGTGGCCAGGCGCTCCCCGACCACGCCGCTCAGTGTCATCACGGTGACCGCGGCGATCAGAAACAGGGCCTGTGCCGTGGCCAGCAGCAGGACATTCACGCGTTCGCGCGGGGTGATCGAAGAGGACACGGGATTCCTTTCCACGGGAGTGGCGACGTACTCAGGCGCGTGGGCGAAAATCGAGCACGGCGGAGTTGATGCAGTAACGCAGTCCGGTCGGGGGCGGGCCGTCGGGGAAGACGTGTCCCAGGTGCGAGTCGCAGCCCGCGCAGCGGACCTCGGTGCGTTCCATGCCCAGCGAGCGGTCGCGGTACTCGCTCACGGCGTCGGGCGCGGCAGGGGCCGTATAGCTGGGCCATCCGGAGCCGGAATCGAACTTGGTGGTGGAGTCGAACAGCGCGGTACCGCAGGCTACGCAGTGATAGACGCCATCCGCCTTGTGGTCGTGATAGGCCCCGGTGAATGGGCGCTCGGTCCCGCCTTCGCGGGCGATGCGGTACTGCTCGGGTGTCAGGCGTGCGCGCAGGTCGTCGTCGGGATGATCTGGGTTATTCATTGCAGCCTCCGGGTGGTGCTATGGTGCGTACAAACCGAGAATGACCGGGATCGTAGCACTGCCCGGAGGGTCTCGACTGGATACGATGGACCGCTGGAGGTGGTCGTGAGTTGCCCGGATTGCGAACGTATCGATCTCCTGCCGGCGGAATCCGGCACCCTGTATCTCGCGCCGGTTCTGGCGCATACCCGCGCAGTCTTGCGCAGCCGCATGGTGGAGGAACAACTCCCCTGCAGCGAACCCGTCTCCGGCATTCTTGCAATGCCGGTCGACAATAACGGGGGGCTGGGTGACACCCTGGTGCGTCTGGAGCAGGCCTTGAGCGGTGCGGAACAGTCCGGTTGTCGGGCGACCTTCGTCCCGGGCGACGAGACCTTCAGCCTCGCCCATCTGCAGGACACCCACCTGCTGTCCACGCTGATCGCTCGCCACAACGCCCGCGATCTGGCGGCGATCCTCGCGAACGACTCGCTGGACTTTCATTTCCAGCCGATCGTGCACGCCGCCCAGCCCGAAGAGGTGTTCGCCTACGAGGCGCTGGTGCGTGCCCGCACGCCCGCCGGCGACGTGATCCCGCCGAATGAGTTGTTCAAGACGGCGCGGGCGGCCGAGCTGCTGTTCCATCTCGACCGCTCGGCGCGGATCAACGCAATTCGCCGCGCCACCGAACGCGGGATCGGGAGTCGGCTGTTCATCAACTTCAATCCCACGGCGATCTACGACCCGGCGTTCTGTCTGGAGACGACGGTGCGCGAGATCCTGTCGCGTCCGGACGGGGATGGTCCGAGCGGTTTCGTGTTCGAGGTGATCGAGAGCGACTACGTGACCGATGTCGATCACCTCTCGCGCATCGTCGATCGCTATCGCCGTGCCGGTTTCCAGGTGGCACTCGACGATCTCGGCGCGGGTTATGCCTCGCTGAACATGCTTTCGCAGCTGCGCCCGGACTACGTGAAGATCGACCGCCAGCTGGTCAGTGGCATCGACGGTGATATCTATCAGCAGAAGATTCTTGGCAAGATCACCGAACTGGCGCGCGAGCTCGAGATCCAGACCGTCGCCGAGGGCATCGAGACGGTGGAGGAGTGGCGCTGGCTCAAGGACCAGGTCGACTACTGCCAGGGATACCTGTTCGCCCGTCCGGCCGCCGAGCCGCCCATGCCCGTGCATCCGGAGGCCTGAACCGTGGTTTCTCTGGGGCGGTGCACATCCGACCCGTGTCTCCCTTAGACTCAAGGGTATGAACCAGCTTCCGCCCGATGCCCGAAACCCGACGCTGGAGTCCGCCTTCCAGCTTCTTCGTGATGCCGAGGTGCGCTATCAAGGCCGTACGGTGGGGACCGTCGCCAGCCTGGATGCCCGCGCGCCTGCGGACAACTACGCTGACTGCTTTATCCGCGATTTCGTGCCCTCCGGGCTCGTCTACCTGCTGAACGACGAGCCCGAGGTGGTGCGCGACTTCCTGTCGCTGATCCTGCAAATCCGCGATACCCAGGAAGAAATCGAGGGTCACCGCCGCCTGCCGCGCGTGATGCCGGCGAGCTTTCGCGTGTTCACCGACGAGAACGGTCGCGAGGGGCTGGCGGCCGATTTCGGCGATCGCGCGATCGGCCGCGTGGCCCCGGTGGATTCGATGATGTGGTGGGTGCTGCTGCTGCGCGCCTATCAGAACCGCACCGGAGATCACGACTTCATCAAAAGCCAGGATGTGCAGCGCGGCATCCGGTTGATCCTCAGTATCTGTCTGCAGGACCGCTTCGAGGTCTTCCCGACCCTGCTGGTGCCGGACGGCAGCTTCATGATCGACCGGCGCATGGGCGTGTTCGGCCACCCGCTGGAGATTCAGGCGCTGTTCTACGGCATGCTGAAGGCCTCCTTGGCGATGCTGGAACCCTGCGATACCGACTCCGAGCAGCTCTGCGAGCAGTCCGCGATCCGTACCCGGCAACTGTCCGATTACATCCGCCACTACTACTGGCTGGATCTCGAGCGACTGAACCACATCCACCGCTACCGTACCGAGCACTTCGGCCACGAGTCGGAGAATGCGCTGAACATCTATCCCGAGAGCATCCCTGACTGGCTGGTGGACTGGCTGCCCTCGGAGAGCGGGTATCTGGTCGGCAACCTGGGGCCGGGGCGGATGGATTTTCGCTTCTTCAGCTTCGGCAATCTGCTGGCGGTTCTGTTCGGGCTGGCCGACGAGCGCCAGTCGCGCTCGATCATGCAGACCTTCGAGCAGCGCTTCGAGGACCTGATCGGGACCATGCCGGTGAAGATCTGCTACCCGGCGATGAGCGGCGAGGAATGGCGCCTGCTGACCGGCTCCGACCCCAAGAACACGCCATGGTCCTACCACAATGGTGGCAACTGGCCGGCGTTGCTGTGGGCGTTTACCGGTGCCGCGCTGCGGGTCGGGCGCCCGGATCTCGCGCGCAGCGTGCATGCAGTGGCGGCCGAACGGCTGCATCGCGACGACTGGCCGGAGTATTACGACGGCCGTCACGGCCGGTTGATCGGTCGGCGCGCCAACTATCAGCAGACCTGGTCGGCTACCGCCGTCCTGGTTTCACAGGCCCTGCTCGACAACCCCGATACCATGAGCCTGTTCGACAGCCCCGAACCCGAATTGCCATGAGGCATGTGCGTCCATGAAAAAGACCCAGAGCAAGGCCCGTGATGGGGAGGGCCTGTACCTCGTCCTGATCAGTGTCCACGGCTTGATGCGGGGGCGGGATCTGGAGCTGGGGCGCGACGCCGACACCGGTGGGCAGACGCTGTACGTAGTCGAGCTGGCGCGCGCGCTGGCGCGACACCCGCAGGTGGGGCGGGTCGATCTGCTCACACGGCGCATTGTCGACAGCCGGGTCGCGGACGACTACGCCGAACGCGAGGAGCCACTCGGCGACGGCGCCTTTATTGTGCGTCTGGATTGCGGACCCAAACGCTACCTGCGCAAGGAAAAGCTCTGGCCCTATCTCGACTGCTTCGCCGACAACGCCCTCGGGCATATCCGCGAGGTGGGGCTGCGCCCGGACGTGATTCACGGGCACTACGCCGATGCCGGGCATGTGGCGGTGCGCCTGTCCAACCTGCTGGGCGCGCCGATGCTCCAGACCGGGCATTCCCTGGGTCGGGTCAAGCGCGAGCGTCTGCGCGAGGGCGGGATGTCCGACGACGACATCGAGTCGCGCTATAACATCGCCACCCGCATCCACGCCGAGGAAGAGGCCCTGGCCCATTCCCATCGGGTGATTGCCAGCACTCGCCAGGAGATTGGCGAGCAGTACGCGACCTACGACAACTACCAGCCCGAACGCATGGAGGTGATCCCACCCGGGACCGACCTCGAACGCTTCTACCCGCCCAAACGCGGCCAGCGCAAGCCGCCGATCTGGCCCGAGATCCGGCGGTTTCTGCAAAAGCCGGATCGCCCGCTGATCATGGCGCTCTCCAGGGCCGACGAGCGCAAGAACATCCGCGCCCTGGTCGAGGCCTACGCCGGCAACGAGTGGCTGCGGGAGAACGCCAATCTGGTGATCGTGGCCGGCAATCGCGATGACATCCGCGACCTCGACAAGGGTGCGCGCGACGTACTAAAGGACCTCCTGCTGCGCATCGACCGCCACGACCTCTACGGCCGTGTGGCCTACCCGAAGCACCACAGCCCCGAGGACGTGCCGGACCTCTACCGCCTGGTCGCGTCCAGCAAGGGGGTGTTCGTCAATCCAGCGCTGACCGAGCCGTTTGGCCTGACCCTGATCGAGGCCGCGGCCAGCGGGGCCCCGATCGTCGCCACCAATGACGGGGGGCCCGAAGAGATCATCTCGCGCTGCCACAACGGGTTGCTGGTCGACCCGCTGGACCCGGAAGGGATCGCCGATGCGATCCAGGGCATCCTCGCGGACCGCCCGCGCTGGCAGCGCTATTCGCGCGCGGGCCTGAAGGGCGTGCGCCAGCACTACTCCTGGGACGGACATGCCGAGAAGTACGTGAGGTTGGTCAAGGCGCTCAGCAAGGAGGTGCGCCAGACACGGCGCGAACAGCGCTCGACCTCCGGTCGGCTGGCCAAGGCCGACCGTGCCGTGATCACGGACATCGACAACACCCTGCTGGGCAACGACAAGGCCACGCGGGCCTTTGTCGCCTGGCTCAAACGCCACCGCAAGCAGGTGGTATTCGGTGTGGCCACGGGCCGGCGGCTGGATTCCGCCGCGGCCGTGCTGGAAGAGCACGGGGTGCCCGCGCCGGACGTCTGGATTACCTCGGTGGGCAGCGAGATCCACTACGGGGCGGAGCGGACCGAGGATCGCGGCTGGGCACGGCACATCAGCCACCGCTGGGAGCCCGACCGCCTGCGCGAGTGCCTGCTGAAGGTGCCCGGGCTGGAGCTGCAGCCCAAGGAGGACCAGCGGGCGTTCAAGGTGAGTTTCTTCGTCGATCCTCCGGGGGAGCTGGATGCCGAGAGCATCGAGACCCGCTTGTACCGCGAAGACCTGCACGCGCGCGTGATCTATTCGCACAAGCGCTACTTGGATCTGCTTCCGGTGCGCGCCTCCAAGGGGCTCGCGGTGCGCTACCTGTCTGACAAGTGGGGCATCCCGCTCGAACATGTGCTGGTGGCCGGGGACTCCGGTAACGACGAGGATATGCTGCGCGGGCGGCTGCTCGGGGTCGTGGTCGGGAATCACCAGCCGGAGCTGGAAGGGCTGCGCGGATTCCAGCGCATCTTCTTTGCCGACGCGACCTATGCGCGCGGTATCCTCGAGGGCATCGAGCACTTCGATCTGCCCAACCGCTGCGACATCCCGGCCGACGAATAGCCCCGGTCCTCCGGGGCAGGTCTCAGATCCAGTAGGCGGTGCGTGTCATCACGGTCGAGGTGAGCGGCATCAGCACGTTGCGTACCGGCCAGGGGGGTGGCTTGCCGCCCAGCGCCATCGCATGCGCCCCGTGTTCCACCTCGTCCTGCTTCATCTGCTCGAGGATACGGGCGGAGGTCTCGTCGCTCTTCGGCAAGCGCTCCAGGTGACGGTCCAGATGGCGCTCGACCTGACGCTCGGTCTCGTCGATAAAGCCCAGGCTCCAGGCATCCCCCGCCAGGCCCGCCACGGCGCCGAGCCCGAATGATCCGATATACCAGAACGGCCCCAGCAGGCTGGTGTGGCCGCCCAGTTCGTGCACACGCTGCGCGCACCAGTGCAGGTGGTCGCCTTCCTCGCGTGAGGCCTGGTCCAGGTGTTCGCGGATCTGTGGATTGCGCGCGGTCAGCATCTGCCCCTGGTACAGACCCTGGGCGGCAAGCTCGCCGGCATGGTTGACCCGCATCAGGCGCGTCGACAGCTGGCGGTCTTCCTCTTCCAGGTGCGGCCAGTCGTCGCCCCCGGGCGACGGACGGCCGGTGGAGCGGGCGTGGCCGGCCACGACCTTGACGAAGGCATCGGCCTGGCCGATCAGGTGATCCAGGGGGCTGAGTTTGCGCATGGTGGTGCCCGTTTCGCAGGGAATAACTAAAGCGTAACGCAAGCGATTGCGGCCGTCAGGTCCGGGAGGGGCCGGAGCCGAGCCGACTGGCGAGAAAGCGGGCCGGCGAGAGGATTGGCGGGCCCCCGCAGTCGTCCGCCAGGGCACGCAGGTGGACGCTGCAACCGACGTTTGCGCTCACGATCACATCCGGGGCATCGGCGGTCAGCGCATCCAGCGTGGCCGCGCCCAGCCCGTCGGACATCTCCGGAAGCGCAAGCATCGCGGTGCCACCCGCACCACAGCAGTTCGGGGCACCGGACACGTCCGTCAGGGTGACGCCTGGCAGCCGTTGTAGCAGTGCGGTCAGATCGCGGGTCTCGTGCGTCACGTTGCGCAGGGTGCAGGGCAGGTGCAGCGCGACGCGTACCGGGCTGTCGCGCCAGGTCGGAGGCGCGGGTTCGGCCTCGATGTGGTCGCTCAGGAACCGGGTCAGGCTCATGCTGCGCTCCCCCTGACTGCCCTCGGGAGTTTCCCGCAGCGTGGCCTCGCAACCGCTGTCCAGCGCGATCACGGGCATCTCGCCGGCCAGGGCCTCTGCGTTTCGCTGTTGCAGGGCGCGCGCGGCCTGTGGCCGCCCACCATGCTGTTCCAGTGCCCCGCAGCAAACCTGGTCGCGCGGTACCGCGACCCGGAACCCCAGCGCGTTCAGTACGGCGAGCGCGGCCTCCAGGTCCGGTCCGGTAAAGAAACGATCCATGCAACCGGTAAACAGCAGGGCATCCGCGTGTTCCGGGGCCACGGTGTCCGCCAGTCGCGGCGCCGGGGCGAGCGAGGCACGGGTATGGTCCAGGGTGCGCCACAACCGCTGTCCGGGGCGCAGCCAGCGCTGCACCCCGGTCTTCTGGGCGATGCGGGCGGCCATGCCACCGAGGGCGCGCAGTGACTCGTGGCGCAGAGCCGAGGCCTGCAGGGACTGGCGCCAACGGGCGGTGGCGGGGCGGTCCTCCTGCGGGTTTTCCTCCAGGATCTCGTGTGCGCGATCCATCAATGCGCCGAACGGTACGCGTGCCGGGCAGACGGCCTCGCAGCTGCGGCAACCGAGACAACCCTCCAGGTGTTCGCGCAGGCGGGGCGCCTGCGGCTCCAGTCGGCCCTGGGCCAGCCCCTGCATCAGGGTCAGGCGCCCGCGCGGAGAGTCCCCTTCGACTCGGTGCCAGGCATAGGTGGGGCAGTGCGGCAGGCACAGCCCGCAGTGGACGCACTGGTCAGCCGCGGAAAGACCCTGAAACCGGGGCGGTTGGTCCGACGCACCGAGGGGCTTTGCTAGGGTTTCGTCCCCATTACTCTGTCCCGGGAGAGGTTTCATGCTGCGTTTTGCCCACCCTGTTCGTTCCTCGCTTGCCCTGTTCATGCTGGTGAGCATACCAGCCCTGCCCGCCATCGCCTGGGATGCCGAGGGCTGGGAGACCAGTATCGAGCTCGGGGCATCCAAGACCACAGGGAACACCGAGTCGACTACGGCCAATGCCCGCTTCCGCTCGCAGCACACGGCGGAAGAATGGCGCAATCGGCTGCGCCTGGATGGGTACTACCACGAGGAAGACGACGACACGACCGGGCAGCGCTATGTCGGCAGTTACCAGCTGGATCGCAAGTTGGGCGAACACGATTACCTGTTCGGTGCTGCACGCTACGAGCGTGACCGGTTCAGCAGTTATGTGTACCAGAGCTCGCTGACTGGCGGTTACGGTCGCCGGCTGGTGGATCGCGAGACCGTCAAGCTGGACGCCGAAGTGGGTGGCGGTATGCGGCAGTACAAGCAGCGCATCGAGGGCAGCACCGAACGCGAACCCGTGGCACGCTTTGGCGGCAACTTTCGCTGGGACTTCTCCGAGAATGCGCGCCTGACCGACGAACTCCTGATCCTTTATGGTTCGGACAACACCGAGATTGAAAACATCCTCTCGCTCACCGCAGACATGACCAGCCGGCTGGCACTGCGCACCAGCTTCACGGTCAAGCACAACACCGATGTCGAGCCGGGTACCGAGAATACCGACACCATTACCGACGTGAGTCTGGTCTATCGCTTCCAGTAACCGGATCTTTCGCACCCCGCGCTATGATGCGCTGATCGAATGACGGAGCACACGATGGGCTACTACGAACGCCACATCTTCTTCTGCACCAATTGCCGCGAAGACGGCAACTGCTGCGAGGACCACGGGGCGACCGAGATGCGCGCCTACGCGAAGGATCGCGCCAAGGCGATGGGGATCCACGGCAAGGGGCAGGTGCGGGTCAATACCGCCGGCTGCCTGGACCGTTGCAACGAGGGCCCGATCGCCGTCGTGTATCCCGAGGGTGTCTGGTACACCTATCACGACGAGCACGATATCGACGAGATCCTCGAGGAGCACCTGAAGAACGGACGGGTGGTGGAGCGCCTGCAGATCTGACCCGCTTCGCGCATCTACTTGACTTTGGGTGGGCAGCTCCGGAGAATTCGCAACCCGCGTGGCTACGTAGCTCAGCTGGTTAGAGCACATCACTCATAATGATGGGGTCCCCTGTTCGAATCAGGGCGTAGCCACCACCGTCTTCCCGAAAGGGGCTGCTTCTGCAGCCCCTTTTTTGTTCTGGGGGGGCTGCGCCGGTTTGTTGCTGGTCTTTCAGGGCTCGGCTAGACTGCGCCCCGGCCGTCCCGGCTCATTGGGACCAACATCGGACGAACTCCATGAAACGTTACGGAATCCGCATCCGCCTGCCGGAAGGCAGCACCATGGCCATGCCGCACCTGCTGGGGCCCGACTGGGAGTCCTATCGCTGGTATGACAGCGAGCAGGCGCGCGAAAAGGCCCTGGCCGACATGCAGCGTGATCTGCCGAATTACCGCAAGGGTGATCATGTCTCCCAGGTGCTCGAGCGCGTCGAGCGCGACGGCTGAGTTTTCCAGGACGATGCTTCCCCGTGTCGTCCGCATTTAGTATGACGACCCGCCGGCCCGTCGAACGCTTCTGCATCGCGTGATACTCCGCCATACGTGGCCGGTCGGCCCGTGCCTCCTGTCTGGTTGAAACCCCGTCCTTGCCATGCTTTAGTGCGAGGCGCAAGGAACCAGCGCTCATTTTTGGCGATTCATACAGGAGTACAGGCATGTCCACGTCCAACCCCAGCGATACCACGCCGGAGAACCCGCCCGAGGATGCGGACAACGTCCTGACTGAAGGGGTCGTGGCGCCACCGTCGCGGCCGCGCATGGCCATGCCGGCCGCGGGTGCCAGTCGCGCGTCGATGCGCACCACCCAGGATCGCGCAGAGCCGCACTACTTTACCGAGCGCGACCTCGACCGAATCCTCGAGAACCTCGATCACCTGCGCAGCACGGTATTCCCGCGACTGACCAAGGGGAGCGCCGCCGACGAACACAAGCAGCAGTGCTTCCCGTCCGTGTGCCTGATCGGTGTTGGCCGGTGCGGCTCCAACGTCGCCCTCGATGTGGCGGCGCTGGTTCACAGCGCGCGATCGGAATACATGCGCGAGCTGGACAACGAAGAAAATGGTGGCCGCGAGAAGGAGATGCGGCCGCTGCGCTGGATTCGCAAGAGCCTGAACCTGCCGCCGTCCAATGCGGTGAAGCCGGTATTCCTGATCGAGCCGATGGTGATGCTGGGCGATCTCGACAAGGACATCGAGGGGCGCATCCGCTTCTCCAGTCGTGCCGGGCAGGACAACTTCATCGATAACTACAACAAGATGAAGATCATGGACCTGTCCGAGGTGCATGCCGGCGGGGCCGGTAACGCGCCGATCCTGGGCCAGTACCTGGCGCGCATCATCCTGAACAAGGACACCGATCAGTTCTCCAACGAGGACTGGAAGTTCATCCACTCCTATCTGATCGATTCCTGCGGGATCAAGGCCAACCAGTCGCGGCTGTACTTCTACATCTTCAGCGCCGGCGGCGGTACGGGCTCCGGCATGGCCTCGGAATTCGGGCTGGCGCAACAGTACTCCTACATGCGCAAGACCTTCGACCCGAAGCTGGAAAAGCGCGACAAGGCCAACCGCGACCACTCGTTCGTGTTCGAGCCGATCTTTGCCGCCGGTATCTGCATCCTGCCGAACATCCAGGACAACCGGGTGGAGATGTCCGAGGCGCTGCACATCAATGCCGGGCGCCTGCTGTGCAAGTATCTCGCGGAGGAATGGGATTTCTCCTACAACTTCGAGGCCGAGGAGACCCGCGACGAGGACATGATGCATCGCATCCGCCCCTGGAACGCGATGATGCTGATCTCCAACGACATCATGCGCTACGCGGAGGAGACCGACGACGGCAATATCCGCAACGTCGATGTCAACGCCATGGAGAAGTACGCCAACCAGTACATCTCCCAGCAGATCTTCAACATCCTGACCGCGCAGGCGGTCACCACGGACTACGATGAAGACTACTTCCGCCGTGCGGGGGTCGACATCGGCGAGACGATCCGCCTGGATGCGAACGATCTCTTCATGAGCCTGGCGGGGCCGGTGGCCGTGGCCTACGCGGAGTCCGAGGTGGCGACCGGCGAGCAGGCCCCGGTCGGGCAGGGTTCGCTGGATATCGATGACCTGTTTTATCGCTCCATCGATCTGCCGCATTTCAACAAGCAGACCGAGGCGATCGAGGGCATCAGCCTGCTGCCGATCGATGCCCCGCGCTACCGCGAGGCCTTGAAGAAATACAAGGAGTCGAGCATGGACGCGGTCCATCTGCGCGACCTGCACTTCTTCAAGAACTGCTCGTCTATCGTCACGATCCTGTCGCTGCCCAAGGACTACAAGCTGTCCTACATGGACCTGAACCGGCTGAAGACGCACCTGAACGGGCTGTTCCCGAACACCACGCTCAAGCGCTACGCCCTGGTCATCGGGGCCTCGGCCAACCTGTCGCTGACCACCCTGGTGGTGAAGAGCCCCTGCCTGTCGGACGACTTCCTGACCCTGTTCGTTGCCTACATCAAGCGCTGCTTCGCCAATGACAAGACCCGCTTCGATGACACCCTCGACCATGCGGTTCTGGACCTGATCCGGGCCGAGGAATTCGACGAACAGCGCGTGGACGACATGCTCAACGAGTTCGAGAACCCGACGCGCATCCTTGATACCAATTGGTACGCGATCAAACCGATGTACGAGAAAAAATATCGCGAGATGTGCAGCGACGAGCAGAGCTTCGTCTCGATCAATGACATCCGGCTGAGTCGAGAGAACGTCAAGCAGGCGATTCGCTATCTGCGCGAAATCTACCGCCACCGCACCAGCAAGACGCAGATCATCAGCCTGAACGACGGCAAGACCGGTACGACTGCGACCAAGCGCCGGACCAGCAGCAAGAAGTAAGAATGTTGGGGCTGCCCCTGAGGCGTCAGGGGCAGAGCGCTCGTCAAGGCAGGGCCAGGGGCTCCATCAGGTAGCACAGGCAATCCTGTGCGATTACCCGTGAATCCAGCGTCAACATCGACGGCATCGCCGCGCGCTTGAGCTGGATCTCGTCGCCATGCGTCTCCAGATATTGAGCGGTCACCTCGCTTCCGTCCTCGGCAATCGCGACCAGCGGGCTGTCGACCTCGGGGCGGATATGCACCAGTGTCGAGCGGGCCGGGAGCAACTGGAAGTTCAGGCGGTCCAGGTCGGGTTCGAGCCGGACATCGTGCTGGGCGTCCAGCCCGGCCTGCAGCCCGGGTCGTACGCGCACCTGGGCCACGGTGTGGAAGATCTCGATATCGCCGGCGCGTGGCGGATGCTCCGGAAAGTGATCCAGGTGCAGCACCGCGTCCAGCATCTCGAAGGCGTGCTGGATGCCTGACTCGTCATTCGGCGGGCCACATTCCAGCGTCACCGAGGGGGCGATACGCGCCAGGGCCATCGAGGCGACGCCGCGCGGGCGCGTGAAGTAAACCACTGTGCGCCCGAACAGCGCCGCCAGGTTCATGAAGGCCGGGTCCAGGCGGTTGATGCAGGCGTAATGTGGGTTGCGCCCGGTGTTGTTGTGCAAATCGACCGCGGCGAACAGCCCGCGCTGTTCCAGGCGGCGACAGACCTCGGCGAAGCGCTCGGCCTCCGGCGATCCCGCCTGCTCGGTACCGGGCCAGATGCGATTGAAGTCCGGTTGCTCGTCGAGATGGCGCTGGCTGACGGCCGCGGCGCGCGGGTTGCCGATGATCAGCGTCAGTGCCCGTGGCAGGGGCTTCCCGGTGTAGTGTCGCAGCAGCTGCTGGACCGCCTGCAGGCCCACGGGCTCGTTGCCGTGCAGCAGAAGGACGACCGCGACCGCCGGGCTGCGTTGCCCCTCCAGGTGGATCAGGGTGGGCTCCGGTACGCACTCGTACAGGTTCTGCGGGGTGGCGTCGAGAAAGCCATCAGGCAGTTCGTGGAGTTCGGGAAGGTCTTGGGTCATGGGTCGAATCAGAGTCCCCAGGTGTGGACCGGCGAGCCGGTGTTTTGCCAGCCGCGATAGGCGCGCACGAGGCCGGACCAGTCCCGACCATGACGCTCGACCCAGTCGCGCTGCCACTGGGTCCCGGTCTGCCGCGTGGCCGTGCGCGCCGCGATAATTCCGAGCAGGCTGTTGGCCTCGGCGGGGTCCACGCCCAGACGCTCGAGTCCCGCGGCGGCCCGCGGCAGCAGGTGCCGCCGAATCAGCCGGGGGGCCGGCTCCGGCTCCGCGTGTCCCCAGCGCAGCCTGGCATCCAGCCCGTAGCGCGCGGCATTGTAGAAGTTGTCGCGTGCCTCCGAGAAGGGTGTGCCCAGCGTGCCGTCGGGCGATTCGTGGATCAGGTGTTCGGTCAGTCCCATCGCGAACGCCGTGTTCGCCAGCATGTCGATCAGCGTGGGCCCGGCCGGCAGACAGCGGAACTCCAGCCGCAGGTTGCGGTGGCCGCGGTCGTCGACGCCCACGATGGGGCGCGTCCAGCGCCAGATCGTCCCGTTGTGCAGGGCCAGATGGCGCAGCTCCCGCGACGGGGCATCGAGCCTGGCCGGCAACAGCACCGGAAAGTGCTCCAGATTCTCGGTAAAGAGTTCGCCGATCGAGTGATGCAGGTACCCCGTGCCAAAGGTCACGCGCCGGATCGGGCCGCGCGCGCTGTCGGCAAAGCCACCCACCTCGACCGATTGTTCGAACACCGGGATGCGGCTCTCGCACCACAGATCATGGCCGAACACAAACGGGGTATTGCCGGCTGCGGCCAGTACCGGGGCGCTGGCCACCAGGCTGGCGTTGTAGGCGCGGTGGGCGACTGCTGGACGGGTCTCCGTGTGGACCTGGAACGAGGTGGCCAGGGCCTCCAGCATCACGTCGCGGTGGGCGTGCTGCAGATGTTCGCGCCCGACGATGTCGAGCTTGAGCGGCCGTTGTGCACGTTGTTCCAGCACCGCCGTGTTCAGTGCGCGGTAGCGCGCCTGGGGCGACATGTGGTGCAGGCCGAGGTCCTCCGGCTGGATGGTTGGGAGCGTGCCGGCCATCAGCAGCTCGGCCTGATGGTGGCGTGCGGCGCGGCGTGCCTGGCGCAGGGTCTCGTTCAGCTCCGAGAGGATCGCCGCAAAGCATCCGGGGCCTACCTGGAAGACCGACGAATTGAGCTCGAGGTTGAACTGGGCGAGTTCCAGCGTGGCCAGGGGGCTGTCCATCGATTCGAGGACCCCCTGGTTGACCGGCAGGGGGCGTCCGGCCGCATCGCAAAGCCAGGCCTCGATCTCGAACCCGAGTCGTGGCGGGACTTCGGGGCCATCCGTCTGCTGTTCCAGCCATTCGTGCAGCAGCGCCGTCTCGCGACCCAGGGCGGCGCGAAAACGCTCGTAGTCCTGTGCGTTGAAGTGCTCGTCGGCGATCTCCTGGCCCAAAGTCAGTCCTCGTCCGGCGCGTCGTCGTAGAGGCTTTCCAGGAGATCACCCCAGACCTGTTCGTGCTGTTCGAGGAAGGTCAGTAGCGCCTTGCGAAAGGCCAGGTAGTCGGCCTCGAAGGCCGCGAAATCCTCGCCTCCGTTCAGCAGCTTCGCCGCCCGGTCGGTCTGCTGCAGGCTGTCGCGCAGGTTGAGCGCGGCCGCCATCGCCCCCTTCACGCGTTCGCGCTCGTGCGGAATCCAGGCGCGGTCGGACAACAGCGACCGCAGGTTCTCGCCCAGCTCCAGCAGGCGCTTGCGCAGGCGGGGTACTGCCCCGATCGTCCCGGTCTTCAGGTCGCCCCAGACGGCATCCGTGATCAGACGCGACCAGCGCTCGCGCAGGTCACGGGTGGTCTCCGGGTCGAATGCAAAGGAGGCTTCCAGTTGTTGCGGATCGAAGGGCATTGGGTATCCTGAGGCTGGGGATTCGGGACGCAGGCCACAAAGAGAAGGGCCTGGACCGGAATAGCGCTGCGTGGGGTAGCGTCCTACAAGGTACAAGAACAAGCAAGGCCGCACGTACGGCCCTGCGGATGGAGGAAATACAACATGGCGACCTGGTTCGCACAGAGGCGGTTGCGCCAGAAGGTCTGTGACCTTCGACCGCAAATGTACCGCATGGCCTTTGCCTGGTGTCACGACGCCGCTTTGGCCGACGACCTGGTGCAGGAAGCGATGATGAAGGCCCTGACCCGGCTGAAATCGCTGCAGGACGAGAGCGCCCTGAAGGCCTGGGTGTTCCGCATCATGACCAACTGCTACCGGGACTGGGGACGGCGGCAGAAGGATACGGTGGACGTGGACAGCATGGAGCTGCCCTGCGAGGACTGTCCGGAGATGCAGACCGAACGCAACCGGATGGTGTCGGATGTCCACCGTGCGATGGCGCAGTTGAGCGCGGATCACCGACAGGTGGTGTCGCTCGTGGACCTGGAGGGGTTCGCATACGCAGAGGTCTCGGAGGTGCTGGATGTGCCGATCGGGACCGTAATGAGCCGCCTGAGCCGGGCTCGGGCGCAACTGAAAAAGGTGCTGTTGGAACAGCAGGCCGACCAGGGGCAAGCGGCTGATGGACCCCATCTTCAGGTAGTGAGGAATCGGCATGGCTGAACACCGTCTCAATGCGCAGGATCGCCCCAGCGAGGAGATTCTCAATGCGTTCGTCGATGGCGAATTCTCGCCCGAGGATCGCCTCAATACACTGAAGCTGATCTCCTCCAGCGAGCGCCTGAGCCGAGAGGTCTGCGATATGCACCAGCTCAAGGAGCTGGTGGGCATGGCCTACGAGGACCTTCCCACGGCCCAGTCAGGCGGCGGACGCTGTCGTATCTCCCGATCATCACGTACCCACTGGTTCCCGTCGATGGCGGCCGGGGTGGTGGCGCTCGTGCTGGGGTCCCTGGCGGGTTACGAGATTACGCGCGACGCCGGATTCCTCGGGAGTGGCGAACCAACCGCCTGGATCGGTGGTGATGCCGGCGAGACGGCGCTGATTGCCGGTAGCGATCAGGCCGATGGTTCCGCGCCGCAGGTCGTCGCGGCGACCGAGACTGACCAGATCCTGCTGCATATCAACGAGGCCGACCCGAAATCCATGGCCGAGCTGCTGGACGACATCGAGGCGATGTACCGCGACGCGGCGGCCGATGGTCGCGAGCTGAACGTGCAGGTCGTGGTGCACAACAACGCGATGGATTTCCTGCGCACGGACCGGGCTCCGTATCCCGAGCGGGTTGCGGCGCTCAGCCAGGAGTATGCGAGCCTGCGTTTCACGGCCTGCACCCAGACCCTCGATCGTCTGGCCCGCGAGGAGGGCGGCACGGTGGACATCCTCCCGCAGGCCGAACGGATCGATTCCGGCGTAGCCGAGGCCGCGCGCCGTCAGGCCGAAGGCTGGATCTACATCAAGGTATGATCGCGCCAGTCGCAGGTCATCCCGAGGGTTCGGCCTGGCGATGAACCCCCTCTCGTTTCTCGCGCGCCCCGGCTGGTTCCTGGCCGGGGCGCTTTTCGTACTGTCGCTGGGGGTCACCTGGGCCCTGTTCTCGTTCGAGCGAGACGGCGGCGAGACCGCTGATGCCGACGACACACTGCAGGTGGTCTATCACATCAATGCCGATGATCCGGCTCTGCACCTCAATGCCCTGCGCAACCTGCAGAACCATATCGACGGCAGTGCGGTGGATCGTCTGGAGATCAAGGTCGTGATGCACGGTGGCGGGGTCAGTCTGCTGCAGCACGCCAAGGACGACCCCGACCTTCGCAGTACTGTGGACACCCTGAAGATGCAGGATGTGCGGTTCCTCGTCTGCGGCAACACCCTGGACAAGCGCGGGATCGAGCTGGACGATCTGCATGATGCCGAGCCCAAGGACCGTGTGTCCTCGGGCATTGGCGAGCTGACGCGGCTGCAGCGCGCGGGCTACACCTACATCAAGCCGTGATCCCGACTTCGGTCGATGTCCGCCTCCAGCGTCGCGAGGCGTTCGGGGGTGCCGATGTCGCGCCAGTCCCCCCTGTAGCGCTCTCCGCTCACCCGCCCGCCGCCGATGGCCTCGCGCAATAAGGGTCCCAGCGGGCGGCGCCCTTCGGGCAGGCCAGCGAACAGCGCGGGGTGATACCAGCCGATGCCGCTGAAGGTCAGCGGCGTGCCGGTATCCAGCGATACCCGCCCGCCGGACAGTCGAAAGTCGCCCTGCGGATGGTGCGGCGGGTTGTCCACCAGCACCAGGTGCGCAAGCGGGCCGCTTTCCGCGAGCGGCTGTTGGGCGGGAGGGTGGAGCGGGTGCTCACACCAGACGTCGCCATTGACCACCAGAAACGGCCCGTCGCCCAGCAGCGGCAGGGCCTGGCGGATGCCCCCCGCGGTTTCCAGCGCCCCCTCCGGTTCCTCGGAGTACAACAGTCGCGTGCCTGCGTACTCGGCCCCCAGCGCTTCGCGGATCTGTGCGCCCAGGTGTGCGGTGTTGATCACCACCGTGCGGTAGCCGGCCCGGGCCAGGCGTTCCAGGGTGTAGGCGATCAGCGGGCGTCCGGCGACCGGGAGCAGTGGCTTCGGGCAATGGTCGGTCAGCGGGCGCATGCGCTCGCCGCGTCCGGCGGCCAGGATCATCGCGCGCATCAGGCGTGCTCCCTGGCCGCATGGGCAGCGAACCAGCGGGCGACCGGCCCCAGTTCGGGGTGGCGCAGGCCCCGTTCCAGCAGTCGGTGCAGGCGCGGCAGGTGCTCCAGATAGCGGGGCTTGCCGTCGCGTTCGGCCAGGCGCACGAAGATGCCCAGGATCTTCACCGTGCGCTGCACGCCCAGCACGTGATAGTGCGCCATGAACGACGCGCGGGGCATGTCCGCGTTCGCCAGGTAGTGTTCGAGCCCGCGGGCGACCGTTTCGGCCGAGACCTCGCGGCGAGCGTCTTCCAGCAGCGAGACCACGTCATAGGCGGGACTGCCGATCACCGCATCCTGAAAGTCCAGCAGCGCGCAGGCCTGCTCGTCGCCGGGAGGCAGCATCAGATTGTCGACATGGAAATCGCGTAGCACCAGGGTGTCCGGGAGACCTGGCAGGGCCTCCAGCACCTGGTGCCAGGCGGCGTCGAACTCCGCACGCATGGCCTCCGGCATGGCGTGACCCCGCAGCCGTGGCCAGTGCCAGTCCGCGTACAGGGCCGTCTCTGCCAGCAGACGCTCGCGGTCATAGGGGGGGATGTGATCAGCGCGGCCTTGCTCGGGCCAGCGCTGATGCAGCGTGGCGAGCGTATCCAGGGCGCGCTGGTACAGCGGCCATTCGTTCGCCCCCTCGGCCAGGGCCCGGGTGAAGGTGCGGTCCCCCAGGTCCTCCAGCAGCACAAAGCCCGAGTCGGGCTCGTGTTCCAGTACCCGGGGCGGTCGCAGCCCCAGACCCTCCAGCAGCCGGGCGATTCGTACGAAGGGCTCGGTTGCCTCGCGTTCGGGCGGGGCGTCCATGATCACGACCGACACCCCGTACCGACGGGCTCGGAAATAGCGGCGAAAGCTCGCATCCGCCCGCAGCAGGCGCAGGTCCTCGAACGCCCCGGGCAGGGTGTCCAGCCAGTGCTGCAAGGACTGGGCGCGGGCGTCTGGCGTATTCATGCCGAAGGTTCCATGGCGATGCGGGTCCCCGGTACGCGGACCACCTGCGTATCGAATCGCCCATCCGGGTGCAGATCCAGAATGCGGTAGCCGGCGTCCAGGGCCGCATCCACGGCGAACTCTTCGGAGCCCGGCGTGAACTGCACGCAGGTCGACGGGCTTCCGAGGAACTCGATCGCACCCCGCCGGGCCCGGAAGTCCTGGTGGATGTGACCAAACAGGCAGGCGCGCACCTGCGGATGGCGGTCGAGCACCGCGAACAGCGCGTCCGGATCCAGCAGCCCCAGGCGATCCATCCAGACACTGCCGATGGCCACTGGCGGATGGTGCAGGGCGACGACGGTGGGGCGGTCCGGGTCGGCCGACAGGCTTTTCTCCAGGCGCTCACACTCTGACGCGTCCAGACGCCCGGCCGCCTCGCCGGGTGTGCTGGAATCCAGGCCGATCAGCTTCCAGGGCCCCAGCATCCTCTCGCCATGGACTTGACAGGTCTCGGGCTCCAGGGCGGTGCGCAGGGTCTGGCAATCGTCGTGGTTGCCGGCGAGTGCGAGCATCGGTTCGCGCCGGCTGCCCAGCAGTCGCGCCAGCCGAGCATAGGTCGCCGGTTCCGGATCCTCGGCCAGATCGCCGCTCAGGAGCAGGGCATCCGCCGCCGGCTCCCGGGGCAGGGCGCCGAGGATTCGTTCCAGCTGGGTGTCGCTGTCCGGATAGCCGGCCCGGATCGGCCCGGGCACGCGGCCCAGGTGGGTGTCACTGATCTGGATCAGGCGCTGCGTGGTGCTCATGGTGTGCATGGGTTCCCATGAAGTCCTGCGATTGTTGCGCGGCGTTTGCCGCCCGCGTGGGGAAGTGCCCTATACTGGATCGGGTGTACCTGTCGTCGTGCCGGGTCCGTTCCGACATGGGGTCGGAAGGCGGTCCGGCGAGGGGCCGATATGAGCCAAGAAGCCGAAACCATCCTGGAGTCCGGGTATCGTCCGTCCGAGGACGAACCCTACATGAATCCGCGTCAGCTGGACTACTTTCGCGCCAAGCTCGAGGCCTGGCGTGCGGAACTGATCGAGGAGTCCGAGCAGACGCTCGAGCACCTGCGCACCGAGAGCTGGCAGGAACCGGACCCCAACGACCGCGCGACTCACGAGGCCGATGCCGGGCTGGAGCTGCGCACGCGCGATCGCTACCGCAAGCTGCTGAACAAGATCGATGCGGCCCTGGCGCGTATTGATCTGGGCGAGTACGGCTACTGCGAGGAGACCGGCGAACCGATCGGTATCGCTCGCCTGGAGGCTCGTCCGATCGCGACCCTGAGCGTGGCGGCCCAGGAGGCCCATGAACGCAACGAGGCGCGCTTCGGTCAGTAGGCAGTAGGCAGGGGCGCGACCGCGCCTGAAGCGAACGCAGGGCACACACATGGCGGACTGGTTTCTGGCGCAGGAGCCGATCATTCGGGTCGGCATCCTGCTGTCCGTTCTGGCGATCATGGCGACCTGGGAGATCCTGGGGCCGCGACGTCCCCTGTCGGTGGGCAAGGCCTATCGCTGGTCGAATAACTGGGGCGTGGTGATTACCGGCACGCTGCTGACCCGGTTCCTGTTCCCGGCGGGGCTGGTGGGCCTGGGGCTGTTCGTCGAGACCCAGGGCTGGGGGCTGCTGCAGATGCTGGACCTGCCCTTCTGGCTGGTCGTGCTGATCGCGGTCGTGGTCCTCGATTTCGCGATCTGGGCCCAGCACGTGATGTTTCATGCCGTCCCGTCGCTGTGGCGGCTGCACCGCATGCACCATGCGGATCTCGACTTCGACGTGACCACCGGCCTGCGCTTCCACCCGCTGGAAATTGTGCTGTCGTTCGGTATCAAGGCCATGGTGGTGGTCGCAATCGGCGCCCCGGCACTGGCGGTGCTGATCTTCGAGGTGATCCTCAGCTCGCTGGCCCTGTTCAACCACTCCAACGTGCGCATGCCGGCCGCGGTGGACCGGGTGCTGCGCTGGTTCATCGTCACGCCGGACTTCCACCGCGTCCACCATTCCTGGTATCCGCACGAGACCAACTCGAACTTCGGATTCAACCTCTCGCTCTGGGACCGGATCATGGGGACCTACCGCGCGCAGCCGCAGGACGGGCATGACGGGATGACGATTGGGCTGAACCAGTTCCGTGACCCCGCCTGGGAGCGGCTCGATCGCATGCTGATCCAGCCATTCGTCGGGCCCGCCGACAGCTATCCGATCAATCGCCGCCCAGAGACCGAGGGGGATTCGCGGGAGGAGGTCACCCGCCGCCGGCGCTGATGGCGCGGTTGCGGCGGGCGGCCGGGGTCAGGGCTGGAGCCGTTTCGTGTAGACCCGGGAGTTTCGCGCCTGGTTGTAGTGCGCGCGCCGCTCGGGCGGCAGATCGTCGACCTTTCCGGTCGTGTAGCCGCGCTCCTGGAACCACTGCGCGGTGCGGGTCGTCAGCACGAACAGCTGCCGTGCGCCCTGTTCCCGCGCCAGTGACTCCATGGCCGCCAGCAGGCGGTCGCCCCGTCCGCTGCCGCGATAGTCGGCGTGCAGAGCCAGGCAGGCGATCTCCGCCGCTTGTTCGCCAAACGGATACAGCGCGGCGGTGCCGATGATCAGACCGTCGACATCCAGCACCTGGAAGCGCTCGATTTCCAGCTCCAGGTGCTCGCGTGCACGATGGACCAGGATGCCCTCGGCCTCCAGCGGCTGCAGCAGGGCATGGATACCGCCGACATCGTCGATCGTTGCCTGACGCAGCCGCTCCAGCGGTTCGCGCGAGACCAGCGTGCCGATCCCCTGGCGGGTGAACAGCTCGATCAGCAGCCCGCCATCGTCATGGCGGTCCACCAGGTGGACGCGCATCTCGCGCTGGCGGCAGGCATCGATCGCGCTCTTGAGGTGATTGGCCAGCTCCTCCGGCAGATCGTCCGATTCCGCCAGGAGCCGTTCCGCGGCGGGCACGGTCAGCTGGCCCAGGACCCCGTGTTGTGGATCGCGCAGGACCCCCGCCTCGGTCAGGAAGATCAGCTTGTCCGCGTTCAGGGCGATCGCGACCTGGGTTGCCACGTCCTCGCCGGAGAGGTTGAACACCTCGCCGGTGGGCGAGTACCCCAGCGGCGAAACCAGCGCCACCTGATCCTGGTCCAGCAGGTTGCGCAGGGCCTCGGTATCGACCCCGCGCACCTCGCCGGTGTAGTGAAAGTCCACGCCGCCACGCACGCCAAGCGGGCGCGCGGTGACGAAATTGCCGCTGGCCACGCGCAGCCGTGCATTGCCGGTGCCCGGCTGCCCCAGGCTGCGCGACAGCAGGCCCTCGATCTGCAGGCGCAGCCGGCCGACTGCATCCAGTACCGCCTCCAGCGCCGGCGCGTCGGTGACTCGCAGGCCCTCCGCGTACTGCGGCGTCAGGCCGCTCTCGGCCAGTCGGGCCTCGATCTGGGGGCGCACGCCATAGACCAGCACCACACGCACACCGAGCGCGTGCAGTTTGGCGATATCGCGCATCAGCTCCGGGAATTCCGGTGCCAGCGCAGCCTCGCCGGCCAGGGCGATGACCATGGTTCGACCCCGGTGCGCGGCGATATACGGCACCGCCCCGCGGAACCAGTCGAGTTCCGAGGGGTGCGGGGCGGCCCGGGTTTCACTGGGTGCGCCGGGCGTGGCACTGGCGGTGGCGGGAGGGTTCACGGGCGTGTCCGCGCGCGGATGGGCTTGTCGGACAGTGTAGGGAAAGCACGCGGTGGGCGCATCAGTGTGAGATCTGGGCTATTTCTTGCCCAGTGCGCGCGGGAGATCGTCGATCCGGTCGCCGGCGCTGACATCGTTTTCCGCGAACCAGCCCGCGTTGACCTCCAGCGCATAGAGCACGTCGCGTTTGGCTTCGTGCAGGGTGGTGGTCTGTGGCTCCATGGTTTCGATGTTGGTGATGCGGTAGTCGGTGTCGATAAACGCGACGTCCAGCGGGATGTAGGTGTTGCGCATCCACATCGCGTAGCGAGCCGGTCGATCCCAGACGAACAGCATCCCCTGGTCGTCGGCCAGTTCCTCGCGGTGCATCAGGCCCTGCCGGCGGGCGGGCTCGTCGGCGGCGATCTCCACGCTAAGCGTCCGCTCGCCGACCGTGAGCTCGGTGACGGGCAGGCCGGACTCGGCCTGGGTCGCGCCCCACAGCAGCAGGACCCCCAGCAAAGCCGCGCCCGCCACGAGGGCGGGCGCGATACGCGAGACTGCACGCATGCCGTCCGTTGCCGGCTAGTCGCCGCTCATGCGCCCCACGGCGCAGCTGGCGAAGGACTTGGCCTTGGCGCTGGCGGAACGCAGACCGGAGACCGAGCCCACCTCGGGGTAGCCCATGCTGGCCAGCTTCGCCGCGACCGCTTCGCGGGCGCTATCCGGGGCATGGACTTCCACGGCGCCGCCTTCCACATCGACCTCGGCTTCAGTGACGCCTTCGACCTGCATCAGGCCCTTGCGGATGGAGCTGGCGCAGCCGCCACACTTGATGTTCTCGACCTCGATTTTCATCAACGTTTCCTCCGGAAACTGGGGTTTGTACGACTCATTATGTACGATTCCGCATCTGCATAAACGTTCACGAGATCCGACCATGCCCGCCTATCGTTCCCGCACCACCACCCACGGCCGCAACATGGCCGGCGCCCGCGCCCTGTGGCGCGCCACCGGCATGAAGGATGGCGACTTCGGCAAGCCGATCATCGCCATCGCCAACTCCTTCACCCAGTTCGTGCCCGGGCACGTGCACCTGAAGGATCTGGGCCAGCTGGTCGCCGGCGAGGTGGAGAAGGCCGGTGGTGTGGCCAAGGAGTTCAACACCATCGCGGTGGATGACGGTATCGCGATGGGCCACGGCGGAATGCTCTATTCGCTGCCCTCGCGCGAGATTATCGCCGATTCGGTGGAGTACATGGTCAATGCCCACTGCGCCGATGCGCTGGTGTGCATCTCGAACTGCGACAAGATCACCCCGGGCATGCTGATGGCCGCGATGCGTCTGAACATCCCGGTGGTCTTCGTCTCCGGCGGCCCGATGGAGGCTGGCAAGGTGAAGCAGCCGGGTACCGACAACGTGATCCACCTGGATCTGGTGGATGCGATGGTCAAGGCCGCGGACTCCAGCGCCAGCGACGAGGAGGTGGAGGCCATCGAGCGCTCCGCCTGCCCGACCTGTGGATCCTGCTCCGGCATGTTCACCGCCAACTCGATGAACTGCCTGACCGAGGCCCTGGGCCTGTCGCTGCCGGGCAACGGCTCGCTGCTGGCCACCCATGCCGGGCGCAAGTCGCTGTTCGAACAGGCTGGAAAGCGTGTGGTCGAGCTCGCCAAGCGCTACTACGAGCAGGACGACGAATCCGTGCTGCCACGTTCGATCGCCACCTTCGAGGCCTTCGAGAACGCGATGAGCCTGGACATCGCGATGGGCGGCTCCACCAACACCGTGTTGCACCTGCTGGCGGCCGCGCGCGAGGGCGAGGTCGACTTCACCATGGCGGATATCGACCGCCTGTCGCGCAAGGTCCCGAACCTGTGCAAGGTGGCGCCGGCCACCCAGCTCTATCACATGGAGGACGTGCACCGCGCCGGTGGCGTGGTCGGCATCCTGGCCGAGCTGGACCGTGGTGGGCTGATCCACCGCGATATCCCGACGGTCCACGCCGACACCATGGGCCAGGCGCTGGAGCAGTGGGATGTGATGCGCCACGCCGCTGCCTCCGAGACCCTGTACAAGGCCGCGCCGGGCGGCGTGCCCACTCAGGTCGCGTTCAGCCAGGACAAGACCTGGGACAGCCTCGACATCGACCGCGAGAACGGCTGTATCCGCGATATCGAACATGCCTACTCCCAGGACGGCGGCCTGGCCGTGCTCTACGGCAACATGGCCCCGGACGGCTGCATCGTGAAGACCGCGGGGGTCGACGAGAGCATCCTGAAGTTCTCCGGCCCTGCGCGGGTGTTCGAGAGCCAGGACGCGGCCGTCGAGGCGATCCTCGGTGACCGCATCCAGGCGGGTGACGTCGTGATCATCCGCTACGAGGGTCCGAAGGGCGGCCCCGGCATGCAGGAGATGCTCTACCCGACCTCGTATCTGAAGTCCAAGGGGCTGGGCAAGGAATGCGCGCTGATCACCGACGGGCGCTTCTCCGGCGGTACTTCCGGGCTGTCCATCGGCCACGTCTCCCCGGAGGCCGCGCAGGGCGGCGCGATCGGCCTGATCGAGGAGGGCGACACCATCGTGATCGACATCCCCGGGCGCGAGATCCGCATCGACGTCGACGACGCCACCCTGGCAGCCCGGCGCGAGGCGATGGAGGCCCGTGGCGCGAAGGCCTGGAAGCCCGAGTCGCGGACCCGCCCGGTCACCCAGGCACTGCGCGCCTACGCCCTGATGACGACCTCCGCCGCCTTCGGCGCGGTGCGTGATATCTCCCGCTTCGAGGACTGACCGAGGGCTACCAGCAGGGTCGTAGGATGCGTTGAGCGGCAGCGAAACGCATCATGCTTGCCATTGGTGTCCGAATCGATGCGTTTCGCTGCCGCTCAACGCATCCTACGGTTCTTCGCTACGGTCGGGATGACCGAGACGGCCTGGAACGAAAAAACCAAACGACTGAACCACAGGGAGGTGGGGATGGCGATTACCGACTGGCCCGCGGCCGAGCGTCCGCGGGAGAAGCTGATTGAGCGGGGCGCGGCCGCGCTTTCGGACGCAGAGCTGCTGGCGATCTTTCTGCGCACCGGCGTGGCCGGCAAGAGCGCGGTCGATGTCGCGCGCGATCTGCTCAGCCGCTTCGGCGGGCTGCGGCCTCTATTGCAGTCCGATCAGGCGGGATTTTGCGCGGCGCCGGGGCTGGGGGATGCCAAATACGCCCAGCTCCAGGCGGTGCTCGAGATGGGTCGGCGGCACCTCGCCGCCGACCTGGAGCGTGGCGATGCGTTGACCTCGCCGACTGCCACCCGCCAGTTCCTTGCGGCGCGTCTGCGCGACTATCCCTTCGAGGTCTTCGCGGTCCTGTTCCTGGATAACCGCCATCGGGTGATCGCCTTCGAGGAGCTGTTCCGCGGCACGATTGACGGCGCCGCCGTGCACCCGCGCGAGGTCGTGCGGCGTGTGCTGCACCACAATGCGGCCGCGGTGATCCTTGCCCACAACCACCCGTCCGGGGTGGCCGAGCCCTCGGGCTCGGATATCGCGATCACCCGGCGTTTGACCGAGGCCCTCGGGCTGGTGGATGTGCGGATACTCGATCACGTGGTGATCGCCGACACCCCCGTATCCATGGCTGAACGGGGGCTGCTGTAGACCCTGGCTAGCTTGCCAGGCGCCGCCAGAGGGTCTCGATTGGCCCGGGGCCGATGTAGCGTTGCCAGAGCAGGGAGAAGGTGACCTGGAACACCCAGATCGCCAGCACGATGCCGAGCAGTTCGAGGTGCCCGAACTGCGAGAACAGGCCGAGCCCGATCCCGTAGAAGATCATCGCGGCGAGGATCGACTGGCCGATGTAGTTGGTCAGCGCGAGGCGGCCGACCGCCTCGAGGGCGCGGATGACGCCTGGCAGGATCCGCCGCCGCCCGTCGGGGTGGGCCAGCAGGATCACCAGGGCGACCCAGGCCAGGGCAATCGCGACACTGCCCCACAGGTTGGCGATGCGGCCCAGGAACATCGAGTAGCGCAGATCCCACTCCACGGCCGTGTTGAACCACAGCCCCGCCAGTACCAGCGGGATGCCGGCGCCCAGTCCGATCAGCACGACGCGCCGATAGCCGGCCAGTGACCAGGTCCCGTGAAGGAAACCGAGCCGCAGCAGGGCCATGCCGATGAACATCATCGCGAGCATCTGCCACAGGCGCTCGGAGAAGAACATCCACAGCTGCGCAGTCAGTGCACCGGTCGCCCGTTCGCCGGTCGCCGCCAGCCAGTGCAGGGACATCCGGTTGAGCTCGTCGCTGACGACATCGGCGCCGGGCTGCCAGTAGCGCTCGTTGAGCATCTGCAGCCAGTGCTCGGGGACAAGGAAGATCAGGATCGCGCTCAGCACGAGCCAGAGCGCGGTCAGCCCGCCGATCAGGGCGACCCCGAGGCCCAGCAGGGTCATCGGCGGGTGGTCGCGAAAGTGCATGGCCACCAGCCCGCACACCGCATAGGCCGCGAGGATGTCGCCGGGCCACAGGATCAGCCCGTGTGCCAGTCCGATCAGGAACAGCCAGCCCATGCGGCGGCGAAAGCGCTGCTCGAAGGTGTCGGCCGGATGGCGCGAGCCCGAGGCCATCAGCACGACCCCGGCCCCGAACAGCAGGGTCAGCATGCTGATGAACTTCTCGTCCGCTAGCACGTGGACCACGATCCAGGCAATCCAGTCCGCCAGCGGGAGGGGACCCAGTGCCATCGGGTTCAGGTATTCGCTGGAGATACGCCCGAACGACTGGATGTTCATCACCAGGATGCCGAGGATCGCGACTCCGCGCAGCACATCCAGAACGATCACGCGTTCCGGTGCGGACGGGGACGTATTGGCGGGCAGGGTCCGGGCCATGGAGTGAGCCATTCCGTGCTGTGCGGCCCTTCGGTAGCCGGACGGAAGGCGTCGTCGGCCGGGTCAGGGCAGGTTGACCCTGCAGGATAGGCGATGGTGCCCGGGGGCGTTCAAGGCCCCCGGGCCAATGGTCGTTTATCCGCGGATCTCCCAGTGTCCGGGTGCGTCCGGGCAAGCCGTACCGGTGTGGCGTTCGCCGTCGATCATCATCTCGAAGTCGCGGCAGCCGCTGTCGCGAACGCGCCCCGGCGTCATGTGCACCGGCTGCCCATTGGCATTGTCCCAGTAGACGGGTTGTCCGGGCTCGGCCAGTTCCAGGGCATGTCCCATGCAGGCCTGGTCATTGCGGTCCATCTGGCGTCCGATCATGCCGCCTAGCACCGCGCCACCGGCCGCCCCGATCAGAATGGCCACCGGATCGCCGTCGCCGACCTGGTGGCCGATGACGGCGCCGGCACCGCCGCCAATCGCCGCGCCGATTGCGTCGCGGTTGCAGCGGCCGTCCATCACGCCGTAGTCGTGTTCCCAGCGATCGTAACTGTAGCCGTGGTACCCGGCATACCCCGGGTCGTTCTGCGCGCGCCAGCCGTGGGCCGGTGCCCAGGGCGGTGGGGAGGCCAGGGTGTCGGCGGCGAAGCCGAACAGCATCGCGGCCGCCAGCGCCTTCAGATGAGTGGGTACACCGCGTCGGGAATGGTTGCGTTTCCGTGCCATGGTCCGTCTCCTTTCGACCGTGCTCGGCTTCAGCCTCGCGCGGGGTTGCTGAACGGTTCTTTAACAGGGAATGGCGGTTTTCGGAAACGTGAAGGGCGTCAATGCCGGGGTGTGTACGGGTTCACGGAGTCGCATGCTCGAGGGCCTGCTCCAGCGCCCGTAGCAAGGCATCCACCTGAGCCTCGGTGTGGGCGGCGGACAGGGTGATGCGCAGCCGTGCCTGGCCCTCGGGGACTGTGGGCGGACGGATCGCCGGGACCAGAAACCCGGCGGCCAGCAGCCTCTCGGCCACGTCGCTAGCGCGGTGGGCGTCACCGATCTGGACCGGCTGGATGGGGGTCAACGGAGGCGGGTGCTGCAGGCCGAGCCGGTCCAGGCCCGCCCCCAGGCGCTGGAGCAGGCCCTGCAGGTGCGCCCGCCGATCCGTTGCGGCCTCGGCGATGCGCACGGACGCCAGCGTTGCGGCGGCGAGGGCGGCCGGCATCGCGGTGGTGTAGATGTAGGGCCGGGCGGTCTGGATCAGGGTCTCGATCAGGGCTTCGGAGCCGGCAACGAAGGCCCCGGCGGCGCCGAATCCCTTACCCAGCGTGCCCATCAGGATCGGCACATCGTCCGCGCCGAGGCCGTGGTGCTGGCAGCTGCCGCCACCGGTCGCGCCCAGCACCGACAGGCCGTGGGCGTCATCCACCATCAGCCAGGCATCGAACTCGCGCGCCAGCGCGGCTAGCTCCGGCAGGGGTGCGATATCCCCGTCCATGGAGAACACCCCGTCGGTGACGACCAGCCGATGCCCGCGATCGGGAGCCCGCTCCAGGCGATCGCGCAGGTGCCCGGGATCGGCATGACGATAGCGCTGGCTGCGCGCGCCGGCCAGGCGCACGGCATCGATCAGCGAGGCATGGTTCCAGCGGTCCTCGAACACCGTGTCGTGGCGGCCGGCCAGCGTCTGTACCAGCGCCAGGTTGGCCATGTAGCCGGTCGAGAACAGCAGCGCGCGCTCGCGCCCGGTGAAGCGCGCCAGCGCCTGCTCCAGTTCCACATGGGCGCGGGTGTGGCCGTTGATCAGATGGGCGGCCCCGGCCCCAAACCCGTAGCGGTCGAGGGCCTCGCGGGCGGCGGCGGCGACGGCCGGATCGGCCGCCAGACCCAGGTAGTCGTTGGAGCAAAAGGCGACGATCGATTTACCGTCGATGACCTGCTCCGGCTGCTGCGGCCCGTCCAGCGTGCGCAGACGGCGCCAGCGACCGTCCGTGCGCACGCGGTCGAGGCGGGCCTGCAGAAAGGCCTGCAGCGACTCGCTCATGGTGAATGGCTCATGGTGAATCGCTCACGGCCGCAGCCCGGCGCGCAGGAAGATCGGCCAGTGGACGCGGGCGGTGATGTCCGTATTCGGCCACAGCGCGCGCAGGGCCGGCTCCAGCACGGCCAGCGGATCCTGGCCGGCCGTCTGCGCGCGGCGGATGGCTGACCAGGTGCCGAGGTAGCCGAGCAGGGTGTCGCGGCCCCATTCGCGGTCGATCCGAAACTCGGGCGTCTCGATCTCCGGCCAGGGGAACGGCAGGTCGCGGTAGTGGCTGCGGATATGGCTGCGTTCTTCCGGCCACCAGGGCGCCAGGGTGGTGTCGTGAAAGTCGGTCAGCAGGCGGTCCAGCGCCGGGTCCTCGGCGCGCAGGATGCCGTAGCCCCAGATCGCCAGCAGGCCGCCCGGGCGCAGGACGCGTGCAACCTCGTCATGGAACTCGGCGTGGCGAAACCAGTGCGCGGCCTGGGCGACGCAGGCGAGATCCACCGAGGTATCGGCCAGTGCGCAGGCCTCGGCGGCGCAGGCTACTCGGTTGATCCCGGCTGTCGCCGGCAGAGCGGCCAGCAGGGCTGGGGCGGCATCGGTCGCTACGACCTGGGAGAAGTGAGGCTGCAGGCCCTGCGCGGCCTGGCCATTGCCGCTGGCGCAGTCCCAGGCCTGTTCGTGGTGCGGGGTGCGCGCGGCCAGCCAGTCAAAGAGATCGGCGGGGTAGTCCGGGCGGTGGCGGGCATACGCCGCCGCCACCGCCGAGAAATGATCGGGAAAGTCGCCCGCCACTGGCCGGTCGGCATCAGGCCGATGCGGAGGCGGGCCGGTCCGATTCCCCGGGGGCTTCCGGCCCGGTCTCCGGGTGCAGGCCCAGGCGTTCGAACAGCGCGAGGTCGTGGTTCTCGCCGGGGTTCGGTGTGGTCAGCAGGGTGTCGCCGTAGAACAGCGAGTTGGCGCCGGCCAGGAAGCACAGGGCCTGCATCTCGTCGGACATCTCGGTGCGCCCGGCGGACAGGCGCACGTAGGAGGCCGGCATCAGGATGCGGGTGGCGGCGATGGTGCGCACAAACTCCAGCGGATCGAGATGTTCGAT
Source organism: Thioalkalivibrio sp. ALRh (assembly GCF_000381425.1). Lineage (NCBI taxonomy): Bacteria > Pseudomonadati > Pseudomonadota > Gammaproteobacteria > Chromatiales > Ectothiorhodospiraceae > Thioalkalivibrio > Thioalkalivibrio sp. ALRh. The sequence goes on from NZ_KB906519.1 coordinate 1,510,721, forward strand.
CCCGTGCAGTGGGGTGCCCTCGACCTGGATCAGCTGATTGATCGGGACTGACTCCGGGTGCTTCGGCAGGTTGGCCATCTGCTGCAGCAGACGCGCCCGGTCACGGCGCGATTCGCCCATGCCGAGGATGCCGCCGCAGCATACGTTCATGCCCGCTTCGCGTACGTGTTCCAGGGTTTCCAGGCGGTCTTCGTAGGTGCGCGTCGAGATGATGTGCCCGTAGAACTCCGGCGAGGTGTCGAGATTGTGGTTGTAGTAGTCCAGACCTGCCTCGGAGAGGCGTCGGGCCTGCTCGGCCTTCAGCATGCCCAGAGTCATGCAGGTCTCCAGGCCTTCTTCCTTGACCGCACGGACCATCTCGATCACGCGTTCCAGGTTCTTGTCGGTCGGGTTCCGCCAGGCGGCCCCCATGCAGAAGCGGGTCGCACCCTGGGCGCGGGCGTTGCGCGCCGCCTCCAGCACCTCATCCAGTGGCAGCAGGCGCTCGCGTTCCAGCTCCACTTCGTGGTGCGCGCTCTGCGGGCAGTAGGCGCAGTCCTCGGGGCAGGCCCCGGTCTTGATCGACAGCAACGTGCTGACCTGTACTGCGTTCGGATCGAAGTGTTCGCGGTGCACGGTCTGCGCGCGGAAGATCAGGTCATTCAGCGGCAGGTCGAGCAGGGCCTCGACCTCGTCGGTGTTCCAGTCGTGTCGGGGCGTGCTCATGAGTGTGGCTCCTTGTCGGCTTCCGCCGGGATGGCGACATCGGCCCAGGGTTCGCGGTAGACGCGGAACAGGGCGTAGACCGTCCACGGCAGCAGGATGGCGGCAGCCACGGCCCAATAGGCGCGGTAGTAGGCCAGATCCGGCGGGAAGAAGGTGGCGACCCCGATCAGCAGGCCCATCAGCGCGTAGTAGCGATAGGCCGCCCACTGCGTGAAATGGCCCACGCGCGGATCGGGGTGGTGCTTGTTCAGGGCGTACACCAGCATGGAGGCGCCAAACCACAGCACTAGCGGCACGATGCCCATGATCGCGGCAATGATGAAGCCGACTCCGACCCCCTCGCTGCTAACCACAAACAGCGGGATGCCGGCAATCGACACGCTGATCAGATTGCCGACGTCGAACATCGCGGCGGCGCGCCGCGAACTGCGTGCAGAGACGGTCTTGGTCGCCATGGACTACCCTGAATGCAAAAGCGGAAGCATACCATCATGGCTCATCCCCCTTCAGCCACGCCGGGGCAAACTGGAGAGCGATCGGGCGCGCTGCGTGCGCTGAGCGCCTGGGCGGCCCGGGCGCTGTATCCCGACCACTGTGGCTTGTGTCTGGCCCCGTTGCCGGAGGGCGGGGCCATCTGTCCTGCCTGCCGCAAGGACCTGGTGCGGGTGGAGGCCCCGTGCCCGGGTTGCGCGGCACCCCTGCCGGCGACAGTGGCCTGCCCCGCCTGTCAGCGCCGCCCTCCGGCAGTAGACGCCCTGCGGGCGCCATGGGCCTATGCCTGGCCGCTGGATCGGGTGCTGCTGGCCTACAAGCGCAGCGGCCACGCCCGCGCTGAACGGATCCTCGTGGACCTGGCCGCACAGGCAGCCCGCGAACGCCGGGATGTGCCGACACCGTTGCCTACCCGCGTGGTGCCCGTTCCATTGCACCCCTCGCGCCTGCGCGAGCGCGGGTTCAATCAGTGCGAGCCGCTGGCGCGGTGCGTCGCCGAGGTCCTGGGGCTCCCGCTGGATACCGCATGCGTTCGCCGCGTACGGGCCACGCCTTCGCAGCAGACGCTGAGCGGTCCACAGCGGCGCCGGAACCTGCGCGATGCATTTGCCGTGAACGCGGAGTTGGCGGGCGAGCGGGTGCTGCTGGTGGACGATGTGGTCACGACCGGGGCGACCCTGGATGCGCTGGCCCGTGCGCTGCGGGCGGCGGGAGCGGCATCGGTCGAGGGTCTGGCGCTTGCCCGCGCGTAACCGAGTTAGCCCCCCAGATGATGGTCTGCGATCATCGCGAGCAGGACCACGGCACCGAGATAATGGTTGTTCTTGAATGCCCGCAGGCAGTCGGTCGGCTCGCGTTCGGCGATCAGGAACTGCTGGTAGAACATCAGCATCGCCACGATCACCAGCCCCGCCGTGTAGTAGCCGCCGAGCCCGGCATGCTGGCCGATCAGGTACAGCCCCAGCCAGACGAGCACCTGGAGCCCCGCGGTGATCAGACGGTCCATCTCGCCGAACGCGATGGCGGTGGACTTCACCCCGATTTTCAGGTCGTCCTCGCGGTCCACCATGCCGTAGAAGGTGTCATATACCACGGTCCAGGCCAGCACGGTCACGTACAGCAGCCAGGCGAGCGGGGGCGGGTGGTCCCCGGTGACCGCGGTAAAGGCCATGGGCACCGCCCAGGCGAAGGCCGCGCCCAGGTGCACCTGCGGAAAGTGGTGGAAGCGCTTGGCGAAGGGATAGGTGGCGGCCAGCACCACTGCGACCAGGGAATAGAGAATGGTCAGCAGGTTGGTGAACAGCACCAGCACGAAGGCGGTCAGCGCCAGCACGGCGAAGGTTGCCAGGGCCTCGTTCGGGGTGATGGTGCCCAGTGCCAGCGGGCGGTCGCGCGTGCGGGCGACATGGGCGTCGAAGTCGCGGTCCGCGTAGTCGTTGATCGCACAGCCGGCCGAGCGCATCAGCACGACGCCGGCAACGAAGATGAAGATCAGCGAACCCGGCGGCCAGCCCTCGGCTGCGATCCAGAGCGCCCACAGAGTCGGCCACAGCAGCAGATAGATGCCGACAGGCCGGTCCAGGCGGACCAGTCGGGCCAGTTCCCACAGGCGTGCACGTGCGTCCATGGCGGCCAAGCTTACCAGCCCGGCGCGCCGGATGGATGAGGAAGGGGGCGGGTCGGGCAATCCCCGGCCCGATCGTGCTGGGGGCCGGCGCTCAGTCCGCGGTCAGCGGGAACAGGGTCAGTTCTACACGCCGGTTCAGCGCGCGGCCCTCGGCGGTTTCGTTGGTCGCGATGGGCTGATGCGGCCCGAAGCCGACGGTGTCGACGCGCACCGACTGGACGCCGCGCCGTATCAGGGCGCGCCCGACGCTCTGAGCGCGCCGTTCCGACAGGTCCATGTTGTACTCGACGCGTCCGGTGATGTCGGTATGGCCGGCGACCTCGATACCGGTCTGGTCGTATTCGGCCAGGACCAGCGCCACCGAGTTCAGCACCTCCTCGAACTCCGGTTTGATGTCGGTGCGGTCTATATCGAAGGTGATGTGCCCGGGCATGTTCAGGATGATGTTGTCGCCGTCGCGGGTCACGCTGACACCGGTTCCCCGCAGCTGCTCGCGCAGCTCGGCCTCCTGGCGGTCCATGTAGTTGCCGATCGCACCGCCGGCCAGGGCCCCGATCCCGGCCCCGATCATCGCGCGCTGGGTGCGGTTGCGGCGGCTGGTGATGCTGCCGACCACGGCCCCGGCAGCCGCGCCGACACCGGCGCCGATGGCCGTGCGCGATACCCGCTCCTCGCCGGTATAGGGATCCGTGGTGGTACAGCCGATGGCGAAGGTCAGAAAACCGACCAGTACCAGAACACCAATGCGCGAGATCATGCTTGCCCCCCAGCCGGGAAGGAACTCCCGGGTTTCAGTCTGCGCCCACGGGCGCGCTCGGGAACAGGATTGCGCCGTTGCTTGAACGGAAGGTGAACCGGGCGTCAGGCCGTGTCGTTTTCGTGACGCAGTTGGCGCAATACCGGGGTGGTGTCGGGGTGGATGCCGCGCCAGGTCGCGAAGGCCTCGGCGGCCTGCTCGACCAGCATGCCCAGGCCGTCCGACGTCTGCCGGCAGCCAGCATCCCGGGCCCAGTCGAGGAACCGGGCCGCACCGGGGCCGTAGACCAGGTCGTAGGCCAGGCTGTCCGGGTGCACCAGCGTCGCGGGCAGGTTCAGGCCCGCGTCGGACAGGCCGGCGGCGGTGGCGTTGATGACCAGATCGAACGGGCCGGCGGGCAGGGCGTCGAGGCCGCAGGCGGAGAGCTCGGTATCGATCGCCAGGTCGGCGAAGTCCTCGGCCAGTGCCTCGGCCCGCGCCGCAGTGCGGTTGGCGATCACCAGCTGTGCGGGGTGGCGCTCCAGCAGGGGCTGCAGCAGCCCGCGGGTCGCGCCGCCGGCCCCGAGGATCAGGATGCGCCGGCCGGGCACCTCGCCACCCAGGCGGTCGAGGTCGCGGCAGAAGCCGATGCCGTCGGTGTTGTCGCCGTGGAGCTGGCGCTCGTCGTCGCGCCAGAGGGTGTTCACGGCGCCGGCGCGCCGGGCGCGGTCGGTCAGGACCCGGGCCAGGGCGAACGCCTCTTCCTTGAACGGGACGGTCACGTTCAGGCCGCGGAACCCGGAGGAGAACCATGCCCAGACCTCCTCGGCGAACTGCCCCGGGGTGCCGAGCAGGGCCTCGTAGGTCAGGTGCTGCCCGGTCTGTTCGGCGAATAGGGCATGGATGCGCGGCGACAGCGAATGGCGGATCGGGTTGCCGACCACGCCATAACGATCGGGGCGCGGCTCGCTCATCGGGCCGCGTCCTCCGTCAGCCATTCGGCCACGGTGCGGGCGTAGTAGGTGAGGATGCCGTCGGCCCCGGCGCGCTTCATGCCGGTCAGGGCCTCCAGCACGCAGGCGCGCTCGTCCAGCCAGCCGCGTTCGGCGGCGGCCTTGAGCATCGCGTACTCGCCGGAGACGTGATAGACGAAGGTCGGGCGCTGGAACTCGTCGCGAATCCGGCGGACCACGTCCAGGTACGGCATCCCCGGCTTGACCATCACCATGTCGGCGCCCTCGGCCAGGTCGAGCGCGACCTCGTGCAGGGCCTCATCGCCGTTGGCCGGGTCCATCTGGTAGGTCTCCTTGCCGCCCTTGCCCAGATTGCTGGCCGAGCCCACCGCATCGCGGAACGGCCCGTAGAAGGCCGAGGCGTACTTGGCGGAGTAGGCGAGGATGCGCGTGTGCACGTGCCCGCCATCTTCCAGCGCGGTGCGGATCGCGCCGATGCGCCCGTCCATCATGTCGGAGGGGGCGACCACGTCGGCCCCGGCCGCGGCATGCGACAGCGCCTGCTTCACCAGCGCCTCGACGGTGATGTCGTTCACCACGTAGCCGTCATCGTCGATGATGCCGTCCTGGCCGTGGGTGGTGAACGGGTCCAGGGCGACGTCGGTGATCACGCCGAGCTCGGGGTGGGCCTGCTTCAGCGCGCGTACCGCGCGCTGGGCCAGGCCCTCGGGGTTCCAGGCCTCGGCGGCATCCAGGCTCTTCTTCTCGCCCGGGACCACCGGGAACAGGGCCAGCGCCGGGATGCCGAGGCGCACGGCGGCGGCCGCCTCCTCCAGCAGCAGGTCGATGCTGACGCGCTCCACGCCGGGCATCGACGGCACCGCCTCGCGCACCCCTTCGCCCTCGGTGACGAACACCGGCAGGATCAGGTCGTCCGCGCGCAGGTGATGCTCGCGCATCAGGCGGCGGGAGAAGGCGTCGCGGCGCATGCGGCGCGGACGGCCGGCGGGATAGGGGGCGATCGGTGCGGTCATGCGGGTCGTCCTTGTTGGTGGGTCAGCCGGCGGACTCGGCCAGCCAGTCGCGCGGCTTCAGATAGCGCTCGTAGAGTTCGGCCTCGGGCGTGCCGGCCTCCGGCTGGTAGTTGTATTCCCAGCGCACCAGCGGCGGCAGCGACATCAGGATCGACTCGGTGCGCCCGCCCGACTGCAGGCCGAACAGGGTACCGCGGTCGTAGACCAGATTGAACTCGACATAGCGCCCGCGCCGGTAGAGCTGGAACTGGCGCTCGCGCTCGCCGTATTCGGTCGCGTGGCGACGCTCGACGATCGGGCCATAGGCATCCAGATAGGCATTGCCGACGCTCTGCATGTAGCCGAAGGCGTGCTCGAAGCCGCCCTCGCTGAAGTCGTCGAAGAACAGCCCGCCGACGCCGCGCGGCTCGTCGCGGTGCTTGAGATGAAAGTACTCGTCGCACCACTGCTTGTGCGCCGGGTAGAGGTGCTCGCCGAACGGACGACAGGCGGCCTCGGCCGTGCGGTGCCAGTGGATGCAGTCCTCGTCGAAACCGTAGTACGGGGTCAGGTCGAAGCCGCCGCCGAACCACCAGATCGGCTCCTCGCCGGGCTTCTCCGCGATGAAGAAGCGCACATTCGCGTGCGAGGTCGGCACATACGGGTTGTGCGGGTGGATCACCAGCGACACGCCGGTGGCCTGGAACGAGCGTCCGGCCATCTCCGGGCGGTGCGCGGTGGCCGAGGCCGGGAGGTTGTCGCCCATCACATGGGAGAAGTTGACCCCGGCCTGCTCGAAGACCCGCCCCTCGTGCATTACACGGGTGCGGCCGCCGCCGCCGGCCGGGCGTTCCCAGGCGTCCTCCTGGAAGCGGGCCTGGCCGTCCAGGCCCTCGAGACCCTGGCAGATGCGGTCCTGCAGGCCCTGCAGGTAGTCGATGACACGGTCGATGGAGACGTGGTCCTGGCTCATGCTGCGTCCCGGTTGGTTATTCGTGGGTATCCGGCGCGCCCCGGAGCCAGGCCCCGGTGCGGGCATCGCGGATCGTGCTGGGTGCGGTGCGCCCGCCACATTCTGCCTGCAGGATCGCGTCGATGCCCGCCCCGAGCTGCGTGTTCACGCAGTCCCAGGTGCGGCAGGGCTCTATGCCCGCGCGGTTGGCGCTGGTGGAGACCAGGGGGCTGCCCGCGGCCGCGCACAGCGCGCGCGTCTCCGGGTGGGCGGTGACGCGTACCGCGAGGCTGTCGTGTTCGCCGCGCAGCAGCGGCGGGCAGGCATCGGTGACGGGTAGCAGCCAGGTGGTCGGCCCAGGCCAGCTGGCGTCGATCTCGGCCCGGCGTTCGGCCGGTAGCGGCGCCAGCCAGGGCGCGAGGCGATCCAGCCGGTCGGTGACCACAATCAGTCCCTTGGTGGCCGGGCGGCCCTTGATCTCGAGGATGCGATCGATCGTCCGGGGGTCATCCGGGCGGCAGCCAAGGCCGAAGACCGCCTCGGTGGGGTAGGCGACCACGCCGCCGTCGCGCACGCACTGCGCGACGGGCTCGATCTCGGGGGTTAGCAGCGGTTGGCTATTCGGATCCACGGTCGCCGGAGGGCTGGGCACTCAGGCGGCTGTCGCCGCTGCCGGATTTCGCGCTACCAGACTTGGCGGTCGAAGCCTTCTTCGCCGGGGCCTTCTTCGACGTGCTCGTCTTCTTTGCGGTGGCCTTTTTCGTGCCCGTCTTGCTGGCGGCCTTCTTGGTGGTGGCTGCCTTTTTCGTGGTCGTCTTCTTTGCGGTCGACGACTTGGAGGCGGTCTTCCCGGAGGACTTGCCGGTCGACTTGGCCGCCCCCTTGCGGCCGCGGCCCTTGCGTTCCGGGGCGGCGGCGATCAGTTCCTGGCACTGCTCCAGCGTCAGGGACTTGGGATCGGTCTCCTTGGGGATCTTGGCGTTCTTGTTGCCGTCGGTCACGTAAGGGCCGTAGCGCCCGTTGAGGACCTGGATGCCCTCTTCGTCGAAGCTCTTGATGAAGCGTTCGGCGTCCTTCTTCTTCTTCTCGGCGACGATCTCCAGCGCGCGCGGCAGCTCGATGGTCCAGACGTCGTCGTCCGGGCCGAGGGAGGCGTACTTGGAGCCGTACTTCACGTACGGTCCGAAGCGGCCGATGTTGACCATCACCGGCTCGCCCTCGGGCGTCTCGCCGAGGTCGCGCGGCAGCTTGAACAGCTCCAGCGCCTCGTCGAGGGTGATTTTGTCCATCTTCTGCCCGGGCAGCAGGCCGGCGAAGCGCGGCTTCTCCTCGTCGTCCTTGGTGCCGATCTGCACGATCGGGCCGAAACGGCCCAGGCGCACGCTGACCGGGCGTCCGCTCTGCGGATCGGGGCCCAGTTCGCGCGACTGCACGGCCTCGGCGCGAGTGACGTTTTCTTCCTTCTCCTTCACCCGGTCGCGGAAGTCGCCCCAGAAATCCTCCAGCACCGGGACCCAGTCCTTCTCGCCGCGCGAGATCGCGTCCAGCTCGTCTTCCAGCTTCGCGGTGAAGTCGTAGTCCACGTAGCGGTCGAAGTGCTGGGTCAGGAAGCTGTTCACGATCCGGCCGGTGTCGGTCGGGATGAAGCGCTTGCCGTCCATCTCCACGTACTCGCGCGACTGCAGCGTGGAGATGATGCTGGCGTAGGTGGACGGACGGCCGATGCCGTATTCCTCCAGCGTCTTCACCAGGCTGGCCTCGGTGTAGCGCGGCGGCGGCTCGGTGAAGTGCTGGTCGGCGGTGACCTCTTCCAGCTGGACCGTGTCGCCCTCGGCCATTTCCGGCAGGCGCTTGTCCTCGTCGTCATCCTGCGCGTCGTCGCGGCCCTCCTGGTAGACGGCGATGAAGCCGGGGTCGACCAGGGTGGAGCCGGTGGCGCGGAACTGGTGTCGGCTGTCACCCGGGACCAGGTCGGCGGCCACGGTGTCGAAGGTCGCGTGGATCATCTGGCAGGCGACGGTGCGCTTCCAGATCAGGTCGTACAGCCGGGCCTGGTCACTGCTCAGGCGGGCGCGGACCTCGTTCGGCAGGCGGCGCACGGAGGTCGGGCGGATAGCCTCGTGGGCCTCCTGCGCGTTCTTCGACTTGGTCTTGTACTGGCGCGGGCTGTCGGGGACGTTGTTGGCGCCATAGCGCTCCTCGATCAGGCCGCGGATCTCGCCAATCGCCTCGCCGGCCAGGGCCACCGAGTCGGTACGCATATAGGTGATCAGGCCGATCGCGCCGGAGCCCAGATCGATCCCCTCGTACAGCTGCTGCGCGGTGCGCATGGTGCGCGATGCGGTGAAGCCCAGCTTGCGCGAGGCCTCCTGCTGCAGGGTCGAGGTGGTGAACGGCGCGGCCGGGTTGCGGCGGCGCTGCTTCTTCTCGACCTTGGCGACACGCAGCTCGCCGTTCGCGGCCTCGGTCAGACGCTTCTGGGCATCGTGCGCGAGCTCGGCGCTGTTCAGGTCGAACTGGTCCAGCTTGTTGCCGTCCAGGTAGGTCAGGCGCGCGGTGAACGGCTGCTCCTGGCGCTCGACCTTCGCATCCAGGGTCCAGTATTCGCGCGGGACGAAGGCCTCGATCTCGTTCTCGCGCTCGCAGATCATGCGCAGTGCCGGGCTTTGCACGCGCCCGGCGGACAGGCCGCGCTTGATCTTGCGCCACAGCAGCGGGGAGAGGTTGAAGCCGACCAGGTAGTCCAGCGCGCGGCGCGCCTGCTGGGCATCGATCAGCGGCTTGGCCAGGTCGCGCGGTTCCTCGATCGCCTGCTGGATCGCCTTCTTGGTGATCTCGTGGAACACGACCCGATGCACGCCACGATCGTCTAGCAGGCCGCGGTCACGCAGCACCTCGTAGAGATGCCAGGAGATTGCCTCGCCTTCACGGTCGGGGTCAGTCGCGAGGATCAGGTCATCGGATTTCTTCAGCGCCTTGGCGATCGCCTCGATCTGCTTTTCGCTGCGCTCGATCACGTCGTACTTCATGCGGAACCCGTTTTCCGGGTCCACCGCCCCTTCCTTGGGGACCAGGTCGCGGACATGGCCATAGGAGGCCATGACCTGGTAGTCCGGGCCGAGATATTTTTCGATGGTCTTGCCCTTGGCGGGCGACTCTACAATGACGAGGTGCTTGCTCATGTCGCTCGGGACCGTCTCCGTGGCAGCGGGTTCCGTATCGGGGCGATCGCGGTCGCATGGCAGCGACCGGGTTCACGGGCGCTAAAGACTAGAGGAGGAAAACGCCCGTGGCTACCGCATTGTCTGCGGAGGACGGTGGACTCAGTGCAGATAATCCACGGCCGACGGGCCGGCATCGTCGCGCATCACCTCTTCCAGGCGGGAATAGGCGATCGCATCGTCGGGCTGGTTGAACAGCACCATCAGCACCACCCAGCGCAGCTGGTCGAGGTCGATCTCCTCGGCGTCCAGTTCCATCACGCGGTCCAGTACCAGCTCGCGGGTGCCGGCGGTCAGCAGCCCGTTTTGCTCCAGGTGCAGCAGGAAGCCGTGCGCCTCGGTGTCCAGGCGCTTGCGCTCTTCCGGGGCATAGATGCGCTGGGCCGCGCTGTCGCCGCCGCGACCGGTGAGGGGGGCCTCGCTCATCAGGCGATCCAGCCAACCCAGGGCGCGGTCGATCTCGGGGCGGGCGAAACCGGCCTCCACCAGGTGGCGTTCCAGTTCCGCGCGATCCGGCTCCTCGTCGGATTCCTCGTCCATGGTGTGCTCGAACAGGTACATGAGCACATCCAGCACGCTTTCGTTCATGATTCAGGGGATCCTGCGTCGAGGCGCTGGTAGCGCCCGTGGTCGAGGGCGGCCACACGGCCGTTGAGTTCCAGCAAAACCAGCATGGATGAAAGGCGCTCGATGGTCAATTTGGTGCGATCCCGCAGGGTTTCCAGCGGGATCGGGTCAAAACCCATCGCGTTCAGCACGCGTTCCTGCTCCGGATCCAGTGGCTCCCGGGCCGGTTCCGGTGGTGTGCTGGCTGTCTCCCCGGGGGCGACGCCGAGCCAGTCCGCCAGGTCTTCCAGCACCTCGTCGGCCGATTCCACGAGTTGCGCCCCATCACGGATCAGGCGATGGCAACCTCGGCTGACCGGGCTCAGTACCGAGCCCGGCACCGCGTAGACCTGCCGGCCCTGTTCCGCCGCCAGGCGGGCGGTGATCAGCGATCCGCTCTTCAGCGCGGCCTCGACCACGACCGTGCCCAGGGCCATGCCGCTGATCACCCGGTTGCGCTGCGGGAAGTTGCGCGCCAGTGGGCGCGTGCCGGTTGGCCACAGCGATACGACCAGTCCGTGATCCGCGATGCGGTGGGCGAGGCGACGATGCTGCGCCGGGTAGATGCGGTCGGGGCCGGTCGCGACGACTGCGATCGTGCGGCCACCGGGGGCAGCCAGGGCGCCCTCGTGGGCCACCCCGTCGATGCCGCGCGCCAGGCCGCTGGTCACCACCACGCCGGCACCGGCGAGCTCGCGCGCGAACTCCCCGGCCAGGCGTTCGCCCTGCGGCGTGCACTCGCGTGCGCCGATGATGGCGATCTGCGGCCGATGCAGCAGGCTCGGGTCGCCGTTCAGGTACAGGACCGGGGGCGGATCGGGGATTTCGGCCAGTAGCGGCGGGTAGTCGGGGTCATCCCGGCATAGCAGGTGGTGCCGCTCGTCCTGGTCGAGCCAGGCCTGGTCGGCATCGGCGGCTGCCGTGCGGGCCGCCGGGTCGATATTCAGCTCGACGCCGTGATGGCGCCATTCGCTAGGAGAAGCGGCCAGGGCGGCGCCGGGACCGCCAAAGGCCTCGACCAGATGCAGCAGGCGCTGGTGGCCGAGCCCCGGGGTGTTGATCAGTTCCAGCCAGGCGCGCTGATGCGTCGCCCGGTCCCAGTCGTCGGTCATCGGTGGTGCGGATGCCCGTGCGAGCGGATCAGTGCGACGGATGGCGGACCTTGTCACCCTCGCGCAGGGTGCGGTCGGACTCCGTGACCAGGATGTAGGAGACCTTCTCGAAGGTCTGGAACACCATCACCGTTCCGACCGATTCCTCGGGCAAGGTCACGACCTCGTTCGCCCGGTCGCTGATCGGGTCGCGAACCTGGCGGCCGGCGGTGTAGGCGGTCATCACCTGGCCGTTCTCGATGCCGTCACGCTCGCCACGGTTGATGATCGCAGCCTGGAGCTGGCCGATCTGGCTGATCGCGTCGAACAGGGAGATGATCGTGCCCTCCAGGTCTTCTGGCGGACGTCCGATCTCGAACAGCATGTCCTGTTCATCGGCATAGGGGACCAGGCGGTCGCCACGGATGGCTTCGCGCTCACCCTTGCGGATGTTTGCGCGTGCCACGTTGCCGGGCTCGACGATCTCGGCCTCGCCAATCGGCAGGGTCGCAATGCCCAGGTTCTCGCCGGTGTCCGGGTCCACCAGCTCGCCGTCACGACGCACGATGTGATAGAGGTCGTATTGCTGGGTGTCTTCGGCATTGCGCACGTAGACGCGGTCGCCCGGGCCGAAGATCACGCGCTCATCCTGCGAGGCCAGGATGTAGGGGGCGTTGTCCAGCGTCTCGTCGTCCAGCACCTGCGGACGGAACATGAACGACTGCAGCGTGGAGATCGGGGTCGCATCCTCATCGCGATCGACTACGCGAATCTCGGGCGACAGACGCTTGGTCGGGCGAACGCGCGGGCCGCCATCCACGGTGATGCGCGGTTCGCCGTCCACGTAGTAGATGCTGAGTACGTCGCCCGGATAGATCAGATGCGGGTTCTCGATCTCGGGGTTCACCAGCCAGATCTCCGGCCAGTACCACGGATCGCGCAGGAACATCGCGGCGATGTCCCACAGGGTGTCGCCCTCGCGGACCACGTAGCGTTCGGGAGCGGATTCGCGGATCTCGGGTTCCGGCTCCGGGGTCTCGGCGGCCCGGTCGGTTTCGCGGGAGGTGTCCTCGCTGCGGGCCGTTTGTGTGGCCTCGGTGTCCTCGGCGGTGGCAGCCCCCTCTTCGGTCTGGGTGGCTGCGCAGGCGCCGAGCAACAGCGTTACACTGAATAAAATGCCCGGCAGAACGAAGGTCGTGGTCGCCCTGGTCTTGTACATTGCTGTCCCCTGTCAGATCCGCGCGCTCCCCGAGCCTTCTTTTGCTTTAGCCCGGCCCCATGCGGATGACGCAATTCCGCGGATATTGCGGTCCAACGTTAGCAGAATTGCGGCATCTGTACAGTACAAAGTTTGAGGTTTTTCATGGCCAAGCGCGAAATACTGCATTTCCCGGATCCCCGCCTGCGTCTGCAGGCGGAGCCGGTCGAGACGGTGGACGACGAGGTCCGCACTCTGGTCGACGACATGCTGGAAACCATGTACGACGCGCCGGGCATTGGTCTGGCGGCCACCCAGATCAACGTGCAAAAGCGGGTGTTGGTGGCGGATGTCTCCGATGACCAGAGCGAGCCGCACGTGCTGATCAACCCCGAGATCCTCGAGACCTCCGGCGAGGAGGAGATGGACGAGGGCTGCCTGTCGGTACCCGGATTCTACGAGCGAGTGCAGCGCGCCGACCGTATCCGCGTACGTGCCCTCGGCCGAGACGGCCAGCCATACGAGCTCGATATCGATGGCCTTCTGGCCGTCTGCATCCAGCACGAGATCGACCATCTCGACGGCAAACTGTTCGTGGACTACCTCTCCAGCCTGAAGCGCAATCGCATCCGCAAGAAGCTGGAGAAGCAGGGCGCGCGGGCTGGCGCGGGAGACAAGGCCGCGGCGCCCGCCGTCTGATGTCCCAGGCCGACAGGGACGTACCATCGCCGCGCGTGGTCTACGCGGGCACGCCGGACTTCGCGGTCCCCGCACTGCAGGCCTTGATCGAGCGTGGCCCGCGGCCCGTGGCCGTGTGCACCCAGCCGGATCGCCCGGCGGGGCGGGGGCGCCAACTGCGCCCGAGCCCGGTCAAGGTCGCCGCCGAGGCGGCCGGCATCCCGGTGCTGCAGCCGGAATCCCTGAAATCGCCCGAGGCCCAGGCCGAACTGGCCGCCTTGCGCCCGGATATCCTGATCGTCGCGGCCTACGGGCTGATCCTGCCGCGGGCGGTGCTGGAGATCCCCGGCCGGGGCGGGCTGAACATCCACGCCTCGCTGTTGCCCCGCTGGCGGGGCGCCGCGCCGATCCACCGCGCGATCCTGGCCGGCGATGCCGAGACCGGGGTCTGCCTGATGCAGATGGCGCCCGGCCTGGACACCGGCCCCGTGCACGCCTGTCGCTCGACCCCGATCACGGCGACGACGACCACCGGCGAGTTGCACGACACGCTGGCCACGCTGGGCGCCGAGCTGCTGCTGGAACGGCTGCCCGAGGTCCTCGCGGGGCGTTCGCAGCCGGAATCGCAGGACGATGCCAGCGCGACCTACGCGCACAAGCTGGAGAAGGACGAGGCCTGGCTGGACTTGGCCCGACCGGCGGTGGAGTTGGATCGCCAGGTGCGGGCCTTCAACCCCTGGCCGGTCGCCCAGGCACGCTGGGGCGAGCAGGTGATCCGTGTGCATGCCGCGCGCCCGCTGCCCGGGCCGGCGGACCCGGAGCCGGGCACCATCCGTGCTGCGGGCCGCGACGGGGTGGAAGTAGGCACCGGAGAGGGCCGACTGCGCCTGGAGATCGTGCAGCTGCCGGGCAAGCGCCCGGTTGCAGCTGCGGACTGGGCCAATACCACGGCGCTGGTGGGGCAGCGCCTCGCGGGCGGCTGAGCGATGGCGGGCAAGCGCAACGGACGCATCGTACCCTCGCGGGTGGACTCGCGCTCCCCGCGTCAGCGGGCGCTGGAGGCAGCCGAGGGCGTCGTATTGCAGGGGCATTCCCTGACGCGCGCGGTCGAGCACGCAACCGAGGGGCTGAACGCCCGCGACGCGGCCTGGGTGCAGGCGTTGGCCTACACCACGCTGCGCTGGTATCCGCAGCTGTCGGCGCTGGTGAACGGGTTCCTGGAGCGCCCCCTGCGCAAGAAAGACGCCGTGATCGGTGTGCTGCTGGCGCAGGGGCTGGCCGAGCTGATGCATTTCTCCACCCGCGACCACGCGGCCGTGCGCGAGACCGCAGAGCTGGCGCGGGCCATCCATCGCCCCGGTGCGGTGGGGCTGATCAATGCGGTCCTGCGGCGCGCGCAGCGCGAGCAGGATGCGCTGGAGGCGGCAGTCCGGGAAGACCCGGCGCTGCGTTACGCCGTTCCGGAATGGCTGCTGGAGGCGATCCAGGCCTCCTGGCCCGACGACTGGGAGACGTTGCTGGAGGCGGCCACCCGCCCCGCACCCATGACCCTGCGCGTGAACCTGTCTCGCACCTCGCGCGAGGACGCGCTCCAGGCACTGGTCGCGGCGGGGCACCCGGCACAGGCGCATCCTCAGCTGGGGGCTGCCCTGACACTGGCCGAACCCGCCGACGTCGCCCGGCTGCCCGGTTTTGCCGAGGGCCGGCTCTCGGTGCAGGACGCCTCTGCGCAATGGGCGGCGGTCCTGCTGGATCCGCAGCCGGGCGAGCGCGTGCTGGATGCCTGTGCGGCCCCGGGCGGCAAGACCGGTCATCTGCTGGAACGGGCGGGTGGCGATCTCCGTCTCACCGCGCTGGACAGCGACGCCGAGCGCCTGGTGCAGGTGCGCGAAAACCTCGACCGCCTGGGCTTCGCCGCGCAGCTGACCGCGGCCGATGTCGCCGACCCTGATGCCTGGTGGGATGACCAGCCCTTCGATGCGATCCTGCTGGATGTCCCCTGCTCCGCGACCGGGGTGATCCGGCGTCACCCGGACATCAAGACCCTGCGCCGCGCCGACGACATCCCGCGCCTGGCGGCGGAGCAGGCGCGCATTCTGGAGGCCGCCTGGGGGCTGCTGCGTTCCGGCGGACGCCTGCTGTATGCAACCTGCTCACTGCTGTCCGAGGAGAATGACGCGGTGGTCGCAAACTTTCTCGAGCGGATGCCGGATGCCCGAGCGCTGGAGCCCGAGGGTGGCCCACCGATCGCCGGGGCGCACGCACGCCCGGTCGGCTGGGCGCTGCCGCTGGGCCTGGAAGGTGGCGATGGCTTCTACTACGCGTTGTTGACAAAGGACTAGGGCATGCGCGCGGGGCGGTCGCCGATCGGATTCCTGCTGGCATGGTCGCTCGTGCTGGCGCTGGCCCCGGGTACGGCGCAGGCCCTGGAGATCCGCGACGCCCGGCACATGTGGATGGACGATGACACCCTGCTGGTGCGCCTTGTGCTCGATATGCGACTGCCGCAGGTGCTGGAGGATGCGCTGGCGAACGGGGTCACGCTGGAATTCGAGGCCGAGGCCCGGATCGAACGGGATCGCTGGCTGGGACGGGAGTCCGTGCAGCACGAGACACGCCGGGTCAAGCTGCAATATTTTGCGCTGAACCGCTACTACCTGGTAACCGACGTGAACGACGACCGGATGGAGCTCAAACCGACCCTGGGCGATGCCCTGGAGTATGTGGCCCGCCGACTCGGGCGCCTGCCGATGCACGGCGTCCCGGGGGCGGTGCGCGAGCGGCCGGAGGACTACAACATGGCCGCGCGGTTGTTGCTCGTGTATTCGGCGCTGCCCTTGCCGCTGCAGCTGGATGCCGGTCTGCGCGGTGACCTCACCACCCGGCGGGAGTGGCATCGATGGTCCCTGGACTAGGGAAACGCTGGCCAATGTACACGCTCGCTGCTTCGTCGCTTTTGCGTGCGAACAAGGCGCGGCAACTGCCGTGCAGTCATTCTGCACAAGGGAGCCGCAACGCCGTGCGCATGCCCGTTTTTGATAACAACGGGCGGCCGAGCCCCGGCATTCAATCGCTTGCGGGGTTGGTACCCCAGGTTCCCCGATCCTGCGTTGCGCCACTTGCCGGTAGAACCATTACCGGCTGCACGGCGAGCCTTGTCTCGGAAAACCTGGGGTGCCAACGCGAGTGTGTACATTGATCAGCGTTTCCCTAAGACGCTTCCCATGGGGCCTGCTGGGCATGGGCCTGCTGTTCCTGCTGCTGCTGACCTCGCTGGTGGTCATGGGCGGGGCGGCGCAGGACCAGGCCCGCTTCGAGCAGCTGTTCCTGTGGCTGCTGGTATTCCACGCCGCAATCCTGCTGGTGCTGGGGGGGCTGATCGTCCACCAGTTCGTGCGCATGGTCGCCCAGTATCGCCAGGGGGTGCCCGGCAGTCGCCTGACGCTGCGGCTGGTCGGGGGGTTCATGCTGGTCGCGGTGCTGCCGGTATCGGTCGTCTATTACTTCTCCTTCGAGTTCCTGAACGAGGGCGTGGACTCCTGGTTCGACGTGCGCGTGGACTCCGCGCTGGAGGATGCCCTGGAGCTGTCGCGTTCGTCGCTGGATCTGCGCGTGCGCCAGCTGGCGACCGAGACGCAGGAGATGATGAGCGAGCTGGAAGGGGTCTCGGAGGGTCTGGTTCCGCTGGCGTTGAATGACTACCGCCGTCAGGTTGGGGCCCAGGAGTTGACGCTGGTCGGCTCCAACAACCGCATCATTGCCTCGTCCACCGACAGCCCGATCCGCCGCCTGCCGAGTCCCCCCGGGGCCGATATCCTGATGCGGGTGCGCCCGGAGCAGCCGTATTCGCGACTTGAGCCGCAGACCGACGGCTCGCTGGTGATTCGCGTGGTGGCGACCACCAGTAGTCGAAGACCGGGGGCGGAGAACCGCATCCTGCAGGGGATTTATCCGGTCGATCCGCGCATGTCGGCCCTGTCACAACGCGTGGAGGATGCCTTTGCCGGCTACCGCGAATTCGCCTACCTGCGCGGCCCGATCATCCAGGGCTTTATCTTTACCCTGTCGCTGGCGCTGGCGATCTCGCTGATGGCGGCTCTGTGGGCCGGGCTTCTGGTGGCCAGGCGCATGGTGCGTCCGATCTCCGATCTGGTGCAGGGGACGCGCTCGGTCGCGGCTGGCGACTATTCCACCCGGCTCGCGGTGCAGCGGGCCGACGAGCTGGGCTTTCTGGTGCAGTCGTTCAATGCGATGACGCGCACGCTGAACGAGGCGCGTGACGAGGCCGAACGCAACCGCCGCCTGCTGGATGCCGAGCGCGCCTACCTGGAGAGCGTCCTGCAGCACCTGCGTTCCGGCGTGCTCGCGCTGGATGGCAGTCTGCGCCTTCGCACCGCGAACGAGGCCGCCGGCCAGATCCTGGAGTGCGACCTGCAGGGCGCCCGCACGCGTCCGATCTCCGAGCTGGGCGCCGAGTGTCCGCTGGTCGGGCAGTTCTTCGAGGCGATCAACGATGCCCTGGCGCGCCAGGAAGACGAGTGGTCGCGGCAGGTTGTCGTGTTTACCCGTTCAGGGCGCAAGGTGCTGATGACGCGTGCCGTATGGCTGCCAACCTCGGGCTCCAGCCGCGGCCTGCACGCGATCGTGTTCGATGACATGACCGAGTTCCTGAAGGCGCAGCGCGACGCGGCCTGGGGCGAGGTGGCGCGGCGTTTGGCACACGAGATCAAGAATCCGCTGACCCCGATCCAGCTCTCCGCCGAGCGTCTGTCGCGCCGGCTGGGCAAGGTCCTGGACGGGGCGGATCGCGAGGTCTTGGATCGCGCGACCGGTACGATCATCCAGCAGGTGGAGGCGATGAAGACGCTGGTCAACGCCTTCCGCGATTACGCCCAGGCCCCGCGCCTGGAACTGGGATCGGTGGACCTGAACCAGCTGATCCAGGATGTCTGCGAGCTGTATGTCGATTCCGACGGCCATTCCCGTGTACAGACCGACCTGGAGTCGGGCCTCCCCGGGATTCGGGGCGACGCCGGACGCCTGCGACAGCTGCTGCACAACCTGATCAAGAACGCGCTGGAGGCCGGCAAGGACCAGGAGGCGTTCGTGGTGCATATCGCGACCGCCTATCTCGACGATCCGACCGGACCCCATATCGAGCTGCGGGTGACCGACACCGGCCCGGGTATCAAGCCCGAGTTGCTGGAACGCATCTTCGAGCCCTACACCACCGACAAGCCGCGTGGAACCGGTCTCGGTTTGGCGGTCGCGCAGAAGATCGTCGAGGAACATGGCGGCATGATTGAGTGCCATAATGAACCGGCGGGCGAAGGTGGGGCGGTTTTCCGCATTCGCATCCCGGTCGAACATACCCCGCAGGCCCTGGCCCACGAGGAACCGGAATGAGCGAACCCTACGTACTGGTCGTCGACGACGAACCGGATATCCGGATGCTGTTGCAGGATGTCCTCGAGGACGAGGGCTATCAGGTGGCGCTGGCCGGCTCGGTGGCCGAGGCCAAGGCTCAGCGCCGTAGTCGCCGGCCGGATCTGATTCTCCTCGACGTCTGGATGCCGGATGGCGACGGGATCTCCCTGCTCAAGGAGTGGGGCGACGACGAGGGTCTGCCCTGTCCGGTGGTGATGATCTCCGGCCACGGCAATGTCGAGACCGCCGTCGATGCCACGCGCCTGGGGGCCTACGACTTCATCGAAAAGCCACTGTCGATCGACAAGCTGCTGATCACGCTGAACAACGCCCTGGAGGCCGCCCGCCTGCAGCGCGAGAACGTGGGCCTGAAACGCCATGCCGGCACGGTCGCCGACCCGGTGGGCGGCAGTGCGGTGATGGTGAACCTGCGCGACCAGGTGCAGCGCATGGCGCAACACGACACCTGGGTGCTGATTACCGGCGAGCCCGGGGTGGGCAAACAGACCTTCGCCCGGCTGCTGCATGCGCGCAGCGCCCGTCGGGACAGTCCGTTCATCGTGGTCTCGGTCGGTTCGCTGTCGGGCGACGAGGCCGTGGCCGAGCTGTTCGGAAGCGAGCAAGGCGATCGTGTGCGCTATGGGCTGCTCGAGCAGGCCGCCGGTGGCGTGCTGTTTCTCGACGAGGTCGCGGAGATGGATATGCAGACGCAGGGGCGCCTGCTGCATGCCCTGGATACCCAGCGCATTACCCGTATCGGCGGCGATCAGCCGATCAGCGTCAACGTGCGGGTGATTGCCGCCAGCCAGCATGACCTTGGCGCGGCGGTGGAGCAGGGCCGGTTTCGCGAGGACCTGTACTACCGGTTGAACGTCCTCCCGCTGGCCATCCCGCCGCTGCGCGAGCACGTGGAGGACATCCCGGAGTTGCTGGACTACCATATGCGCCATCTGCACCAGCAGGAAGGCCTGCCGATGCGGCTGTTCCAGCGTCCGGCGCTGGAGCGGCTGCAGCAGTATCAGTGGCCCGGCAACGTGCGCGAGCTGCGCAACCTGGTGCAACGGCTGATGATCCTCGGCTCCGGTGACGAGATCACCCGCGACGAGGTCGAGCGCACCCTGACCGGCCAGCCGCAGCGCGGTGAGGAGTTCGAGGAGGGGGCACTGGCGATCCCCGACCTGCCGCTGCGCGAGGCGCGCGAGCAGTTCGAGCGCGAGTATCTGATCCAGCAACTGGAGCGCTCGGAAGGCAACATGACACGGCTGGCCGAGCGGGTGGGGCTGGAGCGCACCCACCTCTATCGCAAGTTCAAGGCACTGGGCATCGATCCAAAACGGGTGAAGGCCGACGGCTGAGACGCCAGCCTTCGTTTCCCTGGCACGACGCCCTGACATCTCCGGGACGGGAGACGCATGAAGCACATCATCATCCTCGGCGCCGGGCAGGTGGGCCAGTCATTGGCCGAGGCCCTGAGCGCCGACGGCATCGACATCACCATCGTCGACTCCCGCGGCGAGCGCCTGGCCGAGCTGGAGGACCAGTTCGACATCAAGACGGTGAACGGCTTCGCCTCGCACCCGAGCGTGCTGGAGGCCGCCGGGGCACAGGATGCCTCGATGGTCATCGCGGTGACCGACTCCGACGAGGTGAACATGATCGCCTGTCAGGTTGCCTCGACCCTGTTCAACGTCGAAACCAAGATCGCCCGTGTGCGCTCACGGGATTACCACGAGACCCCGGAGCTGTTCGCCCAGGATGCGATGCCGGTGGACATGCTGATCTCGCCGGAGGCGATCGTCACCCGTCACATCCACCGCCTGATCGAGCATCCGGGCTCGCTGCAGGTGCTGGAGTTTGCCGAGGGGCTGGTCTCGCTGGTCGGCGTGCGCGCCTACTACGGTGGGCCGCTGGTCGGGCACGAGCTGAAGAACCTGCAAAGCGACATGCCCGGCATCCACACGCGGGTCGCGGCGATCTTTCGCCAGAACCGCTCCATCCAGCCGGATGGCAGCACCGTGATCGAGGCCGACGACGAGGTCTTCTTCGTCGCCGCGAAGAAGAACATCCGTGCAGTCACCTCGGAGCTGCGCAAGCTGGAAAAGCCCTACAAACGCATCATGATCGCCGGCGGCGGCAATATCGGCGAGCGCCTGGCGGAGACGCTCAGCAAGCGCTACCGGGTCAAGGTGATCGAGCGCGACCCGGATCGCGCCGACCACCTGGCGCGCTCGCTGCCCAGCAATGTGCTGGTCCTGCATGGCGACAGTGCGGACGACCGCTTCCTCGAATCGATCGGCATCGAGAACAACGACGTCTTCTGTGCGGTGACCAACGACGACCAGGCCAACATCTTTGCCGGCATGCTGGCCAAGCGCTGGGGCGTGCGCAAGGTGATGTCGCTGATCAACCGTCCGAGCTATGTGGACCTGCTGCAAAGCGGCACGATTGACGTCGCGATCTCGCCGCAGCAGGCGACCATCAGCGCGCTGCTGGCGCGCGTGCGCGAGGGCGGAACGGCCACCGTGCATACCCTGCGTCGCGGCGCCGCCGAGGCAATCGAGACGGTGGTGAACGGCGATGCCCGCACCTCCCAGGTGGTGGGGCGGCGGATCGAGGAGATCGACTTCCCCGAGGGTACGAGTGTGGGCGCGGTGGTGCGCGGCGAGGACGTGATCATCCCGCACCACGACACGGTGATCGAGGCCGGTGACCACGTGATCCTGTTCCTGACCGACCGGCGCAAGGTCAAGCAGGTGCAGCGCCTGTTCCAGCCCTCCGCGCTGTTCTTCTAGGTCGTACTGGCCGATGCTGCATTTCGCATCCACCGCCCGCCTGCTTGGGGTCCTGCTGACGCTGTTCAGCCTGACCATGCTGCCGCCGGCGGCGATCGGGTTTCTCTACGGCGAGTCCACCGCCTGGGTGTTCCTGCAGGCGTTCGCGCTGCTGCTGCTGATCGGCGGGATCCTGTGGGGCTCGATGTACCGGGCGCGCAGCGACCTGCAGGTGCGCGACGGCTTCATCCTGGTCGTGCTGTTCTGGCTTGGGCTGGGGATTGCCGGGGCGGCGCCTCTGGTACTGGACCCGAACCTGCCGGTTTCGTTTACCGATGCGGTGTTCGAGTCCATGTCCGGGCTTACCACCACCGGGGCGACGGTGCTCACCGGGCTGGACGACCTGCCGCGCGCGATCCTGTGGTATCGCCAGCAGCTACAGTGGCTGGGTGGCATGGGGATCATCGTGCTGGCAGTGGCGATCCTGCCGCTGCTGGGCGTGGGCGGCATGCAGCTGTTCAAGGCCGAAACCCCCGGCCCGATCCGTGACAACAAGCTGACCCCGCGCATTGCCGAGACCGCGCGCAACCTCTGGTACATCTACCTGGGCCTGACCGTGGCCTGCGCGCTGGCCTACTGGGCCGCCGGGATGGAGGCCTTCGACGCGGTCGGGCATGCGTTCTCGACCATCGCGATCGGGGGGTTCTCCACCTACGACGCCAGTATCGGGCACTTCGATTCGGTGGCGATCGAGACGGTGGCGATCGCGTTCATGATTCTTGGCGGGATGAACTTTGCGCTGCACTTCCTGGTGCTGCACCGCGCGACCTGGAAGCCGTACCGGCGTGACGAGGAACTGCGTACCTACCTGATCCTGCTGGTCTCCGCCGCCGTGATCGTGGTCGGCTACATGCTGTGGAGCGGCTTTGCCGCCGATACGAACGATGCCCTGCGACGGGGGATCTTCCACGTGGTGTCGGTGGCGACCACCACGGGCTTCACCACCGATGCGTTCTACCTGTGGCCGGGTTTTCTCCCGGTGCTGCTGATCTTCCTGTCGTTCATCGGGGCCTGCACCGGCTCCACCGGCGGCGGGATGAAGGTGGTGCGCGTACTGCTGCTGGTGAAGCAGGGGCTGCGCGAGATCAAGCGCCTGATCCATCCCCATGCCCGGATCGCGGTGAAGGTGAACGGCAAGGAAGCGCCCGACCGCGTGGTCCAGGCGGTCTGGGGCTTCCTCGCCGCCTACGTGATGGTCTTCGTGGTGATGATGCTGCTGATCATGGCCTCCGGGCTGGACCAGGTCACCTCGTTCTCCGCGGTGGCCGCGACCCTGAACAACCTTGGCCCCGGGTTGGGCGAGGTCGGGGCCAACTACGCCTCGATTAACGACTTCAGCAAGTGGGTGCTGGTGCTGGCGATGCTGATGGGCCGGCTGGAAATCTTTACCGTGCTGGTGCTTCTGTCGCCCGCCTTCTGGCGGCGTTAGCCTGACGATATCCAGAAGGAGGAGCTCCATGAGTGACATGATCGAACGCTTCCAGAACATGCTGGATGGCGGACAGGACTCCGCGATGCTGCGCTTTTCGCTGGGCAACGCCCTGGCGACCGACGGCCAGAAGGAGGCCGCGATTCCGCACCTGGAACGCGCGCTGGAACTGGATGGCGGGTATTCCGCCGCCTGGAAGCTGCTGGCCAAGACCCTCGTTGACCTGGAGCGGCCGCAGGCCGCGCTGTCCACCTGCGAACGCGGCATTGCCATCGCCACCGAGAAGGGCGACCTGCAGGCGGCGAAGGAGATGGAGGTCTATGCGAAGCGCGCGCGCAAGCAGCTCGATGCGGGCGGGGGCGCATGAGCGAACAGGCCGGGGAGACCCGCTCGGGCCAGGAGGCAGGCGCCTATCAGGCACCGCTGACCGGCCGTCATTTCGCCCCGCGCTACTGGGGCAGCTGGCTGCTGCTGGGCGTCGCCTGGGTGCTGCAGGAGATACCGCGCCCGGCCGTGCATGCACTGGCCCGGGGGCTCGGGCGACTGATCCGCAAGGGCGCCGGGCGCAGCCGCGCGGTGGTGGAGTGCAACCTCGAGCTGTGTTTCCCCGAAATGACCCCGGCCGAGCGCGAGAAGCGCATGGAGGCCTACTACCGCTACCAGGCGCAGACGGTGCTGGACTACGGCCTGCTCTGGTTCGGCAAGCCCGGCCAGCACGCCGCGCGCATCCGCATCGAGGGGCTGGAACACTACGAGCGCCTGCAGGCGGCCGGTACGCCGGTGATCGTCCTCGCCCCGCATTCGCTGGCGCTGGACTACGGCGGCGTGCGCATGAGCCAGATGTACGACGGTGTGTCGTTCGCCAAGCCGATGAAGAACCCGGTGCTGGAGTGGATTAACCACCGCAGCCGCACACGCTACTCGGGCGACATCTTCGCCCGTGAGCAGGGCCTGCGTCCGGCCATTCGCCAGCTTCGCCGCGGCCGTTTCTTCTACTACCTGCCGGACGAGGATCTGGGGGCCGAGGGAGCGGTGTTCGTCGACTTTTTTGGGGTACCCAAGGCGACGCTCACTGCGCTGGGACGCCTGGCGCGCATGTCGAAGGCGGCCGTGCTGCCCAGCTTCGCCTGGTACGACTCGGTGGCGGACCAGTACGTGATGCGCCTGTGGCCCCCGCTCGAGGGCTTCCCTAGCGGCGATGACCATACGGATGCCCGGCAGATGAACCAGGCCATCGAACGCGGGGTCACACAGGCCCCGGCCCAGTACCTGTGGTCCATGCGCCTGTTTCGCACCCGTCCCGAGGGCGAGCCCCCGCTCTATCCCAGCCGCAAGCGCTGATCGTCCATCCGCGATGCCCGAGGGCGATACCATCCACAAGCTGGCCCGGGCATTGGGTCCGCTGCTGACCGGCGCCGCGCTGGAGGCCGTGTCGACCCGGTCCCGGCGTGGTGCGGCACTGGTGGAGCATGGGGCCATGGCTGCGCGTGGCGTGAGCGCGCGCGGCAAGCATCTGCTGATCGAGCTGGACGACGCCGCGGGCCGCGCCTGGCAGCTGCGCACGCACCTGGGCATGTACGGGACCTGGCACCAGTATGCGCCGGGGGCCGTCTGGCACAAGCCGGAGTATCAGGCCTGGGCCGTGCTGCGGCTCGCGGACCGGGTGCTGGTCTGTTTCCATCCGCGCGAACTCGCCTGGCAACCCCGGCCGGAGGGGCGCGGCGACCCGGAGCGACTGGATGCGCGCGTGGGGCCGGATCTGCTGGACCCGGAGGTGGACCTGACCGCAGTCGTCCGGCGTATCCGTGCCCGCAGCGACCCCGCGCGACCCATTCTGGATGTGCTGCTGGATCAGTCGCTGGCGTCCGGCATCGGGAACATCTACAAGTCGGAGGTGCTGTTCCTGCACGGACGACATCCACTCGACCCGGTCGGCGCGATCACGGATGACGAGCTCCTGGCGCTCTATTGCGAAGCGGCGCGCCTGCTGCGACGCAACCTCAAGCCGGGCCCGCGTATCACGCGCGCGCGGGCCGAGACGGACGAGTACCTGAACGTGTACGGACGCAGCGGGCAGGCCTGCCGCACCTGCGGGACACCGGTGGAGCGGGCGCTGGCGGGCGAGCACCTGCGCTCCACCTACTGGTGTCCGTCCTGTCAGCCGGGGAAACACGGATGAATGCACACGCTCGCGTTGGTGCCCCGGGGAACCCGGCGGCGGGTACGGGCCACCAACGGGTACGGACCTAACGAGGGCAGGGACATGGACAAGCGATACCCGGGGCGGTTGCTGGCGGCCCCGTTGCTGGGCGGGCTTCTGGTGGCCTGCGGGGGTTCGGCCGGGATCGCGGCCGAGGAATTCTCCACCGCCGACGGCGAGCTGCGGGGCGAAGTCCTGCACTCGGGGCTCAATCACCCTTGGGCGATTGCCTTTCTGCCGGATGGCGGGGCGCTGATCAGCGAGCGGCCCGGGCAGCTGCGCTATTTCCCCGACGCGGAGAACCTCGAGGGGCGCGGCGAGATGGTGTCCGGCCTGCCGGACGACCTGGTTGCGAATAACCAGGGCGGGCTGCTGGATCTGGCCCTGCACCCGGATTACGAGGACAACGGCTGGCTGTACTTCACTTATTCCGCGCAGGTGGAGGGCGGTCAGACGACGCGCCTGGCCCGCGGGCAGTTCACGGACGGGGCGCTGGAGGAGGTCGAAGTGCTGTTCTCCGCCGAGCCGGCGGCCCGCGGCGGGCGTCACTTCGGCTCGCGCATCGTGTTCGACGACGAGGGCTATGTGTACGTCAGCATCGGCGATCGTGGTGACCAGGATCGCGCCCAGAAGAAGGACGACCATGCCGGCAGCATCGTGCGCCTGCACGATGACGGCTCGGTACCCGACGACAACCCGTTCCTCGACGAGGATGGCGCCCATCCCGAGCTTTGGGTGATCGGCGTGCGCAACCCGCAGGGGATGGTGATCGATCCCGAGACCGGCACCTTCTGGCAGAACGAGCACGGGCCGCGCGGTGGCGACGAGGTGAATATTATCGAGCCCGGCCTGAACTACGGCTGGCCGGTGATCTCGCATGGCGGCGCCTACTCCGGCGGCCCGATCGGTACCGGCGAGTCCGAGAAGGAGGGGATGGAGTCCGCCATCCACTACTGGACGCCGGCCATTGCCCCGTCCGGCATGGCGATCCTGCGTGATTCCGCCTTTGCCGCCTGGGATGGCGATCTGCTGGTGGGTGGCCTGCGGGGCCAGACCCTGCGCCGGCTGACCTTCGAGGGCCGCGAGCTGGTCAACGAGGAAGACCTGCTCCCCGATCTTGGCCGCCGCATCCGCGATGTGCGCGTGCACGATGGCGCGATTTACGTGCTGACCGACCACAACCCGGGCGAGCTGATCCGGCTGACCCCGGCCGATCCCGGCTGACGAATCCACGTTTCCGGAAGGAGCCCTTGTGATGTTTGCGTTTTCCGAGCCGCGCATGCCCGCGCCCGAGGAGGCCCTGCCCGGGCGCGACGAGCCGCTGCCGGTCCCGCCGCGGCACATGGTGCTGGGCACGCCGCTGGCGCCGCCCTATCCGGACGGCATGCAGGTGCTGCATGTGGGCATGGGCTGCTTCTGGGGTGCGGAGCGGCTGTTCTGGCAGATCGACGGCGTGTATTCGACCAGTGTGGGTTATGGCGGCGGCTATACCCGCAACCCGACCTACCGCGAGGTCTGTTCCGGGCAGACCGGGCACACCGAGTTGGTGCGTGTCGTGTTCGACCCGGCCCGAGTGTCGATCGATACGCTGTTGCGGGTGTTCTGGGAGGGACACGACCCGACCCAGGGCATGCGCCAGGGCAATGATGTCGGCACGCAGTACCGCTCCGCGATCTATGTGGAATCGGCCGAACAGCAGGCGGCGGCCGAGGTCAGCCGCGAGCGCTACCAGGCGGCGCTGGATGCCGCAGGGCGTGGCGCCATCACCACGGAGATCCAGCCACTGGACGCCTGGTACTTTGCCGAGGACTACCACCAGCAGTACCTGGCCAAGGTGCCTAACGGCTACTGCGGTCTGGGTGGGGTGGGCGTGTCCTATCCCTCGGGCTGAGGGTTCCTCCGTCTGCTATCCGCGGCCGGAAGAGCCGAAGCCGCCGACGCCACGGGCGCTCTCCTCGAAGTCCTCGACCACGCGAAAGCGCGGCTGGACGACCGGGACGATGACCAGCTGCGCCAGGCGTTCGCCGACCTCCAGGGTGTAGGCGTTCGCGCCCCGGTTCCAGCAGGAGACCATCAGTGGCCCCTGGTAGTCGGCGTCGATCAGGCCGACCAGGTTCCCCAGCACCAGGCCGTGCTTGTGACCTAGCCCGGAGCGGGGCAGGATCATCCCGGCGTAGCCCGGGTCCTCGATATGGATCGAGAGCCCGGTCGGGATCAGTTCGGCGGCGCCCGGCTCCAGCGTCAGCGGCGCCTCGGTCATCGCGCGCAGGTCGACGCCGGCCGAGCCGTTGGTGGCCGGGGCGGGCAGCGGGAAGTCCGCGCCCATGCGCGGGTCCAGGATCTTCAGGTCAATCTCGGGGGCGGGCATTCGGGGTTCCTTGATCCGTTTCGCATTCGGTCAGGCGCTCGACGATCAGCTCGATCAGCGCCCGGGCCAGCTGGGTCTTCGGCTGGCTGGGGAGCCGGCGCTCGCCACCCTCCCAGAGGCACAGCAGTTCGTTGTCGGGTGTGCCAAAGGCGCGGCCCTCGCCGACCCGGTTGGCGGCGATCAGGTCGAGCCCCTTGGCGCGGCGCTTGGCCTCGGCATGTTCGCGCAGGTGCTCGGTCTCGGCCGCGAAGCCGACCAGGAACGGGCGTCGGGGGAGCGAGGCCGCTTGTGTTGCCGCCTCAGCCAGGATGTCCCGGGTGCGCTCCAGCGCCAGGTGCATCACCGGGTCGGACTTCTTGATCTTCTGTGCCTGTGGTTCGGCCGGGCGGTAGTCGGCTACGGCCGCGGCCGCGATCAGGATGTCGGTCTCGGGCAGTCGCTCCATCACCGCGGCGTGCATGGCGGCCGCCGTTTCCGTGGCGATGCCTGCGACGCCCGCGGGCACGGCCTCGGCCGTCGGCCCATGCACCAGGGTCACGTGTGCGCCCGCATCGCGTGCCGCCGCGGCCAGGGCAAAGCCCATGCGCCCGGAGCTGCGGTTGCCGATAAAGCGCACGGGGTCGATCGGCTCGAAGGTGGGGCCGGCGGTAATCAGTACGTGACGCCCGGCCAGAGGGGCGTGTGCCGGCTGCAGCAGCTCCCGCGCGATCGCGGCGGGCTCGCGCATGCGACCCTCGCCCTGCTCGCCACAGGCCTGGTCGCCGCTGTCCGGCCCGATCAGGGTCACGCCGCGCTCGCTCAGGGTCGCGATATTGGCCTGCGTGGCCGGGTGGGCCCACATGCGATGGTTCATCGCCGGTGCCAGGGCGACCGGCGCGGTGGTGGCCAGCAGCAGCGTACTCAGCAGATCGTCCGCCAGGCCCTGGGCGTAGCGGGCGATCAGGCTGGCGCTGGCCGGGGCGACCACGATGCGGTCCGCCCAGCGTGCCAGGGCAATGTGATCCATGCCGGATTCCGCCTCGGCATCCAGCAGCTCGGTGCGCACCGGCGCGCCGGACAGGGCATGGAAGGTCAGCGGGGTCACGAAGGCGCGGGCGCCGGCCGTCATCACCACGCGCACCTCGCAGCCGGCGCGCTTCAGCTCGCGCACCAGCTCGCAGGCCTTGTAGGCGGAGATGCCGCCGCTGACGCCGATCAGAATCCGTGGCTGGTGGTCGTGGTGGTCCGTCATGCAGCGAATTCTACCCGGTTCCCTTGTCCTGGCGCGCGGAGACACCGGCGGTCAGGGCATAGCGCATCGCGTCCTCCAGCGAGAGATCCAGTGGCTCGATGCGGTCGCGCGGCAGCATCAGGGTGTAGCCGCCGATCTGGTAGCTCATCGGCATGTAGACCGCGATCGTCTCCGGGCCACCCAGGTTTTCCGGAAGCCCCTCGAAATCCTCGCGGGTGACAAAGCCGACCAGCTTGAAGTCGCTGCCCGGAAAGGTCACCAGCACGGCCTGCCCGAAGCGCTGATGGATGTCGCCGGAAAGGAGATTCGTTACGTCGCGCACGGTCCCGTGGATGGTCTTGACTACCGGGATGCGCTGCATCAGCGATTCCACCCAATCGAACAGGCCGCGCACCACATAGGCCTGCAGCAGAACGCCCAGCGCGAACACGAGCCCCAGCCCGGCCAGGATGCCCAGGCCCGGGAAATACAGGGCATCGGGCAGGATCGCGCGCAGCAGCCCGCCCAGCACCGTCTCCGCCGTGGTGCCCAGCCACCAGAGCAGGGCCAGGGTGATGACCAGGGGCAGGATGGCCGCCAGGCCGGTCAGGAAGGTCCGGGAAATCTTGCGCACCTGCAGTCTCCATCCTAGGGAAACACTGATCAATGTACACGCTCGCGCTCGAGTCGCTTTTGCGTGCGAACAAAGCGCGGTGAGCGCAGTGTAGCCGAGCTACATAAGCGAGCCGCAACGCCGTACGCACGCAAAAGCGGCCGAGCCCCTGCTGTTCAATGGTTTGTGGGGTTGGCACCCCAGGTTCCCCGATCCTGCGTTGCGCCGCTTGCGGGTAGAACCACCACTACCCGCTGCACGACGCTCCTTGTCTCGGAAAACCTGGGGTACCAACGCGAGCGTGTACATTGATCAGTGTTTCCCTGGGGGGAGGCCCCGATGCTATCAGTTTCGGCCGCGTAGGCGGCGCAGCGCACTTTGCGGCGGCTGGCGGGTCTATTCTTCACGATCGGGAATAGTCGGGGGTGATTGCCATGCAGGGATGGAAACCATTGGGTGTGGTGCTGGCGAGCCTGGCGATGGCATTGGTCTTGACCACGTCGTCGCCTGCTGGCGAGCCGGCGGCGCCCGAGGACTACGAAATGCAGCCCGAGGCCGTGGCCCCCGGGGTCTACGCCGTGATGACATCGGCGCGCGATTTCCCCAGCCGCGAGAATCTCGGCTGGAACGCGAACATGGCGTTCGTGGTGACCGACGAAGGTGTACTCGTGTTCGATACTGGCTCGTCCGAGACCATGGGCGTGGCCCTGCGCGAGGCCATCCGCGAGGTGACCGATCAGCCCGTGCGCTGGATCGTGAACAGCCACAGTCATGGCGACCACTGGCTGGGCAATCATGCGTTCGCCGAAGACGAGCCGGAGATCATGGCCGGCCCCGAGGCCATCGAGCGTATGGAGGCGGAGGCCGAAACCTGGGTCGAGAACTTTCGCGAGATGACCGATGGCGCGACCGGCGATACCACACCATTGCTGCCGAACAAGCCCGTGGACGAGCGCGTCACGCGAGTCCTGGGCGGTACCGAGGTCGTCATCTTTCCCTCCGGCGGTGCCCACTCCCCGGGTGACCTGATCGTCTGGTTGCCGCAGACGAAGATCCTGCTGGCCGGGGATGTGGTGTACAGCGATCGCGCGCCCTCGGTCTGGGATGGCGATGTCGCGCAGTGGATCGAGCTGCTGGACGAGCTGATCGCGCTGGAGCCCGATGTGGTCGTGCCCGGCCACGGCCGGCTCGAGGGGGCGGAGACCCTGCCGCGCCTGCAGAACTATCTGGTCACCCTCTGGGATGCGATTGAGGAGGGCGTGGAGCAGGGGCTGGCCGACTTCGAGACCGTGCCGCTCGTGCGCGAGCGCATGGCGGACATCCTCGAGGACTACCCGGGCTTCGAGGACAAGATCGACCGCTCGGTCGCCACGACCTACCCCGACGTCGAGGCCGCGGTGTTTTGAGGCGCGTGGCCGGAGTCAGAACTGCCAGGTGGCGTGCAGCGAGCCGAACTCCGCCGCGCCCTTGGCCTGGCCGCTGAACTCCCGCGAACGCCACACATGGGTGTAGCCCAGGCGCACCCCGCCCACATGGAACACGAACCCGGCGGTCAGTTCCCCCACTGCTGGGTGCTTGTCCACCGAGGGCCCGTCGCGAAACAGCGGGCCGTCCAGGAACAGGTCATAGGCCATCAGCCGGGTATCTACCCCCGCGAACAGATAGCCGCCCATGGAGCCGACCGTCTCGAAGGTATGCGAACCCGATAGGGCCGGATTGATCCGAGGCGGGCCGTAGTCGCGTGGCAGGTTGCGGCCGGCGCGCACGATTGCACCGGCGTTGGCGAAGGTGAACGGGCTGCCCACGGTCGCGCCCCAGTGTGGCGTCAGGTCCCAGCCCCAGCCGCCCTCGGCGCGATGCGAGCGCCCGCGTAGCTGGCGCTCGTAGCCCACCATCAGGGTTGCCTCGTTACCGATCTGATCGTCCCAGCCTTGTGGTTGCGGCGCGCTGGACCAGCTGTGGACTTCCTTCTGTGTGCGGTCGGCCAGCGAGGCGGGCCCGACGGTGCCCACGGTGACCTGCAGGCGGTCCAGGCGGTCGCCATGATCCTCGGCCAGGCTGAAGTTCAGGTACAGCCAGCCGGCGTAGGGACGGTCGTCCGGGTCCGCGGGCGAGCGCTCGATGTCCTCCGGGGTGTACATGTTCTGGCCCAGGTGGATGGCCGATTTCAGGCGCCCGCGCTCCTCGCGATCGACGAAGTAGGGCAGGGCGTCCGCGACCCGCTGCAGCCAGGGGGGTACGCGCTCCTCGCTGCGCGTCCAGCCGATGCGGAAACCATTGGTGTAGTAGCGGTCCTCACCGGCGAACAGGTCGTTCTCGAACTCGAAGTGCAGCGCGTCGACGCCGCGCTCGGCGGCGGCCGGCGCTGCTGCGAGACCCAGTGGGACAGCCAGCGCGCCGGCCAGGGCAAGGGCCGCTCTCCCCGGGCGGGTTTTCGGGGGCTTCCGGTATGATCGACGCATGGACCTCTCCAACCAGATCATCTTCCTGGCGGCCATTGTGCTGTTGGGCAGCATCCTTTCGAGCGTGATCACCTCGCGGCTGGGTGTGCCCCTGCTGCTGGTGTTCCTGGTGATCGGCATGCTGCTCGGGCCGGAGGGCCCGGGCGGTCTCGAGGTGGAGAATATCACCCTGGCCTATCTGATCGGCTCGGCCGCGCTGGCGATTATCCTGTTCGACGGCGGGATGCGCACTCCTGCTCGCAATTTCCGTATCGGGTTGAAACCAGCCCTGGGACTGGCCACGCTCGGGGTGCTCGTGACCTCGGGCCTGACCGGAGTGTTTGCCGTCTGGTGGCTGGGGCTGTCCTGGCTGGAGGGGCTCCTGCTGGGAGCGATTGTGGGATCCACCGACGCGGCTGCGGTGTTCTCGCTGTTGCGTTCGCGCGGGCTCGAACTGAAAAGCCGTGTCGGCGCCACCCTCGAGATCGAGTCCGGCTCCAACGACCCGATGGCGATTTTCCTGACCATCGTGCTGATCGAGCTGTTGCTGATGCCCGACCAGCAATTCGGGGTGGTCGTCGCCATCGAGTTTGTCCAGCAAATGGGGCTGGGGGCCTTGTTTGGTGTGGCGGGCGGTTTCGCCCTGCTGGCGCTGATCAACCGGGTGCCGATGGCGGGCGGGCTGTACCCGCTGTTCGCGATGGCCGGGGCACTGGCCATCTTCGGCCTGACCGGCCTGGTGGGCGGCTCGGGCTTTCTGGCCGTGTACCTGGCAGGGCTGCTGATCGGCAACCGCCCGCTGGAGGCCTCGCAGAACATCAAGCGCTTCCACGACGGGATCGCCTCGCTGGCACAGATCGGCATGTTCCTGATGCTCGGCATGCTGGTGACGCCCTCGGGGCTGCCCCCGGTGGCACTGGATGCGGGGCTCGTCGCCGCGGTCCTGATCCTGGTTGCCCGGCCCCTGGCCGTATGGCTGTGCCTGTACCCGTTCCGCTTCCCGTGGCGCGAACAGGTCTTCATCGCCTGGGTCGGTCTGCGCGGCGCGGTACCGATCATCCTGGCGCTGTTCCCGCTGCTCGCCGGGCTGGAGCTGGCGGGCTACTTCTTCCACGTCGTGTTCTTCGTGGTGCTGATCTCGCTGCTGGTGCAGGGCTGGACCGTCGCGCCCTCGGCGCGCTGGCTGGGACTGGAGCTGCCCCCGACCACCGCGCGGGTGCAGCGCACCGAGCTGGACATCCCCGGACAGCAGGAGATGGAGCTGGTCGGCTATCGCCTGGCCGAGACCACGCCGGTGGTGCGCGAGGCGTGGTCGAACTTCCGCCTGCCGGGCAGTGCGCGGGTCGTGGCCCACCTGCGCGAGGGCAAGCTGCTGGACACGCTCGAGCTGCTCGATCTGCATGCCGGCGACCACCTCTACATCATGGTCGCCCCGGCCGATCTGCATGACCTCGACCGCCTGTTCGTCCCGCAGGACCAGGTGCCGGAACGCCTGACCGAGCAAAGTGTGTTCGGGGAGTTTGCCCTCAATGGCGACGCCCAACTCGGGGCGGTCGGCATGGCCTACGGCGCCCCGGTACCGCCCGAACACCAGGGCGACACCCTGGAGGACTACCTGCGTCGTGAACTCCAGGCCGAGCCGGTCGTCGGCGACGCCGTCGACCTTGGCCCGATGCGCCTGGTGATCCGCGAGATGGACGGCGCCCGCATCACCAAGGTCGGCCTGAAGCTGCGCCACTGATGCCGTCGATGCCGGAGGCCGGACAGGGGGCTTGCTTGATCAGATCCGTATGGATCGCATTTGCGGCTTCAATTGAGGTGGGGGCTTTGATATAAGAATCAAAAGCAGGGTGTGACAAATTTCATACTTTTGGGCCGCCTGAGGCGCTGGGCGCGCACGGCGAGATGCCAAGAAGACGAAGGGGGGAGCGGGCCGGGGCGTCCGGAATGGGCCGGGCGCCCCAGTAGTGAGCGAAGGCTCCCCGGCCGCGCAGCGGCTATTTGCCGAGCATGGCCTTGAGGCCGGCCAGGTGGGCCTGGGCAGTGAGCTTCTGGGTCTCGGGATCCGGCGGCCTGGCGTCCGGCCATTCGAGGTGTTCTTCGGGCAATTCGTCGAGAAAGCGCGAGGGCTCGCATTCGAGGGTCTCGCCGTAGCGGGTCCGGTTCTGGGCGTAGGTGATCAGCAGGGTCTGCTGGGCACGGGTCAGCCCGACATAGGCGAGCCGCCGCTCCTCCTCGATGGAATCGTCCTCCACGCTGACCCGGTGCGGCAGCAGCTCCTCCTCGAAGCCGACCAGGCAGACATGCGGGAACTCCAGCCCCTTGGCCGTGTGCAGGGTCAGTAGTTGCACGGACTCGTCGCCGTCCTGGGACTCCCGGTTGCGGTCGAGAATGTCCATCAGGCTGATGCGGTTGACGATATCGGCCAGGTCCATGGTCTGCTCGTCGTCTGCCTCGTCGTCGCCGTACTCTGCGGTGGTGTTGCCGCCACCCATGCGCCCGACCCAGTCGATGAACTCGCGCACGTTCTCCATGCGTCGGGTCGCGGCACGCGGGTTGGAGCTGTTCTCCAGCAGCCAGGACTCGTAGTCGATGTCCTCGACCAGGGTGCGCAGCAAGGCGTCCGGCGCTTCGTCCTCGCCGCGGCGCTGGAAGCCGTCGACCCAGTCGGTGAAGCGTTCCAGGCGTGCCTGCGCCCGGGCGTCCATGTACTCGGACAGGCCGGCCCCGCGCGCGGCCTGCAGCAGCGAGGTGCCACGCTGGTTGGCGTAGTGGCCGAGTTTCTCCAGCGTCGCCGGGCCGATCTCGCGGCGCGGCACATTGACCACGCGCAGGAAGGCGGTGTTGTCGTCCGGGTTGGCGAGCAGGCGCAGATAGGCGACCAGATCCTTGATCTCGGCCTTCTCGAAGAACGACTGCCCGCCACTCAGGCGGTAGGGGATGCCCTGCTCGCGCAGGAGCTTCTCGAACAACCGTGACTGGTGGTTGCTGCGGTAGAGGATGGCGAAGTCGCCCCAGCCCGCGTTCAGGCGAAAGCGCCGGCGCATCAGTTCGGAGACTACGCGCGCGGCCTCGGTGTCGGCGTCGGAGCAGCCGATCACCTCGATCTTCTCGCCCTCGCCGAGCGCACTCCACAGGCGCTTCTCGAACACGTGCGGGTTGTTGGCGATCAGCGCGTTTGCGGTGTGCAGGATGCGGTTGGTGGAGCGGTAGTTCTGCTCCAGCTTGATCACCTCCAGGCGCGGGAAGTCCTGCTGCAGACGCGCGAGGTTTTCCGGGCGGGCGCCGCGCCAGGCGTAGATCGACTGGTCGTCGTCGCCGACCACCGTCAGGCCGTCACTGACGCCCACCAGCAGGCGCACCAGCTGGTACTGCGCGGAGTTGGTGTCCTGGTATTCGTCCACCAGCAGGTGGCGGATGCGGTCCTGCCAGCGGTTGCGCAGCTCGGTGTCCGCGCGCAGGCAGTCCACCGGGCGCTTGATCAGGTCGTCGAAGTCCACCGCATTGTAGGCGCGAAGGGCATCCTCGTAGCGCGGGTAGAGATTGGCCGCGGCGATCGCCTCCGGGGCGTCGCTCATCTGGCTGGCTTCATGCAGCGCCTCTTCCGGCGTCATCAAGTCGTTCTTCCAGCGGCTGATGTGGCCGATCAGGGCGTCGACCTCGGAGCCGGTATCGTCGCGGTAGGTGATCTCGCGCAGCAGCGAGCGGCAGTCGCCTGGATCGAGGATGGAGAAGCCTGCGCGCAGCCCGGCCGCGTCCAGTTCGCGGCGCAGGAAGTTCAGCCCGAACGTGTGGAAGGTGGAGACGCCGAGCCCGCGCGCCTGTTCCTTCGACAGGCGTCCCTGGACGCGCTCGCGCATCTCGCGCGCGGCCTTGTTGGTAAAGGTGATCGCGACAATCCGGCGCGCCTCCAGCCCGCGCTGCTCGATCAGGTACGCGATCTTCTCGGTGATCACCCGGGTCTTGCCCGAGCCCGCTCCGGCCAGGACCAGCAGGGGGCGGTCCGTGGTGGTCACGGCCGCCTGTTGTTGCGGATTCAGGTCGGACACAGGGTTGCGACTTCCTTCACGAAAAGAGGGCGGCGCGTAAACTACCCCAGTGCGTGCGCCTCATAAAGTGTGACCGTCCCTGGAGTGCCCTTTGGCGGTCGGTATCACGGACCGAATCACGAAAGAGACAAGGAGCTCGCATGCATTTCACGCAATGCATTCCCGCCGCCCTGCTGATCCTGCTGGTGGCTCTGGGCTCGCTTGGCATCGCTGGTTGCGCCACTATGGAGGGGTTTGGCGAAGACGTGCAGGATGCCGGTGAATCCATTGAGCGACAGGCCGAAGACAACTCCAACTGACCCGACCCTGCGTCAGACGGGCCTGCCCCGGCTGACCCAGTTCGACTTTCATCAGCACCTCCTGGAGGTCCCGGGTCCGGCGGTGATCCTGTTTACCCGCCGGGGCTGCGGGGCCTGCAAGGTGATGGGCCGGGTGCTGGAGCAGTGGCAGGCCGAGCCCGAAGCGCCCGCCCTGTTCGTCGTCGATGCAGAGATGGATACCGCGCTGGTGCGCGAGTTCGAGGTCTTCCACCTCCCGGCCCTGTTCGTTTTCAATGCCGGTGCCTACCACGGCCGCCTCGAGGCCCCGCCACGCCTGCCGTTGCTGCTCGAGGCCCTCGCGGCCTGCCTGCAGCGCCCGCCCGAGGAGGCCCCGTGACCGAGACTATGATCGTCGATCGCGACTGGTGGCCGTCGGCCCAAGTGCTTGAGAGCCCGAACCAGGACGCACGCCCTGCGGGGATGGAGCCCGAGTTGATCGTCGTGCATGCCATCAGCCTGCCGCCGGGCACGTTCGGCGGGCCGCACGTGGCCGAACTGTTCCAGAACCGGCTCGACCCCGGTGCCCACCCCTACTTTGCGCAGATCGCCGATCTGCGCGTGTCCGCCCATGTGCTGATCGACCGAGAAGGCGCGGCAACCCAGTTCGTGCCGTTCTCCCGGCGGGCCTGGCATGCCGGCGCCTCGCAGTGGCGTGGCCGCGAGCGCTGCAACGATTTTTCCATTGGCATCGAACTCGAGGGCACCGACGACGATCCGTTCACGCCGGTGCAGTACGCCGAGCTGGCCCGTTTGATCGGCTGGCTGCGCGAACGCTTTCCGGCCATTACCCCGGATGCGCTGGTGGGCCACTGCGACATCGCCCCCGGGCGCAAGACCGACCCGGGCCCGCATTTCGACTGGACCTGCCTGGAGGCCTGCCTGAGCGAGGACACGGCATGATTGTGGATCTGTTGCGACACGGCGAACCGGAGGGCGGGCAGCGCTATCGTGGGCATGGCTGCGACGACCCGCTCAGCGCGCAGGGGTGGACGCAGATGGAACACGCGGTGCGTGATGATGACGGCTGGCAGGCGGTCGTTAGTTCGCCGATGCACCGGTGCCGGGCGTTTGCCGAACGCCTGGCGGACGAGCGTGACCTGTCCCTGCATCTGGAGCCGGACCTGCGCGAGGTCGGCTTTGGCGACTGGGAGGGACGCACACGGGTCGAGCTGCAGCGCGAACGGCCGGAGGAATACCGGGCGTTCTATGCCGATCCGGTGCATTCGCGGCCGGCCGGGGCGGAGCCGCTGGGCGCCTTTCGCCGGCGGGTGGAGGCGGCCTTCGAGACCACGGTCGGCGGCCAGCCGGTGGAACGAGTGCTGGTGATCGTGCACGCCGGGGTCATCCGTGCGTTGGTCGGCTGGGTGATGGGGGTGCCGGACGAGCGGCTGTTCCAGCTGGAATGCGAGTATGCGAGCCGGACCCGACTGCATCGGCATCCGACGCGCGGCTGGCGCGTGATCCACACCAACC
This sequence comes from Thioalkalivibrio sp. ALRh, assembly GCF_000381425.1. Lineage (NCBI taxonomy): Bacteria > Pseudomonadati > Pseudomonadota > Gammaproteobacteria > Chromatiales > Ectothiorhodospiraceae > Thioalkalivibrio > Thioalkalivibrio sp. ALRh. The sequence goes on from NZ_KB906519.1 coordinate 1,548,354, forward strand.
GCCTGCCGTGATGTGCGGAGGACGCGTTCCGGTTTGCACGTATGCGCCGGAACGGGAGAACGTCTCCGCAAGGAACTAGCTGGCGCGGCTCTTGCGCTTGGGTACAGCCTTCACCGACAGGTAGTAGCCCTTGTCGAGGATCTCGAACAGGCGGTCGATGTTCGGGTGTTTGCCCGGGTTGGCGCGGGCATCGTCGGCATGGCTGCCGTACATCAGCAAACCGGAGTTGGCGGCCTTCGGGCCGATGCCGCCGTAGTCCAGCGCCAGCTGGTAGTAGATCTGCAGCGACAGGGTCTGGCCGTCCACGTTCTCGATGGTCGCGCTCGGGTTGTAGTCCTCGCCGAACAGTTCCAGGCGTTCGAGATTGCTGACGTCGGGCAGCTTCTTGGGCATGTCGGACTCCTCGAAAAGATGGCGGCATTATCGGGGCATGCCGGGGCCGGGACAACCGCCGACCGCTTCCTGGCCAGAGCCGCTGGGGGCGGCATGCTAAGATAGCTCCTTTTTTTGAAGGGGTAGCAGCATGCAGCAAAGCGCGTTTATGGAGGCCGCCCAGGCCGCCGCCGATGCCGCGGACAAGGTCATTCGTCACTACTACGCCGCCGGCGTCGATGTGGAGACCAAGCCCGACGACACGCCCGTGACGCGCGCCGACGTGGAAAGCGAACAGGCGATCCGCCAGGTGATCCGCGAGCGGTTCCCGGATCACGGCTTCTACGGCGAGGAAACCGGCCAGTCGGACATGGACTCCGACTATGTCTGGCTGATCGACCCGATCGACGGCACCAAGAGCTTCGTGCGCCGCTACCCGTTCTTCTCCACCCAGATCGCGCTGATGCACAAGGGCGATCTGATCCTGGGGCTGTCCAATGGCATGCAGTTCGGAGAGCGCGCCTGGGCGGAAAAGGGCCAGGGCGCCTACCTCAACGGCGAAAAGATTGCCGTCGCCCCGACCACCGAGCTGGGCCGCGCCTCGCTGTCCACCGGGAACCTGAAGACCCTCGCGCAGAACCCCGAAGGCTGGACGGCGCTGGGGGGGATCATGGCCGAGGTCAATCGCACGCGCGGCTATGGCGACTTCTACCACTACCACCTGCTGGCGCGCGGCAGCATCGATCTGATCATCGAGTCGGATGTGAATATCCTCGATATCGCGGCGCTGGCCGTGATTGTGCGCGAGGCGGGCGGGGCCTTCACCAATCTGTCTGGCGGCGAGCTGGACCTGCAGACCACCAACGTGCTGGCGGCCGCGACGCCGGAACTGCACCGCACGGCGCTGCAGCGCCTCGGCTGGAAGGGCTAGATCGGTCGATGATTGCGCACACGCCCGTCAGGTGGCGGGCGTGTGCCGGGTCCGGCGGGGTGAGTTAGCGCTGGGCGCCGTTCCCGTTTCCGTTCCCGTGGCCGTTCTCGCTGATCAGGCCATGGGCACGCAGCTTCTTGCGCAGCGTGGCGCGGTTGAGCCCCAGAAGCGCCGCCGCCCGGCTCTGGTTGCCGTTGCAGCGCTCCAGCACGCAGGCCAGTAGCGGGCGCTCGACCTCGTTCATTACGAGCGCATAGAGGTCGTGACTACTCTGCCCGTCCAGCGTCTCGAAATACTGGTCCAGCGCATTGCGCACCGACTCGGCGAGTACGCAGCCCGACGCGAGGTTGCCGGATGATACCGGTTCCCCGCTTTGTTCTTGTTCTAAAGAGGGTACGTCCATCCTCATGCGGCCTCGCTTGTGATTCCTGACAGAATGGCGCGCAGGCGCCCAAGCTGTTCACTAGCGGTAGTGGCGGCGAGAAGGGAAGCCCGTGCCGCCCGGGTTGGGTCCTCCCCGAGACCCATGTGCTGAAGATACCAGCCCAGGTGCTTGCGCGCGATACGCACGCCCTGCATTTCGCCGTATTGCGCATGCAATGCCTGCAAATGCTCCTCGATCAGCGCAAGACGCGCATCCCATGTCGGGTCGACTGGCACCGGTTCGCCGGCGAGGGCGGCGCGGATCTGGCCGGGTAGCCAGGGGCGCCCCTGTGCCCCGCGCCCGATCATCAGTCCGGTCGCGCCGGTGGTTGCGAGCGTCCGGCGCGCACTGTCGATGTCGACTACATCGCCGTTGGCCAGCACCGGGATGGAAACGGCGCGTACCACACGCGCGATGGCCTCGTAGTCGGCCGTGCCCCGATAGGCGTCGGCGCGGGTGCGCCCGTGCACGGTCAGCATCGCGATGCCGCAATCCTGCGCGATGCCCGCGATGGTCTCGGCGTTGATCCGCTCGCGATCCAGCCCCAGGCGCATCTTCAGCGTGACCGGGACCTCGACGCTTTCCACCAGTGCGGTCAGCAGCTCGCGTACCCGCTCCGGTTCCCCCAGCAGGGCCGAGCCTGCGGCCTTGCTGCAGACCTTCTTGGCGGGGCAGCCGAGGTTCAGGTCGATCACGTCCGCCCCGCGGCGCACGTTCTCGCGCGCGGCCTCGGCCAGCGGTTCGGGTTCGTTGCCCAGCAGTTGCACGATGCGCGGGCGGGGTTCCTGGCGGTGGTCCAGCCGGTGCCGGCTCTTGTCGCTGCCCCACAGGCGCGTGTCCGAGGTGACCATCTCCGAGACAGCCGCGCTCGCGCCCAGGCGCCGCGCGATCAGGCGCAACGGCCGGTCACTGACCCCGGCCATCGGGGCCAGGAACACGGGTGGGCCGGGGAAATGGTGGGGGCCGAGCTGCATGCGGGATTTCGAACCAGCAGGGTAAAACCCGAGAGTCTAGCAGCGTTGAGCGGGGCGGGGTCAGTGCAGCGTGATGTGGGCCCCGGTGATGTGCGGCCCGGTATCAGGTAATTCGATCTCGATCGCATAGCGGTGACCCGCCGCCATCGGTGCCTGAAGGTTGGCATGGCCGTCCGCCGGATGGAGTCGCCAATGGCCGCGGGGTGTCCCCAGTCGGTCCGACAGCCAAACGTCTATGACCGGCCATCCCTGTTGCAGTGGGCTTTCCAGCTCAAAGCGCATGGACAGGTCTCCCGCGTTGGCGAGGTGCAGGTCGGGGGAGGAGACGCGGATGCGTTCCGGTTCGCGCCCAGGTTCCCATGGCGGGCAGAGATCCTCGACCCGCGGGGTGGTACAGAGACTCGCCCGGGCGTCGTCCAGTCCGCTCCAGGCCCCCGGGGGCACCGGCGGCGCCAGCAGGAGTTGCAGGGCGAGGAGGGCGAGCAGCAGGAGGGCCAGAAAGGCAGCGAAGGCCCGCCCCGGGCGGCGTGTGGCCAGTGCCGTGGCCTGCCCGGGGCGGGTATCGATATCGAGGTCCAGTGCCTGGCGCCGGGGGCTGCGCTCGATATCCAGGGAGGCGGTGTGGCGCACCGCCGAGATGCCGGGGCCGGTTGCCCGTTCGCCGGCGCCGCCGATCTCGAGTGCCACGAACAGTGCAAAGTCCGCACCGCAGGCATCACAGTGTGCCCGGTCCAGTCGCAGTTCCTCGCCGCGGGTCAGGGTGTGGGTAACGCCACAATGGGGACAGCGGGCGAGCATCGCGAGGGGCTCCGGTCAGCCGTACCAGAAGACCGGTCGCGGGCGCATACGCTAGCGCCGGCGCCCGCTGAGCAGGGCCCAGCCCTCGCGGGTGTCCTCGATCCCGATGTCAAAGGCGTCCGCGTAGGCCGCCATGACCTCGTCGGCCTGGCGCTCCAGCAGGCCGGCCAGCAGCAGGCGCGCCCCCGGGCGAGCCGCACGGGCCAGTTCCGGGGCGAGGTCGATCAGGGGTTTGGCCAGGATGTTGGCGATCACCAGGTCAAAGCCCGCATCGGGTACCGGGTGGTCGGTCAGGCCGACCTCGATCCGGTCCTCGGAGATGTCGTTTGCCGCCGCATTGCTGTAGGTGGCCTGGACGGCCTGGCGGTCGATGTCGGTGCCCACTGCATGCCGTGCCCCCAGCTTCAGGGCGGCAATCGCGAGGATGCCGGAGCCGCAGCCGTAGTCGAGCACCTGCTGGTCGCGTGGCGGGTTCGCCGCCAGTGATTTCAGGCACATCGCGGTGGTCGGGTGATTGCCGGTGCCAAAGGCCAGGCCCGGGTCGAGATGCACGAACACGCCATCCTCGACGTCGGGCGGGGTCTCCCAGGAGGGCACGATCCACAGCGGGCCCCCGCAGTGGATGGCGCCCAGGCCATCGAGCCCCGCGCGCACCCAGTCCTGATCCTCGATCGCGACCACGGAGATGGATTCCGGCGCCGGCTGGAGTCGCTCCAGCGAGGCCGCGGCCAGCTCGGCCTGGGTGGCGTCGGCGAACACGGCCTTCAGGCACACGCTGGACCAAAGCGGATGGGTACCCAGCGGGGGCTCGAACAGCGGCTCGTCGGCGCCGTCGTGGAGCTCCACGCTGACGGCGCCAAGCTCGAACAGGGCATCCTCCAGGGGCTCGGCCTGCTCCGGGGCAATCTGGCACTGCAGCTCGGCGAGGCTCATCAGGTCAGCGACTTCAGCTTCTTCTCCAGGTAGTGGATATCGGTCCCACCGTTCTGGAAGTTCGCATCATTCATCAGCTCGCTGTGCAGGGCGATGTTGGTCTCGATCCCGTCGATCACGATCTCGCCGAGCGCGCCGCGCATGCGGGCGATTGCGATCTTGCGGTCAAACCCGTGGGCGATCAGCTTGCCGATCATCGAGTCGTAGTAGGGCGGCACCGCGTAGCCGTTGTAGATGTGGGTGTCCATGCGGATGCCGAGCCCGCCCGGGGCGTGATACTGCTGGATGGTGCCCGGGCTGGGGATGAACGTGGCCGGGTTCTCGGCGTTGATGCGGCACTCGATCGCGTGCCCGCGGATCTCCACCTGATCCTGGGTCAGGGACAGCGGTTCGCCCGCCGCGATGAGAATCTGTTCGCGCACCAGGTCGATACCGGTGACCTGCTCGGTCACCGTGTGCTCGACCTGCAGCCGGGTGTTCATCTCGATGAAGTAGAACTCGCCGTTCTCGTACAGGAACTCGAAGGTCCCGGCGCCGCGGTAGCCGATCTCCTGGCAGGCCCGCACCAGCCGCTCGCTCATGGCCTGACGCTGTTCGTCGGTGATGCCCGGTGCCGGGGCCTCCTCGATCACCTTCTGGTGGCGGCGCTGCATCGAGCAGTCGCGCTCGCCCAGGCAGATGGCGTTGCCGTGGCTGTCGGAGAGGATCTGGAACTCCACGTGGCGCGGGTGCTCGAGGTACTTCTCCATGTACAGGGTGTCGTTGCCGAACCCCTGCTGGGCCTCGCTGCGGGTCAGCGAGATCGAATGCAGCAGCGCGCCCTCGGTGTGCACCACGCGCATGCCGCGGCCACCGCCGCCCGCGGCGGCCTTGATGATCACCGGGTAGCCAATCTCGCGGGCCAGCGCCATGTTGGTGTCGGCGTCGTCGGTCAGCGCGCCGCCGGAGCCGGGCACACAGGGGACGCCGGCATCCTGCATCGCCTGCTTGGCCGAGACCTTGTCGCCCATCAGGCGAATCGTCTCGGCGCGCGGGCCGATAAAGGCAAAGCCCGAGGACTCCACGCGCTCGGCAAAGTCCGCGTTCTCCGACAGGAAACCGTAGCCGGGGTGGATCGCGCCGGCATCGGTGACCTCGGCCGCGGCGATCAGCGCGGGGATGTTCAGGTAGCTCTCGCCGGAGGCGGCCGGCCCGATGCAGACCGACTCGTCGGCCAGGCGCACGTGCTTCAGGTCGCGGTCGGCGCTGGAGTGCACCGCGACCGTCGCAATGCCCATCTCGCGGCAGGTGCGCAGGACCCGCAGGGCGATCTCGCCGCGGTTGGCGATCAGAATCTTTTCAAACATGCTCGGACCTGTAGGCAGCGAAGTCGGGGGGCGTCAGCCGATGATGAACAGGGGCTGGCCGTATTCCACCGGGTTGCCGTTCTCGACCAGGATGTCGCGGATGGTGCCGGCCTGGTCCGCCTCGATGGGGTTGAGCATCTTCATCGCCTCGATGATGCACAGCGTCTCGCCGACCTCTACCGTCTGGCCGACCTCGACAAAGGGCTTCGCGCCGGGACTCGGGGCACGGTAGAAGGTGCCGACCATCGGCGCGGTGACCGGGTGGCCGTCCACTTCCGGCGCCGCCGGTGCCGCGGCCTCGCCCGCCGGGGCGGCCGGGGCGGCGGCCGGTGCCGGGGCGGGCATCGCTGCCGGGGCGGCGGCCACGGCGGAGCCGCTCGGCGAACGGGTGATGCGCACCGATTCCTCGCCTTCGTGGATCTCGATCTCGTGGATGCCGCTCTCGTCGAGCAGATCGATCAGTTTCTTGACCTTGCGAATATCCATGGGGTGTCTATGACTCCTTGAGGGCCGCGATTGCCGCGTCCAGTGCCATCCGGTAGCCGATGACGCCGAACCCGCTCAGGGTGCCGGCGGCGACATCGGCCAGGCGCGAAGTATGACGAAACGCCTCGCGCGCGTGGATGTTGCTGATGTGAATCTCGTAAAACGGGATGTCGACGCCCAGCAGGGCGTCGCGCAGGCTTACGCTGGTGTGCGTCAGGCCGCCCGGGTTGATCAGGATGCGGCGTACGCCCTCGTTGCGTGCCGCATGGATGCGGTCGATCAGCTCGCCCTCGTGGTTGCTCTGAAAGCAGGCCAGGGTCTCCCCGGCGGCCTGGGCGTGCGCAGTCAGGTCGGCCTCGATGTCCGCCAGCGTATGGTGCCCGTACCGCTCCGGCTCCCGCTGTCCCAGCAGGTTCAGGTTGGGGCCGTTGAGTAGCAGGATAGAAGGCATGATGGGCGGAATCGGCAGCGATCCTGTCGTGAATGGACGCGATTGCACCAAAAATGGAAGGTGCATCGAATGAACGGGATTCTGCCGTACCGGTGGTGCGAGTGTCCAGCGAGACAGGCGTTTTTTGCCCGGGCTCGTGTGATGGGCGACTGCGATATGCCGATGGGTTGGGGCAGCCGTTCGAGCTTCGAGAGATTCCGGGCGAACGGTGCGTTTCGCAGGGCTCAACGCACCCTAGGTCGCGCCGATGTCACGGTAGGATGCCGATGAGCGCAGCGAATCGCATCAACGGCGGCCGGCGGGTGGCTCCAGGCGCAGGCCGCGGACCTCGCCCAGGGCGCCGCCGGCACGCAGGGCGGCGGCGAACGGGGACTGGCGCGCCGGTTCGCCGTTGATGCTCTCGATGGTGACGCCGCGGCGCTTCGGCAGCCAGCGGCTCCCGGCGAGCTGGCGGATCGCCTCGGTGACGAGGGCGGCGTGCTCCTCCGCGGTGTCGATGCCGGGGATGGTCTCCCAGACGAACAGCTGGCGGCCGGAGGCGGCCAGGTACAGCAGCGGCTGGCCGCCGGCCAGCGCGACCAGCGCCCCGGCCACGCGGCGCAGGCGGCCCTCGGCCGCTTCCGGCGGCTGTGGCCAGGGCAGGAGCTGGCCCCAGGGGTTGGCCGGGTCGACGCTGGCCAGCCACTGCGGTTCGGGGGTGTCGTCGGCCGCGCGTTCCAGGGCGCGCAGGCGGTCCACCGCGCCGGCGCGGGCGAACTGCGCGCCGGTCAGGCCCTCGACGAAGTGGCCGCGGCGCAGCTTGCCGGCGTCCTCCATCGCGCGGTAGACGGGATACACGCGCCCGAAGCCGCCGGGCAGGCCCTCGGCGCGGGCCATCTCGCGGCTGACCACACCGTAGCGGGCCAGCAGGTTCTCGGCCTGTTCGCGGGCGCGCTCGGTCAGCGACACGCCGGGGTCGATCAGCTCGGCGACTCGTGACCAGCGCCCGCCCGCCAGACCCTGTCCCGGGCGTCGCCGGCCGCGCGCGGAGGTCCTGCGCTGGCCCAGGCTGCGCAGCGGCGCGAAGGTGTCGTTGGTGATCTGCCCGGCCCAGACCAGGTCCCAGATCGCGGCCTCGATCGCGTCCTGGCGGGCATCCGGCTGCGCCGTCCGGGCCGCGCGTTCCAGCTCCAGGTAGAAGCAGGCGCCGCGCTGGTCCAGGGTGTCCAGGATCGCCTGCGCCAGCGGGTCGTCGCTGGCGGGGGTATCCGCGGCACCGGCCTCCGGTTCCAGCAGCACCATCGCCTGTTCGCGGCGCAGGAAGCGGACCCGCCCGTTGCGCTGGCCCAGCGCACCACTGCCCACCCAGACGAACTCCCCGGAGGCGGTGATGCGGTCGAGCGCATCCAGCGAGAAGTCGCGCACCCGCATCGGCAGTACGTGGGCGGTCCAGGCGGACCAGGGCAGGGCGATGCCCTCCAGTTGCGTCAGCGTGTCGCGCAGGGCGCCGGCCCCGCGTCCGGGTTCGGTCAGACCCTGCCAGGCCGGCAGGAAGCGGCCCAGTGCGCGGGCGTCCACCGCCGCCGCCTCGTCGCGCAGCCGCGCCAGGGTGCGGCGCTTCAGCCGCCGCAGGATGTCCAGTTCGCACCAGTCCTCGCCGGTGCCCTGCGGGCGGATCTCGCCGCGCAGCAGTACGCCGGCGCGCTCCAGGCTCTCGAGCGCCGGCAGCAGTGCGCCCGGCGCGAGGCCGTAGCGAGCGCCCAGGTCCTCGTTGCGGAAAGGTCCGTGGGTACGGGCGTAGCGGCGCAGCAGCTGTTCCAGCGGGCGCTGTGGCGGTTCCAGGAACGCGGCGGGCAGGCCGGGCGGGGGCACCACGCCGAGGGCATCGCGGTACAGCGCGGCGTCGTCGGCGGCGATCCAGCGCGGCTCGCCGGCGATGCGCACCTCCACCGCGCGCAGGGAGCGGGCGAGCTGTTCCAGCCACGGTCCCGGCGCCTCGGCGCAGGCGGCCGCCACTTCGTCCGGGGTCAGGTCCCCGCGCCGGCGCAGCAGGTCGTGCAGGGCGTCGGCGTCCGGCACCCGGGTCGCCTCGGTGGCGTGCGCCAGCTCGGCCTCCAGCTCGGCGAGGGCCTCGGGGTCGATCAGCTCGCGCAGCTCGGCCTGGCCCAGCAGTTCGGCCAGCATGCCGCGGTCCAGCGTCAGCGCCTGGGCCTTGCGCTCGGCCATCGGCGCGTCCTGCTCGTAGATGTAGGCCGCGACATAGGCGAACACCAGGCTGCGGGCGAACGGGGAGGCCTGCGGCGTCTCCACCTCGTGCACGCGGATGCGGCGTTCCTGCACGCCGCGCAGGATCTGGCGCAGGGCGTCCAGGTCGAACACGTTGGTCAGTACCTGGCGGTAGGTCTCCAGCACCACCGGGAAGCTCGCGTACTCGCGCACCGAGGCCAGCAGCTGCTGCGACTTCAGCCGCTGCGCCCACAGCGGGGTGCGCTGGCCGGGTCGGTTGCGCACCAGCAGCAGGGCGCGCGCCGCGTTCTCGCGAAAGGCGCTGGCGAACAGGCTGGAGTTGCCCAGCTCGCGGGTGACCGCCTCCTCCAGTTCCTCCGGGTCGGGGAACAGGCTGTCCAGCTCGGGCAGGTCCTCGCTGTCGGCCAGGCGCAGCACGATGCCATCGTCGGTGTACATCACCTGCACCTCGAAGCCGGAGCGGCTGGTCAGCGCGCCCTGCAGGGCCAGCGCCCAGGGGGCGTGCACGCGCGCGCCGAACGGGGTCAGGATGCAGACGCGCCAGTCGCCGACCTCGTCGCGGAAGCGCTCGACCACAATGCGCTGGTCCGACGGCAGCTGCCCGGTGGCCTCGCGCTGCTCGTCGATGTAGTCGCAGAGGGTCTCCACCGCCGCCTCCGACAGCGGGGCGTGTTCCCTGAGCCAGGCCGTGCGCTCGGCGCGGCCCATGCGTGCCAGCCGCTCGGTGGCGGCGCCGATGGCCTGGCCGAGCTGGATCGGGCGGCCGGGGCCGTCGCCATGCCAGAACGGCAGCTTGCCGACCTCGCCCGGGGCGGGAGAGACGAGCACGCGGTCGCGGGTGATCGCCTCCACATGCCAGGTGCTGGCACCCAGGGTCACGTTCTCGCCGGTCTTCAGCTCGAACACCATCTCCTCGTCCAGCTCGCCGATGCGCGGCCCGCCCTCGCCGACATGCACGCCGTACAGCCCGCGGTCAGGGATGGTCCCGGCGTTCAGTCGCGCGGCCAGTGCCGCCCCCCGGCGCGGGGTCAGCTCGTCGCGGGCGCGGTCCCAGGCGAGCCAAGGGCGCAGGTCGGCGAAGTCGGTGCTGGGGTAATGGCCGGAGAGCATGTCCAGCGTGGCCTCGAGCAGCGCCCGCGACAGCTCGCGCCAGGGCGCGGCGCGGCGAACCAGCGCGTGCAGTTCGTCCACCGTGCGCGGGCGTTCGCAGACCATCGCGACGAGCTGCTGGGCCAGCACGTCCAGCGGGTTGTGCGGGGCGTGGATCGGTTCCAGTGCGCCGGCCTGCATGCGCTCGCCGATCACTGCGCATTCGAGCAGGTCGCCGCGAAAGCGTGGCAGCAGCAGCGAGCGCGAGACCTGGCCCACGCCGTGCCCGGCCCGCCCGGCGCGCTGCAGCCCGCGGGCGACCGCGCCGGGGGATTCGACCATGATCACCAGATCCACCGCGCCCATGTCGATGCCCAGCTCCAGCGAGCTGGTCGCGACGATGCCGCGCAGGCGCCCGGTCTTCAGCCGGCCCTCGATCTCGGCGCGGCGCTCGTGGGAGACGCTGCCGTGGTGGGCGGCGACCAGCTCCTCCACCGGTTCGGCATCCTCCGGCTGCTGTTCGCGCCAGGCCTCGTTGATGCGCTGGACCAGGCGCTCGCACAGTCCGCGGCTGTTCACGAACACGATGGTGGAACGGTGCTCCAGGATCGCGGCCAGCAGGCGCGGCTCCAGGCGTGCGGCGCGGTCGCCGCGGGCGGTGGGGAACTGCCCGGTGCCCTGGCCGTAGACCGCGCCGAGGATGGAGCCGGACGGGATCGGGCCGGATGAGGGGCTCGTCGTTTCCGAACCCTCGACGGTCGGTGCCGCGTGTTCGGCGGGCGGCTCCTCGGGGGCGAGGATCTCCAGGTCCAGGCGCGGGGGCTCGGCGGCGTCGATCACCTCCACCTCGCGGTCGCCGCCAAGGAAGCCGCGCGCCACCTCCATCGGGTGCACGGTGGCGGACAACCCGATGCGCTGCGGGTCCTCGCCACAGCGTTCGGCCAGCCGTTCCAGTGACAGGGCGAGGTGCGCTCCGCGCTTGTTGCCGGCCAGCGCGTGCACCTCGTCGATGATGACCGTGTGGATGGACTCGAGGTTTTCGGCGGCCTTCGAGCCCAACAGCAGGTACAGCGACTCCGGCGTGGTCACCAGGATGTCGCCGGGTTCGCGCGCTTGCGCGCGGCGCTCGGCCTGCGGGGTGTCGCCGGTGCGGATGTGTACCACCGGCTCGCTTGCGGTCTCGTTCACGGTCTGGCCCAGGCGCGCGGCGGTCTGCGCGATCCCGGCCAGCGGGGCGCGCAGGTTGCGCTCGATGTCGGTGGCCAGCGCCTTCAGTGGCGAGATGTAGAGCACCGAGTAACCGCGACGGGCATCCGGTGCGGGCTCGCCGGTCAGACGATCAATGGCGCTGAGAAAGGCGGCGAGGGTCTTGCCGCTGCCGGTGGGGGCGATCAGCAGGCAGTGGTGGCCGGCTCGGATCGCGGGCCAGCCGCGCGACTGGATCGTGGTCGCCTGCCCGAAGGCCTCGCCGAACCAGGTGTCGGTCGCGGGGCGAAAGGGCGTGACCGGCATCGGCTCGGGCGTAGCGGGTCAGGCGTGGCCGACGGTGGTGTCGGTGGTGGCGTGGAAGTAGTCGCTGTCGCGCGCCAGCTCGTCGATCAGCTCGTGCAGCATGGCCAGACGGCTCTCGGCGTCCGCGAACGGGGCGCAGTCCTCGCACAACGGATCGCCGCAGGGCTGGCGGCTGTACAGCCAGAAATGCACGGCACCGGCCAGCAGGCCGTCGGCGACGTCGCCGGTTTCAGCGGCCTGGCCGTCATCGGCGAGCCGGTTCGCCAGCTCGATCAGGTGCTGGGCGGCGTTGTTGTAGGTCTGGTCGGCGGTGTCGTTCATGGGATCTCGGGACAGTCTTGTTTCAGCCAGCGCCAGCCCGTTTGACCGGCACAGAACCCGGCAGTTTACCGCGTCTGGCCCATATTCCGAAGAAACAGCGGAATATGCCGCTCCTCCGGCGACAGGCCGCCGTGGGCGCCGACGAAGAACGGCCCCTCGTCGTCGGCCGGCGGGTCCACCAGGTAGGCGTCCTCCGCGGGCAGCAGCAGGTAGTCGCCGGCGCGCGCCCTCAGTTCGGGGTGCTCCCGGTCATGCCCCGGGGGCAGGCCCAGTGTGCCGCGCCCCACCCAGTCGGCGGCGGGGATGGCGGACACGTCTGCGCCGAACGCGGTGTGCAGCGCATGGCGAAACTCCGCATCCAGCCCTTCCCGCACATGGGCGATGGCGGCACGTGGCTCGCCGGTCAGGCGGTGGCGCAGGCAGGCCTGCACCGCCGGGTGCTCGCGCAGGTCCAGGCGGCGCTTCATGGTGCGCATGCCGTGGTCGGCGGTGGTCAGGAACACGCTCTCCGGGCGCTGGATCTGCGCGCAGGTCGCGGTGTAGGCCAGGTCCAGCTGCTTCAGGTGGCGCTCCACCTCCGGGCTTTCCGGGCCGTAGGCGTGGCCCAGGTGGTCGAGCTCCGACCAGTAGACGTAGGTGAAATGCGGCCCCGGCGTTGCGTTCACATGCGCGGCCACCCGCGCCGGCAGCTCGGACAGGTCCTCGAAGCCGATGAACGCGGCGGAGCCGTTCATCATGCGGTTGTACGGCGTGCCGCCGATCCAGTCCGGTCCGATCATGGTCGTGTGGCAGCCGAGCCGGTCGACCAGGCGGTCCGGCTGCACGCGGCCGGTCAATTCGCGGTAGCCGAGCGTGGCCGGGCGGTCCTCGGCGTCGCGCTCCTGGCCCATCAGTACCGTCAGCGTGCGCTCGGCGGACGGCAGGCGGGTGTGCCAGCCGAGCAGACCGTGCTGCGCGGGCGTGCGCCCGGTCAGGATGCTGGTGATCGCGGTGGCCGTGGTGCTGGGGAACACGGTCTCGAGGTCGGTTACGTAGTCCGCGCCCAGCAGCGGTGTATGGCGGCGATAGCGGGTGGCAAAGCCGTCGATCAGCCACAGCACGATGTGGCGGTCCGGCCCCAGGTGCTCGGATACGCCCGGCAGCGGCGGGTGGCTGGCCGCCGGTTTCAGGCTGGCCTCAATCTGGCCGAGCAGGTCCATCAGCCCCGGCGCTTCCAGCCGAGCGCGCAGGATGTGGTCGACGGCCGATTCGGGCGCGGGGATCTCTGTTAGCGGCAAGCGATCAGGCCTTGCCGCCGTCGCCACCCATGCAGGGCGGGGAGTCAGCGACCTTGCCGGCACGCTCGAACCACTGGTCCGGGTCCAGCGTGTGCAGCGCCAGGGCGTGGATGCCGCCGGCCAGCTCGTCGGCCAGGGCCTGATTCACCAGCCGGTGCCGCGCGATCAGCTTCTGATCACGAAAGGCCTCGGACACCACCGTCACCTTGAAGTGCGACTCCGAACCTGGCGGCACGTTGTGCATGTGACTCTCGTTCACCACCTCCAGATGCTCGGGCGCAAAGCGCTCCTCCAGCTTCCGGGTAATGGTCTCCTGCATGCTCATGGATGCTTCCTGACAATTGGACTCAACGCGTGCAGTGTTTCGCCGAGCAGCGGCGATGTCCAGAACCGCCATCCGGCGGGCGGGATGCAGCAGGGTCAACGCGAATGGGAGGGGCGTATGCGGCAGACGCTGGCGTTTGATGTTTACGGGACGCTGATCGATACCCAGGGGATTGCGGCGACGCTCGGGGGGTGGATCGGCGAGCGGGCGCCGGTGCTGGCGCGTGCCTGGCGCGAGAAGCAGCTGGAATACACCTTCCGGCGCGGGCTGATGGGGGCGTACGCGGATTTCGATATCTGCACCGAGCAGGCGTTGCGGTTCTGCTGCGAGGTGCTGGGGATCGCGCTCGGTCCGGAGCAGGAGGCGGAGTTGTTGCGGCGCTATCGACAGCTTCCGGCCTTTGCCGATGCGGGGCCGGCCCTGGACGAGCTGCGGGCGGACGGGCACCGTCTGTTCGCGTTCTCCAACGGGACGGCCGAGACGGTGAGCGGGCTGCTGCGGAACGCCGGGCTGGAGGATCGTTTCGAGGATCTCGTCAGCGTGGACGAGATCGGTTGCTTCAAGCCGGACCCGCGCGTGTACCGGCATTTCCTGCAGCGGGCCAATGTCTCACCCACGGATGCGTGGTTGATCTCGGGCAACCCCTTTGACGTGATCGGCGCGCAGGATGCGGGCATGCGCACGGTCTGGCTCGACCGGCCGCGGCAGGGCCTGTTCGACCCTTGGGGCGGGGAACCCACGGCCACCATCGGCGGCCTGGACGAACTGTCCGGGGTACTGCGTTAGCCGGGGTCTTGCCGTCGGCAAATATTCCTGCTGGAGCGGGCTATTGGCGCCCGGTGGTTGCGCTACGATGGAGATCGGGCCGCCGCCGGGAGAGGAGCGTGAGCCAGCAGGTCAAGCAACGGGTCGCGCCCGCCGCGGAATCGCCCTTGATCCGTCCGGCCACGCTGGAGGATCTGGAGGCACTGGTAGCGCTGGAAGATGCGGCGTTCGAGATCGATCGCATCTCGCGGCGGCAGTTTCGCTACCTGCTGACGCGCGGACATGCGGCGACGCTGGTGGCGGAGAGTCCCGGCGGGGAGGGCTTGCTCGGCTACGTGATGCTGCTGTTCAGCCGTGGTACCTCGCTGGCGCGGCTGTACTCGATTGCGGTCAGCGCGCGGGCGCGCGGCCAGGGGCTGGGCCGGCGCCTGGTGGAGGCGGCGGAAGACGCGGCGCGCCAGCACGGGCGGACCGATCTGCGTCTGGAGGTGCGGCGCGACAATGCGGCCAGCCTGGCCCTGTTCCGCGGGCTCGGGTATCGCGACTTCGGCACCATCGATGACTACTACGAGGACCACATGGATGCGCTGCGGCTGCAGAAGTCGCTGGCGACCGGCCCCGATCCGGCGCTGGTACGCGCCCCGTACTACGCGCAGACGCTGGAGTTCACCTGTGGCCCGGCTGCGCTGATGATGGCGATGCGCGCGGTGGACCCGGCGCTGAAGCTGGACCGGCGCCTGGAGCTGCGCCTGTGGCGCGACGCCACCACGATTTTTATGACCTCGGGCCACGGCGGCTGCGGGCCGTACGGGCTCGCGCTGGCGGCCGCCCATCGCGGGTTCGAGGTGGAACTGCTGGTGCGCGATCGCGGGGTGGCGTTCGGGGATTCCGTGCGCAGCGCGGAGAAGAAGGAGGTGATGCAGCTGGTGCAGGAGGACATGGTCGAGGAGCTGGAACAGCTCGGGGTGCCGGTGGTGCACGGCCCGGTGAACGTGTCCCAGCTGGAGGCGCGCTTTGCCGAAGGCGGGGTGCCAGTGGTTCTGATCAGCAGCGTGCGGCTGTATGCCGAGCGCTTCCCGCACTGGGTCACGGTGACCGGCTTCGACGAGCGCTTTGTCTACGTGCATGACCCGTTCGTAGACGCCGAACAGGGCGAGCGCGCGGTGGACTCGGTGAACATGCCGATCGCGCGTGCGGACTTCGAGCGCATGGCGCGCTACGGCCGCGCCGGGCTGCAGGCGGCGGTGATCGTCGGCCCGCGCTGTGTGGCGGAGGGCGCGCATGCCTGAGCACCGCATCCTGGTCGAGCGCCGGGCGGACTGGAAGCCGCACTTTCCCGACCTTCCGGTCATGGCCATCGACGACTACCTGCGCGGACCGGCCGCCGACGACCCGGCCACCCTGCGTGTGATCAACCTGTGCCGCAGCCAGCGTTACCTGTCCGCCGGCTACTACGGCTCGCTGCTGGCGGAGGCGCGCGGGCACCGGGTGATCCCCAGCGTGCGCACCCTGCAGGACCTGTCGCGGAAGTCCATCTACAGCCTGGATACCGAGGAGCTGGACGAACGCGTGGCGCGCGTTCTGGGCCGCAGCCGCCAGGGCGCGCAGCCCGAGCGCCTGGAACTGACCGTGCTGTTCGGCCAGTGCGGCGAACCGGCGCTGCAGGAGATCGCCGGCCAGCTGTTCGCCCTGTTCCCGGCGCCGATGTTCCGGGTGGAGTTCCGGCTGCAGGGGCGCTGGCAGATTCACGCCCTGCGCCCGTTCGCGCTGAACGCGCTGGAACCCGAGCAGGAGCCGGCCTTCTTCGCCGCGCTGGAGCGCTACCTCTCCAAACCCTGGCGCCGCCGCCGCGGGGCACGCAGCGCGCGCTACGAGCTGGCCATCCTGCACAACCCGGACGAGGCGATGGCCCCGTCCACGCCGGCCACGCTCAAGCGCTTCGCCCGCGCCGGGCAGGAGCAGGGGATGGATGTCGAGCTGATCCAGGCACGCGATCTGCCACGTCTGGCGGAGTTCGACGCCCTGTTTATCCGCGAGACCACGGCCATCGACCACTACACCTATCGCTTCGCGCGCAAGGCCGAGGCCGAGGGCATGGTGGTGATCGACGACGCCGACTCCATCCTGCGCTGCACCAACAAGGTCTATCTGGCCGAACGCCTTGCCGCCCATCGTGTGCCGACGCCAAAGACCGTGATCCTCAACCGCGAGACCGTCCTGCGTGCGGAGGAACAGATCGGCTATCCCGTGGTGCTCAAGATCCCGGACGGCAGCTTCTCGCGCGGGGTGTTCAAGGCGAACGACCGCGCCGAGCTGGAATCCATTGCCCGGCGCCTGCTGAAGGAGAGCGATCTGATCCTCGCCCAGGAGTTTGTCTACACCGAGTTCGACTGGCGCATTGGCGTGCTCAACCGCCAGCCGCTGTACGCCTCGCAGTACCTGATGTCGCGCAAGCACTGGCAGATCGTCAACCACGACGCCAAGGGTGGCCCGCGCGAGGGCGGCTTTCGCACGCCGGCACTGGCGGACGTTCCCGCCGCCGTGGTCAAGACGGCCGTCAAGGCCGCCAACCTGATCGGCAATGGCCTCTACGGCGTCGATCTCAAGCAGACCCCGCGCGGCGTGATGGTCATCGAGGTCAACGACAACCCCAACCTGGATGCCGGCATCGAGGACAAGGTCCTCGGCGAAACGCTCTACACCACCCTGATGCAGGACTTCGTCCGCCGCCTCGACGCCGCCCGCCGCCACCGCGCCGCGCCCTGACGTGGCGCGTTGAACGGCGTTACGCTATACGCCATTGGCGTACAGACCGGATGAAGAAGCGTCGTAGGATGTGATGAGCGAAGCGAATCGCATCGGGGGATGCACCGAGCGGGGAAGTGGTGCGTTTCGCTGCGCTCAACGGCAGCCTGTGGGTGCAGGATGTTGCCTACCCGCGTCGGGAGGTGTTCAGGCTACGGCCTCGGGCGGTTCCTGCAGCGGGTCGTGGAGTTCGAGGTCGACCATCAGCTCGTTGGCCAGGGCCTCCAGGTCATCCTGCAGTGTGTGCAGGTCCAGGTCCTCGGGAACGCCCAGGCGGGCCATCGCGCGGAACATCGGCTCGCCGGTCATCGAGCCCGGCTCGCAGGCGGTCTCCAGCGTCTCGACACTCACGCCGTGGTGCGAGAGCACGGCGGTAATGTCCTGCACGATTCCCGGTCGGTCGTGCCCGATCAGGTCCAGCACCACCGGATGCCGCGCCGCCGGCGGCAGTTCGCTGCCCCGCTGGATATGCACCTGCAGCCCGTCGCCTTCGAGCCCGCGCAGCGCGGCCTCCAGCGCGTCGGCGTTCTCGGTATCCACCTCCAGCAGTACCACCCCGGCAAACTGCCCGGCCAGATGTGCCATCCGACTCTCCAGCCAGTTGCCGCCCGCCGCACGTGCCCGGGCCGCTACCGCGCTGACCAGTCCCGGGTGGTCCGGTCCGATGAGCGTCAGAATCAAAGATGTCTTCATGGTCGATCTCCTGTTGCCGCTGGGGCAGGACAGTCCATGGTAAGCCAAGTGACGCCTGTTGGGTGTACTCGCGGTGCCGGGTGGGTGTGCCGAGCGTTGAGCACCTGCGGGGCAGGGGGTACTGTGGGGCGCCCAGACCGCACGGGCGCTTGATGGCCACCGATCGGCAACCTCAGCACGAGGCAGTCTCCACCGGGCTGGACGGCCTGGATCGGGTGCTCGACGGACTGCGGATCGGCGACAACGTGGTCTGGCGGGTCGATGACATCGCGGACTACCGCCGCTTTGTCCGGCCGTTCGTGGCCGCCGCCCGCGCCCAGGACCGTTCCATCATCTATCTGCGCTTTGGCGCGCATGCGCCGCTGGTGGAGCCGGGCCCGGGCATCGAGGTGGTCGCCATCGACGCGTTACGCGGCTTCGAGCCGTTTACCCGCCACGTGTTCCGCCTGATCACCGAGCATGGTCGCGGCGCCTTTTATCTGTGCGACTGCCTCTCCGACCTGCTGGAGGCCTGGGCCACCGACCACATGGTGGGCAACTTCTTCCGCGCCATCTGCCCCTATCTGTACGAGATGGATACGGTGGCCTGGTTCGCGCTGCATCCGCACAGCCATTCGCACACCACGCTGTCGCGCATCCGCGAGACCACGCAGGTGCTGATCGACGTGCGCCGCGCCGGCGAGGCGGTGCATGTGCAGCCGGTGAAGGTGTGGCAGCGCAGCTCGCCGACGATGTTCCTGCCGCACCGTCAGCACGGTACGCAGTTCGTGCCGGTGGTGGACAGCAGCGAGGCCACGCGGCTGCAGGCGTTGCTGGAGGAGCAGCGCCCCGGGCAGCCGCACGGCCGGCAGCTACTGGACTACTGGGACCGCCTGTTCCTCGCCGCCTCCGATGCGCTGGCGGAGGGGACGCCGGCGGCCGACCGTGCCCGGGTGCAGGACGAGATCCTGCGGGTGCTGATCGGCCGCGACGAGCGCATGCTGGAACTGGCGCGGCGCCACCTCGGGCTGGAGGAGCTGCTGGCGATCCGCGAACGCATGGTCGGTAGCGGCTACATCGGTGGCAAGGCCGTGGGCATGCTGCTGGCGCGGCGCATCCTGCTCGCGCAGGACCCGCAGCGCTGGCGGCGCTCACTGGAGCCGCACGATTCGCACTTCGTCGGTGCCGACGTGTACTACGCCTACCTGGTGCACAACGGCTGGTGGCCGCGGCTGATGCGCCAGCGCACCACCGAAGGCTATTTCGACGAGGCTTGTAGCCTGCGCCGCGACATGCTGCACGGCGAGATCCCGCCGGAGGTGCGCCGCGAATTGGAGCGGGTGCTCGACCACTACGGGCAGTACCCGATCCTGGTGCGTTCCAGCAGCCTCCTGGAAGACGGCTTCGGCAACGCCTTTGCCGGCAAGTACGAGAGCGTGTTCTGCGTAAACCAGGGCAGTCCCGGCGAGCGTCTGGCGCAGCTGGAGGACGCCATCCGCCGGGTCTATGCCTCGACCATGAGCGACGACGCGTTGAGCTACCGCCAGCAGCGTGGCCTGATGGATCAGGAAGAACCCATGGCGCTGCTGCTGCAGCGGGTCAACGGCCGCTACCACGGGCACTACTACCTTCCGGACGCCGCCGGGGTCGGGGTCTCGTGGAACACCTTCGTCTGGGACGGCGCGCTGGATCCGTCCGCCGGGATGCTGCGCCTGGTGCTGGGTCTGGGCACCCGCGCGGTGGACCGGGTCGCGCGCGACCATGCCTGCGTGGTGGCACTGGACCAGCCCGAACGGCGGCCGTTTCGCAGCCCGGAGGAGGCGTACCGCTATTCGCAGCACGCCGCCGACGTCCTCGACATCCAGGCCAACCGCGAGGCCGTCGTCCCCATCCAGGAACTGGCCGAGGCCGCGCCGGACCTGCCCCTGAACCTGCTCGGCGAGGTCGACCGTGAGGCCCGCCGCCGCGCCCGCGAACAGGGGCGCGAGGAGCGCTTGTGGCGGGTGACCTTCACCCCGCTGCTGCAGCGCACCGGCTTCGCCCCGCTGATGCGCGACCTGCTCAAGACCCTGGAGGCCGCCTACGCCCACCCGGTGGACGTCGAGTTCACTGTGCACCTCGACGCCGAAGGCAACGCCGGCGTGAACCTGGTGCAGTGCCGGCCGCTCGCCACCCTGGGCAGCGACCGGCCGGTGGAACTGCCCGGGAAGGTCGACCCGCAGCGGCTGCTGTTCGCCAGCCAGGGCCGCTTTATGGGCGGCAATCTGGACCTTGCCATCGACCGCGTCATCCGCGTGGACGGCGCACGCTACGCCGAGCTGCCCCGCCCGCAGAAATACGCCGTCGCCCGCCTGGTGGGCGCCCTCAACCACCAGTATGCCACCCCTGGTGACTGCACCACGCTCCTGATCGGCCCCGGCCGCTGGGGCACCAGCACCCCCGAACTGGGCGTGCCCGTGCGCTTCGCCGATATTGACCGCGTGCGCATACTGGTGGAGGTGGCCGACCCCGATGCCGGCATCGTCCCCGACCTCTCGTTCGGCAGCCACTTCTTCCAGGACCTGGTGGAGGCGCGGATCGCCTACGCTGCGCTGTTCCCCGCCGAGGCGGACTGCGAGTACCACCCCGCCTGGCTCGACCGGCACCCCGCGCACACGCCCGAGGTCGACATCGGGGACCCTGTGGACCCCGCGGTACTCGCAACCGTGCAGGTCCATGACACCCGCGACGCCGCCCTGCGGGTGGTCGCCGACGTGGTGCAGCAGCGCCTCGTCTGCTTCCGGGCCGGCTCGACTTTGACGGGTACGGGGTGACGGATCTGTTCCGTCGCCGGAACGAGTCAGTCGGCGTAGATCATGCGGCGGGTCATGCCGCCGTCGGCGGTCCAGATCTGGCCGGTGACGAAGCCGGCGTCGGGGCCGAGCAGAAAGGCGGTGAGGGCGGCGATGTCGCCGGGCTGGCCGACGCGCCCGGCCGGATGCTGGGTGTGGTCCTGTGCGGACAGCGGCTCGGCCTGTTGCTGCTCGGGACTGCGGGTGTCGATCCAGCCGGGGCGGATGGCGTTGACGCGGACCCCCGGGCCGGCGCTGATCGCCAGGGCGTGGGTGAAGGCGTCCAGTCCGCCCTTGCTCGCGGCGTAGGCCTCGGTGTCCGGTTCTGACTGCAGGGCGCGGGTGGAGCTGATGTTGACGATGGCGCCCCGGCGGCGGTGCAGCAGCGGCAGAGCATGCTTGGCGAGCAGGAAGGCGCCGGTGAGGTTGGTGTCCAGCCAGCGCTTCCAGTCGGCGAGTTCCAGCTCTTCCAGTGGTCCGGAGTGCGGGTCGCTGATGCCGGCGTTGTTCACCAGGGCATCCAGGCCGCCGTGCCATTCTTCCGTGCGTCGCACTGCCTCGCGGACCTGTTCCTCGTCGCGGACATCCAGCGTGATGGCCCGGGCGGTGGGGCCCAGCCGCGTGGCGGCCCGTTCGCATTCGGGGCCGTCGATATCGGCCAGCACGACCTGCCAGCCATCCCGCACCAGGCGCTTGGTAATGCCGAGGCCGATCCCGAGCGCCGCGCCGGTGACCAGCGCGACGCGTTGCGACCCGCTGTCCGGGGGTTCAGGCACCGGCGGTTTCGGGCAGGTTGTAGAAGGCGGTGGCGGTGGCGGTCGTGTGGGCGGCGAGGTCTTCCGGGGTCTCGTCGCGCAGGTGGGCCACGTATTCGCCGATGTGGGGGAGGAAGGCGGGTTCGTTGCGCCGGCCGTTGCCGATCTTCTTGCCGCTGCCCTTCGGCAGGGTGCGTGGCAGGAGGTAGGGCGCGTCGGTCTCGATCATCAGGCGGCCGCGCGGGATGCGCGGCACCAGCGGGTGCAGGTGGGTGCCGCGGCGTTCGTCGCAGACCCAGCCGGTGATGCCGATGTGGCAGTCGAGGTCGAGGTATTCCGCCAGGGCATCGGCCTCGCCGGTAAAGCAGTGCACCACAGCGGCCGGCAGCTTGTCGCGCCAGCGCCGCAGGATCTGGGCGAAGTCGTGGTGGGCGTCGCGCTCGTGCAGGAATACCGGCAGGC
Organism: Thioalkalivibrio sp. ALRh; assembly: GCF_000381425.1. Classification (NCBI taxonomy): domain Bacteria; kingdom Pseudomonadati; phylum Pseudomonadota; class Gammaproteobacteria; order Chromatiales; family Ectothiorhodospiraceae; genus Thioalkalivibrio; species Thioalkalivibrio sp. ALRh. Next base: position 1,570,109 of record NZ_KB906519.1, read on the forward strand.
CGAGGTCGGCGGCCAGCTCCAGCTGGGCCTCGAAGGCGATGCGCTGCTGCGGGCGCGGCGAGTGGTCGCGGTTGTAGTCCAGCCCCATCTCGCCCATGGCGACGACGTTGGCGTCCGCGCGTGCGAGGTCACTGAACCGCGCGGCGATCGCGTCGGTCCACTGCTTTGCCAGGTGCGGATGCACGCCCAGCGTGGCGCGGCAGCAGTCCGGGTACTGGTCGGCGATCTCCAGGCATTTCTCGCTCTGGTGGGCGTCGGCGCCGGTGATCAGCATCCAGGACACGCCGGCCTCTCGGGCGCGTTCGAGGACCTCGTCGCGTTCCTTGTTGAAGGATTCGTGGGTGAGGTTGAAGCAGATATCGATCCATTCCATGCGCGGTATGCTAACGGATTGTTGTTGTGGTGCCAGTTTCCGGCGCTGGTCGGGGTACAAGTCGGGGTTCGGTCGAGAGATTGCCGCGTCGCCTTCGGCTCCTCGCAATGACGGGAAGAGACGGTGTCATCGCGAGGAGCGCAGCGACGTGGCGATCTCTGTGAGGAACCCCGGTGGTTGGGCCGAGAAACGTGGGGGGTGATGGATGGAGGTTGCCGCGGCGCCTCGCAATGACGTTGCCTTTGTCGGGGTTTAGCGTTCGTGCTTGCCGGGCGTGATACGTGTGGAAAGCGATTGATGACTGGAGTTTGGAATGCGTGATGCGAGTCCCCAGGCGGTTTATCTGAGCGATTACCAGCCGCCGGCGTTTGTGGTGGAGAGCCTGGAGCTGGACTTCGACCTGGCGGCGGCGACCACCGAGGTGACCACGCGCATGGCGGTGCGGCGCAACCCGCAGGCGGTGGAGCCGAACGGGGCGCTGCGGCTCTACGGCGATGGCGTCGAGCTGGTGTCACTGACCGTGGATGGCGCGGAGCCGGGCGAGGGCCTGCTCGAGCACGATGCCGAGGGCCTGCTGCTGCACGGCCTGCCGGAGCGTGCGCGGCTGGAGATCGTCAGCCGCTGTCACCCGGAGCAGAACACCGCGCTGGAAGGCCTGTACGCCTCCAGCGGCATGCTGTGCACGCAGTGCGAGCCGGAGGGCTTTCGCCGCATCACCTTCTTCCCCGACCGCCCGGATGTGCTGACCACCTACCGCGTGCGCCTGGAGGCGGACCGGGCGCAGTACCCGGTGCTGCTGGCCAACGGCAACCGCGTGGAGGCCGGCGAGCTGGACGGCGGGCGCCACTACGCGGTGTGGGAGGATCCGTTCCCCAAGCCGTCGTACCTGTTCGCACTGGTCGCCGGGGATCTGGCCTGCCAGCGCGACACCTTCACCACCATGTCCGGGCGCGAGGTGGCGCTGGAGCTTTATGTGGAGGAGCACAACGCCGATCGCTGCGATCACGCGCTGGCCTCGCTGAAGCGGGCGATGCGCTATGACGAGGAGGCCTTCGGCCGCGAATACGATCTGGACGTGTACATGATCGTCGCGGTGGACGACTTCAACATGGGGGCGATGGAGAACAAGGGGCTGAACCTGTTCAACGCCAAGTACGTGCTCGCCAGCCCCGACACCGCCACCGACAGCGACTTTGTCGCCATCGAGTCGGTGATCGCCCACGAGTACTTCCACAACTGGTCCGGTAACCGCGTGACCTGCCGCGACTGGTTCCAGCTGTCGCTGAAGGAGGGGCTCACGGTCTTCCGCGACCAGGAGTTCACCACCGACTGCACCCTGTTCGGGGTCAAGCGCATCGACGATGTCTCGCTGCTGCGCGCCCATCAGTTCCCCGAGGACGCCGGGCCGCTGGCGCACCCCGTGCGCCCGGACCACTACGCCGAGATCAACAACTTCTACACCCTGACGGTGTACGAGAAGGGCGCGGAGCTGATCCGCATGCTGCGTACCCTGATCGGGCGCGAGACCTTCCGCCGGGGGCTGGATCTCTACTTCCAGCGCTTCGACGGCCAGGCAGTGACGACAGACAACTTTGTCGCGGTGATGGCCGAGGCCAGCGGGCGCGATCTCTCCCGCTTCAAGCGCTGGTACACCCAGGCCGGCACGCCGCACGTGACCGCAAGCACCGCGTTCGACGGCCCCGGCGGACCGGCCCGTATCACACTCGCGCAGGAGACCCCGCCGACCCCGGGGCAGGCGCACAAGGAGCCGGTGGTGATCCCGGTGCGCATGGCCTTTCTCGATGCCGACGGCCAGCGCATCCGCGCGCGCCGGGAAGGCGACGAGGCCGAGCGCGACGAATGGGTGCTCGAGCTGGATGCCGCCGAGCACACCTTCTGCTTCGAGAATCTGTCCGCCGAGCCGGGCGCGATCTCCTGGCTGCGCGGCTTCTCCGCCCCGGTGATCCTGAACGCCAACCAGGGCGTGGACGAACTGGCCCACCTGCTGGCGCACGACGATGACGCCTTCTCCCGCTGGGAGGCCGCGCAGACCCTGTTCCGCCGCGCGATCCGCACGCGCATCCAGCACGACGCCGCCGACTCCGCGCTGGAGGCCGCCACCGAGCACGCCCTGCATGCCCTGATCGAGGACCCGGCGATCGAGCCGGTGCTGCTGGCGACTATCCTGCAACTGCCGCCCACGCGCGAGTTGGCCGAGTTGTTCGAGCGCGTCGATCCGGTGCGCCTGCGCATGGAGCGCGACGACCTGGAGAAGCGCCTTTACGCCCCGCTGGCCGGCGCGATGCAGCAGATCCAGCCGAAGCTGGATGCCGTGGACAACGGCGCCTTCACCGCCGAGGCGATGGGCCGGCGCCAGTTGCGCAACCGCCTGCTGGCGCTGCGTGTGGCCGCCGGCGACCAGGCCGCGGTGCCGGAGGCCCTGGCGCAGTACCAGAAGGCGCGCAGCATGACCATGCGCATGGGTGCGCTGAATGCGGTGAACGAGCTGGATCACGAGGCACGCGAGGTGCTGCTGACGGACTTCGAGCAGCGCTACCGCGACGATCCGCTGGTGCTGGACAAGTACTTCGGCCTGCAGGCCGGCAGCCAGGTCCCCGGCGGCTTCGAGCGCCTGGAGGCGCTGCTGGGGCACCCCGGGTTCCGCTGGACCAACCCGAACCGGGTGCGTGCGGTGCTGGGGCCGTTCATGGCGCGCAACGAACGCCATTTCCACCAGGAAGATGGCGCGGGCTACCGCCGCATGGGCGCCTTCATCGAGAAGCTGGATCCGATGAACCCGCAGACCGCCGCGCGCCTGGCCCAGCCGCTGACGCGCTGGCAGAAGGTGGACAGCGTTCGCGGCGAGCAGATGCGTGCGGAACTCGAGCGCCTCGCCGCACTCGAATTGTCGCGCGACCTGCGCGACGTGATCGAGCGCGCGCTGGCGTAGGAGGCCAGCCCTCTGGCCGATGGGGCGACGGGAATGTGTGTGGGAGCGGGCTTGCCCGCGAAGCCCCTGCCAAAGCCGGATGCGGGCAGGGGCATTCGCGTGCAGGCACGCTCCCACAGGGGTGCGCTGATGTGTGCGGGCTGTGGTAGCGTATCGGCGGGTTATCGGGGTGATGCCCCTTGAGGTGAGGGTTTGGCCGAAGTGAAACGGGTCTTCCATCGACTGCTGTGCTGGATGCTGGTGCTGGCGATTGCCGGCCTGCCGGCACTTGCGGCCGTCGCGAGCGAGGGAGGCAGTCACGCCGGGCATGCGATGCACGGGGCCCAGTCGCAGGGCGACAAGGCGGCGGATCACGCGGACCATGATCATTCGCATGATCACGCGCACGGCGACCACCATGATCACCATGCGCAGGACGATCACGCCGATACTCGGCATGGCGGCGACCACGCCCATGAAGCATCCGATTCCTCTGACGCCAGCGGGGTGATCCAGCACGCGGATTGCGTGGACGCGGCCTGCCTGGCGAGTTGCTCGGCCTGCAGCCACTGCCAGGGCATGCCGTCCATCACCGGTATGCATCTGCTGACCCCGGTCACGCAGGCCATGAGCCTGTATTCCTTCCAGAGCGGTCCGCCTGCGGCCGCGTTATACCGACCCCCCATCCTCTCCTGATCTGACTGTACCGGCCCGAGCGCCGGGGCTGTCCGTATATCCGGGTTCCACTCGGCACTGGCGGACGGCAAGGCCGTGTCGCGCGTTCGCGCGGGATGCGGAGTCGAAGTCCGATCAAGGAGATTTTCACGATGCGAGCAACCCGATTGCTGCTCCCCGTCGTTTCGGTGCTGTTCCTCGCCGGTTGCGCGGTCACCGCGCCCGAGCTGGACCGCTCCGAGCTGGCGGAGGACATCTCGGTGCAGGGGATCGACCTGCCCGAGTCGGAGATGCCCCGCCCCTCCGGCGAGCTGACGCTCGAGGAGGCCATTCATCAGGCCCTGTGGCGCAACCCGCGCATGCAGCAGGCCTACGCCAAGCTGGATCTGACGGCCGCCGACGTGGTCGAGGCCGCCCAGTTTTCCAATCCCACCCTGTCGCTGTCGGTGATGCGCCCCGAGGGCGGTGGCGGCAACGAGACGGGGGTTGGCCTGGCCTGGGGTATTTCCGGCCTGCTGATGCGCAGTGCCCGTCAGGACATTGCCGAATCCCACTGGGAGTCCACCCGTCTGCAGCTGGCCGAAGGCATGGTGGCCCTGGCCTCGGACACCGAGCGTGCCTGGTATGACGCGGTGGCCGCGCGCCAGCGGGCTCAGGTACAGGCGCTGGAGACCCGTGCCGCGGATCTCGGCTCGCTGCTGGGCGAGCGCTTCTATGACGCCGGCAATATCCCCGACCTGAAGCGGGCACAGCTGCGCATCCGTGCGGCCGAGGCCCGGCTGAAGCTCGAGGATGCGCGGCAGCGCGAGCGCGAGACCCGTCTGCGCCTGGCCCACCTGATGGGGCTGCCCGGCCAGGTGGATGGCTGGGAGGTGCCCGGCAAGCTGCCACTGCCGCTGGCCGGTGTGGAGGATCGCGATGCCCTGGTCGAGCAGGCGCTGGAGCAGCGTCTGGACCTGCGGGCCCTGGACCATGCCCTGGAGGGGCTCACCGAGGGGGTGGCCCTGGTGCGGCGCTATCGCTGGCTGGGTGACATCGAGCCCGGTATCGAGTTCGAGCGCGAGACGGACGGCACCCGCCTGTGGGGCGGTGGCATCTCCTTCACCCTGCCGATCTTCAACCAGAACCAGGCCGGCATCGCCCGGGCCGAGGCGCGGTTGGAGGACGGCGAGGCCCGGAAGGCCAAACTGGAGCAGGCGGTGACCGCCGACGTCCACCAGCACTTCGTGCGGCTGGCTCATAACCGGGACAAGTTCAGCACCAAGCGCTACGAACTGCTCCCGGCCCGCGAGATCGAGCTGGAGCGTATGCAGGAACGGGTGAACTTCATGTTCGACGATGTGTTCGACCTGCTGGTGACCAAGCAGGAAGAGCTGGCCGACTGGCAGCGGGCCGTGGCCGCGCTGGGTGACTACTGGCGGGCCCGGGTGGATCTGGCCTTTACGGTGGCCGGCGAGCTGCCGGGCGGGGCGCCGGGTGACGAGGGCTATCTCGAAACCGACGCGCTCGAGCATGACCCGTCCGAGATGGATCACGGCCATCATGACCACGGTGACCACGGTGACCACGGTGACCACGGTGACCACGGTGACCACGGTGACCACGGGGATCACGGGGATCACGGGGATCACGGGGATCACGGGGATCACGGGGATCACGGGGATCACGG